>NZ_JBFUDJ010000001.1:0-1278664 GCF_056404775.1 Mesorhizobium sp. P2_B5 | reverse complement strand
TTCGTAGGGAGGCTGTGATGGATAACGTGGTTCCAATTCGCAAGGCCTTGCCTTGCATCGAAGTGGTCGAAGCCTGCGGAGAGTGGTTTGTCCGCGTGGTTGAGGAAGACCAGGAACTTACCCGATCATTCGATCTGGAATCGTTCGCGCTCTCATTTGCGGAAGGCCAGCGGATACGCCTGCATCTCGATAAGATCGTTCGGCTCTAGTTTCTCTTCGGTACTGCATGCGTTCTTCCCTAGCGGAATGTCTATCCGCGCGGAACCTAATAAACGTCGTCAGCTTATCTTCTGATGAGCACCCGCGGCACCGACTTTTTGTATAAGTGGATTTCGACCGCCGTCCCCGAGACCGTCGGCGCCGACATCATCTCAGTTGCCGAGCTCACTCAAAAGCTATTCGCCGACGCCAAGGCGATCGGCATCAGCAGTGTTGAAATTGAGGAAGAAACCGGGAGTGTTTACGAGGCTATCCTAGACGCGATCGTGCACCACGATGCCGGCCTAGCTGAGTGAAGCAAATCCATGACCAGCGTCTGGGTCGCATTCTGTTTCGTCGGCATCGTGGTGGCACTGGTGATACTATGGTCGATGAGGTTGTAGCGGCTCGGTTTGAGGTTGTGGGAGAGAACCTATCGCGTGTCTATCCTCTCGGGGGCAGCCAAGATCAGACAATCCAGCAATACAACCCTCAAGAAGCTTCAGGCGAAATTTGTGCAAACGCAACTTTTGGCCAAGCTCGGCCATCTTGAACGTCCCAACAGAACAAGCCGCCTTTTCGGCCAGTTCGCGCTGCAGCAACGCTATCTGCGCTCGGAGTTCGTCGGCTTCGGCGAGCCGCTGATCTCTCACCCAAGCCCGCCCGTGCATGGTCCTTCCCCGCCATATTCACGCATGGCTGCGATTGCCCAACTGCCAATTTGCTGTCGAAGTCCTGAGCGAAGATTCCGCCGCTTCGCGCCCTTGGTCAGCCTCGCCGGTGGCGGAACTAATTTGCGTTCGTTGATGCCGCTCGAAAAGTGCAAGTTTGTCTGGATAGCCCATGTGCACCTGGGTGCCGCATCCCGCACATTTGAACCTGGATATTACCTTGAACCAAGAGCCCTTCTTGACGATCGGGTGTGAGCAATAAGGACAGTCAAGCCTGATGATCAGATCATTTTTGTCATCTGAAATCGGCATTGCGGCCTCCCTTGCCTCTCTCCAACTCAGGCTGAAAAACATTGTTCCGCTTGCTTATGGGAGTAAGACTTCAGTCTGTCTGGGGTGGGGCTTTCTACCCCAGATAGGGTAGACTCTGGCGCCCAAGCACCGCGCCCGCCTTGGCTGTTGCGCGTCCTGCAGGCGCTACCCAGGAGTGTCCTACGCTAGAGCGAACCTTCCGTTAGGTATGGGACTTCAGTCGGAGCGAATTGACTCGAAGCCTCATTATTTCACGCGTATAATCTGCATGTCGCCCGTCTTTCACGGCATCCGGGCGCTTGGAAGCCACCTCAGGTGCTCCGGCCAAAGCGCGGGGGGCATCGTGGGTCAAGCTGAAGAATGCGATACCGTTTCCGCTTTTGATTTCGATGTGATCCGCAGGGCGTTCAAAACCTGGGTTCGCGAAGAGAACGTTCCTGAGCACAGATGGCGCGATGGGGCCGCACAGATGGTGCGGTCAATGACCGGCCAAGATGAGTTTGACCCCGAAATGCTCGAATGGATCGTGCGGAAATAGAGTCCCGCCTACCTCATGGATCGTGCAGTCGACGTTCTGAGTAGGGGACGTGCATAAGCGGAACCTAATAAACGCCGCGAGCTTATCTTCTGATGAGCACCCGCGGCACCGACTTGCCCGCTTAGCTGAGTGAAGCAATCCATGACCAGCGTCTGGGTCGCATTCTGTTTCGTCGGCGTCGTGGTGGCACTGGTGGTGGTATGGTCGATGAGGTTGTAGCGGCTTAGATGAGCCCGGCTTTAACCGCGAAAGAAAGGACCAGCGAATAATGGCCTTTACTGTCATCTGGTATGGAAGACAGGGCATTGTCGACAAGGAAATGTTCGATGCCGAGAAAGCGGCAAAGGATCACGCTATCGCGATGTTTCAAACCCGGAAGGGAGATGATGGAATCGTGGCCGTTGAAATTCGCAAGGAAAGCGGCGCTGTCGTTTTTAGCCATGCGGAGAATTAGAAGAAATTTTGGCCGCCTACTGCGCGATACGGTTAAGCGGGATCGACCCGCCGCTGCCGTGAATGGGGGGGCGAGTTGCGAGCAGTGGAGCATTAGCGGAACCTAATTTGCTCACGCAACTTAATCTGGCATGAACGAACAGCCGAACCGTAAGAAACTTGTGCCCGACCCTCAGCCAACGCGGGAGGTTAGTAAGGGGGCATTGATAGCGGCCGCGGCACTGTTTCTTGCCTCCTCCGTTCTGGTCGCTTTTTGGTTCCTTCAATGAGCAAGCGCGGAATCCACTTCCTAGAAAAATGGATGGCGGACCACCTGCCGAACGCCTTCACCGACGATCCGGCGGCAATTACCGACCTTGCCGATCAGGCTATTAGGGCGGCGGAAAAAGAAGGCATCAGCCTGGAAGAGATCAGCGAAGAAGTCGGCAACGTGTTCGACGTCATCTTCGATGCGATGCAGAATCGTGCCGGCGGCGAGGGTGGGGCTCGTACATGATCGCCTAGACCAAGACAAAATAGACAACCGGTGCAAGGATCAGGCAGATCGCCATTGCGATAACTATGGCAATGGCCCGGCGCTCTGCCCGCCGCGAAAGGTCAGCGAAATCATCCTCATTTGCGATCAGGTCAAAGATCGAGCAGCCACCGGGAACCGAATGATTGTCGTTTGCAATTCGGGATGCCGCGTTATCGACTTCCGGTTTGCGGGACGAGATCTGGTTCACGTTTGCCTCCCTTCGATGATGCCGGCTTCGCCGTCCCGCCCCGACGAAGCGGAGCGGGATGGTAGAAAGCGGAAATCGATTTTCGGACGCGACAATTCAAAGGCCTATGGCGTCCTTTTTGCGTCCAAATGGACGCGCGGCGCTACGGTTTAATGTTCTCTCGCTCATCGTATCCGCAACGAAGGAGGCAGCAATCAAGTCATCGGCATTGAGCCGCAGTGAAGCTGCATCGCATCCCATCAAAGCAGCTACTTTTTGGAAGGCTTTCATATCGTTCTCGGTAACATTGGCGCTTCGCCTTTTTTTGTTTTGAGCTCGGCGATGCGTGCCCGTAGAGTCTGAGACGTTCCAATTTCACCTTTGGACATTGTTGTCTCCTCCTGACGTGGTTCGCTCCCCGCCTGGCCACGATCCAACCAACTTTAGCTACGCGTGCAATCGAAGGTTCCGACGTTCGTTAGCAAAGTCTTAAGTACGGCAGCGACGTGCGAAGTGTTTCGAAAAGAGACGCTAGTGCGGCATGCAGCTTGCTTCCTGCGAACCGCCAGGAGGCAAACCACATGGTACTTTCACGAGATCGGAACGATGACGATATGATCGTCCAATGCCCTAACTGCAAGCGAATGATGATCCGAAAAGGTCGCCTGATCAAAAGCGCCAAGTCTCTGACATGTGAGGGTTGCGGCAATGAGATCCGCCTGACTTATTCGTACAAAATGGCAATCTTTGAAAACCGCAGGCCACCATCATAGTTTTGTCCGGCCGAATTGCCAAAAGCTCGACGGTTTTGGCTGGAACAGGAAAGTGACGGACGCAAGGGGGGAACCTCGGGTGGCAGGCGCCGGCCAAAAGGTACGCGGAGTCAAAACAAGTAGTTGCAGTGAATGAAAATGGCCGGCGCCATCATGGGATGCGGCCAACCGGCTCGTCGCAGCGGTAGAGTGGGCAGTGGCCATCACGGCTCTGGACATAGGCCGACATCGGCACCTGCGGCCAGTCGCACTCGTTGCCGAACTGCCTGACATAGCGGTCATAGGTGTTCGGGCCGGTGGTCAGAACCACGGCGTGGCGGCTCTGGATCATCTGTTGAAGCTCTCCGCAACTCATCTTGCGCGTATCCGGCCGGGCGTTGGCTAAGCCGGTCGCGGCAAACATGATCGCTGCCGTCACCGAAATAATTCGGTGCGTGGAAATTCGGTGGATGGACATGGGCGTCACCCTCGAACTGATATGTCACGCGAAACTCGCATCCCGGCCGGCGGTTCGGCAACAGCCAGCGGGCTACATTTTTGCGGCGCAAGGCGATTGTATATTCGACAGACCCGGCCGATTAAACGTCTCAGAGGGATATTGGCTCTTCTGAGATGCTGGCGGACGGGCGGCCTAGGCTCGCTTTTAGTCACTTCCGTAAGCGGCGAATGAATTCTCATTCATGGGCTTTTCGTGTGGCCACGGCGACATGGTCAATAGCTCCATCGCCACGTTCTGCGGGACATGAAACGCGCGAAGCAGGGAAAACATCGGAGACCTCTCTTGTGAAGTTCGGTCAATCTCACCTCAGCCAACAGCCACCGCCACCCGTTTCCTGCTAACAGCCGGGGCGCTACTCTGCCGTAGGCGGCCTTACCGGCCCTGTACCGTTCCACTGGATGAATACGGCCTTGGCGGTGATGGTCTCGATGGATCATTCCATATCTGGAACATCGCCACTGACAAAGAGGGTGGTAGGCGGACCATAGTCGCCCAGCGCAGGATCGGCGTCGCGGCTCCACGCGATGACGCCTGCGTGTTTGCCAGCCAATGCCTTGGCAGTTCGTGTTGCGCGTTCCTCGCTCTGCTGGTCGATAGGGCCGAAAGCGGTGAAGAGTTCGCCGTCGTCGGCGCGGTCAAAGGCAACGACGACGATTAGCTTTGGCTTGCTCGTGGTGGGCAAAACGTTGTCGGACATCGTTTCTCCAATAGGGATCGCTGACCGTCTCCGCGATGGGTGCAGAACCAATGCGGCGCCTGCTTTGGCTTAGCGAAGCCCCATCCGCTTCCTTGCCGCATCCCCATCCTCGCAGAAATGATGCTGAATTCCCGGCGCGGTGACGTGCTCCTGCCTGGGCAGTGTGATTTCGTCGCTCATAGCAGCTTGATCGGTTCGATCAGCCCTGATCGTTTGGCTGCTTGTTGATGGCAGCCGCATTGACCTCCCGGCCGACCCGGTAGAACTGTAACTGCCCATTGATGTCATGGCTGAGTATATCCTTCAGGTCGCCGGCTGGCGTTTGGGGATCGAGCCAGGCGTCATAGTAGGTGGGATCAAGAATGAGCGGCTGCCGGTCGTGGACCTGGCTGACGGGCGCCGCAGACGGTTCAGTGATGATCGTACAACTCGTGACGTCCAGATTTGAATTGTAGGACCATAGCCCGGCGAATGAGAATGGCGCGTGGCCGGGCTGGAAAAAGTGCCAAGGGTCTCGCTTCTTGTCAGCTGGTGATATCGTCCACTCGTAGTACCCGTCGGCGGGGATGAGACAACGCTTTGACTTGAAGGCGTCGCGGAAGGCTGGTGTGGAGTCGACGCCTTCAATCCTGGCGTTGAACATCGCGGCCTTGGGCATTTCCTTCGCCCAGAACGGCACCAGCCACCAGCGGCCGGTCCGAAGCTTGTGGTTGCCGTCATCGCCGGCGGTGATGAACGGCACCTCATCGGTAGGCGCTATGTTGTAGCGTGGAGCGTCATTGCGGCCGACCTCAGCCGGCGCCGTCAGCCGGTAGAGGCGGTGGATTTCCGACCACGATAAATATCGGGTGTAGCGACCGCACATGGCGTTGCCCTAATTTAACAGCCCCGCGCTAATTCACAGTCCCGCGCGCCAGGTTGGCATAGGCTGTCTTGAATTCGCGCTCGATCTGGCCTTGCACGATCCGGGACAATTCCATTGCCTCTTCCTCATCGGGCATGAGGCTGACGATCAGATCGGTCATAATCCAGCCGGTCGCAAAGATGGCGCCGTCCGGCGTGAGCTTGTTCGAGATTTTGCACGCCTTCTTGGCCGCTTTCTCGATTTCCGAACGGTCGCGCATGATGTTGGAAGTAAGTTCGTCCTGCCGTCCTTCAGCGGGGTAAAGCACCTCAATCATAACTATTTCTCCCGTTCGCTGTGGCACCAGCCAGCGCTGCTTCGATGCCTCGACCCGCCTCCTGTGGCTATCCTGCCAACAGTGAACAAAATAAGAACAAAAGAGTCAACCCCGCCTTGACGAGATGGGAAAATGCTCCCCACTTCCAGGTATGCCGGAGCAACCAGAAAAGTGGCCGAAGGGCGTCCCTTGGACGTTATTGCATGCCCACGACGCCGGGCAGGTAGCACGCATCCGGTGCGGGCATTGCAACATCAAGCGGTTCTACAAACCGAAAGAGTTGTGCGAGGTGATCGGCAACGTTTCGATTGATCAGGTGCGAGCAAAGGTTCGTTGCGAAAAATGCGGCCGCAATGAATCAATGACCGCGGAGCTGTTCCACCCGGTGGGGCAAGAGCAAGTGATGATCCGGTACCGGCGCCTGGTTGAGATTCGATGGGAGCGGCGGGTGATCTGGAGAGATGAGTGAATTAACAGAAAGGGCGCCCATATCGGCCGCCCTTTGAAATTACAGGTCTTGAATAGAGATCCGGATCTACCAACCTTGCATCGAGTACCAGTCATCGACGTCCCTCCGGACCCGGTCCTTCTCAATACCGTACCTCTCTTGAATCTTTCCTTCGAGCTGATCTCGCTTGCCGGCAATGCGGTCCAGATCGTCGTCAGTCAGCTTGCCCCACTGCTCCTTGACCTTGCCCTTGACCTGCTTCCAGTTACCTTCAACGCGGTTCCAATCCATGGCCGTGGCCTCCTTGGTTACACAGCAGTTGAAACGCCGGCAGCCCGGCTAGGTTCCGCTGGGAGAATCGTGGCTTGACGGAACATTAGCCGCCGCTGATGGTTGAGGCCTGCGGCGGGTGGTGCCTCCATCGCTCGCCGAAGATCGGGCCTCCGATCGGACCGCGTCCTTCCCGAAGAGGCGCGGGCTTTCAAGCTCGCCCAAGGAGCCCCGAATGACCGACAACGCGACCGCATCAGGCCTTTACCGTTGTCCAGGAAATCCGCCATTTGCATGTATCATGGAGGGTTCCAGAGGTAGTTATGTCACCCAGGACACTTATCGTGCGGCGAAGCACAAGCCCGACTTTGACGCGTTGCCGTGGGAGGCCGACTATAGGGCGGCTAACCAGAAGGCCTAGCCTGGTGGGTGCAATTCTCGTTCGGTTGAAAGCGCTGCCAGCGGGATGTGACGAGAATGTTCGGATCGGCTACGCGGACAAGCTCGTCTTTTTGAACAGCATTGGCAGAGGCGAAATGAGATCGCCAGAGCCACGCGCTAAGTTCTGGTTCCTCGAAGGGTTGCGATAGGTCGTAAGGACTAGTTGATCCAATGTAAGCTTCAGCTAATCGTCGACGAGAATTGCAACCTCGTTATCCATTGATGAAAGCTTCTCTCCCGCTGGCTCGAACCAGCGGACTTTTTTATGCATGGCCGGAACGTCCCGTCACCAAGATTGTTGTGACTCACCGGCACATGCTCCCTCAGCGTTTGCCGGTGACCAAGATGAATCCATCATGGTCGGCCCGCGCCGCCTTGACCGAACACGCGGGCCATTCAGTTTTAAAGCCCGTTGGCTTCGATCCGAGGGCTTGTCGCCACCTAACGATCGAACACCGCCGGGGCTGATAGTTGCGCGCTAGTCCCTCGAAGCGGAGGCTCGATGCATATCGGAAGCGAGTGCTACAATTTCAGGTTCTGTTGGAAACCTTTTCTCCTAGTCGACATTGCATTAGCACGGCTGCATTTAAGCAGTCTAACGTCGATCAGGAGGAATTTTCATGAACTCGAAAATGCTCGTTCTGGGCGCATCGCTCGCTCTTATGACCGGCTCGGCTTTCGCCGGAAGTTCCACCGGCACTTCTGCGCTGGATGATCCGGCGAAAATGTCGCCCTTCTTCACCGACGCCGGCATGAAGACCATGAAGTCGGAAGCGGACGCCAAAGCCGCGTGGACGGCCATGAGTGCGGACGACCGGGCCGCCATCCTGAAGGAGTGTGCCGACGAAGCCGTCGCGAAGTCGCACGCAGATTTCTGCAAGATGGCAACGCAGATGGGCAAATAGGCCAACTCAAAAGTCAAGCCCGCTGGCTCGCGCCGGCGGGCTTTTTTTTTTGGTCTGGTTGGAACATCGGACGCGCTCTTGCAGTTGGTTTCTTGCGGTGGGCTGAACGGCTTTCTTGTCCACTGCAGATCGCCCTCCGTGGACGATCGAGGCCCGCTGCCGTCTAACCCCTCAAGGTCCGGCAGCGGGTTTTTTGATGAGCGGACAGGACTACCCCAACTGGCCCGCTGCCACTTCCTGGCGCGAGATTTTTGTGTGCTCCAGGAACCGCACGACGACCGCAAAGTTAATGAGACCGCGGACCGAAGCCTCCGCATCGGCACTGTTTGCGTATTGGGAGTTGCAATGCCTATTTCAGATGACATGCGAGACGAGGATTTGGAATTTGAATGCCCAAACTGCGGCTGTCTGATCGTCAAGAAGGGCTCTTGGCTTAAAGTTATTTCCGCTTTCACCTGCAGCCAATGCGAGACAAGGGTGCGGATTGGGTACCCTGCCAAAGTTGCGCTTTTCGAACGAAAGAAGAAGAGTTCTGATCGGCCCGTCTGATAGACGTCAGTGGGGCTGGCGATTTCGCGCTCGGCCTTCCGCGGCGCGCGTTCGGGGCTGGAAGCCTCAACAATGCGCCAGGTCGGGAGCGTATTCGAGGTCATCCTCCAGGCAATCCAGAACCGTGCAGGCGGATGGGCTTAGGATGATAATCACGGCGGCACGGCAGGGCAGCGCTGGATTTGTGGATTGAGGTGGATCTGTGACCAGCGTCTGGGTCGCATACTGTTTCGTCGGCATCGTGGTGGCACTGGTGGTGTTATGGTCGATGAGGTTGTAGCGGCTCGGATGATCCCGGCTTAGCGGTGAAAGAAGGACCCAGCGAGTGATGGGCTTCACTGTCATCTGGTATGGAAGACAGGGCACTGTGGGCACGGAAATGTTCTATGCCGACAAAGCGGCAAGGGAACACGCTATCGCGATGTTTCCAGACCCGGTAGGGCGATGATGGAATCGGCGCAAAGCCTCGCGAAACGTCCACGGGTCAATGCTCGCAGCGTTCGCCATTTCTGCGGCGTTAGTCGGTTCGGTCATGCCAATCCCAATGCTCTGCGGTAAGCACATAGGGCGAATGCTCGCGGCTTCAAATTACCGAGGGGGTATGGCCGGTGCGGCCTGGGGCTCTCCTTGGGGGTGCAGGCCGCACCGGTCACTGCGGGTTATGATTGGATCGTCCCTCCCGCAGTGCCTAGGCTATAGGCACATTAGTAATGACTCAATTACGACTGAAGTCCCTACCCAGCCGTAGGCGGCCGAACCGACCCTGTGCTGTTTCCACTGACGAACTCAGCCTTCTTCCCGGTGATGGTCAGATTCGATTTCAACCGCTGCACGAGGACTACAGGCTGGCACGAGAAGCGCAGAAGCAGGTCGAGTTAGACCTATACCGGCAACGTGTCGAGAAAGACAACATAGAGCCGCCAGGAGGCGCACAGCGCCCATACGGTGCTGACTGGAGCCAAGACTCGCTTGATGACCTTATCGAAATAATGAGGGTCGACGCTGTTGACTTGTAGCAGGGGCCATCCGTCCTCGCGCAAGCACTCTCCGATCTCCCTTGAGATATCGGCCTGCTTCAAGCCCCTGTCCACGCCAAGCTCGAACAGGAGGACCTCGAGGAGCGGTTGCCGACCATGCCGATCCATAAGACGGCGGCGCAACGTTTCCTGTGGGGCGTCGATCTGGATAAGGAGGTCCGGTCGCGGCAGGAACGCCAGGCAGTGACGGACCATGTCAATGCTTCGCGTTCGCGCCAGCAAAACCAGCGCACACAAAGCCTGGATTAGACCTTCTTCAAAAATGAAGTAATCTTCTGATTCCTGCGCTTTACGCCAGGACTCGCACAGTAGGGCAATGTCTACCTTCATGCGCCATGACCATGTGCGGCTTCGTAGAGGGATTGATGCTAGAAGCCGCGCCGCGACACTGTCCTTTGGCAAGGTCGATAACAAGACAGGAGCGGAGGTGGCAATCTTTCTGCCAATACGCCCAAAGGCATGGCGCGTCTCCGGGCCGTCATCCTGGGCCGACCAATATTCAATCCGGCGGTACCCGTTCACTGTCTTCACGTTGATGCCGTGTTCCGCCATCCCCCGGCAGAGGCTGCGAAGAAGTGTGGTCTTGCCTGCACCAGGCGGCCCAAATAACTCGATGATCATGAATGCCCAAAAGTCCCCGAAGCTTTAGAAAACTAACGCCTATTCGGGGCCGAGCAACTACGACTGAAGTCCCTATCAACCGCGCAAAGGTCTGACGCTGGAAACAATGGACGTGGTCATTCAGTTGGAAATTAGCCGATCGTTAGTCCCTTCATCGTCAGTGAAGTGTTCACCCACCTGCAGCATTGGCGTGGCGGTGATCCTTGATGGGTTTCGTGACCTGCCTGCTGGCAGAATGATGATTTTCCCGCCTGCCCAAAGAATGATCTTGGTCGCAAGTTTGAGAGGAGTGCCAACAATGGACGAGCATTTGCAGGGCAGAATTATTGCCCTTGAACTTTTCATGCGGTCGGAACTTGTGGCCATATCGATGAGCCAGAAAGACCCTGTCAGCCACCTTCTAGCGCTGAAGACCGCTTTGCTTGCCGACTTCCATACATTCGGTCCTGTAGACGCATATAGCCAGAGCGTATTGGACGAAGCACAGGAAGCTCTAATCCACACCTTCCAACAGGCCGAAGTGCGATTGAGGCATGCCAGCCCGCAGCAATGAGAGGAAGCCCGCCTCTTGAGGGCGCAATCGACGAGCTTCCCTTCCCAGACGCTCGGTGAGGGGACCAAGCCAATCAAAACTTCGATGAAAGAGACAAGTTCCAAGGCGGACGAAAAAAGCATCGGCCATCCCTTTGGCGTACATCGCAACTTATGGCTGCACTTTGGAACAGCCGGTTGCGGTACGAAAAACCTGGAGGAACGCCGGTCCCTTCTGCAACCTTTTTTGAGTCGCAACTCGATCAAATTGAAATCATATGGACGGACCGATCCACCGAATAAACGACGCCATTTTGCCTGTGATGGTCTCAATCGATTTCAACAGCGGTCCGTGGACCTCACGAAGGGCGCGGTAGTGCTCGCTGTGGTACGCCAGGAGGGGACCGACGATGCTTTTGTGCAGCGCCTCTGCTGCCACGAGGAAGCGGTCAATCTCGTCCTGCGAAAGCTGTTTTGAAGGTTTGGTCCTGGCCATTGGCGATCTTCGTTGAAGGGTTCGCCGCAACGAGGACGATATTCCTATGTGGCCGAGCGGATGGCAAGCGGTCTAATATTTGGTGCTATGCCGGCATGCTAGACAGTGGAAAACGCCGCCGAGAGGCGAACAGTGAGTTGCGGAAAACGCAACTCTGACGGTGACGGCGTTCTGCCATAACCCGGTCTGTCACTATAAGCAGGCGCTGGACCTTGCGACGCTTCGCAACCGCTTCGGCCCAGATGCGCCGGCAATGGAATGGGATATCAGACCCAAGCTTCGATGCAAGAAATGCAAGGGCAGCGATGTCGGACTGATCTACACGCCAGACACCAGCCTGAACGCCTACGGCGAGGCCAAGGACGGGACTGTCAGAGCCCGCATTTCTTGTATTTGCGGGCACCAACCATCACGCGAAAGTGCTCAGAGTCATCGCCAACACCGTCGTATCAAAGCTCTCAAGGTGGGTTGCGTCGATGATACGGAATGATAGTGAAAACGGGCTTCTCTTGTGCCTCTCTCTGCCGGCGGCGCCACGTTCTACGCGTCCCCAAAAAGAAAGACCCGCCGACCAAAGTCAGCGGGCCATCTCCCTCATACCTGCGCTCGGATTCCAAGGATTGGCCCCCGCCAACAAACCCGGCGCCCCAGCCAACAACCCGGCGCCCCAGCGCTGACGAAGGTTATATTAGCTTGCCAAAAACTTCGCTGTAGCGAACTGGCAACAGTGGCCAGAATTCGCTGATTGCGCCCTTTGCAACTGCTCAATCGCTCCCTGCCGGATCTAACCTCTTCGTCGAGTGGAGAAGGGGTTGGGCCGATAGACCTTAAGGAGGACTAATTGCCCCAAATGTAAGCTTCAGCTAAACTATCTTGCGACGAGAGAATTCAAACCCTTACCCTCGTCAACCTTAGGCCCGCTGCCCCTTGGCGGGCTTTTTTGTTTTCCCAACCTCGTTGAATTCCCCTTTTAGAAACCACGTGCCGTAACCGTTAATTCAACCATTTCTGGTATTTAGATGTGTGTGGAAGCGGCTCCGACACACTGGGCTGGGTAGGGCGTAGCCTGCCGGAGCCGCCTGCGCAGTCGGTTTGGTGATTTGACCGCGCCGTCCTATTTTGGGACAGCGCGGTCAATGATCCGTTAAAATTTTCCGGAACTAATCAAGCGCATGCTAATTAACTCGCCGGGTTGTGGGTGTGTTGATGCTGCGTTTGAAATTCGTCGAGCCTTTGTTGCCGACCCTTGTCGAGAAGCCTCCCGAAGGCGACGACTGGATTCACGAAGTCAAGTTCGACGGTTATCGATCGCAGATTGTGAAAGGATGCCGGCGGGGTCCGCGTCTTCACCCGACGTGGCCTCGACTGGACGTCGAAATACCGCGACATAGCGAAGGCTGCCGGCGAACTCGATGAGGTGCAAAGCGCCATCATTGACGGAGAGATCATCGTTCTAAACGATGCCGGGTTGTCCGACTTCGCTGCGCTGCGCAAGGCGATTACCCAGCGGCAGCATGATCTGTATTTCGTCGCCTTCGACCTTCTGCACCTCAACGGCCACGATTTGCGAGACATGCCGCTGGAAGACCGGCGCGAGATACTGGCCGCGATGATACCAGAAGGGCGCCGCATCCAATTCAGCCAGTCCATGCCAGGCGAGGCCGCGGCAATCTTCGCGGGGCCCCAGCTGAAAGATTACCCTGGAACAGCGCAAGGCTGGTTAGCGATATCGAACTTGTCCCGCGCAAGAGTGGCCGGAAATTGATTGCAGGCCTTCTCAGGCGCCGACGCTCTGGGTGATGCAACGTCGACCGCTGAACGATGGAATGGCCAGCCATGCTAGCGCAGCAGTCCTTCGTCTTCGAACGCGTCCCAGCCCTTCAACTCAGGCGAGGGGGAGTCATCTTTCGGTTTCCTGGAAACGTGAACCTTCGTTCCGATGCCTTTGCCCGCCCGCGTAAGCGCTGCTTTCCCGGCACCGCGTCGCCTGTTCTCTGCAACCTCCTGTGCATCCTCGTCCCGCCAAACGCTTGGGAGATCTCGGTCAAGGATGTCCTCGATGTGCTTTGGATCGAAGATATGAAAGGTAACAGCCTTCGATCTCCCGCGCATCTTCACAGTGCGCGTGCCGATGCTTTGCAGTCGACCGTCTTTCAGCCATTTGTGCCGCTCGCGCGCAGAGATCGTGAGGACATCCTCTGCCTCGCGGGGAAGCACCGGCAGCGCTTCGATGCCCTCAAGCGCCATGGAGATCTTGGTCGAGGCAGCCTTGAACTCGTCTGCATCGTCTTCGCCCATGCACAATGCGATGCGACCAGTCTCAGCTTTGACGTGTTTCCGCACCGCAAACGGCAGACGGGCGCGTAATTCGCGTTCGATCCCCTTCATGCGTACCGACGAGCCGAGTGTCACTGCAGGCGATAATGGCCACTCGGCAATGAGTGCAGGTGATGGTGTTGTGCTTCGTTCTGGCGTCTTCGCATTCGCTTGGCGATGCCGGAATTTATGAAGAAGCAACCTGGCACCTGCTTGCGTCAATGCCTTAAGCGTCGGTACCATGCGTTTCCGGATGCTATTGCGCGCTTGCAGTTTCGTCTTTTTCTCCTGTTTAGCCAATGAATACCTCAGGGGCGGGATCGGGCTGAGCCTTATCCGCTTCCTTCTCGTACGGTTTTGACGCCAGTGAACCGGCTGGAAGCGCCTTCAAAAGCTCGGTCTCGGTTTTGTACGGTGTATTCAATCCGCCCAGCCCTCCGGACGCAGCACCACAATCTGCCGATTGTGGATGGGTACAACGTCTGGTCCCGGCTCCGTCGTCAGCATTGTGAATGTGGGTGGCTTGAGGCAGCGCTTTACTGTTGCCGAGATTGCGGCCCTCGGAGCGGAAGTTGAAGATAGGTCCACCTTTAGGGCCGGATGGCGGAAAGGCAAAGGTCATCCGCGTGAGTTCGATCATATCGCCGGCAGCGCGCATGATCGGGGCGGGATCGTTGATTCGAATGTCGTCCGCCATCGACAAATCCAGGTCGGTCTGATGGCTGGGAATGTCGAGCGCAGGCGATTGCATCATCCGGCAATATTCGGCCCGGGCGATATGCTGCTCGTAGTCATTGCACATGGTTTCCCTATTCGTTTGAGAGAATTCATTGCGTAACATAGTGCACCTTCGGCTGCCCGGTACTGCGGTACGAGATGTCTACCGCTCGATGGGGTCGGCCGCCTTACCATTCACACCAGGGTATGAATGCGTGACGCAACCCACCGGCGACACGTCAGCGAAACATCTGGGTTTGGCATCGACTATTTGTGACAAAGGTGCCGTCGAGACTAGCCCTCGGAGTGGCATGCGATTGTTCGGGTGATGAGGTGCACGTTGGGCTTAAGCGAATATCCGCTTTGCACCTCATCCCGGCCGTTGAAGGCAGCTGCGCCGTTGCCAGAAAGCGGACATCATTGGTAACTGAGCTGGACGTCGCCATACCGAAGCGGTCATTGCGGATGTCTACGTGAACGGACCTGCCAATTGTGCCCCGATGCGTTGTGGCGGGGCGTTTGGCCGCTTCCGCAGATCAAGTGATCCGCGCACACCGTCGCGACGTAGAATGCAGTAAGGCGCACGGAGACCTTGCCGATGAAAGGGATAACTGCATTCGCAGTGGCCACGCTTGTTTCAGCAATGGCGCATGCCGACGTTCTATCCGACGCGCGCGGTGTGTGGTTGAGGGACGACGGCAATGCGCGCGTCAAGATTGCTCCTTGCGGAGAGAAACTGTGCGCAACCAATCTCTGGATCAGGGATACCAGTAAAGGCGAAGACGTTGGCGACAAGCTGATCATGACGCTCAAGCCGAATTCCGGCAGCACGTTGAAGGGGACCGCCTATGACCCCAAGCGAAAGCTCACATTTTCGATGACCCTACGGGTTGCCGGCAAAGGGTTGACGACGCGAGGCTGTGTCATCGGCGGAGTGATCTGCAAAAATACCAGTTGGACGCCGGCAAAGTGAATCGGGCCGCACAATGAATGGCAGGTCAGGTTCGGCGCCGACCATTGTACTGTTTCGACGTGACCTCCGCGTTAGCGACAACGCCGCCCTTGCGGCTGCGGCCGACCGCAATGGACCTGTTCTGGCGCTCTTCATTCTTGACGAAGACATACAGCGAACTAGGCCGATGGGGGCAGCAAGCCGCTGGTGGCTACACCATTCGCTGGTCGCGCTAAGGCAGAGCCTGGAAGTTTCCGGCGTGAAGCTTGTTTTTGCTCGGGGCAGAACACGAGATGTCGTCGCCACGGCCATTGCGGCGAGCGGTGCGGATTGTGTGTACTGGAATCGTCGTTACCAGCCGGCTGAAGCGGCAGTAGACTCGGCGCTGAAGACGAAACTTCGCGAAGCCGGGCTGATCGCGCAAAGCTTCGATGGCGCGCTGCTCCACGAGCCCTCCCTGCTCAAGACTGGCTCAGGCGGATACTACAAAGTCTACACCCCTTTTTGGAAGGCACTGTATAACGGGAGCGCCCTACGCGATCCGATCGATGCCCCGAAATCAATCAACGGCTGGGAGGGCAAGTTCGACGGCCTGTCCCTGCACGACCTCGACCTCCTTCCCAAAACGCTTGATTGGGCGGAAGGGCTTGCAGATCGATGGACCCCTGGCGAAGCCGGTGCTCGGCAACGACTGCAAGCCTTCAACCACGAGGATTTGGCTGACTACGAAAACCCACGCGATATACCCTCCATTCGGGGCACCTCGCGCCTCTCACCCCATTTAGCGTTCGGCGAAGTCACGCCAGTTCAAATATTCGCCGCACTGCAGCGATCGGACGAGGCCGGCGCGACGCAATTCCGCAAGGAAATCGGCTGGCGAGAATTCTCCTATCATCTTCTATTTCACAATCCTCACCTGCACGATCACAGCTTCCGCCCCGAATTCCAGGGGTTCACGTGGCGCCGCGACCGCGGAGCGACAAAGGCCTGGCAGACCGGGATGACGGGTTACCCGATCGTAGATGCAGGCATGCGCGAACTTTGGCGAACTGGGTGGATGCACAACCGCGTGCGCATGATCACCGCCTCCTTTCTTATCAAGGATCTGATGATCGACTGGCGGGAAGGGGAGAGATGGTTCTGGGACACTCTTGTCGACGCGGACCCGGCGAACAATCCCGCAAGTTGGCAGTGGGTAGCCGGATCAGGCGCGGATGCCGCGCCCTTCTTTCGAATCTTCAACCCTGTCCTTCAGGGCGAAAAGTTCGACCCGCATGGCGGCTATGTACGCCGCTATGTTCCGGAGATCGCTGGCTTGCCCGACCGCTACATCCACCGGCCGTGGGAGGCGCCAGCTGCCTTGCTAGCACACGCGAAAATAGAGCTCGGCAAGACTTACCCAAATCCGATCATTGATCATGGCGCCGCACGAGACCGGGCATTGATCCTTTACCAGTCCATAAAAGACAAGGCCAAGATATCGAGTGCAAAGGAAACAGCTTCATGATCCGCTACGCGGTCGCCTATGCAACCACCCTGGTCGCCTTCCTTGCCATTGATGCAGTCTGGCTAACCACGATGTCGCAGCGCCTCTACCGCCGCTATCTCGCGGACATATTGGTGGACGACGTCAATCTCGCGCCGGCTGCCCTGTTCTATCTGATCTACATCGGGGGCATCATCGTCTTTGCTACCGCGCCGGCGTTCTCGACCGGCAAGTGGACGACGGCGGCAGTCTATGGCGCGCTCTATGGGTTCTTCGCCTATGCGACCTACGATCTTACCAACCAGGCAACCGTACGCGGCTGGCCGACTATCATCACGGTGGCCGATATTTGCTGGGGTTCTCTGCTCAGCGCGGTGGCGGCGGTTCTTGGTTTTCTGCTGACCCGCTATTTTCTGCGCGGCGCCTGATGTCGGGCTCCTCAGACTTTGCGACGGCGCCCGACAAAAGCAAGCCGACAAACACGATCAATGTCGCGGCGCTCAAGGCGTTGAGCCCGACCATGCCGCTATTGTCGGCAGCGCTATAGTCGGCCAGTGGCTGACCAAAGACGCGCTCAGGTATGAAGTAGGCCGCAGCGCAGAGCGCAACGACAGCCATCCCGACTGGCCGTTCGCAAGGCCTGAACAAAGCAGCGCCGATCAACGCGCAAGGAACGAGGAATATCTCGACCCCCGACCCGATACCGAACGCCTTGGTGCTGAGGATGCCATTGGCGATGCCTGTCAGCGGCAGCATGAGGCGCCCGGCGAGCGGATATTGCCTGGCAACTGCTGGAACGGCGAGAAAGAAGGGCGTCGACACAAAAGTGAGAAATGACGGCGCGACTTTATCGGCGCCGACCACCGCCCATAGATAGAGAGGGTAGAAGGGCTGGTTCCAGGCGACAACGAGCGCAATCCAGTTAGCGGCAGCTGTCAGCGGATCGTCATGCGCGGCATAGGCGGCGATCCGCTGCCAAAGGCGCGCGAGCCCTGGCATGTCAGCCGGCCGGCCGGAGCAGGTAGTGGCTAACGCCCCACTCCTTGCCCCCGGCATGGCCGAACAGGCCCTCGGTGGCGAAGTAGAACAGCCGCCAGCGCCGACGCCAGAGCGACACATCAGCGCCGTAGACAGACGAAAGGATGGCGTCGATCGGGCCGCGGTTCGCGTCGAAGCGCGCGAGCCAGTCGCGGGCAGTGCGTGCGTATTGCAAACCGCTCCAACGCCAATCGCGCTCGATCGAGAAGCAATCCGGGAATTGGCTGATAAGGTTGTGGCTCGGCATGATGCCACCCGTGAAGAAGTGCTGAGCGATCCAGTCGGCTTCATCGTGATGATTGAAGCGGTAAGGGCTATGGCGATGGTTGAAGATGTGGACGAACAGCCGACCTTCGGGCTGGAGCCAGGTTCGGATACGGTCGAGCAGGTCGCGCCAGTTAGACATGTGCTCGAACATTTCAACCGATACCACGCGGTCGAACCGCGCTGGCGGCTGGAATTCATTCATGTCAGCGGTGATGACCTCGATATTGCGCAGCCCGAGTGCTGCCGCCTCCGCCTGAATGTAAAGTCGTTGCGGCGTCGAATTCGACACCGCCACGATTCGGGCCGAAGGAAAACGCTGCGCCATGAACAGCGTCAGCGAACCCCAGCCGCAGCCGAGTTCGAGGATCGACTGACCGTCGCGAAGCCCTGCATGGTCAACGGTCTGCTCCAGCGCGGCGATCTCCGCCTCGGCCAATGTCTCCCTCCCCGTCGGATACAGGCAGCAAGAATATTTGCGGCGGGGACCAAGCGTCAGCGCGAAAAACGCCGGCGGCAGCTCGTAATGCTGCTCGTTCGCTGCTGCCGTGTGCTCGGCTATGGAGCGGCCAGCCATGTCTTTGGCAAAGCGCCCGTCGTCGACTGAGGGCCCCGCCGCCAGCCGCCGCCGTGTCCGACCGACGAGAACCTCAATGCCGTAGCGGGTGGCGGCGTCTGGCAACGGCGCGCGCTCGACAGCGCGGATTGCGGATGCGATCAGGCTCATCCTCATCTCCTCCAATCGGCGGCAGCCGCCCTTGGTGGGCCTGGCCAGAACGCATTGACGCGCGTCTGGTAGCGGCGAAAAGGCTCGCCACGCGAGCGCAGCATATGAGCCTCAAGCGGCGGGATGCCCGATACATGGACAAGCAGCCAGTACATCAGGACAGGGCCGGCCAGCGTGATCCATCCCCATGCATAGCCACCTGAAGGATCGATGCCGATCACCACATAGGAGAGCCATGCCAGCCATTCGAAGAAATAGTTGGGGTGGCGCGACAGGTGCCAAAGGCCCACATCGCAGACCCGGCTTTTGTTGGCGGGGTCCGCTCGAAAGGCCTTCAACTGGCGGTCGGCCGTCGCCTCGCCGCCTACCGCCAGCAGCATTAGCATTACACCGGCCCAATCATTTGCACCGAAGGCGTAGGCGGGATTGTAGGCAGCGGCTACAATCGACAGCACAAGCAGGAAAGCGGCCGCGGCCTGGACCTGCAGAAACCAAAACAACCTGGCGCGGAAGCTGGAGCCCCATTGTTCCTTCAGCTGACGGTAGCGCGGATCGTCGTGGCCGCTGCGTGCGGTCCGGTTGGCGATATGGAGGCCTAGCCTCAGCGACCAGGCGAGTGCGAGAATGGCGACCAGCCACTGCCGATGCACTGAGCTGTCACCGGTCGAAACGAGAAGTGCCGCCAAAGCGCCGAAGATGCCGACGGCGAATGACCAGATCGCGTCGATCCACCCCGACCGATCCGTTCTCAGTGCAATAGACCACGCCGCCACCATGGTCACCGAAAGACAGATAGCAGCAAGGACGAGGGGGGTAGCGACGCTCATGGAACGTCTCAGCCGCCAAGCAGAGGTTGGATCAATCGTCCAAAGAAGCCACGCAGCCTCATCTGCCCCTCAAGCGCGGCGATGCATATACACTCCCCGCTCTCGTCTACGACCGGCTGATGCTGAACCTCATCGTCAGCCTCATCCAGGTCGCCAGGACCGTAGCGGCCACGCGCGTCGGAAAGCGAGCCCTTCAGCACTTGAGTGTACTCGTAGCCGGAATGGCTATGCTCCGGCATCCTGCGCCCGGCCGCCACCTTCAGCAGCATGACATTTGCTCCAGCATCTTGCGGGACCGTCACCCGGCTCCAGCGCACTCCGGGACCGATCCAGCGCCATGGACCAACGCCGCACCCATCCAGAGCCGCAGGCAGGCGGATGCCGATATCGGCGCGCGGCGGCCTTGGATGCTCCTCCGGCCTTTCGCCGTCGACCTCGATCCTCGCCATCTGCTGGTCCAAGGCATCTTCGCTCATCGCTTGCGGTTCTATTTCGTCGAGGAAAAAGCCGCCTGTGGCTTCGAATTGCGCAATTCGTTCGGCACAGACCGGGCAACCGCCGATATGAACCGCCACAACGATTCGCGGTCCGGCCTCCAGGGCGCCACTGGCTTGGCGGAGCAACGTCTCGTCGCTTGGATGATGATTGATCATTTGAGGTCGTCCAGGATCAGGCGAAGGCGGCTGAGTGCCAGCCGCACGCGCGATTTAACGGTACCGAGCGGGATGCGAAGCTGGCTCGCTATTTCCGATTGAGGTTTGTCGCCGAAGAATGACAGCCGCAGGATATCGGCCTGTTCGGGAGACAACAGGGCAACCGCAGAGCGCACGCGTTCTTCGCGCTCTGTGGCGATCACAGCCGCCTCACCCGAAACCGGGCTGTCGGGCTCGTCCGAGGGGTCGAAAGCGCTGGCAACGGCCGCAGGTCGGCTTTCCCGGCGTAGCCGATCGATCCGCACGTTGCGGCCGATCGTAAATATCCACGTCGAGACCCCGGCGCGCGCCGGATCGTAGTATGAGGCCTTCTTCCAGACCAGCAGCATAGTCTCCTGCGCGATGTCCTCGGCGCTGGAAACCGCCATGCCGGATCGCATCATAAAGGCCTTTAGTCGCGGGGCGTAGAAGCCAAAGAGTAAGGCAAAAGCCGAGCGATCGCGTCGCTCCGCTACCGCGGAGAGCAGACGCTTGGCTTCCTCGGCCGACAGCGACTCCGTATCAGTGCGCATGGTCATCGCTATTTCGATCCTCGTGCGATCGAACGTACGCGAAACCGTGCCGGCAATGAACTCGTATCTCGATGCATACATGCGCCCTGATACGCGCTGCCAGGGCGTTCGGATCACAAGGTCCGCGGCATTCCACCCGACTGTGATCCATGCCGCCCGCGGCCGCGTAGAAGTTGAAGTTAGGATAGGAGGGCAACCCCTTCCACTGGAAACTGGAGCGTGCGTATGACGGCAGCGGGCAAACGCCTGGTCACGGATCGTCCGATGGACATAGCGGTCGTCGGCAGTGGGATATCCGGACTGTCGGCGGCGTGGCTGCTTTCGCAGCGCCACAACGTATCGTTGTTCGAGGCAGATACTCGGCTTGGCGGCCACAGCAACACTGTCAATGCCGGCGGAACCCAGGTGGACACCGGATTCATCGTCTACAATGAGGTAACCTATCCCAATCTGACGGCTCTTTTTGCCCATATAGGTGTGCGCACCAAGCCATCCGAGATGTCCTTTGCGGTTTCGCTGGACGGCGGCCGCCTGGAATATTCCGGGACCGGGTTGGGCGGTCTTCTTGCACATCCCGGCAACGTCACACGCCTACGGTTCTGGCAGATGCTCAGGGAGTTGCTTCGATTCTATCGCGAAGCGCCCTACGACATTTCACGGATCGGCGAGAGCAGCCTTGCCGAGTATCTGGATGCCAAAGGCTATGGTGCAGCATTTCGCGAGGACCACCTGTACCCGATGGCAGCCGCGATCTGGTCGACGCCGGCGGCTGAAGTCGGGAACTACCCGGCCGCCGCCTTTATCCGGTTCTGCGACAATCACGGCTTGCTGAAGTTTGCCGGCCGGCCGATGTGGCGGACGGTTGATGGCGGCAGTCGCAATTACGTCGAGAATTTGGCTGGTCGATTTACCGGCCGGATATTCCTGGGGCGTCGCGTGCGTTGCATTGCGCGGAACTCGGGAGCGGTATGGCTCACCGATATTGACGGCGTCGAGCAACGCTTCGACCAGGTGGTGGTAGCGACCCATGCCAATCAGGCGCTGGCCATGCTTCCCGACGCGAGCCATGAGGAGAAGCAGTTGCTGGGTAGCTTTGGCTACAGTCGAAACGAGGCCGTGCTGCACTCGGATCCCCGCCTCATGCCGCGCAGGAAGCGGGCCTGGTCGAGCTGGAATTACCTTGCCGAAACACGCGGTGAAACCCGCCAGCTCTCGGTCACATATTGGATGAACAGGCTGCAGTCCCTGCCTGACCAACTGCCGCTGTTTGTCACCCTCAACCCCGCTATGGAACCCGAGGCTCGCGCGGTAAAACATAGCGTGATCTACGAGCACCCGGCATTCGACACCTCCGCGATGCGCGCCCAGAAGAAACTTTGGTCGCTCCAAGGGGTCCGCAACACCTGGTTCTGCGGCGCCTATTTCGGTGCCGGTTTTCACGAGGACGGACTGCAGTCCGGCCTTGCCGTGGCCGAGGAGCTGGGTGGCATGCGGCGCCCTTGGGATGTGGTCGACGAATCGGGCAGGATCCACCTTTCGGCAGCCGTTGAGCGGCCTGATCTGGCAGCCGCCTGATGCCAGATGTTCAATCAGCCCTTTATACCGGCAGGGTCATGCACCAGCGCCTGAAACCGCGCCGGCACAGGCTGTCCTACCGTATGTTCTTTCTGCTGCTTGACCTTGATGAGATCGACAGTCTAGCTGCAAGGCTATGGCTCTTCTCGCGCAACCGGTTCAATTTTTTGAGCTTTGCCGACCGGGACCACGGCGACGGTTCCGGCGGCGCGCTCAAGGCCTATGTCGAGCGCCAACTGAACATGGCCGGAATCGAGATCGACGGCGGTGCTGTGCGGCTTCTGTCGATGCCGCGGATGCTGGGCTATGCCTTTAATCCGCTCAGCGTCTATTTCTGCTACCGCTGGCAGGGCGATCTCGCCGCCATCCTCTATGAGGTGAACAATACGTTTGGGCAGCGCCACACGTATCTCATCCCTGTCGAGGATTGCGAACGCCAAGGCGTGGTCGAGCAGCATTGTGTCAAGCGCTTCTATGTCTCGCCTTTCATTGGCATGGGCATCCAATATCGCTTCCGGATCGGCCTGCCCGATGAGGCCGTGTCGCTTCACATAACCGGCAGCGACGGTCAGGGACCTCTGATCGTCGCCAGTTTCTCGGGCAAGCGGCATCCGCTCAGCGACGCGAGGCTGGCGGCTACCTTCTTGGCTTACCCTCTTCTGACGCTGAAGGTCATCGTCGGCATTCACTGGGAGGCGTTGCTTCTCTGGGCAAAGGGAATGCGCCCGCACGAGCGCTCGCATCCCCCGCACCAGCCCGTCACACTTGTCGCCGTGGAGAGGCGGGGGAGATCGGAGCAGATCCCATCGAGCACAGAAAAGCCAAATGCGCATGGCCGACTTCCCCGAGCCGGTCGACCTTGGAGGGCGATGGGCCATAAAGCCGGGTAGATGGACATTGCTTCGATCATCGGACTCGCCTGCTTCATTGCCGCCTGTTTCCTCGCGGCGCTCATGGGCGCGTTGTTTCGCCCCGGCGAATGGTACGAGCGACTGAAGAAGCCGTCGTGGAGGCCCCCGAACAGGCTTTTCGCGCCGGTATGGACGGTCCTCTATCTGATGATAGCGGTTGCCGGGTGGATGATCTGGCGGAAGGCCGGCTTCGCCGGCGCCGGCTTGCCCGTGGCGGTCTATGCATTGCAGCTCATTCTCAACGCCGCGTGGTCGCCGCTCTTCTTCGGTCTGCACCGCCCCGATCTCGGCTTCGTTGATATCGTTCTGGTCTGGATTTCCATCATCGCGACCATCATGCTTTTCTACCCTATCCACTTTGTCGCCGCGCTGCTGCTCGTGCCTTACCTTGTGTGGGTTACGTTCGCCACTGCGCTGAATTTCGCCGTGTGGCGTCTGAATTCGGTTGCGTCGCCGCCAGCATAACCGGGCGTCGAAGATATCGCGCCACCCACCCCCGCCGACTACCCACCCGTTCACCACAAGCTGGTGCCCGGCGCTCTTTTGAAAGGGCCGACATCGGAAGAGATTCACCCACCGTAAGCCTCGTGCACCGCTTGCCCGTACGAATCCACACATAATCTAACGCCAGCGGATACTCCGCCCGGAAGGTCTGACGATGAAGTCGAGTTCACGGGTCGTAACGGCGCCAAATCTCCCCGACATCCCCTAGCGCTGATGGTCACTTTCAAGCGTTCACGGATGACCTACGAAGTGAATGAACAAGAGGTTCAATCTTCGACCCGGCTCTCGCTCTTTTGGCGTTGGCGGGCTGCGAGACTACCGCATCGATCGACACCTGCGATCGAACCTCTGACAGCATAAATGTTTCGAGATGTGCGACCTCTGTTACCAAACGACAGTTTCGGTGCAACCTTGCAGATACAAATGTGGAGCATTTAACAGACCGTTGAGCGGCTGCGTTGGCATAGCCCGAGACACCGAAAGCTCTACAGGAGAAGAACATGTCAGTGTTTGAAACGGTCGCGCGCTATGGGGCGGCCATCAAAAACGCCCGTGAAGCACGAAAGTCCGAACGCGTTCTGAACAGCCTGCCGATGGAAATTCAAAAGGACATTGGCTGGCCGGTTACACCGCGCCAAAAAAGGCTCTCATCCGACAGCTGAGGCCGGTTCTCTGAGCGAAGCCAGGCGATCCCACGCCCACTCCCATGCTGCGTACAACCCGTCCGTGGGAAGACAATGCGTCCGCTGAAAAGTTGGACCCTCATTCATCAACAGGAGTAAGACCTATGAACAAGCACACGGAAATCGCAACCAATGGTGTCAACGTGGCCGCCTTGCTTGGCGCCCGCGAGGCGCTGAAGGATGCCCCCGAGGCCGCCCGCTTCAAGTGGCGCGCGACGAGCGAATGGGTCAAGGGGACCCACAACCGAGCCACAGTCGACGGATTCTTCGGCCTGGGCGCAGAACAGCAGCATCGCCAGACCTACAAGTTCGAGTCCGATCACCCGGAAATCTTTGCGTCCGAGGACAAGGGTGCGACACCCGTCGAATTTGTGCTGGTCGGCCTGGCCGGCTGCCTGACCGCGGGCATCGCGGCTGTTGCGCAAAATCGCAACATCCAGCTCCATTCGGTCAAGGCCACGCTCGAAGCCGGCATGAATATCCAGGGCATCCTCGGCATCGATCCGGACGTGCGCAACGGCTTCGACGGCATCAAAGTGCACTACGACATCGACGCGGACGCCAGCGCGGAAGACATCGCCGCTCTCGTCGCGCAGTCGCAGAAGCGCTCGGCCGTCTTTGACGTGATCACCAACCCGACCGATGTAACGGTCACCTCGAGCAAATCCTGATGAGCGAAAGCGCATCGCGCGGGATCGCCGGCACCGTTGACGTCGTCGTCATCGGTGCCGGTCACTCAGGCCTGGCGATGAGCTATCTGCTGGGCCAGCACTCGCTCAGACATGTGGTTCTCGAGCGAGGCGAAGTCGCGAATAGCTGGCGCACGGAACGCTGGGATTCGCTGCGCTTGCTCACGCCCAACTGGATGGCGCGGCTCCCCGACTACCCATACCAGGGCGACGACCCGGACGGCTACATGAGCGCCGGGCAGATCGCCGATTTCATTTCCGACTACGCCACATACACATCAGCACCGGTTCTAACGCGCACCGCAGTCAACAGAGTTGAGCAGAGCAGCCACGGCTTTCGGGTGGAAACCCAAAATGGGGGCTGGCTGTGCCGAGCCGTGGTGCTCGCCACGGGTGCCTTCAACAAGCCGGTTGTTCCGCGACTGGCCGAGGCCATTCCAGCCGCCATCGAACAACTCTCGGCTCACTCCTACCGCAATCCCGGGCAGCTTGTCCCTGGCGGGGTGCTGGTGGTTGGGGCATCGGCGACAGGTCTGCAATTGGCGCAGGAGATCCAGCTCAGCGGCCGGCCTGTCACGCTCGCGGTGGGCGAACACGTCCGGCTGCCGCGCATCTATCGAGGTCGCGATATTCAATGGTGGATGCTTGCGACGGGCGTGCTCGACCAGCGCATCGAAGAGGCTGACGACCCCGACCGCGCCCGAAGAGTCCCGTCGCCGCAGCTTGTCGGCACATCAGACCGGACCACGCTCGACCTCAATGTCCTGCAGGGGCAAGGCGTTAAAATCGTCGGACGCCTGATGGGCATTCGCGACGCAACAGCCCAGTTTTCAGGAACGCTTCGCAACGTCTGCGCGCTTGCCGACCTGAAGATGAACCGGCTGCTCGCATCGATCGACGAATGGGCAGAGGCGAATGCACCGTCCGGCGTTGGTCCCATCGAGCGCTTTGCCCCCACTGCAATCGACGCGGCGCCGCAACTGAAGCTCAAACTCGGCGAAGACGTTCGCACGGTGCTATGGGCCACCGGTTTTCGGCCGGATTTTTCATGGCTGGATTTGCCGATCTTCGATCGCAAGGGCGACCTGAAGCACGATCGAGGCGTTGCTGACGTTCCAGGGGTCTATGTTGTGGGCCTGCCATATCTGCGTCGCCGGAAATCGAGCTTCATTCACGGCGCCGAAGACGACGCGCGGGAACTAACCGCGCATCTGACCGACTATCTCGACAGGACGATCAAGCGTGAGATGCCACTGCGCGCTGTTGCCACTTGAAGGGGACCGCGCCGCAAAACTCACTGCTTCGCCGCTTCGGCCGCCTTGAGGTCCAGCAGCCCATAGCCGAAATCCTTGTCGCGGCCCTTCGGGCCGAGATCCCGGGCGGTGGCGGCCAACGCCTTTTCGATGTCGTCGGCCGAGCGCTCGGGCGCGGCGTGGATCAAATTGGCGATGGCGCCGGAGACGATCGCGGCGGCAAACGAGGTGCCGGTGACCACGTCCGAGCCGGCGCCGCTCGGCGCCACCATCTCGACGCCGGGCGCCGAGATGAAGACGTAGGCGCCGCGATTGGCCTGCGGCATCAGCCCGTCCTTGGCGTCGGTGGCGGTCACCGCGATGACGCCGAGATAGGCGGCGGGGTAGCCATAGGGCGCTTTCGGCCCGTTGTTGCCGGCCGCCGCAACCAGGATGATGCCAAGCCCGCGCGCATTGCGGCAAGCGGTGGCGAGCAAATCGTTCTTGGGGCCGACGAAGCTCATGTTGATGATGCTGACATTCTGCTCCGCCGCCCAGTCGAGCGCCGAAAGGATGACATCCATGGTCGACCTGCCGTCCTCGAAGGCGCGCGCATGATAGATCCTGGCCCCGGGCGCCATGCCTTCGAGCGCGCCGACACCGGCGATCAGCCCATCGACCGAGGTGCCATGGTCGCGCTTTTCGATCGGCACTTCCGGCATGGCGTCGAACTGGTCGGCAATGACGCCGGACAGCGCCGGATTGGTGTCGTCGATGCCGGTGTCGATGACGGCGACGCGCACGTTCTCGCCGCTGGCTTGCTTGTTGTCGAGCTGGATGCGC
This sequence comes from Mesorhizobium sp. P2_B5, assembly GCF_056404775.1. NCBI lineage: Bacteria > Pseudomonadati > Pseudomonadota > Alphaproteobacteria > Hyphomicrobiales > Phyllobacteriaceae > Mesorhizobium > Mesorhizobium sp. P2_B5. The sequence goes on along the minus strand of NZ_JBFUDJ010000001.1, from coordinate 1,251,351 downwards.
TCGAAGGCATAGTTGACGATGCCGGCCGCCTGCTGCAGCGAATAGATATGGTTTGGTTCGCGCCGCTGGGTGCGGCCGTCGGCGGCCAGCTGCGCCAGCACGGTGCCGACCGGGCGGCCGTCGGGAATGCCGAAGCGCACCAGCGTGGTGCCGAGCAGCCGCGACTGGCGCTGCGAGCGCACTTCGAGGCCGAAGGAGGCGGCGATTTGCTGAACGGCGCCGGCGTCACCATCGACAGTCACCAGCACCTCGTCGGGCACGAACGCGCCGGCGATGGCACGCCGCGGCGCGGTCGCGACAAGATCGGTCGGCGAAACGATGGGCCCACCGGCTGGTGGCCCGGCCTGCGTGTCGGCAGGCGGCGCTGACGGCCGTGGCGTCGGCACCGGCGCCGCGGCGGCAGGCGGATTGGGAAACAGGTCGACGATCAGCGCCGGAAGGACAACAGCGCCCTGACCGCCTGCTCCGCCACCCTTGTCGTCCTTGGGGCAGTCGGCTGTCGCCGCACCGGTCGTGTCGGTGCAGTCGGTCTTTGTGCGGCCGGCATTGGAGTCGTTGGTCTGCGCTAAAGCGGGCACGGCGACGATTGTCATCGCCGCCGCAAGGACTGCAAATCGAATGACCGCCTTAGCTGCCATCAACCGGTTTCCTTCCCTCGATCACAGTCTCAGCGAAAGGCTGGGCCGCAATAAGGCCGAGCAACTTGGTATAGTCTGCTCCGGTCTTGGCCGGGAGGGCAATGCGGAAGACGCCCGAAGCGGTCGGCCCGCCGGCGATCTTCAGCCCGTTCTGGTCGAGGAAGGCGGCGATGTCGGACATCCTGGCCTCCGGCTTGAACTTAACCAGCGCGAACGGCAGTTTCGCCAGCTCGTCCTCGGCCCCGGCTATCTCGAAATCATTGCCCTTGCCGCCGGTGTGCACGTAGGACTGCACCACCACCAGCGCCAGCAAGACAGCGGCCGCCGCCCAGGCGACACCGACCGGCACCGCCATGAAGCGATCGAGCGCCTGGGCCAGCCAGGACCGGCCTGCCGGCGCGCGTGCCGGCCCGGCCTCCGCATCGAGGGCCTCGGCAAAGCGGCTGAGCGCATCGGCCGGCGGCCGGATCGCTTCATTGGCGGCAGTGGTGCCGGAGAATTCGGCCTCGGCCTCGCCAAGCGCCGCCATCGCCGCCGGATCGGCCGCCAGCCATTCCTCGACGGCTTCGAGGTCAGAACCTTCCAGCGAGCCGTTCAGGTAGAACGGCAGCAACGTTTCCATTTCGTCGCGGCGCGACATCTTTTCAGCGGCGCTCATATCTTCAGGATTGCTCATGGCCACCCCCTATCGTAACCGGCGGCCTTCAGGGCTTCGCCGAGTTTCTTGCGGGCGTAGAACATTCGGGTCTTGACGGTGGCGACGGGGATGTTGAGCACCTCGCCGATCTCCGTCACCGACTGTCCGTGGTAATAGGCAAGGTCGATCACCGAGCGGTGTTCTTCCGGCAAGGCATCGACGAAGCGCCGCAAGGCGGCGCCCTTGTCTTCCTTCATGGTCGCGACTTCCGGCGTGTCGGCGCTGTCAGGGACCTGCGCCGCATCGTCATCGTCGATCCAGTCTTCCTTTTTCTTGCGTAGCATCGACAGTGCCTTGAAGCGGGCGATGCCGAGCAGCCAGGTCGAGACTTCCGAGCGTCCCTCGAAGCCGGGCGCCTGGCGCCACAGCTCAAGAAAGACCTCGTTTGCGATATCGTCGGCCATCATTTCCGATCCCGTCTGGCGCGCCACGAAGCGGTAGACCCGCGCGTGGTGACGCATGAACAGCAGCCGAACAGCGGCACGGTCGCCCTTCGCGACCCGGTCAACAAGCGCGCGATCAGTCTCGGTCGCTGCCGTCATGGCCGGTCGAGCCGCCTGGCTCCTGTCTGCTCTGTCGCCGATCGGTCCAAAAAGGTTCATCCTTCCGCCAAGGAATTTTGGCGAAGCTAGCCGAAGAGAGGGAGTGTTGCCAGAGCGTCTCCCTTCTCCCCGTCACTATACGGGGAGAAGGTGCCGGCAGGCGGATGAGGGGCGGCATCGGCGCATGTTGTTGATACCGAACGTTCGCGCTGCCCCTCACCCTTACCCTCTCCCCGTATAGTGACGGGGAGAGGGGGTCGCGAACGTTGGCTCAGCGACCGCCTCCGTCACCCCAAAAATGCCTTCGCCTTCATCGTATCCGGCACCGGCACACCCAGCCGCTTCAGCACCGTTGGCGCTAGCTGCAGCTGATCGAGCAAAGTGTCCGCATCCGGTCCATTGCCTTGCCCAAAATAATACAGCGCGAAATCCTGCATTTCGTCGTCATGGCCGCCATGATGGCCGCGGTCGGTCTGGCCGTGGTCGGCGGTGACGATCACCTCGTAGCCGGCTTGCCGCCAGCCCGGCAGGAAGGCGGCCAGCATGCCGTCCATGGCATAGCAGGCATGGTCCATTTCGTGGCAGTCATGGCCGAAGCGGTGGCCCATCGAATCCAGCGTGCAGGTGTGCAGGATGCCGTAGTCGATATCATGGCGCCGGGTCAGCATGGTCAGCGTCGCAAACAGGTCGACGTCGCTTGGGGTCATCTGGTTGCGCAAGTTGTAGCCAGTCATGGTGTGGAAGCGGCCATGCGTGATCGGCCCGTCCGGCTCGTCATATTCCATGTCCTCGACCAGATCGAACGGATAGGAGCGGAAGAATTCGGACCAGTAGGAGTGCGTCACCGCCCCGGTCTTGCCGCCGGCCTTGCTGACCTCGGAGAAAATGTCCGGCTTGTTGACCAGAAAACGGTTCTCGTTGGACAGGATGCCGTGTTCCTGCGGCGTGACCCCGGTGTGGATCGAGGCATAGCAGCAGGCCGAGGTCGACGGCAGCACCGAGCGCATCTTCCAAACCTTCGCCTCGCCCGATTGCACCCAGCCCTCGAGATTGCCCATCAGCCGGCGCCAGTTCCGGTAGGGCACGCCATCGAGGACGATGAGGAGAAGCTTGGTCTTGAGCGCCATCGGCGGCTCCATGCGGTCTTGCGGGAGAGGTCAGCATCCGGGGCGGCCGGCCAGGCCAAGCCCCAGATGTCTTGAGAGAGGCGGAAGCCGGCCGCCTAGTTGCCCGCGCTCGCCATGCGGCGTCCCTTGATCGCCTTTTCCAGCCAGCCGATCTCCATCTCGGGGACGGAGGACAGGAGCAGATCGGTATAGGCGTCGAAGGGCGGCGTCAGCACCTTGCTCTTGGCGCCATAGCGCACCACCTCGCCGCGATACATCACCGCGATCGAATCGGCGATCGACTTCACCGTCGCCAGATCGTGGGTGATGAAGAGGTAGGCGACCTTCTCGTGCTGCTGCAGGTTGAGCAGCAGCTTGAGGATGCCGTTGGCCACCAGCGGGTCGAGTGCCGATGTCACCTCGTCGCAGATGATCAGCTTCGGCTTGGCGGCAAGCGAGCGGGCGATGCAGACGCGCTGCTTCTGGCCGCCGGACAGTTCGGCCGGATAGCGGTCGAGGAAGCCTTTGCCCATCTCGATCTCGTCGAGCAGTTCGGCGACGCGCTTGTCGCGTTCGCGGCCGCGTATGCCGAAATAGAACTCGAGCGGCCGGCCGATGATGGTGCCGACGGTCTGGCGCGGGTTCATCGCCACGTCGGCCATCTGGTAGATCATCTGCAATTGCCGCAGATCCTCCTTCGGCCGGTCGGCAAGCCGGTTGGCAAGCGGCCTGCCGTCGAAGGTGACGGTGCCTTCCTCAGGTGGCAAAAGCCCGGTGATGGCGCGCGCCAGCGTCGACTTGCCGGAGCCGGATTCACCGACGACGGCCAGCGTCTGGCCCGGATAGATGTCGACCGAGACGTTCTTCAGCACCTTGACGTTGCTGCCGCCATAAGCGGCGGTGACGTTCTTGACCGACAGGAACGGCGTCGCGCCGGGCTTCTGCTCGGCGTGCTCGATCTCATGCACCGAAACCAGCGCATTGGTGTATTCCTGGCGCGGTTCCTTGATGATCTGACGGGTGCCGCCCCATTCGACCAGCCTGCCGTGGCGCAGCACCATGATCTCGTCAGAGACCTGGGCGACGACGGCAAGGTCGTGGGTGATGTAGAGCGCCGCGACATGGGTGTCGCGAATGGCGTCCTTGATTGCCGCCAGCACGTCGATCTGCGTCGTGACGTCCAGCGCGGTGGTCGGCTCGTCGAAGACGATCAGGTCGGGCTCCGAGCACAGCGCCATCGCCGTCATGACGCGCTGCAGCTGGCCGCCGGAGACCTGGTGCGGAAAGCGTTCGCCGATGGTTTCGGGGTTAGGCAGGCTGAGTTTCTTGAACAGCGCCACGGCACGTTTCTCGGCCTCGGCCCGTGTCGCCGTGCCGTGCAGCAGCGTGGCTTCCACCACCTGGTCCATCAGCTTGTGCGCCGGATTGAAGGCGGCGGCGGCCGATTGCGCGACGTAGCAGACCTCGCGGCCGCGCAGCTTGCGGAAGCCTTCCTTGCCGCCCTTGAGGATATCGCGGCCGTTGAGCAGCACCTCGCCGCCGGTGATGCGCACGCCGCCGCGGCCATAGCCCATCGACGACAGGCCGATGGTCGACTTGCCGGCGCCGGACTCGCCGATCAGGCCGAGCACCTTACCCTTTTCCAGCGTCAGCGAGACGTCGTGCACCAGCACGATGTTCTTCGGCGCCTCGCCGGGCGGGAACACTGTCGCTTCGATGCGCAGGTTGCGGATATCGAGCAGCAGGCCGGGCTTTGCTTTGGTGTCAGCCATCACCCGCGTCCTCCCTTCAGGCTTGTCGTGCGATTGAGGATCCAGTCGGCGACAAGGTTGACCGAGATAGCCAATGCAGCGATTGCCGCCGCCGGAATGAGCGCGGCGCCGATGCCGAAGACGATGCCGTCCTTGTTTTCCTTGACCATGCCGCCCCAGTCGGCATCCGGCGGTTGTACGCCAAGGCCGAGGAAAGACAGCGTCGACAGGAACAGCACGGCATAGATGAAGCGCAGGCCGAGTTCCGAAACCAGCGGCGACAGCGCGTTGGGCAGGATCTCGCGGAAGATGATCCAGCCGCTGCCTTCGCCGCGCAATTTGGCGGCTTCGACATAGTCCATGACGTTGATGTCGACGGCGACAGCGCGTGACAGCCGATAGACGCGGGTCGAGTCGAGGACGCCCATCACCAGGATCAGCGTCACCAGATTGGTCGGCAGCACCGAGAGCACGACGAGCGCCATAATCAGCGTCGGGATCGACATCAGGAGATCGACGAGGCGCGACAACAGCGTGTCGAACCAGCCGCCGAATACCGCCGCCGAAAAGCCGAGAATGGCGCCGAGCGAGAACGACAGCGCGGTGGCGAGCACGGCGATGAACAGTGTGATGCGGGCGCCATAGATCATGCGCGACAACAGATCGCGGCCGAGATTGTCAGTGCCTAGCAAATGCGCCGCCGTCATCGGTTCCCAGACATCGCCGACGATCTCAGCATTGCTGTAGGGCGCGATCAGCGGCGCGAACACTGCCGCCAGCACGAACATTGTCGTCAGCACGATGCCGATCAGTGCGGGGATGGGGATGCGTCTGATATCGAGCATGCCCGCCCCCTTATTTCGGATGTCTGAGGCGCGGATTGGCGACGATCGCCCCGATGTCCGCAATGATGTTCAGGCTGATATAGACGGCGGCGAAGATCAGGCCGACCGCCTGCACCACCGGCACGTCGCGCTTGGTGACGTGATCGACCAAATATTGCCCCATGCCGGGATAGACGAAGATCACCTCGACCACGACGACGCCGACGATGAGGTAGGCGAGGTTGAGCATGACGACGTTGATGATCGGTGCGATGGCATTGGGGAAAGCGTGCTTGCGGATGACATTGAAGGCCGACAGGCCTTTCAGTTCCGCCGTCTCGACATAGGCCGACTGCATGACGTTGAGGATGGCCGCGCGGGTCATTCGCATCATGTGCGCCAGCACAACCAGCGTCAGCGCGGCGGCCGGCAGGGCGATCGCCTGCATGCGCTCGCCGAATGGCATGCCGTCATAGACCGTGGAAATTGCCGGAAACCATTGATATTTGACGGCAAAGAAGAAGACCAGCACGTAGCCGATGAAGAACTCCGGGAAGGACGTCGAAGCGAGTGCCAGTCCGGAGATCAGCTTGTCGACCCAGCCATTGCGGTAACGCACCGCGATCAGGCCGAGAATGATGGCCAGCGGCACGGCCACGACCGCCGCCCAGAAGGCGAGGAACAGCGTGTTCCACAGCCGCCCCTTGATCGAGGTCGCGATGTCCTGGCCGCTCGACATCGCCGTGCCGAGATCGCCGGTGAGCGCACCGCCGAGCCAGTGGAAGTACCTGATGTAAGCCGGCTGGTTGAGGCCGAGCTGCTCGCGCAGATTGGCGAGCGACTCCGGCGTCGCCGACTGTCCGAGAATGGCTTGCGCGACGTCGCCGGGCAGAATCTGTGTACCGGCGAAGATCAGGACCGAAACGGCCAACAGGAGGACGATGCCCAGCGCAACGCGCTGGGCAATCAGTTTCAAGATGGGTGAGGACATATCCGCAAAGCCGGGCTCAGGCTTCGAGCCAGCACTTTGCCAGCGCGTAGCCGTTCATCAGCTCCTGATGCGGATCGTCGACCCAGCCGCCGACCTTGGCGCCGGTGGCATCGATGAACTGGTTGAACATCGGCAGGATCAGGCCGCCCTCGTCGCGCACCAGGACAGCCATGTCGTGGTACATCTGCTTGCGCTTGGCCTCGTCGAGTTCGGCGCGCGCCGCCAGCACCATCTTGTCGAAATCCGGACGCTTGAAACGGGTATCGTTCCAGTCGGCCGTCGACAGATAGGCCGTCGAGTACATCTGGTCCTGCGTAGAGCGGCCGCCCCAGTAGGAGGCGCAAAAGGGCTGCTTGTTCCAGACCTCGTTCCAGTAGCCGTCGCCGGGCTCGCGCTTGAGCTCGATCTTAATGCCGGCCTTGGCCGCGCTCTGCTGGAAGAGTTGCGACGCGTCGACCGCGCCCGGGAACGCGACGTCCGAGGTCCTGAGCAGCACGGTGCCGTCGTGGCCCGACTTCTTGTAGTGGAACTTGGCCTTGTCGGGATCGTATTTGCGCTGCTCGATCTCGGTGAACAGCGGATAGGACGAATTGATCGGGAAGTCGTTGCCGAGTGAGCCGTAGCCGCGCAGCACCTTGTTCAGCATCTCCTCGCGGTCGATGGCGAGCTTCAGCGCCATCCTGAGGTCGTTGTTGTCGAAGGGAGCCGTGTCGCAATGCATGATGAAGACATAGTGGCCGGGGCCGGCATGGTTGCGGATGGTGACGCCCGGAACGCGCTTGATCAGGTCGACGATCTTCGGCTCGACGCGGTTGATCATGTTGACCTGGCCGCCCTGCAGAGCCGCCGTGCGCGCGGTCGCGTCATTGATGACGACGACTTCGACCTGGTCGGCATGGCCCATCTTGTCGGCCTGCCAGTAATTGGCAAAGCGCTCGCCGACATGGCGCACGCCTGGCTCGTTGGTCGCGACCTTGTACGGGCCGGCCGAGATGCCGGCATCAGGCTTGTCCTTGCCGCCGTTCGGCTGCACGATCAGGTGATAGTCGCTGAGCAGGTAGGGAAGGTCGGCGTTGGCCTCCTTCAGCGTCAGCACCACTTCCTTGCCGCTGGCCTTGATGGTCTCGATGCCCTTCATGTAGCCGAGCGCGCCGGACTTCGACTTCTCGTCGGAATGGCGTTCAAGCGTGGCGGCGACGTCCTCGGCGGTCACGGTCTTGCCGTTGTGGAACTCGACGCCGTCGCGGATTTTCAGCGTCCAAACCTTGGCGTCGTCCGACGAACCGATCTCCTCAGCAATACGGTTCTCGAGCTTGCCTTCCGGTGACAGCTCGACGATCATTTCACCCCAGCACTTGCCGAAGGCGAACGGCACCTGCGTCATCATCAGCGCCGGATCGAGGCTGTTGGTGGATTCGCCGCCGACCAGGCCGGCTTTGATCGTACCGCCCTTGACCGGGCCTTCCGCGCGAGCCGCGCTGGAAAGCAGCATATTGGCGAAGGGTGCCGTGACGCCGAGTGCTGCGGCGCGGCCGAGAAAATCACGACGGCTCAGTTTGCCGGACGCAACACGCCGGCTCAGATATTCGAGTTCGTTTGACATTTGAGTTCCTCACTCTGTGGGTTCGACCTTGTGGTCGTTTTTTGTTTGTTATTACCGGGGGAATAATGACCGGAAGCCAAAGCCGTAAGCAAGACCGAATGCGACATGCCGTGGCGTAAATCGCACGTCGCAACTGGACCAGTCCGATCTGCGCTCAGAGCAGGTCGCGTGGAATCGTCTCTGCGAAATCGCGCTCGAAAACCAGCGTTTCGCCCTCATAGGCTTCGATTCTAGCGCTGACGGTGAAGTTTTGCGCGTCGCAGCGCATTTCGGCCGATGTCTCGGTGCGCACCGACCATTCATTTCGCGACAGGGTCTGCATCCAGTGGGTTTTTCCCAAGGCGGACAACGGGTCGTCGGGATGGATGACCCACGTCTCGCGGGCGATGCTACCATTGGCCAGCCCATGCGCGAGATCGCGCACGGCGCCGAAATCGTCCGTGATCGATAGCGTGACGATACCGGTCTTTTCGTCACGATCGACATGACGCTCGGAATTCGCCGCGCGAACCGTCTCGGTTGCCCAGGGCGTGGCGCCTTCGGGAGACTGGAACGAGGCCTCGTCGCCTTTTGCCAGTGGGCGCAGCGGCAGCCTCAGCGTCGCCGCCGAAAGGTCGAGTTGTACCGACTCGGGCGACGGCCAGATCATCGGCCAGTAGGCGTTGGACACTGCGACGCGCAGGCGGTGTCCAGCCGGAACGCGGTAGGCGCACTGGTCGAGGATAACGCGCGCCGAGACGGTCTCGCCCGGCACCAGCGCCTGCGGGTGTTCATGCGAGTTGCGATGGGTGAGGTTGAGCACACCGTAGGAGATCAACTCCGAAGCGCCATCGGGATGCACGTCGCACAGACGCACCGCGATGTTGGCCTGTGGCCGATCCGACGATATCCGGACCAGAAGCTCCGGCGCGCCAACGATGTCGAGCGCCTCGGCAAGCACAGGCTGATCGAAGCAGACGGACAGCGCGTCGTCCGGCCGCTGGTCGCCCGGCAGCTCCGGGCCGAAGGTGAAGGGAAAATATTCGCCGCCCGCGAGTCCGCAGCTTTGCGGTGTCGCAACGATCGCCGGCTTGGCGCCTGCAGCGATGAGTTCGATCGCCTCGACTTTGATGTTGGGCGACGGCCACTCCTGCTCCGCGATCCAGCGGCCCGGCCGCTCGGGATGCCAGCGCGCCGGCCGCACACTGTCCATCACATAGGCGCGGTAGTCCGGATCGGCCTCGACGCCGGTGTCGACGCCCTTCAGCCAGCGATCCCACCAGCGCAACGCCTCCTGCAGGAAACCGATGGCGGGTTTTGGCCCGGCGTAGTGCGGGTATTTGTGGATCCAAGGCCCGACAATGCCCTTCACCGGCGCATGGATGTTGGTGACGAGGTGCGAAATCGTGTTGCGGTAGCCGTCATGCCAGCCGCCGATCGACAGTACGGCCGCTTTGACAGCGGAATAATCCTCGCAGACCGAACCGCGTTTCCAATAGGCGTCGCGGTGCTGGTGGCTGAGCCACAACGGCAAAAGGAAAGACTGGTTCTCCAGCCGTGTCAGCCACAGATCGCGCCAGCGGTTGTCGACGGCAATCAACGGATCCGGCGGCCGCGACGAGTAGGACAGCATGGTCGAGGCCCAGCCGAAATTTTCCGTCAGCAGGCAGCCGCCCTTGTAGTGGATGTCGTCGGCATAACGGTCGACGGTCGAGCACAGGCTGATGACAGCCTTCAGCGCAGGTGGCTGCTTGGCCGCCACCTGCAGGCAGTTGAAGCCGCCCCAGGAAATACCCATCATGCCGACGCTGCCGTTGCACCAGGGCTGCGCTGCCGCCCAGGCGATGACGTCGCAGGCGTCCTGCAATTCCTGCTCGGAATACTCGTCGTCCATCAGCCCTTCGGAATCGCCATTACCGCGCATGTCGACGCGGATCGAGGCGTAGCCGTGGCCGGCGAAATAGGGATGCGTCAGCTGGTCGCGAAAGATGGTGCCGTCGCGCTTGCGATAGGGCAGATGTTCGAGGATCGCCGGCACCGGATCGTCACCCGCATCTTCCGGCATCCACACCCGCGCCGACAGCCGGCAGCCATCCGGCATGACAATTCCCATATCCGGGAATTCGACGACCTTGCGGGGAAATTCGGTGACGGTTTTCATGGGCTGGCATAACGCCCCGCCAGCCCGCGACTTTCAATCGCCATTCGCGACTGGAGCAGTGAAAAATGCGACCTGGCCGCAGCCCGCTTCACGACCTCAGTTCAGCGGAATGTCGTTCTCGTCCTTGCTGTCCTGGTAGACACCGGACAGTTCGTCATAGCGCGCCGAAATCTTGCCGATCCGCGCCTCCAGCCTTTGACGTTCCGCCTCGGGCAGCGCGCGCACCAGCCTGCGGATGGAAAAGCTCTTCCAGTAGGCGTTCTCGGCATTGTAGCCGCCGGGGTCGAGTGTGAAGACCTCTTTCAGAATCTTCAGGTCGTGCGGAATGGCGAACGAGTCGCGCGAATCCTCGTGGCTGAACAGATAGTAGAAATTGTCGAAGCCGGTCCAGGTGATCGCCGACAGGCAGAGCGAGCACGGCTCGTGCGTGGCGATGAAGATGGCGTCTTTGGTGTCGACACGCTCGGCCTTGGGCATTTCATAAAAACGCTTCAGGCAGTGCACCTCGCCGTGCCAGAGCGGATTTTCCGTCTCGTTGTTGGTCTCGGCCAACACCAGCGAGCGGTCGCCCTTGCGCAGGATCGCGGCGCCGAACAGCTTGTTGCCATGGGCAACGCCGTCAGCCGTCTTCGGCACGATGTCGTACTCGATGACATCGAGCAGGCGGTCGATCAGCGATATGTCGGTCATTTTACTCAGGTCTCGTCGGGGAGATGGATCTCGTAGGGGTGCGAGAAGTGGAATTCTTCGAGGTTGGAGCCATCGCCGCCACGATCGACGATGACGAAGTCCTGGGCTTCGCCGAGCGGCGTCAGCACGCCGTGCCAGAGATTGCGCGGATAGTTGATGCCTTGGCCGGGCGCGGTGATGAAGGCGTGCGGTTCGCCGGGGCCGTCCTTGCCGTCATGGCAGACGACGACCAGGAACGGGCGTGGCGACTGCGGGATGAACGCCTGGCTGCCGAAGGGATGGCGCTCCACCATGGTCAGCTTCAGCGGCAACTCGTAAGGCGTGCCCCGCACCATTGAGATCAGCACGCGGGCATTCAGGCCCGCCGCCTCAGCCGTGGCGAGATCGTGGTAGCGCTCTGCCTTGCCGCCATTGATCGGGTAGTGGTTGTCGCCGCCCATGTCGATCACATCGCCGAAGCCGGCAAAGCTTTCGCGGGTCAGCGGCCGCGCTGTGATGCGGGTCACCGCGCGCGACCGCCAATGCCCGCCCCGCCGAGCTTGGCGTGCCGGTTGACGTCCTTGTAGAGGAGATAGCGGAATTTGCCTGGGCCGCCGGCGTAGCAGGCCTGCGGGCAAAAGGCGCGCAGCCACATGAAGTCGCCGGCCTCGACCTCGACCCAGTCCTGGTTGAGGCGGTAGACGGCCTTGCCCTCCAGCACATAGAGCCCGTGCTCCATCACATGCGTCTCGGCGAACGGAATGACGGCACCGGGCTCGAGCGTGACGATGGTGACATGCATGTCGTGGCGCATGTCGGCCGGATCGACGAAACGGGTCGTCGCCCAGCGGCCCTCGGTGCCGGGCATCGGCGTCGGCGCCACCTGCTGGTCGCTGCTGAAGAAGGCCTCCGGGGCGTCGATGCCGTCGACGGCCTCATAGGCCTTCCTGATCCAATGAAAGCGTACGGCCTCGCGACCTTCGTTGCGCACCGTCCAGCCGCCGGCCGGCGGCAGGAAGGCAAAGCCACCGGCTTGGAGCACGTGCTTCTTGCCGGCGAGCGAAACGGTCAACTCGCCCTCGACCACGAACAGCGCGCCCTCGGCGCCGGCGTCCGGCTCCGGCCGGTCGCTGCCGCCGCCAGGCAGCACCTCGACGATGTACTGAGAAAATGTCTCGGCAAAGCCTGACAGCGGCCTGGCGATGATCCAGGCCCTGGTCTTGTCCCAGAACGGCAGCGGGCTGGTGACAATGTCCTGCATCACCCCTTTGGGGATGACGGCATAGGCCTCGGTGAAGACAGCGCGGCCGGTCAAAAGCTCATTTTGGCCGGGATGGCCGCCATGCGGCGCATAGTAGGTTTTCTGGTCAGTCTTGATCATATCCATGGGGTCCTGACCCTCAGTCATTAGAGCGGGAGCATGTCTTTCAGGCGGAGCAGCGCGATGCGCTCGACCTGTTTGCAGGCGGTGTCGAGTTCGACGCCGCGGCTGTTGCCGATGCGCGCCTCGAACTCGGTGAGGATTTCCTCCTTGGTCTTGCCCCGCACCGCAATGATGAAGGGAAAGCCGAAGGTGGTAACGTAAGCGGCGTTGAGTTTTGAAAACAGCTCGCGCTCCTTGTCGGTCAGCGCGTCGAGGCCGGCGGACGCCTGTTCCCTGGTCGATTCCGCCGTCAGGCGCTTCGCCTTGGCCAGTTTGCCGGCAAGATCGGGATGGGCGTTGAGCACGCCGAGCCGTTCGCTCTCGCTGGCGGCGCGGAAGACGCGGCAGAGCGCATTGTGCAGGCCGCCGGCGCTGTCATGCGCGGGTCCGAGCTCCAGTTCGAAGGCGCGCTCGGCGATCCATGGCGAATGTTCGAACACGCCGCCGAATGTGTGGACGAAGGTTTCGAATTCCATCTTCGAGGGTTTCAGCGCCGCCGGCTGGTAAGGATGGTGCTCCTGCCAGTGCCGGGCGATATCGATGCGCCGCGCCAGCCAGACCTTGTCGTGCGACTTTACATAGTCGACGAAGCGCTTCAGCGCCGCCACGCGGCCAGGCCGACCGACAAGCCGGCAATGCAGGCCGATGTTCATCATGCGCGGCCGCCCGGCTTTGCCCTCGGCATAGAGCGTGTCGAAACTATCCTTGAGATAGGCAAAGAACTGGTCGCCGGAATTGAAGCCCTGCGGCGTGGCGAAGCGCATGTCGTTGGCGTCGAGCGTATAGGGGATGACAAGCTGCGTGCCGCCGCTGTGCTCGAACCAGTAGGGCAGTTCGTCGTCATAGGTGTCCGACACATAGTCGAAACCGCCTTCTTCGGCGACGAGCCGCACCGTGTTGACCGAGGTGCGGCCGGTATACCAGCCGGTCGGCCGCTGCCCGGTCACCTCGTAATGCAGCTTGATCGCCGCTTCGAGGTCGCGGCGCTCGTCCTCGGCGCTATGGTCGCGGTAGTCGATCCATTTCAGCCCGTGCGAGGCCATTTCCCAGCCGGCCTCCTGCATGGCCGCCACCTGATCGGGCGAGCGGGCCAAGGCTGAGGCGACGCCGTAGCAGGTCACCGGCACTTGGGCCTCGCTGAACAGGCGCAGCAGCCGCCAGAAGCCGGCGCGCGCGCCATATTCGTAGATCGATTCCATGTTCCAGTGGCGCTGGCCCACCCATGGCGCGGCGCCGACAATCTCCGACAGGAAGGCTTCCGAGGCCTTGTCGCCGTGCAGCACGCAGTTTTCGCCGCCTTCCTCGTAATTGACGACGAACTGCACCGCCACATGCGCGCCGCCCGGCCATTTCGGATCCGGCGGATTGGCTCCATAGCCGCGCATGTCTCTAGAGTAACGCATTGCCCCTCCCTGCCGGACACCGCCGGAAGTTGTGATCAGGATAGTCGAAAGGGGTGCCTACGCATTCCCTCGAAATTTTTGAAAGTGTTTTTGTGCCGCTCCGCTCGACCGGGACTTATGCATCGCCTTTAATTGGCGCACAATTCATTGCTTTGCTCGATTGTACCGGGCCAGTTCGTTCTGGAAATGGGAGGCGCCAGTGGCAGAAACGTCGAAAGCCGATGGCGGACGTCTGACGACGCATGTGCTCGATACCGCGACCGGCAAGCCGGCGGCGGGCCTGTCGATTGCGCTTTATCACCTCGAGGGTGAGGCTCGGACACATCTGAAGACCGTTGTCACAAATGCCGACGGACGCTGCGATGCGCCGCTGCTGGCAGGCGCGGAGTTTCGCACCGGCGAGTACGAACTGATCTTCGCGGCCGGCGACTATCTGCGCGGCCAGGGAACAAAACTGCCGGAACCGGCCTTCCTCGACAGCGTGCCGATCCGCTTCGGCATGGCTGCAACAGTGCATTATCACGTGCCATTGCTTATCTCTCCCTATGGCTACTCGACCTACAGGGGGAGCTGACGCATGGCCAAGGTCACCATACGCAACGAGATCCGTTTCATCCTCAATGGCAGGGATGTCGCGCTGCCATCAATGGCGCCAGAGACGACCTTGCTCGACTGGCTGCGGCTTGAGCGCTCGCTGCGCGGCACCAAGGAAGGCTGCGCCGAGGGCGATTGCGGCGCCTGCACGGTGCTGGTTGGAAAATTGTCCGCCGGCAGGCTGGTCTATGAAAGCGTCAATGCCTGCATCCGCTTCCTCGGTTCGCTCGACGGCACCCATGTTGTGACGGTCGAACATTTGCGCGGTACGCCCGGCCAGTTGCATCCCGTGCAGCAGGCGATGGTCGATTTCCACGGTTCGCAATGCGGCTTCTGCACGCCGGGCTTCGTCATGTCGCTCTACGGCTTGTGGATGAAGTCGCCGGACCCGTCGAACGCGGCGATCGAAAAGGCGCTGCAAGGCAATCTCTGCCGCTGCACCGGCTATGAGGCGATCATGCGCGCTGCGCGCGCCATCTCCAGCTACGGCAAGGCGGCAAAGGATCCATTGGCGGCCGAGCGCAAGGCAATAACGGCAAGGCTCGAAGCGATGCGTGATGGCGCGCGTGTCGAGATCGGCGCCGGCAAGCAGCGGCTGATCGTGCCGGCCAATGCCGACGATTTCGCCGCCGTGCTGGACAAAGAGCCGAGTGCGACAGTCGTCGCCGGCTCGACCGATGTCGGGCTCTGGGTCACCAAGCATATGCGCGACATCTCGCCGGTAATCTTTATCGGCAATCTCGAGGGGCTGTGTGCAATCTCCGAAGACAATGACGTCATCACCATCGGCGCCGGCGTCACTTACACCGACGCCTTCGCGACGCTGGCCAAGCGCATCCCGGCGCTCGGGCCGTTGTTCGACCGCATCGGCGGCGAGCAGGTGCGCAATATGGGCACGATCGGCGGCAACATCGCCAACGGCTCGCCGATCGGCGACACGCCGCCACCCTTGATCGCGCTTGGCGCGCAGCTGACGCTGCGCAGTGGCAAGAAGCGGCGCACCATCGCGCTCGAGGATTTCTTCATCGCCTATGGCAAGCAGGACCGGCAGCCGGGCGAATTCGTCGAGGCCGTGCATGTTCCGGTGCCGGCCAAGCGCACAAAGTTTGCCGTCTACAAGATCACCAAGCGCCGCGACGAGGACATCACCGCGGCCCTCGGCGCCTTTTTCCTCGACCTGGCCAAGGACGGCACGGTGGCCGACATCTGCATCGCCTATGGCGGCATGGCGGCAACGCCCAAGCGGGCCTTTGGCGTCGAAAAGGCGCTGCTCGGCAAACCGTGGACGGAGGCAACGGTGGAAACGGCGATGGCGGAATATGCCGGCGATTTCACCCCGCTGACCGACATGCGGGCGTCGGCCGAGTACCGGGCGCTGGCGGCGAAGAACCTTTTGCTGCGCTTCTTTGCCGAGACCACCGGCAGCAAGGCGCCGCTCCAGGTGTCACGCAACGAGGCGGCCTGATGAACAAGCACGCTTCTCCCAACCTCAAGGCACAGAAGATTTCCGGCGGCGTCGCCACCGACCAGCGCCATGATTCCGCGCACAAGCATGTCAGCGGCAGCGCCGTCTACATCGACGACATGCCGGAACCGGCAGGCATGCTGCATGGCTGCCTCGGCCTGTCGACGGCGACGCATGCGACCATCACCAAAATGGATCTGTCGGCGGTGCGCTCGGCGCCGGGGGTTGTCGATGTGCTGACGGCAAAAGACGTGCCTGGCGAAAACGACATCTCGCCGACCGGCCGTCATGACGAGCCGGTGCTGGCCGACGACAAGGTGCAATTTTACGGCCAGCCGATCTTCTGCGTCATTGCCAGGACGCGCGAGGAGGCGCGCCGCGCCACGCGGCTGGCCAAGGTCGAATACAGTCAATTGCCTTTCGTCACCGACATCGGTGACCTCGACCCGCGCAAGGACAAACTGGTCACGCCGCCGCTCACCTTGAAGCGCGGCGATGCCGCTGCCGCGATCAAGGCGGCACCGCGCCGGCTGAATGGCAAGATGCGCATTGGCGGCCAGGAGCATTTCTACCTAGAAGGCCATATCGCGGTGGCCATTCCTGGCGAAGACCAGGACGTCACCATCTATTCCTCGACCCAGCATCCGAGCGAAGTGCAGCACATGGTCAGCCATGCGCTGGGCGTGCCGAGCAACGCCATCACGGTGGAAATCCGCCGCATGGGCGGCGGTTTCGGCGGCAAGGAGACGCAAGGCAACCAGTTTGCCGCCCTCGCGGCGATTGCTGCCAAGAAACACCATCGCGCGGTAAAGATCCGGCCCGACCGCGACGACGACATGACCGCCACTGGCAAGCGTCATGACTTCCTCGTCGATTACGAAGTCGGCTTCGACGATGACGGCAACATTTTGGGCGTCGACTTCATGTTCGCGGCGCGCTGCGGCTTTTCCTCGGACCTGTCCGGCCCGGTCACCGACCGTGCGCTGTTCCACTGCGACAACACCTATTTCTGGCCCGCGGTGCATGCGCAGTCGGCGCCGCTCTACACCAACACGGTGTCGAACACGGCGTTTCGCGGCTTCGGCGGCCCGCAAGGCATGGTCGGCGCCGAACGCGTCATCGACGAGGTCGCCTTTGCCGTCGGCAAGGACCCGCTCGAAATCCGCAAGCAGAATTTCTATGGCACCTCTGACCGCGGCACCTCTGACCGCAACATCACGCCCTATCACCAGACGGTCGAGGACAACATCATCCATCGCATCGTCGCCGAACTGGAGGCGAGCGCGGACTATGCAAGCCGCCGCAGGATCATCCAGGCCTTCAACGCCAACAGCCGCTTCATCAAGCGCGGGCTGGCGCTGACGCCGGTGAAATTCGGCATCTCGTTTACCGCGACGCATTACAACCAGGCCGGCGCGCTGGTGCATGTTTATACCGACGGTTCGGTGCATCTGAACCATGGCGGCACCGAGATGGGGCAAGGCCTCTATGTCAAGGTGGCGCAGGTGGTGGCGGAAGAGTTCCAGATCGACCTCGACCAGGTGAAAATAACCGCGACGACCACCGGCAAGGTGCCCAACACGTCGGCCACTGCGGCGTCGTCCGGCACCGACCTCAATGGCATGGCGGCACAGAACGGCGCCCGCCAGATCAAGGATAGGCTGACCGATTTCGCCGCTGAAAAATACCAGGTGCCACGCGACCAGGTGCTGTTCCTGCCCAACCGCGTGCGCATCGGCAACCAGGAGATCGCCTTCACCGACCTTGTCAAGCAGGCCTATATGGCGCGCATCCAGCTGTCGGCGGCGGGGTTTTACAAGACGCCGAAAATCCACTGGAACCGCGACAAGGGCGAGGGCCGTCCGTTCTATTACTTCGCCTATGGCGCTTCGTGCTCGGAAGTCTCGGTCGACACGCTGACCGGCGAATATGTCGTCGAGCGCACCGACATCTTGCATGAGACCGGCCGCTCGCTGAACCGTGCCATCGACCTTGGCCAGATCGAGGGCGGCTTCATCCAGGGAATGGGCTGGCTGACGACGGAAGAGCTGTGGTGGGATGACAACGGCCGGCTGCGCACGCACGCGCCGTCGACCTACAAGATCCCGCTGGCGTCCGACCGGCCGAAGATCTTCAACGTGACGCTGGCCGACTGGCCGGAAGCCAACGAGCCGACGGTGCACCGCTCCAAGGCGGTCGGCGAACCGCCCTTCCCGCTCGGCATGTCGGTGCTGCATGCGCTGTCGGATGCGGTAGCCAGCGTTGCCGACCACAAGATTTGTCCGCGTCTCGACGCCCCGGCGACACCGGAACGGGTGCTGATGGCGATCGAACGGCTGAGAGCCGCCAAATCGGCCTGATCGAGCCAGAACGTGCAAATCCGGCCCGAAAACGCTATGTTTCCCAGGTGGGAATGCAGACGATGAACTCGAAAGTGCAAAGCTTGAAAGCCTTTCTCGGCAGCGCCGGCCGGCTTGCTCTGGTCGAAGTGGCCAGCACCAAAGGCTCGACGCCGCGCGAGAAGGGCGCCTTCATGCTCGTCTCGCAGGCGGCGATTTTCGGCACGATCGGCGGCGGCCAGCTCGAATATATGGCGATCGACAAGGCCAGGCAGATGCTTTTCTCCCCCCTTGAGGGGGAGATGGCCGCAAAGCGGCCAGAGGGGGTCCTCTCAGGAGGCACCGCAAGGGCGTCGCGCACTGCCGCAACGACCCCACCCGGCGGCTTCGCCGCCACCCTCCCCTCGAGGGGGAGGGGAACCCGTATCGAGGTCGATGAAGTCTGCGCCACGCTCGACGTGCCGCTCGGCCCCGAAATCGGCCAGTGCTGCGGCGGCCGCGTCGGGGTGTTGATCAGGCTGGTCGATGCGACGCTGGCGCAAGAACTGGTTGCAGCGGCGGAAGCCGAGGAAACCCACCTGCCGCATGTCTATATCTTCGGCGGCGGCCATGTCGGCCAGGCGCTGGCCTCGACCATCGCACTTCTTCCTGTGCACGGCGTCGTCATCGAGACGCGGGCCGAGGCGTTGGAAGGCATGCCAGAAAACGTCGAGACGCGACTTACGCCGATGCCGGAGGCCGAGATACGCAAAGCGCCTGCCGGCGCCGCCTTCGCCATCCTCACCCACGACCACGCGCTCGATTTCCTCATCGTTGCTGAGGCGCTCAAGCGCGACGATGCGGCCTATGTCGGCATGATCGGCTCGAAGACCAAGAAGGCGACGTTCAGGAACTGGTTCCTGAAATCGGCGGAGGGCACGGAGGCTGAGTTCGCCCGCCTCGTCTCGCCGATCGGCGGCGACGGGGTCAAGGACAAGCGCCCACCGGTGATCGCAGCGCTGGCGGCGGCCGAGATCATGACGGCGCTGGTCGTTCACAACGCGACGTCAAATATCGACCATCCGGTCCAACGAGACAAAGAAATAGCCGGCTAACTTTTCGCCACAGCTACGCCGGCCGCTTCAACCCCAGATGCTCGCGTAGAGTGCTACCCTCGTACTCCCGGCGGAACAGGCCACGCCGCTGCAGTTCCGGCACCACCAGCGTGGCGAACGCATCGAGCTCGCCGGGGAAATATGACGGCATGACATTGAAGCCGTCGGCCCCGCCGCCTTCAAACCGCGCCTGCAACTCGTCGGCGATCTGCGCCGGGGTACCGACGATACGCCAATGGCCGCGCGCGCCGGCGAAATGACGGGCAAGCTGGCGGATGGAAAGGCCGTCGCGGCGCGATTGCTCGACAACCAGCGCCTGGCGGCTCTTCATGCCCTCGGTCTCCGGCAGTTCCGGCATAGGTCCATCGATCGGATAGCGCCAAAGATCGGAGATGCTGAGATAGCTGGACAGCAAGGCAAGACCGACATCGTCGGGGATGAGCGCTTGCAACTCCTCGTGCTTCTCCCGGGCCTCGGCCTCGGTTTTAGCCACCACGGGCGACACACCGGGCATGATCTTGATGTCGTCGGGCTCGCGGCCATAGGCCGCCATGCGGCCCTTGAGGTCGTCGTAGAAGGCCTTCGCCTCTTCGAGGGTCTGCGCCGCCGTGAACACCACATCGGCGGTGCGGGCAGCCAGGTCGCGGCCGACATCCGAGGCGCCGGCCTGTACCATCACCGGTGCGCCCTGCGGCGAGCGCGGCAGGTCGAGCGGGTCGCGAACCGAAAAACTCTGGCCGTCATGGCCGGGAAAGCCTGAGCCTTGCCAGAGTCCGGATACCACCTCGGCGAACTCGCGCGCGCGTTCATAGCGGTCGGCATGCGGCTTGAGGCCCGTCGCGCCGAAATTGGCGGCTTCGATCGGGCTCGCCGATGTGACCAGGTTCCAGCCGGCGCGGCCGCCGCTTAAGTGATCGAGCGACAGGAACGTGCGCGCCAGGCCGTAGGGCTCGTTGTAGCTGGTCGAGGCCGTGGAGACGAGGCCGATGCGGCTGGTCTGGACGGCGAGCGCCGACAGCAGGCTGATCGGTTCGAAGCCGATCGAGCGCGAGGTCTGGCTGGCGATGCCGACATTGGCTTCGCGCAGGCCGGCGGCGTCCTCGCAGAAGATCATGTCGAATTTTGCCGCTTCCGCCGTGCGCGCCAGCTGGATGTAGTGGTCGATGTCGATGCCGGCCGTGACATGCGCCTTGGGATGGCGCCAGGCGGCGATGTGATGGCCCGTCGCCCACAGGAAGGCGCCAAGCTTGATCTGGCGGGTCATTGATCACCTCCGGCAAGTCCGAGGTGTGCGCGCAATGTCGTGCCGCGATAATCCTGGTGAACGAGGCCACGACGCCGCAACTCCGGCAGCACGCGGTCGAAGAAGTCCTCGAGCGCGGAGGGCGGCATCGCGATGTTGAACCCGTCACAGCTCTTCGAGCGGAACGACGCGTCGAGAGTGTCGGCGGTAACATCTGCGCCAACGCTCAGCAGCAGTTTGACCGCGTCCGGATCGCGTCCGCAGACAGCGACGCGACGTTTGAGATCGTCATGGCGTGCTTTGGCTTCCCCTACGGGTCCGTCGAGCAGGATGACATCGGCGGAGCGAGCCGCGATGTCCCGGTCGGCCTCGGAGACATCCGACAGCACCAGCACTGGCGTATCCTGCGGCGAGCGCGCGACGTTCAGCGGTCCGCGCACCGCGAAGAACTCGCCCTTGTGGTCGAGCAGATGCATCTTGTCGGGATCGTGGAAGTGGCCGCCGACCTTGTCGAACAGCAGCGCATCCGCATCCCAGCCCTGCCACAGGCCCTGGACGATGCCGATATATTCTTCGGTGCGGCGACGAAAATCGGCGGCGGAAAACCCCTCGGGACGGCTGAGATTGCCCGCTTCTCGCGAGTTTTGCACCACGGTGGCGTTCCAGCCGGCGCGGCCATGGCTGATGATGTCGAGCGAAGCAAATCGGCGCGCCAGATTGTAGGGCTGGTGGGCGACGGTGGAAGCGGCAGCAACGAGGCCGATCCTGCTCGTCACCGTCGCCAGCGCCGCCAGCAAGGTCGTCGCTTCGAAAGGGCTCTCCGATCCGCCGCTGTCCGGCACGGTATCATCGAGGATAATCACGTCCAGCCCGACAGCCTCCGCCTGCTTGGCAAAGCTGGCGAGGTCGCTGAAGGCGAGCGGCTGCCCGGAAGCAATGTTGAGCGAAACGGCGAGATGCATTGTGGTTTGCTCGTCAGTCGGCGCGGGGCCATCGAGGCGGAGTATGCAAACCTAAAGTCGCTTGCGTGTAAGGCAACCCTTGCGACTGGGCCAACGGCCCATCACGTGCCGGCCAGCCTATTTGCCGGCGAGAAGATCCTTGATTAGCCGCTGGCAGCGCTCGGCCATGAAGTCGAGCAGCAGCCGCACCTTGGGATCCTGCAGCTTCTTGTGCGGATAGACGGCAGCGAACTGCACCGGCGTCGGCGGCGTGCTGGCCAGGATCACCTGCAGCCGCCGGTCGCGAATGAAGGGTTCGACCTCGAAGCGCGGCTTGTTGATGATGCCGCGTCCCGACAGCGCCCAGCCGGTCAGCACATCGCCATCGTCGGTGTCGTAAGGGCCGTGCACTTCGAATTTCTGCGGGCCGTTCGGCGTCTGCAGCGTCCAGACATATTCGCGCGCACCGGAATAGCGCAGCATCAGGCAATCGTGCTTCTTGCCGATCAGTTCCTGCGGCTCCACCGGTTCGCCGCGCGCTTCCAGATATTTCGGCGCTGCCACCAGCACGCGCTCGCATTCCATGATGCCGCGCATTCTCAAGCTGGAATCCTCGATGATGCCGAGCTTGAAGGCGACGTCGATGCCTTCCTTCATGATGTCGATATTGTGGTCGGAGAGCCTGAGGCGCACCTCGATGTCAGGGTATTTGTCGTGGAAGTCCGGAATGCCCGAGGCCACCAGCCGGCGGCCGAGGCCGAGCGGCGCGGTGACCCGGATGGTGCCGCGGGGCTGGCCGGAAAGTGCCGAGACCGCAGCCTCCGCTTCCGTGATCGCCTCAAGCACCTGCTTGGCGCCGGAATAGAACACATTGCCATGTTCGGTCGGCATCAACTGCCGGGTCGTGCGGTTGAACAGCCGCACGCCAAGGTGTTTTTCCAGTTCCTTGATGCGGTTGGAGGCGACCGCCGGCGAAATGCGCATGTCGCGGCCCGCTGCCGACAGATTGCCAAGCTCGACGACGCGGACGAAGACGGCGATGTTGTCGAGATAGGCCATGCCGGTTCGTGGCTCTTTATGTGGCTGCGTGTGTGGTCAGCCTACTATTTTCCATTTTTTTTTGAAAGTCATCGTACACCTCGCCTCTTTTCGTTTGCGTACCACACCGTAAAGTCAGCCAATCGGCAGGGACGATTTCATATGATGGATTTTGCGATTTTCTGGGACTGGCTGAGTTTCGCCGTGCGCTGGCTGCACGTCGTCACCGGCATCGCCTGGATCGGCTCGTCCTTCTATTTCGTCGCGCTCGATCTCGGCCTGCGCCAGCGCCCCGGCATGCCGGTCGGCGCCTTCGGCGAGGAGTGGCAGGTGCATGGCGGCGGCTTCTACCACATCCAGAAATATCTGGTGGCGCCTGCCGAAATGCCCGAGCATCTGACCTGGTTCAAATGGGAATCCTACGCCACCTGGCTGTCAGGCTTCGCCATGCTGTGCGTGGTCTACTATGCCGGCGCCGACTTGTTCCTGATCGATCCCAACGTCCTGCCAATGTCGGTGCCGGTGGGCATATTGCTGTCGATGGCAACCATAGGTGTCGGCTGGGTGGTCTATGATCTTCTGTGCCGCTCGCCGTTGGGAAAAAGCGACACCGGGCTGATGCTGGTGCTCTACGGCGTGCTGGTGTTCATCGCCTGGGGGCTGACGCATCTGTTCGCCGGCCGTGCCGCCTTCCTGCATCTGGGCGCTATCACCGCCACGATCATGTCGGCCAACGTCTTTATGGTGATTATTCCAAACCAGAAGATCGTCGTCGCCGACCTTATCGCCGGCCGCAAGCCCGATCCGAAATACGGCAAGATCGCCAAGCAGCGCTCGCTGCACAACAACTACCTGACCCTGCCCGTGCTGTTCCTGATGCTGTCGAACCACTATCCGCTGGCGTTCGCGACCGAGTTCAACTGGGTCATCGCCTCGCTGGTGTTCATCATCGGCGTGCTGATCCGGCACTATTTCAACACCGTGCACAAGCGTGCCGGCAATCCGCACTGGACCTGGATGGCGGCCGCCGTGCTGTTCATGATCATCATCTGGCTGTCGACGGCGCCGAAAATGCTAACCGGCGAGCCCAAGGCATCCGCCGCGGCGGAGGTCTATATCGCCTCGTCGCATTTCCCGGCGGTGCGCGACACCGTGCTTGGCCGCTGCTCGATGTGCCATGCCGCCGAGCCGGTCTATGAAGGCATCTACCACGCGCCCAAGGGCGTGATGCTCGACACCGATGCCGGCATTGCCGAGCATGCCCGCGAGATCTATCTGCAGGCCGGGCGCAGCCACGCCATGCCGCCGGCCAACATCACCCAGATCAGCGACAAGGAGCGGGCGATGCTGGTCGCCTGGTTCGAAGGCGCAGGAAAATAAGCATGACCTCCACACTTCTGCGCGGCCGCACGCTGAGCTTTTTGCGCTGGCCCGAAGCCATCGACGATCATGCTGCCTGGCGCTACGAGGAGGATGGCGGCCTGCTGATCCGCGACGGACGGATCGTCGCCGCAGGCGCCTATGCGCAGGTCGAGAAACAAGCGGGCGAAGGCGTAAAGAAAATCGACCACCGGCCGCATCTGCTGCTGCCGGGCTTCATCGACGCGCATGCGCATTTTCCGCAGATGCAGGTGATCGCTTCCTACGGCGCCGAGCTGCTCGACTGGCTGAACACCTACACGTTTCCCGAAGAGACCAAATTTTCCAACGCCCAGCACGGCCGCCGCATTGCGCGGTTGTTCCTCGACGAGATGGTGCGCCATGGCACGACGACGGTCGCCGCCTACTGTTCGGTGCACAAGGCCTCCGCCGAAGCCTTCTTCGCGGAGTCGCATGCGCGCGGCATGCTCAACATTGCCGGCAAGGTGATGATGGACCGCAATGCGCCCGCCGGCGTGCTCGACACGCCGCAATCCGGCTATGACGATACCAAGGCGCTGATTGCGGAGTGGCACGGCAAGGGGCGCCAGCTTTATGCGATCACGCCGCGCTTCGCCATCACCTCCTCGCCGGAGCAACTGGAAATGGCCGGCACGCTCTGCCGCGAACATCCCGATTTGCACATGCAGACGCATCTGTCGGAAAACCACGCCGAGATCGCTTTTACCCAAAAGCTCTATCCGCAGGCGCGCGACTATACCGACGTCTACGAGATGTACGGGCTGCTGGGGCCAAAGAGCCTGTTCGGCCACTGCATCCATTTGTCGGAGCGCGAGGCCGATGCGCTGTCGGACTCGGGCTCGGTGGCGGTGTTCTGTCCGACCTCCAACCTGTTCCTCGGCTCCGGCCTGTTCGACTACCAGCGCTTCCGCCGCCGCGACAAACCGCTGCGCATCGCCGCCGCCACCGATGTCGGCGGCGGCACCAATTACTCCATGCTGCGCACCATGGACGAAGGCTACAAGGTGATCGCGCTGAATGGCGAGAAGCTGAACCCGTTCCAGTCCTTCTGGCAGATCACGCTCGGCAACGCCGAAGCGTTGTCGGTGGCAGGCAAGGTCGGCACGCTGAATGAAGGCACCGACGCCGACATCACCGTGCTCGACGCCCGCGCCACGCCGGCGATGCGGCTGCGGATGGAGACGGTCGAAACGCTGGCCGAGGAACTGTTCCTGCTGCAGACGCTGGGTGACGATCGCGCGGTGCGTGAGGTCTATGTTGCGGGAAGGCCCGCGAAGAGCGACATGATTGCGGGGTAAGACCCGCCCCCAGGGGAGGGACCGCAGCTCGACGGAGTGGGGTCGATCTTTGCGCTGGACAAGATGATGATTGCGCCTGGTTGCCAAGTGGTTCCCCCACTCCGTCGCCGCTTCGCGGCGCCACCTCTCCCCCCGGAGGGAGAGGAAGGACCTCTGTTTCACAGGACGGGCGCCGGTTCGGACAGCTTGGCGCCCTTCCTACCCCGTCGATCGCGGGAGAGGTGTCGAGCGAAGCTCGACGGAGTGGGGGTCGACGCTGGCGGGGAGGACGACCGCCGCAACGGGAGCTTGACCGAGCAGTCCTTGTCGTACACACGACGTGTGACGATTTCGGAGAAAGAAAATGGCCGCTGCGGACGACATCGCGCTGATCCAGAAACAGGAAGAGACGCTGGTCTTTCCGGCCTTCGACGAGGCAGTGGCCTTCAAGATCGGCGTCGCGATCCGCAAGCGGGCGCTGGCTGACCATTTGCCGATCATCGTCGACATAAGGCTGTGGGACCGGCCGCTGTTCTATGCCGCGATGCCGGGCTCGAATGCCTCCAACCCCGACTGGGCGCGGCGCAAGATCAATGTCGTCAAGCGCTACCTCAAAAGCACCTACCGCCTGGTGCTGGAGCAGCAGCGGCCGGACCGCACTTTCAAGATCGGCGAAGGGCTGGACATTGTCGACTATGTGCTGGCCGGAGGCGGTTTTCCGGTGACGGTCAAAGGCGCCGGCGTCATTGGCGCGATTACGGTCTCCGGCCTGCCGGAGCGCCAGGACCATGGCGTCGTCGTCGATGCGCTGTGCGATCATCTCGGCGTCGACAAGCGTGGACTGGCGCTGGCCGCGGAATGATCGTGCTCGAACCCAAATCCTTCCTCATCTCCATCTTCGACGCCGCCGTTGCTGCCGCCGATCCCGAACGCACGATCCGGGATCATCTGCCGGCGAAACCTAGAGGCCGCACCATCGTCATCGGCGCCGGCAAAGGTTCGGCGCAGATGGCGGCGGCGTTCGAGAAGGTCTGGGACGGTCCGATCGAAGGGCTGGTCGTCACCCGCTACGGCTACGGCGCCAAATGCGAGCGCATCGAGATCATCGAGGCGGCGCATCCGGTGCCTGATGCCGCCGGGCTTGAGGCTTCGCGGCGCCTGCTGGAGAAGGTGCAGGGGCTGACCTCAGACGATCTGGTCGTGGCGCTGATTTCGGGCGGCGGCTCGGCGCTGCTGCCGTCGCCGGCCGCCGGCCTGACACTGGCCGACGAGATCGCGGTCAACGAGGCGCTGCTGGCCTCCGGCGCGCCGATCGCTGCCATGAACACCATCCGCAAACATGTCTCGACCATCAAGGGCGGTCGCCTGGCCGCCGCCGCTTACCCTGCCAAGGTCGTGTCGCTGGTCGTCTCCGACATTCCCGGTGACAACCCGGCGCTGGTCGCTTCCGGCCCAACCGTGCCCGACACCGGCAGCCGTGCCGATGCGCAGGGTTCGATTGCGGCCTATGGCATGAAATTGCCGGACGCCGTCATGGCACACATCAATTCGCCGGAGGCTGATGCGCCTAGTCCCGACGATCCGCGCTTTGCCGGCAATGAAGTGCATCTGATTGCCTCGGCTGGCGTGTCACTGGAGGCGGCTGCTGCTGAAGCAAAACGCCAGGGGATCGAAGCCGTCATCCTTTCCGATTCCATCGAAGGAGAAGCGCGCGAGGTCGGCGGCGTCCATTCCGCCATCGCGCGCGAAGTGGCGACGCGCAACCGGCCGTTTTCGAAGCCGGTGCTGATCCTGTCGGGCGGTGAAACCACGGTCACCTTGCGGGCCAAGGGCAAGGGCGGCCGCAACTCCGAATTCCTGCTCGCCTTCGCCATTGGCATCAGCGGTGCGGACAATATCCATGCACTGGCCGCGGACACCGACGGCATAGACGGCTCCGAAGACAATGCCGGCGCCTTCGCCGACGGCTCGACCGTCTCGCGTATGCGCGCCGCCGGCGTCGACGCCAAGGCGATGCTTGCGGGGAACAATGCCTGGACGGCGTTCAATGCGGTTGACGATCTTTTCGTGCCAGGGCCGACCGGTACCAATGTCAACGATCTCCGGGCCATTCTGATCCGGTAGAGCACGTCGCGTTACCTGTCTGAACAAGAGTCGGCGCTGCCCCTCATCCGCCTGCCGGCACCTTCTCCCCGTATAGTGACGGGGAGAAGGAAACTGGCCGCGCCTTCGCGCTCTTCTTGCGACGTTGACGATTTGCGAAAGCCGCGGTGACAGCGTCTTTCTCCCCGTCACTATACGGGGAGAAATGCCCGGCAGGGCAATGAGGGGCGGCGCCGACCGTCGCCTGATTAAGCCGCCATCAGTCGCTTGACCTGCTTCATGTCCTGCAAAAACCGCTCGCGCTCGGCCTCTTTCTCCGCCGGCTCCTGAATGCGCAGGATGAAGGATGGGTGGATGGTGATGAACACCCTCAGTCCATCGTCCCGTTCGATCACCTGGCCCCGCATCTTTGTCACCGGGATCGCCTTGCCCAGCAGCGACAAGGCCGCCGTTGCGCCAAGCGCCACGGCAAGGTGCGGCTTGATCAGGTCCAACTCCCTGCCGATCCACCAGCGGCAGGCCTGAACCTCGCCGGCATTCGGCTTGGAGTGGATGCGGCGCTTGCCGCGCGGCTCGAATTTGAAGTGTTTCACGGCATTGGTGACGTAGGCTTTTTGCCGGTTGACACCGGCATCGTCCAGGATCGCATCGAACACCTTGCCCGCCGGACCGACGAAAGGTTTGCCGGCGAGATCCTCCTGGTCGCCCGGCTGTTCGCCGACGAAGACCACCTTGGCGTTGTCAGGCCCCTCGCCGAACACGGTCTGTGTCGCGTCGCGCCACAGTGGACAACGGCGGCACCCCTTTGCGGCTTCGCGCAACTCGGAAAGGGTGTTGGCGTCATCATCCGGCGCCTCGGCCGGCTCGCGCTTTGGCCAATGTTTCGCCTGCACCTTGGCGTGGTGCGGCGCGGGCGTTGTCGGTTGTCTGGCAATCATGTCCCTAGCGGCCTCGTCCGCTCCCGCGATCAGATCTGGAATGAGCGAGGCCTCGGGAAGGTTCCGCCAATATTTCTTCGGCATCTCCTTTTGCATGGCCTTCACCTTCAGCCGCGCCGGGTTGAAGATGTTCTCGAAATAGGTCAGCCACAGCGCCTCGGTGTCGTCTTCGGTCGGCGCGTCGCCCTTGGCGGCGCCCGGACCGATGGCCAGCCTTTCGCCGTCCCAGTCGGCGGAGGCGTAAGGCGTTAGAATGGTCCAGCGCATACCCGTAAAACGCCTGACGAAGAAATCCGCGTTGCGCTCGACGATGAAATGGTCCGGCTCGAACCAGGCGACATAGCGCTCCTCATTGCCATCGCCGATCTTGCGGAAGCGAACGAAGGCGTGCATCTTGTGGCTGTCGCGCCGCACCGCCTTTTCCATCGCTTCGAGCCGCCTGGTGTCGGGATCCGACGCGATCGCCAGCAGCTTCGGCTCGGTGCGCAGACGCCAAAGCATGCGGTAGAGAAAGGCAAACCGGTCGGGGTCAGAGTGGCAGAAGGCGGTTTCGGCATGGGCGATGAACTCGCGCGGTACGGTGAGTTGCGCGCCCTCCGCCACGGAAGGCAAATCGGCTTGCTCGAAGCCCGCTTCCAAGCCCCAGGCGATGTCCTCAGGCCGTATCTCGTTCAGCGCCAGCCGTCGCGCCGCATCTCGCCAACCGGCGAAATCGGTCTGGCTAACTAATCGCACGCTGTATCGAGCAAGATTGAGTTGAGCCGGCTGCATGGTCAAAACAGCGACAGCTGTTCGCAAGCGTGCACGATCTTGCCGCGCAGGCCGGCTTTGTCCGTCAGTCCGCCAGGCGACCAGCCCTCGGCGATGATGAAGGGCCGCAGCTTGGCGATCGAGTGGCAGATGCGTCCGACATCCTCCAATCGCAGCCGCCGGTGGCGGCGAGTCTCCAGGATCTTCGCCACCACCTTGGTGCCGAGGCCGGGCACGCGGAGCAGTGCCTCGCGGTCGGCGCGGTTGATGTCGACCGGAAACCGGCCCCGGTTGCGCAGCGCCCAGGCGAGCTTCGGGTCGATGGCGAGGTCGAGCATGCCGTCGCTGCTGCCGGCGAGGATTTCCGGCTGCGAGAAGCCATAGAAGCGCATCAGCCAGTCGGCCTGATAGAGCCGGTGTTCGCGCATCAGTGGCGGCTTTTTCAGCGGCAGCGATGATGACGAATCCGGAATCGGGCTGAACGCCGAGTAATAGACCCGCCGCAGATGATAGCTGCCATAGAGCCGCGCGCTGGCGTGCAATATGCCATCGTCTGACGTCTTGTCGGCGCCGACGATCATCTGCGTCGATTGTCCACCCGGTGCAAAGCGTTCGCGCTTCTTGGTCCGCAGCGTCGGCTCGGCCTTTTCCTCCATCTTGCGACGCAGCCTGGCCATGGAAAGGCGGATCGTCTCCGGCTTCTTTTCCGGCGCCAGTTTTTTCACGCCCTCATCGGTCGGCAGTTCGACATTGATCGACAGCCGGTCGGCATAGAGCCCCGCCTGCTCGACAAGTTCGGCCGAGCTTTCCGGAATGGTCTTCAGATGGATATAGCCGGAAAACTTCTCCTCCAGCCGCAGCCGCCGCGCCACCTCGACCATCTCGGCCATGGTCTCGTCCGGCGATCGGATGACGCCGGAGGATAGGAACAGGCCCTCTATGTAGTTGCGCCGATAAAAGTCCATGGTCAGCTTCACCACCTCGTCAATGCCGAAGCGGGCGCGCCGCACATTGGAAGACGAGCGGTTGATGCAGTAGCTGCAATCGTAGATGCAGAAATTGGTGAGCAGGATTTTCAGCAGCGAAATGCAGCGGCCGTCCGGTGCGTAGGAATGACAGATTCCCATGCCTTCGGTGGAGCCGATGCCGCCGGATTTCAGCGAATCCTTCTTCGCCGAGCCTGACGAGGCGCAAGAGGCATCGTATTTGGCGGCGTCGGACAGGATGGCCAGCTTTTCACGGACGGTGAGTGCACTCATATGTTCATGATATGTTCTGAGCAGTCCGAGCGCTACCTCATTTGATGCAGGCGGCGAAAAAGTGATCGCCGCCGGACCATTAAGCCATCAAACCTCGTGGAGGTAGAGGTGGTAGTCCAGCTCGCTGACGGTGCGGGCGACGCGCAGATATTCGGACTGCTTGATCGCCACGAAAGTGCGGTGCAGATCCTCGCCCAGCGCCTCTTTCAGGAAGCTCGACGCCCGCGCCGCCTCGATCGCGGCGCGCCAGTCTACCGGCATGGTCGTGCGCGTGACGGCTGCTTCATAGCCGTTGCCGGTCGTCTCGGGGCCGGGGTCGAGACCTTCGTCCAGTCCCTTGACGATGCCGGCCAGCACGGTTGCGGCGATCAGGTAGGGATTGGCGTCGACGCCCGACGGCCGGTGCTCGATGCGCCGGTTCTTCGCATCGCCAGCCGGCACGCGCAGCGCCACCGAGCGGTTGTTGACGCCCCAGGTCGGCGCCACCGGCGCATAGGATTGCGAGACGAAGCGGCGCCACGAATTGGCGTGCGGCGCAAACACCAGCATCGATTCCGCCATGGTCTGGATCAGGCCGCCGAGCCCCTGCAGCAGCGGCAGCGACCAGCTTTCGCCGCCGGCCTCGGCAAAGACGTTTCGGCCTGCCTTGTCCTGCAGCGAGACATGGAAATGCATGCCGGAGCCGGCGTATTTTTCGATCGGCTTGGCCATGAAGCAGGCGGTGACGCCGTGGCGGCGCGCCTGCGCCCGCACCAGCCGCTTCAGCATGACGAGGTCGTCGGCCGCCCGCATCACATCCTTGCGGTAGTTCAGCGTCAGTTCGTACTGGCCGGGCGCATATTCGGAAATCACCGTCTCGGCCGGAATGCCTTGCGCCTTGGCCGCTGCATAGATGTCGGAAAACAGCGGCTCCATGCCATGCAGATGGTCGACGGAATAGACCTCGGTCTTGGCCGAGCGGCGACCGTCGAGCACGGCGTCGGCCGGCTTCACCTTGCCGTCGGCGTCGCGCTCATTGGCAAGCAGGAAAAATTCGAGTTCGAAGGCGCCGGCGGGGTAGAGGCCCTTGGCTGCCAATATGTCGACCTGCCGGGCCAGCGCCAGCCGCGGGTCCGACGACATTGGCTGTCCGTCGAGATGGTACATCGCCATCAGCAACTGGCCGCGCGGCGGGCTCGTGCCATAGAGCGGCACCAGCGTGCCGGGGATCGGCCATGCCCTGAGGTCGCCGTCGCCGGTCGTCCAGATCAGCCCGGTCTCGTGCACATCCTCGCCGGTGATGTCGAGGCCGAGGATAGAGATCGGCATGTGACGGCCGCCCTCATAAATGCTTTTCAGCTCATGCCGACGCACGATCTTGCCGCGACCGACCCCATTGGCGTCGGTCAAGACGATGTCAAAGGCCTCGATTTCAGGATGAGCGTCGAGAAAGGCTTGCGCCTCGGCGGGCGTCGAGCCCGAAGGTGAAGTCATGATTGCTGTACTCAAGGTTTGCTTGGCAGGCCGTTCGTTAGCCGCCCATTCAGTCGCTTGTCTCATGCCGTCAGCCTTGCCGCAACCGTGGCGAAGGCGGTGATCAGCCGGTTGACCTGGGCGCCGGTGGTGGCCGGCGAGATCAGCATCATGTTGTGGAAGGGTGCGATCAGCACGCCCTGGTTGACCAGCGCGACGTGAACAGCCGCTTCAAGCTCCGGCGCATGCGCAGTCTCGGCCTCGGCGCCATTGCGCAGCGGACCGGGCGCGCAGATGAACTCGACGCGAGCGCCGACGCGGGCGACATGCCAGCGCAGGTTGTAGCGGTCAATGACCCCGGTAAGCCCGGCGTCGAGGCGGAGCGCCAGGCGGTCCATCCGGTCATAATTTTCCTGCGTCATCACTTCTTCCAGCGTCGCGCGCATGGCCGCGAACTGCAAAGGATTGGCCGACAGCGTCGTGCCCATACCGGAATAGCCGGGTTGCTTGGTTCTGTTGTAGTCGGCGTAGCGGTTGGCGACCTCGTCGCTCATCCCCCACACGCTCGCCGGCACGCCACCGGCGATCGGCTTGCCCAGCACGAACAGGTCGGGTTGCAGTCCGAATTTCCTGGTGTAGCCGCCGGGGCCGGTGGAGATTGTGTGGGTCTCGTCGATCAGAAGCAGCGTGCCGGCCGCGCGCGTCAGTTTGCGCAGCGCGTCATGAAAACCGCGATCGGGCAGCACCATGCAGGAATTGGTCAACACCGGCTCGGCGATGACGCAAGCGACATCTTTGTCTTTCAGCGCTGCTTCAAGCGCGGCGACATCGTTGAATTCGACGACCTTCGCCGTCTTGGTCAGGTCGCGGAATTCGCCCGCCAGCCCGGGCCGATTGATGGGCTTGCCGTCGACCAGCCGCACCATCGTCTCGTCGACCGAGCCGTGATAGCAGCCGTTGAAAACCAGGATCTTTTCGCGACCGGTGATTGCGCGGGCAACCCGCAGCGCGAAGCGGTTGGCGTCGGTTGCCGTCGTCGCGATTTGCCAGAACGGCAGGCCGAAGCGCTGCGCAAGCAGCGGCCCGATCGCCAGCGCATCTTCCGAAGGCAGCATATAGGTCAGGCCTCGCCCGGCCTGGCGGCGAATGGCGCGCGCCACCGGCGGCGGCGAGTGGCCGAACATCGACCCGGTGTCGCCCAGGCAGAAATCGTCGAGCCTGTTGCCGTCAATGTCGGTGATGGTGGCGCCTTTGGCGCTGTCGACCAGGATCGGGAACGGCGTCGGCCAGTCGTTCATCCAGTGCATCGGCACGCCGCCGAAGAAGCCAGGCAGGCCGTTGCCCACCTTGGCTGCCGATTTCGGCCGCGCCTTGCGGAAGGCTTCTGCCTCACTCTCGCGCAGCCTGGCGATGCGGTCACGGCTGATACCGCCGATCGATAGGCCTGAATGGTCGGTTGAATGCATGAAAATCCCCTCTCGGCCACCACTCTAGCCAATCGCCATCTCAAACCGCAATTGGCCGCCGGACTGCACTGCATTGGTTCAGCAGCACTCGGCTGGCGCTTGACCTTGAGGCCAAGCCCGGTGCCAATACGCTTAGGCATTTGGTTCTGGGGGAGAAAATGCGGACGATCATCTGTTCGGCGATGTTGCTTTTGTCGGCTGGCGCGGCCTTCGCGTCGGGTGGCATCTGGTGTTCCGCCGATGACAAGGCGGCAAAATTCGAGGTCGAAGCCGGAGTCACCCGAGGCATGGGCGGGCCTACCTTCAACTTTCGTGGCGATCTCGAAATTCTCGGCCGCCCCGACGGTGAAAGCCTGCGCAAGACCGTGTTGGAGGATTCCAACCTGACGCAGTACTGGCTGGACGACAAGGAATTGCGGCTGAACATTTACCACGAGCATGAGGTCGCGCAGCACATCAACTCGGTCGAACTGACGATCCTGACCAAGACCACTGACGAAGGCGTCTATGACGGGGGCTATACGCTCGCCATCTATGATGCCGCGGCGGATACGGACCAGGATGGCAAGCCGGTTGAAGTCACCGGCAAGGTCTCGTGCGGGGCCGAATAGCTCTTCTTGATCTGCGGTCAATCCGACTGCATCGACGCGATGGCGCGCCGCATCAGGTCGAGAAACACCAGCCGCTCATCTTCGCTTAGATCGACCAAAGCTGCTTCGTTCTGTGAACGCGCCGCCTGTGTCGCTGGTTCGCGCAGAGCAATGGCCTTAGCGGTGAGATGGATCGATTGCGAGCGCCCGTCCTCGGGGTGAGACCTTCGCTCGATCAACCCGTCACGTTCCATGCGGATCAGCGTGTTGGCCATCGTCGCCTGCTCGACGCTGAGCCGCTGCACGAGTTCGCGTTGCGTCAGGCCATCTTCATCCCACAGAGCCAGCAGCGCCATGAACTGAGCCGGCGCCAGACCGAGCGGCCGGATGCGCTGCTGCAGCCCGTTGGCGAACAGCCGTGCCATGTGGTTGGCCAGGAATCCGGCGGATCGTTCTTTCAGAAAGGCCATGGGACTGGATAGCAGTTGAATAGCATGCTATGCAATGATATATAGCTTGCTATGGAGATGACGATGAAAACCTGGATTCACGCAGCGGCGGGCGCCATCGCGCTCATCACAGTTTCGGTCTTCTGGCTGTCGACGGCCACAGTTGAGCTGTTCGGCGACTCGGCCGCGATCACAACCGTCAAAAGCTGTGTGCTGGCCGGCATGGCCGTGCTCATCCCGGCGATGATCGTCGCCGGCGCGTCCGGCTTCTCGCTCGGCAAGGGGTGGATGAGCCCGGTCGTCGCGCGCAAGAAACGGCGCATGCGCATCATCGCCGCCAACGGGTTGCTGGTGCTGGTGCCCTCAGCTGTCCTGCTCAGCAGCCTTGCCGATGCGGGGCGTTTCGACATCCTGTTCACGATCGTCCAGGCGATCGAACTGACGGCCGGCGCTGTCAACATTGCGCTTTTGTCGCTCAACATGCGCGACGGGCTGTCGCTGCGGCGAAAGCCGCTTCGGCTGGCCGCTCGGGTCCGCTGAGCTCAGGCGGAGATATCGATGACGCCGCAATCGCCGGCAGCGCTGCCGAAGGCGACCCGACGCTCTTCCTTATCCCACATCATGGAGGTGATGGCGCCTTTGCCCGGGCGGCGCAACAGCACCTCCCTGGCGTCGGCAAAGCGCACTGCCATCACCATGCCGTCATCATAGCCGACGGCCACGACATCCTGGCTTGGATGGCAGGCGACCGATGTCACTATGGCGTTGCCGCGGGTGCCGAGCTCCAGCGGCGCCTTGCCCATCGGGCCGTCCTTGCCCGAAAACGGCCAGACGATTGCCGCCGGCGCGCCGGAGCTCGCCAGCCATTTGCCCTTCACGCTCCACGACAGGCTTTTGACCTTGCCGGGGTAACCGGTCATGCGCATGTGCTTGCCGTCGGCAAGCTTCCAGCCATGCAGCGCGTTTTCCTGCATGGTGGTGACCAGGAAGGCACCATCGGGCGAAAAGGTAATGCCGGTGTGGGCGCCGGCCCATTCGAGCTCCACCGGCTTGCCCTCGGCGGCCGGGAAATGCAGCGTCGCGCCATTGTAGCGGGCGACGCCGAAGCGCATGCCCTTGGGCGAGAAGGCCAGTCCCTCCACCGAACGCGGATGGGCAAATTCGCGGGTCTTGCCATCGGCAAAGCGCACGAAGGCGGTCTTGCCCGTGGCATAGGCGATGGCGCCTTGCGGCCCGGCGGCGACGCTGGTGATCCACTTCTTGCAGGCGCTTGCCAGTTCGCTGACATTGCCGCCTGCGGAAACGGCAAAAATCTTGCCGTCCTCGCCGCCGGTGATCAGCCGATCGTTGGCGGCGTCATGGAACGTGGAAAGCAGGCCGTCATTGGCCTGAATTGTCTTGTGGCCATTGTCGAGCCGATGAACGGCGCCATCGGCCAGCGCAAAATGCGGCACGTTGTCAAGGAAGACGGCGGCAAGGCAATGGCCATCGAGATCAAGCGGGGCAACTGTGGGCATGGCTATCTTTATCAATTTAAGTCCAGAGGGCGGCTTACTCGACGTTTGCACGTCCGGCAACCATGAGGTTGCGATGTCGGAACAATTGCCTGTCTCTAGTCGCCAATGATGGCGCTGCCCCTCATTGTCCTGCCGGACATTTCTCCCCGTATAGTGACGGGGAGAAAGACGCTGTGGCGGATGGTTTCGCCTATCGCCAGCGTTGCAAAATAGGCGTCGGCATTGCGGCCAGTCCCCTTCTCCCCGTCACTATACGGGGAGAAGGTGCCGGCAGGCGGATGAGGGGCGGCGCCAACCGTGAGAACTGGAAGCGCCACATTAGAGACGATTGCCTCTGCCAAATAATCAAGCCGCCTGGCAGGCGTCAAAGCTCTTCTTCAGCCGCTCGGCGTCGAGTTCGCGGCCGATGAAGACCAGCCGGCTTTCATGCTTTTCGCCGTCCTTCCAGGCGCGCTGGTGGTCGCCTTCGATGATCATGTGCACGCCCTGGATGACATAGCGCTCGTCGTCGCCCTTGAGCGCGATGATGCCTTTCAGCCGCAGGATGTTGGGGCCTTCCATCTGGGTGACCTTCTCGATCCACGGGAAGAATTTCTTCGGGTCCATCTCGCCGCCGCGCAGCGACACCGACTGTACCGTCACGTCATGGATGTCGGAGGGATGCGCGTGATCGTGGTGATGGTGATGATCGTGGCCGTCATGATCGTGGTGATCATGGTCATGGTCATGGTCATGGTCGTGATCGTGATCGTGCGCTTCGAGGAAATGCGGGTCGTTCTCCAACGCGCGCGACAGGTCGAAGGCGCCGCGGTCAAGCACTTCGGACAGCGCCACGCCGGCCCGCGTGGTGCGATGGATCCTGGCCGCCGGGTTGATGGCGCGGATGGTCGCTTCGACCTTGGCCAGTTCTTCCGGCGTGACGAGATCGGTCTTGTTGAGCACGACGACATCGGCGAAGGCGATCTGGTCCTCGGCCTCCTTGGAATCCTTGAGCCTGAGCGGCAGATGCTTGGCGTCGACCAGCGCCACGACAGCGTCGAGCTTGGTCTTGGAGCGCACGTCGTCGTCCATGAAGAAGGTCTGCGCCACCGGCACCGGGTCGGCGAGACCCGTGGTTTCGACGACGATAGCGTCGAAACGGCCGGGGCGGCGCATCAGGCCTTCGACGACGCGGATCAGGTCGCCGCGCACCGTGCAGCAAACGCAGCCATTGTTCATTTCGTAGATTTCCTCGTCGGATTCCACGATCAACTCGTTGTCGATGCCGATCTCGCCGAATTCATTGACGATGACGGCGTAACGCTTGCCGTGGTTTTCCGACAGGATGCGGTTGAGCAGGGTCGTCTTGCCGGCGCCGAGATAGCCGGTGAGAACGGTCACGGGGATCTGCGTCGTCTGTGCATCGCTCATGTCTTGCCTCGAATGACTGGGCCGCGAAATTCCGGGCCGCAAGAAGGGATTGTTGGCCTGATATAGGATGTGTGCCGGGTTTTTGCACGGGGCAAACCGCCTGGGCGTTTGACCCAGAGAGTGACGGAGCGGGTGGGTGGACCGAAACATCCCCGAACAGGCAGTGTGGTAGGGATGCCGACCATCCAGCGCGTCGCCTGAACGCCTCTTCGTTGACCTGTGCAAAGCCGCGCCGTCTCAAACCATTGCAATCGCCTTGGCGGAAACTCGTTTGTCATCTAACTGAAATAAACATCTGGCATCACCACGGTGGGCACCACAAATGCTTGCCGGCAAAGCTGTTTCGAAAGCCGGAATCTTTTTGATCGTCGATTGCCAACCGGCCGGCTGCGTCTATGCTGCACGCACCGGTACGGCCGAAGAGGGATCACCATGGCCAAGGCGGACAAGACTGCAACGATGAGCCGGCTGCATTCGGCGGCAAGGCTGGCAAGAACCGCGCTGGCGGCAAGGCTTCTGGCGCACGGCTTCTATGCCGGCCAGGACCAGATCATGCTGACGCTCGACCGCGAGGACGGCCAGACGCCGGGCAACCTCGCCGGCCGCCTCGGCGTGCGCCCACCGACCATCACCAAGACTATCAACCGCTTGCAGGCGCAGGGTTTTCTGGAAAAGCGCGCCTCTTCTGCGGATGCCCGCCAGGCGCATATCTTCCTCACCGACACCGGCCGCGAAATCATCCACGCCATCGAGAAATCGGTGAAGAAGACGGAAAAGCAGGCCTTGAAGGGCCTCGACAAGAAAGAACAGAAGACGCTGTTCAAGCTGCTCGCCCGCATCGAAGCCAATCTGTCGAACGAGGAACTGGTGCTCGTCGACGACGAGACCGACATCGACGATTGATCAGCGCGCCGGCAGCACGTCTGCCGGCTTTCGTGATTAGGCCGCCACCGAAGGTCCGCGCACCAGGACCGACCAGCGGCCGGGCGTCAGGCCGAATGCTTTCTTGAAATGTCTGTTGAAATGGCTCTGGTCGCTGAAGCCGGCGCCAACGGCGATTTCGGCCAGCGGCTCGCCCACCTCGATCATCCGCCTTGCCTTTTGCAGCCGGCGCATCAGCAGGAAACGATGCGGGCTGGTGGAATAGGTCGCGCGGAAATGGCGTGAGAGCGCATAGCGGTCGAGCCCGGTGATCGCCTCCAGCTCGTCGGAACGGACGGGCCGCTCGGCATTCTCCTCGAGATAGTCGCGCGCCAGTGCCGCGGCGCGCCAGGCGGTCTTTCCCATCGGCTTTGCCGGCTGGCCGGCATGACGCCCGAGATGCTGCGCCAGCTCCGCAACGAAATCGGCGACGAAAAGCCCGTCCAGTTCTTCGTCGAGCGGCGCCAAGGCCGATAGCAACGTGCTGCGCAAGGCAGCATCGCTCACCACCGCATCCCTGACGAAAGGCAGCGGCGCGCCATCGAGGCAGTCAAGCAGCAGTGACGGCTCCAGATACAGGATCCGGTAGCGCAAGCCATCCTCGGTGCCGGCGCCGCCATCGTGCACTTCGTCTGGATGCAGCACGATCACCTGGCCGGGCAGGCTGTGGTTGACGGCGCCCCGGTAGTGGAAGCGCTGCACGCCGGAAAGCGTCACGCCGACGGCAAGCGTGTCGTGGCGGTGCAAGTCGAAGGCGTTGCCATGGAAATGCGCCTCGATGCGCTCGATGCCGGTGCTGCCCGGCGCTGAAACGATCCGGTCCTCATCCGCGCACGAACGTTCAAGACCTTGTGTCGCCTCACCGTTTAGACCCTGCGCCATCGCCTATCCTGCCCTTTGCGGGCCAACTCCCGGAGTCCTCATTTTGGTGTTCGATACAAAATTTGCAATCGTGCTGAGGGACGATCTCGCGGGCTGGCAGAAGCTCAACGTCACCGCGTTCCTGACCAGCGGCATCGTCGCGCAATTTCCCGACATCATCGGCGAACCCTATCGCGACCGCGCCGGCAATGTCTTTAATCCGCTGTCGATCCAGCCGGTCATCGTGCTGTCGGCGGATGGCCCGACGCTCAATGCGATCCACCGGAGGGCGCTGGAACGCGGCGTGACGACGTCAGCCTATGTCGAAGAGATGTTTGCCACCGGCTTTGATGCGGCCAACCGCGCCGTCTTTGCCGAATTCGCCCCGGAGGACGCAAGGATCGTCGGCATGGCGTTGCGCGCCGACAAGAAACTCGTCGACAAGATCACCAAGGGCGCCCGCATGCATGCCTAATTCGCAGGCAGTTGCGGTGCAATTCGGTGAGCCTGTGCCCTGCGCCTGTTGTGCCAGTCGCTTTTGGCTTGCCGGGCACAGGCGATTGCCGCAAAGGTAGGCTTCTATCCTCCCTGCCGGCCTGACATTGAACGTTCCCGCAAAATCAGACGAAAGCGCAACGCCGCCCGCGGCGATGCTGTTCATGCTTTCGACCTATGTGTTTTTCACCTTTCTCGACACGTCGAGCAAATATCTGGTGCTGGCCGGCGTCTCGGCGCCCGCTTCACCGTCCATGTCCTGCTTGTCGGCGTCTTTCTGCGCGGCTGGCGCGAGCCGTCGCGGTTCCGCGCCAACAACCTACCCGCCCATATCCTGCGCGGCGGGCTGCTGTTCGGCTCGACCATGTGCAACGTCATGGCGCTCAAAACCCTGCAACTGGCCGAAACCACCTCGATCTATTTCTTCGGCCCGATGGTGATCACCGCTCTTGCCGGACCGCTGCTTGGCGAATGGGCGGGGTGGCGGCGCTGGCTGGCGATCCTGTCGGGCTTTGTCGGCGTGCTCGTCATCACAAGGCCGGGCGTCGGCGTGTTCGGCGTCGGACATCTCTTCGCGCTCGGCTCGATGCTGTCGAACTCCTTTTACGTCATCATGACGCGTCGGATGTCGGCCAGCGAAAGCTCGGAGAGCCTGATCCTGTTTTCGGCGCTGGCGCCGGCCGT
The DNA here is from genome assembly GCF_056404775.1 of Mesorhizobium sp. P2_B5. NCBI lineage: Bacteria > Pseudomonadati > Pseudomonadota > Alphaproteobacteria > Hyphomicrobiales > Phyllobacteriaceae > Mesorhizobium > Mesorhizobium sp. P2_B5. Next base: position 1,211,277 of record NZ_JBFUDJ010000001.1, on the reverse strand, counting down.
GCTGCTTTTACCCATGCTGCCGTTCTCACATTCGCTGCCGCAGGATGGCTGGCACTGGTTCATTCTGGTGATGCTGGGCGTGTTCGGCGCCGGCGGCCACTGGATGCTGGTGCAGGCCTACCGCCTGGCGACCACCACGGCGCTGGCGCCGTACCCCTATTCGCAAATGGTCTGGATGATCCTGTCCGGCTGGATCATTTTCCACCAATTTCCCGACCGCTGGACGCTGGTTGGCGCGGCAATCATCGTCGCCAGCGGCCTCTACATCATCCATCGCGAGCACCGTTTGCGGCTGCGCAATCGCACGACTGTCGACGTCGAGGCGGAGGCGCTGGCGAAAAAACTTTGATTTGCTCCGAATCCGATGGCATAACGCCGCATTTAAAAAATTTAAAAAACTCGGGGAGCGAAGGGCTGGCACAGAAGATCAAGCTTTCGACGATCGCGGATGCGCTTGGCGTGTCCACGGCCACGGTCTCCCTCGCATTGCGCGACAGCCCGCTGGTCGCCGGCGCCACGCGCGATCGCATCAAGGAACATGCCCGCGCCATCGGCTATATCTACAACCGCCGCGCTGCCTCGTTGCGCACCTCGCGCTCGGGTATTGTTGGCGTCGTTGTGCACGACATCATGAACCCGTTCTTTGCCGAGATCCTGCGCTCAATCGAGAGCGAGCTCGACCGCAGCCGGCAGACCTTCATCCTGTCCAACCACTACGACCAGCTGGAAAAGCAGCGCACCTTCATCGACACGCTGCTGCAGCTTGGCGCCGATGGCGTTATCATGTCGCCGGCGATCGGCACACCGGCTTCCGACATCGTCATGGCAGAGGAAAACGGCCTGCCGGCGGTGCTGATCGCGCGCACCGTGGAAGGCGCCGACGTGCCGGTGTTTCGCGGCGACGATGCCTACGGCACAGCACTTGCCACCAATCACCTGATCTCGCTCGGCCACAAGCGCATCGCCATGATCGGCGGCACCGACCAGACCTCGACTGGACGCGACCGCTATCAGGGTTACCTCAACGCCATGGAAGCGGCCGGACTGGAAGTCAGGCCGTCCTGGCGCATTCCCGGTCCGCGCACAAAGCAGGGCGGATTCGAGGCGGCTGGACAGTTTTTGGCGCTCAAAGACAAGCCAACCGCCGCCTGCTGCTGGAATGATCTCGTCGCCATCGGCCTGATGAACGGCATTGCCCGCGCAGGCCTGGTGCCGGGCGCCGATATCTCGGTCACCGGCTATGACGATCTCGAGGAGGCGGCAATCGCGACACCGGCACTCACCACCGTCTGGAACGGCCAGCGCGAGGTCGGCCGCCGCGCCGCCAGCGCGCTGCTCGACAAGTTGAACGGACAGGCGGTACGGCCGTCGCAGGAACTGATCAAGCCGGAACTGCATGTGCGCCAGTCGACCGGCAAGCCGGTGGAGCGTGTATGACCGAGGCCGAACAATTGAATTCCGTCGCCGTTCTGGTGCCGGGGCATTTCAACGACCATGCGGTCGAGCGCATCGACCGCACCTTCAGACGGGTCAAGATCGAACGCGCCGATCCCGCACTTGTCACCGACGAAATGCGCCGTGACGTGCGCGCCATTGCCTCCTTCGCCGGCGTCAATGCGGCACTGATGGATGCTTTGCCCAAGCTCGAACTCATCGCCTCCTTTGGTGTCGGCTACGATTCGGTGGATGCCGTTCACGCGGCCAAGAAAAACATCATGGTCACGAACACGCCCGATGTTCTGACCGAAGAGGTCGCCGACACCACGATCGGCCTTCTGCTCAACACCGTGCGTGAATTGTACACGGCCGAGAAATGGCTGCGCGACGGCAGTTGGGTGAAGAAGGGCAACTATCCGCTGAGCCGGCTGACCTTGCGCGGCCGTCATGTCGGCATTTTCGGCATGGGCCGCATCGGCCTGGCCATTGCACGCCGGCTGGAAGCCTTTGGGCTGCCGGTCGCCTATCACAACCGACGCAAGGTTGAAGGCCTCGCCTACCAATACCACCCGACGCTGAAAGGTCTTGCCGAAGCGGTCGACACGCTGATTTCCGTGGTGCCGGGCGGCGCTTCCACCGAAAAGGCGGTCAATGCCGAAATCCTGGCTGCGCTTGGCGCCAATGGCGTGTTCGTCAACATCGGCCGCGGCAGCACGGTCGATGAGCCGGCTCTTGCGGCAGCCCTTGCCAACGGCGCCATCGCCGCCGCCGGACTCGACGTTTTTGCCGACGAACCGAATGTACCCAAGGCCTTGCTCGAAGCGCCCAACACCTCGCTGTTGCCGCATGTCGGTTCGGCCTCGCACCACACGCGCCGCGCCATGGCGGACCTGTGCGTCGATAATCTGGTATCCTGGTTCAGCGAACGCCGGCCGCTGACGCCGGTGTCGGAGACGGTGAATGTGAAGGCATCCGGTTAACGCCGGGGCGCGACGGCCACATTTATTAACGTCAGCTTAACCCTTCGAAATGACTATTCATCCTGGGCGTATGCGTGGATGAGTACCAGAATGAAGACACTTTCCGTATTGACCGCCGCGGCGGCGCTATTCGGCGGCGTTCAGCTGTTTCACGGTGGCGCTGGGCAAAGCGCTGCCGACGAGGTCACGCCGTCCACCAGCTTCAGGCTGGTCGCCAATGGCGATGAAGGCGACTGCGCGGTCACCCGCGGCGCCGCGATTAACGATGGCCTTTTATTGTTGACGGTGGCGCCGAATTGCCGCCGGCTGCTGCCCGGCATTGAGCGAGCGAAATTCTGGCGCGAGGAGCAGGACGGCACGGTGGCTTTCAGCGCCGACGGCGTCGACCCGATCGTCACCTTCTCGGTTGCCGACGGCGATGGCTACGAATCCTACGCGCCGGCCTTGCCGCTGCTGTCGTTGGCGACAACCGACAGCCCAGATCAATCCGGCAACTGATACGATCGATTATTCGGCCGCAGCCCGCGCGCCGGCTTTCGCCGCCGCATGCAGGCGCACCGCATCGCCGAAAGCGCGGAAAATCTTGGCCGAGTTGCTGTCCGACTTGACCCAGTATTCGGGGTGCCACTGCACGCCGACGGCAAAGGCGCGGGCATCCTTCACCGAAACAGCCTCGACCGTGCCGTCGCCGGCCACCGCTTCGACCTGCAACTTGGAGCCAAGCCGGTCGATCCCCTGGCGGTGCAGCGAGTTGACCTTGATGTCGCCGGCGCCGAATACACCGGCCAGGCAGCTGCCGGGCTTGATCGAAATGGTCTGGTGGATGGCGAAGCGTTCGTCCTGGTTGTCGCTCACCGGCGCGCGGTGGTCGAGCGAGCCTTCGCGCTCCTGGATCTCGGTGCCGAGCGTGCCGCCCAGCGCCACGTTCAATTCCTGGATGCCGCGGCAGATGGCAAGCAGCGGCACGCCGCGCTCGATCGCCTTGCGGATCAAGGGCAGCGTGGTGGCATCGCGGGCCGGATCGTAGGGGCCGTTGGCCTCGCTGGCGTCGCCGCCATAGAGCGAGGGATGCACGTTGGATTTCGAGCCGGTGACCATGACGCCGTCGACCGACGACAACAATTCATCGAAATCGAGCCGGTCGCCGAAGGACGGCACCAGAAGCGGGAACACGCCGGCACCGGAAAGTGCCGCCTCGATATATTGCTGTGGGGCGGCATGCCAGGTGTAGTTGTCGAACTGACGGACGTCGGTCGAGATGGCGACGAGCGGCTGGTGCATTTTGGGTCCGGATTCCCTTTGGCGCGAAGCGAATAGCTATTGTGCCTGCAAAATAGGCGATCCGAAGGCGCTTTTCCATGGCAGGTTTTCGTTGTCTCGCATGGGCCACGCCATAAACGTTAGACTATAGTTGCAGACCGGGCGCCAAGCCTGCGGATTTGTCACCAGCGCCGCCGTCAAATCCCGCTGCCATGCTGGACTCGACCCCTTGCCCGTGTATTGTTTCGGCCAAACCGATGCCGGGGCGTGAGGAGATGTCCCTGATGTCGGTTTGTTGGTCCAATAGGGAGGAACTGCATGGATCGTCGTTCATTCATCCGCAAGGCAGGGGTCACCGGCGTGGGCGCCGCGGCGGCTGCCGCCACGCTTGCCGCGCCGGCAATCGCCCAGTCCAATCCGAAAGTGACGTGGCGGTTGGCGTCGTCCTTCCCCAAGTCGCTCGATACGATCTATGGCGGCGCGGAAGTCTTCTCGAAAATGCTGTCGGAGGCGACCGATGGCAATTTCCAGGTCCAGGTATTTGCATCCGGTGAACTGGTGCCCGGCCTGCAGGCTGCCGACGCCACCACTGCCGGGACGGTCGAGGCCTGCCACACGGTGTCATACTATTACTGGGGCAAGGACCCAACATGGGCGCTGGGTGCTGCAGTGCCGTTCTCGCTCAATGCGCGCGGCATAAATGCCTGGCACTATCACGGGGGCGGCATCGACCTGTTCAACGAGTTTCTCGCCACGCAAGGTCTTTTCGGCCTGCCCGGCGGCAACACCGGCGTGCAGATGGGCGGCTGGTTCCGCAAGGAGATCAACACCGTCGCCGATCTTTCCGGCCTCAAGATGCGCATCGGTGGCTTTGCCGGCAAAGTCGTCTCGAAGCTCGGCGTCGTGCCGCAGCAGATCGCCGGCGGCGACATCTATCCGGCTCTAGAAAAAGGCACGATCGACGCCGCCGAATGGGTCGGCCCCTACGACGACGAGAAGCTCGGCTTCTACAAGGTCGCGCCCTACTACTACTACCCCGGCTGGTGGGAAGGTGGCCCGACCGTGCACCTGATGTTCAACAAGGCGAAATACGAAGAGCTTTCGCCTGCTTACAAGTCGCTGGTGCACACAGCCGCGCAAGCGGCCGACGCCAACATGCTGCAGAAATACGACCATCTCAATCCTGCGGCAGTGAAGCGGCTCGTGGCCGGGGGCGCGAAACTGCGCCCGTTCAGCCAGGACATCATGGCTGCCTGTTTCGAGAAGGCCAACGAAGTCTACGCCGAAATGGAAGCCTCGAACGCACCGTTCAAGAAGATCTGGGACTCGATCAAGGGCTTCCGCAAGGAGCACTATCTCTGGGCGCAGGTGGCCGAGTACAATTACGACACCTTCATGATGGTCCAGCAGCGCAACGGCAAGCTGTAGGCTAGTTCCCTTCTCCCCGTCACTATACGGGGAGAAGGTGCCGGCAGGCGGATGAGGGGCGGCGCAGGCTTAGGCGGCTGAATCGCCTGGGCCTGCGTGGAGGTCTGAAGCGCAAACTCGTGCTTTATCCATCCAACATTGGCGCCGCCCCTCACCTGCCTGCCGGCATCCTCTCCCCGTATAGTGACGGGGAGAGGGAAGCTGTCATCGACGGCTTCGCCAATCGCCAAAGTTGCAAGACGGAGGCCTGCACCTCAGCCTATTCCAGGCACCACCAGCACCTTGACCTCGCCGGGCGCGGCCGGATTGGCGATCACCGAGGGGGCTTCCTCCAGGCCGACCTGTCTTGAAACGAGCTTGTCGATCTCAATTGCCCCGGACGCGACAAGGTCCGCCGCCCGCCTGTGGGTGAAGGGGTTGATGAACGAGCCGAGAACCTTCAGTTCGCGAAACAAGAGGTCGAACGGTTCGAAGGGCACCTTCATGCCTTGCGGCATCACACCGACAATCACAACCGTACCGCCCGACTTCGCCAGCCGCATCGATTGTTCGACGGTATCGGGGACACCCGCGCATTCGAGCACCACATCGACCCCACCGGGCACAAGGCCGGCCGGGCCGGCGATGGCCTCGATCGGGTCAACGGTACTTGGGTCGACCGTCGCCGTTGCACCGAGCTCTTCGGCGAGCACCCGGCGGGAGGCCTGCCGCGTCGACAGGATGATTGTCGACGCTCCTGCGAGCCTGACCAATTGCACGGTAAGCAGCCCGATGACGCCGCCGCCGAGCACCACCACGGACGCGCCGGGTCTGATGCCGGCGAGATCGACAGCGTGCAGGCAGCATGCCAGCGGCTCGCAGAAGGCGCCATGCGTTGGCTTGAGGTTCGCAGGCAGAAGGAAAGCCTGGCTCTGCGGCATCACGACATAGTCGGCGAAGCCGCCGTCGCGATGGATGCCGATGGCCCTGAGATTGCTGCACAAATTGACGCGGCCTGCCCGGCAATGACTGCAGCGCCCGCAGGAGATATTGGGATCGCCGGTGACGCGGTCGCCCACGGCGATGCCGGAAACCGCTTCTCCGACAGCCTCGACAATGCCGCAGAATTCGTGACCAAGTGTAACTGGCGGGCTCGAAGGGAATTCGCCGTGGAGGAGATGACGGTCGGTGCCGCAAACGCCGCAGGCTTCGATGCGCACCAGGACATCCTGCGGCCCCGCAACGGGCTTGTCCACTTCCCGCAGCGCAATGCTACCCACGGCTTCCAAGCGCACAGCTCTCATGACGTCCTCACTCAGAGCAATTCCAGGAAAAGTGTAAGCGGTTTTCCGTCCGGAATTGCGTCAAAACAAAGAGATAGAGCGTTTCGCCGTTTCCGCTAAACGGCGAAACGCTCTATCCATCAGTTGAAGTTCGGCGGCTGCGACAGGTCGGTCGCCGGCGCCGCCGGCTTGGCGGGTGGCGTCTCGCCGAAGTTCGGTGGCTGCGACAAATCGTTCGACGATGGCGCCGCGGGTGATGCGCCGCCATCGGCTGGCGGTGGTGTGCCGAGAGGCGCAAGGCCTGGCATGTCCGGCAACTTGATCTCGATCGTACCCGGATCGACGGCCGCACCCTTGTAGCGCATCACCATTTGCGGGAAGGCGATGGTCAGCCCGATCATGATCACCTGGATACAGACGAAGGGCACCGCGCCCCAATAGATCTGGCCGGTGGTCACCGGCGCGATCTGCTTGCCGGTGAGGCGGTCGAGATAGGGCACGCGGGCGGCGACAGACCGCAGGTAGAACAATGCAAAGCCGAAAGGCGGGTGCATGAAGGAGGTCTGCATGTTGACGCCGAGCAGCACGCCGAACCAGATCAGGTCGATGCCGAGCTTGTCGGCAGCCGGCGCCAGCAGCGGCACGATGATGAAGGCGAGCTCGAAGAAATCGAGGAAGAAGGCGAGCACGAAGACCAGGATGTTGACGCCGATCAGGAAGCCGACCTCGCCGCCCGGCAGCGACGTCAACAAATGCTCGACCCAGACGTGGCCGTTGACGCCATAGAAGGTCAGCGAGAACACCCGCGCGCCGATCAGGATGAACAGCACGAAGGACGACAGCCGCGTCGTCGAGGCGAGCGCCTGCTTGATGACATCCAGCGACAGCCGCCCCTTCATCGCGGCCATGGCAAGGGCGCCGACCGCGCCCATGGCACCGCCCTCCGTCGGGGTGGCGATGCCGAGGAAGATGGTGCCCAACACCAGGAAGATCAGCGCCAGAGGCGGGATCAAAACGATGATCACCTGCTGTGCCAGCCTGGACATCATGTTGATGTTCAGGCCCTTGTCGGCGATAGCCACGATGTAGATCAGAGCCACGCCGACGCTGGCGCCAAGGATATCGGCATTGTCGCCATGCGTCGGCGCAAGATAGCGATAGGCCGCATAGGAAGCCGCGACTGCCACCAGCAGTGCCGCCAGGAGCGACACGACACCGTGGCCGAGGGTGCGGGCCGCCAGCGGCAGCGCCGGCATCGAGTTCGGCCGGACGATCGACATGATTAGGATGTAGAGTGTGTAAAGGCCGGTCAGCACCAGGCCCGGGATCAGCGCGCCGGCATACATGTCGCCGACCGAGCGGCCGAGCTGGTCGGCCAGCACGATCAGCACCAGCGACGGCGGGATGATCTGCGCCAGCGTGCCGGATGCCGCAATCACGCCCGATGCCAGCCGTCGGTCATAGCCATAGCGCAGCATGATCGGCAGCGAGATCAGTCCCATGGCGATGACCGACGCCGCCACCACGCCGGTGGTGGCAGCCAGCAGCGCGCCAACGAAGATCACCGCATAGGCAAGGCCGCCACGGATCGGCCCGAACAGCTGGCCGATCGTGTCGAGCAGGTCTTCGGCCATCCCGGATCGTTCGAGAACGATGCCCATGAAGGTGAAGAACGGGATCGCCAGAAGCGTGTCGTTCGACATCACCCTGCTGCCGTAGAAATTGTCCGGCAAGGCGTGCAGCAGCGGCCAGGCGAGGTTGATCGAGCCGCCCGAATAGGGGGACAGCAGGACGCCGATGAAGAAGAACATCAGGCCGTTTGCGGCGAGCGAGAAAGCGACGGGGTAGCCGATCAGCAGGAAGATGATCAGCGAGGCGAACATGATCGGCGCCATGTTCTGGGCGATGAACTCGATCATGGGCGCGCCTCCTGGGCGAGCGCCTTGGCTTCTTCGGCAAGGGCTTTCGCCTCGAGCTCGGCCTGTTCGTGCGCCGATATGAACGGATTGGGATCGTCCATGTCGCCGCGCATGATGGCGATCTTCTTGATGATCTCGGAGATGCCCTGCAGCGCCAGCAGGAAGAAGCCGACGAGCAGGATCGCCTTTGCCGGCCAGATGATCAGGCCGCCGGAATTGTTTGACATCTCGCCGCTGCGAAACGACAGCGACACATAGGGCACGAAATAGATCACCATCAACGTCACGAACGGCATGAGGAAGAACAGATGGCCGAGCAGGTCGATCCAGTGCTGCACGCGGCGGGAAAACATGCCGTAGACGATATCGATGCGGATATGGTCGTTCTGCTTCAGCGTATAGGCGGCGGCCAGCATGAAGGCGGCGCCGAACAGGTACCACTGCAATTCCAGCCAGGCATTGGACGAGATGTCGAAGACCTTGCGGATGATGGCATTGGCGGCGCTGACCAGGATTGCCAGCAGAATCAGCCACGATATCCATCTGCCGATGAACTCATTCATACGGTCAATCGTTCTGGATAGAGCGAGCAGCCCTGCCATGCATTCCTCCCTTGTGTCAAAGGCGCGCCGGCTCCCTTATTTTCCGTCGCGCCGCTGTGGCCCAACGGTATGCCGTGCATGGTCCGGCGGGTCAACATGGCAGGGGCGCGATCAACGCCGTTGTGACTTGAGGCAGGGTTAAAGTGCCGGCCGGCTGCTGCGTCATGCAACCAAAGTCTGATGCCGGATGCGGCGATCAGGCGATCTTCTGCTGGTCGCGGCCGGGACCGATCAGCACGAGTGCTGCGACCAGGAACAGATACATCCAGCCATCGCGCCATTCGATCGGGAAATAGCCGGCCCATAACGACTCCGCCATGCCGAAGGCGGCCGCACCGAGCGCAGCCCGCGGCGGCGAGAGATAGCCGCCCACTGCCGTGACAAACAGGATTTTCAGCCCGTAGACGAGGCCTGAGCCGAAGCTGACATTGCCGTAGTAGAGCCCGGCCATGACGCCAGCCAGCGCGGCGCAGAAGCCGCCGAACAGCACCGCTTGCCGGAACACCCTGCGCACATCGACGCCGCACAAGGCGGCCGCGTGGGGATCGTCGGAGACGGCGCGCCAGCGGCGGCCGAAGCCGGAGCGGGCGAACGCCCATGCGGCGAGCATGATTGCCGCCAGAACTATCGCGCAGTCGATGAGCTGGATGAGAGTCAGCGTCGCCTGGAAGCCCGCGCCTTGCGCGAAAACAACGGGCTGCGCCAGCATCGGCGGCAGCCACCAGTCATGCGTGTCGGCGGCAATGCGGCTGGCTTCCGACAGCACCAGCAGGATGCCGAGCGTCGTCACCACAATCGCATTGGGTGTACGGTCGGCCAGCGGTTCGAAGACGCTGCGCGACAGCACGTGGCTGATCAGTCCGGCGTAGAGGAAAGCCGTGACGACGCCGAGCACCACCGCCGCCAGCAAGGTCAGCCACAATACCTGATAACCGAAGGCCACGGTCAGGATCATCGTCTGGCCGCAAAAGGCGAACAGCGCACCATAGGCGAGATTGGTCCGGTGCAGGATGCCGTTGGTCAGCACGTAGCCAAAGGCGAGCAGCGCATAGAGCGCGCCTGAATGCAGCCCGTTCAGCATCTGCTGGAAGAAATAGAGCATAGACAGACCTCAGAGCATGTCGCCCAAAAGTGCAAAGCGGTTTTGGGGCGACGACATGCTCAAACAAAAAGGCAGCGGAGGCCGCGCCCGGGCCAAGGTTTGCATCGTGGAATCTAACTTGTCAAACGTGATTTATCGGTTAGATTTCTGATATGACGGTATCCTGGACCCCGCATCGCTTCACTGGCGGCATGCTTGCGCTCGACACGGCCAACACCGTGGTGCTGCGCAACGATCCCGAAAAGACCTTCGACCGGTTTGCCGATCCGGCCGAGATCGCGCGCTTTGCCGAGGCCGCCACCGGCTTTCGCGGCGCCGAGCTTGGCGGCAGGCGGCTGGAGGCTGCCTCGCCGGACAGGATCGCGCCCCTGGTTCTGTCGATCCGCGAGACGACCGACCGCCTGTTTCGCGGCGCGGTGTCGAAAGGTGCGCTTGCCGCCGACGATCTGGCTGTCTTTCTCAAGGCTTGCGCCGGCGGTCTTGAGCACAGCCCAGCTGAAATCGGCGCGCCGGGAAGGCCGTTCGGCGATCCGGCGACACCGATCGCCTTTGAGGCGGCGCTGGCGGTTTCAGCCTTGTCGCTGCTGCGCGACGATACGGTTGCCAGGCTCAGGATCTGTCCCAATTGCAGCTGGCTCTTCGTCGACAGAAGCCGCAATTCCAGCCGCCTCTGGTGCGACATGGCGGTGTGCGGCAACCGCCAGAAAGCAAGCCGTCACTATCGCCGCCGCCGCACGGCGCCTCGTGAGGTCAAGAATGCCTAGGGGTTTTTTTCGTTCGATCCTTGTCGGCGCAGCACTCATTGCCGCCGTCGGGCTCGGCGCCTGCCGCGACACCGGCGGCGATGGCAAGCTGTTCGAGGTTTCCGGCAAGGTCGTCGTCTTCAACTACCGTCTCGCCCGGGCGACCTATGTCGTGACGCTGCGGCCCCTGCGGCCGATGGGCGAGGGCCAGGTGGCGGTCGCCAGCTTCCAGAACCCCGCCGGCGGTCCTCCCCTGGTGGTCGAGCAGAAGGTTTGGCCGAAGCTCGACAAGGTCAGCCTGGAGAGCCCGGCGCTGACCTGTATCGTCAAGGACAAGCCTTATGCGATCTCCATCAGCATCAGGGGTCCTGACGGCACATTCCTGCAGAAGATCGACACCACGCTGATCTCGACGGAGGATCAGTCGATCCTGCCCGACCGGCCGCTGGTGGTCGACCAGCTCTATACGGCCAATCCTGACCTTGCCGGCCATCCCGACGGCAAGCTGCCGGGCGAGCCCAAGCTTGATTGCTCGAAAGGCTGACGTGTTTTTGCCCGACGCGACTCAGTAGAAATTTTCGGTCGCCGCACAGCCGCTGGGGATCGGTTTCGTGCGGGAGCAGCGATAACGGGCGACCGTTCATTGCGCTTTGCCTGGCACTTTCGATTTCGTTTGACCTGCCTTGCAAGCGGAGAAAGACTGCGCAATCTCACTCCTACGTTGGCTGCGCCCCCGCTGCCGCCTCCGCAGAGGAAATGCCTGATGACGCTGCACGACGTCGCGCTCGACGACAAGTTCGATCTTGGCAAGGAGCGCATCTTCCTGTCCGGCGCGCAGGCGGTCATCCGCATGCTGTTGATGCAGCGCGAGCGCGACCGCCGCGCCGGCCTCAACACGGCTGGCTTCGTTTCCGGCTATCGCGGCTCGCCGCTCGGCGGCCTCGACATGCAGCTGTGGCGGGCGAAAAAGCAGCTGGCGCAGGCCGATATCGTCTTCCAGCCCGGCCTCAACGAGGAGCTCGCCGCTACCGCCTGCTGGGGCTCGCAACAAACGGAATTGTTGGGCGAAGGCACGCATGACGGTGTGTTTTCGGTCTGGTACGGCAAGGGCCCGGGTGTCGACCGTTCCGGCGATGTGTTCCGCCACGCCAACCTCGCCGGCTCGTCGAAGCATGGCGGCGTGCTCGCTCTGATGGGCGACGACCATATGGCCGAATCCTCGACCAACGCGCATGCTACTGAATTCCTGTTCGTCGACACCATGGTGCCAATCCTCAACCCGGCCGGTGTCCAGGAGATCATCGACTACGGTCTCTACGGCTTCGCCATGTCGCGTTTTGCCGGCACATGGGCGGCGATCAAATGCGTCAAGGACAACATCGAATCGACGGCCTCCGTCGATGCCGCGCTCGAGCGGCTGAACATCGTCGTGCCGGAGTTCGACTTGCCGCCCGGCGGTCTCAACATCCGTCATGAGATCGACATGCTCGGCCAGGAGGAGCGGCTGCATGAGCACAAGCGCGCCGCCGTGTCCGCCTTCATCCACGCCAACGGGCTGAACCGCATCGTCTATTCCGGCGGCCGCAGCCCGAAGCTCGGCATCATCACGCTGGGCAAGAGTTATCTCGATGTCCGACAGGCGCTGGAAGACATCGGCGTCGACGAGGCCGCCGCCAACCGCATCGGCATCCGCCTGTTCAAGGTCGGCTGCCCGTGGCCGCTTGATCTGCAGCACATCTCCGAATTCGCCCGCGGCCTCGACACCATCGTCGTCGTCGAGGAGAAGCGCTCGCTGATCGAGGTGCAGCTGCGCGAAAACCTTTACGGCACCGCCACCCAGCCGGTTATCGTCGGCAAGAAGGACGAGCGCGGCGACTGGCTATTCCCGGCCAAGGGCGCGCTCGACCCAAACGAAATCGCCATTGCGCTGGGCGAGCGGATTCTGCGCACCATCGGTCCCTCGGAAGAGATCGCCGCGAAGGTGGCGAAGCTGCGCCAGTTCCAGGCGATGCTTGCCGATGCCAGCGATATTGGTTCGCGCACGCCGTTCTTCTGCTCCGGCTGCCCGCACAATTCCTCGACCAAGGTGCCCGACGGCTCGATCGCCGCCGCCGGCATCGGCTGCCACTTCATGGCGCTGTGGATGGATCGCAACACGGTCGGCTTCACCGCCATGGGCGGCGAGGGGGCGCAATGGGTCGGCCAGGCGCCGTTCTCCAAGCGCGACCACATTTTCCAGAATCTCGGCGACGGCACCTACAACCACTCCGGCACGCTGGCGATCCGCTTCGCGCTGTCGACCGAGGCCAACATCACCTACAAGATCCTCTACAACGACGCCGTCGCCATGACCGGCGGCCAACCGCATGAGGGCGGCCTGACGGTGGACATGATCGCAAGGCAAGTGCGTGCCGAAGGCGTCGAGCGCATCGCCATCGTCACCGACGAGCCGGACAAATATGCCGGCAAGGCCGAATTCCCGGCCAGTGCCACCATCCATCACCGCGACGACCTCGATCTCGTCCAGCGCGAGCTGCGCAACGTCAAAGGCGTCTCGGTGCTGCTCTACGACCAGACCTGTGCGGCCGAAAAACGCCGCCGCCGCAAGCGTGGCGCCTTCCCTGATCCCGACAAGCGGGTGTTCATCAACGAACTGGTCTGCGAGGGCTGTGGCGATTGCGGCGTGCAGTCGAACTGCGTCTCGATCCAGCCGGTCGAGACCGAGTTCGGCCGCAAGCGCAGAATAGACCAGTCGAGCTGCAACAAGGATTTCTCCTGCGTCAACGGCTTCTGCCCCTCCTTCGTCACCGTGCACGGCGCCAAGATCCGCAAGGCTGAAGGCATTGCCGGGCGGACAGATCCGCTCGATGGCGTGCCGGTCCCGGCTGAATTCCCACTCGGCAGCGAGGGTTGGGCGGCGATCATCGACGGCGTCGGCGGCACCGGTGTTGTCACCATCGGCGCGGTGCTCGGCATGGCTGCCCATCTTGAGGACAAGGGCTGTGGCATGATCGACATGGCCGGCCTCGCCCAGAAGGGCGGTTCGGTGTTCACCCACGTCCGCATCGCCCGCACCCCGGACGATATTCATGCCATCCGCGTTTCGGCAGGTAAGGCCGACCTGGTGCTCGGCTGCGACCTCGTCGTGTCCGGCGCCAAGAAGGTGCTTGGCGCGGTGCGCGAAGGCCATACCATCTTTCTTGCCAACACCGCCGAGATCATGCCCGGCGAATTCGCCCGCTCGGCCGATTTCTCGCTGCCGATCGAGCGGCTGAAGAAGGCGATCCGCGCTGCCGCCGGCGACGACAAGGCGCATTTCTTCGACGCGACGCGCACCGCTACGCAATTGTTCGGCAATTCGCTCGGCGCCAACATGTTCATGCTCGGTTTTGCCTTCCAGCATGGCGGTCTGCCGTTGTCGGCCGAAGCCGTTGAAAAGGCTATCGAATTGAACGGCGAAGCGGTGGCGATGAACATCGCCGCGTTCCGTTGGGGCCGCCGCGCCGCGCATCAGCCGGATTTCGTGCGCGGCCTCATTGCGCAGCCGGGCAAGGCCGCGCCGATCGCCGAGACGCTGGACGATGTGATCGCCCGCCGCGTCGCGTTCCTCACTGCTTACCAGAACGCCGCCTATGGCCGGCGCTATGCCGAAAAGCTGGCGGTTTTGCGCGCCGCCGAGGCAAAGGCCGTGCCCGGCTCGACCGCGGTGACCGAAGCGGCGGCCAAAAACCTGTTCAAGCTGATGGCGATCAAGGACGAATATGAGGTGGCGCGACTCTACACCGACGGCTCCTTCGCCACGGAACTGTCAAAACAGTTCCAGAGCTACGAAAAACTCGAATTTCATCTGGCGCCACCCATCATGGGCAGGCGCGGCAATGACGGCAAGCCGAGGAAATCGAATTTCGGGCCGTGGATGATGAAGGGTTTTCGCCTGCTGGCGGCGCTGAAAGGCCTGCGCGGCACGGCTTTCGATATGTTCGGCTATAGCGCCGAGCGGCGCATGGAGCGGCAGCTTCTGGCCCGCTATGAGGCCGATCTCGAGCTTGTCGCGGCAGCACTTGCACCGGGCAGGACCGAGGCCGCCGTCGCCCTTGCCTCGGTGCCGGCGCTCATTCGCGGCTACGGCCATGTCAGGCAGGCAAGCGCCGAAAAGGCCGATGGCGAGCGCAAAAGGCTTGTCGAGCGCCTGGCCAAAACGCCGGCGCGGCGTGAACTTCAGGCCGCAGAGTGATCGACACGCCTTGTTTACCTGAAGCTTGATTTCCCAATCTGTACTGCATTTGCCCGCCCTCGGCAAACGGGCCAAAGCCGCCGTTCTAAGCCTTTCTTAAGGCGGGTGTGGCATGACAAGGCTTAGCGTTGGGCCAACGGTATGGACAGAGCAAAGACCGAAGACATCCCGGCGGATGTTTATATCCAGTTTGTGCGGGCGTTATCCGACAACGCCTACATGCTGGTGGTCGGCGGCGTATGCTACTGGATCCTCGGATTGATGATCTACCTGCGGACGCACGATCCGCTGTATCTTGGCTTCGCCTTCCTTCTGTTGTCGATCAGCCTTTGGCGTTACTTCAGCATCCGCAGCTTCCATAGGGCAGGCAGCCCTATACCCACTGTCGAAAAGGCAGAGGCGTGGGAACGCGGTTACATTCTCAAAGGCAGTGCGCAGGGCCTCGCGTTGGGGTCGTTGTGTTT
This sequence comes from Mesorhizobium sp. P2_B5, assembly GCF_056404775.1. NCBI lineage: Bacteria > Pseudomonadati > Pseudomonadota > Alphaproteobacteria > Hyphomicrobiales > Phyllobacteriaceae > Mesorhizobium > Mesorhizobium sp. P2_B5. Next base: position 1,195,846 of record NZ_JBFUDJ010000001.1, on the reverse strand, counting down.
CGTGTCGATCTACCTGCGTCCCGATGACTTCGCCGAACTGGCGGCTGTGTCGTTGGCATTGACCACCCTGCTCACGGTTGTCGGCCGAAGCTACGGATCCAGGCGCATGGTGCAGATTTTTTCCGTGACCCTCATTGGGCCAGCAGCACTTGCGCTCTTCCTGCGCATGGACGTCCCCGACTTCGTCCTCGGGCTGATGATCATTCCGACGACAATCGTCACCATCAGCAGCGCCGACCATGTCCGCAACGTTCTGTTCTCGGCGGTCATCGGTCACAGGCAGGCGAAGGAGTTGGCGCAAAGGTTCGATCGGGCGCTAAATACGATGTCGCATGGCCTTGTCATGCTCGACTCGAACGGGAAGGTGGTCGTCGCCAACGCCGAGGCAGCACATTTGATGTCATTGAAATCGCCGGACCAGCTGCTCGGCCGGTCGATTCATTCCCTGCTGCTGCGCGGCGTTGCCGGCGGCATGCTGGCCCCGAAGGACTGCCGCTACATCGAGGCGCAACTGACGCGCGCCCTGCGCGAAGGCCGCGACCGCAAGGTACTGGTCTCGCTCGCCAACGGCCAGCATTACGAATTCTCCGCCCGTGAAGGCAGCCAGGAACTGGGCGTCATCACCTTCGAGGACGTGACGGCCCGCGTCGAGGCGGAGGAAAAGATCCGCTTCATGGCGCGCTATGACAGCCTTACCGGCCTGCCGAACCGCGCCTATTTCCATGAGCTGGTCGGCGAAGCCATGGCGTTGGGCAGCCGCGACCGCCTGTGCGCGCTGGCGGTGATTGATCTCGACGATTTCAAGAGCGTCAACGACACGCTCGGCCATCCGGTTGGCGATGGGCTGATCTACGCCGTTGCCGAACGCCTGGCGGCCGTCGCCGGACAAGGTGTCAATGTCAGCCGCTTCGGTGGTGACGAGTTCATGATCTTCTTCGACCGTGTCGAGGACGAGAGCCATCTCAACACCCTCCTCGACCATATATTCGCGGACCTGCAGGGTGAGGTGGACGTTGCCGGCCACGGCTTGCGCATCCAGGCCAGCGGCGGCGCGGTGCTGTCCAAGGTCAAGGACACCGACGTTGATGCCATGATCGTCAAGGCCGACCTTGCCCTCTACAAGGCCAAGGAGCTCGGCAAGAACAGCTGGAGGCTGTTCGAGGCGGCCATGGACGCCGCCTTCCGCAATCGCCAGCTGATGAAGGCCGATCTGCGCAACGCCGTGCAGGCCAAGGAATTGCGCGTCGTCTATCAGCCGATCGTGGCTGTAAACACCATGCGCATCGCCAGCTGCGAGGCGCTCTGCCGTTGGGACCACCCCGATCTCGGCCCGATCTCACCCAGTGTCTTCATCCCCCTGGCCGAGGAGATGGGTATCGTTTCCGACATAAGCACTTTCGTGCTGGAAGCCGCGTGCGCCGAATGCGCCAAATGGCCGGCCCAGACCGGCGTGTCGGTCAACCTTTCGGCCAAGGATTTCCGCAATCGCGATATCGTCGAGAAGGTCAGGGATGCCTTGGCCAAGTCGGGCCTTGCGGCGCACCGGCTCGAAATCGAGGTCACCGAGACCGCCCTGCTCGACGACAAGTCGCTGACGCGCGAGTCGATCGAGGAATTGAAGGCTCTCGGCGCGCGCATCGCGCTTGACGATTTCGGGACCGGCTACTCCAGTCTGAGCTATCTGCACAAGCTGCCGCTCGACAAGATCAAGATCGACCGCTCTTTCCTGGTCGATGTGAACCAGAACCGGCAGTCGCTCGACCTTCTGAAGGGCATCGTCGGCCTGTCCCGGACATTGGGCCTTTCGGTCACCATCGAAGGGGTCGAGACCTTCGAGCAGCTGAAGACGCTGGTCCATTTGGTCAAGCCGGACTTCTTGCAGGGCTTCCTGTTCGGCGCCGCGCTCAGCGCATCGGGCATCGAGACGATGTCGACCGTCACATGGCCGTTTGCCGCTGACCTGCATATCGCCGGCAAACGGACAGCCAGCTAAAAGCAATTCCAGGAAAAATGTGAAGCGGTTTTCCGTCCGGAATCGCGTCCGAGCGAAGCAATTCCAGGAAAAGTGTGAGCGGTTCTCCACCTGAAATTGCATTTAAAAACACAGAGCAATTGTTCACTTGATGAAATGATGACCGCTCAGGCGTCGTCCAAACCGCTACGTCTTGGCGCTTTCAAGATCTGACTTCAGAATAATTTCGATGACCGCCGCCAGACCGGATCAGGCAACCACCGGCTGCGCCATTTGCTTTTTCGTGTCCAAAATCGGTGAACGACCCCGGTCGTTAAGGTTAACAAGCGGTAAATAAGCAATGTTGAATTTTCAGCTTGTGTCTCATTTCAACTCGAATAGCCTACTTCCAGGCGGAATTTCGAGGACTGGCAATGGATACTGCGAAGAAGAGTGCGTCGGTTGAGGCCAGCGCGAGGATCGACTCGGCGCTCAACCGATCCATGATGCAATTGCTGGATCATGTCGAATATCGTCTCATTACCGGGGGCGAAGATCTGGAGGCGATCTACCGACTCCGCTATAAGTCCTATCTGCGCTCAGGCATGTGCGGCCCGATCGCCAGTGGCATGTTCGAGGATCGATGGGACAATCTGCCCAATTCCTATCGGTTCGGTGTCTACTGCTACGGCGAATTGGTCAGCACAGTGCGCCTCCACTATATTTCCAGTGACCAGCCATACTCGCCTTCGATCGACGCTTATCCCGAAATATTGCTTCCCCGGCTTGCCCGTGGGGAAACCTTCATCGACGGAACCCGCTTCGCGACAGATCCCGACAGCGCGCCGGCGCCCGGTGTGCTGCCTTTCCTGACGCTCAGGATTTGCATGGCGGCCTACTGTTATTTTCGCCAGACCGCGATGTTTATCCCGATTAAGTTGGAGCATTCCGCTTTTTATGCCCGCTTCTTCAGCGCCGCGCAGAGGACTGCGGGCAAGGCGTTTCCGGGCGTTCTCCCTCCGCTCGCATTGTTCGAAATTCCCGGCAATGAAGAGAATGTTCAACGGATACTCGACCGGTTGCCGTTCTTCAGATCGACAGCGACGGAGCAAAGGCTGATGTTTGGCAATCCGGCTATCAACCGGCTGACACCTTTGTCCATTCTGCCAACAGCGAAATATTACCGCGACGCCGCCTGAACGGATGTTCGTTCTCGCGCGATGGACCTTTCCGGTGGCTTCGTCGTTATCGCTTGTGGCGGCGGCGCCGCGTCCCTGGTGCTGCCGTAGCCCTGCCTGAAAGGCGGTTCCTCCGAATTGTTCTCGTGAAAGCATACCGACATGACAATCTCCACGCTTACGCTCACCCCGCTGATCTCGCTGATCGCCGGCGTGCTGATCCTGGTGATGCCGCGGCTCCTCAACTACATCGTCGCCCTTTATCTGATCGTCGTCGGACTGCTCGGCCTGTTCCCGCATCTGGCCGGCTGAAATCCTCAACCTTCGACTGAGGCCGGCCGTCCTTGTTTTGATGCATGTCGTTATCCCAGAACCGCTGCACACTTCTGGGCGACATGCATTAGATCGCCGGCTTTCAACATTCCTTTGAGGCTGTTGTCGCTGGTCGTGCGGCAATAGCGCCATTGCTCTTGGCCCGGCTTTTCGCTATGTGCCTCAAAGATGTCTTCGAAGGGGTATTCCTATGGCTGATCACACGCCGACCGGTCCTGTCGAACTGGGCGCGAAGATGGATTATGCGGAGCACGACCGCACCTATCACGGCTTTCTGGCGCTGGCTAAATACGGTTCGCTATTTTGCGGCGCCCTGCTCCTGGCCATGGCTTTCGGCTTCTTTGCAGGTGGCTTCTTCTCGGCGACCATCCTGTTCGTGCTGATCCTGGCCGTCGGCGCCTTCATTCTCCGATAGACTTTCAGACCCTTGCCGGAAGGCGGCCGGACTCCGGCCGCCATGTTGCGCAAACAGGTTCCAGCCGAAAGGATCATGCGGTGGGGCAGACGGTTTTCATCCCTCGTGAACTCGACGCCAACGAGCCGCGTGTTGCTGCTTCGCCCGATACGGTGAAGCGACTTGCGGCGTTGGGGTTGGACGTGATCGTCGAGACCGGCGCCGGCACCAGGTCGCGCATTCCCGACGAGGAATTTTCCAAGGCAGGTGCCGCGATCGGCAAGGCTGCGGATGCCGGCAAAGCCGATGCGGTGCTGAAGGTGCGCCGGCCGACGGATGCCGAGCTGAAGGGCTACAAATCGGGTGCCGCAGTCATCGCCATCATGGATCCCTATGGCAACGATGCTGCGATCGCGGCGCTGGCCAAGGCCGGCGTCACCGCTTTTTCGATGGAGTTCATGCCACGCATCACCCGTGCCCAGTCGATGGACGTGTTGTCGAGCCAAGCCAACCTTGCCGGCTATCAGGCGGTGATCGACGGCGCATCGGAATATGACCGGGCGCTGCCGATGATGATGACGGCGGCTGGCACGGTGCCGGCGGCTAAGATCTTCATCATGGGCGTCGGCGTTGCCGGCCTGCAGGCGATCGCCACCGCGCGCCGCCTCGGCGCCGTCGTCACCGCCACCGACGTTCGTCCCGCCGCCAAGGAACAGGTCGCCTCACTCGGCGCCAAGTTCCTCGCCGTCGAGGACGAGGAGTTCAAGGCGGCCGAGACCGCCGGCGGCTACGCCAGGGAAATGTCCAAGGAATATCAGGCCAAGCAGGCAGCGCTTACCGCTGAGCACATCGCCAAGCAGGACATCGTCATCACCACGGCGCTGATCCCCGGCCGTCCGGCGCCGAAACTGGTATCGGCAGCGATGGTCGCCTCGATGAAGCCGGGCTCGGTGATCGTCGACCTCGCCGTCGAGCGCGGCGGCAATGTTGAAGGCGCGGTCCCAGGTCAGGTGGTGACCACGGCCAACAATGTGAAGATCGTCGGACACCTCAATGTGCCCGGCCGCGTCGCTGCGTCGGCCTCGCTGCTTTACGCCCGCAACCTGTTCGCTTTCGTGGAAACACTGGTCGACAAGACCACCAAGACGCTCGCCATCAATCGCGACGATGACCTGGTCAAGGCGACGATGCTGACCGATGCTGGCCGCGTCGTGCATCCGGCCTTCGCCAAGGCGACGGAAAAGGATCATGTCGAACCTGCGGCGGTCCCGGCCAAGACTATGGTTGCCGACACCGCGCCAAAGAAGGCCGCGCCGAAAAAAGCCGCCAAGCCGAAGGGGATCGCGTGATGGATCAGACCTTGCAGAAAGCCCTCGACCAGCTTGATCAGGCAAGTGCCGCCGTCCGCCTGGCGGTGCAGAACCTGGCCAACGCGCCTGGCGGCGCTGATGCGGCGGGTGACGCCGCGCACGCCCTGTCGGGTGGCGCCATCGATCCCTTCGTCTTCCGCTTCGCCATCTTCGTGCTGGCGATCTTCGTCGGCTATTACGTTGTCTGGTCGGTGACCCCGGCACTGCACACGCCGCTGATGGCCGTCACCAACGCCATCTCCTCGGTCATCGTCGTCGGCGCGCTGCTGGCCGTCGGCATCTCGGCCTCGGGCATTGCCACCGGCTTCGGCTTCGTCGCGCTGATGCTGGTCTCGGTCAACATCTTCGGCGGCTTCCTGGTCACCCAGCGCATGCTGGCCATGTACAAGAAGAAGGACAAGTAGAGCGCCATGAACGCCAACTTCGCGTCCTTCCTCTATCTGGTCTCCGGCGTCCTGTTCATCATGGCGCTGCGCGGCCTGTCGCATCCGACCACCAGCCGCCAGGGCAATCTGTACGGCATGATCGGCATGGGCATCGCCATTGCCACCACGCTGGCTCTGGCCGTGCCTTCGGCCGGCGGCTTCGGCCTGATCGTGCTTGGTCTGGCCATCGGCGGCGGCGTTGGCGCCGTCACCGCGCGCCGCATCGCCATGACCTCGATGCCGCAGCTGGTCGCCGCTTTCCACTCGCTGGTCGGCCTCGCCGCCGTCATGGTGGCCGCTGCCGCCATCTACGCGCCGGAAAGCTTTGGCATCGGCACCAATGGCGACATCCACGCCCAGGCCCTGATCGAGATGAGCCTTGGCGTCGCCATCGGCGCCATCACCTTCACCGGCTCGGTCATCGCCTTCCTGAAGCTCGATGGCCGCATGTCGGGCAAGCCGATCATGATCGGCGGCCGCCATGTCATCAACGCCGTCCTCGGCATCGCGCTGATCGTGCTGATCGTGCTGCTGGTTACCACCGAGGCGAAGCTGGTGTTCTGGCTGATCGTCGCCGCCTCGCTGCTGCTCGGCGTGCTGCTCATCATCCCGATCGGCGGCGCCGACATGCCGGTCGTCGTCTCGATGCTGAATTCCTATTCCGGCTGGGCAGCCGCCGCGCTTGGTTTCACGCTCGGCAATCTGGCGCTGATCATCACCGGCGCGCTGGTCGGCTCGTCCGGCGCGATTCTGTCCTACATCATGTGCAAAGGCATGAACCGATCGTTCATCTCGGTCATCCTCGGCGGCTTCGGCGGCGAGACCGCGGCAGCGGCCGATGACGGCATCGAGCGCACGGTCAAGCAGGGCTCGGCCGATGACGCCGCCTATTTGATGATGAACGCGCAGAAGGTCATCATCGTGCCGGGCTACGGCATGGCGGTCGCCCAGGCGCAGCATGCGCTGCGCGAAATGGCCGACAAGCTGAAGGCCAATGGCGTCGACGTGAAATACGCCATCCACCCGGTCGCCGGCCGCATGCCCGGCCACATGAACGTGCTGCTTGCCGAAGCCAACGTGCCCTATGACGAGGTGTTCGAGCTGGAAGACATCAATTCCGAGTTCGCGCAGGCCGATGTCGCCTATGTCATCGGCGCCAACGACGTCACCAATCCGTCGGCCCGTGACGACAAGAGCAGCCCTATCTACGGCATGCCGATCCTCGACGTCGACAAGGCGCGAACCTGCCTGTTCGTCAAGCGCTCGCTCGGCTCCGGCTATGCCGGCATCGACAACACGCTGTTCTACAAGGACGGCACCATGATGCTGCTCGGCGACGCCAAGAAGATGACCGAGGAAATCGTCAAGGCGATGGATCACTGATCCCGGCGGAATTTCAAACAGCAAAAAGCCCGGCTTCGCACCGGGCTTTTTCATATTGAACAGGCGGTTCAGCGGTTGGTCAGAAAAACCGCTTCCTCGTCATCGCGCTGCCTGCCGCCCAGTGCTGCGGCAGCACTGGCGATGAAGGCGCCGATGACCAGCGACAGGGCGCCAAGCAGAGCGAAGGTGGCGCTGCCTTTCCTGGCGGTGTCGGCGGCCTGCTTTGCCTTCACCTTCGCGTCCTCGACCTTGGCCATCAGTGCATCGACACGCGCCTTGGCGTCGGCCTCCGAGAGACCGGTGCGGGCGGCGACCAGCCGCGACAGATAGGTCTTGTCGTCAGCCGAAATCTCGCCTGCCGCCGCACTGGCGATCAGGATGCGCGAGGCCTGTCCGACCGCTGCGGCGTCGCTGTCCGGATTGGCGGCCGCCAGCTTGGTGGCATCGGCGGGCCGGAACAACGAATCCACGAGATAGGACGTCGCATTGTCGGTCGATGCGGGGCCGGCGTTTGCGGACGCGCCAGCCGATGCGCCCATGGCGGCGCCTGATGCCACTGTGGAAGCCGCTTGGACGCCCGATCCTAGCACGGAGGAAAGCGCCGAACCGAGCACGCCGACGACCAGCAGCGTCGCCAGCGCCCAGGCGAGGAAGCCGTGCGCGGTGTCGCGGAAATAGACCTCGTCGGTGTGAACGCCGACCCATTTGGTCCGCAGGCGCCCGGCAAGGTAGCCGCCGACACCGGACGACAGCCATTGTACGATGATGAGCCAGATCGCTCCGGACACCGCGAAGGTAGTCAGCGAGGCGCCGGAGCCGGACCATGGCGAGACCATGGTCAGCCCCAGCCCCGAGCCGAGCAGCATGAGGATGAAGGTCAGCGTCGAGGCCGCAAAAGCGCCGGCGATGATGGGCCCCCAGCTGACGGCTGTAGCGGAGGATTCTTCCGAAGCGGATAGGTCAATAGCCGATACGGTGGGCTGCATCGACGCCTCCTACCGTACGAACAGCATGATGAGAATGATGATCGGGATCGGAATACCGAGCAACCAGAGCAAAATACCGCGTCCCATGAAAGCCTCCTTGAGAAATCGTGATCGATGGTTTCACAATGTCTTGCCGCGACTTCCGTTCCGGCGGGCAATGAAATGATTTTGTTTGCCGGGAATGGAACTATTTGGCGCGTTGGCGCGCGCCAAGACGGCAAAACTGTGGATTGGTTCACGGAGTTCCGCATCGGCTGCAGTGTATTGTTGGCTCGGGGAAGCATCCGGGGGTAGCATCGAAACAATCCCGTCCAGTCGACGGGATTGCCGTCAACGGAGACGTTGGTGCCCAAAGCTGTCGCATCGCCGGTTTCCAAGAAAGCGCCGCACAAGCCCAGCCAGGCGGTGGTGATCGTGCATGGCATGGGTGAGCAGCGGCCTATGGATACGCTGCGCGGCTTTGTTCGGGCGGTCTGGAGCAGCGATCCCACCCGCGCTCCGCCTTACGCCCGGATCCCTGATCCCGACAATCCCAGCGCCACGATCAACCAGAGCTGGATCACGCCCGACAGCCGGACCAGGTCGCACGAGTTACGCCGCATCACCACGCCTTATGATGTCGATGGCCGCCGCACCGACTTCTACGAGCTCTATTGGGCCGACATCACGCAGGGCACGACGCGCGGACGGCTGGCCGCCTGGGTGACGAACCTGTTGTGGCGCAAGCCCGCCGATATTCCGCCTGACGCCCACAAGCTCTATGTCGCCACGCTTTTGATCGTCATCCTCATTCTCGGCGCGGCACTGGTGCTGGCGACGTCGATCTGGCAGCAGGCTTTGTCCGTGGCTACCGGCCTCGTGATCACCGCTCTCGCCTCTTTCATCATCTGGGCGGTCGACCAGTTCGCCCTGCCCTATTTCGGCGACGTCGCCGCCTATGTGCGCGCCGAGGCGGCAACGATCGAGAAGCGGGCGCTGATCCGCGACCGCGGCCTGACGCTGCTCAGGACGCTCACGAAGGACGACGGCTACGACCGCATTGTGCTGGTCTCGCACAGCCTGGGGTCGATCATCGCCTATGATCTGCTGCAGATCTTGTGGGCCGAGTTCCGGCCGCGAAGACTGGAAGCCGTCCGCGACAAGGCGAAACTGGAAGCGGTCGAGGCCATCGACAAGGCAACGCTCGGTTCCGATGGCTCAACGTGGCCTGCTGCCGTCAACGACCTTGCTGGATTTCGGCGCGGGCAGTGGGCGCTCTACCAGCAACTGCGGACCAAGGATGCCGACCATCCGTTGCCGTGGAAGATCAGCGATTTCGTCACCCTTGGCAGCCCGCTCTCCCACAGCGAGTTTCTGGTGACCTACAATCTCGCTGAATTCAGGCGCGGCCTTGCCGAGCGGCTTTTCTCGGCCTGCCCGCCAATCGCCGATGGCGGGCAGGCCGGCGGCACCGTGTTATATCAGGAAGGTCACAGCGCTGCAGGCAAGGCGCAGCGCGCGGTGCATCATGGCGCGGTGTTTGCGGCAACGCGCTGGACCAACGTCTTCGATCGCGGCAATGGCTGGGCGACAGGCGATCCGATTTCGGGACCGATGACGGAAAATTTCGGCCCCGGCGTCGAGAATATCCAGGTCGAGCTGCACAGCTCGCTCGGCCGCGTCTTCACCCACACGCTCTATTGGTCATCGACGGCAACCGGCGATGAGGTCGCCCCGCCGGCAGGCGCCGCGCCGCGCTCGCATCTGCAAGTGCTGCGCGACGCCGTCGACCTCGGCCGCAAACTGGAACCGAGCTGAGCGGCGGCGTCGAGAGCGGTTCATCGGTAGATGATTGGCGGAAGCCTTCCCGACTTCGTCATCCTAGGGTCTGCGCTGCGTCGCTTCGCTCCTTGCTTCGCCCTAGGATGACGAAGCGATAGCGAGGCGCCCGTCCTCAAATATCCAGATTGGCCACCGACAGTGCGTTGTCCTGTATGAATTCGCGCCGCGGTTCGACCTCGTCGCCCATAAGCCGCGAAAACAAGCTGTCAGCATCGGTCGCGTCATTGACCTTGACCTGCAGCAGCGAGCGCACATTCGGGTCGAGCGTGGTTTCCCATAGCTGCTCGGCGTTCATCTCGCCAAGGCCCTTGTAGCGCTGCATGGTCAGGCCCTTGCGGCCGGTCGCAAACACCGCGTTGAGCAGCGCCAGCGGCCCCGAAATGGTTTCGGAGACATCCTTGCGGCGCAGCACCGGCGGCTCACCATAGACCTCGGTGAGGCGGGGCGCATAGCGGTCGAGCTGGCGTGCGTCGGCCGAATTGATCAGCCCGGCGTCGAGCTGCGCGAATTCCTTGACGCTGCGCACCGTGCGCTCGAAGACATAGCCGCCGACGCCTTCATTGGAGGTCGACAGGCGGCCGGTCCAGCCGCGCTCGGTGTCCTCGGCGATGATGTCGAGACGCTGGGCGACGCGTTCGGCCATGGCGTTGGCGCGGCCAAGATCGTTGAGCACATCGGCATTGAGCGCGCCGGCAATCGCCGCCTGCTCGACCACGCCCCTGTTGTAGCGCGTGTGCAGACCGTTGATGAGCTGGCGCACCGCCAGCGCGTCGTCGATGGACCCGCGCAGATCCTGTCCGGCTCGCGCCTCGCCGGAGGCGAGGGTCAGCGACGCCTCCTCCAGCCCGGAGCCGATCAGGAACTCCTCGAAGGCGCTCTCGTCCTTGATATATTGCGAGCTTTTTCCGCGTGTCACTTTGTAGAGCGGCGGCTGGGCGATGTAGAGATGGCCGCGCTCGATCAGCTCCGGCATCTGCCGGAAGAAGAAGGTGAGCAGCAAGGTCCTGATATGGGCGCCGTCGACGTCGGCGTCGGTCATCAGGATAATCTTGTGGTAGCGCAGTTTGTCGGCGTTGAACTCGTCCTTGCCGATCGAGGTGCCGAGCGCGGTGATCAGCGTGCCGATCATCTCGGAGCCGAGCATGCGGTCGAAGCGGGCACGCTCGACATTGAGGATCTTGCCGCGCAAAGGCAGGATCGCCTGGTTCTGGCGCGAACGGCCGCCCTTGGCCGAGCCGCCGGCCGAGTCACCTTCGACGATGAAGATTTCGGATTTCGCCGGGTCGCGTTCCTGGCAATCGGCCAGCTTGCCGGGCAGCGAGGTGACGCCGAGCGAGCTCTTGCGGGTGATGTCGCGCGCCTTGCGCGCCGCCTCGCGCGCCGCGGCCGCCTGGATCACCTTGTCGATGACCACCTTGCCTTCGGTCGGGTGCTCTTCCAGCCAGGTGCCGAGCGCCTCGTTGACCAGGCCTTCGACCACCGGACGGACTTCTGAAGAAACGAGCTTGTCCTTGGTCTGCGAGGAGAATTTCGGGTCAGGAACCTTGACCGACAGCACCGCCGTCAGGCCTTCGCGGCAATCGTCGCCGATCAGCGCCACCTTTTCCTTCTTGGTCAGACCCGAGGACTCGCCATAGCCGGTGATCTGGCGCGTCAGCGCGCCACGGAAACCGGCCAGATGGGTGCCGCCATCGCGCTGCGGGATGTTGTTGGTGAAGGCAAGCACATTCTCGTGGTAGCTGTCGTTCCACCACATCGCCACTTCGACGGTGATACCGTCGCGCTCGGCCTTGATGGCGATCGGCTTGTCGATCAGCGGTTTCTTGACCCGGTCGAGATATTTGACGAACTCTTCCAGCCCGCCATCATAGTGCAGCTCATGGCGCACGAGATCGGCATGGCGGGCATCGGTCAAAATGATGCGCACGCCGGAATTCAGGAAGGCGAGTTCGCGCAGCCGGTGCTCCAGCGTGCCGAAATCGAACTCGACCATGGTGAAGGTCTCGGACGACGGGAAGAAGGTGATTTCGGAGCCGCTGCGCCCTTCATAGGTGCCGGGCTGCTTGTTCTGCTCGTAACTGCCGGTGGCCTTGAGCGGCGCGTCAGAATTGCCGTGCGTGAAGCTCATTTCGAAAATCTGGCCATTGCGGCGGATTTTCAGCTTCAGCCAGGCCGACAGCGCATTGACCACCGAGACGCCGACGCCATGCAGGCCGCCCGATACCTTGTAGGAATTCTGGTCGAATTTGCCGCCGGCATGCAGCTGCGTCATGATCACTTCGGCCGCCGAAATGCCTTCGCCGGTGTGGATATCGGTCGGAATGCCGCGGCCATTGTCGATAACGGTGACCGAACCGTCGGGATTGAGCGTCACCGTCACCAGGTCGGCATGGCCGGCCAGCGCCTCGTCGATGGCGTTGTCGACCACCTCATAGACCATGTGATGCAGGCCCGAGCCGTCATCGGTGTCGCCGATATACATGCCCGGCCGCTTGCGGACGGCGTCCAACCCCTTCAAAACCTTGATGGAATCGGCGCCGTATTCGGCTTCGGCGCCGTTGGTGTTCTCGGTCTGGTCGCTCATGAAAACCTGTTGTCTAGATGCCGCTTGTACAGCGCGAAAAATCGGCCCCGAATCGCGCCTCTGATATTGCCTAGATATAGGCGCTAAAGGCGGTTTTTCCAAGGTTTGCGGGGATTTCCAGCCTAAATCCCCAACCGGCAGTCGGCTATTTTTTTCGGGCGTTGGAATGGGCCAGAAGGTTGCGCAAATATTTGATCATGAATTTGTCCCCGGGCGCCAGCCGTCCCGTACGGTCGAGCTCCAGCGTCAGCTTGAGCGCCTTGGTCAGCGCAGCCTTCGGGTCCCTCGCCACATAGGCATAGGCGATATAGGCGCGCGCCAGATCGATTTGCCAGATCGCATTGTCCGGATCGGACTGGGCGAGTTTCTGGGCAATGGCGAGGCTGGCTTCGAATGCCGCCTTGGAACCCTCAAAGTGACGTCGATCGGTTTCCAGATAGCCGATCTTCTGCAGGGTGATAGACATATCGCGCTGCCAGTTCGAATTGGCAGGATCGAGCTTGGCCAGCCGGTCGGCTATAGCAAGACTGTCCTGATAGTTTTGCAGAGCACCGATGGCATCGCCCTGCTCTCTAAGCACCTCGGCGACCTGTTCGAGACACACAGACAGGTCGCGCTGCCAGTCCGTGTTGCCGGGATCGATGGCGGCAAGGTCGCGCGCCGTGGCCAGCGCCTGCTGGAAGGAGTCCAGCGCGAGCGGCCAATCCTTCTGGTCGCTGTAAGCTTTGCCGATCTTGGCGTAACCGACCGACAGGTCGCGCTTCAAATCGGTGTTGTTTGAGTCGCGGCGCACAAGCGCTTCGGCGATCCCTTGGCTCTTGTTGTAGGCGTCGAGCGCACCGGCAGCGTCGCCACGCTCGCGCAGAACGTCGCCGATCCTGGTGTAGCTGACGGAGACAGCGTGCTGGTGCCTGGGGTCATCGGGTTTATTCTCGGCCAGTGCCAGCCGAATTCTCAGGCTCTCTTCGAATGCCGTCTGGGCGCCATCCAACTGGCCGGCGGTGCGGGCAAGATCGCCGATTTCGTCATAGGTAATGGTCAGGTCGCGCAGCAGATAGACGCTGTTCGGTTCCGCTTCAGCCAATTGCTGCTTGATGGCCAAGCTTTGCTGATAGGCCTGGGCTGCCGCACCCACATCACCTTGCGTCGCCAGCACATTGCCGATCTTGTCATTGGCCATGGCCAGATCGCCGAGCCAGTCTTTTTTGTCACGGATCTTTGCGGTCAGATCCTGCAGCATGTCCCTGGCCGCCTCATAGTTTTGCAGAGAGGCCGACAGGTCGCCTTGCGCCATCTTTATGTTGGCGAGCTTGATATGGCCGATGGCGAGATCGCGTTTGACGCTGGGGTCGGTTTCCTGACTCGCCCGCTGCTCGAGATTGGCCAGCAGTGCGGTGAAGGCGCGGCCGGCTGCTTCGACATTGCCGACCGTCGTATAGAGGATACCGAGTTCTTCCAGCGTGCGGCTCTGCCGGTCGGCCTGTTCCAGGCTGAGCGAGGTCTGCCCGGCCTCGCCGTAGAGCGACAGCACCGTTTCATAGTCCTTGATGGCGGTGGCATAGTCGAGGCTGGCGCGCGCCGCGCCGCCTGACAGAAAGCGCGTCGCGGCCTCGGAAAGGGTGCGGCTGACGAATTTGGACTTCAATGTGTTGCGCGAGACATTGTCGATGTCGGCGGCCTTGGCAAGGATCACGCGTGCGCCATCGAAGGCGCCGAGCGACAACTGCTCTTCGGCCTGCCGGCGCAGCGCCGTCACCGTCGGATCATCGGCGGCCAGGGTCTTCATGTCGTCACGCACCTTGACGAAGGCGTCGGCGGCCTCGCGCAGCCGGGCGTCCAGGCTTTCGCCGGAGAAATGGCTGTTATCGGTGCTGATCAGCGCGCCATAGAGCGGCGCCAGCGGCATGTCGGCATCGCTGGCGACCCGTTCGACCGCGCCGCGCATCTCGGGCGTCACATCCGCCATGGCGAGCAGCAGCCGTTCGCGCTCCGGCAATTGCTCCTTGGCCGCCGAGGCAAAGAACAGCTTCGGCAGTCCGTTCTCGACATAGGGCAACTGCTTGCCGCGCGAAAGGTCGTAGACCTCCTGCTGCACCAGCGTCAGCACCGAGCGTATCTCAAGCCCTTCGGTACCGAGATATTTGGTCAGCGCCGCTGTAAAGGGCGAATTCGCGCCGCTTCCATCGGCGGCCGTCTCGCCGGGCGCGGCCGAGAAGGCGAACAGGATGTTTTCCGCCTTGCCGATGCGCCCGAGACCCGGCTTGACCTTGTCCACCAGATCCTTGATCAGCGATGTCGCGCCGCGCCCGTCGCCGCTAGTCCCAGAGAACGGATCGCTGCGGCAGGCGTCGAGCACGATCAGCCCGACCTTGGCAGTGGCTGCAACCGCATCGCGCACCTCTTCCAGCGGCAGGCTGGTCTTTTCCAGCTGGTCGAGCGAGGAGGCATCGGCGTCGACCGGCAACAGCCGGTTGTCGCCGGAGATTTCGACGCCATGGCCGGAAAAATACACCAGCGCCACATCGGCGCCCTTGGCGTCCTCGCGAAAATCGTCCAACGCACGGCGCATGCGCCTGAGGTCGCGGTTGGTTTCGAGGACGACTTCGAAGCCAAGCTTTTTCAGCGCCGCTTCCATCGCCTCGCCGTCATTGACCGGATTGGAGAGCTTCCGCACCAGCCGATAGTCGTCATCGGCAATGACCAGCGCCACGCGCCGCTCCGCCACCGCCGTCGCGGTGGTCGCAAGCATCAGCAGCAAGGTAAACAAAAAACGCAAGTGGAACCGCCCCCGGCTCAGTCACCTGCCGACCATTCCATCTCTTTATGGCATGAGCAAGCCGGGGCCGAATACCGGCTGCTTTACGCAGCCCGCATCGGCTTCAGCGCCTCGCTCCAGCGTGACAGCTCATCCAGCATGGCTTTGGTTCCGCCCTGCACCTGCTCGCTGGCCTTGAAGGAGCCGTCGCCCTCCAGCAGTTTCTGGTAGAGCGGCAGCGCGACGCCTTCGGGGATCGGCATGATGCCGACCGAGGTCAGCAGCGGCTTGAGCGCCTGCGCGGCGCGCAGGCCGCCGGAGACGCCGCCATAGCTGAAAATGGCGGCTGGCTTGTATTTCCATTCGCGGAGGAGGTAGTCGATGGCGTTGACGATCGCCGGCGCAACGAAATAATTGTACTCCGGCGCCACGAACACAAAGGCGTCGGCGGCATCGATGGCCTTCGACCAGGCTTTGGTGTGGTCGTTCTGATAATTGCCAAGCCTCGGGTGATGCGGTTCGTCCAGAACCGGCAGGTGGAATGCGGCAATGTCGGTCAGCACCGGTTCGAATTTGCCGTGTTCGCGTGCAAAACCCTCCAGCCAGTGGGCGAAGACCGGCCCGGCGCGACCCGGTCGCGTGCTGCCGATGATGATGTTCAGCTGGTGCTTCAAGGCGGGGTCTCCTGGGCGGTTGGCAGTATCTGTTGGTGACTGTCCCCTACTGCAGAGTGTCCTGCCGGACAAGGCGCAGCCGTTTCACAGGCGGTCACGATCCGATGAACAGGCTGTCAGTCGAAGCATGCCCGCGATGCAGGGTTCCGGTCTGCCCTTCGGTCACATGGACGCCCCGATTGCCAGTCACTACATTGAGATGTCAGCGGAGTACCTCATGGACACGCAGCCCGCTCCCTTTGTGCCACCGGCGCCCAAGCCGCGCACGACGCCGCCTTCGACGCTGGAGATGATGCGGATCGTTTATCGCAATCCGCTCGAATTGTGGGGCGAGCACACCTACAACGAACCCTGGATTTCGGCGAATGGCGTCGGCGGGCATCTGATCGTCGCCAACGATCCCGGCCTCATCAAACACGTGCTGATCGACAACGCCAAGAACTACAAGATGGCGACGGTGCGCCAGATGATCTTGCGCCCGATCCTGCGCGACGGCCTGCTGACCGCCGAGGGCGAGGTGTGGAAACGCTCGCGCAAGGCGATGGCGCCGGTGTTCACGCCGCGCCACATCTTCGGCTTTGCCGAGCCGATGCTGCGGCGCACGATGCAGTTCGTCACCCGTTACGAGAGTGGCGGCATGTCCGATATCGCCCACGACATGACGCTGCTCACCTACGATATCCTGGCCGAAACGCTGTTTTCCGGCGAGATTTCGGGCGAGCCCGGCAGTTTCGCGCAGGAGATCGACCGACTGTTCGAGACCATGGGCCGCGTCGATCCGCTGGATCTGTTGCGCGCGCCCGAATGGCTGCCGCGACTGACCCGCATCCGCGGCCGCAAGACCATGGCCTATTTCCGCAAGATCGTCACCGACACGGTCAAGATGCGCGAGGAGCGGCTGAAGCGCGACCCCGACACCGCGCCGCAGGATTTCCTGACGCTTCTGCTCAGGGCCGAAGGCCCGGACGGGCTGACGCGGGCCGAGGTCGAGGACAACATCATCACCTTCATCGGCGCCGGCCACGAGACGACGGCGCGGGCGCTCGGCTGGACGCTCTACTTGCTCGCCGAGGCGCCATGGGAGCGCGAAAAAATCGAGCGCGAGATCGATGCGGTGCTGGCGCGCGAGACCGACCCGACGAAGTGGCTGGATGCGATGCCCTTCACCCGCGCCGCCTTCGAGGAGGCGCTGCGGCTTTATCCGCCGGCGCCGTCGATCAACCGCGAGCCGATCGAGACCGAGACGTGGAACGATCTGGTGCTGCCCAAGCGCGCCGCTGTGCTGGTGATGCCCTGGGTCGTGCACCGCCACAGGAAACTGTGGGACAGGCCCGACGCCTTCATGCCGGAGCGGTTCCATCCGGGAAATCGCGAGAAGATCGACCGCTTCCAATATCTGCCGTTCGGCGCCGGGCCGCGCATCTGCATCGGCGCCAGTTTCGCCATGCAGGAGGCGATCATTGCGCTCGCGATCATGCTGTCGCGCTTCCGCTTCGATGTGACGGCCGAAACCAAACCGTGGCCGGTGCAGAAACTGACGACGCAGCCGCAGGGCGGCCTGCCGATGCAGGTGACGCGGCGCGTTTAGGCGTGACGCCTTAGTTACGCGATGCCTGCGGGCTTGCGCTGGAACTGGCCGGCGGCGCGGAAGCGCCAGAGGTAGCTCGGCAGGATGGTGCCGATCGATTGCGGCTGGATGTCGAGGCCGGCAAGCGTCCTGTTGGCCTTGATCGCCGCCTCCGAGACGATGTTGTGCTGGCGCAGCTGCAGCACCTGGTCCTTGGTCAAAGGCGGATTGGGCAACAGGCCGAGGATCGAGGCCTGCAGGTTGGCCACCCACCACGGCACCGGCACCAGGAGCCGCTTGCGTTCGATGACGGTCAGCAGCTCTTCCATGCATTGCTTGAAGGTCAGCACCTGCGGCCCGCCGAGCTCGTAGATCTGGCCGCCCTTGATCTTGCCTTCGACCGAGCGCGCCACCGCCTCGGCGACATCGCCGACATAGACCGGCTGGAACTTGGTCTGGCCGCCGCCGATCAGCGGCAGCACCGGCGAATAGCGCGCCATGTCGGCGAAACGGTTGAAGAAGCTGTCTTCCGGTCCGAAATTGATCGAGGGACGGAAGATGACGGCGTCGGGAACGGTCTCCAGCACAGCCTTTTCACCGAGCGCCTTGGTTCGGGCATAGTCGGACTCGGCGTTGAGGTCGGCGCCAAGCGCCGAAATGTGGGTGAGCCCGGCGCCGACCGAGCGCGCGGCCTCGGCAACGGCGCGGGCCCCGAACTCGTGCAAGGTGTTGAATTTCTGCCGGCCGCTCTCATGCAGGACGGCGACCAGGTTGATGACGTGGTCGGCGCCCTGGACGGCGCGGTCGACCGACCAACGCACGCGCACATTGGCCTGCACCGGCTGGATCTGGCCGACATTGCCGAGCGGCTGCAGATGGCCCGCGAGATCGGGCCGGCGCACCGGCACCCGGATGCGGTAGCCGCGCTTGGCCAGCGCCCGCACGATGTGGCGCCCGACGAAACCGGAGCCGCCGAAGACGACCACGAGCTTGGGGATTTGCAGGATTTCGGTCATGGCTGGCTCCGGCGCTCGAAAGCTTGGCTGAAGCCGTTTCATAGTCCGTTTTGGCTCAAAGGCAAAGGGTGACGCGTCGTCGCTGCCACCCTCCTTTCTGAGCAATTCCAGGAAAAGTGTGAAGCGGTTTTCAGTCCGGAATTGCGTCTAAGTAAAGCACCTTTCAGAACGCCTTGCCGATGCGAGCGTCGACCGATTGGCGATTGCCGCCGCGGATGACGAAGAACAGCAGGATCGCCGCCCACAGAAGCGACTTTTCGGCGCCGGAAAACCCCTGGCCGACAGTGATCCAGTGGAACCAGACGGTGACCAGAAGCACGAACATGCCGGCGAAGGCGGCCGGACGGGTCAACAGGCCGATGGCGATCAAAATGCCGCCGAAGAATTCGGTGCAGGACAAAAGCAGGGACCAGAACGCACCGGGATAGAAGCCGAGACCCTCAACCATTTCGGCGGCGCCGAAAGGGTTGGTGATCTTCTGCGAGCCGTGGATGGTGAGGAACCCACCGGCGATGACGCGAAGCAGGGTTTCCACGCCGTCATGCAGCGACGAATACAGGCGGCCAAACGCTGGGATGATCAGTCTGTCGCGGGAAGCGTCGGTGGTTACGGACATCGTAGCTCCTGTTGTTGTGATGACCACTCGCAAACGCCAGATGGCTCCCGGCAAGTCAAGTTAACAAAAGTTAACTTTCACCGTCATGTTTATCGCACTTAGCGTAAGACGCAGAAAACCCCGCCGAAGCGGGGTTTTCCGGGTGACGCAACGGTCGAGACAGGGCTCGAGGCGGCTGACCTGAGACGTCATACGCCCGCTCCGGCCCTAAACGCATCCGACAGAAGACACCGACCGGGCAAACCCAACCCGGCAGCCATTGGTCGCCGCGATCGGCGGAAAGGTTCAGCAGGGCGCGGAAAAATTCGCTGCCGCAGGACTGCTTCAGCTCGAATAGCGCTCGGCGAATTCGGAAATGCGCTGCACCACGGCCTTGGGGGCGTTGATGCCGCGGGCCTGCGCCTTTTCCGCCGCTTCGGCGCGGGCTCGGCCCGGCACGTGGACGCCGAAGCGCCGCCGCAGCCGATCAAGCTGGTCCTTCATGCGCTGCTCGAAATCCGGATCGAGCAGTTTTGGCTCGACGGCGAGCACGAACAGGCCGGTTCCCGGGCTGTCCGGTCCGCCGGTGAACCATGGCGCGTCGAGCGACCAGTTGGCGCCCGACAGGCCGGCCGCCAAGACTTCGACCATCAGCGCGATGTTGGCGCCGCGCTGGCCGCCGAAGGCGAGCATGGCGCCTTTCATGGCCGCGGCCGGATCGGTGGTCGGATTGCCGCTGGCGTCCAGCGCCCAGCCTTCGGGGATCTTCTTGCCGTCCTCGGCCGCCCTGCGGATGTTGACGAAGGCGGTGGCGCTCGACGACTGGTCGATGACCAGCGGCGCGCCGTCAGCAGCGGGTGCGGCAAACGACATCGGATTGGTGCAATAGACCGGCTTGACCGAGCCCGAGCCGGCCAGCACCGCCGGCCCGTTGGTGGCGGCGAAGGAGACCAGTCCCAGCTGCGCGAGACGCCCGGTGAAATAGCCGAGCGCGCCGCACGTATAGGCGTTCTTCTGCGAGAATATGGCCACGCCGAACAGCTTTGCCGCCTTGGCGAGGTCGTCGATGGTGCGGTCGAAGCCGGTATGCGCCAGGCCACCGCGCGCATCGGAGAGATAGACGGCAAGCGCCGGCCGGGTGATCAGCGGGTCGGCATTGCCGTCTATGCGGCCCGCTTCCAGCGCTTCGAGGTAATCGATGAAGTGCGTCAGCCCGACGGTCGAAAGCCCTTCCGCCTCGGCGGCTATGATCGAGGCGGTGAGCGACTGCGCCGCCTCTTCATTGGCGCCGGCGCCAAGAGCTGCCATCCGGCAAAGCCCGGTTGCCTGGTCAAGAGAGAGTTGCATGGTGAGCCTTAATGACGGTGAATGGTGAATAGTGAATGGCCGTCTTAGGCGAGGGCGCGAAAATTGCGACCCCTTTCCGCCGACTATTCACCATTCACTATTTTTGCCATTCACTATTTCACTACCCAATCTTGTTCGGAATCCGCGCCTCGATCTTGCTGAACGCAAACACCAGAATACCGGTGATCGTCATGTAGATCAGCGCCAGGAGCAGCAAGGGCTCGTAGGTGAGGTAAGTGTCCTGCCGCACCTTGGACGAGACGGCGAAGATGTCGATGACGCTGATTGTCGCCACCAACGGTGTCGACTTCAGCTGCAGCACGGTTTCGCCGGTCAGCGTCGGCAGCGCCCGGTAGATGGCCTGCGGCAGCCAGATGCGGCGGAAAATCTTCCAGCGGCTCATGCCGAAAGCGCGGGCGGCTTCGAGCTGCCCCTTGGGCACGCCGGCAAAGGCGCCGCGCATCACTTCGCCCTCATAGCCGGCGAAGGACAAGGTCAGCGCCAGCACGCCATAGGGCCAGGCCTGGCGCAGATACGGCCACATCCAGGATTCGCGGATCCATGGATATTGCGGAAACAGCGAGCCCAGCCCGTAATAGAGCAGCCACAGCTGGATCAGCAGCGGCGTGCCCCTGATGACGGTGCAGAATGTCCTGGCCGGGGCGGAAAACCAGAACGAGCCGGTGGCCTGCGCCAGCCCGAGCGGCACGGCGAGCAGGAAGCCGAGAAAGCAGGTGACCGCCAGGATCCACAGCGAGCGCCAGATGCCGAGAAGTCCCATTTCGTAGTATTGCGGCAGCCAGTCCCAGCGCATGAAGAAGGCTGCACCGAAAACCAGCGCGATCGCGATCAGGATCAACACGATGCGATGCGGCTGCAGCCATAGGGACGTCCGCGCGGCAGCGTTGATGAGGGTCGCCTCTCCGGCCATCAGCGCGCATCCTTGAGCGAAGGCATGCCGCGCCGCGACCACGCCTCGACGCGGCCGATGAGCAGGTTGGAGACCAGCGACAAGATGAGATAGAGCACGCCCGCAGCGAAAAAGAAGGTGAAATAGGCTTTGGTGACGCCCGCAGCCTGCCGCGTCGCCAGCGCCAGCTCGTAGAAGCCGACCACCGCCAGAAGCGCTGTGTCCTTGGTGGCGATCAGCCAGAGATTGGCGAGGCCTGGTATGGCGAAGGGCAGCATCGCCGGCAGCGTTATGCGCCGGAGCATCAGGCCCGGTGACATGCCATAGGCGCGGGCCGCTTCGATCTGGCCCTGTGGAATGGCCAGGATCGCACCGCGGATCACCTCGGTCGAATAGGCGCCCTGGACAAAGCCAAGCACGGCAATGCCTGCGGCAAGGCCGCTGATGTCGACGCGCTGGTAGCCCATGGCGGTCAGCGCCTGGTTGATCAGGTCCGTCCCGGCATAATAGAGCAGCAGGATCAGCACCAGTTCGGGTACGGCGCGCACCACGGTCGTGTAGACGGCGAGCAGATCGCGCACGACCGGGCCGCCATAGAGCTTGCCAAATGCGCCGCCGGTGCCGATCAGGAGACCGAGGACCGTGGCGCCCAGCGCGATCTCGATCGAATGGAGCAGTCCAAGCAACAGCGTGCCGCCCCAGCCCGGCGGGTAGGGCGAAAGAAGCTCTATGATGCCGGCCGCCGAGGCCGAAAGAAGTGCGTCGATCAGCGTCGCCCCCGGATTGCTGGCTCTAACCGCCAACGGCAGCGCCGGCGGCAAGCATGTCTGGGAAAGATCGGGCAGGAAGGCATGGCGCTAAGCGCCATGCCTCTCAGCTTATGCGAGAGTCGTCAGTTCGACTGCGCGCCGCCGCCACCGTAAATGTCGAAATCGAAGTACTTCTTCGAGATCTCGTCATATTTGCCGTTGGCGCGGATCGCCTTGATGCCGGCGTTGATCTTTTCTTTTAGTTCGGTGTCTTCCTTGCGCACGCCGGCGCCCACGCCTGGCCCGAGCACCTCGTCATCGGGAGCCACCATGCCCTTCAAGTCGCAGCAGGCCTTGCCCTGGTCCGATTTCAGGAATGCGTCGAGCGCGATGGAATCCGCCTGGACCGCGTCGAGGCGGCCTGCGGCAAGATCGTTGTTGGCTTCGTCCTGCGTCTGGTATTCCTTGATCTCGGCGGCCGTGGGGCCGAAATGCTTCTTGGCATAGACCGAATGGGTGGTCGACACCTGCACGCCGAGCACTTTGCCCTTGAGGTCGTCCGGCGTGGCGCCGAATTTCTGGTCCTTCGGCCCAATGATGGCGGTCGGCGTGTTGTAGTACTTGTCGGAGAAGTCGATCGTCTTCTCGCGTTCGGCGGTGATCGACATAGAGGAGACGATAAGGTCGATCTTCTTGGTCGTCAGCGCCGGGATGATGCCGTCCCAGGCGACAGGGGTGATGACGCAGTCGAGCTTCTCCTCGGCGCATACGGCGTCGATGAACTCGATTTCCCAGCCGACCCATTTGCCTGAGGCATCCGGCGAAGTGAAGGGCGGATAGGGCTCGGCGGCGACACCGATCTTGACCGGATCGGCCTTGGCCACGCCCATGGCGGCGACGCCGAGCAGCAGCGCTGCAGCGAAGGTTTTCAGAACAGTCTTCATAGTTACGACTCCCAGTTTGTTGTTGGTTCCCGGTTTTCTTCCGTCCCGGCTTTCCTAGCCGATGTTGCGGATGAACTGCTTCAGCCTTTCGGATTTCGGTGCGCCGAAGATCTGCTCCGGCGGCCCCTCTTCCTCGACCAGCCCGTTGTAGAGGTAGACGACATGGGTCGCGACCTCGCGGGCGAATTTCATTTCATGCGTGACCAGCACCATGGTGCGCCCCTCGCGCGCCAGGTCGCCGATCACCTTCAGCACCTCGCCGACCAGTTCCGGGTCGAGCGCCGAGGTCGGCTCGTCGAACAGCATGACGCGCGGGTTGATGGCGAGCGCGCGGGCGATCGCGGCGCGCTGCTGCTGGCCGCCCGAGAGATAGGCCGGATAGACGTCGCGCTTTTCGGCCAGCCCGACCCGCGCCAGCAGCTTTTCGGCTTCCCTGATCGCGACGTCGCGCTTGACGCCGAGCACGTGCACAGGAACCTCGATGACGTTCTCGATCAACGTCATGTGGCTCCACAGGTTGAAGTTCTGGAACACCATGCCGAGTTTGGAACGGATGCGTTCGATCTGCCGGCGGTCGGCGGGAATGGTGTGGCCGTGGCTGTCGGCCTTGAGCTTGATCTCTTCGCCATTGACGCGAATGATGCCGCTGGTCGGATTTTCCAGGCAGTTGATGCAGCGCAAAAGCGTCGATTTGCCGGAACCCGAACCGCCGATAATGGCGATCACCTCGCCGTCGCGCGCCGACAGCGAGACGCCTTTCAGCACATGCAGCTGGCCGAATTTCTTGTGCAGGTTCTCGACATGGATGGCTTCGGCGGCGCCGACCTGCGCCTTGCCGGATGGGACTGTGGCGACTCCCACCGCGCTCACCGGGTGACCTCTACCACATGGTCGACGACAGATCGTCGAACGTCTATCCGGCTAATCAACATACGCTGTAATGCCCACTCCAGACTTCAGCATGGACCCAACAGCGCGAGCCCGTCAATCCCGCTCATTACGGCACTTGCGGCCTTATTGTGCAAGTGTATAAATAGCTTTCGATGAAATTTTTTCCATTTTTTTCACCTTGAAAAGGGCATTGATGAGCGCTTTCGGATCACAGTCCATGGCGGCGCCGCTGCGGCGTGTACTGATGCGGTCGGCAGCCAATGCCATGCGCGGCGCCGACAGGGCTACCTGGCACTATGGCCCGGGTTTCGATCCGGCGAAAGCGGCGTCGCAGCACGCGGCTCTCGCTGAACTGGTAAGGGCTTCCGGCGCCGAAATCGAATGGATCGATGACAAGGCCGACGGACTGTCGGACTCGGTATTCACCCACGACCCGTCGCTGATGACCGACCGCGGCGCGCTGATCTTGTCCATGGGCAAGCCATTGCGCGCCAGGGAGCCGTCGCTGCATGAGGAAACCTATACACGCCTGGGTATTCCTATTCTCGGCCGCGTCGAGGCTCCCGGCCAGGTCGAAGGCGGTGATTGCGTATGGCTGGATAACAGCACGCTGGTGATCGGGCGCGGTGTGCGCTCCAACCAGGAAGGAATCCAGCAGGTGTCCAACCTGCTGGCGCCGCTTGGCATTTCCGTCTACGGCTTCGATCTGCCGCTGTGGCAGGGCGAGGAGGCGTGCCTGCATCTGATGTCGGTGATCAGCCCGCTGGCCGACGACCTCGCTTTGGTCTATTCACCGCTTTTGCCGGCTCCGTTCTATCAGTTGCTGAAGGCACGCGGCATCCAGCTGGTCGAGGGCGACGCCGAAGAGTTTGCCGCGTCCAACGGCCTCAGCCTGAACGTGCTGCCAACCAGCCCGCACAAGGTCATTGCCGTCGCAGGCTTTCCCAAGACCCAGGCCGCAATGGAAGCAGCCGGCTGCACGGTTGAAATCTTCGACGCGGATGCGCTCTGCATCGCCTGCGAAGGTGGGCCGACATGCCTGACGCGGCCCATCCTGCGCCAATGAATGAGCGCCGCAAGTTCCGTCGCGAGGGCGAGGAGCGACGGCGGCAGGACCTGATCGACGCGACCCTGGACAGCGTGGCGGAACATGGCCTGGAGGGCGCCAGCCTGCGCGCCATCGCCTTGCGCGCCGGTGTCACCGCCGGGCTGATCCGGCACTATTTCCCCGGCAAGGAAGAATTGCTGCAGGAAGCCTATGCAACGCTGATGGGCCGCATGACCGAGCAGGCGAAGGCGGCATTGCTCATGGAAAACGCCTCGCCGCGCCAACGCCTTGCGGCCTTCGTCACCGCAAACCTCAACGCGCCGATCATCGATGCGCGGGTGTTTTCGCTCTGGGCAACCTTTATCGGCCGCGCCGGTGCGGATCCGTCGCTCGCCCGTGCCCATCGCGAAGGCTATCTCGGCTTTCGAAACGAGGTGGAAGCGGTCGTGGCCGAAGTGCTCGGCGCCGAACAGCGCAGGCCGGACGCAAATGAGCTGCGCCGCCATGCCATCGCGATCAACGCGATCATCGACGGGCTCTGGATCGAAGGCTGTCTGGCCGCAGAGATGTTCTCGCCTGGCGAATTGGCGGCGATCGGCGTCAAAGCCATAGAGGCCGAGCTCGGCCTCGCACCGGAAAGGGGAAAAGACAAATGACAACGCTCGGCGAAGCCCTCATCACGCTGCTCGAGGCGCATGGCGTCAACACCGTCTTCGGCATTCCGGGCGTCCATACGGTCGAGCTTTACCGCGGGCTGGCGCGCTCAAAAATCCGCCACATCACGCCGCGGCACGAACAGGGCGCCGGCTTCATGGCCGACGGCTATGCGCGCGCCAGCGGCAGACCGGGCGTCGCCTTCGTCATCACCGGGCCGGGGCTGACCAACACCATCACCGCCATGGGCCAGGCACGCGCCGATTCGGTGCCGATGCTGGTGATTTCGGGCGTCAACGCGATGCCGACACTGGGCAAGGGGCTGGGCTTCCTGCACGAACTGCCGGACCAGCGCGGCATGATGGAGAAGGTGGCGCTGTTTTCGCAGCGCGTCACCCAGGCCAGCGAGTTGCCCGGCGCTTTGGCACAGGCCTTCGCGCTGTTTTCGTCCTCGCGACCGGGGCCTGTGCATATCGAAATCCCGACCGACGTCATGGTCAAACCGGCCGACGGTATTGCTGCCTTGCTAAGCAATGCAGCGCCGCCGGCGCCGGATGGCGCGGCCATTGCCGCAGCTGCCAAGCTCATCGCCGCCGCGCGCCGGCCGCTGATCCTGGCCGGCGGCGGCGCCAAGCGCGCTGGTGAGCCCTTGCAGCGCCTGGCCGAGCGGCTGGGTGCGCCTGTCGTCCAGACCGCCAATGCGCGCGGGCTGCTGCATGCGCATCCGCTTTGCGTGCCTGCCAGCCCCAGTTTGAAGGCGGTGCGGGCGCTGATGGCCGACGCCGATCTGGTCATCGCCGCCGGCACCGAATTCGGCCCGACCGATTACGACGGCTACAGCGATGGCGGTTTTGTCTTGCCGGCCAACCTGATCCGCATCGACATCGGCGCCGACCAGCTCGCCCGTCGCCCGGTGAGTGTCGGCATCCAGGCCGATTGCGCTGAGGCGATCGAAACCTTGCTTGCCGCGATAGGCCCTGATCATGTCGCAGCGAAGGACGGCGAGAGCCGCGCCGACGCGGCACGAAAGGCGGCCTTTTCCGAACTGAGCCCGGCCTACGCGGCACAGGTGCATGCGGTGGAAACCATCCGCGACGCCTTGCCGGGCGCCATCATCGTTGGCGATTCCACACAGCCGATCTACGCCGCCAATCTCTACTACGACCACGACCGGCCGGGCGGCTGGTTCAACGCCGCCACCGGCTTCGGCGCACTCGGCTATGGGCCGCCGGCGGCGATCGGCGCCGCGCTCGCCATGCCCGGCGTGCCGGTGGTCTGTCTCACCGGCGATGGCGGCTTCCAGTTCACCCTGCCGGAACTGGGCACGGCGCTCGATGCGCCGGCGCCGGTCATCTTCGTCGTCTGGAACAACAGAGGCTATCGCGAGATCGAGACTTCGATGCTCGATGTCGGCGTCGAACCGGTCGGCGTGTCGCCGGCGCCACCGGATTTCTGCAAGCTGGCCGAGGCTTACGGCATTGCCGCCGAACGGCTTGCCGGTACTGCTGATCTTGCCGATGGGCTCAAACGCGCACGCGCAACCGGGCTACCGCACGTCATCGAAATCACCATCGATTGACCCTTTGCCATCCGCCGTACGTCTATGCGCCGGCAAAGGGGCGGCCGGCTGCTTGGAGCGATGCAAAGACGCAACACTGCCATGTCGAGATGGCGGTTGAGTGATCGTGCAAAAGGCGCGACGCTCTGCGTCGGGCGCGGCGAAAGAACGACATAATCATAAAAAATTACAGGAGCGGTCCAGGATGACGGAAACACTTCAGGGAAAGCATATCGTGGTGACCGGTGGCACCGGGGCGCTCGGTGCAGCGGTTGTCGGCAAATTGTTGGCCGACGGCGCGATCTGCCACGTGCCGAATGCCCATGCCGCGGCCCCCACGCATTTTCCCTTCACGGCAGATGATCGCGTCCGGCTGGCGCATAATGTCGATCTCGCCGATCCCGCCAAGGTCGATGCCTTTTACGACAGCGTTCCTGATCTGTGGGCCTCCATCCATCTGGCCGGCGGCTTTGCCGGAGCACCTGTCGAGAAGATCGAATCGGCATCCTTTGCCGAAATGATGGACACCAACGCCCGCACTGCCTTCCTGTGCTGCCGCGCGGCCGTGCGCTCGATGCTTGGATCGGCTACTGCGGGCCGCATCGTCAATGTCACGGCCCGCGCCGGGCTCGACCCGCGTCGCGGCGCCGGCATGGTCGCCTATGCCGCGAGCAAGGCCGCGGTGGCGGCAATGACGGTGGCAATGGCGGAAGAGCTGAAGCACAAGGGCATACTGGTCAACGCGATTGCGCCCTCGACGCTCGATACGCCCGCCAACCGTGCCGACATGCCGGATGCCGATGTCACCAAATGGGTCAGCCTGGAAGCCGCCGCCGAAGCCATCGCCTATCTGGCATCGCCGGCCAATCTGGCGATGAGCGGCACGCTGGTGCCGCTTTACGGCCGAGCCTGAAGGGGCGCCGCGCAGGCGTCTCATTTGCAGACGACCTTGCCTATCTGCAGCTTGAACTTGCGCGGGCCTGGCATCGGTTCCGCGCTCGCATCGTCGACGATAAACACATCGAGCGTGCAGCCGCCGCCGCCCACCCGGTAGTGGTCGTTTCCGATATGCTCGATCACGTCGATCGGGCCGTGATTTTCCAGCCTGCGCGCAACATCGCCGCTGTCGGTGATGGCGTCGATCTCGGCCTTGCGCTGCCAGTAAGGCGGCAATGCAGCCGACGCCGCCGCAGTGCCGATCAAAAGGAATGCTGCGACAAAACCGATACGGGTCATGGGGCCTCCGATCGTCTGGCTTCCACCAGCGGCCTTTGCCGACGGAGCTCAATCTAGAGCCAAGGTCGGCCGTTTCCAACATGGCGGCCGCCGACGCTGCCACGGCATAGAAGAACCCCGCGACTATGTCAGGTTCGAGACGCCCGCCTCCACGACCTCGACTACGTCACCGATCGAGATCGTGCCGGCGTTGTTCGGAATCGCGTTCTGGCCGAAGATGATGCCGCCCTTGGCGGAGCGGTGGAGTTTGCCAAGCGTCTGCAACGGCTCGCGCGGGTCCGGCTGCTCGCCG
This sequence comes from Mesorhizobium sp. P2_B5, assembly GCF_056404775.1. Lineage (NCBI taxonomy): Bacteria > Pseudomonadati > Pseudomonadota > Alphaproteobacteria > Hyphomicrobiales > Phyllobacteriaceae > Mesorhizobium > Mesorhizobium sp. P2_B5. Next base: position 1,167,185 of record NZ_JBFUDJ010000001.1, on the reverse strand, counting down.
CTGTGCGGATCGCGGGTGGTGATGACACAGCGCGAGCAGGGCTTTGCGATGCGCAACTCGACAGCGCCGATGCGGATCGTCTTCCAGCTGTCTTCGGGCCATGCGCCTTCTGCGTCGAGGACGATGTTCGGCCGAAACCGCGCCATCTCGATGGGCCTGGCAAGATGGCTGTTCAGATGGTCCAGCGAGCCCGTCGTGGCGACCAGCAGCGGAAAACCGTCGGCAAAGCCGACGTAATCGCCAGGCTGGCCGAATTCAGGGTCGACCGGCCGGTTCTTCGGATCGTCGAAATAAACGAGATCGACGGGCCGGCCAAGAATCGCCGAGAGATATGCGCCGGCGGCCGGATCGGCCGACCGCGCAACAACCATGTCCTTCCAGATTTTGACCTGGCGCAGCGCGGCACCAGAGCCTGGAGCCTCGACGGCGTGCGGACCATGCCTGTCATGCTTCAACAGAATGCCGGTGCCGCGATGCTCGACGTCGATCGTCGTCATTGCCGGTATCTGGCGAATGGTGAGGAACTGCCCGTCCTTGTCGACGACCATCCAGCGACGGTCGCCTTCCATGCCCATGGTCTCGATGTCGGCGCTCGGAACGGCATGGCCGCGCAGGCTCTTGACCGGATAGCGATAGAGTTCGACGACCTTCATGCGCAATGCTTCTCTGTTGCCCCGAAGGGCATGATTTCCCAAGTTTACGCCGGCAACGACATGCGCCTGACCCTACAGCCGCGCGTGCGGAATTGAAGGGGTTCTGCCGTCTTTGTCTTGTGCCAAACCCCATCGCAATTCCCGGCTCTCACCGCGCATGAAAAACCCGCGAGCCTTGCAGCCCGCGGGTTTTCTTGGTTCAGGCCGCGCGCGAGGCGCGACAGCAACCAGGCTTACGCGTTGCGCGCGAAGCGGCTTAGCTGCCCTGCTTCTTCAGCGCGGCGCCCAGAATGTCGCCCAGCGAAGCGCCGGAGTCGGTCGAGCCGTACTGTGCGACCGCTTCCTTCTCTTCGGCGATTTCCAGCGCCTTGATCGAGACCTGCAGCTTGCGGGTCTTCTTGTCGAAGGCGATGACGCGAGCGTCAACCTTCTGGCCGACGGTGAAGCGCTCGGGGCGCTGCTCGTCGCGGTCACGGCTCAGATCCGAGCGCTTGATGAAGGTCTCGATGCCGCTATCGACCAGCCGCACTTCCAGACCGCCATCCTTGACGCCGATGACTTCGCAGGTGACGACCGCGTTCTTGCGCAGTTCGCCTGAAGTCGCGGCTTCGCCGACCGTATCCTTGGCCAACTGCTTGATGCCGAGCGAGATGCGCTCCTTGTCGATGTCGACGTCGAGCACCTGCGCCTTGACCATGTCGCCGCGATTGTACTCTTCGATGACCTGCTCGCCCGGACGGGTCCAGTCGAGGTCGGAGAGGTGCACCATGCCGTCCACGTCGCCTTCGAGGCCGATGAACAGGCCGAACTCGGTCTTGTTCTTGACCTCGCCCTCGACCTGGCTGCCGACCGGATGGCTCGAAGCGAAAGCCTGCCACGGATTCTCGAGCGTCTGCTTGAGGCCGAGCGAGATGCGGCGCTTGGCCGGATCGACCTCGAGCACCACAACGTCGACTTCCTGCGTCGTCGACAGGATCTTGCCGGGGTGCACGTTCTTCTTGGTCCACGACATTTCCGAAACGTGGATGAGGCCTTCGATGCCCGGCTCCAGCTCGACGAACGCGCCGTAGTCGGTGATGTTGGTGACGGTGCCCTTGATCTTCTTGCCGATCGGGAACTTGGTGCCGATCTCGGACCACGGATCGCTCTCGAGCTGCTTCATGCCGAGCGAGATGCGGTGGGTTTCCTGGTTGATGCGGATGATCTGCACCTTGACCGTCTGACCGATGTTGAGGATTTCGGTCGGATGGTTGACGCGGCGCCATGCCATGTCGGTGACATGCAGCAGGCCATCGATGCCGCCGAGGTCGACGAACGCACCGTAGTCGGTGATGTTCTTGACGACGCCTTCGACAACCTGGCCTTCTTCGAGGTTCTGCACGATTTCCGAACGCTGTTCGGCGCGGCTTTCCTCGAGCACGGTGCGGCGCGACACGACGATGTTGCCGCGGCGGCGATCCATCTTGAGAATCTCGAAGGGCTGCGGGTTGTGCATCAGCGGGGAGACATCGCGGATCGGGCGGATATCGACCTGACTGCGCGGCAGGAAGGCCACGGCGCCGTCGAGGTCGACGGTGAAGCCGCCCTTGACCTGGTTGAAGATGACGCCTTCGACGCGCTCACCCTTGGTGAATTTCTCTTCGAGCTTGACCCAGCTCTCTTCGCGGCGGGCCTTGTCGCGCGACAGGACGGCTTCGCCCAGCGCATTCTCGATGCGCTCGACCATGACTTCGACCGTGTCGCCGACCTTGAGCGTCGAGTCCTTGCCCTTGACGCCGAATTCCTTCAGCGGCACGCGGCCTTCGACCTTGAGGCCGACATCGATGATGGCCATGTCTTTTTCGATCGCCAGGATCGTGCCCTTGACGACCTGGCCTTCGCCGGAGTGACCGGTGGTAAATGATTCTTCGAGCAGGCTCGCGAAATCGTCGCGAGTGGGATTTGCAGCTGACATATTTTCTCCTGGAGTGCCCCGCATCTGGAAGCGGGACGGGCGCCGTGGGTTAGCGTTGCGTTGGCCTGCCGGCGTTCCGGGCTACAAAAGCCCTGGGCCGCCTAAGCGGCAATTCCGGCGCATGAAGAATGCTGGCAGGCTGGTTCGTGCCCGATATGGGTATTTTCTTCGCTTCCGGCAATCGGCGGCAGCGGGAAAACCTTCAATCAGGCTTTATCTCTCTTGGCCAAGGCGTCGTCTATGATCGTTTTGGCCGCCAGAAACGCGGCCTCTATAGCCATTTCGGAGGTATCAAGCAAGTGCGCGTCCGTCGCCGGCTTCAGCGGCGAGTCGGCGCGGCCCATGTCGCGCGCGTCGCGGCGCTCGATATCGGCGAGGATTTCGGAAAAATTGGCTGAGCCGCCGATGCTCTCGATCTCCGCCAGCCGGCGCTGCGCGCGCACCTCGGCGCTCGCCGTCACATAGAGTTTTATGTCAGCGTCGGGGCACACGACGGTGCCGATGTCGCGCCCGTCGAGCACCGCGCCTGGAGGGGTTTTGGCGAAGTCACGCTGCTTTTCGACCAGGATGCGCCGCACGGTCGGATAGACCGCGACCTTCGAGGCAGCCTCGCCGACAGCATGCGCCGACAGCACCGCACGGTCGAGCTTTGCCAGATCGACCTGGCGGGCGGCGGTTTCGGCCGCCGAGACATTGTCGAGGGGTAGCGCGTGCCGGAGCAATGCGTAGGCCACGGCGCGATAGGTGAGGCCAGTGTCGAGGAGGTTGAGGCGGTAGTGGTCGGCAAGCCGGCGGGCAAGGGTGCCTTTGCCGGCGCCGGCGGGACCGTCGATGGCGATGGTGAAGGTCGGGGTCATTGGCGGGGCGCCGCGATCGAGAGGCGCGATGAACAAGGCAGACGCCGCGATCCTTCCCACCCCCCTCTGTCCTGCCGGACATCTCCCCCGCAAGGGGGGAGATTGGCGGCTTTGGCGCCCTGCTCAATTCTGTAGCGTTGAAGATTAGCGAAAGCTGCGGTGATGGCTGATCTCCCCCCTTGCGGGGGAGATGTCCGGCAGGACAGAGGGGGGTGCTGCCCCGCCGGCGTTCGAGTTTGACTCCAGCCCATCAACCTACCCGATCTCCGCGCCCAGTCCCGTCATCAATCCCATGAACTCCGGAAAGCTTGTCGCGATCATGGCGGCGTCGTCGATGGACACCGGCTTTTCCGTCGCCAGCCCCATGACCAGAAAGCTCATCGCTATGCGGTGGTCGAGATGGGTCTGCACGGTCGTATCCTGCCCGTTGGGGTGACCGCCGAGCCCCTTGCCACCGGGCTTGCCGCGCACCGCGAGCGAAGCTTCACCCTCGGTGCAGTCGACGCCATTGATCTTCAGGCCGTTGGCGACCGCCGCCAGCCGGTCGGATTCCTTTACCCGCAGCTCTTCCAGCCCCTGCATCAGCGTTTCGCCTTCGGCGAAGCTCGCGGCAACGGCCAGCACCGGATATTCGTCGATCATCGACGGCGCCCGCTCGGGCGGAACGGTGACGCCTTTCAACTCGGAGTAACGCACGCGCAGGTCGGCAACATCCTCGCCGCCGGCATTGCGCGGGTTCAAAATGTCGATCTGGCCGCCCATTTCCTGGAGCGTCAGCAAAAGCCCGGTACGGGTCGGGTTCATCAGCACGTTTTCGATCACGATGTCGGAACCCGGCACGATCAGTGCCGCGACCAGCGGGAAGCCGGCTGAGGACGGATCGCCGGGCACGGCGATCGTCTGACCGGTCAGCTTGCCCTGGCCTTCGATGAAGATGTGGCGCACGCCGCGCTCGTCGGTCTCGACCGAGAGATTGGCGCCAAAACCCTTGAGCATCTTTTCAGTGTGGTCGCGCGTCATCACCGGTTCGATCACCGTGGTGATACCCGGTGTGTTGAGGCCGGCCAGCAGCACGGCCGACTTCACCTGCGCCGAGGCCATCGGCACGCGGTAGGTGATGGGGGCTGCGTGCTTCGGCCCATGCAGCGTGATCGGCATGCGGTCGCCGGGCGTTGCCTTCAGCACCTGCACGCCCATCTGGCGCAAGGGCTCGAGCACGCGGCCCATCGGCCGTCCGGATAAAGAAGCGTCGCCGATGAAGGTCGTTTCCATGTCATAGGTGCCGACAAGGCCCATGGTCAAGCGTGAGCCGGTGCCGGCATTGCCGAAATCGAGCGGGCCTTCCGGCTGCAGCAGCGCGCCATTGCCGGTGCCGCGGATCACCCATTCGGCGCCGCGCTTCTCGATATGCGCGCCCATCGCCTTCATGGCGGCAGCCGTGCGCATCACGTCCTCGCCTTCGAGCAGGCCGGTGACGCGGGTTTCGCCGGAGGCCAGGCCGCCGAACATCATGGAACGATGTGAAATCGACTTGTCGCCCGGCACGCGGGCGGTGCCGGAAAGGGCTGGGGATTTGCGGGCGGTGGCCGGCTTGGCAGCGGCGGCGTGAGACATGGAATTTCCCTGGACGGAATGCCGGCGCACCGGCGTATTTCATTTGTTGCGGCGGTCTCGTATCACGGCGGGCACAAATGGTCATCCCCATGGTCGTCACTTGGCGCGAGGCCTTTCAGTACTTGGTTTTGTGACGCCGGCTTTTCGCTTTGACAGCGCGGTAAACTGTGGTTATGGGGACCACTCTTTTACTGACGAGGCTTGCCGTGGCAAAAAACGAACTTGGCACAAAGCGTGTCGACCCTGAGACGGGTCGAAAATTCTACGACCTGAACAAGGACCCGATCGTCTCGCCCTATACGGGCAAGACCTATCCGCGTTCCTACTTCGAGGAAGGCAAGATCGCCGCCATCGAAGAGGAAGAGGAAGTGGCCGAGAAGGAAGTAGACGCCGAGGAAGAAGAAGGCGTTGAAGTCGTCTCGCTTGAAGAGGCCGACGAAGACGTCAAGGCCGGCGACGACCTTCCCGATCTGGGCGACGACGAGGACGATGTGGACCTCGGCGACGACGAGGACGATACGTTCCTTGCCGACGAAGAAGAAGAAGATGACGATGTCGCTGACATGATTGGCGTCGGCGACGACGACGACGAGGTCTGATCGGCTGCGGGCGCGTACGCCCGTAGGCTTTCTTGAGCTGTGACGAAAAAGCGGTTCTTGCAGGCTTGATATTCGGGGAAGGCGGGGTTAGAAGCCGCCTGCACTAAACGGCGCGGTGTTGAAACCGCTCCGGACCTCTACGCCGGCAACGGCGCCGGCTGACTGCCGGAGTGGGGCCATAGCTCAGTTGGGAGAGCGCTTGAATGGCATTCAAGAGGTCGTCGGTTCGATTCCGATTGGCTCCACCAAACAGTCTCTTTCCGACGCTCGGTTTCGCGGCATTCATGCTTGTCGCCTGCCAGTCGGCTCCTGAACCAGCCCCTGCTCCCGAACCTCAGCCCATTGCACCGGCCACGGTTTCTGCTCCGGACGGTGCGGCGGTCCTCGATCCGTCGGTGCGGGTCATGCCCCCCGGCGAGGGCATCCCGGCCAAATATGTCGCATTTTCCGGCATATGGGGCGGACGTCTCGATGGAATGTATGACGGCAAGCTCGCCGTGCTGACGATTTCGCGCGGCGGCAATGTCACCGCCACCTACGCCTGGGGCGATGTCGCCGACAACAAACCGGGCGTGGCCGACGGCGAAGGCAAGATTTTCGGCAACACGTTGAAACTGCGGCGGCTTCCCAATGGCGGGGACGTCAGCGCAGTCATGCAGGCGGACGGGACGCTGACCGTCACCTATGGGCTCGCCGACCGCACCTATACGGGCACGTTCACCAAGCAGTAGCCGCGAGAGCGAACCTCCTGTGTCAGCCCACGGCTGGCGCCTGCCGCGATCAATGCAGGCCGAATTCGCGCAGCAATTCTTCGCGATAGCGCACGAAGCGGGTTTCGCTGCGCTCGCGCGGGCGTGGCAGGTCGATGTCGATCAATCGCGCCGCCCCGCCTTTCTCCTTGGGCAGGATGAGCACCCGGTCGGCCAGATAGATCGCCTCTTCCAGATCGTGGGTGACCATCACCATGGTGACGTTCTCCTCGCTCCAGATGCGTGCCAGTTCCTCCTGCATGCCGATCTTGGTCATGGCATCCAGCGCACCCAGCGGCTCGTCGAGCAGGAGAATCTCGGGCTGGACGGTCAGTGCCCGGGCAATGCCGACGCGCTGCGCCATGCCACCAGAAAGCTGGCTCGGAAAAGCATCGGCGAATTCGGCAAGGCCGACCAGCGCGACATAGAAGCGTGCGCGTTCCTCGGCTTGTCTCTTGGGCACGCCGCGGACTTCAAGGCCGAAGGCGACATTGCCGAGTACGCTCAGCCAGGGCAGCAGGCGCGGCTCCTGGAAAATCACGGCGCGCTCGGCGCCGACGCCATGCACCGGCTGGCCGTCGATCGCGACCGCGCCGCTGTCGGCAGCCTCCAGTCCGGCCAGAATGCGCAGCAACGTGGTCTTGCCGGAGCCGCTGGCGCCGACGATGACAAGGCATTCCCCCGAACGGATGTCGAGGTTGAGTGTCCGCAGCACGGCAAGCCGGCGCCCGCCGAGGCTGAAGGATTTGGAGAGGTCGCGGATCGAGACCTCTCCGCCACGGTTGGAACCGGTCATCTCGTCTCTCAGCTATTTCAGGGCTCAGTTGGTCTTGGTTTCGCCGGGCCGGTACAGGATGTCGGCGGCCTTCAGCTTGCCCTTTGCCAGGCGGCCGTCGCGCTCCAGCACGGCGACCCAGAAATCGATGTCGCGGTCAGTCGCTTGCGCGCCTTCACGCAAGCCAAAGCCGGTCCAGTAGCGGGCGAGATCGCCGTTTTCACCGCGCTTGTTGAGGATATTGGCCAGCACCTTGCGGGCTTCGTCCGGGTTCTGGCGCGACCAGTCTGAAGCGCGCGCCGACTGTTCGACGAAGTTGTGCGCCGCATCCGGATTGGCGGCAATGAAGTCGCGCCTGAGCACGACGAAGCCGCCGGCGAGTTCGCCGAGCACTTGGGTGTCGTCGAACACGCCGCGCACGCCGCCATTGGCGACCAGCGCGCCGGCAAACGTCGCCTGCCAGTAGCCGAGCCCGGCTATGTCGACCTGGCGTGAGCGCAAAGTCTGCTCCAGCTGCGGGCCAGGCACGACGACGAGGTTGGCGGCATCCGGCGGCAGGCCGACGCTGTGCAGGGCCTCACGCACCGTATAGTCGAGATGAGCGCCGAGCGTGTTGACCGAGATGGTCTTGCCGGCGATGTCGGCGATCGATTTGATCGGGCTGTCTTCGAGCACGTAAAAGACGCTTTTGACATCCTTGTTGATGCCGTTGCTCGGATAGGCGGCGACGAAATCGTTACCGCCCGAGATCGAGTTGATCACCGCCGCGGTGGCGGCCGAGCCGATGTCGACGCTGCCGGACGACAGCGCGAACAGCGATTCCGGTCCGCCCGAGGCATAGCCGACATTCTCCAACTCGACGCCGAGCCCTTTGTAGTAGCCGAGCTCGGCGGCCAGCTCATGCGGCGAGATGCTGCCACGGCTGGCGAGATAGCGAAATTTCACCGGTGCGGTTTCGGCAAAGGCCAGGCGCGGCAGGCCGGCGGCGATGAGGCCGGCGGCAAGCGGTGCGCCGGCAAGCAGGGAACGGCGGGTGATTTTCATGATCCGGTCTTTCCTGAGTAAGAGCTGGCCTGAGTAGAGGGTGAGGGACGGACTGCTAGTTGACTGGGTTGCTCCAGCGGCAGAGCCGCCGCTGCAGCACGACCAACGCCTGGTTGGCGATCAGGCCGAGCCCGGCGAGGATGACTATTGCCGCAAACATCAGCGGGATCTGGAAATTGTATTGCGCGTTCATCACCTGGAAGCCGATGCCCTTGTTGGCGCCGATCATCTCGGACGCGATCAGGAGCAGCAGCGCGGTGGTGGCGCTCAGCCGCAAGCCGACGAAGATCGACGGCACGGCGCCCGGCAGCACGACGCGGCGAAACACGGTGAGCCGGCTCGCGCCGTAGACACGGGCCATTTCGAGCAGCTTGGGATCGACTTCCTTGACGCCGCTGGTGGTGTTGAGCAGCAGCGGAAACAGCGTTGCCCAGAAGATGACGAAGATCTTCGAGGTTTCGCCCAGCCCCAAGAGCAGGATGAACACCGGGTAGAGCGCCAGCGCCGAAGTCTGCCGGAATACTTGCAGGATCGGATCGAGCGCTGTTTCGACCGGACGCACCTGGCCCATGAACAGGCCGAGCGGGATGGCGACCGCAACTGCTGCCGCAAAGGCAATGCCGGCGCGCTGCAGGCTGATGGCGATGTCGCCGAGCAGGCTGCCGCCGGCAAGCCCCTTCCAAAGCGCGGTGATGATCATGTCGATCGGCGGCAGCACCGCCGCGTTGACCCATCCGACGCTGCTCGCCACCTGCCAGAGCGCCAGGAAACCGACAAGCACACCGTAGCGCGACAGGAAGCGGACAGCCGCCCTGCCGCTGAGGCGCAGAAAGTCGTCGCCAGGCCCGCTTTCGCTGCGACTGGCGCGAATCGTGATCGGCCGATCGATGTGCTGCAATGTCATCGCGTCATCCCTTCAGCTATGAGGATCATTCAGCGGCAAGGACGGTCGAGCGGGCGACGGTCCATGGGTTTTCCGGCCGCCTGAGGCCGAGATTCTCGCGCAGGGTGCGGCCTTCATACGCCGTGCGGAACAGGCCGCGCCGTTGCAGTTCGGGAATGACCAGGTCGACGAAATCGTCGAGCGCACCGGGCAGCCAGGGCGGCAGGATGTTGAAGCCGTCGGCCGCCTCGCTGGTGAACCATTCTTCCAGCTGGTCGGCGACCTGCGTGACGCTGCCGACGATGGTGTAGTGGCCGCGCGCCGTCGCCACCCATTGGTAGAGCTGGCGGATGGTGAAGTTGTGCTCGTCGGCAATCTGCCGGATCAGCGCCTGGCGGCTCTTCATGCCTTCGGTTTCCTTGCTCGGCGGCAGTGGGCCGTCGAGCGGATAACCCCTGATGTCGAGGGTCTGGCCTGCGAGCCCGTTGAGCAGCGCAACACCGTCCTCGGGCAGGATGAGGTCGTTGAGCTGCTGGTATTTGGCGCGGGCTTCTTCCTCGGTGCGGCCGACGAAGGGCGCGACACCCGGCATGATCAGCACCTGGTCGGGGTCGCGGCCGGCTTCCGCCACGCGTGCCTTGATGTCGCGGTAGAATTCCTGCGCCGTCTCCAGCTTCTGATGGGCGGTGAAGATGACCTCGGCCGAGTGCGCGGCAAGCCCGCGTCCGTCTTCGGACTGCCCGGCTTGTACGACAACCGGATGTCCCTGCACCGGGCGCGGCACGTTGAGCGGACCCTTGACGCTGAAATGCTCGCCCTTGTGGTCGATGTCGTGCAGTCTGTCCTTGTCGTAGAAGCGGCCCGACTGCTTGTCGCGGAGGAAGGCGTCATCCTCCCAGCTGTCCCACAGCGCCTTGACCGTCTCGACATGTTCATGCGCCCGCGCATAACGCTCGGCATGGTTGGGCTGGACGTCGCGATTGAAATTGCGCGCCGTTTCGTCGCCGGCCGAGGTCACCACGTTCCAGCCGGCGCGGCCGTTCGACAGCAGGTCGAGCGAGGCGAATTTGCGCGCCAGCGTATAGGGCTCCTCATAGGTGGTGGAGGCCGTGGCGATGAAGCCGAGATGCGTGGTCAGCGGCGCCAGCGCCGCGAACAGCGTCACCGGCTCGAAGCCGGCGATCTTGGCATTGCCGCCTTCGCGGGCGCCGAGGCCGACGGTCAGGTTGTCGGCCAGGAAATAGGCGTCGAACAGACCGCGTTCGGCGGTCAGCGCCAGCTGCTTGTGGAACTCGAAGTTAGTGGCGCCGTCGGCCGGCGCATCGGGATGGCGCCAGGCGGCGATATGCTGCCCGCCGCCGGGCAGGAAAGCGCCGAGCTTGATCTGCCGCGGCTTGCTGTCGGACTTGCTGGCTCGGGTCATTGCAGGCGTCCTTCTGGTCTATACGGGAAGAGATGTTGCGTTGCTGATCTTCAGGCGGCACGGACGACGCTGTACGGCACGCCGGCCACCCGGCATGCCTCGGCCACCGCCTGGCGGGCTCGCGCCTGGACGGCTTCGGACACCAGCACGCCATTGGCGAAATCCTTGTCCGAGGCGTAGATCGCGGTCGGCAAGGTCTGCGCCTCGAAGAAACCGAACAGCGGTCGCAACTGGTGCTCGACGACAAGCGAATGGCGCTCGCCGCCGCCGGTCGCCGCGAGGATGACCGGCTTGCCGCGCAGCGATGACGGGTCGAGCAGGTCGAAGAAATGCTTGAACAGCCCGGTATAGCTGCCTTTGAAGGTCGGTGAGCCGACCACCAGCACATCGGCGCCCAGCAGCTGGTCGACAATGGCGCGGGCCGCCGGATCGAGATCGTCAAGTTTCTTGGCGAGCGGAAAGGACGGGCCAAGATCCTCGATGTCGAAAACGCTCAAGGCGGCACCGGCACGGCTCGCCACTTCACCGGCGATGTGGCTGACGAAAGCCTTGGTCTTGGACGGACGGGTCAGGTTGCCAGACAACCCCACCACCAGCTTTCTCGACATTTTTGCGGCTCCTTGCACGATGGTATGTGCATTAAGGCTACCGATTTTGTAGAATTAAATGAGCGAGAAGATTTCAAAACCAGCCCGTCAAGCGAATGGAGTTTGCGGCACATCGCCTTTCCTTGGTTCATTTGGCCCCAGAAGCGACGCGGCAGATCCGGTTCGATATCCGCTGGCTCCGACAAATAGACAATCCTGGTGCTTTGCACGCTGACGGGTATCGTCGCGAAACCGTCAAGGGTCGGCGCCATTGACACTGCGTTGCGTCAGAGTCGATTGAACCCAATCGCACGGGCGACGAAGTAGGGACCTGCAATGAACAGGATGCACGCATGAAAAAGATCGGCTTTCTTTCCTTCGGCCATTGGTCGCCCTCGTCGCAGTCGCAGACGCGCTCGGCCGCCGATGCGCTTTTGCAGTCGATCGACCTGGCGGTGGCGGCCGAGGATCTTGGCGCTGACGGCGCCTATTTCCGCGTGCATCATTTTGCCCGCCAGCTTGCTTCGCCCTATCCGCTTCTGGCCGCGGTCGGCGCCCGCACCAGCCGCATCGAGATCGGCACCGCCGTCATCGACATGCGCTACGAGAATCCGCTGTATATGGCCGAGGATGCGGGTGCTGCCGACCTGATCGCCGGCGGCCGGCTGCAACTCGGCATCAGCCGCGGCTCGCCGGAGCAGGTGATCGACGGCTGGCGCTACTTCGGCTACGTGCCGCAGGAAGGCCAGAGCGACGCCGACATGGCACGCAACCATGCCGAGGTTTTCCTGAACGTGCTGCGTGGCGAAGGCTTTGCACAGCCCAATCCGCGGCCGATGTTTCCCAACCCGCCCGGAATGCTGCGCCTCGAGCCGTTCTCGGCCGGCCTGCGCGACAGGATCTGGTGGGGCGCCGCCACCAACGCGACCGCTGAATGGGCGGGCAAGCTCGGCATGAACCTGCAAAGCTCGACGCTGAAGTTCGACGAGAGCGGACAGCCGCTGCACGTCCAGCAGGCCGAACAGATCCGCGCCTTCCGTGCGGCGTGGAAGGAAGCCGGCCATGTCCGTGAGCCGCGCGTGTCGGTCAGCCGCAGCATCTTCGCGCTGGTCGACGACCGTGACCGCGCTTATTTCGGCGGCAACGACAGCGAGGACCATTTCGGCTACATCGAACCCGAAAAACGCGCCGTGTTCGGACGTACCTACGCAGCCGAGCCTGATGTGCTGGTCGAGCAGCTGAAAGAGGACGAAGCGATCGCCGAGGCCGATACGCTGCTTCTGACCGTCCCCAACCAGCTCGGCGTTGAGTACAATGCCCACGTCATCGAGGCTATCCTGCAGCACGTCGCGCCGGCTCTCGGCTGGCGCTGACGCGGGCGCCAGCCCTCGGGCACGCAGACTTAAGAGAAGAGGCGGCTAGACGTCCGCCTTGAAGGTCTGCTTCTGCTGGCCGAGCCCCTCGATGCCGAGCTCCACCACATCGCCGGCCTTCAGGAACACCGGCGGCTTCATGCCCAGCCCAACGCCGGGGGGCGTGCCGGTGGAGATGATGTCGCCGGGGTGCAGCGACATGAACTGGCTAAGATAGGAGACGAGATAGGCGACGCCGTAGACCATGGTCTTGGTCGAGCCGTTCTGCATGGTCTTGCCGTTGACCGTCAGCCACATTTTCAGGTTCTGCGGGTCGGCCACTTCATCCTTGGTGACCAGCCACGGGCCGGTCGGGCCGAACGTGTCGCAGCTCTTGCCCTTGGTCCACTGGCCCTGGCGCTCGGCCTGGAAGGCGCGCTCGGACACGTCATGGGCGACGGCATAGCCCGCGACATAATCCAGTGCATCGGCCTCGCTGACATATTTCGCCGTTTTGCCGATGATCACGGCGAGCTCGACCTCCCAGTCGGTCTTTTCCGAGCCGCGCGGGATCAAAACGTCGTCATCCGGGCCGACAATGGCCGAGCTGGCCTTCATGAAGATGATCGGCTCCGGCGGCACGGTGGCGCCGGTTTCGGCAGCATGGTCGGAATAGTTCAGCCCAATGCAGATGAACTTGCCGGTGCCGGCAACGCAAGGGCCGAGCCGGGGCTTTCCGGACACCGCCGGCAGCGACTTCGGATCGAGCTTCGACAATGTCTCGAGCGACGCCGGATCGAGCGCCTTGCCGGCAATGTCAGGGACATGGCCTGAAAGATCGCGGATCGTTCCATCCGCATCGAGCAGGCCGGGGCGCTCGCTCCCAACCTCGCCATAGCGCAGCAGTTTCATCTTGCTCTCCAAATTGCGGCCCAAGGCCGTTTTCAAACTCACTCAGCCAAAGCGACGAGGGACTGGGCGGACTCTGGCTATCGGATCCGACCTCGGACAAGCCGGACTTTAGGCCTGCTCGATCCCGGACCTTCGGATCGGGAATAGTGCTCAGATCGACCAGCCACCGTCGATATTGTAGGCCTGCCCCGACGTGTAGGTGGCGCCGGCGAGATAGACGGCAAGGTCGGCGATTTCCTCGGGCGTGCCGAGACGGCCCATCGGCTGACGGGCGATGAAGGCCGCGCGGGCGGCATCGTAATCTCCCTGAGCATGCATACGGTCCTGCAGCGACGGGCTTTCGACCGTGCCCGGGCAGATGGCGTTGCAGCGAATGCCCTTGCCGACATAGTCGGCGGCAATCGCCTTGGTCAGGCCGATGACCGCCGCCTTGGTGACGCCATAGGCGAAGCGGTTGGGCACGCCTTTGCCGGCGCCGGCGACGGAAGACATGTTGATGATGGAGCCGTCGCCGCGCTCCAGCATGCCGGGCAGCACGGCCCGGATGGTGCGGATCATGGCGCGGACATTGAGGTTGAAGGCGAAATCGAGATCGGCCTCCTTCATTTCGAGGATCGACCCGGAATGGACGAAGCCGGCACAGTTGAACAACACGTCGACGCGGCCGATTTCAGCAAAGCCTGATGCCACCGCATCATCGTTGAGAACGTCGAGCTTGCGGGTCTTGATGCCAGAGGTCTTGGCGAGTTCGGCCAGCAGCGCTTCGTTGATGTCGGTGGCATGGACGACAGCACCTGCCTTGGCGAAGGCCAGCGCGCTCGCCTTGCCGATGCCTTGCGCCGCCGCCGTGACGACAACGACCTTGCCTGCCAGATCCGCCATTCGTCTTCTCCTCCGTCCGTTGCGATCAACCGTACCGGCAGACGGCCGCGATACATTGTGCCAGGCGAGCACATTGTACCGCCTGCGCCCAACCCGATAAATGTTTTTTCTCGTTAAAGAACATTATTTCCGGCGTCAAGCCCGACGGTCCGCTCCGGAGACGGGAACACGATCCTCAGTCACCGTAGGGAACCCAGACGTTTTTGACCTCGATGGCACGGCGCAACAGGGCGTCGCCCGCAGCCTCATCGGACGCCCAGTCGAGGCCGCGGCCATTGCCGGTCCAGACGCGCTTGAGGTTGCCGATGGAATCGGCCTCCGCCTTGGCGCAGGTGTCGGCGTCGGCGAACAGCCAGAGCCCGTCGACATCGTCATGCTTGGCCAGAACACCGGCAAGTTCCGCCGTGCGGCCGGTGACAATGTTGATGGCGCCGGCCGGAACGTCGGAATATTCGATCACCTGGTAGAGATCGGTGGCGAGCAGCGGGTATTTTTCCGACGGCACGGCGACCACGGTGTTGCCCATGGCAAGGGCTGGGGCGATCAGGGAGATAAACCCGAGCAGCGGCGCGCTGTCCGGAGCGACAATGCCGACGACGCCGACCGGCTCGTGCAGGGCGAGCGTGACGGCGCGGGCCGGCGGCTGATGCACCCTGCCCTCGAACTTGTCGGCGAGGCCGGCATAGAGGAACAGCCGCTCTATGGATTGCTCCACTTCTTCCCGCGCGGCCTTGGCATTGGCGCTGGTGAGTTCGGTCAGGCGCGCGGCAAATTCGCCAGCGCGGCCGGACAGATTTTCGGCGAGGTAATAAAGCACCTGGGACCGGTTGTAGGCGGTCGCCTCCGGCCAGGCCTTGCAGGCGCGGGCGGCAGCAACGGCGTCGCGGATATCCTTGCGGTTGCCGAGGCCGACTTCGCCGGCCAGCTTGCCCTTGGCAGTGGCTATCGCCAGCGAGTAATTGCCGTCTGGGCGGACCTGCTTGCCGCCGATGAACAGCTTTGCCGTGCGGTCGATGGCGCCGCCGTCCGATTGCTCGACCGGCTGCGCGGAAGATGTCGCCGGCTTGATCACCGGACCGAGCGGCAGCATTGCCGCGAGATATTCGAACATGCCCTCGCGCCCGCCTTCGCGACCAAAGCCGCTTTCGCGGTAGCCGCCGAAGCCGCAGGCGGCGTCGAACATGTTGGTGCCGTTGACCCAGACAACGCCGGCCTTCAGCTGCGGCGCGACATGCAGAGCGAGGTTGATGTTTTCACTCCACACCGAAGCGGCCAGCCCATAGCGCGTGTTGTTGGCAAGCTCGATCGCTTCCTCGGTGTTGCGGAAGGTCATGGTGGCCAACACCGGGCCGAACACTTCCTCCTGCGCCAATATGTTAGCCGGCGAAACACCTGTGGCGAGCGTCGGCAGATGATAATAGCCGGAGGACGGGAGTGCTGCATCCGGCTGCCAGCAGACGGCACCCTGTTTCGCCCCTTCGGCGACCAGGCCCTTGACCCGGTCGAGCTGTGTGGCGTCGACCAGCGGGCCGATATCGGTGTTCTTGTCGAGCGGGCTGCCGACGCGCAGCCGGCTCATCCTGACCTTGACCTTGGCGATCAAGGCCTCGGCAATGCCTTCCTGCACCAGCAGCCGCGAGCCGGCACAGCAAACCTGGCCCTGGTTGAACCAGATACCGTCGACCAGACCTTCGACCGCACTGTCGAGATCGGCGTCCTCGAAGACGATGAAGGCCGACTTGCCGCCGAGTTCCAGCGACAGTTTCTTGCCCGACCCGGCAGTGGCTTTCCTGATGATCTTGCCGACCTCGGACGAGCCGGTGAAGGCGATCTTCTGGACGCCGGGATGGTTGACGATAGCGACGCCCGCTTCAGGCCCGCCCTGGACGATGTTGACGACGCCCTTCGGCACGCCCGCGCGTTCGCAGATCTCGGCGAACAGGATGGCGGTGAGCGGCGTGAACTCGGCCGGCTTCAGCACCACCGTGCAGCCGGCGGCAAGCGCCGGCGCGATCTTCCAGGCCAGCATCAAGAGCGGAAAATTCCACGGTATGATCTGGCCGACGACGCCGACGCCCTTATGGCCAGGGAAATCCTTGTCCAACGCCTGCGCCCAGCCGGCGTGGTGGATGAAATGGCGGATGGCGAGCGGCGCGTCGATGTCGCGGCTTTCGCGGATCGGCTTGCCGTTGTCGATTGTCTCAAGCACCGCGAACAGGCGCTGATGGCGCTGCATGGCGCGACCGATGGCATAGAGCACCTTCGCGCGCTGGTAACCCGAGGATGCCGACCATTTCGGCAGTGCCTTGGTGGCGGCGGCAACGGCTGCGTCGATGTCGGCGGCGCCGGCATCGGAGACCTTGGCCAGCAGCTTGCCGGAGGACGGCTCGCTGGTGTCAAAAGTCTTGCCGCTGGCGGCGGCCTTCCAACCGCCGTCGATGAACAGCGCCTTGCCGAAATCGCGCGCCGCGAGCCACGCATCGGCCTCGTTGCGCGCTTCCGGCGCCGGGCCGTATTCCATGGCGTGATAGCGTTCGAGGATGTTCATGGGGTGCCTCCTTCACCCTCCCCCTTGTGGGGAGGGTCGATCGGCAAAGCCGATCGGGGTGGGGATAAATTTCTGTCTGTTCGATTCATTCGACTGCGGATCTGGTTTCCTGACCCCCACCCCGCCGCTGCGCGGCGACCCTCCCCACAAGGGGGAGGGTGGGAGCTCACGCCATCGCGTGGCGATGATTGGCCGAATAGTGCCCGGTCAAATGGTGCTCGAGCTGGCGTTCGATATCGGTCAAAAGGCTCGAAGCGCCGAAGCGGAACAGGTCGGGCTCCAGCCATGGCCGGCCCAGCTCCTCCTTCATCAGCACCAGCCAGTCGAGCGATGCCTTGGCGGTGGAAATGCCGCCGGCGGGCTTGAAGCCGATGAGAAAGCCGGTCTCCTCGAAATAGGCCCTGATGGCGCGCACCATGGCGAGGCCGACCGGCAGCGTGGCATTGACGCTTTCCTTGCCGGTCGAGGTCTTGATGAAATCGGCGCCGGCCATCATCGCCACCATCGAGGCCAGCATGACATTGCGCAGCGTGGCGAGGTCACCGGTACCCAGAATGACCTTGAGATGCGAATCGCCGCAGGCTTCGCGCATCGAGACGATCTCGTTGTAGAGCTCCTGCCATTTGGCGCCGAAGACCAGGCCGCGCGGAATGACGACGTCGATCTCGTCGGCGCCATCGCGCACCGAAGCCTCGATCTCCTGCAGGCGCGTCGACAGCGGTGCGAGGCCGTGCGGAAAAGCGGTGGAGACGGCGGCGACATGGATGCCGGTGCCGCGCAACGCATCGACGGCGGTAGCAACAAACGGATGATAAACGCAAACCGCAGCCGGGCGGATCTTTTCGCCTTCAATGCCGAGACCTTCGACGATGTCGCGGCGGAACGGGTTGACCGCCTTGGCGCACAGCCGGCGCACGCGCTCTTCGGTGTCGTTGGAATTCAGCGTCGTCAGGTCCATGCAGGAGACGGCGCGCAGCAGCCATGCCGCCTGGTTGTCGGCCTTGATCGAGCGCCTTTTGGTCAGGCTGGCGACGCGGCGTTCCAGCGCCGAGCGGTTGACGCTGCGCACCGATTCCATGAAGCCGAGATCGAGCCGCATGCCAGTGTTGCGGGCTATGCCATGTGACTGTGGGACAGGGGTGTTGGCTGCCGCCCGCGCCGGCAGCGGCGTGACCTTGGACGCGCCGAGATCGGCTTCGCGGATTGTGCTGCTCATCTCCTGCCCTTTCGCTCGACGATTTTACGTCGTGGTGCGTGTCGTTGTTCCCGGGCCACAAAGCAGCTTGGGGCGACACACGCCGAAGATAGCCCGTGAATCGATGCTTCACGAGTCCTTCAAGCGGTCATAGCGGAAAAAGGCAGCGAAAGCAGCTGAATTTTGACCGCATGGTCAAAACATCGATCCGAGAAGCGAGCGCCGAAGCGCCGGCAGTTCTCAGCCGACGAAAGCTCGCTCGACGACGAAGCTCGAGGGATGGCTGAGCGAGCCCTCGTGGAAGCCCAGGCTTTCGGCCAGTTCCTTGACGTCCTTCAGCATATGCATCGAGCCGCAGATCATGATGCGGTCGGTTTCCGGATTGAGCTTCTCGATGCCGAGATCGCTGTAGAACTTGCCAGAGCCTATCAGCGCGGTGATGCGACCCATGCGCGCCGATTCCTCGCGGGTCGTCGAGTTGTAGAGGGTGACGCGGCCGCCGGTCAGTTCGCCGATCAGCGGATCGCTTTCGAGAGCAGCCACCAGCTCCTGGCCGTAGACCAGTTCGGCATTGTCGCGGCAGGTGTGGGTCAGAATGAGCTGGTCGAACTTTTCGTAGGTGTCGGGGTCACGCAGCAGGCTGGCGAAAGGCGCAATGCCGGTGCCGGTCGAGATCATGAACAGGCGCTTTGCCGGGGTCAGCGCGTCGACGACCAGTGTGCCGGTCGACTTCTGGCGCATGATGACGGTGTCGCCGACCTGGATCTTCTGCAGTTCGGAGGTCAGCGGGCCGTCCGGCACCTTGATCGAGAAGAATTCCAGCTCTTCGTCCCAGGCCGGGCTCGCCACCGAATAAGCGCGGTAGACCGGCTTCTCGGCATTGGGCAGGCCGATCATGACGAACTCGCCGGAGCGGAAGCGCAGCGACTGCGGACGGGTGATGCGGAACGAGAACAGGCGGTCGGTGTAATGCTTCACCGACACCACGGTTTCGGCATAGACATTGGCCGGAATCGGGAACTGCAGCGGACGGGCGCCGGCGGTGTTGAATGCGGACGTGGTGTTCATCAAATCCCACTCAGTCTTGCCCACTCACATATGCGGGCGCCAAACCATTTCCTGCGCGCCCGGACCATTCAGGTCCCGGCGTGCTGTTCACACACTCCAAAGCGGTAAGCTCTTGTGTCCGAAATTTATTAGTATACAAACGATATTTGTGTCAAGATACCACGCTAAAACAGCTTTCCAAACTGCGGCATATTCGTAGTCCTGCCATTTCGGGTTTCGACAATGAAAGAGAATTTTTCGGTACAACAACCGGATTCCCTGGGTAACGTCGTTGCCGGCATCGATGTCGGCGGAACTTTTACCGACCTCATTTTGATCGACGGCAAGGACGGCGGAAAGGTGCATATCGCCAAGACGCCGACGACGGTAGACAACCAGGCTTTCGGCGTGGTTTCAGCGCTCGGCGCCACCGGCTTTGCCATAGACGGCATCGACCTTATCGTGCACGGCACGACCACCACCACCAATGCGGTGCTGGAACGCCGGCTGGCGAAAACCGGCATGATCACCACAAGGGGATTTCGCGATGTGATCGAGCTTGGCCGCCGCACACGGCCACAGCCCTATGGCATGACCGGCAGCTTCGTGCCGATCATCCCGCGCGACCTCAGGCTGGAAGTGTCGGAGCGTGTCGAGGCATCGGGCGTGGTGCGCACGCCGCTCGACGAGCCGGAGATGCGCGCAGCGGTGAGGGCGCTGATCGCGGCCGGCTGCGAATCCCTGGTCATTCATTTCCTGCACTCCTATGCCAACCCCACACATGAGCGGCGTGCGGCCGAAATCGCCGCCGAGCTCTGGCCGAACAACTACATCACCACGGGCCATGCGCTGCTGTCGGAAGCGCGCGAATTCGAGCGCGGCGTGACAGCCGCCGTCAACGCCTCGGTGCAGCCGATCCTCGAGCGCTATGTCGAGCGGCTGCGCAAGGAATTGGCTGCCAAAGGGTACGCCCGCGACTTCCTGATCATGAACGGCAATGGCGGCATGATCTCGGCCCGCTTCGTCACCCGCGAATCGGCCAAGACCGTGATGTCGGGCCCGGCCTCAGGCGTCATCGCCGCCGCCTATACGGGCAAGCGCGCCGGCTTCGAGAACCTCGTCACCTACGACATGGGCGGGACCTCGACCGACGTGGCGCTGATCCGCAATGCGGAGCCTGCTGTCTCGAACGAGATCGAGATCGAATATGCGATGCCGATCCATGTGCCGATGGTGGCAGTGCATACGGTCGGCGCCGGCGGCGGCTCGATCGCCCGCGTCGATGCAGCCGGACTGATCCAGATCGGCCCCGAAAGTGCCGGCGCCAATCCCGGCCCGATCTGCTACGGCCGCGGCGGCGCCGAGCCGACCATCACCGACGCCAATCTGGTGCTCGGGCGGCTGGCGCCGAAAAAGCTGCTGGCGGTCGAGAATCCGGTCACCGTCGAGCGCGTCACCGGTATCTTCGAAGACAAAATCGGCAAGGCCACGGGGCTCTCCGGCGTCGAGGCGGCGGGCGCAATCCTGCGGCTCGGCAACATGAAAATGGCCGGCGCCATCCGCATGGTCTCGGTGTCGCGTGGCCATGATCCGCGCGATTTCGCGCTGTTCGCCTTCGGCGGCGCTGGACCGTTGCACGCATCCGCGCTGGCGCGCGAACTCGGCCTGCCCCGCGTGCTGGTGCCGGCGCGTCCAGGGATCACCAACGCCCTCGGCTGCGTCGTCGCCGATCTGCGCCATGACTTCGTCAACACCATCAACCAGCCGGTGGCTCTGCTCGATGAAACCCAGCTCCATGTGGTATTGGAACGGCACCGAAACGAAGGCGAAGAGCTGATCGGCAAGGAAGCGGTGAAACCGGAAACGATCCGCGTCAGCCATTCCGCCGACATGCAGTTCGTCGGCCAGACCCACATCATCAACGTGCCGTTGCCATCGTCGTCGGTGACCCGGCAAGAGCTGCAGGCGCTGTTCGAAAAGGCCTATTTCGCCCGCTTCAAGGTCCAATTGCCGGAGATCCGCGCCAATCTGGTCAACCTCAACACTTCGGTGACCGGCGTGCGGCCGGCGATCGACCTATCGCGACTGATCGACCCGGCCGGACGCGCCAAGACGCTTGACGAGGCGCTGCGCGAGACAAGGCCAGTCTGGTACGCCGGCCGCTGGCACGACACGCCTGTCTATGCACGTGAAAAACTGCCGCTCGATGCCGTCATCGAGGGACCGGCGATCCTCGAACAGATGGACGCCACAACCGTGCTTGAACCCGGCGACCGCGCACGTTCGGACGCCGACGGCAACATCATCATCGACATCGGCGAGGCCTGAGATGCAAAAGCTCGACGCCATAACGCTTTCGGTCCTCCAGGCGGCCTTGCAGCAGGTCTGCGACGAGATGGACCTGACCTTTTCGCGCGCCGCCTTCTCGCCTGTCATCGCCGAGGCCAATGATCGTTCCGACGGCATTTATTCGGCCGTCGACGGTTCGCTGATCGCGCAAGGCAGCCAGGGCCTGCCGGTGTTCGTCGGTGTCATGCAGTACTCGACCAAGACGGTGATCGAGATGATCGCCGACGGCCGCTGCCTGGCCCCGGAACCCGGCGACATCTACATCGTCAACGACCCCTATCTCGGCGGCACGCATCTGATGGATGTGCGTTTCGCCATGCCGGTCTATCGCGACGGCAAGATATTTTGTTGGCTATCGAACACCGGCCACTGGCCCGATATTGGCGGCTCGGTGCCGGGCGGCTTCTCCGCTTCGGCCACGGCAGTCGAGCAGGAAGGGCTGCGGCTGCCGCCAGTAAAACTGTTCAAGAAGGGCGTGCTCGACACGGAAATCTACGCCATCATCTGCTCCAACATCCGCGTTGCCGACCAGCGCATCGGCGATATCCGGGCGCAGGCCGCGGCACTGCTGATCGGCCAGGACCGACTCAACGGAATCCTGGATCGTTACGGTGACGAAACTGTCGTCGAGGCGATTGCCGAACTGCGCCGGCGCGCTGCCGAACAGATGCGCGCCAACATCTCCGCCATCCCCGACGGCACCTATCGCTCGACCGCCTTTGTCGACTCGGACGGCGTGGTCAACGAGCCGCTGACCATCGCGCTTGCGGTGGAGAAAAAAGGCGACACGCTGACCTTCGATTTTACCGGCTCATCGAAGCCTTGCGCCGGACCTATGAACAGCGTGCTGGCGACGACGCTGTCGTCGGTCTATCTCGCCATGCGCCATATTTTCCCTGATGTGCCGATCAGCGCCGGCGCTTTCGAGCCGCTGATCGTCAAGCGGCCTGAAGGCACTTTCCTCGATGCCAAATATCCCCGACCGGTTTCAGGCTGTGCGGCGGAAGTCTCGCAGCGCATTGCCGAGGCTGTGTTCGCGGCGATGGTGCAGGCGTTGCCGGAGAAAGTGACGGCAGCACCTGCCGGCTCCAGCGGCAATTTCGCGCTTGGCGGCAACGATCCGGCGCGCGGCCGCGACTATGTCATGTACCAGATCTCCGGCGGCGGCTATGGCGGCAATTCAGGCCATGACGGCCTGACCAATGGTTGCTCGACCATTGGTATCTCCAAATCGCCGCCGGTCGAGATTATGGAGCAGGCGTTTCCGGTGCTCTATCGCCACTATGCCTTGCGCGAAGGCTCGGGCGGCGCCGGCAAGCAGCGCGGCGGTTTTGGCCTTGCCTATGAGGTCGAGATATTGCGCGGCGAGGCGCGCGCGTCCTTCGTCATGGACCATGGCCGTTTCGGCCCGCAGGGCGCGCTCGGCGGCAAGGACGGCGCCCCCAACACGGTGACGGTGTTCCGCGGCGGCGAGGAACATGTGCCGCCGCATCTGTCCAAGGAGCAGGACATCGCGCTCAAGGCCGGGGACCGCGTGCGCGTCGGCACGCCGGGCGGCGGCGGCTATGGCGATCCCTTCCAGCGCGATCCGAAACTGGTCGCCGAGGATGTCCGGCTTGGCTACTATACGGCCGAGCAAGCCAAGGACCTGTTCGGGGCCAAATGAACTCGACGGCCTTGGGCGGCGTCGAGCGCCTGTCCAATCATCAGGTCTGCAGTTTCGCCTTCAGGGCGTCGGCGAATTTCTGCGCGATCTTCTTGAAGCCGGCGGGATCGGGATGCAGCTCGTTGGCCCAGTCGGCCACCTTCACCGTTCCCTGCGTGTCGACCAGGTGAAAATTGTTGCGCGGCTCGTCGGCCAGACGCTTCACCACATCCCGGAATGCCGCCAGCGCCGCGTGAACGATGACCGTGCCCTTGGCCACCGACCAGTTGCAGAAATCGAGCGACGGCTTCAGCCACGGACCGGCACAGGATGGATGCGCGCCATTCGGAATTGGAAAATCGTAGCAATGGCCGAAAATCGGCACGCCAGGCGCGACGCGGTCGCGCAGAGCGAACAAATCGAGATAGCAGGCCTCGACCATGCCCAGCGCCTTGGCGAAGCGGTCCTTGTTCAGCCCGGCGGCATGGCCGTCATTGAAGTCGAGGAAGATGCAGAACTGGTCGCCAGCAATGTCGTTGCCGCCGGCCGAGAACAGGATGGCGTCGGGCTTGCCGTCCAGCCAGTTCGCCTTGTTGCGCAAGGCTGAAATCATCCGTTGCTGCTTGGGCAGCGACATCTCGTCGGTCGCCGCATCGCCGTGATGAGCGAGGTTGAGGATCGTCGGCGGCATCGAGCCGATCCGGCGCAGCTGCGCGATCACATCGGTGTCGACAAAGGGAAACCCGTTGCCGGTCAGCGGATAGTCGAACCAGGAATCGCCCTGCGCCAGCATCACCAGCGGGCGGTTGGCGACGGCGGCCTCGAGATTGCCGGCACTTTCCCTTGCGGCTTCAAGACGCTCGATGTTGGCCTGGTGAACCTTGACGCGCTTGGCGATGTCTTCGTCGATGCGCCGTTGCGCGGCTTCCTGCACGAATTCCTGCTGGTCCATCGAGGTCCTCCCATGACCGCCACAAGGGCTGAACTGCCTGTCTCAATTCAGCATCTGCCCGCGCTCATCATCAATATGTAATTTACCTCACAGTCAGGGCAGGCGCCGCGCCGTGATCGCCGCAGAGCATGTCGTTTCCGTCTCCGCCGCGCATCGCAAAGACCGTAGACTTCTATCTTGTTTTTGCGCAATTCCTGGGGGGGGGAAACCGCCCACACTTTCCCTGGAATTGCTTTAGTCAACGGGGAACCAGAACATGCGTCTTTTCAGTCGTTTCGTGCTTGCCGCTTCCACCGCTCTGCTGCTTGCCACCGGTGCTGCCTCTGCCGAGAAACTCAGGATCGGCACGGAGGGCGCCTATCCGCCCTTCAACTATGCCAATTCGGACGGCACACTGGGCGGCTTCGACATCGATCTCGGCAAGGCGCTGTGCGCCGAGATGAAGGCCGAGTGCGAATTCTCCGTGCAGGATTTCGATGGTTCCATTCCGGCGCTGCAGGCCGGCAAGTTCGATGCCATCATCAACATCACCATCACGCCGGAACGCGCCGAGAAGGTCGAGTTCACCCACAAATATTACCAGACGCCGCCGGCCATCGCCGTACCGAAGGATTCGACCATTGCCGGCACGTCGCCGGACGATCTGAAAGGCAAGGTGCTGGGCGTGCAGAGCGCCACCATCCACCAGAATTTCGCCGAGCAGAAATACTCGGGCTCGACTGTGAAAGCCTATCCGACCGGCGACGACGCCCGCACCGACATGGCCAATGGCCGGCTCGACGCGATGATGGACGGCTCGATCATCCTGACCGAATGGCTGAAGAAGCCGGACGGCGCCTGCTGCAAGCTGCTCGGCACGCTGACCGCCGACCCGGCCATTCACGGGCCGGGCGTCGGCGTTGCCCTGCAGAAGGGCAACAAGGAACTGGCCGACAAGTTCGACGCCGCGATCGACGCCCTGCGCGCCAACGGAAAATACAAGGAAATCAACGATAAGTACTTTTCATTCGACGTATACGGAAGTTAGTTCCTGACCCTATCTGACCCTCGGCAGCGCCATCAGGCGCTGCCGTTTTCATGAATGACGGAGAACTTTCCTGGTTGAGCGGCGCTCCCCTTTTTACAACAGCATCGTTGGGCTCGGCGCCACCATGGGCCGGGTCGGCGGCGAGTTCGTCTCGGCTAAATATTATTCCGGCATAGCCGACGAGCACCTGAACACGCGCAAACATGTCGGCGTTCAGGACCTCAGCACCATGGGCAAGATGGACATCAAAGGGCCGGAGGCCGAGGCGCTGGTCAACCATGTCATCGTCAACGACGCCGCCGCCATGAAGCCGGGCCAGGTGCGCTATTCCACCGTCTGCCGCGACGATGGCGGCATCATGGACGACCTCACCGTGTTCCGGCTGGCGCCGGAGCATTTCATGCTGGTGACCGGCTCGGTCAACCGGCTGAAGATGCTGCCCTGGCTTCAGCAGCATGCTGAGGGCCGAAAAGCCTATGTCACCGACATCACCGCGGCCGTCGCCTTCCCGACCATACAGGGGCCGCGTTCGCGCGCGCTTCTGCAGGCGCTGGTTTCGGATGCCGATCTCGACGGGCTGAAGCGCTGGGTGTTCACCGCAGGGCGCGTCGGCGAGACCAAGGTCCTGATCTCACGCACAGGCGTGACCGGCGAGCTTGGCTTCGAACTGTTCGTGCCGGCCGACGAGGCGGCCTCGGTCTGGGACGCGCTGATGCGGGCCGGCCGCGATTTCGGCCTGAAACCTTACGGCGTGCTGGCGATGTTCACGCTCGGGCTGGAGAAGGCCTATCCGGCACATGGCATCGACATGGACGAGACGCGCACGCCATTCCATGTCGGGCTCGATCGCTGGATCAAGTTCGACAAGGGCGATTTCATCGGCCGCGAGGCGCTGCTCGAGATCCGCGACAAGGGGCTCGACGAGCGCTGGACCGGGCTGATCCTCGACGGCGACAGGCCGGCGGCGACGGATGCCAGAGTGTTGGCCGATGGCGAGGATGCCGGTGTCGTCACCTACAGCGATCACGGTTATTCCCTGGGCAAGGTGCTGGCGACGGCGCATCTGCGGCTGCCGTTCACCGCCATCGGCACCGAACTCAGCATCGACATTGACGGCAAGCCGACACGCGCGGTGGTGGCGCCGATGCCGTTCTTCGATCCAGAAGGCGCGCGGCTGCGCGCTTGAAATTTCCTTGTTTGACGCAATTCCCAAGGGAGAGCGCTATGCGCTTTTCCCGGGAAAACCGCTTCGCACTTTTCCTGGAATTGCTTAGGCGAGTTTCGCCAGCAGCCGCATAAAGGTAGCCGCCTCCTTGGCGGTCAGCGGCGCCAGCGTTTCCTGGGTGATGGCGCGTGCCAGCGGGATCAGCCGCTCGATCGCCTCGCGTCCCTCAGGCGTCAGATTGACCAGCAACCGCCTTTTATCGACCTCATGCTTGGTGAGATCGACCAGGCCGCGCGCTTTCAGCCGGTCGATCACGCCCTTGACCGTCGCCGCATCCATGGCGATCAGCGTGCCGAGCTGGTTCTGCGAGGTCTCGCCGACATCGTGCAGCTTGGCCAGCGCTGCGAATTGCGGCGGCGTCAGGTCGCCGATCTGCGATGCAAAGATCGAGACATGGCGCTGGTGCGCCTTGCGCAGGATGAAGCCGACCTGCTCCTGCAGGCGATAGTCATGATCGTCAGGCTCTTCGGCCTCGACCAGCTTGAGCTCACCGCCGCTCATCGCAAGCCGTCCCAGGCCTTGATGTCGCCTACCGCCAGGCCGCCCATGCGGTCGTGCACGCGCGGACCGCAGCTCATGGCGAGGCAGAACAGGATTTCGTCGGGGCGCGGCCCGTCGCTGAGGCCGACTTCCATGGCGTCGAAATGGCTGCGCACATAGGCGGCGTTGGTGTGACCAAGCGGCACGTCCAGCCGCGAGCCGAAGGCGCCGACCTTGGTTGCCGACGGCACGATCGCCTTGGCGTCGCCGAGCCGCTCGCGCATGGCATATCCGCCCGGCACGTGCCACAGCGCGCCATGCTCGAGTTCACCCGCCGAGCCGACAATGGTGCCCTTGCCGTAGGCGTCGATCTGCTTGATGTCACCGCCCAATGCGGCAATGAGCTTGTCCGTGAGCAGCAGCCCGAGCGGCTTCAGATCGTCCATGGCGCTCTGCAGTTCTTCCACGTAGCGGCCGGCGAACGGGTTCTTCACCAGCGCCACGGCTGCGGCGCGGCGGCGCGGCACGGCTGCGACCGGCCCGCCATCGTGAAAGATCTCTTCGGTCAGAACCGCAATCTTGCGGATCGGAAACTCAGGCATGGGCAACTTCCTTCCCTGGATTTTTGTTGGGCGCGGCAAGCGCCATGGAACCACTGATGCGGGTCTCACCGCCAAGAAACAGCGCCGATGCGGCGATCAGGCCGCGCCGGCGAAAATCTTCGGCGACAGCAAGGCCATTGTCCAGCGCCCGCGCCACCTCGCCAAATGCAAGCGTGCCGACCGCTTGTGTCACCAGCCGCGCGCCGAGATCGCTGTCGGGCGAGAGTTCCTGTGCGGGAATGCGCTTGATGGCCGGATTGCCGGGCAGGTCGACGGCGTTGGCAATGAGCGTCGCCGCCGCATCGGCCTCGGCGCCAGTCCGCGCCAGCACAGTGACGGCATCGGCAATGCCAAGCGAGAAGGAGCGGCCGCGCCAGCCGCTGGTGGCGACGCCGCGCACACCGTCTGCCGAGTGAATGGTGATGCGGTCGGCCATACCGTTGCCAGTGCCGGCGATCGCAAGGTTCATTGACTGGCCCCTGCCGATATGGAGCGCGCTGTCGCCGCCATTGTTGACATAGGCGCGATCGAGCTTGCGGCCGGCAAGCAATGCGACGAGCATTTCGTCGGCTACCGACCCGGCAACAGCGGCCATCGGTGTTATGAAGCATTCCGCCAAGGGTATGACGGCTGCTTCCATGCGGCGCGCCGTCGGGCCGGCGAAGGTGCGCGGCGCCAGGAAAAATGCCGGCAGCCGCAGTTCGGGCAGCTCCTCGACCAACTCGATCAGGATCGTCTGAAAGCGCGCGACGGCCTGGTCGTAGGCGGCACGACACTCATCCACCTCGCCGAAGGCCTCGACGATGAGGTCGATCGGTCCGTGATTGAGATGCAGCCGCTTGCCGTCCTGCAGCCAGTTGACCTGCGGGCCCCGCATCAGGTGGCCCCGTTCGAGCCGGCGCGACGCAACTGCGCCAGCGGTGGCCACGGGTTCTGAGCCTCGGCGCCTGTACCGCGGCGCGGATTGAGGTATTCGCCGCCCTTGGCGACGATGTCGTCGACGCTGCGGATTTCGGCCTCATAGCCGCCCAGCCTGACATAGTCGTCGCGACGCAGCGTGAATTCGATCGGCGCCACCAGCGCCGGCGTCGGCACATAACCGAAGGCGCCTTCCGGCACCCGGGTGACATCGACCATCAGCGTGATGCCGCCGCCCGGCCAGACATAGACCGGCGCGCCGCCGACCGTCACATAGGTCTTCAGGCCCTGCACCGAGCGGGTGAGATTGACCGGGTTTTCGGTGACGCCGGCGCGCAGCGATCCGCCGGCGCCGCCGATGAACAGCACGGTGCAGAGCGCCGGCTCACAATTGTCCTCGATCAGCCCGACCGATTTTTGCAGCCGTTCCGGGAAGGGCTTTTCGACCGGCTTCAATTCGTCATCGAGTTCGTAATAGGCGAACTGCTCGCCGGTCGTCGACACCATCAGCAGCGACAGGCCAGGGCGCGCGCCCTTCTTAGCGTTCCACTCGCCAAGGATCGACAGCGGGTCGGAAATCGAGGTGCCACCCCAGCCGAGTCCGGGCTCGGAGACTTTGAAATAGCGGCCCGGCGTCGAGCGGCGGCCGATGATCTTGATCCCGGTCTCCTGCCAGCCCAGCACCTTGCCGGCCTGATGCTCGGAGACAACGCCGGTGATGTGGTCGTCGACCACCACCACCTCGTCGACCAGGCCGCGCCATTGCGTGGCGAACATGCCGATGGTCGCCGAGCCGCAGCCAACCCGCATGCGGTGTTCCTGCTTGCCGTCGATGACAGGTGGTTTGCCGGCTTCGACGATGATGGTGGCGCCGCCGTCGATGGTCAGTTCGACCGGCTTGCGGTTGCACAGATTGAGCATCGCGTCACAGGTGGCGCGTCCCTCCGACTTGGAGCCGCCGGTCAGATGATGCACGCCGCCCAGCGACAGCATCTGCGAGCCGTATTCGCCTGTGGTGACATGGCCGATCGCTTCGCCTTGCGAGCGCACGATTGCCGTTTCGGGGCCGAGATGGCGGTCGGTGTCGATCTTCACCTTGACGCCGCAGTAGGAGAAGATGCCCTCGGTGACCACGGTGACGAGATCGACGCCTTCGACCTCCTGGCTGACGATGAACGGCGCCGGCTTGTAGTCGGGATAGGTGGTGCCAGCGCCGATTGCGGTGACGAAGCGGCGGCCGGTGTTGACGAGTTCGCCGTCCCATTCCTCGCCTTCGGCCGTGAAAGGCACGACGGCGCCGCCGGTTTCGGCCGCATGATCGAGAATGGTCAGCGGGTCCATGCGCACGATGCGGCCGCCTGAGTTGCCGTAGCGGTCGCAGGCGCCGGTGCGACCGTCGGCGATGTAGCACATGACCGGACAGGCATCGCAGCGGATCTTTTCCGCCACCAGCTTCTCGCCGGGATCGTGGGTTTCGAAGCGTTCGGCAAGCTCGCTCATCGGCCGGCCTCCTTTTCGCGGATGGCGGCGCGGATGCGCGTCGGCGTCGCCGGGACCTTGGTGACGAGCACGCCGGTGGCGTGGCGGATGGCGTTGAGGATCGCCGGTGCGGTCGGGATCAGCACATGCTCGCCCAGGCCCTTGGCGCCGAACGGGCCTTCCGGATCGGGAACCTCGATCAGAATGTGCTCGATCGGCGGCACATCGCCGATGGTCGGGATGAGATAGTCGTGCAAATTCTCGGTACGGCCGGGGATATACTCCTCCATCAGCGCCATGCCGATGCCTTGCGCGATGCCGCCTTCGATCTGCCCCTCGACCAACAGCGGATTGATCGCCTTGCCGACATCATGCGCGGCGGTGATTTTCAACAGCTTCACGGTGCCGAGCTTGAGATCCACTTCGAGTTCGGCGATCTGCGCGCCATAGCCATAGAGGGCGTAAGGCTTGCCCTGGCCCTTGGCATCGAGCGGCAGCGTCGGCGGATCGTAGGTTTCTTCGGCGCGGAAGACGAAACCGCCGGCATCCACATCGAGGGCGGCGAGATCGATGCGGCGCGTGGCTTCGCCTTCGCGGATGACGAGCGCCGCGCCGTCCAATTGCAAGGCCGCGTTCTCCGAGACATTGGCAAAGCGCAGGATTTTCTCGCGCAAGGCGCGGCCGGCTTTTTCGGCCGCCTTGCCAGTGACGAAGGTCTGGCGCGAGGCCGATGTTTTGCCGGCGTCGGGGCTGATCGCGGTGTCGGCGCTTTTCAGCCGGAATCTTTCCAGCGGCAGGCCGAGGGCGTCCGCGCAGATCTGGGTGATGACGGTGTTGGAGCCCTGGCCGATATCGACGGCGCCCTGATGCAGGATGACCTCGCCCGCTGGCGCAATGCCGACCCTTATGGTCGACGGATTGGGCAGCGAGGTGTTGCCGCAGCCATACCAGCAGGACGCGATGCCGACGCCGCGCTTTTTGCTCGTATTGGAGGAATTGAATGTATCTGCGTCGGCCGTCGCGCGAGCCCAATGCGGCCGCAATGCATCGAGGCATTCGAAAATACCGACACCCGACTCCAGCCTCTGCCCGGTAACCGTTTCGGATCCGTTCCGAAGGCAGTTTTTCAAGCGGAAATCGAGCCGATCCATGCTCAGTTTGCCGGCGAGCTCATCATAGAGCGTCTCCTGCATGATCGTCGCCTGCGGCACGCCGAAGCCACGGAAGGCGCCGGAGATCGGCCCGTTTGTGTGGATGGCGCGGCCTTCGGCCCGATAGTTCGGCGTCGCATAGGGACCGGAGGCGTGCACGGGCACGCGGTTGGCGACGGTCGGGCCCCAGCTGGCATAGGCGCCGGTGTTGAAATCGCCTGTGAAGACCATGCCGGTGACCCGTCCCTCGGCATCGACGCCGATGGTTGCCTTCATCTCGGAGGGATGGCGCTTGGTGGTCGACATCATGGATTCGTTGCGGGTGTAGGCGAGCGCTGACGGCCGGCCGGTCTTCAACGCGACAAGGCCGATGAGAGGCTGTAGCGAGACGTCCAGCTTGGAGCCGAAACCGCCGCCGGTCGCGGTCGGCACGATGCGCACCTTGTCGACGGCAAGGCCAAGCACTTTGGCCGTATCGTCGCGGTCCATGTAAGGCGCCTGGGTGCAGGCGACGACGACCAGAGTGTCGCCATCCATATAGGCGTGGCCGGCCTCCGGCTCGATATAGGCATGCTCGACATAGGAGGTGTCGATGGCTCCGGTCGCGGTGAAGGCAGCGCCGGCAAGAGCGGCCTCGGGGTCGCCGCGCTCGACAAAGCCCTTGGTCAACAAATTGTCCGGGCGGTTGGCATGGATCAGCGCAGCACCTTCGGCCTGCGCGTCGCCGGGCTGCAGAAAATGCGGCAATTCGGTCCAGCGGACCGGGAAATCACTGAGATCAAGATCGAGCATCGCCTCGCGCTCGCCGGCGACCAGCGCCACAGCCTCGCCGCGCAGGCGAGCAAAGCCTTCGGCCAGCGCCGGCTGATCGGCAAATGGACCGATGACGCCAAAACAGTTTTTGCCTGGAATATCGGCGGCGGTGAAGACACCGACGATGCCGGGATGCTTCTTCACCCAGCCGTCGAGATCGCCGAAGGCGAAGCCGGCGTGATAGTGCGGCGAGCGCACCACCAGCACCGCCAGCGCATCGGCGGGAAAAGAATCACCGCCGAACTTTTCGCCGCCGGTGACTTTTGGGATGCCATCCAGCCGGACCGGGGATGCACCTACGGCATTCCCTGAACTCGGCATTTTACGGTCAAGGCCAAGGTCCAACGAATGAGGTTGGCGCCGCCCCTCACCCTTACCCTCTCCCCGTGAAGAACGGGGAGAGGGGGTCGCCAGCGCCGGAACTTGCCCCTTCTCCCCGTCACTATACGGGGAGAAGGTGCCGGCAGGCGGATGAGGGGCGGCGCGGTCCATTGATGTTTCACCCGCGAACCGCCCTGCATCCATCACCGCCGCGATGATCTTCCTGTAGCCGGTGCAGCGGCAGAGGATGCCGCCCAGCGCATCCTGCACCTCGACCTCGGTCGGGTTCGGCTTTGTCTCCAGCAGCGCCGTGCCCGCGACCAGCAGGGCCGGCGTGCAGATGCCGCATTGCGCCGCGCCATGCGCCAGGAAAGACGCCTGCAGCGCCGACAGGCGGCCATTGCCGAGGCCCTCGACGGTCGTCACCGATGTCCCGGCCGCGGAGGCCGCCGGCATCAGGCAGGCACAGACGGCGTCGCCGTCGACCAGGACCGTGCAGGCGCCGCAATCGCCGGCATCGCAACCGACCTTGGTGCCGGTCAGCTGCAATTCGTCGCGCAGAACCTGCGAGAGCCGGCGCAGCGGCGGCACATTGACCGAGACGGCGGCGCCATTGACGGCGAAAGCGATATCCGCACGCTCGAGGCCGAAGCCCGGCACGAGGTCGGGCAGAGCTTCTATCGCCTCAGACCGAACCTGGCTCATGCCGCCACCATGCTGTTGTCGTTCGTCAATCCGCAGGCTCCCAGCACGGCGCGGGCGACAAGCTCGCGTGCCGCATCGAGCCGGTATTCGGCGCTGCCGCGCACATCGGCGATCGGCGACAGCTCGGCCATCGGCGCGGACAGGACCGCATCGGCGAGTGCCGGGCCGGCAGGTTTGCCGCGCAGCACAGCTTCGACACCGGCGAGCCGCCTGGCGACAGCCGAACAGGAGCCGACGGAAACGGCCGCTTCCGTGACTATACCGTTGTCGACGACAAGGCGCGCCGCCACCATGGCGATGGAGATGACAAGGTAGCGCCGGGCACCGAGCTTGACGAAAGCCGACGTACCGGCGGAAGCGCGCTTCGGAATGCGGATGGCGGTGACAAGTTCGCCGGGCAGCAAAGCCGTGCGGCGGTTGCCGAGAATGAACCCCTGCAGTGGCAGGTAGCGCGTCGCTGCGACTGAGCGCAGTTCGACCTCGGCGTCCAGCACCAGCAGACCCGGCACGCCGTCAGCAGCCGGCGAGGCGTTGCAGAGATTGCCGGCGATGGACGCGACATTCTGAATCTGCAGCGAGCCGACCTCACGCGCGGCCTGCTTCAGCGCATCGAAAGCCGCCGGCAAGGGATGGCGGACCAGATCGGTCCAGGTGGTGCGGGCGCCCAAAACCCAATGGCTCTCGGTCTCGACGATGCCGCGCAGGCAAGCCAGGCCATTGATGTCGAGAACATTGTCGCGGAAGGGGTTGGCGCCTTGCGCCGGATAGAAATCGGTGCCGCCGGCAAGCACGCGCCAGGCGCCCTCGCCAAGCAGATCGAGCGCCTCGTCCAGCGTGGTGGGTTTCGCGTAACGGATCACGCCTGCCTTCCCAAGAAATGGGCCTTCCATTCGGGCCTTGCCAAAAGTGGGGTCTTCCCGAAACCCCGCCAGTATTCGATCTGGCCAAATTCATTCGTATGCAAATGATATCAAGCTGGCGGGAATTGTCAAAGCCGGAGTTTGAGGGAAGCTGGTCGCTACGCATTTGTTACGGTTCCAGAGGTTGACGCAGGCCGCCATCTGGTCAAGTTTCTGCATCCGGTCGCATCCGCGGCGTTTTTCACTCGATCCCTGCTCGAGACGAAGAAAGAGGAGAGGCGCCATGGCCGACGAAGCGCTTGTTGTCATCGACCTGCAGAACGACTTCTGCCCCGGCGGTGCGCTGGCGGTTGCGGGCGGCGACGAGATCGTGCCGCTGGTCAACGATCTGATCCGGCACGCCGAGCACGTCGTGCTGACCCAGGACTGGCATCCGGCCGGACATTCGAGCTTTGCCTCCAGCCATCCGGGGGCGCAGCCTTTCAGCGCGATCGAGATGCCCTATGGGCCGCAGACGCTATGGCCCGACCATTGCATTCAGGGCAGCCTTGGCTCGGACTTCCATTCAGGGCTCGCCTGGACCAAGGCCGAACTGGTGATCCGCAAGGGATTTCGCCCGGCAATCGACAGCTACTCCGCCTTCTTCGAGAACGACCACAAGACGCCGACCGGGCTCGCCGGCTACCTCAAGGAGCGCGGTATCGACACTGTGACGCTGGTCGGCCTGGCGACCGATTTCTGCGTCGCCTTCTCGGCTCTCGATGCGATCAAGCATGGTTTCAAGACGACGGTGCGGCTCGACGCCTGCCGCGGCATCGATCTCAACGGCTCGGTCGAGGCGATGCTGAAGCGCATGCGCGACGCCGGGGTGAGGCTCGAAGACCAGACCTCGGCCTGACCGTGAGGCGTCGGGGGAGTTTTGCACGATCGTTGGCAGTTTTGGTGGCTGGCACCTTGACCGTCACCATTCTCCTGTTTCCCGAACTGGCTTTCGCGTCGGAAACCCACGAATTGCCCGGTGCCGCAATGTCGCTTTGGTGGGGGCTGCCGTTTGCCGGACTGCTGCTGTCGATCGCCACCGGGCCGCTGCTGTTCCACCATGTCTGGGAGCATCATTACGGCAAGATCGCCGCCGCCTGGGCAGCACTTGTGGTGGTGCCGCTGGCGATCGCCTTCGGCATGCCTTTGGCGAGCGAGGCCGTGCTGCACACGCTGCTCACCGAATATATGTCGTTCATCATCCTTCTGTTCGCGCTCTACACCATTTCGGGCGGCATCCTTGTTGCCGGCAACATCCACGGCACGCCACTGGTAAATGCCGGGCTGCTGCTTGTCGGCGCGATGCTGGCCTCGGTGATCGGCACGACCGGCGCCTCGATGATCCTGATCCGGCCGATGCTGCGCGCCAATGACAACCGGCCGTTCAACGCCCATGTCGTCATCTTCTTCATTTTCCTGGTGTCCAACATTGGCGGTTCACTGACGCCCTTGGGTGACCCGCCACTGTTCGTCGGCTTCCTGCGCGGCGTCGACTTCTTCTGGACGACGGCCAATCTCTGGCGCGAGACGCTGTTCACCGGCGGCCTTGTGCTGATTGTCTTCCTGGCCATTGACATCGTGCTGCACCGCCGCGAAGGCGGTGCACCGAAGATCACGGATCCGACGCCGGACACGAAGGTGCGCATTCGCGGCCTCGCCAATTTGCCGCTGCTGGCCGGCGTCATTGGCGCGATCCTACTGTCGGCGGCGGGGAAGCCGGGCGTGAGCTTTCCAGTGCTGGGCGTCAGCCTCGAATTGCAGAACCTGGTACGCGACGCGATCATCCTGGGGCTGGCCGGACTGTCGCTTGTCGTCTCTTACAAAAGCCATCGCAAGGCCAACGGCTTCACCTGGGGACCAATCGCGGAGGTCGCGAAACTGTTTGCCGGCATCTTCGTCTGCATCGTGCCGGTGATTGCCATCCTTCGCGCCGGCCATGATGGCGCGCTGGCGCCGTTGGTCGCGCTGGTCACTTCGCCCACCGGTCAGCCCAACGATCTCGCCTATTTCTGGCTGGCCGGCGGGCTGTCGTCCTTCCTCGACAATGCGCCGACCTATCTGGTGTTCTTCGAACTGGCCGGCGGCGATCCGCAACATCTGATGACGGAAGCCGCCTCGACGCTGGCTGCGATTTCGGCCGGCGCTGTGTTCATGGGAGCCAACACCTATATCGGCAACGCACCGAACTTCATGGTCTACGCCATCGCCCGGCATCGCGGCGTGAAGATGCCTGGCTTCTTCGGCTACATGGTGTGGTCAGGGCTGGTACTGGTGCCGGTATTTCTGGTCGCGGGCTTTTTGTTTTTTAGCTGAGGCAGCCATCGGCTTAGGGGATCGGGATCCGTCTGCGAGCGGCATGGAGCCGACAGCGCATGCGTATGCGGAGTCGGCAATTTCTGCTATCAACGAGGATATAGGTCGACTGCACGCTGAAACCGAGGAATGCGTACCGAAACAAGCCATTGTTGGGGAGACAATGACCATCCAAGCCGACCGCTTGCCTTATCTGTCGGGCGAATTCCTGGATAGCCTGCCAATTTCCACGTCCGACATGGTCGACGAAATCGAGCGGCAGATCGTCGGTCAGAGGCGGGGCGAGGTATGGTGTGCGCCGAAGGCAGTCGTTCTGCCGGGCGATAACCGCTACATCATGGCCACTCTCGGAGTCGCGACGGAGCCCCGGGTGCTGGCGACCAAATCGCTGCTGGTCAACCCCCGCAACGCCGAAAGGGGACTTCCAATCCTGAACTCGCTCGTAACCCTTCTCGACGCTGAGACGGGTCTGCCGCTTGCAGTGGTCGACGGCAATTGGGTGACTGCGAAGCGAACGGCCGGTCTAAGCGCTGCGGCGGCCAAGCGTCTGGCTCGAGCCGACTCGGCCTGCGTCGCGTTCATCGGATGCGGCGTTCAGGCGCGCGGTCATCTCGAGGTCCTGGCCGATCTTTTTCCGTTGCAAGAGATTCGCGCCTTTGGTCGGGGCAAAAGCAATCGTGACGCATTGTGTCGGTTGGCCGAGATTCGCGGTCTAACCGCAGTACCCAGCGATACCGCCAAAGAGGCGGTCGAGACTGCCGATATTGTGGTGACGACAGTCACTCTAGTGCCAGAGCCCACTCCATTTTTGGATGCCCGATGGCTGAAGGCGGGAGCCTTCGCGACCATGACCGATCTGGCTTTGCCCTGGCTGCCCGAGACCATGACCGTCTTCGATCGCATCGTCATAGACGACCTGGTGCAAGAGGCGCAAATGAGCAAACCGATGGTGAGACCCGAGCTCGTTGCCGGCGACCTGACGGGTTTGGTCGGCGGCGACGTGTCCGGTCGTCAGGGCGCAAATGAGCGGACAGCATTCGCGTTCCGCGGCATGGCGGTTGGCGATCTCGCACTGGCCGGCCTGGCATTTGTGCGCGCGAAAGCGATCGGTGCGCTGGACGATTAGAGTTCAGAGGTCCAGGCCTGCTTCAGCCCACCCCTACATAACGCCTGACCGCCGACGGGTCGGCGCGCAGTTGCTCGACATCGACGGTCTCGCGGTTGCGGCCGTTCTCGATGAAGCAAACGCGGTCGGCGACCGACAGCACGGCATCGACGCGCTGCTCGACCAGGATGGTCGAGACACCAAGTTCGCGCAACTTCACCACCGTTTCGCGGATCTTGGCGATCATCGACGGCATCAGGCCTTCGGTTGGCTCGTCGAGCAACAGCACCTGCGGTTCGAGGCAGAGCGCCCGGGCCATGGCCAGCATCTGCTGTTCGCCGCCGGACAAAGTGCCGGAGCGTTGCCTGAGCCGCTGGCGCAGCAATGGAAAAAGGTCGAGGACATTTTCCCGCACGGCCTTGCCCCTGCCGCGCGCCATCAGGCCGATGTCGATGTTTTCCGCAACCGTCATCTCGGCGAACAGCCGCCTGCCTTGCGGCACATAGGCGACGCCGGCCTTCGGCACCTCATGCGCCGGCAGATCGGTCAGTTCCTTGCCGGCGAGCTGGATCGAGCCGGCGCTGGCCGGAACAAGCCCCATGATCGCCTTCAGCGTTGTCGTCTTGCCGGCGCCGTTGCGGCCGAACAGGCACAGCACCTCGCCCTTGTAGAGCACAAGGTCGAGGCCATAGAGCACCTGGACCTCGCCATAGAAGCAATCGAGGCCGGAGATGGTCAGCGCTTCAGTCGAGGGGGCTTCGGTCATGGCGCCGTCCCCAGATAGGCTTCCTGCACCTGTGTGTTGGCGCGGATCTGTTCGGGCGTGCCTTCGGCGAGGATCCTGCCTGCGTTGAAGACGGTGATGCGGTCGGCCAGTTGCATGACGACCGGCATATTGTGCTCGATCAAAAGCACGGTGGCGCTTTTGGCGATCTCGCGCACCAGCTCGATGAAATTATCGATCTCGCTATCAGCCAGGCCTTGCGTGGGCTCGTCGAGGATCAACAGCCGCGGCTTCAGCGCCAGACCCATCGCCACTTCCAGCAGCCGCTGATGGCCGTAGGAGAGCTGGCCGGCCGGCATATGGGCGCGGTCGGCAAGGCCGGTGCGCTCCAGCGCCGCCATGACGCCTGTGCGCACGGCGCCTTTCGAGCGGCCATCGGTCAGCGTGCGCTGAACGGGCAGCGCGACATTGTCGTAGGCGGACAAATTGGCAAAGACGCTGGTGATCTGGAAGGTGTAAGCGATGCCTTGGCGCACCCTGAGATAGGCCGGCCGGCTGGTGATGTCGGTGCCGTCGAAGACGATCATGCCGGAGGACGGCTGGATGCGGCCGCTGATCAGGCTGACGAAGGTGGTTTTCCCGGCACCGTTGGGGCCGATGACAGCGCGGATTTCGCCCGGCATCAGCTGGAAATCGACACCGTCGACGGCGCGCAGACCGCCGAAATTGCGCGCCAGGTTCTTTGTCGTCAGCAGCGGCATCATGGCAGCCACCCAAGCCAGCGCTGGCGGATGGTGCCCAAAATGCCTTTGGGGAAAAACAGCACCAAGAGGATAAGCGCGATGCCGACGATCAAGAGATAGGCCGAGGTGTAGCCGCTGGCGATGTCGATGACATAGTACATGAAGACCGTGCCGATCAGGGCACCCAGCGTCGTTGCGGCACCGCCGAGCAGCACCCAGAGTAGCGGCAGGATGGAATACTGCACCGAGGCGAGGCTCGAGCCGACATAGCCGAACAACAGCGCATAGGCCGCACCCGAAGCGGCGCAGATGGTGCCGGAGACGACGACGGCGATGAGCTTGTTCGAGAAGGTGTCGTAGCCGAGCATTTTCGTGCGCTCCTCGTTTTCGCGCACGGCGACCAGAACGCGGCCGTAGCGGGAGCGGACGACGGCGAGCGTGATGAGCAGCACGACCGAAAAGAGCGCGAGCGCGCTCATGTAGCGGACAGTCGGGTTGGTGAGGTCGAGCGATGTCGCGCCGAAGATCAGAACCCGCGCCGGCTGCGGCACGACCAGGCCCTGGTCGCCGCCGGTCCAGGCGGCAAAATAGAGGATGACGAGGTAAAACACCTGCGCGAACATCATGGTCACGATCATGAAGGCGACGCCGGTGGTGCGCAGCGCCAGCAGGCCGATCACCAGCGCCAGCAGCGCGCCACAAGCGATGCCGGCGAGGAAGGCCAGCGGCACGTTCCAGCCGAGATGGATGACCGATAGGCCTGCGCCATAGAGGCCGGCCGCGAAGAACATGGCATGGCCGAGGCTGAGCAGGCCGACATAGCCGAACAGCATGTTGTAGCCCATGGCGAACACCGCCAGCACCATGATGCGGGCGAGCAGGCCGTGATGATAGTCGGGCAGGACGAAGCTCAGCGCTAAGAGCAGCGCGATGACGCCGAGATGCAATGCATAGGCTTTTGCCGGCGAAGCTTCGCTCATCGCGACGCCTGCCCGAACAAGCCTTGCGGCCGGAACACCAGCACCATGGCGACCAGCATGGTGGCGATGATCTTGGCCAGAGTCGGCGAGAAGAACACCGAAATGATGCCGTCGGACAGGCCGATCAGCACCGCGGCGACGACAGTGCCGCGCAGCGAGCCGAGACCGCCAATGATGACGACGATGAAGGACAGAAGCAGCGGGTCCTGCCCCATCAGATAGTGCGCCTGGCTGATCGGCACGATCAGCACGGCGGCGATGGCGGCCAGCATGGCGCCGAGCGCGAAGACGCCGGCATAGACGCGGTCGACCGGAATGCCGAAGGCCTGCGCCGTCTCGCTGTCATACTGGGTGGCGCGCATGATGAGGCCGATCTTCGTGTGCGTCAGCACCAGCCAGGTGAGGACGAGCAGAAGTGCGGAGGCGGCGATGATCGACAGCTTGTAGCCGGAATAGCCGAACCAGGGCAGCAGGATACGATAGCTGAAGGGCGGCTCCACCGGGCGCGCTTCCGGGCCGTAGAAGCTCAGCGCCAGCTGCTGGATGATGTAGAGCATGCCGATGGTGGCGACGATGGTGGCTTCCGGATTGTAATTGAGCCGGCGCAGCACCAGCCGCTCGGCAACCAGCGCGATGGCGCCGACGATCAGCGGCGCAATCACCAGCGCGGCCAGAAAGCCTACCGTGGGATGGCCGGGGACGGCTGTCGAGATCGCCCAGGCGAGTACCGCGCCCAGCATGAAGAACTCGCCATGGGCGACATTGACGACGCGCATGACGCCGAACACCAGCGACAGTCCCAGCGCCGTCAGCGCCAGCACGGCTGAGGTGACGAGGCCTTCGAGGGCGGCGAGGAGGAGATGAGGTCCGAAATGCATTCAGGGCGCCCTTACCCTCCCCCTCGTGGGGAGGGTGACCGCGCAGCGGTCGGGTGGGGGGTGGGGCACGGGCCGTCGTGACCCCACCCCGTCTCACAAGCTTCGCAAAGTGCGAAGCTTGCGTGCCGACCCTCCCCACAAGGGGGAGGGTAAGCGCCTACAGCGCCTGCGTCGTGTAGTCCCCCTCGGCCTCGTACAGCCCGTCCTCGATCTTGGTCTTGTGGACGACATTCAGCCTGCCGCCCTCGACCTTGGAGATGTTCTGGATGCCAAAACACTGGTGGATCTTGCCGTTGAAGGTTTTCGGCCCCTGCGGGTGCTCCGGCCCTTCGGCGAATTCTGTCAGCGCTTCGGTCGCCTCGACCAGCTTGGCGCGGTCTTCCGGGCCCTTGTAGCCGGCGTCTTCCATCGCCTTCTTGACCACATAGAGCGTTTCCCAGCAGCCGAACATGTGGGCGGCGGTGGAGACGTCCTTGGGGTCGCCGACGGCAGCGCCATTGTCGTCGATGCCGACGGCGGCGCGGTAGGCTTTTTGCGCTGCTGAGTCATTGGCCTGAGCATAGCGCGGCGAGCCTTCCCAGAAATGGCTGCCGTCCAAAAATTCGAGGCCGGGGCTGTTGATGTCGGTGGCTTCAAGCGAATCGATAAAGCCGAACAGCTGCGGCCGGTTGGAGCCGTAGAACTCGCCGAGCTCCTTGACGAAGGTGAGCACGGCTGGGCCGACCATGACGTGGTAGATCACCTCGGTTTCCGCCGGGATCTGCGGAAAATATTTGGTGAAGGAGGATTCCGTCGGCGGGATGGCGATCTGGGCGATGACCTCGGCGCCCTGCGCCTTCAGCGCCGGCGGCAGGTAGTCGCGATGGTCGTAGCCGAAAGCGAAATCGGGGAAGATCTGCGTCACCTTTTTGCCGGCATTGGCCGCGATCCACGGCGCCATCGACTGGATCTGGCTCTTCACGTCGGTGATGCCGGGCTGGAAGACGTAACGGTTGAGCTTGGTCGAGGCGACATGGTGGCCTTCGCTGACGACGAAATAGGGAATCTTGTTTTCGCCGGCCGCCGGCGCCGAGCCGATGACGACATGCGAAAACAAAGTGCCGAAGACGATGTCGGTCTTGTGTTGGGTGGCGAACTTGCCGACCACTTCGGCGCCGCGGCCGGGATCGGTGCCGTCATCCTCGATCACCAGTTCGACCGGGCGGCCATTGATGCCGCCGGCATCGTTGATGGCCTTGACCGCGGCCGCGCTGGTCTTTTCGTACCAGCGGCCATAGGCAGCGCCGATGCCGGTGCGGTGCAACTGGAAGCCGATCTTGACCGGCGCCGAGCTCTGCGCCTGGCTGTAGCGGACAAAGCCTGGCGCGAGCGTCAGGCCGGCGCCGGCGGCGAGACCTTTTAGCGCCGTGCGGCGAGAGAGCGTGGATTTGGAGAGATCGAAAAACCCATTCTTGTCAGCCACGGCAGTTCCCCTGTTTTTGAGTTTTGACTGTCTGTAACGAGGCATGGCCACTTCCTTGCGGAAGGGACGAAAATCGCATGTATACAAACTAAATCACCAAAGCTTCGACCTGGCAAGCGGGCTTTCCGCATCCAGCGCCGCGCGTCCATCAGGACGCGCAAAGGACGCTGGAGCATTTCCTGTTTTGCGCATGATCCTTTCCGAAATCGAAGCCGATTTTCGGGGTCATGCGCTGGCAGGTCCACCGTCTTCTCTCATCCCGCTGTCGGCGTAGCAAGCAACCAGAGGCCGAAGATCGTGTAAGCGATCATCAGCACGGTGAGCGGCAATTGGCTGAGGGCGGCGCGTGATGGAACCGGGTGCAGCCGCCAGGCCAAGCCATGCGCGACGAGCACGGCCAGCATGTGGCCGGCGATGATGATGCCGGCCTGCACATTCCACAGCCACCATGCGGAGCCGGCACCGGCGACGATGCCGGCCTCGATCTGCATGTCGGCTGTGCCGAACAGGTTCCAGCCCAGCGCGAACGGGTCGGACAGCGCAGCAGCCGCGTATTGGCCATCGACCAGCAGCGCCGTCAGATAGTGCGCGACATGGTAGGCGAGCGCGATCGGCACGATCGACCAGACCAGCAGGCCCGCAGCTTCGCTGAGGGAATGCCGGCTGCCGGTGAGACGCTGGCCAAGCACGACGGCCAGCAGGAATGCCGCCGCCAACAGCACGAAGGTGAGCACAAGTCCGAAGCTGCCGATGCCGATCAGCGCGGTGCGGCCGGGATATTCCAGCGGATTGATGCCGAACAGACCGAGCCAGAAGAAGGTTTTCGACAGGCCGTCGAAGGAGACAGACGAGAGGCTGAGCAGCAGGAAAGCGACGCCGCTGGTTGGCAGAGGCGCGGCGGCGAGCAGTTTCGCGCCTGGCCAGCAAAGATTGAGCCGGCCGCTCTGGTCGCGCTCAAGCAGGGCGAAGCGCGCCACCATGGCAAAAAAGATCGTCAGGAATTCGCCGCGCCGGCTCCAGCACGAGTAGCCGAAGGCGAGCATCGCGACGAAGGTGACCAACCAATAGAGGCCGGCGGCATAGGCCAGCCGCGCTGGGTCGTCGGGCGCCGGGTCGATCAGCTCGAACCAGGCAAAGGCGAAGAACAGGATGACGCCCGGCCAGCAGCCGAGCCATGCGGGAAGGCGCGGATGCTGCGCCTGGTCGCCGCGTCGGCCGAGCAGACGGGTCACGATCCGCCATGGGCCATACCATGGGTTCAACCATGACCAGAGATCGCCGAACAGGCCTTGCGCGATGGCGAGGCCGACCCAGAGTAGGGTCCAGATGGTTGAGGGGAGCGGGTTGGAGAGTGGGTCGCGGCTGCCGAACAGGCCGGCTGCGATGAGGATTGCAAAGCCGGCAAAGAAGATGAGGCTGACGATTGTGCGAGGGGCGTCGCTGAATGTGAAAAGTTGTAAGCGGCGGCGCCAGAAGCGGTCGAGGGCATCCGGTGGCAGCAAAGCCAGGACGAGGAAGCTGACGGCGACGGCAAGTGCACCGCCGGCGATGTAGTAGCCGGTGGGGAGGAGCAGGACGTGGCCCCGGTCGGAGGCGTGCGCGAAGGCTGGGGTGGGGAGGACGGTGAGGAGGAGGTAGCAGGCGACATATGTCAGCCAGCCGCGATCCTTCACACCCCCCTCTGTCCTGCCGGACATCTCCCCCGCAAGAGGGGAGATTAGATGTCGCCTTGGCTTTCGCCAATTTTCAAGGGTGAAGAAAGAGGCGCGGTGCCCGACGCTGCCAATCTCCCCCCTTGCGGGGGAGATGTCCGGCAGGACAGAGGGGGGTGGGCGGGAACTCAAGTTCTCCGGGATTTCCATCTTAACCCGCGATGCACGCCCTCAAACCTTGACCAGCTGCTCCACGCGGTCCTTGGCCCCAAAAATCCGGAGATAGCGCTCGATCTCTTTCTTGTCCCCGGTCGCCTTGGCCGGATTGTCCGACAGCTTCACCACCGGGCGG
The DNA here is from genome assembly GCF_056404775.1 of Mesorhizobium sp. P2_B5. NCBI lineage: Bacteria > Pseudomonadati > Pseudomonadota > Alphaproteobacteria > Hyphomicrobiales > Phyllobacteriaceae > Mesorhizobium > Mesorhizobium sp. P2_B5. The sequence continues at coordinate 1,123,336 of NZ_JBFUDJ010000001.1, read as the reverse complement.
CCATTGGCCTCCGTCACCTTGCAGACCAGCGATATGGCATCGAGGCTGTTGGTCTCGGTCGGCGCGCAGCCTTCGAAGTCGTTGGTGAGGTTGGTGCCCCAGCCGAAGGACATGCGCACCTTGCCCTTGAAGTGGTGATAGGTCTCCTCGATGGTCTCGACTTCGAGCCCGTCGGAGAAGATGAGCAGCTTCTGCCTGGGGTCCTTGCCCTTCTCGCGCCACCAGTCGATGATTTTTTCACCGCCTTCGATCGGCGGCGCGCTGTCGGGGCGAAAGCCGGTCCAGTCGGCGACCCAGTCGGGCGCGTCGCGCAGGAAGGATGCTGTACCGAAGGCATCGGGCAATACGATCAGCAGGTTGCCGCCATAATAGCGCTGCCAGTCCTGCAGCACCTTGTAGGGCGACTGCTTCAGTTCCTTTTCCGTATCGGCAAGTGCGGCAAACACCATCGGCAGTTCATGCGCGTTGGTGCCGAGCGCTTCGAGGTCGTTGTCCATGGCCAGAAGCACGTTGGAAGTGCCGGTGAAGGCCTCGCCGATGCCTTCCTTCAGCGCCTCGACGCACCAGCGCTGCCACAGGAACGAATGGCGGCGGCGGGTGCCGAAATCCGAGATGCGGATGCCGGGCAGCGCCTTCAAGCGTTCGGTCTTGGCCCACATCTTCCCCTTGGCGCGGGCATAGAGCACGTCAAGCGCGAAGGGACCGAAGGCGCGCATGGCCGCACGGGAGCGGAGTTCATTGATGATGGCCAGCGCCGGGATCTCCCACAGCGTGGTGTACATCCAGGGGCCGCTGAAGGAGAGCTCGTACTGGCCGTCGCGCTTGGAGAGCTCATAGTCGGGTAGCCGGAAACCTTCCAGCCAGGCGAGGAATTCAGGCTCAAAAATCTGCTTGCGGCCATAGAAATTGTTACCGCCGAGCCAGATCATCTCCTTCTTGGAGAAGCGCAGCGTGCGGGCATGGTCGAGCTGGTCACGCAGTTCGCCTTCGTCGATCTCGTCGGCGAGGCGCACCGATGTGGTGCGGTTGATCAGCGAGAAGGTGGCGTCGACCTTGGGGTACATGCCCCAGATCATCTGCAGCATCAGAAGCTTGTAGAAATCAGTGTCGAGCAGGCTGCGGACGATCGGGTCCAGCTTCCAAGTGTGGTTGTAGACGCGCCGCGCTATGTCGGTTCTTGCCATGTTCTGCCGTCGCCTTCGCTGCTCACGTCTGTCTTACGCAATTCCGGACGGAAACCCCCGCACACTTTTTCTGGAATTGCTTGGCAAGAGCTTATTAGCATTGAATTTTTGAAAGCGCTGCCCGCTTTCCCAGCTGGCCCGACAAAAAGGAGCCGCTCCGGTCCAGCCTCAGCTCTTGGCGCCGACCACACGCAGTGCCGGGCGCTTCCTGCGGATGCCGATGCGGCCGGCCACCGGCGCGTCGGCGCGGCTGTCGGCCTGCTCCTTCTCGGCAAACAGCCAGTCGACGAACAATTGCACGATCGGCGCCGAGCGCATCTCGTTGCGGCAGACGACATAGAAATCGTCGACCGCCGGCACCGACAGGCTGAACGGCGCCACCAGCAGGCCCCTGGCGAGCAGCATGCTGGCGGTGACGGAATCGCCGAGCGCCACGCCATGGCCATGCACCGCGGCTTCGATCGCCGTGCGCGCATCGCCGAGATGATGGCGACGGCCGCGCTCAAGATCCAGCCCGTCGGCGGCCGCCAGCCAGGTGTGCCACTCGCGGCCGTCATCGCCATGCAGGATGACATGGTCGGCCAGATCCCGGCAGGTGCGGATCGGCCGGTTGTTGATCAGCGTCGGGCTGACCACCGGGAACAGTTCGAGGCCCGACCATTTGCGCATCCAGCAATCGGTCCAGCTGCCGTCGCCATAGAGCACGCAGACATCGACCTGCGGCGCGCGAATGTCCTTGGCGTCGTTGGAAGGGATCAGCGTCAGCCTGATATCGGGATATTGCGCCATGAAGCTGCCGAGCCGCGGCGTCATCCAGAGAAGCAGCAGCGCCGGAACGCAGGAAACAGACAGCGTGCCGGCGCTGGCTGGCCTGGTCATGCGCTGGGTGGCGGCGGCGATGCCGTCGAACGCGGTCGACACCGCCGGCAGCAGTTCGGCGCCATGCGGTGTGAGCTTTACCCGCTGCCCGGTGCGTTCGAACAGTTTTACGCCCAGCGACTGCTCAAGCGCCTTGATCTGATGACTTATGGCGCCATGGGTGACGTTCAGCTCACTCGCCGCCTTGGTCAGCGAGGCGTGGCGCGCCGTCGCTTCGAAGGCGCGCAGGGGATTTAGGGGCGGCAGACGCTTGGCCATGGGCAACCGGATACTCTGTGAGATTTTCTCACAACCAGTACCCTAACAATATCAATTGATTTTTCAATGCGGCTGCCGGACACTTTGTCCCAGACAGCATCAATGGCGTGAAATCTGCAGGCAGCCAGCGGGACAGCGACCCGGCCGGATGACGGTCAGTTCGCAAGATGCCGCCACGACCGCATGCACCAGCCCGGCAGGAGGAACCGACATGGGTTATGATCGTGGCAAGCTCGACGCGTTGCGCCGCAAATATGGCGAGAGCCATGGCGGCGAGATGTTCGACCCGAAATTCCGCAAGGTCGCCGACAAGATCTTCTCCAAGAGCGGCACCAGGCTGGCGCCGTATTCCGGCATCCCGACCTTCCTCGCCGCACCCTACCGCGAAATATCGGCCGACAACCCGGATTTCGGCGATTTGCAGGTGGCTATCATCGGCGTGCCGATGGATCTCGGCGTCACCAACCGTCCCGGATCGCGCTTTGGGCCGAGGGCGCTGCGCGCCATCGAGCGCATCGGCCCCTACAACCATGTGCTGGAATGCGCGCCGACGCATGAGCTGCGCGTCGCCGACATCGGCGACACCCCATTCCGCAGCCGCTACCGGCTGGAGATCAGCCATGAGGATATCGAGCGCCGCACCAATCAGATCGTCGATGCCGGCGTGCTGCCTCTTTCCGTTGGCGGCGACCATTCGATCAGCCATCCGATCCTGAAGGCGGTCGGCAAAAAGGCGCCGGTCGGCATGATCCATATCGACGCCCATTGCGACACCAGCGGGCTGTTCGACATGACCAAGTTCCACCATGGCGGCCCGTTCCGCAACGCGGTGCTGGACGGTGTGCTCGACCCGACCCGCACCATCCAGATCGGCATCCGCGGCTCGGCCGAATATCTGTGGGAGTTCACCTACGAATCCGGCATGACGGTCGTGCACGCCGAAGAGGTGACCGGACTCGGCATCCCCGCCATCATCGAGAAGGCGCGCAAGATTGTCGGCGACGGCCCGACCTACATCTCTTTTGACGTTGACAGCGTCGATCCGGCCTTCGCGCCGGGCACCGGCACGCCGGAGATCGGCGGCCTGACGACGCGCGAAGTGCTCGAACTGCTGCGCGGCCTGAAAGGCCTCAACATTGTCGGCGGCGACGTCGTCGAGGTAGCGCCGCAATATGACGCGACGACCAACACCGCCCATGTCGGCGCGCAGGTCCTGTTCGAGATCCTGAGTCTGATGGTGTTCAGCCCGGCCATTACGAGCAAGGGGGCCTGACGGACTTCACATGCAAAGGCGGCCGCCGCGCTGGAGCCGGCGGCCGTTTCAAACAAACAAGCTTCCAGAAGGGAACCACAATGAATCTTCACATGAAATCAACCCTCGCAGCCGCGCTGATGCTCGCCGGCCTCGGCTTCGCCTCCCAGGCCCATGCCGACGCCGTCGACGACATCACCAAGGCCGGCGCCATCAATGTCGGCATCTTCTCCGACTTCCCGCCCTTCTCCTCGGCCAGCGCCGATATGAGCATCAAGGGCTATGACGTCGACGTGGCCCAGGCCATTGCCGATTCGTTGAAGGTGAAGCTCAACCTCGTCAGCGTCACCGGCCAGAACCGCATCCCCTATCTCACCGACAAGCGCGTCGACATCCTGATGAGCGTCGGCTACTCCAAGGAGCGCGAGGAGGTGATCGATTTCGCCGCCGCCTACGCGCCCTATTACATCGCCGTCATCGGTCCGGCAGCGCTCTCGGTCAAAGGCAAGGAAGACCTTGCCGACAAGTCGATCGCCGTCAATCGCGGCACGCTGGAAGATACGTCGCTGACCGAAGCTGCACCGGCTTCCGCCGACATCAAGCGCTTCGACAATTACAATTCCGTCATCCAGGCCTTCATCTCCGGCCAGACCCAGCTGATGGTGGTGGGCAACGATGTCGGCGCCCAGGTGCTGGCCAAGCAAGACGCGCTGAAGCCGGAGCAGAAGTTCCAGCTTTTGACCTCGCCTTCGCATATCGGCCTCAACAAAAAAGAGGACCGGCTGAAGACGGCGGTCAATGACGCCGTCGCCAAGATGCTGGCCGACGGCAAGCTCAACGAGAGTTCGAAGGCCTGGCTGAACACGCCGCTCAATCCTGACAACCTCAAGGATTGAGTTCCCGTGGCTTTTGCCTGGCTCCCAGGTGCTCTGGGCGATATCACGCGCGGTGCGCTCACGACGATCCTGCTGATCGTCGTGACCACGCTCGTGGGCACGCTGCTCAGCATCCTGGGCGCCGCCGGCCGGCGCAACGGCCCGGCATTCCTGAAGCGGGCGATCGCGGTCTATGTCGAGGTGATGCGCAATACGCCGTTCCTGGTGCAGCTGTTCTTCATCTTCTTCGGGCTGCCCAGCCTCGGCATAAGGCTCGATCCGATCTTGGCCGCCATGCTGGCGATGACGCTCAACATGGCGGCCTACACGATTGAAATCGTCGGCGCCGGCCTCGATGCCGTGCCCGGCGGACAGACGGAAGCCGCCCTTTCGCTGGGCTTGAGGCCACGCCAGGTGTTCATCAAGATCGTGCTGCCGCAAGCGCTGAAGGTAATCTATCCGGCACTGACCAGCCAGATCGTCATCATGATGCTGGAATCCGCCGTGGTGTCGCAGATCGCCGTGCGCGAACTGACCTATGAGGCCGACATGCTGCAGGCGCGCACCTTCCGTTCCTTTGAGACCTATTTTGTCGTGACGCTGGTCTATCTCTTGATGTCGATGGCCTTGCGCCGGCTGCTGGTCACAGGCGGGCGTTGCGTCTTGGGGGCTGGCGTGTCATGATCGAATTCACCTTCTGGGACATCGTTCGCAATCTGCTGCTCGCCGCCCGCTGGACGGTGCTTCTGTCGCTGGCCGCCTTCGTCGGCGGCGCTGTTGTCGGCCTGATCGTGCTGTTCTTCCGCATCGCTGAGAGTAAATGGAGCCGGCGCATCGCTTCCGGCTACATCGCCCTGTTCCAGGGCACCCCGCTGTTGATGCAGCTGTTCCTGATGTTTTTCGGCTTGCCGATGCTGGGCCTGCGCATCGAGCCGTGGACGGCCGCCGTGCTCGGCCTGACTTTCTTTGCCAGCGCCTATTTGGCCGAGATCTGGCGCAGTGGCGTCGATGCGCTGCCGCGCGGGCAATGGGACGCCGGCGCCAGCCTTGGCCTGCACCGCCTGCAGGAGCTCAGGCTCATCATCCTGCCGCAGGCGTTCTCGATCACAAGGGCGCCGATCGTCGGCTTCCTGGTGCAATTGATCAAATCGACGGCTCTGACCTCGATCATCGGCTTCGAGGAGCTGGTCAGGACCTCCAACGCCATCAACAATGCCACCTTCGAGCCGTTCAAGGTCTACGGGTTGGTGGCGCTGATCTTCTTCGTCATGTGCTTTCCACTGACGCAATACGCCCGTACGCTCGAACAACGAGCGGCGGCCCACTGACGCCAGGCGGCGACAGTGCGTGAAGGGAACCTGCCGGAATAGAGCGGCACCAACTGAGGAGAAACCTGATGAACAGACTGATCGGAAAATCCCTGACACGGCGCGGCGTGCTTGGCGCGGGCCTCGCCATATCAGGCGTGCTCGCCATGCCGTCGATCCTGCGGGCGCAGGACAAGTCGCTGAAGGTCGGCGTCTATGGCGGCTACTTCAAGAAATCCTTCGACGAGCACGTCTTCCCCGAGTTTACCAAGGCAACCGGCATTGCCGTGGAATCGGTCGCCGAGCCGACCGGTGAGGCCTGGCTGGTGCAGCTTGAACAGGCGGCCAAGGCCGGCCAGGCGCCGGCCGATCTCTCGATGATGTCGCAGACCTCGACGCTGAAGGGCCAGTCGACCGAATTGTGGACGCCGCTCGACACCTCGAAGTTCAAGCACTATGGCGACCTGTTGCCGCGCTTCATCAACAAATATCCGGACGGCCGCGTCGCCGGCATCGGCGCCGTCGCCTGGTGGATCACGCTGGTCAGCAACACCGACGTCTACAAGGACGCGCCGACATCGTGGGCAGCACTGTGGGACAAGGCGAACGAAGACAAGCTCGGCCTGCTGGCGCTCGCCTCCAACTCGTTCCTGCTGGAAGTGACGGCCAAGACCTTCATGGGCGGCACCAATGCGCTCGACACCGAGGAGGGGCTGAACAAGGCGTTCGAGAAGCTCGCCGAGGTTAAGCCGAACGTCCGCCTCTGGTATCGCGACGAGGCGCAGTTCGAACAGGCGCTGAAGTCGGGCGAGATCCCTATGGGGCAGTATTATCACGACGTCACCGGGCTTGCGGCCGCCGACGGCTTCCATGTCCGCTCGACCTTCCCGAAGGAAGGCGGCATCCAGGATTCCGGCAATTGGGTGCTGACGCGCGCCTCGACCAAGGTCGACGAAGCGCACGCCTTCATCGACTATATGAGCCAGCCGTCGATGCAAGGCGTGATGTCGCGCAAGGTCGGCACCACGCCGACGCTGAAGAAAGAGGTGCTCGACCTCAAGCCGGAAGAGTTCGCCGCGGTGTCGTCGGATATCGAGCCGATCATCCCGCGCTACGACCTCTATACGTCGAAGTCCGACTGGATCAACCAGAAGTGGACCGAGCTGATCGTCGGCTGAGCCGACGACACGCCTCAGCGGCCGCCGGGCAATGACCGGCGGCCCGTTAGAGCAGTTCACCGTTTCATGGAAACGGCGGCTTGCTTGTTGTTTTTGAGCAATTCCGGACGGAAAACCGTTACACACTTTTCCTGGAATTGCTCCAGCGCTGAGAGGGATGAGCATGCCCGGACTAGACATCAACGCCATCACCAAAAAATTCGGCAATTTCGCGGCCGTCGACAATGTCCAGCTCAACGTGCCGCACGGCACGTTCGTGTGCCTGCTCGGCCCATCGGGCTGCGGCAAGACCACGCTGCTGCGCATGATTGCCGGGCTGGAGGAACCGACCAGCGGCGCCATCGTCCTCGACGGCGAGGACATCACGCCGCTGCCGACGCACAAGCGCAATCTCGGCATGGTGTTCCAGTCGCTGGCGCTGTTTCCGCATCTCTCCGTCGGCGACAACATCGCCTATGCGCTGCGCATTCGCGGCGCCTCCAAGGAGGAGCAGAAGAAACGCGTCGACGAATTGCTGAGCTTGATCCACCTGACCGGCTTTGCCGACCGTCCGGTGGCCAAACTGTCGGGCGGCCAGCGTCAGCGCGTGGCGATTGCCCGGGCACTCGCTTTGTCGCCAAAACTGTTCCTGCTTGACGAGCCGCTGTCGGCGCTCGACGCCAAATTGCGCGAGGCCATGCAGGTGGAATTGCGCCAGCTGCAGCAGCGGCTCGGCATCACTACCATCGTCGTCACCCACGACCAGCGCGAAGCCATGACCATGGCCGACCTCGTCGTCGTCATGGGCCATGGCAAGATCCTGCAGGCGGCGCCACCGATCGAGATCTACCGCAAACCGGCCGACGCCTTCGTCGCCGACTTCATCGGCATCACCAATCTGTTGCCGGCCGAGATCGACAGCACCGGCCGCACCACCATTTTGGGTACAGCCATTCCCGGCCTGGCCATGCCGGCGGGTCAGACAAAAGCGTCCGTCTCGGTCCGTCCCGAGGATGTGCATCTGGGCAGCCCCGGCGGCTCGGCCATCACCGGCGAAGTGAGTTTCGTGCGCGACCTCGGCGGCACGATCGAGACCTTCGTCGACGTCGGCGGCACCAGCATCATTGCGGTCACGACGCCGCGCGAGCGCCATGACGTGCCGGTCGGCGCCAAGGTCGGCGTCACGCTGCCGCCTGCTAGTTGCGTGGTGCTCGGCGCATGAGACGCGAAGCTCCGAAGTCGGTAGCCGACTACACGCCGCTGTTCTTTCCAGCGCTGATGCTGATCGTCTTCTTCGTCGTGCCGTTCTCGACGATGATCGCGGTGAGCTTCTTCAAGCGCAACCCGTCCGGCTTCTACACGCCGGATTTCGTGCTCGACAATTACGCCCGCTTCCTGTCGGTGTTCTTCGGCGGCGTGCTCGGCTTCTCGCTGATGCTGGCGGTGCTGGTCGCGGTCTGCTGCGTCTGCATCGCTTTCCCCTTCACCTATCTCCTGACCCGCAGGCCGCGCCGCGTACAGACGCTGTGGCTGGTCGGCCTTTTGTCGGTGCTGTCGCTGTCGGAGGTCATTATCGGCTTTGCCTGGTCGACGCTGTTTTCGCGCACCGCAGGGATCACCAATTTGTTCGTGGCGATCGGGCTGATGGACAAGCCGGCGGCACTGCTGCCGACCTTCGGCGCGGTGCTGACCGGCATGGTCTACCAGGCGCTGCCTTACACCATCCTGGTGCTGTACCCCGCTCTGGTGCGCCTCGACCCGACTTTGCTGGAGGTTGCGCGCACGCTCGGCGCCTCCCCTATCCGGGCTTTCTTCAACGTCGTCGCGCCGGCGCTGCGCAACACCATCGTGGCGACGCTGATCATGGTCTTCGTCTTCGCACTCGGCTCGTATCTTTTGCCGCAGATCCTCGGGCGGCCGCAACACTGGACACTGTCGGTGCTGATCACCGACCAGGCGATCTACCAGTCCAACATGCCGTTCGCAGCCGCGATGGCGGTGTTCCTGGTGCTGATCTCGCTGGCGCTGGTTGGACTGACCCTTCTCGTCGGACGCCGGGAGAACGCCCTATGACCGCGACCTTGCTGCGCCGTGTCTATTTCACCATCGTCGCGCTGTTCCTGGCCGCGCCGCTGATCGTGGTCGCGGGCGTGTCGATCAACTCACGCCAGGAACTCACTTTCCCACCGGTTGGTTTCTCGCTGGCCTGGTACGCCCAGATCTTCACCGATCCGGAATGGCGGCTGGCGCTGATCCATTCGGTGACGCTCGCCGTTTGTTCGGCGGCGATTGCCGTTGCGGTCGCGCTGCCACTGGCCTGGTTCCTGTGGCGGCGCATCGCGCCATGGGCGAACATTTTCCAGGTGCTGGGGCTTGCCCCTTTCATCCTGCCGCCGGTCATCACCGCGCTCGGCTTCCTCAGCTTCTGGGCGACGGTCGGGCTGTTCGGCCAGTTCTTCACCGCCATCATCAGCCACGCCATCTTCTTCGTGACGCTGCCGCTGGTGACGTTGTCGCTGGGCTTTGCCTCGATCGACCGCTCGCTGGTCGAGGCCGCCGCCACCATGGGCGCCGACGACCGCTCCGTGCTGAAGACGGTGGTGCTGCCGCTGATCCTGCCCTACCTCGTTTCGGGCTATGCCTTCGCCTTCGTGCTGTCGCTCAACGAATACATCGTCGCCTATATGACCATCGGCTTCACCACCGAGACGCTGCCGATCAAGATCTTCAACGCCCTGCGCTACGGCTACACGCCGACCATGGCCGCGGTGTCGGTGTTCTTCGTCGCGGTGGCGGCACTGGTGTTCGGCTCGATCGCCCGGTTCGGCGATATTCGCAGATTGCTCGGTGCGATGTCGTCGGACGGCAACTGAATGCATGTAAGAGCGTGAGCATCGGGGCTTTTACGGCCCCGATGCTCACGCTCTTTTCCTTTGGCGAAGGCATGGCCAATTTAGCCTCGAGCGCCATGGCGTGAGCAGCCACTGCCTCGGACGTGTTCAACGCGATCTCAGACTTGGGCGAGCGGCCCCAGCGCGGCCCGCAACGGGTCAAGGGCATCGCCATAAAGCTTCCAACGCTCGACAGAGGTTGAATAGATCGGCTGGCGCACCTGCCAGCGGCTCGGCGTTCGGACTGTGCGTTCAGTTTCGTGAAATTGCAGACAGGCGGCGTCCCACTCCACGCCGAGGAAAGCGATCAATCCGCGAGCCTGGGTTTCGAGACCAGCCACGGTTCGTTCGTATTGCATGTCATGGATAGCAATTGGCAGGACCTTTGCCCAATGCTTCATCAGGCGATCATATTGCCGATAATACTGGCCAAGTTTGGCGAGGTCGGCATTGTAGCCATGCGCATCCGAAAAATTGTGCATGAAGCAGGATGTGCAATTGTCCATCGGGTCGCGCATGCAATGGACGACACGCGCGTTTGGCAAAACAAGGCTGATGAAAGCCAATAGTTCGAAATTATGCGGCATCTTGTCGATGACGCGTATCGCTTTGTCGTTGCGCTTCTTGAGATAGCCGAGATATTTCGAACCGAGGTCTTTGGCTTTCTGCGGAGTGAGTGCCTCCATGGCCCTGGTGAAGATCGTAGGATCAAGCTGATCGAACCCAAGTTCTGCAGCCAACAGACGGATGATCGGCAGTTCGCCGGCGCCATAGATACCCCGATGGCTGGCGCATATCTGCTCGGTCAGCGTCGTTCCCGAACGTGGCATGCCAACGATGAAGACAGGTCGGTCGGAGGGATTGCCAAATGCTTGACGAGCTTCAAAAAAACCAGCGTCGAAAGTGTGGATGAAGCTGTCGTAAAGCCTCGTGTGCAGGTCAATATCGAAGTCGTTGCCGGAAATGGCCTTTGCGTTGGTGAAATGGCGGATCGCAGGCAGATACTCGTGTTGGTCGTTAAGCATCTTTCCTGCGGCATGGTGGAGGATCACCCGATCACGATCGGTGGTCGTCGGCAGCTTGAGGCGGGCCTGCACCAACGCCAAGGCGGGGTCGCCCTTGATCGCCCGTCGTGCGAGCGCTAGCCCGGCCAGTGCCTCGACATTCCGCTGGTCGAGGGCGATGGCACGCTCAAAATATCCAACCGCTTCGGCTTGTCTGCCCATATCCGTGAGAAGGTCGCCCATGCCGATAAGGGCAGTGAGCGACTGGCCGTCGACCTCGAGCGCCCTGCGATAGAAACCCTCGGCAATCTCGCCGGCAAGTTCGGTCCTATAGGACCGGCCAAGGTTGCACATAGCCTCGATCAGCCTGCCGTCAAGATCGATCGCTTTTCTCAGATGCTTGCGCGCCAGATCGACATTGCCGACAAGATTATAGACGTTACCAAGATTATTTCGGAAAATAGCGTCGTTGGGATCGAGTTTGACTGCTCGCTTCATGTAGCTAATGGCCACATCGTTTCGATGCGCTTCGATTGCCAGCGTGCCCATCAGGTTAAGCGCCATGGCATTGTTGGGTTGCTGGCGGAGGACGGTCTGGTAGCAGAACTCTGCTTCGCGGAAGAGATTTCGCCGTTGAAAGTCGATACCGCGCTGTAAGGTCTCCAGAGCAGATTTCCCCGTGGTGGGGTGCGAGTTCTGGGCCATAGCTATGGTGCCACGGGTTGCTGGAGCAGCGACAACGGGATCGTTAACTCCTGGTTGCCGGACAGCCGACAACAGTCAGCCGGATCGAGTTGCAACCAATCAGAATTTGAACGTCACGCCAAGCTGAAGGTTTTGGGAATTCAGCTTGCCGTTTGAAAAAACGGCGTCGCCTTCGCGACTGGAATCGAAGTCGACACTGGAGACAGCCTTGAACCGGTAGCCAAAGTCGATGTCGATATTCTGCGCCAGCGCGTAGTTGACGCCGGCTCCCAATTGACCGGCGAAGCCCCACCCGCCCGACCCATACCCATACGAGTGCCCGTCCCAATGGGTGTCGGCGGTTACATAGGCGGCGCCGAGGCCGCCGCCAGCGTAGACCGTGGCCTTCCCGAAATGAGCAACGTCGGCCCAGACGTTGGCAAGCAGATATGTAGCTGACAAATTGCCCGAGGCCGGGTACCCCGAAAAAGGACCCTCGGAATACGTGCTCGCCTTGTAGCGAGCATAGGACAGTTCACCTTCGACGCGAAATACGTCATTGAACCGTTTGCCGACGGCCGCGCCGACGATGAAGCCGGTCTTGAAGTCCATGGAGAAGTCATTGTTGTAGTAGTCCGCGTGGGTCTTTACCTCACTGGGAAAGCTAGCGCCGCCGAACAGCGTGACATACCAAAGGTCCTGGGCAGCGGGGATTTCTACGGCCTCGGCAGCATGGGCAGCAGAGGTCCAGCCGAGCGCCAGAGCTAACGTCGACACGCTGGCCATCAAGTTCAGTTTCATGGACACGCCATCCCCACACCGAAATGCATCAGGAGACATCACTCTCGGCCAATTGTCGAACTGTCAACCTTTGAACATGCAACCTGGTTTTACGGCCGCGATTAACAGTAGTTCCAGTTGCAATACTGCAACAACCGGATTGTGGCGTCATGATCGGCGCAAAGTTTGCGGCGGGCATGCTGCGGGCCAACGCACAGGCATGGCCAATACCACGCCCGGCGCTAGTCAGCCGAGGCGATCGAGGTCCGATCAAAAAGCGGCTCCACTGTCTAGGCAGGCCCGCGAACTGCGCCATACCTGATACCGTCCTAAATACAGCTGTTCTTTCGGCCAAAAGCGAAACACTTCAGGCTCGCGCCGAGCAGGTCATCAAGCTTTGCTTCAACCATAGCGAGACTTCAAAATGCGGCCGATCTGGACCAGATTCAGGAGAACAAAGAAAACGTTCCAGCCGACGACGTTCATGAGCGGCGCCGGCTGGCTGTAGAAATACACGGCAAGGCAGATTGCAGCCGCCGTGGTGAGAATCCTCAGCCGCAAAATGTCCAGCGTGAAGTAGGCGATCACATACAGGATGTTCGCCATGTTTATCAGAAGGTCCATGTCCCTGGTTCCAATTGGGTGCGGGGCACTCAGACGAGACGGTCCTTGAAGTGTTCCCGAACGGCAAAGGCGATCGCACCGCGGCGAATGCCTATGTCCTTCAGGATGTGGTCGGGCAGTTCCTGCAAAGCCCTCTCGGCCCTGCGTGCTCTCAGCCCGATCGAAACGCGCTTCAGGTAGTGAAACATTGCTTTCTCCATTCGTGGGCATCGCAGCACATGGAAGGGCGGCATGCCGCTCCAAGCGCCGTGCTGTGTGTTTGCTGGTTGAATGACGCTGCCCCGCTTTGTTTACGCGAGGCAGCGACTGGAGGTCGTCAGGCCGCCGCCGTCATCGGATCGTTGCGAAGGATGACCGTGTCGGCGACGGGATAGAATTCCTCACCGGGCATGCCGACGCGCTTGGCGTGATCCCGGATGGCCTCGCCGTCCTTGGCCTCGTAGATGCAGAAGGTGCCGATGCGCCCGTCGGGCTCGTGCACGACGTAGCTGCGGATCCAGCTGACCGTGCCCGCCATCTGTTCCTTGGCGACCTTTGCCGATTTCGCGCCGGCGGCTTCGAGTTCCTGCAGGGATGCCCACGCGCTCGGGCGGCGGATAACAAACAGGTTCATGATCTTTCCCTTTCGATTTCGCGCCAGCCTTTCGCCGGCGCTGCTGATTGCCAGGCGTGTCTGCCTGGCTGGGGAAAAATTACCTTCGAGGGGGACTGATCGTCCTTATCGGGTCCTGATCTCTGGCTGATCTTTCGCTGCCCACCGCCGATAAGCTCGATCAGGAGGCAGGCAGGATCAGAGGGTGAGTTCTTGCACAGAGCCATCGCCGGGCGGCTGGCTCTCGCGCGAAAAGCTGTGGCGAAGCGTTGCAGCTTCCTCTTCCAGGCGCCGTGATCCCAGGTGGCGGGCCGATCTCTCTGCCGCGGTGATCTCCACTTTCGCACCGCTGGCGTCGCCTGTACGCAACAAGGCGCTGGCGAGCTGCAGCCGGACCCTTGCCGCGTGATATTCGACGCCTGCGCTGGTCCAGAGCTGCCTGGCCAACAGCAGAAGCCGATTGCCGTTCGGGTCGCCTGGCTCGCAAAGTGCTGCCTTGGTTTCGGCAATCAAGGCCTGCGTTGCGGGTTGCCGCCAGCGTTCTGGCTGTGCATCGATTTCGTCGAGATAGATTGCCGCCTGGGCAGAGCGCCCGCCGCGCGCCGCAATGCAGGCTGCGTTCACCAGCAGGTTTCCGCGCCGCTGCAGATGGAACCACGACATTCCTTGCAGAGCCCGATCGAGCGCGGCAAGCGCCCCGTCCAGATCGCCTGTTTCGAACAAAAGCACGGCATTGCCCGGCTCCGCGTCCCAGCCCAGTGCATAAGCCTGGTCGTAGTCGGCGCGCGCCGATGTGAGGTCGCCGATCATGGCGAAGATATCGCCGCGAACGCGGAAGCCTTCGCCGAGCGACCAGGATTCCTCCGCGGAGAGTTTGGGAAGCGCTTCGTTTATGCAGGTCAGGGCTTCAGGTAATATCTGCTGCGCCGCGACCACTTCGGCGCGATGAAGGTCACACGCGCCCGAGGTCTGCGCGAAACTTGCGGTGCACCAGCTTTCAAAACCTTCGCTCCACTGGCGAGCGCGGGGCCAATCGGCGTATGTTCTGCAACTCCAGAGGATATTGCAGTAAACCAGACTACCGGTGATCGGGTCGACCTGGCTCGACAACGCGATCGCCGCCGCATGGTTTTGCTGCTCGCTGCCCTCCTCGATCTTGCCGAGGGCGAGATTGAAAAACCCCTTGTATGTCAAAGTCAGAGCCCGCAGGCCGGGATCGTCGCAATTTTCAGCTATCGCGTAAGCGGCTGACGCCAGTTCCAGCGCTTCCTCGGGACGGTCGCCCGAGGATGCCAGGCGCGACCTCATCCACAGCAGATATGCTTGCGTAGCATCGTCCGGCGACTGGGACAGAAGCGACGCAGCACGCTCCAGCCATCCCTCTGCAACGGCCCCTGATCCGCGCTCGGCCTGGATCTTTGCGAGCGTGACAGCTGATCTGGCGGCGCGGGCCAAGTCGCCGGCCTCGACATGAGCCGCCACAGCGCGGGCCAGCACAGGGATCGCCTCGGTCGGTCGCCCACCACATTCGACGACCAGAGCCCAGAGATCGACATCAGCAGGAGAGAGATCTTCATTGTCCGCCAAATGCGCGAAAAGTTTTGCAGCCGCGCTCCAGTCGCGCAGGGCTGCCAGCCTGCGGGCCTCGGCAAGCATGTCGTCCCCTTGCAACGAGGCAGGCCGGACATAGCCCAGTCCCGGTTCATCGATGGCGAAGCGATAGCCGTGGCGAACGTAGCTGTGAATCGCGTCCTGCAGGCCACCGGCTGCAAGCGCCTTTCGAGTGAGGCTGACTACGCGCTGAAGCGATGCTTCCGTCACGATGACATCCGGCCAAAGAGCGTCCATCAGTTCGTCCTTGGGGACCACCCTGCCGGCGTTGCGCACCAGGTATACGAGCAGGTCAAAGACGAGCGGCTGGATTTTCTGCCCAACGCCGCTTAGCGACAGTTTGCGGGCAGCTTCATCCAGTTCGAATTGTCCAAATGAGTGTTGCATCGCCTCATCCCGATGCGACAATCTACCTTATCAGCTTTGACTAGGGGAGAGGCCTGGGCCGAACGGTAGCAAGGCTTAGGTTGGATCGGTAGCCAACGGCAGCTTTAGCGACAGCAACTGGCGGACCGATTGGTGCGCCATCAATGGCTGAAGACGAGTGGCGGTGCGATGCGGTCACGCCTGAGCCAGCGGGCCAGGAGCAGCACCGCCACCACCGCCAGACCCGACGCCAGGCCGATCCAGATGCCGACGCCGTGCAGGCCGAAATGGAAGGCGAGCAGCACGCCGAGCGGCAGGCCGATGCCCCAATAGCCGACGGCGGCATAGATCATCGGCACCTTGGTGTCGTGCAGGCCGCGCAGCATGCCGGCGGCAACGGCTTGCGCACCATCGAAAATCTGAAACAGCGCCGCAAAGGCCAGGAACGACACGGCAAGGGCGATCACCCTGGCATTGACCGGATCGGTCATGTCGATGAAGGCGCTGATCAGCAGATGCGGCCACAGGACCATCACCAGCCCCATCAGCGCCATGAACGAGACGCCGATGACGAAGGCGGTCCAGCCAGCGCGTGAAACGCCTGCCGGATTGCCGGCGCCATGGGCCAGGCCGACGCGCACCGTGACCGCCTGGTTGAGGCCGAGCGGCACCATGAAGGAGATCGAGGCAATCTGGATGGCGATGGCGTGCGCGGCCAGCGAATCCGCATCGATCAGGCCCATCAGCAGGGCTGCCGCATTGAAGATTGTCACCTCGAAGGCGAGGATGCCGGCGATCGGCAGGCCGAGCCGCAGCAGGCCCTTGAAGCGTGGCCAGTCGGCGCGCCAGAAGCGGCCGAACAGGCGATAGCGGCGGAACTTCTTTTCAAGCATCACTACCGCCGCCAGGCCAACGAACATCAGCATGCTCGACAACGTCGTGGCAAGTCCTGAGCCCGCAATGCCCATCGAGTTGATCCCGAGATTGCCGAACATGAACACCCAGTTGAAGAAGGCGTTGCAGGCGACGGCGACGAAGACGATGACCAGCGCCCAGCCCGGCCGCTCCAACGCCGAGATGAAGGAGCGCAGCACGATATAGCCGTAGAAAGGCAGCACCGCCCATTCGAGCCAACGCAGATAGATACCGGCTTGATGGGCGAGCGCCGGCTCCTGTCCCATGGCCAGCAGAATGGCTTCCCCATGCCAGAGGAAGATCCAGATCGGGATCGCGATCAGAATCGCCAGCCACAGGCCCTGGCGCACGGTGCGGCGCAGGTCGCGCACGGAATGGCGGCGGCGGCCAAGCTCGGTCGCCATCATCGGCGAGGTCGCCAGCATCAGGCCGAGGCCGAAGATCAGCGGCATGAAATAAAGGTTGGCACCGAGCGCGCCGCTGGCCAGCGTGTCTGCGCCCAGACGGCCCATCATCATGACGTCGGTGGCCGTCATCGCGGTCTGGCCGAGATTGGTCAGCACCATCGGCCAGGCGAGCGCCAGCGTCGCCCTGATTTCCTGACGCCAAAGATTTTCCGGCGCACGAGCGCCGGCTTCGATCGCAGACATTGTCCTGCTCTTTCCGATTGCGGCGCGTCGGCAATAGGCCGGAAGCCGCACTTCCAAACGGCAAAACCTTCGGCTTCGCGGCGTTTGTGCCGTTCTATTGGACGAAATGCGACATTAAGGCAAGGAGGGGGGACAGGCAGAGATTGAGCCAGGGGTATTGCAGATCATCACCGCCACCTCACTGTGGCGAAAGAGAGAAGGCGAGGTAGGCCGGCGTCGTTCACTTGCAGGCGCTGGCCTGCTACGGATTGGCCGAAACCGGACCGCACCCGGATTTCGCCCGGAGAGCAGACGATGGCATTCAGGCGCAGAAAGAACACGGCCGCGATCCCGCGCACGGTGCCTGCCTTCGAGCATATCGTCACCGAGGCGAGCGACAGTTTTCTGTGGCGCGTGGACGACTATCCCTGGGAGCGCAATGTCTGGAATTTCCATCCGGAATACGAAATCCATCTTTTGCGGAAATCCTCCGGCGTCGTGCTGGTCGGCGACCATATCGGCGAGTTCGGGCCGGGCTATCTGGCCATTGTCGGCGGCGGGCTGCCGCATGACTGGGTGACGTCGGTGCAACCCGGCGAGCTGATCGAGGGCCGCGACATCGTTCTGCAGTTCGATCCCGAAAGGCTGCGCGGATCGGCCGGGCTGCTGCCGGAACTGCGCGAGTTGGAGCCGTTCCTGGAGCGGTCGCTGCGCGGCATCGTTTTTCACGGCAAAACCGCGCTCGAAGGCGCCGCGCTGATGGAGCGGATGGGCACGGTGCACGGGCTTGCCCGGCTCTGCCTGTTCCTTGAGCTGGTCGACCTGCTGGCCAGGACCGACGAATACGAACTTTTGTCGTCGCCGGATTTCTCACCCGCCCTCGATGCAACCTCGCTTGATATCATCCAGCGCACGCTGACCTATCTGTTCCAGCATTTCGCCGAGGACCTGAAGCTGCCGGAGGTGGCGGAACTGGCCGGCATGAGCGAAAGCACGTTTTCGCGCTTCTTCCAGAAGAACACTGGCAACTCCTTCAGCGACCACATCGCCAAGCTCCGGCTCTGGCAGGCCTGCAAGCTGCTGGCCGACACCGATATTCCGATCACCGACATCTGCTTCCAGGTCGGCTATATGAACATCTCCAACTTCAACCGCGCCTTCCTGCGCAAGCACAAGATGACACCGTCATCCTATCGCAAGCTGTCGCGGCAGCGGCTGACGATGCGTGCCTGAAAACCGCCTTTCCCGGCCCATCGGTACTCACCTGACGGACACCGTCTCCGCGGAGCCGCTTTTGCAGCGCACAATGCATAAAAGTACAGGTCTGCTGCAACGGGGCTTCTAGCGCGGCCTTTAGCAACTCCTCATTTTGGCGATGGGTGGCTTGTCGCTCGGGCGATGGCGAGGATCGCGCAATCCGAGGACTTCCGCTTCCTGCGACTGTTCCTGGAGGAGAAAATCAATGAAACCAATTCGGCTCGCTGCGAGCTTGAGCGCAGCTTTCATGCTCACCACCACCCTCTCGACCATGGCGCTGGCGGCGCCGGTCTGCTCGGCGCCGGTCAAGGTGCTGGCGCAGCCGCGCGACGGCCTGACGCTGCTGGAAGAGTCCAAGGACGAGTTCCAGAAGCTGGCCGGCGCCAGCTTCCAGATCGACTATCTCAACGAGAACGACCGCCGCGCAAAGTCGCGGGCCGACGCCTCCACCGTCGGCAATTACAACGTCTATTACGTCGACGAAGCCAATGTAGCGCTGTTCGCCTCGTCGAAGTGGATCGTGCCGCTGGCCGATTATTATCCGGCTGATTACGACTATGCCGATTTCGATCCGGGCCGACAGAAGGTCGCCACCTATGACGGCAAGGTGTGGTTCGCGCCGCTGACCGGCGGCGGCGACCTGATGGTCTATCGCAAGGATGTGCTGGAGGCCGCCGGTATCCAACCGCCGAAGACGCTGGACGAGCTGATCGCCGACGTGCCGAAGCTGACCGATCCGGACAAGGGCATGTATGGCATTGCACTTCGCGGCGCGCGTGGTTCGGGCGCCAATGTCTGGCGCTGGATGCCGTTCTTCAAGGCCTATGGTGGGAAATGGTTCGATGGCGACAAGCCGGCTTTCAACTCCGAGGCTGCCGTCAAGGCGACCGAGACTTATCTGAAGCTGTTCAAGGACTCCGCGCCCGGCACACAGACCGGCAGCTGGGATGAATCGACCGGCGCGTTCCTGTCGGGACAGGTCGCCATCCTCGTCGAATCCACACCGCTGTCGGGCATGGCGGTCGATCCCAAGACGTCGCAAGTGGTCGGCAAGATCGGCTTCCTGCCGCCGCCTTCGCCGCTCACCGGCGGCGGTTATGGTCATGGTCTTGCCATTGCTGCCAAGGCCAATGCCGATGACGCCGCGAAGAAATGCGCCGGCCTGTTCATTGCCTGGGCGACGTCGAAAGAGAACGAGAAGCGCCGGCTCGACGCGCACCAGTTCGGCGAGCTCAACCGCACCAGCATCCTGTCCAGCAAGGAGTTCGCCGACATCTATGGCGCCGATCTCGGCCAGGCACTTGCCGAGACCGGCAAGGTGACGGCGGTGAACTTCTGGCAGGATCCGCGCTGGCCGGATCTTGGCGACCGCTGGGGCATCATCCTGGAAGAGCTGGTCACCGGCACGCGCACCGACGTCAAGGGCGGCCTCGACGAGCTCGAAGCCTACGCCAACGAGTTGATGAAGAAGAAGTAATCCTCCCGCCCGCGGCGCGCGGTCCACGGCATTCGACTGATGCCGGGACTTGTGCGCCGCGGGTCTCCGCATTCCCGAAAGGCACAGCCCGAGGATAGGCAATGCGCCGACGCTCTTCCCTGCCCACGACGTTTCTCGTTCCAACGCTCGCCATTCTCCTGGTGCTGTCGATGGTGCCGACGCTTTACGCCATCGTCATCGCCCTGCAGAACCGAGAGCTGAGCTCGCCGGACTATTCCTGGGTCTGGCTGTCGAACTTCATCGATCTGTTCCTCGACCGGCGTTTCCTCAACGCCGTCTGGGTGTCGGTGAAATGGGAAATCGTCACCGTCGTGGCGACAATGGTGGTGGCGATCGGGCTCGGCGTGCTGATGTTCGAAGTGGCGTCGCCGCGGCTGCGCAACATCTACTGCCTGCTGTTCATCATCCCGGTGCTGTTGCCGCGCGTATCGGCAGCCTTCGTGTGGAAGTTCGCCTATCATCCGCTCTACGGCATCGCCACCTACCCCTACCGGCTCATCACCGGTGGACTGATCTTCGATCCGCTGTCGAAGCCGTCGACGGCCTTGTTTGCCGTCGCCTCGGTCGATGTCTGGCAGTGGGGACTGTTCTTCGCCGTCATCGTGCTGAAGCTTTTGGAGACCTTGCCGCCGCAGCCGATCGAGGCGGCGCGGCTCGACCACGCCAAACGCTGGCAGATCCATGCCTATGTGACCTTGCCGATGCTGAAGGCGCCGCTGATCAGCCTGATGTTCGTCAAGATGATCGAGTCGTTGCGTTCCTTCGACCTGATCTATGTGATGACGCGCGGCGGGCCGGGCGTGGCGACCGAGACGCTCGACATGTACGCCTTCTCGCAAGGCTTCATCGAATCCGGCAAGGTGTCCTACGCCTCGGCCATGGCGGTGCTGATGATGATCGCAACCGTCATCACCTTCACCATGCTGTGGAAGCGGGTGCAGGCATGAGGCCCCATCGCACAAGATTAGGCCTGATCATCGGCAAGACCATCCTGGCCTTTGCCGGCTTCATGGCGGTGTTTCCGCTCGCCTGGACCGCACTCAATTCGCTGAAGAACAATGTCGACATCATCACCCGCGTGCCGCGCCTGGTGTTTTCGCCGACATTCGACAACATCCGCTACATTATTGGCCGCGACAGTGTCATGACCGGGCTCTACAATTCGGTCATCGCCTGCGGCTGCGCGGTGCTGATCGGCGTCGTGCTCGGCCTGCCGGCGGCCTACACGGTGGCGCGCTATCCCAACCGCTTCGCCGGCGACATCCAGTTCTTCGTGCTGTCGCTGCGCTTCCTGCCGCCGGTCGCGGTCGCCATTCCATTGATGGTGATCTGGCTGCAGATCGGACTCTACGACACTTTGCCGGCGCTGATCGTCACCTACTCGCTGCTCACCATCTCGGTGATTATGTGGCTCGCCATCCCTGCCTTCCAGGCAGTGCCGAGGGAAATCGAGGAAGCGGCCTTTGTCGATGGCTACGGGGCCTATTCGGTGTTCTGGCGGATCGCGCTGCCGGTTGCGGCGCGCTCGCTGATCGGGGCCGTGGCCTTCAGCTTCGTGCTTGTCTGGAACGAATTCCTGATCGCACTGATGCTGTCGAGCTCCAACGCCAAAACCTTGCCGATCGTCGCTTCCGAACTGTCCCAGCAAGGCATGAACGTGCCGTGGGGCATCCTCAATGCTTCGGTCGTGCTGTTGTCGCTGCCGCCGCTGCTGTTCCTCGGCGTGCTCAGCGGCTTCCTGAATTCCGTTTTCCGGCAAAAAAAGACTTGATGCGAGGACTGACCGATGCGGGCACTGGTGCTTGAGAAAAAAGGCGAACTGTCGCTGCGCGAAATCGCGCTGCCGCTCGACGTCGGACCGGACGATGTCAAAATCGCCATCCACACGGTCGGCGTCTGCGGCAGCGACGTGCACTATTACACGCACGGCGCCATTGGCAGCTATGTCGTGCGGGCACCTATGGTGCTCGGCCATGAAGCCTCCGGAACGATCGTCGAGGTGGGCGCCAATGTGGAGACGTTCAAGGTCGGCGACCGCGTCTGCATGGAGCCCGGCGTGCCGAACCTGTCGTCGCGCGCGACAAGGCTCGGCATCTACAATGTCGATCCCGACGTCAGCTTCTGGGCGACACCGCCGGTGCATGGCGTGCTTGCTCCTCAAGCGGTGCACCCGGCCGCCTTTACCTACAGACTGCCCGACAATGTCACCTTCGCCGAAGGGGCAATGGTCGAGCCCTTTGCCATCGGCATGCAGGCGGCCAGCCGCGCCCGCATTGTTCCGGGTGATGTCGCCGTGGTCGTCGGCTGCGGCCCGATCGGCATCATGATCGCGCTTGCCGCCCTTGCCGGCGGCTGCTCGAAGGTGCTGATCTCCGATTTCTCCGCCCCCAAGCTCGAGATCGCCGCGCAATATGCCGGCATCGTGCCGGTCAATATCGGCGAGCAATCGCTGGCCGATGCCGTAGCGGCCGCGACCGACAATTGGGGCGCGGACATCGTCTTCGAGGCGAGCGGCAGCCCGAAGGCCTTTGCCAACCTGTTCGATGTCGTGCGGCCCGGCGGCGCGGTGGTGTTGGTCGGGTTGCCGGTCGAGCCGGTCAGCCTGAACGTTCCGGCGGCGATCTCCAAGGAAGTGCGCATCGAGACGGTGTTCCGCTACGCCAACATCTTCGACCGCGCGCTGCAGCTGATCGCTTCGGGCAAGGTCGACCTCAAGCCGCTGATCACCGGCACCTACGCCTTTGCCGACAGCATCAAGGCATTCGAGCGAGCGGCGCAAGGCAACCCGCAAGACGTCAAGCTGCAAATCCTCCTTACCGGCGAGAAGGGCTGATCATGTCCGCGATCGTTTGTTCCCATGTCGACAAGGCATACGGCGCCACCACCGTCATCCGCGACCTGAACCTCAGCATCGAGGAGCACGAATTCGTCGTCTTCCTCGGCCCGTCCGGCTGCGGCAAGTCGACCTTGCTGAGGATGCTGGCCGGGCTGGAGGATATCAGCGGCGGCGAGGTGTCGATTGGCGGCAGAGTGGTCAACGATCTCGAGCCTGGCGACCGTGGAATCGCCATGGTGTTCCAGAACTATGCGCTCTACCCGCACATGACGATCTTCGACAACATCGCCTTCGGCCTCAAGCGGCAGAAGGTGCCCCCGGCCGAGATCCAGAAGCGGGTCGAGGCGGTGGCCAAGACGCTGGGCCTAGAACCCTACCTGGCCCGCAAGCCGACGGAGCTTTCCGGCGGCCAGCAGCAGCGCGTGGCGATTGCGCGCGCCATGATCAAGACGCCGAAGGTGTTCCTGTTCGACGAGCCGCTGTCCAATCTCGACGCCAAACTGCGCAACCATATGCGGGTCGAGATCGCCCGGCTGCATCAGTCACTGAAGACCACCACCGTCTACGTCACCCACGACCAGCTCGAAGCGATGACGCTGGCGGACCGCATCGTTTTGCTCAAGGACGGCGTTATCGAGCAGATCGGCTCGCCGGCCGAGATTTACAGGCAGCCGGGCAATCTGTTCGTCGCCGGCTTCATCGGCACGCCGAACATGAATTTCATCGAAGTGGCGGTCGGTCGGAAGGACGACCGCTGGGCGCTGACCGGCGCCGGCACGACCTTTTCCATCGAAGGCTCCGGTTTCGACCTGCGAGGCGTCCATAGCGCGGTGCTTGGGGTCCGGCCTCCGGACCTGAAGACCGCCGACGCCGGGGACAGCACCAACCTCCTGCAAGGCACTGCCGACCTCATCGAGTTCCATGGCAATGACGCGCTGGTGACGTTCGCCTGCGGCGGCAAGGAGGTCAGCGCGCTGGTGCCGGCCCGCGAGTGCCCGGCTTTGCGCGCGCCGGTGCGTTATACATTCGAGGAGGAGAGCGTCCACCTGTTCGAGGCGACATCAGGTGTATCCTTGCGCAGAGCGCAGAAGGCCTAGCTGATCGCGTCGAGCGCCTGTCGCTGGCGGTGCATTTCGAGGAAAATCTTGTAGTCGCGGTCGAAACGACCTGAGGCGGCCGGGTTTGACCGCCGCTTCTTGCCGCCCTGCTGCATGGCGACGCAAGCCGCGTTCAGGTCCGGGAACAGTCCGGCCGCGGTGGCAGCGACCATGCCGGTGCCGAGCAGCACCGCTTCGTCGGCCAGCGGCTCGATCACTGCGCAGCCGGTGGCGTCAGCATAGAGCTCCATCAAAAGCGGGTTCTTGGTGTGGCCGCCGGTGACATGCAGCGTGTCGATCAAGTAGCCGTTCTCGTTCAGCGCCTCCAGCACGTGGCGCACGCCGAGCGCGATGCCGACGGCGGTGCGCCAATAGAGCTTGCACAGGCTGTCGAAGGAGGAATCCAGCGTCAGCCCGCTGACCACGCCGACGGCGTGCGGGTCGGCAAGCGGCGAGCGGTTGCCATGGAAATCCGGCAGCACATGCAACCTGGCGGCAAGCTTGTCGCCCTCGGCCATGCGTAGTTCGGCGACGCGCCTGGCAATTTTGGCATGCATGGCTGCATCCGGCTCGCCGCCGGCGCCGTGCCAGCGGATGATGTGGTCGAGCAGCGCGCCGGTGGCTGACTGGCCGCCTTCCGATAGCCAGAGTTTTGGAAGTGCGGCGCCATAGTACGGGCCCCAGACGCCGGCAAAGGGCTGCGGGTCGGGCGACATCGCCATGACGCAGCTCGATGTGCCGGCGATCAGCGCCAGATGGCGGCCGATATTCTGTTGATCGCCGGCAAAGCCGCCGAGCACGCCAAGCGCGCCGGCATAGGCGTCGATGACGCCGGCGCCGACCCGGCAGTTCTCGGTCAGGCCAAGGTCCGCCGCCGCTTCCGCCGAGAGCGTGCCAATATCGGCGCCGACCGCACTCGCCTTCTCCGGCAGGTTGCCATGCTCGAACAGATCGCTTAGCCCGACCGTCTCGAAGAAATCGCGACGCCAGCCGGCTTCTTCGTGCGCGAGATAGGTCCATTTGGCGGTCAGCGTGCATTGCGAACGCGCCAGCGAACCGGTCGCCTTCCAGGTCAGGAAATCGGTGAGATCAAATAGATAGCCGGCTTCATGCCATGTGCCGGGCAGATTGCGCTTCAGCCACATCAGCTTCGGCGTCGCCATCTCCGGTGACATGACGCCGCCGATATAGTCGAGCACGGCGTGACCGCTTGCCGTGCACTCGTCGGCTTCGGCAATGGCGCGGTGGTCGAGCCAGACGATGGTGTCCCAGCGCCGCTCGCCCGTCACCGACACGCTGAGCTGGCCGCCATCCCTGTTCAGCACCACCAGCGAGCAGGTGGCGTCGAACGACATGCCGACAATGTCTTCAGCTGACACGCCGGCCTTTTCGCGCGCGGCGCGCACCGCGATGCACACCGCCGACCAGATATCCTGCGAATTGTGCTCGGCGTGATCGGCCTTCGGCTGGTTCATGACGATCGGATGCTCGGCGCGGCCGAGCAAGGTGCCTGACGTGTCGAGAATGCCCGCGCGGGCGCTCCCGGTGCCGACATCGACCGCGCAAACGAAGCTTTTCGTCAAGATGCTTTTACTCTCGCTCCCAGGCCTGCAATCAGATCGGGCAATTGCAGCATGTCAGCGAATATAAAGTCCGGTTCACTCGACGCAAGCCGCGCTTTCAAGGCCGGGTTGCCGGCGTGCGAACCGCCGGTGAAGGCAAAGACGCGCATGCCGGCGGCCCGGGCCGCGGCGATGCCGGCCGGGCTGTCCTCGACGACAAGGCAGCTGCTCGGATGGGCCCGCATCGAGGCGGCGGCGTGGAGAAAAAGATCCGGCGCCGGCTTGCCGCGCGCGACCATGGCGGCGCTGAACAGATGTGGCTCGAGCAGGCCGAGCAGGCCGGTGACGTCGAGCGCATAGCGGATGCGGTCGAGCGTGCCCGAGGAGGCGACGCAGCAAGGTACGCCCAGTTTCGGCAGGACCTCCCTGATGCCGGGTATCGGTTTCAGCTCCTCGCGGAATTTGCGCATCAGTTCGACGCGCATGTCGGTCAGATGACCGTCGGTGATGTCGATCGCGAAATCGCGACCGAGAATTTCGCGCACGCTTTTCATGCTCTTGCCGAGGAAGTGCTCGTAGGCGACGTCCTCGCTGACCGAACCGCCGGCAGCCGTGATCATGCCAAGCAGGGCCGAGACCGACAGCGCCTCGCTGTCGACCAGCACGCCGTCACAGTCGAAGATGACCAGTTCGGGCGTCATTGCGGCTCGCGTCAGAGCTTGCCGGCGATGTAGCGCGTCAGCGTCGCGCGCGCACCATTCGCCCACAGAACCTTGAGCGCATGGACAAAGGCCTCGGCGAACGGCGCCGAGCGGCCGACATCGCCATAGATGTCCTCCATCGCAAGCCAGGCGCCGGGCTTGTCCTTCGCCGCCTTGGCGGTGGCCTGCAGCCGGTCCCAGCTCGGATCGTTGGCCTCGATGACGGCGCCGCTGTCGGTGGTGCCGAAGCAGTAGCGGCACCACAGTGCCGATTCCAGCGCGAGACCCGCAACGCTTTTGCCGGCTTTCAGCCGGTCGGCGATGGTTGGGATGATGAATTTCGGCTGCCGGTTGGAACCGTCGAGGCAAAGCCTTCGGATGGTATCACCGATCTTCGGGTTGGAGAAGCGGTGCTCGATGAGCTGATAATAGTCCTCCAGCACGGTGTTCGGCACTGGCGGCACGGTCGGAATGATCTCGTCATGTTCGAGCTTGGCGAGGAAGCCGCGCACCAGCGGCTCCTGCATCGCCTCGTGGACGAAATGGATGTCCATCAGTCCCGCCGGATAGGCGATGGTGGCATGGCCGCCATTGAGGATGCGGATCTTCATCAGCTCGTAAGGCGCGACGTCCTTGACGAATTGGACGCCGACCTTCTCCAGCGGCGGACGGCCGTCGGTGAAGTGATCCTCCAGCACCCATTGCTTGAACGGCTCGCAGAACACCGGCCAATTGTCCTCGAGGCCGAACTCCGTGGCCAGGATGCCGCGCTCGCGATCGGAGGTGGCCGGCGTGATGCGATCGACCATGCCATTCGGGAAGGCGACGTTGTCGCTGACCCAGTTGGCCAGATCTTCGTCGATCAGGCGGGCAAGGCCGATGACGCCGTCCGACGTGACATGGCCGTTGTGGGGGATGTTGTCGCAGGACATGACGGTGAACGGCACGATGCCGTCGGCGCGGCGGCGCTTCAGCCCGGCCAGGATGAGGCCGAACACCGTCTTCGGCGTCGTGCCGGCCTGCGCGTCGGCGACGATGTCGGGATGGGTCGGGTTGAACTTGCCGGAGGCCGGATCGATGAAATAGCCGCCTTCGGTGATGGTCAGCGAGACGATCTTGATGGCCGGATCGGCAAGCTGGTCGATGATGGCATCCGCATCTCCGGGCGTCAGGAAGTCGATCATGACGCCGGTGACGCGGGCGCTCATATGGTCGGAATCCTGCTCGACCACGGTGGTCAGCCAGTCCTGCTCCTGCAGCTTGGAACGGCCGATTTTCTCGCCCTCGAAGACGCCGGCGCCGATCAGCGCCCAATCATGGCCAATGCCCGCATTGAAGAGGTCGTCGAGATAGACGGCCTGGTGCGAGCGGTGGAAATTGCCAACGCCGAAATGGACGATGCCGGCTTTGAGCCTGGCGCGGTCATATCTGGGACCGGCAACCTTGGCGGGGAGCTTGGCGAGGATGGAGGAAGAGAGTTTCATGGTCATCTGCTTTTACCCTTTGGCCGGGCTGCGGCCTGCGTAATCCCGGCCTCTTCTCCCCGTGGAGGGACGGGGAGAAGAGTGCCTTCGCCCCTCAACTCATCCACTGGCCACCATCGACATTGCAGGTCTGGGCGACGATGTATTCGGCGTCATCGCTGGCCAGGAACACGGCCATGCCGGTCAGGTCCTCCGGCTTGCCCATGCGGCCGTAAGGCACGCCCTCGCCGACCAGCCGCTTCTTCTCGCCCTTCGGCCGGTTCTCGAATTTGGCGAACAGCGCGTCGACCTCATCCCACATGTCGCTGTCGACGACGCCCGGCGCGATGCCATTGACGTTGATGCGGTGCTTGATCAGGTCGAGCCCTGCCGACTGGGTGAGCGAAATGACCGCGGCCTTGGTGGCGCAGTAGACGGCGACCAGCGGCTCGCCGCGCCGTCCGGCCTGGCTGGCGATGTTGATGATCTTGCCGCCTTTGGCGCGTGCGATCATTGAGCGGGCTGCGGCCTGCAGCATGAACAGCGTACCGGCGACGTTGACCGAAAACAATTTGTCGTAGCTCGCCTTGGTGATCTCGATGATCGGCGCCAGGTCGAACAAAGCGGCGTTGTTGATCAGTATGTCGAGGCCGCCGGTTTTTGTCTCGACCGCCTTGACCGCCGCCTCGATCGAAGCGAGGTCGGAGACGTCGAGCCTGACCGCATAGGCCTTGGCGCCAATCTCAGAGGCTGTCTTTTCGGCAGCCGCCAGATTGATATCGGCAATGGCGACGGTCGCGCCCTCGCGCACATAGGCTTCGGCGAAGGCCCTGCCGATGCCGCGCGCGGATCCGGTAATCAGCGCCGATTTGCCTTTCAGCCTCACTGCGTCAGCGCCTTTCCGTCGGGGCCGAAGCGATGCATCCGAATCTTGTCGGGCGTGAGGTAGATGGTGTCGCCGTGACGGACAGGCATTTCGCCGTCGGCGCGCACGGTCAGCGTGCCGACGCCATCGGCCTGGACGTGCAGGAAGGTGTCGGATCCGAGATGTTCGGCAACGCCAACAGTGGCCTTCCAGTCGCCCGCCGTGGTCGAGATGTTCATGTGCTCGGGACGGATGCCGATGGTCTTGGCGTTGTATTTGGCGGCCGGCGCGCCTTCGATCAGGTTCATCTTCGGCGAACCGATGAAGCCGGCCACGAACAGGTTCTTCGGCGACTTGTAGAGCTCCATCGGCGAGCCGACCTGTTCGATGTTGCCGGCGTTGAGCACGACGATCTTGTCGGCCATGGTCATGGCTTCGATCTGGTCGTGGGTTACGTAGATCATCGTCGTCTTGAGCTGATGGTGCAGCTCGCTGATTTCCAGCCGCATGGTGCCGCGCAGTGCGGCATCAAGGTTGGACAGCGGTTCGTCGAACAGGAATGCCGAGGGCTGGCGCACGATGGCGCGGCCGATGGCGACGCGCTGGCGTTGGCCGCCGGAGAGTTGGCCGGGTCGGCGTTCGAGATAGTTGGTGAGGTTCAGCACCCGGGCCGCATCCTTCACCTTCTTGTCGATCGTCGCCACATCCTCGCCCGCCATCTTCAGCGGGAAGCCGATGTTCTTGGCCACCGTCATATGCGGGTAGAGCGCATAGGACTGGAACACCATGGCCAGCTTGCGCTTGGCCGGCGCCTCGCCGGTGACGTCGCGGCCATCGATGTTGATGGTGCCGCCGCTGGTGTCCTCAAGGCCGGCGATGAGGCGCAGCAGCGTGGACTTGCCGCAACCCGACGGACCGACGAAGACGACGAACTCGCCATTCTCGATGACCAGGTCGAGGCCTGGAATGATGACCGTCGATCCGAAATGCTTGGAGACGTTCTTGAGCGTGATGTTTCCCATGGTTTCCTCCCCGAGGGGTAACTATTTGGTTTACGCAATTCCGGACGGAAAACCGCTACACACTTTTCCTGGAATTGCTTTAGCCGGTTGCTTCAGGCAGTTTCGGTTTACTTCACGGCTCCGAACGTCAGGCCGCGCACCAGCTGCTTCTGGCTGAACCAGCCCATGATCAGGATCGGGGCGATCGCCAGCGTCGAGGCCGCCGAAAGCTTGGCCCAAAACAGGCCTTGCGGGCTTGAGAACGAACTGATGAAGGCCGTCAGCGGCGCGGCCTCGGTGGTGGTCAGACGGATGGTCCAGAACGCTTCGTTCCATGCCAGGATGATGTTGAGGAGCATGGTCGACGCTATGCCTGGTACCGCCATCGGGGTCAGCACATAGGCGATCTCGCCCCACAGGGTAGCGCCGTCCATGCGCGCGGCTTCGAGGATTTCGCCAGGGATTTCGCGGAAGTAGGTGTAGAGCATCCAGATCACGATCGGCAGGTTGATCAGCATCAGCATGACCATCAAGCCGATACGGCTGTCGAGCAGGCCGGTGTCGCGGAAGATCAGGTAGATCGGGAACAGCACCGCGACCGCCGGCATCATCTTGGTCGAGAGCATCCACATCAGGATGTCCTTGGTCCGTTTGCCCGGCGAGAAGGCCATCGACCAGGCGGCCGGAACCGCGACGATCAGGGCCAGGATGGTCGAGCCGACCGAGAGCAGCACTGAGTTGAAGAAGAACTTGAAGTAGCCGCTCTGCGCCTGGACCTCGGTATAGCTCTCGAACGTCCCCGATGGGATCAGGGCAAAGCCCTGGATGGCCTCCTGCTCCGACTTGAACGAGGTGATGATCGTGTAGAGGATCGGGAAGAAGATCAGCAGGGCGACGATCCAGGCGGCGCCGGTCGCAATGACCTTGTGTTGGGTGGTGACTGCACGTGCCATCGTATCCTCCCTTACTTGTCCAGGTTCTTGCCGACCGCGCGCATGGCGAAGAAGGCGACGATGTTGGCGAGAATGACGGCGATGACACCGCCGGCGGATGCCTGGCCGATTTTGAACTCCAGCAGCGCCTTCTGGTAGACGAGGAAGGGCAGGTTGGTGGAGGCGTAGCCGGGGCCGCCATTGGTGGTGACCAGGATCTCGGCATAGACCGACAGCAGGAAGATGGTCTGGATCAGGATGACGACGGTGATGGCGCGCGACATGTGCGGCAGCGTCAGATAGATGAAGCGGCTGACGAAGCCGGCGCCGTCCATCTCGGCGGCTTCCTTCTGCTCGCCGTCAAGCGACTGCAGGGCAGTCAAAAGGATCAGCGTCGCGAAAGGCAACCATTGCCAGGCGACGATGATGATGATCGCCATCATCGGATGCTGCCCGAACCAGTCGATCGGTTGAGCCCCGAAGAAGCGCGCAATGTCGGCGAAGACGCCGTATTGCGGATGCATGATCATGTTCTTCCAGACAAGCGCCGCCACCGGCGGCATGACGAAGAACGGCGAGATGACGAGGATGCGCACGATCCCCTGTCCCCACATCGGCTGATCGATCAAAAGCGCCAGCAGGATGCCGCCGATGACGGTGATCAGCAGCACGCTGCCCACCAGAACAAGCGTGTTGAGGATCGACTGCAGGAAGGCCGGGTTGGAATAGAACAGCGCGTAGTTGGAGAAGCCGACGAACCCGTCGCGGATCGGATTGAGCGGATTGTACTGCTGGAAGGAGAACCACAGGGTGATGACCAGCGGCACGATCATCCAGACGAACAGCAGCACCACGGATGGCGCCATCATGAAACGGGCAAGCGAACGGGTCTGCTGAGTAGCCATGACGGTCACCCTTCAAGGTCAGCCAAATTTTCAAGTGCGTGAAAGAGGCCGCCCGAACTGGGATTCGGGCGGCCGTTGCCGGCCGGGAAGGCGGCCGGCAGTCGGCACCGGGAGGAGCCTTACTTGATATAACCGCCTTCGGTCATCGTTGCCGTGGCGGCGTCCTGGGCCTGCTTGAGCGCATCGTCGACGCTCGACTGGCCGGCAAGCGCCGCCGAGAAGAGCTGGCCGACGGTGGTGCCCAGGCCCTGGAACTCAGGGATGGCGACGAACTGGACGCCGACATAGGGCACCGGCTTGACGGTCGGATGCGTCGGGTCGGCAGCGTTGATGGAGTCCAGCGTCATCTTGGCGAACGGAGCCGCCTTCTGGTACTCGGCATTGGCGTAGAGCGAGGAGCGCGTGCCCGGAGGAACGTTGGCCCAGCCTTCCTTCGCCGCGACGAGCTCAGCGTAGTGCTTGCTGGTCGCCCAGGAGACGAACTTCTGAGCCGCATCAGCCTTCTGCGTACCGGCGGGAATAGCCAGAGACCATGCCCACAGCCAGTTGCCGCGTTTGCCCAGACCGTTGTCGGGAGCAAGAGCATAACCGACCTTGTCGGCGACAGTGGAAGCTTTCGGGTCAGAGACGAATGAGGCGGCGACGGTGGCGTCGATCCACATGCCGCACTTGCCCTGCTGGAACAGCGCCAGGTTTTCGTTGAAGCCGTTGGACGAGGCGCCCTCAGGACCGTCGGCCTTCATCAGATCGACATAGAACTGCAGCGTGTTCTTCCATTCCGGCTGGTCGAACTGCGGCTTCCAGTTCTCGTCGAACCAGCGTGCGCCGAAGGAGTTCGACATGGCGGTCAGGAAGGCCATGTTCTCGCCCCAGCCGGCCTTGCCGCGAAGGCAGACGCCGTTCACGCCATTGGCGCGGTCGGTCATCTTGTCGGCGGCCTGCTTGATGAAGTCCCAGGTCGGGGCATCGGGCATGGTCAGCCCTGCCTTCTCCATCAGGTCCTTGCGGTACATGACGAAGGAGCTTTCGCCGTAGAAGGGCGCAGCATAGAGCTTGCCGTCGACCGAGAGGCCGCCGGCGATGGCCGGGATGATGTCCTTGGCGTCATAGTCGTCGCCGAGCTTGTCGAGCGGCAACAGCCAGCTCTGCTTGGCCCAGATCGGAACCTCGTAGGTGCCGATGGTCATCACGTCATACTGGCCACCCTTGGTGGCGATGTCTGTGGTGACACGCTCCCGCAGCACGTTCTCTTCGAGCGTGACCCAGTTGAGCGTGATGTCGGGGTTAGCCTTGGTGAAGTCGTCCGTCAGCTTCTGCATGCGGACCATATCGCCGTTGTTGACGGTGGCGATGGTGATGGATTCGGCATGCGCGGCGAAAGCGAAAGCGCTGGCCGACAACAAGCCCAAAGTGAGC
The DNA here is from genome assembly GCF_056404775.1 of Mesorhizobium sp. P2_B5. Classification (NCBI taxonomy): domain Bacteria; kingdom Pseudomonadati; phylum Pseudomonadota; class Alphaproteobacteria; order Hyphomicrobiales; family Phyllobacteriaceae; genus Mesorhizobium; species Mesorhizobium sp. P2_B5. The sequence continues at coordinate 1,090,795 of NZ_JBFUDJ010000001.1, read as the reverse complement.
GTGCGAAGTTTCATCAAATTCCTCCCATGAACCAAGATGAGCATTTGCCTTGGTACTGAGCAATTACTCACTTGGGATTAATTATGTCAAGACGGATTCGATGCTGCAGCGCAGCAAGTGGGGTGCCGCGCGGTGTCGGGCGGGGAGAGAATATTGAATGGATTCGGGGTAGCCCGTCGGGGCGCGAACATCAGGGCGGCTTGCCATCGCAACCCCATCAATCATGGGGCTAGGGGCCAGCCCTCAGCCGTGGGCCGGGTAGCTTCCGATGGAATATTCGAAAACCCGGCCGTCGCGAGTTTGATTGGCTCTGGTCAGCGTTTCCGTCACCCGGATCCAGCTAGGTTCGTCCTTGCGCAGCCTAACTTCCCGGCCGATTGCCTTTACGGCAGCTTGAAATGGCGTGAATGCTTCGATCGCGTGCGTCACGCGCACGGTGTTGTTTTCGATTTCTTCAACGCGATAGACTTTCATCAGCCCGCTGATCGGTCCTGTTTTCAACTTGCACAGGATTGATCCCGTTCAATTGGCCGCCACAACCACGAGCCCAAGCCAGACAGGCGATATCGACAGTGTTTTTCTCAGGCTTGGTTAACCGGGCTGCCCGATAGCCTGCTTGTCCCCGAAAAGCGAAGCTTTCGTGGATCTGCGACTCGACCTTGCAGAGTTCACTCCTGGAACCATTCCGCGAATCGCTCGGCCTTATGCGCAGGCGATCTCGGCCAGGATCCAGTCGCGGAAGGCCTTTATCTTCGGCACGTTGCGGCGGGCCGTCGGGTAGACCAGCCAATAGGCGTGGCCGTCGTCGCCAACCAGGTCGAAGGGCTGGATCAGGCGGCCGGCGGCGAGCTCGGTCTTGAACAGCGCCGTGGTCAGGATCGCCACGCCATGGCCGGCGATCGCCGCATTCGCCTCATAAGCCTGCGCGCCCATGCTGGTACCGGTGCGATTGGCAAGTTCGTCCGCCGGCACGCCGGCAAGGGCGAACCATTCCCGCCACCATATGTCGCCGGGATCGAGAATGGGCAGTTTGAAAAGGTCGGCCGGTTCGTGGACGCCACCAATGCTGGCGGCGAGCGCCGGGCTGAGCACCGGGGTGAAATCGGCCTTGAACAGAAGGTGCGTTTCCACCCCCGGCCATTTGCCGCTGCCGGAGCGGATGGCGATGTCCATGTCCTCGCGGGTGAAATCGATGACCCTGTTCGAGGTATCGACGCGCACCGCAAGCGACGGGTGCGACAGTTGGAAGGAGCCGAGGTGCTGCGCCAGCCAGTTCGAGGCGAAGGTCAGCAGCGTCGACACGCAAAGCACGCCATCGGCGCCGCCGCGTGCGGCCGAATACGCGCTGCTGATCAGACTGAACGCCTCGCTGACGGCGGGCGCCAGGCGCTGTCCGGGTTCGGTCAGCACGATCTGGCGCGGCCGGCGCAGGAACAGCGGCGAGCCGATGCGCTCTTCCAGCAGCTTGATCTGATAGCTGGCGGCGGCCTGGGTCATGCCCAGTTCCTCCGCGGCCTTGGTGAAGGATAGATGCCGCGCGACGGCTTCGAACACCCTGATGGCCTGCAGCGGCGGCAGCTGGGCAAGCTGTGGTGCCTTGAGTTCGGGCATAAGCCCTCCTTATGAGTCATAATCGACGTTTGATTGGAAGCCGGAGCCGATCAGACCGATATCTGGTGTCGACGATCAATCCAGTTCAAGCATAGCGGAGGCTGAAGATCATGACCACGGTACAGGAAAGACTGCATTCTACCCCGGCACAGAGCTGGTTTTCCGTGCTGGCGCACGAATTTTCCCAGCTTGTGAACCGCAAGCGCGGCTATGTCGACGTCAGGGACCTGTCGCCGCATCTGCAGCGCGACATGGGTTTCCTCGATGGCAACGACGTTCGCGGGCGGCATAAATAGCCGTGCCGATTTTTGTCGCCAGCTCAGGCGCTGTCGAGCAGGGCCGTGGCGGTCCGCTCGTCGGTGATGAGGCCGTTGACCAGCCGCCGGTTCACCGCCGCCAGAATGCCCGGCAGCTTGCGCTCGCCCATGGCCAGCGCAATGACGAGCGACTTTTCGCGTGACGGCAAAGCGGCCGACGATACCCGGTCGTTGGTGATGCCCTCGATCATGCGGCCTTCCCGGTCGAACACCCAGCCGACGATCTCGGCGACGCCGCCGGCCTTTTGCAGCGCCTTCAATTCACTTTCCGAGATGAATCCGTCCTCGTAGAGCGGCGCCTTCGGGCCGAGATCGCCAATGCCGACAAAGGTGACGTCGGCTTCCGCGGCAAGCGCCAGCGTCGGCTGGATCATCGGCTGGGCGAGCAGCATCTCGCGCTCCTCCGGCGATGAGGCGATGACCGGCAGCGGCATCGGGAACGAGCGCGCCTTGACCCTGTCGGCCATGGTGAAGATGACGTTGTAGAAGGCGGCAGAACCGTCGGGCGAGATGTTGCCGGTCAACGACACCACCTTGTGCTGCGAGCATTCCATCGGCGGCAACTGCTCGATCGCCGCCTTCAGCGTACGGCCGGTTCCGATGGCCATGACGATCGGCGTCGGCGACCTGAGCCGCCGTTCGATCTCGGCCGCGGCCGCCTCGGCAATGCCGATCGTGGTCGAGGACGAGGTCGGATCGCTCGGCACTACTTCGACCAGGTCAAGCGCGAAGCGCGACCTCAGCCGTGCGGCAAGGTCGAGGCAGTTGGCGATCGGGTGATCAACGCGCACCTTGATCAGCCCTTCCGACACCGCCAGCGACACCAGCCGCTGCGCTGTCTGCCGGGAAATGCCGAGCGTGGTGGCGATCTGGTCCTGCGTGTTGCCGGCAACATAATATAGCCAGCCGGCGCGCGCCGCCTCATCCAGCCTGTTGCTGCCACCGTCCTGCCGCGAATTCAAAGTCTTCCTCCCAGGCCCGCCCCTTTTGGGCGATGCCCATAGTCTTGCAGGGAATGGGCCGGTGCGCAATTGTCTATGCAAAGGGCAATTGCTTGCCGCGTTAACCCGATTGCGACGAGGCAATCGCCACGCCCAAAATCGCCTGCATATGGCTTCGGCGGTTTATCTCCCGGTACAAACGCTTTAAGGGGATCGGCAAAAGGAGCCTCGCGCATGACGCCGAAAGCGGTTTTCTGGGATATGGACGGCACACTGGTCGACAGCGAGCCGCTGCATGAGTCCGCCCTGGTGGCGGCGCTGCGCAGCGTCGGCATCGCGCCGCCGGTCGACCTGCATGAGCGGGTGCTGGGCATCGCCGCCGGACCGGTCTACGAGATGCTGCGCAGCGAGTTCGGCCTCGACCTGCCCTTCGACGACTGGATCGTACGCAAATATGACCACTATCTGCCGATGGCCGAGACGCTGAAGCCGCGCCCCGGCGCGATCGAGGTGTTCAACGCATTGCGCGCGCTCGGCGTGCAGCAGGCGGTTGTGTCCAATTCCGACCGGGTGATCGTCGACGCCAATCTAAGCGCCGTCGGCCTGATCTATCCCGGCATGCGCACGATCAGCCGCAACGACGTGCGCGAAGGCAAACCCCACCCCGAGCCCTTCCTGCGCGCCGCGTGGCTGGCCGGCGTCGATCCTGCGGATGCGGTGGCGGTCGACGACAGCGTGACCGGCGCCACATCCGGCCTGGCGGCGGGGATGCGCACGATCTTCTGGCCGGAAGCGCCAATGGAAGGACCGCCCGGGGCTGTGGTGATCAACAGCGCGGAAGAGTTGCGGGCTCAGTTGGGGCTCTAAGCGTCAGCATTGGGGGAAGGGCGGCGAGACTGAAACCAGCCCCCTTCTCCCCGTCACTATACGGGGAGAAGGTGCCGGCAGGCGGATGAGGGGCAGCGCTGACTTGGCAAAGCGTCGGCGTCCAGATGCTGATTTCTGAAACCTTGGCGCTGCCCCTCATTGTCCTGCCGGACATTTCTCCCCGTATAGTCACGGGGAGAAAGTGGCTGTGTTGATGGTTTCGCCAACTACCGGCGTTGCGAAATGACCTCTCAGCTCCGGTAAACCGGCTCCTCCTCGTCGAGGATCGCCTTGAGCTCGGCAAGATGACGCTCGGCCTGGCCTGGATAGTCGTCCATTTCGCTGGCGGCCTTTTCGGCAATCGCGTCGGAGAGCGTGCGCAGCGGACGGCCGGTCCACAGCGCCTTGATGTAGGTTTCGGCGGCGCGCTCGAAATAGAACATGCGGTTGAAGGCATCGGCGACGGTATCGCCGATGACCATCACGCCATGATTGCCCATCACCATCACCTTGACCTTGGGGTCGGTGAGCAGCTGCGAGCAGCGCTCGCCCTCTTCCTCGAAGGCCAGCCCGCCATAATGGGCGTCGACGACATGGCGGTTGAAGAACATTGCCGAGTTCTGGTCGATCGGCGGCAGGGTCGAATCGGCCAGCGATGCCAGCACGGTGGCGTGGATCGAATGCACATGCATGGCGCAGCGCGCATGCGGGACGTTGCGGTGGATGGCGCCGTGCAGGCCCCAGGCGGTCGGGTCCGGCGCATTCGGGCCGGACAACGTCTCGGGATCGTTGGCGTCGATCAGCAGAAGGTCGCTCGCCTTGATGCGCGAGAAATGCACCTGGTTGGGGTTCATCAGGAATTTGGTGCCGTCCTCGTTGACCGACAGCGAGAAATGATTGGCCACCGCCTCATGCATGTTGAGCCGCGCCGTCCAGCGGAAGGAAGCGGCGAGATCGACGCGCTCTTCGTAGTAGGGCAGGTTGGTCAGCGTTTCCTTCTGCAGGCGGGCGATGCTCATCTGAAAACCTCCGTTTTCGAGAGAATGCCGCGCCCGACCGTGGCCAGCAACGGCAAACTGCTGGGTCAGGCTGTCTTGCGTCAGGCCGCCGTGCGAGCCGACTGCAGCCCGCCATGCTCGACGATGAAGTCGATGACCTCCTGCAGGCCCTTGCCGCGCGACAGGTCGGTGAAGCCGAACGGGCGCTTGCCGCGCATGCGGGCGGCGTCGCTCTCCATGACATCGAGGTTGACGTTCACATAGGGCGCGAGATCGCTTTTGTTGATGATGAGGAAATCGGAACGGGTGATCGCCGGCCCGCCCTTGCGCGGGATTTCCTCGCCCTGGCAGACCGAGATGACATAGAGGGTCAAGTCGGCAAGGTCGGGCGAGAAGGTGGCGGCAAGATTGTCGCCACCGGATTCGATGAAGACGATGTCGAGATCCGGAAATCTTTTGTTCAGCCCGGCGATCGCCTGCAGATTGATCGAGGCGTCCTCGCGGATGGCGGTGTGCGGGCAGCCGCCGGTCTCGACGCCGACGATGCGGTCTTCGGGCAGCGCCTGCAGGCGGGCCAGCATCATGGCGTCTTCCTTGGTGTAGATGTCGTTGGTGACCACGGCGATGGAAAAGTCGTCGCGCAGCGCCTTGCAGAGCTTTTCCGTCAGCGTCGTCTTGCCGGAGCCGACGGGGCCGCCGATGCCGATGCGAAGGGGACCGTTGGCCTGGGTCATGCCGAAAACTCCGTTATGGCGAGAATTGCGAAGCTGAGCCCGATCAACAGGCACAGCGGCGAATAGAGACTGGTATCGAGCCGCGCAAAAGGTTGCTCCGGCGCCAGCCGGCGCCACCAAGGGGTGAAGCCGGCAATGCCACGACCGAGGAAAACCAGCCCGATGAGCAGCGCTGTGGCGGCGAGGCCTTCCCTTGGAAAGGGCGAAGCAAAGACGTCTTCAAGCGCCAGCGGCCACAGCGTTGCCAGGCACAGGCACGCGGCAACGGCAAAACAGGCAAAGGGCGTCGGCATTTCGTCGACGCCGCGAAAGCCGACAACGGCGTGGGCGCAGGAAGCACCGTCCCTGCCCGGCCAGATGCCGCCAAGACCCCAATAGACATGCAGCGCGGTGATCAACAGCAGGACGGCCGAAAGGGCGAAGGCGAGCGTGGTCATGAGCGGAACAGCCTGGAGTATTGGGTCTCGTGCTTCATCGCCATGACATCGGAGACGAAGGCGCAGCCGCCGAGATCGTCCAATGTCGAGCCGGCGGCACGCACCGCGGTCGCCAGCGCCAGCGGCTCGAAGCCGGCGAGCAGGGCGGTGGCTCCACTCTGACCGACCACGCCGAGCCGGATAGCCGCCTGGACGAGGTTGGAGAAGAAGGCCTGCAGGAAGGCGGACAGCGCGTCCTGAAGCGCGATGCCATTGCCGCCGGCAATTGCGCCGACAGCGACACAGTAGGCGCATTCGGCCGGCAGACGCTCCAGCACCGGATTGGGCCATGCCGAGGCCGCTTTCAGGAAGGCGGCGCCTTGCAGCATGGTTTCGGTGTGGCGCTCCTGCGAGCCGGCCAGCGCTTCGGCGAGATCGGTGATCTCGGCGAGATCGCCGCCGTCGCGGGCGCGGCGCCAGGCCTCTGTGAACAGCACGGCGTCGTTCCAGCCCGAGCCCATCTCGACCAGCGTTTCGAGCCAGGCGGCGAGACTTCCGCTGTCGGCCACCAATCCGTCATGCACGGCGCGCTCGAGACCATGGCTGTAGGAGAAGCCGCCAACCGGAAAGGCCGGCGACAGCCACGCCATCAGCCGCAGCAGAGCGATGCCGGAAGGCTGGTCAATCATGATCGTGATGATGCCCGTCATGGGAATGGCTGTGGGAATGAGAATGCGATTCGCTATGTGAGTGAGAGTGAGCTTCGGCGTGGCCGTGTGCATGCGCTTCGGTATGCGCGTGACCATGATCATGCCCACCGGAGTAAGCGCCGCGCACCGGCTTGAACGGTTCGGAGACGTCGCGCACCGTTGCGCCGAGCCCTTCCAGCATCGCCTTGATGACATGGTCACGCAGGATCAGGATACGGCCGGCCTCGATCGCCGCCGCCAGATGCCGGTTGCCGATATGCCAGGCAAGCTCGGTCAGGTGCAGGCCATCGCGGGCGCGGATGTCGTAGACCTCTTCGGGTGCTGCTGTGATTTCGACATGGCGGCCGTCTTCCAGCACCAGCCGGTCGCCATCGTTCAGGGTCACAGGCTCGGGCAGGTCGACCAGCACCTTGCTGCCGTCGGTAAGTTCGATGGCGCGGCGGCGCAGATGGCGCTCGTCATGGGGCAGAACGGCGCGGCCGGATGGCGAAGCGGCACCGGTTTTGCCGGCAGGCAGCACCGAGACGGCGCGCGGAAATTTGGTGAAGTCGGTGTTGAGGTTGAGTTTCATCGCATGGCTCCACCATTGGCTTGCGCCCGCGCCCGGGCAGGCCGCGACAGCACGCGGTCGAAATAGGCGTTGACCCGCTCGGACTCGATCGGGAATTTTCCGGCGCGGGCCCAGTTGCCCATGTCGCCCAACAACACGTCGACGGCGGAGAACCGGTCGCCGAGCGCAAATGGCTTGTCGCCCAGCCGGCGATCAAGCGCCTTGGTCTCGGAGGCGAAATCGTAGACGGCAGCAGGGCCGACATCGACCCGCACTTCTTTCGGCAGCAGGAAGCGATGGCGCACCTTGTTCCACAGCGGCGCCTCGAACTCCGACTGGGCAAAATGCATCCAGGAATCCATCTCGGCGCGTCCGGCGAGGCCGGGATTGGCGCCCAAACCCTTGTCGACATGTTTGTCGGCGAGATAGACGCAGATCGCCGCCGAATCCGTCACCGTCAGTTCGCCGTCGATGAGGATCGGCACCTTGCCCGACGGATTGAGCGCATAGGCTTCCGGCGAGCGCAGTTTGACCTCGACGAATTCATAGGGCTGACCGAGTTCCTCGAGCATCCAGAGAACGCGGCTGACCCGGGATCCACGCGATCCGATGGCCTTGTACATGGTTGAACCCTCTTTCTCCTGGACCGTAGACCATCGCGCTCGCTCAGACGATGGTGTCGAAGAGCCGCAGGATGAACGAGACCTGGTAGATCAGCGTGCCGACGACAAAGGCGATGTGGAAGCGGCGGTCCCGCACCAGGATGGCGGCAATGCACAGCAGGACGAAAACCGGCGTTCGGAACAGATATTCATTGCCGTAGCGGGCAAAATGCTCGGGACCTTTCAGCAGCGTGTCGACGACATCGAGCAGATAGGTCGTGGCCAGCAGGCCGAAGAACCAGCCGCGGCGCGAATAGAAGAAATCCTCGTAGCTGGTGTAGTCGAGCATCGAATCCGGAAACAGCAGCGCGCACAGCAGGAACAGCGTGATGGCGTAGAAGATCAGGAACAGGTACTTGCCGAAGGTCCAGACCTCTATGGTGTAAAGGCCGAACTCCCACCACCAGAAATGCACCAGCAGCAACAGCATGGAGGCGACCCAGGCGAGGTGCACGGGATAGAGCCTGTATTGGCCGGGATGCTGGACAATGCGCGCGAGCCCAGACAGCAGGCGCGTGACGCCGAGGCCGATCACCATGCCCATGACGATGCGGATATGCGGGAAGATGTCGTGGGCGGACGCTATTTCGGTGGCCATTCGTCCGTTCTACCGGCTGCTTCGACAATTGCAGCTAATCATACCAGAGCCACAGCTTTCGGTAACCGGCCGGAACGTCAACCTGCTCAGCGGGCAGATGATCTACATCTCCCTCCCAGGTTTCGTCCGGCTCAAAGCCTGACGGCAGCCAGCCAATGACGTGTTCTTCGCTGGCGCGCGTTGTTATGACGACCTTGTCCGAGAACGGCCATTCTCCATCGTCACATTGCACGATTGCTATTCGAACGTCGTGAACGTCAGGCCTTTTTCGTATCGACTGAAATGCCGCCAGAACCGTATCATTGTCTGGATCTTCCGGGCTGTTGCACAGCAATCCGGCTTCGCCCTCAGCTCCATCGAAATATTCTTCCAAAGTGACAAGCGGCATGGCAAGCGGAGCGACGCCGCCATTGTATTTTTGCAGCGCGCCCATCCTGGAAATCAGGGCTAGTTTCTTTTGCTCGTCCATGATGGGTCCGATGCTTCGCGGGCGCACCGACCCTAAAACAGAAAATACCGCTGCGCCATCGGCAGCACGGTTGCCGGCTCGCAAGTGAGCAACTCGCCGTCGGCACGGACTTCGTATGTCTCGGGGTCGACCTCGACATGCGGCGTAGCGTCGTTGAGCACCATCGAGTGCTTGCCTATACCGCCGCGGGTGTTTTCCACCGCAACGAACTGCTTGTCGACGCCGAGGCGGCCATGCAGGCCCGACTCCAGTGCTGCCTTGGAGACGAAAGTCACCGACGAATTGGTCCTGGCCTTGCCATAGGCGCCGAACATCGGGCGATAGTGCATGGGCTGCGGGGTCGGGATCGAGGCATTGGGATCGCCCATCGGGGCCGCGGCGATCATGCCGCCGATCAACACCATGTCAGGCTTCACACCGAAGAAGGCCGGGTTCCACAGCACCAGATCGGCGCGTTTACCGACCGCGATCGAGCCGATGTCCTTCGACAGGCCGTGGGCGATGGCCGGGTTGATGGTGTATTTGGCGATGTAGCGGCGGACGCGGAAATTGTCGTTGTTGCCGGTCTCCTGCGGCAGCGAGCCGCGCTGGCGCTTCATCTTGTCGGCGGTCTGCCAGGTGCGGATCGCCACTTCGCCGACACGGCCCATGGCCTGCGAGTCCGAGGAGATGATCGAAAAAGCGCCAATGTCGTGCAAAATGTCTTCCGCGGCGATGGTCTCCTTGCGGATGCGGCTTTCGGCGAAGGCGATGTCCTCGGGGATCGATGGCGACAGATGGTGGCAGACCATCAGCATGTCGAGATGCTCGGCCAGCGTATTGACGGTGTAGGGCCGGGTCGGGTTGGTCGAGGACGGGATGACGTTGGGCAGGCCGCAGACCTTGATGATGTCAGGCGCATGGCCGCCGCCTGCGCCTTCGGTGTGGAAGGCATGGATGGTGCGGCCCTTGATTGCCGCGACGGTGTTTTCGACAAAGCCGGATTCGTTCAGCGTGTCGGTGTGGATCATCACCTGCACGTCGTAGTCGTCGGCGACCGACAGGCAGCAGTCGATGGCCGCCGGCGTCGTGCCCCAGTCCTCATGCAGCTTCAGCGAACAGGCGCCGCCCAGCACCATTTCCTCAAGCGCCGCCGGCAACGAGGCATTGCCCTTGCCCGACAGGCCGATGTTCACTGGAAAGGCGTCGAACGACTGGATCATGCGCGCCATGTGCCAGGGGCCTGGTGTGCAGGTCGTGGCCAGCGTGCCATGCGCCGGGCCGGTGCCGCCGCCAAGCATGGTGGTGATGCCCGACATCAGCGCCTCGTCGATCTGCTGCGGGCAGATGAAGTGGATATGCGCGTCGAAGCCGCCGGCGGTGAGGATCTTGCCCTCGCCGGCGATGATCTCGGTGCCGGGGCCGATGATGATGGTGACGCCGTCCTGCGTGTCCGGATTGCCGGCCTTGCCGATGGCCGCGATGCGCCCGTCGCGAAGGCCTATGTCGGCCTTGAAGATGCCGGCTGTGGCATCGATCACCAGCGCGTTGGTGATGACGGTGTCGACCGCGCCGCCGGCGCGCGACACCTGGCTCTGGCCCATGCCGTCGCGGATGACCTTGCCGCCGCCGAATTTCACCTCTTCGCCATGGATGGTGAGGTCCTTTTCGACCTCGATGAACAATTCGGTGTCGGCAAGCCTGACCTTGTCGCCGACGGTGGGACCGTACATCTGCGCATAGGCGGCGCGGGTGATTCTAGCCATCAGTCAATGCTCCTCAAAACGGTCTGGCTTCAGCCGAATTCCACATCGTCGCCATCCAATGGTCATGCAATGACCCGCTCGGCGACACCTTCTGATCCCATTTGGCCGTTGAGGTGGGCGTGCCACCCCAAACCAACCGTTTGCCAAATCCTTGGCCCATTCGATGGAAGGAAAATCCATGCGCAAAATCATCGTTCTTGCAGCCGCCGCCACGCTCGCCTCCGCGACCATTGCCGGCGCCCAGCAGCAGCCGGCGCCGCAACCGAAACCAACCGCACCTAGCGCTCAGCCGGCGGCGCCGGCGATCCAGAGCGTCAACATCGTCGATATCACCGAGCTGCCGGAGGCCACCCAGACGCAGGTCAACCAGGTGATCGCCAAGCGCGGCGATGCCGGGCTGCAAAAACTGCGCAGCTCGATCGATGCGACACCGCAGCTCAAGTCGGCGCTCGAAGCCAAGGGGCTCACCTCGGCACAGGTGGTCGCCGCCAGCATGACCACCAATGGCGCGCTGACCCTGGTCACCAAGAAGGCGAGCTGACGACAGCGCCCGGCGGGCCGATACCCGGCCTGCCGGCCCTATTGCGGAGGGAACCTTCGCCGGACGGGAGTCGTTTGGCTTCTTTGGCGCCGAACGGCGTTGCGCAGAAAAGTTCGCCAGGAGCGATCTATGCCGACCATTCCCTTTGCCGACCCCAGATGGCTCCAGACCATAGCCACTTGCGTGTTCCTCGCGGCCTACGGACCGCCCGCCGCGCAGGCCGTTGAAAGCGCGGACACCGTCAACCGGATCGTCGGCTCCGATGTCCGCCAGGAAGAGGCGCGGACGACGACGGAGACCGGAAAGCTCATCGCCGCGATCGAGCGGACGCGTGAAAACATCGGCACGGTACGCAAGACATCCAAGCTCGACACGGTGGATATCGTCTTCCTCACCGACGCGGCGCGCAGCGAAGGCGGCCCGCCGCCGGCCGTCGAGAGCAAGGTCAGGCAGCATCAGGACGATATTGCGGAATTGCGCAAGGAGATCGACGCCAACGCGCTGCTGTTCAATGCTATCGATTCCAGGCGCGTGCTTGCCGAGGACGTCCTCGCCGTCGAATTCGACGGCCCCGCAGGAATCGTCATCTATGCAGCGGCCAGGCCATCGAACTGATCTCAGGGCGTTCGACCCTGTCGATCTCACAGCTTACCCATGATTTTCTGCTGGAAACCGTAGACCTCGCGTTTTCCGCCGAGCGGCACCAGCGTGACGTCGCGCTGCTGGCCCGGCTCGAAGCGCATCGCCGTGCCGGCGGCGATATCGAGACGCATGCCGCGGGCTTTGTCGCGGTCGAATTTCAACCCCTCATTGGTTTCGAAGAAATGGTAGTGGCTGCCGACCTGGATCGGCCGGTCGCCGCTGTTGGCGACTTTGAGCGTTACGATCGGCAAACCCTTGTTGAGCTCGATGTCGCCGCTTGTGGTGATGATTTCGCCGGGGATCATCTCAGGCCTCACAGAACGCCGAAGACCAGGCCAACGCCGACCGCAGCACACGCCGCGCCGGCGGCACGGGCAAGGCCGCGAAAGCGCATGCCGAGACCGAGGCCGGCGGCGATGCCTATGGCATGGAGAAGCACAGTGGCAGCGGCAAAGCCTGCCATATAGTCAAGCCCGCCGGCATTTTCCGGCACTTCGGTGCCATGGGCATGGCCATGGAACAGCGCGAACAGGCCGATGATGGCGACGCCGGCCGAGACCGGTAGGTCGACCGCCAGCGCAACCAGCAGGCCAAGCGCGACGACGGAGGCCAAAATGCCCGGTTCGACGAAAGGCAACGGCATGTGCAGCATGCCGAGCGCGCCGCCGACCAGCATGACGCCGACAAAGACCAGCGGCCAGGTCCAGATCGCCTTGCCACCCTTGAGCGCGGCCCACAGGCCGACGGCGATCATCACCGTCATATGGTCGAGCCCGGACAGCGGATGCGCAAAGCCCGCCGTGAAGGACGAGGTGGCGCCGATGCCGACATGGGCATAGGCGGGCATGGCCGCCGCCAGCAGCAGGATTGCGGCGAGCGTGGTGCGTTTGGTTGAGCCAGATATCATCGGTCTTCCCTTCCAAGTCACGGTAACAATCACGCGGCCTTGCAGCCCTCGGCCTTGAGCACACGTTTGGTCGAGGCCGGATATTTCTTCAGCTTCTCTGCCGGCCGGATTGGGCGGGCGGAAAAATTGCCGCCGCAATTCGGACAGACGCCGCCCAGCACATTTTCAGCGCAGTCGGCGCAAAAAGTGCATTCGAAGGTGCAGATCAGCGCATCCGTCGCTTCCGGTGGCAGGTCCTTGTCGCAGCATTCGCAGTTGGGCCTGAGTTCGAGCATCGTTTCCTCCTCACCTGATCGGTTCGTGCACGGTGACCAGCTTGGTGCCGTCGGGAAAGGTCGCCTCGACCTGGACGTCGTGGATCATCTCGGCGATGCCTTCCATCACCTGCGCGCGAGTGACGACATGGGCGCCGGCCTCCATCAGTTCGGCGACCGGGCGGCCGTCGCGGGCGCCCTCGACGACGAAATCGGTGATCAGCGCGATCGCTTCGGGGTGATTGAGCTTGACCCCGCGTTCCAGCCGCTTGCGTGCCACGATCGCCGCCATGGCGATGAGCAGCTTGTCTTTTTCACGCGGCGTAAGGTTCATGCGCTTTCCTGGATTTGGCCTGGATTTGGCTCAGAGTGACCATAATTTGGGCAGACCGGCCCGCCCGTTGAGCAGTTCGACGAGCGGAACCAGCCGCTTGCGCAGCTGGTAACCGTCCTCGGCAAACAGCCTCGCAAGAAGCTTGCCAGATCGTTTCACGCTCCAGGCGCTGGCATCGCCGTCGGCGCCGATAATGTCGCGGGCCGGCTTGAGCAAGGTTTCGGCATGCGGCGAAACCATCAGCAGCGTCGCCACGGCAATGGCGCCGCCGGCAACCGCCGGGCGGCCAAGGGCGGCTGCAATCGCCGGCCCGATGCGGAAATCCTCGGCATGAATGAGCGCGCCGTCCCGGCGGACCCGCCAGCGGTCGTGGAAATGGCCTTGCGTTGCCTGTTCGCCCATGGCCAGGCGGCCAAAGACGGTGGCCTCGAGCAGCAATGCCTCGCCGCCTGCGGCAAGATCGACTTCCAGCGTGCGGGCAAAGGCCGAGCGGTCGAAGGCGATGGTTTCCTGCGGCAGCCAGGCAATACGGCCATCCGCGCCGACGCCCAGCTTTACCCGCACTTCGGCACGGTCGCTTTCGGCGCGATAGATCTTTTCGCAGGCCTGGGTGGTGATCGAAGCGGAGGCACCTGGCCCGACATCGATCTCCCAGCCGAGCCGATCACCGCCAGTCAGCCCGCCCGCGGTGTTGATGAGCACGGCTTCGAGCGGATCGGCCGCGACGGCCGGCATCCGGATCTTGGCCGATCCATCCTGATAGAGGCGCGACAGCCTGGTGCGGCCGGCACTGACGCCGCATGCAAGCCGAGCAGCACCAGCGACGCGCTGGGCCGGCAGCACCGCGGTCAAGCCATGTTGCAACGTATCCATCGCCCCAACGTTAAGCACTCCGGCTGCTTTGTCGATATGTAGCTTGTCGATATAGCTTGTTGCTTGACAGCGTTTCCGTTTCTATAGAGGGAGCCTCTTTGGAACGGTCATGCCGCGCCTGGCGGGGTTTTGAAGGCGACGGCGATTTTCAGTCCAGGCAACAGGGGCGCCAACCAATCGGCACCCGAAATGATAAAATTGGGGAAGGAATCGAATGGCTGACGAGCTGGCAACGGAAATCATCGCCAAGATCAGGGCACATGCGGAGCCCGGCGGCGAAGAGATCACCACCAATACGGAATTGACCGCGCTTGGCATCCATTCCCTGGAACTGACCGAGATCATCTTCGATCTCGAGGAGCAGTACGGCATCGAGATCGAGATGAACACGGTCGATGCCTGGAGCAATCTGAAGAATGTCGGCGACATGGTCGAGGCTGTTCGCGCGCTGATCGCGAAGAAAGCCTGAATGCACAAGCGAGTCGTCATTACCGGCATAGGCGGCATATGCGGGCTTGGCACCAATGCGCCTGCGATCTGGAACGAAATGCGCGCAGGACGATCGGCGATCGGCCAGATCGACAACCCGCTGCTGCATGATTTGAAGGTCAAGGTCGGCTGCGAGATCAAGGCGATGCCGGACCATGGCATCGGCCACAAGCAGACCGTGTCGATGGACCGCTTCAGCCTGCTGGCGGCGATAGCCGCGCGCGAAGCCATGCAGCAGGCCGGACTGACGTCGGATGAAGCCACTACGTATCGCATGGGCACCGTCGTCGGCGTCGGCGTTTGCGGATGGGAGGCGATCGAGGAGAACTATCGCGCCATCCTGATCGACGGAAAGAACCGTGCCGGCATCTTCACCGTACCGAAAGTGATGCCAAGCGCTGCGGCCGGCCAGGTCAGCATGGTGCTTGGCCTGCGCGGGCCGGTGTTCGGCGTCACCTCGGCCTGTTCGTCGTCGAATCACGCCTTCGCCTCGGCGGTCGATCAGATCCGGCTTGGCCGCGCCGACGTCATGGTCGCCGGCGGCACCGATGCGCCGCTGGTCTGGGGCATTCTAAAGGGTTGGGAAGCGCTGCGCGTGCTGGCGCCCGACACCTGCCGGCCGTTCTCGGCCGACCGACAGGGCCTGTCGCTGGGCGAAGGCGCCGGCATGGCGGTTCTGGAAACCTACGAACACGCCATGGCGCGCGGTGCCGACATTCTGGCCGAAATTGCCGGCGCCGGGCTTTCCGCCGACGCATCCGACATCGTCGCGCCGACTGTCGAAGGGCCTACGGCGGCGATGCGCGCCTGCCTGGCCGACGCCGGGCTCAACCCCGAGGACGTCGACTATCTCAACGCCCACGGCACCGGCACCAAGGCCAACGACCAGATCGAGACGGCAGCGATCAAGCGCGTGTTTGGCGACCACGCCTACAAACTCTCGGTGTCCTCGACCAAATCCATGCATGCACATTGCCTCGGTGCCTCGGGTGGCCTGGAGATGATCGCCTGCGTGATGGCGATCCGCGAAGGCATCGTGCCGCCGACGGCCAATTTCCGGCAGGCCGACCCCGATTGCGATCTCGACGTCACGCCCAATGTGGCGCGCGAGCGCAAGGTGCGGGCGGCGATCAGCAATGGTTTTGCCTTTGGCGGCACCAATGCCGTGATTGCGTTCAAGTCGGTCTGACGGCGGGCGGCTGGCCGTGAACCGTTGGTAAACACGGTGTGTGCATCGCCGGCCGGTTGATCGGCAAACACGTGGCGGATAATCCTTCGCAACCCGCCAAACGGCGCGACGCCAGCGCCAAATTCCCGACCGGAGCTTTCGATGACCGACCTGTCCGCTTTTCCGATCACCAAGCGTTGGCCGGCCAGCCATCCCGATCGCCTGCAACTCTATTCGGCGACGACGCCGAACGGGGTGAAAGTGTCGATCGCGCTGGAAGAACTCGGCCTGCCCTACGAGGCGCATCTGGTGGACATCGGCAAGGACAAGAGCTGGACGCCGGAATTCCTGTCGCTGAACCCGAACGGCAAGATTCCGGCCATCATCGATCCCAATGGCCCGGGCGGCAAGCCGTTTGGCCTGTTCGAATCCGGCGCGATCCTGCTCTACCTCACCGACAAGACCGGCAAGCTGATCCCGGCCGATCCGGTGCGGCGCTACGAAACCATCCAGTGGGTGTTCTTCCAGATGGCGGCGATCGGGCCGATCTTCGGACAGGTCGGGTTTTTCAACAAATTCGCCGGACGCGAGATCGCCGACAAGCGGCCGCTGGATCGCTATCGCAACGAATCGCGGCGGCTGATCGGCGTGCTAGAGACAAGGCTGAAAGGCCGCAGCTGGATCATGGATGACGATTTTACCATCGCCGACATTTCAATACTGGGCTGGGTGCGCAATCTGATCGGCTTCTACGAGGCGCGGGAACTCGTCGGCTTCGACGATTTCCCCACCGTTGCGGCATGGCTGGAGCGCGGCCTGGCGCGGCCTGCGGTGCAACGAGGCCTCACCATTCCAGCTAAAGGCTGACGAGCCGAGCTACTTTGCCTTGGCTTTGGCCTTGGAGCCGCCTCTGCCCATGACAGACGAGGCGAGCGATGCAGCGCCTCTGGCCGTGGCGACAACCGCGCCGGCGGCAACGTTGGCTACATTGCGCATGGTGCCCACCGGGCTGCCGCTGGCTGCCGGCTTCTTGGCCTTGGCAGGCTTTGCCGCCACCTTGGCCGCTACGCCTGGCACCACCTTCTTCGGCGCCGCCTTGCCGAAGGCCGGCTTTGCATCCTTGGAGCGCTCCGCAATTGCCGGGCCGGCGCCTGCTTTTGCCTGGGTGGCCTTGGCTGGCGTTGCCCTGGATTTGGCGGCTGCGGGTTTTCTTGCTTTGGTTGCCATCGGACGAAATCCCTCTGTGGCTAAGTTGCCTCGTCAGCGATAACGACCTGAAAGTCTTAAGGTTCCCGTTCGGAAATCCTGAGAATTATGCGGGATCGCCCACAACAAGGTCGGCGGACCTTCGCCGGCCAAGCACGCGGTCGATGTTGGGCATGTCGTTGGAGGCGATCCAGGCGCGTGCGTCTTCGTCCGAACGGCCATGTTCGTGCCAGCGCTCCAGCAGGCGGCGCTCGAGTTCGGCGCGCGGCACATCGACAAAGATGGTGAAGTCGAACAAAGGCGCCAGCCGCGACCACGGCTCCTCGTCGAGCAGCAGGTAATTGCCCTCGACCAGGATGAACTTGGCCTCGGCGGCGACGATAGAGGCTGCGGCGCGCGACAATTCCATGCTGCGGTCGAACACCGGAATGGCGATGTCGGGTTCGCCCGAACGGATGCGCTTCAACAGCGCCTCAAAACCGGCGAAATCGAAGGTTTCGGGAGCGCCTTTTCTTGGCCGCAGGCCGCGCTGGTTGAGCACGATGTCGTCATAGTGAAACCCGTCCATCGGCACGACTTCCGAGGCGCCTTCCGGCAACAGATCATGCAGGCCGGCCGACAGCATCGACTTGCCGGCGCCGGGCGGGCCGGCAATGGCGACGATGAAGCGCTTCGCCTTGCCGGCGCGCTTGAAGATGGTGGCGGCGAGGTGGGCGATTTCGGACATGAGAGCCTCTTTTGCAGCCAGATGGTTTCAGCCGCATCTTGGCGGCTGTTGGCGGAAATTTCAAACCGGGATTTGGATCGTCTGGCCAACAGCCAACGGTCCAGGTCAGCGCCGCCCCTCATCCCCCTGCCGGGACCTTCTCCCCGTATAGTGACGGGGAGAAGGGGCTGGCCGCGACCTCGCGCATTTCTTGCAATGTCGAAGATTAGCGAAACCGTCGGCGACATCACCCCTCTCCCCGTCACTATACGGGGAGAGGATGCCGGCAGGCAGGTGAGGGGCAGCGCTAGCGTTCGAAAATCAGCCGTGCTTGCCGATACGCAGGAAATCGCTGTCGAAGGCGACGTCGCGGGTCGAACCATCGGCTCCGGTGAGACGCATGTGACCTGATGTTGTCGCGATATCGCGCGGCGGCTCGCCGCTAGCCTGCGGCAGCGCGCCGATGACATGGCGGAAGGAGACTTCGCCGCCGAGCGCAAAGGCGGTCGCCACGCCTTCGCGCTTCAGCCAGTTGTCGCCGATCGAGGCGGCATGGCCGACGGCGGCGCGGCCGTCCTCGATGCCGAGCACGCCGCGATGGCGGCCGCTCCACGGCGCATAGTCGCGGCCGCCATTGCTGAACCACAGCATGGTGACCGGCAATTCGACCGGGTTCTTCAACACCAGCACCAGGTCCTGTTCGGCCCGGCGCGCCAGCGCCGTCCAGCCCGGACCGCCATGATCGGCCTCAACCATGGTGATGAAATCCTCGCGCTGATCCTCCATGCGGTAGTCGGTGAGATCGAGCGTGCCGCCGCCGGTGGCCGGGAAGCGCGTCAGATCGGTGGTGCGCGCGGGATAGGCAAGCTTGAAGCGGCCGCGGGCCGGATCGGGCTCCAACGGTGTGTCCAGCGTTGCGGCAAAGCGCTTGGGCGAAAAGGCCAGCCGGCCGCCGTCGCGCATCGCCGTCATCGGATGGTGAGCGGCGGACACCGCGCCCGACCCACCGGAAAAGACATGCTCCTGGTAGAGGAAGGGATGGCCATCCCGAAGCGTAAAGATCTTGTCGACCGAGGCGCCCATGACCTGGCGGCGCAGCCGGAAGATGGCCCGCCAGCCATCGGATGTCGCTTCGCTGGCAACGATATCCCAACCGCTGTTGGCCGGCCAGCCATGCAAGGGTGCTGCCTCGATGTCGCTGGCCGAAAACGGCGCGCAGAGGAAATCGCCGGAAAGCCGCACGGTGCCTTCGGGCAGGTCCGGCGGCAGCGTCTCGCCGGCGTCGATCCAGGGCGCGCGGTGCAACGGTTTCAGCTGGCGGCCATCGCTGTCGACGGTCATGTCGGCGATATGGCCAACGGTGAGGTCGACCGTGACCGAGATGCCTTTTGCCTTGATCGTGACCGTATCCATCCGCGCACCTGCTGATTCTGATGGCAGCGAACAAACCCGCTCCGCGCAGCTTGCGCAAGCGCAGCTTCCGGCATTTTGCATCATACCAGTTCGCTGCCGTCCTGGAGGGCGCCAAGGTTGTCAAAGGTCGGCGCCGCCCCTCACCTGCCTGCCGGCATCCTCTCCCCGTATAGTGACGGGGAGAGGGGCGCTTTCGTCGCGACTTTCGCCAATCACCAGCGCTGCAAGAAGGGCGCCGGCGTTGCGGCCAGCCCCTTTCTCCCCGTCACTATACGGGGAGAAATGCCCGGCAGGGCAATGAGGGGCGGCGCAAACGGTCGGAACGGCAAGGCATATAGACCAAGACCGGCCCTGCCCCCTACTGCCGCTTGTATTCCCTGACCGGCGACTTGGTGCCGTCGGTGTAGGTGACCTGCACCGCCATCGACGTCACGCTGTCGGCGACCTTGAAGTAAGGCTGGTAGTCATAAGGGATGGCGTAGGGATCCTTCTTGTCGCAAGGCGGCAGCTTGATCTCCTTGTCGAGCGCGGTGCCGTTCAGGCTGTAGCGCAGCTCCTTTATGCCGCAACGGTATGACAGCATCTGCGAGAAATAGACCAGGCCGTGATTGCCGCTGGCATCGAAGGCGATCCACGAGGTCCAGAACTGGTCGAGGATCTGCTTGTTGCCCTGCTGGAGTGCGGCTTCCGGATCGAAACTTATGTTGAACGGCCCGGTCTCGCGGCCCCTGAGATCGAGATATTTTACCCCGATGATGGTGGCCGTGGTGCTGTCGGGCAATTCGAAGCTCGGATTGGGCATCGGCTTGCCGGTGCGCTGGTCGTTCATCGCCATCAGCCCGGTGTCGGTGAACGGACCTGATTCACCCAGGCGCCAGGAGATGCCGGTCGCCGCCTCGGGCAGCGAGATGGAAATTGTCCAGCCGGCATTGGAGCGCATCGGCGTCAGCGACGGGGCAAAACGGGTGGAGTCGAGCACGTCGCCAAGGGCCGTTAGCCGGCTGCGGCTGTGGTCGAGCCAGTCGGCAAGCTCCCTCTGGTCGACGAAATGTTTGAGCAGCCCGCCATCCTTTTCATAGGAGACGAATTTGGTCAGCGCCTCGGCTTCGCCGCGCTTGTCGGACAGCGACTGGACACCGAGGCGATCCTCGGAAAACTCCTGCGCGAGCAGATAATAGGCCGGCGCGAAATCCGGATTGGCCGCGATGAAGGCGTTGAGCTTGTCGAGACGCTGGGCATCGTCGAACTGCAGGATATGGACCAGCTTGATCGACAGCGCCTTGCCCTTGTCGGCCAACTGGCCGAACACTTCGCGCGCACCGGCCTTGCCGTCCTGCACGCGCAGCAGCGTGGCAAAGCGGGTGTAGGGGTCGACGGCGTCGACGTCGAAGCCGGCAAAGGCGAGGTAGGAGCGGCGGGCATTGAGCATGTCGCCGGACAGCTCGTAGACGCGGGCATTGTGGTAGAATTCGTCCGGCCGCTTCGGCTCGGCGATCGCGCCGCCTTGCGCGGCCAGTGCGGCAAAGCCCTTGGCGATGGTGTCGATCGAGGCGGCGATCTGCTCGGTGGTCGCCTGCAGCTTGTCGGCCTGCTCGGCCTGTTTTTGCTGCCCGGCAGCGAGCGTTTCGGTGGTCTGCTTGACCTGATCGACGGTCTTTTGCGTCTGCGCGCCCTGCTCGGTCTGCTGCTGCTGATTCGACGCAATCTCCTCGCTCTTTTTCGCTACGGCATCGGTCGATTGCTTGACCTGGTCGACCGTCTGCTGGGTCTGCGTGACGGTTTGCTCGATTTTGGCCACCCTGGCCGAGACGATGCCCATCTGCTGCTGCAGTTGCGCGATGGCCGGCACCAGGCCGGCGATGATCCCGTTCTGCGAATTGGTCTGCTGCTGCAGGCCGTAGACGCCGCCGGCGACGGCGGCCGCACTGGTGGCAAAGATCAGCGCCGGCAGCGCCTTGGCGGCCAGCACCAGTCGCAGAACAATGGCGATGGCGATGATGGCGGCGGCAACCGAGGCGACCAGCGCGATATAGGCGGCGAACGGCGCCAGCGGATTGAGAATGTCGGAAGCAGCACCACCGATGAAGGCGACGCTGCCGGCCCATTTGCCGGTGCGGCCGAGTGAAGCCCTGATAAGAGATGGCGCAGCCGCGCCGATGTCACCGGTCGTCATGTCAAACCCCCAAAGCAATTGCCGCGCGCAGTGTAGCAGCGCAACCCCGTCGGCAAAACAGGACAGGAAACGGGCGATTTCGGGGCGGGCACCAAGCGCGAGTTCCTCGCCCCCACAAAGTGGGGGAGAGGTGGCCGCGAAGCGGCCGGAGAGGGGGCTTCGTAAAGCGCCATCCGGCAAACGAAGATCCTGGAGCCTGTTCTGCGCGGTCGGCGCCATTCCCCCTCTCCGTCTCGGCTTCGCCGAGCCACCTCTCCCCCGCTCCGCGGGGGCGAGGAAAACCAGGCTTGTGCGTTAACCAAATGGACGAAGGCAATGGGTTAGGCTAGGTTCCGGCCCTCTCAGCAACGCCGGACTTGCCTTGCCCGATTTCCATTTCCCCGCCCTCCTCCAGAGATTTGTCGCCGCCTTGGCGCTGCTGGTGTTCGTTGCCGGCTGCAGCACCACGGCGCCGCCGGAAAGCGTGCTGGCGGTGCCGGCGCCGCAGGCGAAATATGCGGCCATCGTCGTCGATGCCAGCGGCAAGACGCTGTTCGAGGTCAGTTCGACGGCGCAACGCTATCCGGCGTCGCTGACCAAGATGATGACCCTCTATCTGCTGTTCGAGGCGCTGGAGTCCGGCCGCGTCTCGAAGGAGACGCAGATCGCGGTCTCCGACAATGCAGCCCGGCAGCCGCCGACCAAGCTGCGCTTCAGGCGCGGCGAGAGCATCGATGTCGATTCGGCGATACGGGCGATCGTGGTCAAATCGGCCAATGACGTGGCGGTGGCGGTGGGCGAATATCTTGGCGGCTCGGAGGACCAGTTCGCCGCCATGATGACATCGAAGGCGCGCCAGATCGGCATGACCAGCACCGTCTTCCGCAATGCATCCGGCCTGCCCGACGCCGGCCAGCACACGACGGCGCGCGACATGGCGGTGCTGGGCATGGCGCTGCGCGCCCGCTTCCCGCAACAGTTCCACTATTTCTCCGAAAGCGATTTCATGTTCCGCGGACGGCTGGTGCGCGGGCACAACGACATGCTCGGCCGGGTGCGCGGCGTCGACGGCATCAAGACCGGCTATATCAGGGCCTCCGGCTACAACATCGTCACCTCCTACAATGCTGACGGCCGCAGGCTGATCGTGGTGGTGATGGGCGCTGACAGCGCCCGCCAGCGCAACGACCATGTCGAAGCGCTGATCCAGCGCAGCCTCTCGCCAGCGATGGCCGATACGAAGACGCGGCTGACGTTTGCAGGAGGCCAGCCGGCCGCGTCGCCGCTTCCCGGTCTGCCGCCACCTGGCTCGTCGCTTCCTGGCTTGCCTGGCTTGCCGCCGCCCGGTTTGCCGACGCAGTAGACCTTGTCGTTGCGGGAGAGAAACTCGGAAACGCCGGCRGGACAGCACCCCCCTCTGCCCTGCCGGGCATCTCCCCCTCAAGGGGGGAGATCAGACGTCACAATGGCTTTCGCCAGCCTCCAATCGAGAAGCAGAGCCGCCGGAGCTGCCAATCTCCCCCCTTGAGGGGGAGATGTCCGGCAGGACAGAGGGGGGCCGCGAAGGATCGCTGCCTCTCTTAACTCTGCGGCAGGCGCGCTTGCCCCTACCGCACCACCAGCACCGGGATCTCCGTCAGCGACACGACTTCCGCGGTCTGGCTGCCCAGCACCAGCCTGCCCAGTCCGCGGCGGCCGTGCGAGGCCATGACGATGAGGTCGCAGGCCTCGGAGCGGGAGACGTCGAGGATGGCCTCTGCCGGCGTCCTGTTCTCGATGTGCAGGGTCTTTGCACGCACACCGAGCGCGTCGGCCCGGGCCTTGCACTTGTCCAGCACCTCGCGGCCATATTTGCGGGCGTTTTCCTCGTAATTGACCAGCTCTTCGGCGGCGACATAGCCGGCCATTGCCCCGCCCCAGGCCAGTGCCGGGAACGGCTCGGAGACGTTGACGAAGGTAACAGTGGCGCCGAGGCCCTTGGCCAGTTCGAGGCCGTGGGCGACGCCCTTGGCAGCGAGTTCCGAACCGTCGGTGGCGATCAGGATATGTTTGTACATGACGACAACCCCTGTTGTGGGGCGATCCAGTGCCCCTGATGGCCTGACCAAGCTTTTGTGGGCGATCAGACTTGGTACTGATGTAGTTCGCCGAGCCGGCCTACCACAGGGTCAAGATGAGGCCAGCCGCCGATGACCATGACGCCAGGGTGGACCATCGCAGATGGCGCTCCCCCTCTCCGTCTCGGCTTCGCCGAGCCACCTTGCCGGGGCGAGCCACGGGTCTCGCCCGTCCTTCGGACCCCCCGCTCCGCGGGGGCGAGGAACCCAGGCTTTTGGAGGCCGCGACATTGGAGATTAGCGTTTCCTCGCCCCCATGAAATGGGGGAGAGGTGGCCGCGCAGCGGACGGAGAGGGGCTGCCACTGCCCTATGCGATTGCAGGCAGGCTGGCGGGGCCTGATCACAAGAACTTGCACGGACGCTCGATTTGCGCCGCAGCGATAGCTATGCCGCGCCGGCTTGGCGTATCGTGGGGCCGACAGCAGGAGCCGGTATCATGAGCACCGTCCCAAAACCATCCGAGCAGGCCGACAGCGAAAACGACAGCGGCGGCGAGTATTTCGAGGCGCCGCCCGCCCACGAAGCCGAACTGGTTGCCGACGAGGCGCTCGAAGCGCCCGATGTGCCTGATACCGAACCCGCCGAACCTGGGCGCCTGAAGCCGAAGCGAAAACCGTCGGCGATATCGGGCCGAAAATTCCGCAAGCGTGACCTGGTGCGCATCGACGACCTCAGGCCGAGCCTGGCCGACCGCATCCGCGCCGACCATCCCGACCTGCCGCGCGGCGCCCGCATCAGCCGCGAGGAGCTCGGCCGCTACCGCATGCGCTACATGGAGGAGTTGCTGCAGCAGGAGCATGGCGAATTCTCCGAGCTCGACCGCCAGGTGGTCGAATCGATCGCCAGACAGGACACGATTTCGGAAAACTCGGAAGAGGAGTTCGAGGAGCACAGGTCGTTCGCCGACCGTGTCTCCGACAATATGGCGGCCTTCGGCGGCAGCTGGTGGTTCCTGATCTCGTTCGGCAGCGTGCTTGCGGTATGGATCGGCATCAACCTGCTCGAGGGCTTGCAGAGCGCTTTCGACCCCTACCCCTTCATCCTGCTCAACCTTCTGCTCTCCTGCATCGCCGCCATCCAGGCGCCGATCATCATGATGAGCCAGAGACGGACGGAGGCCAAGGACCGCCTGCGCTCCTTCAACGACTACCGGGTGAACCTGAAAGCCGAGCTGGAAGTGCGCCATCTGCACGAAAAGCTCGACTATCTGATCTCGCGCCAATGGACGCGGCTGGCCGAAATGCAGCAGATGCAGCTGGATGCGATGCATGAGTTGACGGGGGCGAAGAAGGCGAAGCGCACCACGCGCCGGGTGCGCAGGAGGGTGGCGAAGGTGGAGGCGGCGAGGTGAGGCCCGCGTGCCGGACGATAAGCCAATTGCCTGGCTTTTCGAGCAATGAGCGGTGAAGCGCCGCCTTCGGGCGGAGTCCTCGCGGGCCTTTTGAAGGGCGCCCGAAAGACGGAGAGCCCGCGATGGGCGCTCGCGATCGATTGCCCGGTGACGGCAATTGTGCTATTATTTTGGACATGGTGCTGATTTGCGCCAGCGACCCGCCGCCGAGGCGGGTTTTTCGTTTTCCGGCTTGCGGGCCTTCGGGCTTGGCTACCCATCGGTTGGATCCTGAAGGATTCGAACCTGCTTGCCTGAGGGCGCCATTTCAATTGCCCGTTGAAGCCCGCGCCGGCTTCCGCTAAGAAGCCGTGGCTGGCCGGCCTATCGGCTGGTTCGTTTTCAGGTCTCCTGAAGGCACCCGTAGCTCAGCTGGATAGAGCGCTGCCCTCCGAAGGCAGAGGTCACAGGTTCGAATCCTGTCGGGTGCGCCAAGTCTAATCTTCGAACCCGGTAGATTCCATCTTGAATCTCAATTGCTTTGCGTTGTCACGCACCACGCCGACTTCACTCTCGGCAAAGCCGTCGCTCGCCTCGGCCTCGATTTCGAGCGTCAGTTTCACCTTGGCGCCGTGTGTGCGCTGAAGCTCCATCACCACAGCGTTGAGGATTGCGTCGAACGATTTGACAGGACGAACCATGTCGAGCTCGACGGAGCCATAGAAACGTCGAGGCTTGCCGGGCGCGGACGATAGAGTCACGGCAGGATCGAGACCGCTCGGCTGGGGCGTGGGACCAGGCAATGACCCTGGCTCTGGCTGCGTCGCCGCCACGCCTTGGTCCTTCAGTTGCTTCTGCGCCTCGGCTTCACGGACGATCATCGCCGTCGGAGGGAGGAATTCGGGAGGGTTTTTTGCCCAGATGAGCTTATGGTACTTTTCTGTAGCCTCGTCGAAGCCATCGGCATAACCGAACTGTGGATCGAATTTCGCAACAGCATCGCGAATGGAGCCCTCCAGTACGACCCTATCGCGCAGCTTCGGCAGGTAAACATAAGCCGCAAACCAATCGGCGATTTCGGCGACCGTCAGGTGCGGGCGATCTTCTGGCCAGATCGGTCTGAGCGCGAGCCAGAGGCGCTCGGTGCCCAGCTTCTCCAGGACGATCCCGTCAGCCTTTGCCTTATCATAGACGACATGTGGGATGGCGGCCCTGTCGCGAGACGAGATCAGGCTGTGTTCTAGATCGAAGGGTTTTCCGGCTGTTTCGCTCTTCACCGGATAAAGAATATGGCTCCAGGCAGCGCGGATCGCTTTTATCGCCGACTCGCGGTTCGTCTTAGCCTTGTCCTTTGCGTCAGCGGCTTGCGCCTGCGTCATTTGCTGCTGAAGGCGATCGTCCTTGTCGATGGAGGCCCAAGCGATCGACTTGCGCGTTACTTCACGGGCGGTGTCTAGGTTCGCCTCATCGGAAGCCACAAAAATAAGCGTATTACGCAGGCGTCGCTGGGAAGCACGGCAACGCATCAGTGCGTCGGTCACTGCGTCTGTCGCCGACGACTTTAGAGCGCCTCTTCCGGCATGAGCCAAAGCCGGGCTCAGGATTACCAGCGAAAGCGATTGCGCCTCATCGATCGTCACTGGATCGTCCGGTGCTGCGAAGATGCGATGGAAGCCGGCTTTGCTGCCCGCGTCTTCGCGAAGCACGTCAGCTATTGCCGCGTCGACTTCGTGATCCGGCAGCGCCTTTGCACGATCATCGGCCAGACGGTTCAGCGTAGGCTGGGTCGAAAACCAATAGCGACCGGCTTCTTCATAGAGATAGGTGGCTCGCTCCGTCAGTTCCCGAAGCGCTTCACCGAAGATCGCCAATTGATCTCCAGGCTCAGCGCAGGCGAGGCGCAGACCCTGACCTGTGAGACCGGCATTCGGTTGGCCGACCAACGGGGCCGAGCAGATGAATACAGACCGCGCAGCACGGGTCGCGGCGCGCAGCTGCGAAATTCGTCGCGAAGGATTTGCTTCCATCCGGTTCGGTAGGGAGCCGTCGCCGTCGACCTCCTTGTCGACGACCGAGCCGAAGGCCGGATCGAGAGGATAGAGGACGCTCACTCGCACGCGTTCATGCGCAACTGGCACCCGCGCCGGCGTGATCAACGGATCACGCATCTGTCCATGCCAGAGGACGCCGATAACGTTCGCCATGAAGCGCAGCACGCCGCGCGTACGCTGAAATTTTTCCAGGCTGGCCCAATCCTTTGACAACCGATCGAAGAGTTCAGGGTGGATCGGATAGGAAAGGCGCAGCAGTTCGAGATAGCGTGCTTCCTTGGCCTCGGGAGGGAATTCAGCAGGGTTTTTCCTATAGAGATCATGGAAGGCTTTGACGGTTTCGTCTCGCGCCTTCTCCCCGTCCGCATCAAGTGGCTGGAACAGACGCCGCCTGATGATCTCATAGGTTTCGTCGCCGGAGGCGGGCAGCCAAGCTGATTGTACGCGGCCAAAGATTTTTTCAAGGCGAAGCAGTGCCGCCTCGCCGCGCGGTCCACCGGCCTCCGCATTGCTTTCTGGCAGTGATCCGACGATCAGAATGCCAGGCACCATCTTTGCCGCTTCGGTGAGCGACTGGATGAAGGACAAGAAGGCCTCGAAGCGGTCGTCGTCAAGTTGGCGGGCGAACATCGTCAGTTCGTCGAGCAGGATCACGCTCGGTCCGGCGAGCTTAAAGACTTCGACCATCAGTTCGGAGCCGGGGCTTGTGCGCGCGGCTTCGGCTTCAGCGACAAGCTTCAACCCAGCATCGCCCGCAATCCGCCAGGCGATGTAGCCCCAGAGCGTATTGACGCGAGGACCCTCTTTGAGGTTCAGCGACACGTCGGCGCCCTTGGAAGAGCCAACAAACACCGCCATCTTCGGCTTCGCCAGCGACGTCACGCCTGCCCGATCAAGAACCTCCGCCAGGCCGGGAAGACCTCGTGGGTCGCCCCCTTCTTTCAGATGTTTTACAAGATGGAAGATCGCCAACATGGTGTGCGTCTTGCCGCCGCCAAAGGCAGTTTGCAGGCCAATTACCGGATCGCCGCCGCTGCCGCCAAGCCTTTGCGCCGCTGTGGTCAGGACACGCTTCAAGCCTTCGGTGAGAAAGGTGATACCGTAAAAGGCGCTCGGCGTCGCATAGCCTTCGCCAGCATAGCCGGCGTCGACGGCGAACAGATCGGCGGCGAATTCGGCTTCCTTGAAACGGTTTGCGATCACATCGGGGTGTGGTAGCGCGACTTCGATCCAGGGCTTCAGGGTCTTGCCGGGTTGACCATCCTCGTCAGCGCCTCGTGACAGTGTCAACGTGGACTGAGCTGGCGTCGGCGCCGGTGCGATTTCGTGCTCCGGTGCTCGTGCCAGTCCCGACTGGCGCTGGCCGTCATAGAGCTTCCTTAGCTCTGCGACTTCGCTTTCTGGAGCCTTCACGAGCTTTAAAAGCTGGTGCATGGCATCGAGATAGCGCAGCGCCTCGTCGTCCTGTAGGCCGAGAGCGAGATGCGAGATGGCATTCCGGGCTTCGAGCGCCATCGACGCGAAGTTGCGCGCCTTGTGCTTGTCGGGGCGCGCGAACGCGTCGTCGAACACTTCGCGCCAGCGATCGATCATGGTCTTGACGAGGCCATAGGCATCGAGTGGCGCGTTCGGCGCCCCGCCAACGGCGCGGCTGGCATAGTGCAGCCAATTTACGCCGTGGATTCCCTTCATCCGAGCCTCGACAAACGGCGTCAAGCCTCTCTGCAGATGGAAGAGCCCACCTTGAACCCGTTGCAGCGTTTCTTTTTCAGCACTCATGGCGTGAACCAACCCGCTTTGTTTTGGCCACAGAGGAAATCGACCGCGATTCCTTGCGCGTTCAATGCGGCGATATTGTCGATCCAATCGCTGTCGGTCGCGTTGGTGACAGGGACGCCAGTTTTTCGCGCCAGCGCCGCAAACTTGCGGTCGGAGGGGTCGAAATTCGCCAGTGCCGGGTCGTTTGGAAAGTCGGCATACTCGCCGCCAGCGTTTAGTGCCAGCGCGACTCTCCGAACACGCGCCGGATTGTATTGATGTTGATAGACGTGCTGCAGGAAGAGTGCGCCCAAGCCATAGGGGCGGCTTTGCTGAAGCGCCTGTGCGTATTCTTGCCGTATAGCATCGGCATCATCGATAAGCACAATATGCTCACTGCGCGCCGTGGCGATGAAGATCATGCAAGCGTCAATGCAGCTCGCCACGACACCACCGTTCTGCTGGTTCGCCACGACTGCAACGTTTGTGTCCACGATAACCTCGGTCATTGCGTGGCTTCGCTCGCGCGACGCCGCTCAATCCGCGTAAGCTCGGCGGCGGCGACCTCATCGAAGGCGTCGCCCATGAACTTGTCCGGCCAGTTGCGGATGTTTCCGAATTCGTCGAGATCCAGCGGAACCAGCGTCGAGACGCCGCCATCGGCCTTCGCAAAGAACAGCTTAACCTTGTCTGAGGACAGGTCTCGCGGTGTGGCGCTGGTTGGAGGCTTAGATTCCGCGATGCGACGTTGCAATCTCAACAGGAGATGCTCCGAATGGCTCTCCAAGATCACCTGCAAACGCCGATGAATGGCGGCCTGGATGATCGCGTCGGCAAGTCCGGCTTGGGCGAGAGGATGCAGATGAATCTCGGGCTGTTCTAAGATGACGGTGGCGCCCTCGGGAACGTATTGCAGCAGTGTGATGACGGGTAGAACTTGGGACACGCCGGTGCCGACATCCGTTAGCGGCACCGAAGGGCCACCGGCATGTGTGCGGACTTTTGCGATCCAGCGGTTCGAACCTGGAGCGACCTCCACAATCGAAAAGCTATCGATCAGCCCAAGATGCTTCAGCCAATATGCGACGACTTCCTGAAGCGGCCTCCGTCTTTTTTTCGGACCGAGGCTGCGCTGTTCGTCAACCGCAGTTGCGGCCACCAGGGCCTCGATCGTGCGTTCCCCTGCGTTCCCCACGTCGATCGGTCTTGTGCCTGTCCAGATATAGTCGCGCGAGGGGCGAACCCGCAGCGGGCCTAGATAGTAGAGATTATCTATCTCGCGCTCGTATGCGGCCTCCAAGTCGGAAAGCAATTGAGCATTCTGATAGTAGGTTCGCGCCTGATCCGGAAAGGCGTAGGATCGAACCGGTCCGGGGAGCGCCCAAGCCCGTCCACGGTTCCTGATAAACTCAAAATTGCCACCCGCCGAAACAAGCTCGTAGTCCGAAGATGAGTCCGGTTTCACTGCAAGACGAAAGCTGATGCCGCTTAGCGAGTATTCAAGAAAACTCGATCGCATCGACAGCGTGCCGGTCTTGGGGAGGCGATCCGCCACAACCTCCGAGCTTATACCGAAGATTTCTCCGCCCGCCGCAATGGCGGTCTTTGACCCCGTTGCGTCGACAAGCGTCAGCTTCTCGCGCGGCCGGAAGCGGATATCCCACTGAAGTCGCTTATCGATGTCTGCAGCGTTTATGATATCGGAATATTGCCCGAGTTCGACGTAAGACCCATTGAGTTGGAGTACTGTTGCGCGGTCGCGCTCCTCGCGCGTTTGCTTGAGCATGAGCAGGAATTGGATCAGGCTCGATTTTCCAGATGAGTTCGTCCCGAATAGACCGGTGACAGAGGCGAAGCTAATTTTGGCCTCGCGCCAGGATTTGAAATTCCGGAGATCGAGCGATTCGAGCACGGCCGGTCCCCTTACAACAGATTGAGCTGCGGCTCGTCGACGCTTGTCGAGCCGGCATCTTCGAGCTTGGGCCATTCCTGTGCGAGTTCGTTATAGACGAGTGCTTCGGCGGCCCATCCTTTCTGAGTGGCGATCTCGAACAGGCGATAGGCAAGCGCGCGCGCGTCGGCCGCTTTTGGCCCCATATCCGCAACAAGGCGCCCGGCTGCGGAACCACCACCGTCTTCGGCATTGAGAACGCGCGCCGTATGCTGCACGCACTCCCAGACCGTGAGCTGCTTGTCTGCGGACGGAAGCCAGTCCTTGGGAAGTTCGCCTCTGGGAGTGAGTGCGGTGCGGCCACGCAAGTCCTGAAATACGTCCGATGCAAAGAGAGCGTTGGTAGAGATGTTTTTGGCATTCGCCAAGGTGATCAGTTCGCCAGAGGGCTTTGCATCGAAGCCGTAAGTTGCAAACCAAGCAAGGGCGACCTGTGTCTCGGCGTCGAAGGCGGCGTCAAGCTCATTCTCGATCTCTTCCCACACGCGATTGATCACCGAAAGCGCGGTCTTAACAGGCATCGCGCTGTCGTCATCCTCCAGCACTTTTGCGTGGCGTGAGAACACACCCATGCCGGGGCCGATGACGGATTGCTGCATGTCCACCGGGCCAACACCAGCCTTTCGGATATCGTCGATCGCACCCGGTAATTCGCGCTTGAGGACACGAATAAAGTCCGCACGTGTGATGACGGCAGCGGCAGTAGCGCGCTTTCGGCAGACAAGGACGATGGAGGAGGCAAGAGCGTTTGTGCCGCTGCCGATCATGCGGTTAGCCATCTCCGTGCGCATTGGCCACGTGCCATCGATCACAAGTCCGGCTTCCACTACGGCCTGAAGGAAGGAGGCCCAGCCCGCTGAGGTGATACCATCCGCGCCGGCTTCTGCCTGCTTGAACGCGTAGTAGACTGCCAGCGGTTCTCCATCAGTCGCGGCTTCGCGCATGGCAGTTAGGGCCTCGCCCATGCCCGCCATGAAGAAGGCTTCCGCACTGTCCTTGCCTCCGTGGCGATAGGGAGTCGCGACAAGCTCGTCCGCCTTTGGCGTCGTCAGTCGTCGAAAGAGATCGGGCCAAATGCCCAATAGGGAGCGTCGGAGCCACACGTAGAAGAAGTCGGAGAGGTCAGCATATCCGATATTGTCATAGTAGGGTGGATCGGTTGAGATCACGACAGGGCGAACAGGAAATGAGTTTTTCGATGCATTGATATTGAATATCTGTCCCGATACATGCCCTTGCGACGATCCTATTCCGTCAGCTACATACTCGATTGCGGTCGTGAAGTTGCCCGACGAGGAGCTGAATATATTAGGCTCCACAAAATCCCACGTCATAGCAATTGCCTGGCGCGCGAATGTATTTCTAATGATCTCTTTTGATGAATGCCAGGTGGCAATAGCAGAATTGTAATCGACTGATTTGCTGATGCCAAACGCTAAGTAAGTCGCTATGGCATCCGCATATGCTTCCGCGCCAGTTCCGCCGTTGTGGAGACGCCGGCCGTCAGAGGTGAGGTCCGTGGCGCTGGCATCGGCGAGTGCCTTCCCCCATGCCTCACCTACCAGATCAGAGAATGTCGCTAGAGCCACGAGCTGGCGAGGGGTGAAAATGTCCACATACTGCTTCATTCCGTAGCCCGGGGGCGAGAACCAGCGTGGATTGTCGGGCATGTCTACAGCAATGGCAGAAACGTCCTCGGGGTGGGCGGACGCGGCGATTTGTTCGTGCTCGGCCGTTGGCGAGAGATAGACACGAGTCTTGTTGCCTTCCGCAACAACGGCCATGAGCCGGGCACCGAGTCGTTTTGCCATTCCTTCGCTGCGCACATGGTCTGGCGAAATAGTCGCTCCAGACAGGACGCAGTAAAAGTTCGTTCCCCGTCCCGTCTTCGTCCCGCTCTTCAAGCGCTCCTCATCTCCTTTTGTCAGCTTGCCGGTCTGCACCTCAAAACGCCAACCGTCTTGAGCGGCTGCGTCGACCACTAGCTCCACCCATGCCTTCTTGCCCTCCTTCGTAGAGAGCATGAAGGATGAGGCCAGCGGCACCATAGCGCCCTTCGCACTTGGGTCTGGGGAGCGAACGGTGCGCGCCCAAAGCCAAGCAATGACGGTCGCGTTTGATCCGTTGGTCAGGGTCGCCTTTGGATAGAGATGGCCGACGCGCTTCTCGGCTTCTTCGCGCATCCATCGGCCGTAATAGCGAACATCGTCAGCAAGACCCTGTGCCCCCTTACCGTTCCATTTGCCGCCGCGCATAATTTCGGCGCGCGACTTTGGATTCACTGGAGGCCTGCCGGCGAACTTCGGCGGGATCTCCACCAGCGCCTTGCCGATGAGAACGGCGACAGGATTCAAATCCGAACCATAGGCACGCAGGCCGAGGCGCTGCGCCTCAAGTGGAATGGACCCACCACCCGAGAAGGGATCATAAATCGGCGGCGCCTTGGTTTGCAGGTAGTCGAGGATTGCCTTGCCGTCGCCCTTGGAAGGCGGCTCTTCGCCGAGTCCCAAGGCGACCGAGCGCGCGATTTCCCAGCGGGCGGCGTTCAGAATCGTTTCGTTGTTCGAGGCCTCCCACGGAACCATGTCTTCGATGACGCGATGAAGCCGTCGACGCTCGATGTCCTGCGCTTCCTCGGTCGGGAAGCGATCGGGCCAGCTTGAGGGGTCATCTACCAGTTGCGCAAACAGAACGGCACGACAAGCGGCCAACGGGCGGCGCGCCCACCAAAGATGGAGCGTCGAAGGATGCCCGTGCCGGATCGACTTCTCCCGCGCCGAGGCGACGTTGATCGCTTCGAGCGGGATCGACACCTCGATTAGTTTCTTGCGCGGGGCCGTTACCGTCATACCAAACCTCTACTTATTCCCAAAAGGGCCGGTTCGGCTTACGCGATCACGGAAGGCCTCCGAGGGAATCAGGGCCTCAAGCCGGCCCGGAGCCTAGCGATAGCAGATCACGCACGTCGAACACTACCGCCGTTTCCGCAAAACCCAATTCCCTGTTGAAGAAACGACGCACATAGACTGGCTCGCGCACGAAACCGGCGTCAATTTGAACGATCGCAAGAATAAAGGCTTCGGCCGCATTCAGGGAGGCCAGGATCTCGTTTTTGGTCAGGATGACCTCGCGCCCGTCCGCCTGCCGACCCTTGACCTCAATGAAGCGCAGATGGCCGGCCTTGAGATCGCGGCTTTCGATATCCCAGCCCTTCTTCTCGGCCGAGACGTCCAGAGGCTCATGGCCGAGCGCGCGCTCGGCCGCGAAGACGGCCTCCATGGCAAGGCGCTCGGTCTCGGCACGCGCGATAGGGTCTTCTTCAAATACGTTCGGTTTGGTGGCTGGAGCGGTTGCAGCCCGGGACTTCAAGAGCCCGCCAGGGATCACCAGCGCGGCGCCTTTCAGAACCGGCGGCAAAGCGGAAATCTGGCGCTCCCGGTCTAGTTCCGACTGGCGTCGATGCAGCCGCTCCACGAGCCGGGCGGCCGTTGCTTCCGCGTTCTGGGCGTTGATGCGCTGTTCCTTGCCGGCGCGCTCTTCTTCGCGAAGCCTAGCGGCGCGGGCATCCCAATAGTTGATCTCACGGTTGAGGCGGGCGCGCACCTCGCGCTCCACCTTATCGATCTCGGCGATCCTACGCGTTCTCACCTCGTTGAGATGGTCGGGAACTAGCGACCGCACGGCGTAGCCGAGCGCTTGAACCTCTACATTGTCCGAAAGCCAGGGCGCGACGATTGCCTCAGCAACGGCCACGCGGTCCTCGGCGGTGATCGGGCGGCAATCTAGATAAGGAGCGGGCCCACCGTCGGTCGCTGATCCGTCTTCCTTTAGGAACAGGAACTGAAGTCGCTGGGAAATGGCGCGAGGCTCGCCCGAGCGGCCAACCCGTCCGTCGCGGATTGCATGTTCGAGATAGACGAGGAGCTTTGGCTCGACGCTTTCGTCTGCATCGTCCACCAGCACGCCGCCTTGGTTCAGGAGCGGCTGGAAACGCTCGAGGATAACGTCGACCAGCGATTCGAGCAGTGGATGACCTGGCGCCACGAGTTCGGCCTGCGGTTGTCCGATGATTAGGGATTTTTCAAAGGTGATGCGCGCGTAACGATCAAGCACCGGATCGGAACGGCCGATCAGCCGGTCGCGCTCTTTCAGGATCGACGGCACTCGCAGGATTTCGAACCGGCCT
Organism: Mesorhizobium sp. P2_B5; assembly: GCF_056404775.1. Classification (NCBI taxonomy): domain Bacteria; kingdom Pseudomonadati; phylum Pseudomonadota; class Alphaproteobacteria; order Hyphomicrobiales; family Phyllobacteriaceae; genus Mesorhizobium; species Mesorhizobium sp. P2_B5. The sequence continues at coordinate 1,056,097 of NZ_JBFUDJ010000001.1, read as the reverse complement.
TTCTCCCGCTCGGCAATCCGCCCGCCAAGCATGGTGAAGGCTTCGCGAAAGAACGAACCGATGAAATGCGGTTGCAGGCGTCGCGCCGCCGCGCGCTCCATTTGCTCCCGGATTTCGGCGACCGAACTCGGGTTCATACCCTCGGAGGTTAGTTTGCGTTCGGCGACCAGCCTCTCGATGGCATCCACATCTACTGCGCCATCTACTTTTCGGAAAAGCTCCGCTCTCTTTTCCGGCCGGTCACCGTAGCGAATTGCCTCGACAAGGAGATCGCGCAGCGCGTGGCCTTCGAACAGTTCGCCAAGCACGTCGTAGACTTTGCCACCAAGCGCGGCGCGAGCCTCTTCAAGCTTTTCAAGCAGGCGACGATAGACTTCGCCTTCGCGCGTATTCGCAGCACAGAGGTTCCAGAGGTGGCAAACCTCAGTCTGGCCGATGCGATGGATGCGGCCGAAGCGCTGTTCGATGCGGTTGGGGTTCCAAGGGAGGTCGTAGTTGACCATCAGATGCGCGCCGCGCTGAAGGTTCACCCCTTCGCCCGCGGCGTCGTTTGCGATCATCACGCGCACGCGCGGATCGGAATTGAAGGCAGCGATGGCGCCGCGCCGCGCTTCGCGCGCGATGCCACCATGGATCACGACCACGGCCGAAGGATCGCCCACAAGTGCTGCGATTTTCTGTTGCAGATATTCGAGCGTATCCTTGGGTTCGGTGAAGATCAGCACTTTGCGACGCAGGCCGGTCGTCGCGTCGAGCATCAGCGGCTCGTCAAGGATGGATTCGAGCTCGCGCCATTTAGCGTCCTGGCCGGAAAGCTTGAGTCGTAGCGCGCGGCCCTCGAGATCCTTCAGAATAAGGATCTCGGCTTCGAGCTCGGCAAGCGTCGCAGCCGCCGTTGCCTGATCGACGATCTGTTCCTCGGCGGCTTCCGCTTCCGCGCCCGGCACCTCATCAAGGTCGTCTGGATCGTAACTGGGCAGAACCGGCGCGTGGGTTAGTGGCGCCGAGCCGGTTTGGCGCATCAGTCTTTCTTCATGCAATCGGTCCTCCAGGCGCTTGCGGCGGCGTTCCAGCGAGCGGTGGATCGCGGCCGGCGAAGAGGCAAGCCGGCGCTGAAGGATCTGCAAAGCGAAGCCAACATTCGACCGACGTTTATCGTCGCCGGTCCGATCCGCGCGGTTCATTTCCTCGCGCACATAGGTCGTCACAGCCTGATAAAGATCGGCCTCGACTGGCGACAAGGCGAAACTGGCGGTATAGGCGCGGCGCTCCGGAAACAGCGGCGTGCCGTCGAAGCGATAGAGTTCTTCCTTGGTCAGACGTCGCATCATGTCAGATACGTCGGCCTTGTGAACGCCTTCGCGGAACCGGCCTTCGAACCGGTCTGCATCGAGCAATCCCATGAACAGCTGAAAGTCGGCTTCCTTGCCGTTGTGTGGCGTTGCGGACATCAAAAGGAAGTTACGTGTGCGGGTCCCAAGCAACTTGCCAAGTTTGTGACGCTGGGTTTCCTTTACTTCGCCGCCGAAATAGGACGCGGCCATGCGATGCGCTTCGTCGCAGATGATCAGATCCCAATCGCCTGCGGCTTCAAGCTTGGCCTTCAGCTCGTCGGAACGTGCCGCCATATCCAGACGAACGATCAGACGGTTCTTTTCGACGAACGGGTTTCCAGTGACGGAGGCTTCGATTTGATCGCGCGTCAGGAGATCGAAATGGAGGCTGAACTTTTCGGCCATTTCCTCTTGCCATTGTTCGACAAGGCTTCCAGGTGCGACGATCAGGCAACGTTCAAGGTCGCCTCGAATTAAAAGCTCCTTGATCAGGAGCCCTGCCATGATCGTTTTGCCGGCGCCTGGATCGTCTGCAAGCAGGAAACGAAGCGGCTGTCGTGGCAGCATCTCTCCATAAACAGCCGTGATCTGGTGCGGCAACGCCTCGATCTGCGAAGCGCTTACTGCAAGATAGGGATCAAAGAGGTGGGCGAGGCGGATGCGATATGCTTCGGACGCTAAGCGCAGAAGGCCGCCATCCGCGTCGAAGGCGTAGGTGCGGCCAGCAGCTATGAATTCAAAGCCAATCTCTTCACCACGGTAGACGAGCCGCTCGGCGACTTTCCCGCCCACCCTGAAAACCAGGTTAAGTGCGTCAGCTCCGAATTTGGAAACAGAAACAACCTCCGCAATACCTGTGGCGTCGAGACCTTTGATCCGCGCACCGGGCCTGATTTCTTCGAACGTGCTCATCCATTTTCCTTGGTCGGAATGCTACGCGCTTGCTGTAGATAGAAATGTCGGGGCCGTTGACGGCGCGCTTAAGATCCATTCGGCCAGAAATTTGGTTAGGTCCTTCGACATTTTGGGGTAAGACCAAGTCTCGCTCCACTTTTCGGTGTGGCCATGGCGCAGCCTCACCCAATCGTAAAGAGCATCATGTGGGCACAGGTACCAGTGTCGGCTTGCGCCTAGATGATAGGTGCGATTGGGAAAAAGCATCCACAGATCGCGATTTCCATATCTCTTCAGGTCGACCGCTGCTCGCCCCTTCAGTTGAACACCCCTAAGCTCTCGGCCCGGTGCTCTAACGACCAAGTCTTCACCCTCAATATCAGCTTCTGGGCGATATACTCGGTAGCCGCATCTTATCAGCAGCGCGGTCGCCTCAGCACGATTGGCCGCCTCCACGGCATTCGATGACAACTGCATTGTGGAAATCCCCGATGCATAAACAGCATAGTCCCCAGGGCTGATAGACAACACGAATGCACCGATTTGAACAGGGATGGCGGTCGCAATGCGAATCCATAGCCTGTATCTCTTTGTTTTGGCGCAATTCCCAAGGGAAAGCGCTCACACTTTCTTGGAATTGCTCTAATCCGCGACCCTAGAGGCGGCGCGCTTCATGTGCGCGCCTACCGGGCCGGGAGCCAGCCTGCGGCTTCGAAGAACCCGGGCACGTCATCCAGCCCGTGGGCGATGGCGTCGGGCTGGTAGTCGGGTGGCGGGCGCCGGCCAGTGCCGCGGTCGACCCACACGGCGCGGAATTTGAGATCGCGTGCGGCTGTCAGGTCGAGATGCGGGCTGGCGCAGATGTGCACCAGCTCGTCCCTGGTCACACCGAGGGTTCGCCAGGCATGTTCGAAAATCTGCCGCGACGGCTTGTAGGCCTGCGCCTGCTCGGCGGTGATGACCCGGTCGATGGCGCCACCCAGCTGCGCGACGTTGCCGGCGATGATGGCGTCATCGGTGTTGGAGATGATCGCCAGCCTGAAGCCGGCATCCTTTAGCCGGCGCAGCGTTGCGACGACTTCGGGAAAAGGCGGCATCTTGCCGATCGACGAGGTCAGCAGTTCGGCGTCATCGGCCGCCGCTTCCAGCGAGAATTCACGCAGCGCCAGCCGCAAGGCCTTTGCCGTGACGGCGGCGAAGGACAAATGCGGCCTGGTGTGCTCAAGCTCGTGCTCGTGCCGGTCATAGACGGGGATGAAGTCTTCCGCTTCGATCTTGCGGCCCTTGCGCGCAAGGATCGTTTCCATCGCCGCCATCAGGCCTTCGTCCCACTGGATCAGCGTTCCGTAGCAATCGAATGTCAGCCAGGTCGGGCGCGGCCCGTTCAATGCCATTTGGAGAAACCTCAGGGGAAAGTCGCCTGGACACTGGCAGCGATTTCAGTCATTTGAAAATTAAATGTTGCGATAGGCTCAAGTGGAAATTCGAATGGATCTGGATCTCGATCTGTTACGCAGCTTCGTCGCGGTGGTCGAAACCGGCGGTTTTACGCGCGCGGCGGAGCGCGTTCACCTGACGCAGTCTACCATCAGCCAGCAGATCAAGCGGCTGGAGGACAGCGTCGGCCACAGCCTGCTGGTGCGCGAGCGCGCGCCGGGCGGCGTGCAGGTCACCGAAGAGGGCGAGGTGCTGCTCGGCTATGCGCGCCGGCTGCTGTCGATCTCGGCGGAGGCGGAAGCGGCCCTGCGGCAGCCCACGGCGCCGAAGACAGTGCGGCTCGGCGTGCCGGAAGATTTTGCCGGCCGCCGGCTGATCGACCTGCTGTCGGGATTCTCCAGGGCCTCGCCGCATCTGCGGCTCGACACCGTCAGCGGCTGGAGTTTCGAGCTGCGGCGCCTGCTGGACAATGGCGAGATCGACCTGGCGCTGATCAAGCGCGAGCCAAGCGACGCGCCTTGCCTGGGGCGCTGGGAGGAGACGCTTGCCTGGGTAGCCGGCCCGTCCGGTGCGCTCGACGCCGACCCCGTGCCGCTCGCCATGTTTCCGCAAGGCTGCATCTACCGGCAAAGGGCGACGCGCGCGATCGAGGCGGCCGGGCGGATGTGGCGCATCGCCTATACAAGCCAGGGGCTGATCGGCGTGCAGGCGGCGGTGGCGTCGGGGCTGGGCATCAGCCTGCTGCCGGTGGATGCAGTGCTTCCCGAGCACCGGCTGCTGCGCGCTGCCGACGGTTTTGCGGAAGAGCCGCCGTCGGAGGTGGCCTTGATCGCGCCCTCGCAACGGCTGGATGCGCCGGCGCGCGACCTGGCCGCGTTTCTGGTCGCAAACATCGGCAGCATTCTGCATGGCTCTGTCGCCCGGCCGAAGGAAGCGCGGCGCCCGGTCGCGGCCTTGCGCTAACTGGTTTCGGCGCTAAAACGGGAAAGCGTCTCGGCAGCGCGCAGGCTTGAGGCCAAGCGTGCCTGGAACAGAATAGAGCCTGCCCGGACCAAACCTTGGTTTGGTCGAACGCAAGCCCGGAGCGAACATGCGGACAAGGGATCGCTGCTCATCCTGCATCAGGATGACGGCGAATATTTCCAGGTTTCGTTCATGGCAGAGTTTGACGCATGAGGCGTAGTCAAGTGTCGCTTCATCCGCGCAGGCAGGGCCGCCACCCTGCAAATATGGACACAGCCCAAGATCCGTCTCTTGATGCCAGCGATAAAGTTGCCGCGCCCCGGGCGTAAAGCGGGTCGTTCCCTGTTGCTGCGCCTGTTGGGAGAGCAGAGCAAGGTTCGCTTCGCATTGAGCAAGCTCGCCAACCGCCCTTGTGGCAGCCGCTGACCACGATGCGCCTGCCGCAAACCCCATTGCCGGACACCGGCCGGAACTGTCGCTGGAGATTGCCGCAACTATCGGCACCGCCAAATCCAACGTAAGCCGCAGAAGCCGCAATTCCCGACCTTGTTGCCGAAGCCAGTCCTCGTAAGAAGATACAGTGTCGCTTGCCGTCGACGTCGGATCGATTCGAGGCAGAACAAGTCGATTGTACCACCAGATTGAGGTCGCATCTCGCTCTATCAGCTCGAGAAGTGCGCTCATCGCAGCGTCCTCAGGGTTGATGCCCAGCGCAAGTCCGTTCGAGTCGGCAGCCGGCAAAGATGATTGCTTGCCACCGGGATCATATCCGAGGAAACACAGCCCCGCGGGCACCCAGGCTTGCTCCGTACCGAGCTTGTCGTCACTCAGGATCCAGTCTTCAGGCGCGGAGCTATCCCAGCGGGCCGGAACCATGTTGCGGGGCTGTCGGCTCCCGGCCTCTCGCCGGTCATATTGCTCTTCGCTGAAAAGAAGGATGCCGGGCGGCTCGACGACCCGCCCATGAATCGCATTGGCACACGACCGGAGAATTCGCCCCTCGGGAACGATCTGGGCGAAGTAGGTCTCGTCCGCCTCATAGAGGCAGCCTTGCAGCGCCTGCTCGACTGTCGTGCCCCAACCAGACACGAAGTAAGTGCTCTCATCGCCATCCCTGGCGGCGCGAACGCGGCCGGCCGCCACCGTGAGAGGACAGCCGAGCAATGGGTCCGAGATCACCACCGGGCCATAGAGAAGACTAGACCCCACGCAGACCTCGAATGTGCGTATCTTTCGCGTGGCGAGCGCTTCTGAACGGATTTCGCTCTGTCGCACGCCCGAAGCTCTTGGTGCAGCAGTTTACACGCTGCCATGCGCGATAGCATCATGCAAATGTGCTAAAGTACGTTCGGACGTCCGACCCGAGGTATGGATTGACCCCAAAGCCTGGATTGACCGCAAACAACGGCACCCTGAAGCGACGCCTGACTGCGATCGTGGTCGCAGACGTTGTCGGCTATTCGCAACAAATGGCGGAAGACGAGGAAGGCACGTTCACCCGCGTCCGAGCGCTGATGCACGACGAGATCCCAGGCTACGTTCATCGGCATGACGGCCGCGTTGTAAAGAACACCGGCGACGGTATCGTAGCGGAGTTCCTCAGTGCGGTCGAAGCGGTCCGGTGTGGGGTGGCAATCCAGGCCTATCTCGCAAGCCCCGAGCGGCCGTCGCCCGGTCTGTCGCTTCGGATGGGCATAAATTTCGGCGACATTATCGTCGACGGCGACGGAGACGTGTTCGGCGACGGTGTCAACGTGGCTGCACGCCTTGAACAGATCGCGGCCCCCGGAGGCATTTGCCTTTCGGCAAAAGTGCATGAGGAGGTCCGCGCGGGGCTGCAATTGCCCTTCGAATATTGCGGTGACTTTCTGCTCAAGAACATTCCCCGACCCGTGGCAGTCTACTCGCTTATTCACAGACCCGACGGCCCCGCTCCGAGCATCGGCGCCGGGACTTCGGGCTCGAACACGCCGTCGATCCTGGTCCGCCCATTTGTCAGCACCGGCGGCGTGGAACCCTATTTCAGCGAAGGGTTCACGGAAGACGTCATCACCGAGCTGACGCGGTTCACGCAGCTCTCCGTCGCGTCATATCATACCTCGATGCGGCTCAAGGATGTGGAGCTGCCAAAGCTGGTCTCGGATATCGGACTCGATTTCGAGCTTGCGGGGCGAATCCGCAGGATGGGGAAGCGTATCCGCCTGTCGTGCGAACTGGTTGACGCGACGTCCGGCGGCGATGTTTGGGCCGAGCATTATGACAGCGACGATCAGGACATATTCGATGTGCAGGACGAACTGGTCCGCAAGATCGTGGGCACAGTTATCGGCCGCCTCAAGGCCGCGGGTGCTGAGAAGGCGCGGCGCAAGCCGCCGGCCAACCTGGCGGCCTATGAGTGCGTGCTGCGCGGCAATGCCCTGCCGCTAGGCGACCTCGCGTGTGAAGCGGAAGCAAGGCAATGGTATCAGCGCGCCATCGACCTCGATCCGACCTATGGGCGCGCCTACGCCAAGCTGGCTCACTACAAGCAGCTGGAATGGTTTCGCGACATGGGATCTTCCGATGCCCTGCTCGACGAGGCGCATGCAATTGCCAAGAAGGCGGTGGCGCTGTCTCCTAACGATCCGGTTTGCCTCAACATTCTCGGCTGGGTGTTGCTGCACCGGCGAGACTTCGACGTCGCCGCGCAACTCTACGCACGGGCCCTCTACCTCAATCCGAACGATCCCGAGCAGGTTTCCTATCTCGGCACCCTCTACACATTTTGCGGCGAACCGGATCGCGCCATGCAATGGTTCGAGCGGGCGCAAGTGCTCGATCCCCTCTATGAACCATCCTGGTATTGGCCGTTTCGCGGCATCGTCCACTTCATTGCGGGCCGGCCCGACCAGGCATTGGTCGCTTTGAGCCGTTCGTCGACAATGCCGACATGGGTTACGGCCTACATGGCCGCTTCGAGCTCGGCGCTTGGCCGGGACAGCGACGCAAAGTTGTATGCGGCTCGCGTGTTGGCGGGTACGCCCAGCTTTTCCTGCAGTCGATTCGTGGCCAAGGAGCCTTATCGGCTGGAGGAGGATCGGGCCACGCTGTTCAAGGGGCTGCTCGCCGCCGGGCTGCCGAACTGAAATTGAAGTCTGCTATCGGCAGCCGAAAAGGACCGCGGACGCAAGCTCTTCATGATAGTGCCGACCCTGTGCGTTGTTGTGGTACGTCCCGAGGTAATTTATCAGGTCCTCTCGGGTGACAACGCCTTCCGGCAGGGCCGGCAGGACCACAGTCAGCTCCGTTGGGGCATCGCACACCAGTTTCACTTTCGCGTCGACGAACTGCTCCAACACAATCTTAAGTTCGCTTAGAAGAGTAGCGTCATTCAGGTCTTTTACTTTCGACACTACGCCATTCTTTAGATCTTTGCCTTTGTAGTTGATATTGGCACCAGCAAGATCAACAACGCGAAAGGTTTTGCCCGAAGTGCCCGGGGTGATCGTCCCTACCTTCACGCTTCGAAGGCCGCCAGTCTTGTCTTCAGTGCGCAGAGCTATCACGTCACCGGACGCGAATGCGTTCTGCATGTCGACGGTTATAGTCAACTGACTTGTCGAATCTACCACTGATACAGTCGCCGTGAACGCGGGCGGCAAAGCCTTCAGCCACGCCCCCACGAGCGCCGCGCCAATCTCCTGAGCCTGTCGGCCCTGCTTGAGTTTCACCTTAGGCACAAGCGTTGCTCCCCGCGCTTTGAGGCGTGCGAAAACAACCTAGGCTGCTTTTTCTTTGGCTGCAAGAAGAGCCCTCGAGCGGTTCGCCTCCAAAGCTTTGCCGTGGACAGAAAGAGCTATTGGGAGCATGCTGCCAGTCAGTCGACCAGCAGATGGTGGGGATCCATGAGGTTCGCCTGGCTTGTGACTTTTCTCGCCGCCACCCTTTTCGCGGCCACGATCGTGCACGCGGACGAAGACCCGGACGGGCCGCAAGTAACGCAACACACATTCATCGCGCCACTTGCAGACAAGGACAGATTTGGATCGGTTATCGCCAGCCTGAACAAGATCAATCTGTCGGGGGACGCCCTGCAGGCCGTCGACATGCCGGACCTGGGATTTAGCCTGGTCACGGGAAGCTTTACCGACGAGGAAGCGGACAAGCTTCTGTCGGAAGGGTATCAGGAACCGGACTCCCTGGAAGTAAGCCTGTTCGCGGATGGCGGTTGCGAAGCACGCAGGCCGCTAGCGCCTGTGACGGGTGACAAGCTCGTGCCGCCGAGCGTTTGCAGTGTAGTCGGGTCGCCCAGTCCTGTGACCAACGGGTCCGCGGTCTGGATCATCGATAGCGGCGTCGACGAAGACATCGTCACAAAAGGGCTTCTTAATATTTCGGAACGGATCAACTGCACGGTCACTCCATGCAGCACGACCATGGGCGTGGCAGACAGTCAAGGTCACGGCACGATGGTCGCAGGCATCGTTGGTGGAATGCGCGTGCCAGGTACGACAAGTGGAGAATACCTTGGCATCGTTGGGGTCAGCCCCGGGGTGCCACTCAAGATTGTCAAGGCATTTGAAGGCGTGAAGTCGAAGATCATCGGACCGCCGCTTGTCGCCCTGAAATACGTTCTTGACAATGCGTCCCCCGGCCAAATCCTGAACATCAGCTGGGGCTCGCAGTTCATGGAGACCGCGAGGAATGGTGGCCAATTAGGCCAGCTTGGTCTGATGGACAAGCTGCTGTTTGCGATCGCAAACAAACAAGTCCGTATTGTGATTGCGGCGGGCAATGCGCGGGAAGACGACGAGGCGTCGTGGGTACAGTCCTTTTTCCCGGCGAATGCGTCGGAATATCTTTCTCCAAACCCGACGCAAGGCTTCATCAAAAGTGTCTCGGCATCCGACAGCACTTATATCCCGACCGGCACCATCGTCATTGGCGCGTGCAGCGCCGTGTCAGCCAATTGGTGTGATCTGCTTTGGGATGGCGGCGCTTTTGGCGCGGCCATGTCCGAGCCAGGCGTTGGCGTCCAGGTGCTTTGGCGGAGCAAAAATCACGAGCTAAGACAGAATATCTGTTCGGGAACGTCCCTTGCCGCTCCAGTCCTGGCGGGACTGCTGGCTCGGCCCACTGCGAATTTGCAGAAGGTCCCGATCAAAAAGAGCGTGATCCCAAATGCCGATCCACTTGGATATTCGACACGCGGAACGCCGGACGTCACTATTCCGGATTATCCGAAATGCAATTGACGCGCCGCACAGCCCTCCAGGGTTTGGGTCTTACCTCGCTGTTTGCGACCAGCGCAGGGCTTGCTTCGGCGGTTTTTGCCGGCGACAGCCACCCGCGGCTGCTGGTCGTCCACCTTCGGGGCGGACTTGATGCGCTGGCCGCGCTGCCGCCCCATGGTGATCCGGATTTCCGGCGGGGGCGAGGCAGGGCGAGAGAACTTGACACCTCCGACGACGCGTTCGGTGTGAAGCTTGATCCACTGTTTGCGCTTCATCCGGCGTTGGAACCGCTTGCTCGGTTCTATTCGGCCGGTGAATTGCTGATCCTGCCCGCGACGGGCATCCCGGGTATCGGGAAATCGCATGACGCCGCGCAGAGGGTCCTGTTCGACGGCGATATCGACGGCGGCGATTTTGGCTGGCCAGGAAGAGCCGCTTCGGTTCTGTCGCAGGGAAGGCAAACAATCTGGCGTGCAGCGCCGGCCGACGTGCCAAATGACGCGCTTTTCGATCTTGTGTTGGCCAATCCGGGACTTGACATAGCCCGCCTCTGCCTCGGTGAGGCGTGCGGTTCAGCCGGAGACGTGGTGCAGACATTGCTTGCGCGGCGACAGGCGCTGAGTGCCGCCGGCTTTGCCGCAGCTGCGACCTCCGCGGGGCAGGCGCTGTCCAAGCCGGACGGTCCGCGCGTGGCCCTGCTGCAGTTGGACGGCATCGATACCCACGTTGCTCAGGGAGAGCGTCTTTCGGCGACCCTTGGGACATTGGCGCGTGGTGTCGTCGCGTTCTCGGAAGCGGCAGCCGCAATCTGGCGCCAAACCGTTGTGCTCGGCATTACGGAATTTGGGCGCTCTGCCCACTTCAACGAACAAGGCGGCACCGACCATGGTGGTGCCAGCGTCGCGTTGTTGATGGGTGGTGCGATAGCCGGTGGGCGGATCGCGGGTCGCTGGCCCGGATTGGCGGCAGATCAGCTCCACGAGGGGACCGACTTGGCGGTCACCACCGATGCCCGCTCGATCGTCAATGCGGTGTTGAAAGATCATCTTGGACTCTCAAGCCAGGCAATGGCGATGGTCGCTCCCAGCGCATCGGGCCTTCAAGCAATCAAAGGCTTGTTTCAGACTTGATGCACCCTTGGCAGAACGCGTAGCGGCGCCGACATCAGCTTGTGGGGGACCACACGCCCGGGATCGACGCGATCGCGGCGCCTAGAAGCCGAAGAATTCCTTGCGCAGGGCGTCTTCGTATTTTGCCTTCAGGTCGAGGACCTTGCCGCGTATCTCGTCTTCCTTGAAATGCGCCGCTTCCCATGTGTCGACCTCTTCGACCGAATGATTGACGGAGGCCAGTTCCTCTTCCTGCTTGATAGCCGCTATCCACTCTTCCACCGCGGCCTTGTAGGCGCTCTGGAGTCGGTCGAGATTGTCCGCCGGCATGGCACGCTCCCTTGTTGAGACCGCCATTTTTAGGTCAACCCTATGAACGGACTAAGACAGCCAGCAGGCCACGGGCCGTGGCGTTAACCACCCTTTGTGTCGGCTAAATTGCCCCTCTGGCCTTTTGTCTCAGCCGCTCTATCTGGCTGATGTTAGCCTTATCCTCTGATGGAGGTTTTGATGGATCGGCGATCATTCTTGACAGCATTGTTCGGCGTTGCGGGGGCCGCGGCGCTTGCTACGACGGTTCGGCCGCTCGAGGCTATGGCCGGGGTTCCCAATGTCGGGAACGGCATTCTCGATGAGCTCGACAAGCAGGATGCCAATGCATTCGATGACGACGAAGGCCCGGGCGATGTCGAGCAGATCTACCATCGGCGATGGCACCATCGTCGCCACCACCGGCGGCGCGTGTGGAGACGGCACTGCCGCAGGTTCTGGCGCTATGGCCGGTGGCACAGGCGCTGCTATCGCAGGCGCTCCTATGTCATCTTGCGATTCTAGCCGCAGGCTGATCCCAGGGTTTGGATAAATCCTGCCCAGCGGCGCAAATATTGAAACAGACCCATCCCGATTTGCTTCGGGATGGGCAGATCAGGCTTGCCCCGCCACCGCTGCCACCGAGTCCCGCTCGACCAGCGGGCATTCGAGCTTGGTGATGGGATAGCGGCCGCGGCCGGGCGGCGGCGGCACTTCGAGCTGCTCGATCGCCCATTGGCCCATGGCCATGTGCGGCAGGATGGATGTCGTCAACGGCGGGAACAGATGCCTGGCGATCTCCTCATCGTCATAGCCGACGACGGAGATGTCCTGCGGTATGTGCAGGCCGGCCTCCTTCAGCGCTTCGTAGCAGCCGATGGCCGTGCGGTCGTTCTGGCAGAAGATGGCAGTCGGGCGGTCTTTCAGCGCCAGAAGCTTGACGGTCGCGGCATAGCCCGCACTTGCCGACCAGTCGCCTTCGACCACCAGCTCCGGATCGAACGGGATGTCGGCGGTGGCGAGCGCCCTGCGGTAGCCTTTCAGGCGGTCCTGCGCGGCCTGCATCCAGGGTTCGCCGGTGATGGTGGCGATGCGGCGGTGGCCGTGGCCGATCAGATGCCGGGTCGAGCTCTGGCCGCCGGCGATCTCGGAAGGAACCACGGCGGGGAAGGCATAGTCGGATGTGTAGCAGTTGAGCAGGATGACCGGGATGTCGAGGCTGTAGAGGAAGTCGGGCGCCGTGATCTCGCGGGTAAAGATGGTCATGTAGATCAGCGCCGAGATGCCGCGCTTGGTGAGGGCCGCAATGGCGCGCGGCTCCATGACGGCGTCGCCCATGGTCTGCGCCACCAGCAAGACATTGCCGGCGTTCCACGACGCCTGGCGCGCGCCCTCGATGGCGACGACGGCTTCCGGACTGGTCGCCAGCTGGTCGACGGCGAAGCCGATGACGCCATCAAGCCCTTCGAAGGCGGGAACCGGTTTGCGCAGCGCCGAGAAGGCGGGCGCGGAATAGCCGAGCGCACGCGCGGCGTCGATCACCCGCTCGCGCGTCTGCTGCGACAGCCGGATGCCGGGCGAATTGTTGAGCACGAAAGAGACGGTCGCCTGCGAGCAGCCGGCAGCCCTGGCAATATCCGTCATGGTGACGCGGCCGCCTTTGGCGGTTCTCGCCGGCGCCTTGCGCCGCCGCGCCGCGTCGCTGGCCGGGCCGTCCGGGTCAATCGTATCGCTCATGGCATTCGTGTCCCCAATCCACGGCCTGTCTAGCGGCAGCCAGTCAGGCCGACAAGATGGTTCGGCGCCATCCACTAATAGAAGTCGCCGGATATGATTATGTTTATTAGCAGCTTCAGCTCGCTGCCGCTACGCCTCTCCGTTCGGTCGTAACTCAACAATTGCAAGGCATCCGCTTGGACGCCGCCGAAGCGGCGCACCTTGGGAGAACGAGCCCCGCCGCCTTGCCAGCGCCCTCGCATGAGACCCTTTACTAATACTGTTTACTAATACAAAAATGCGCTGTAACGTCAATCCGCCGCGTCCGGTCCGGCTGGGACCCGCGCGGCGAGAAGTGCGCGTGAATGGCCTGATGGCGAGCGGGGATTGCGTCCGCAAGCTCTGTCTCGGACATGTGATATGTCAGACAAATCAGACTATTTACGAGCATGGGATGAGTCTCTAAAGTCCGTGATCGCGACTGGAACGACGCCATTCTTTCAGTGCCGGGAACCCCTGAGGAGGAGGGCGTCCAAATCGCAAGCGGCAAATCAGTGAATGCAAGATCGGTTCAGTCCGACGACTGGACCAAAACGGGAGGTTGAACATGAAATCCTTGATACGACATGCATCCGTAGCCACGGCAGCCCTGCTGCTGGGCCTGACCGCGACAGCCATTGCGCGCGCCGACGACAAGCCGACGCTGGCCTTCGTCGTCAACGGCGCGTCCGACTTCTGGAAGGCGGCGGAAGCCGGCGTCAAGAAGGCGCAAGGCGAGTTGCCCGACTACAATCTCGAACTCAAATATCCCGAGCAGTCCTCGGTCGCCATCCAGCAGCGGCTGATGGACGATCTGGTGACTGCCGGCGTCAAGGCCATCATGGTCTCGGCCGTCGACCCCAAGACCTCGACCGACGGTCTGAACAAGATCGCCTCCGAGACGGCGCTGTTCACCACCGACTCCGATGCCCCGCAGACCAAGCGCGTCGCCTATATCGGCTCGTCCAACATCGACGCCGGCAAGCAGGCGGCCGAGATCGCCAAGAAGGCGATGCCCGACGGCGGCAAATGCCTCGGCTTCGTCGGCCTGCTCGGCGCCGACAATGCCAAGGAACGCATCCAGGGCATGAAGGACGGTCTCGCCGGCAGCAAGATCGAACTCGTCGACGTGCGCGGCGACGATATCGACCAGGCGCGCGCCAAGAAGAATGTCGAGGACGCGCTGGTCGCCAGCCCCGACATCACCTGCATGGTCGGTTTCTACTCCTACAACACGCCGCGCATCTATGAAGCGCTGCGCGACGCCGGCAAGCTCGGCTCGATCACCGTCGTCGGTTTCGATGACGATCCGATCACGCTGGGCGGCGTCAAGGAAGGCACGGTGGCGGCGACCGTCGTGCAGCAGCCCTTCGAATGGGCCTACCAGGGCATGAAGCTGATGGCCGCCTATCTCAAGGGCGACAAATCCGGCATTCCGGAAGGCGGCCTGATCATCATCCCGACCAAGATCATCGGCAAGGACGATGTCGACGCCTATGCGGCCAATCTAAAGGCGATGTCCGGAAACTGAGGCTACGAGCGGTTACGCCGGCTCAAGGTTCGCCTTGGGCCGGCGATCGTGTTGACGGGCGGGCGAAGGCCCGTCAGTCTGCTGAAGGGGCCATTTTGGCCCAGCGGCTGCTGGCAAGCGCGATCAAATTGTGGCTTGATGAACTATTCCGACACATCCATTGCAGCGACTACCCCGTTCCTCGGCCTCGAGAACGTGCGCAAGACCTATCCAGGCGTTGTCGCGCTGGACGGCTTTTCCATGGAGGTCAGGCCGGGTGAGGTCATCGGCCTGGTCGGCGAAAACGGCGCCGGCAAATCGACCTTGATGAAGATCCTCGGCGGCGTCACCCGGCCGGACAGCGGCACCATTACCGTCGACGGCGTTGCGCATGACGGGCTTAGCGTCGAAGGCAGCCTGGGGTCGGGCATCGCCTTCGTCCACCAGGAACTCAACCTGTTCGAAAACCTCGACGTCGCCGCCAACATCTTTTTCGGCCGCGAGCCGTTGCGTGGCGGGCCGCTGCGGCTGGTCGACCGCGCCAGGCTGCGCGAGATGGTGGCGCCATTGTTGAAGCGCGTCGGCGCCAATTTCTCCGCCGATACGCCGGTCGCCGACCTGTCGCTGGCGCAGCAGCAGATGGTCGAGATTGCCAAGGCGCTGTCGATCAAGGCGCGGCTGGTCATCCTCGACGAGCCGACCTCAAGCCTGCCGATCGCCGAAACCGACAAGCTGCTCGACGTCATCAAGGCGCTGAAGGCCGATGGTATCAGCGTCATCTTCATCTCGCACCGGCTGCACGAGGTCGAGCGCGTCGCCGACCGGGTGGTGGTGTTGCGCGACGGCATGCTGGCCGGCACTTTGCCGAAGAGCGCCATCAACCACGACCAGATGGTCAAGCTGATGATCGGCCGCATGCTGAAGGAGCGCGAGAAAGCGTCCGAAGCGGCGCGGGCACCGGGCGCGACGGCGCTATCGGCCAAAGCTGTACGCACCCCCGCCTACCCTGCCCGGCCGGTCGATCTCGACGTCAGGCGTGGCGAAATCCTCGGCCTTGCCGGCCTTGTCGGCTCCGGCCGGACCGAACTGGCGCGGGTGTTCTTCGGCATCGACAGAACGCTTGGCGGCGAGCTCGAACTCGACGGCAAGCCGCTTGTCCTGGGCTCGGCGGCCGATGCCGTCGCGCACGGCATTTTTCTCGTCCCGGAAGACCGCAAGCTGACCGGGATACTGCTCGATTTGTCGATCGCGCAAAACATTTCGCTGCCCAATCTGCCGGCCCATGCGAAGCGCCAGCTGGTGTCGGCAAATGCCGAGACCGTCACCGCCGAGAAGCAGAAGAAGGATCTCGGCATCAAGGCGCCATCGGTGCAGACGCGCACCGGTACGCTGTCGGGCGGCAACCAGCAGAAGGTGGTGCTGGGCAAGTGGCTGGCGATGAACCCCAAGGTGATGATCCTCGACGAGCCGACGCGCGGCATCGACATCGGCGCCAAGGCCGAGATTTACGGGCTGATGCGGGCGCTGGCCGATGCCGGCGTCGCCGTGCTGATGATCTCCAGCGATATGGAGGAGGTGATCGGCGTGTCTGACCGCATCGCCGTCATGCATGAGGGCCAGATTTCCGGCATTCTCGACAAGGAACAATTCAGCCAGGAAAACGTGCTGTTGCTGGCGGTCGGCAAGAAGCCAAAATAGCATTTTGCTTTGCCGCGGGTCGCGCGGAACATTTTTGCAGAACCTGCTCAAGCGGGCATTGGGGAGAAGACGATGAGCAAGAAAGATCTCGGCCTGCTGATCCTGATCCTGGTGGTCGGAGCGGTGGTGGCGATCATCAACCCTCGCTTCCTGCTGCCGATCAACCTTGCCAACACCTCTAACCTGATCGGGCTGTTCGGCATCCTGTCGATCGGCCAGGCCTTCGTCATCATCACCGGCGGCATCGAATTGTCGGTCGGCTCGGTGGTTGCGCTGCTCGGTACGCTGTTCATCGACTTCATCGCCGTGCGCGGCCTGGGATGGCCGATTGCGCTGCCGCTGATCCTGGTGCTCGGCGGCATCATCGGGCTGGTGCATGGCTGGCTGATCACCCGGCTCAAATTGCAGCCCTTCGTGGTGACGCTCTGCGGCCTGCTGATCTATCGCGGCGTGGCGCGCTTCTACACCGCCGACGGCACCGCGGGCTTCGGCTTCGGGCAGAATTTTCCGGAGCTGGAATTCCTCACCGCGGGTCGGTCATGGGGCGTGCCCAACAGCTTCATCGCGCTGATCGTCATCGCCATCGTCATGTGGGTGGTGCTGCACCGCTCGGTATTTGGGCGCTATCTCTACGCCATCGGCAAGAACGAGGAAGCCGCGAAATATTCCGGGATCCGCACCGGCCGTGTCGTCATGGCCGCCTATGTCATCTGCGGCGTGCTGACGGCGCTGTCGGCGATCTATTTCGCCATGTATACGCGCTCGATTTCGCCGGCCAGCCATGGCCAGTTCTATGAACTCTACGCCATCGCGGCGGCGGTGCTCGGCGGCTTCTCGCTGCGCGGCGGCGAAGGCTCGCTGGTCGGCGTCATCCTCGGCACCGTGCTGCTGCAGGAGTTGCAGAACCTGGTCAATCTGCTCGGCATCCCGTCTTCGCTCAACTTCGCGGTGATGGGCGGCGTGATCCTCATCGGCGTGCTGGTCGACCAGCAATGGGGCGTGTTCCGCGCAAGACGGCTGATGCTCGACGCAAGCCGCAAGGGCGCCGTGGCGGCGGAGTAGCGCTAAATTACCCCCGACATGTCGGAGAACGCCATCGCCTTGCGCAGCACTTCGGCGAAGCGTTCGCCGGCGGCTTCGCGCGGGCCGCCATTGTCGATGGAGGTGACGCCGGGTCCGGACAAAGCGACATTGGCGCTGCGGGCGAGGCGGGCGAGCACTTCGCCGCGCGATTCGCGGCCGCGCTGGGCGAGCCGTTCGGCGAGGATCTCCGGGGCAGCGGTGATCTCGACTACAGCCAGATTGGCATAGCGCTCACGCAGAACCGGGATGACCGCGCGCGACACATTGGCGACCGCGACGTGGCCGTTGGCAATCGACCAGTCGACATCGGCCGGGATGCCGTAGCGCAGACCGTGCGCCTCCCAGGAAATGGCGAAGGCGCCATCAGCCTCGGCCTCGACAAAGGCGGCGTCGGCCAGCGTGTCGTGGTCCTCGCTCGCGGCGTCGCTCGGCCTGGTGATGACCCGGCGCACGAACTCCAGCCTTGTCTCATCGGCAAACAGCGCCTTGGCGTAGCCGATCACCGTATCCTTGCCGGCGCCGCTCGGGCCGACGACGGCGACAAAGACGCCGTTGCGGACCGGAAAGGCCTCGGCGGTGAGTTCGCGCTCGATCGACGCCGAGACCATCAGGCGACTCGGCGTCCCTGGCGCCAGACGGTGCGCACGACCGGCACATGGTCGTCGACGCGCACGCGCACCAGGTCGGCGCGGCGGCCCGGTTCGATGACGCCGCGATCGCCGAGGCCGATGGCCTCGGCCGGGTTCTTCGACACCATGGCGACCGCCTGCGGCAGTGAAATGCCTTCGACGACGTCGCCTAGAAAGAAGGCCGACTGGATCAGGCTGAAGGGAATGTAGTCGGACGACAAGATGTCGAGCAGTCCGTCGGCGGCCAGCGTGCGGGCCGAAACATTGCCGGAGTGCGAGGCGCCGCGCATGACGTTGGGCGCGCCCATCAGCACTCCGAGCCCAGCCTCCTTTGAAGCCTTGGCCGCTTCCTGCGTGGTCGGGAATTCGGCAACGCGCACGCCTTGCTCAATCGCCTCGTCGACATGGCCTGATGTGGCGTCGTCATGGCTTGCCAGCACAATGCCGCGCTCGTTGCAGGCGGCTGATATCGCTACCCGGTTCGGTCCCGAATTCTTCGCCGATTCCGACATGCGCTTGTCGCAGAACAGCTTGAAGTCGCGATCGGTCAGCTTCAGCTTGCGCTGATAGTAATAGGCGTAGGTCTCGAGGTTGACGAACTGGCGCTGTCCCGGCGCATGGTCCATCAGCGACGCCAGTTTGACCCGCTCATCGCCGTCGAAATTGGCGAAGGCCTGCAGACAGTCCGGCGCCGAGACCTCGCAGCGCAGATGCAGGAAGTGGTCGGCCCGCAGGCGATCCTGCGCCACGCTGTCCTCGATGGCATCGGCCAGCTTGCGGATGTCGTCGGAGGTGAGATCCGCATCCTCGTCCATGCCGACGCGCAAGGCGTCGAGCACCGTGGTGATGCCGGCGGTGGCGACCTGTGCGTCATGGGCGAGCACGGCGGCGATCGGGTTCCAGCGCACTTTCGGCCGCGGCGCATAATGGCCTTCGAGATGATCGGTGTGGAGCTCGACCAGGCCGGGGATGATGTAGTCGCCGCCCATATCCTCGTCGGTCCGCCCGGTGCCTGCGTCGATGCCGGCGATAAAACCGTCGCGCAGTACGAGCGAGCCCTCGACGATCTCGTCGGCAAGCACGATGCGGGCATTGGTCAAAACGGTCTCGGCAGTCATCTCAGGCAGTCCTTGGGTTTCAGGCGAAGTGGTCAGGCGGTTTTTCTCGCCGCGCGGCGGCCGAGCGCATGATGGGAGAGCACCATGAACGGGGCGCCCGGTTCGGTTTCGACAAACAGCGTCAGTGCATCCACCAGCACCGGCTGCTGCAGCACCTCTGCGAACAGGCTGTCGATTGCTGCGCGCAGACGTAGGCTTTCCTGTGGCCCGGCCCGGCCGGACAGCGTCATGTGGAAGCGAAACGTCTCGAAGACATAGGGGTAGCCCCACTGGCAGAGATTGCGGAACTCGGCCGGCTTCAGCGAATCCGGGCTGCGGCGCTCGATCTCGGCCTCGGTCAGCGGTGCGCGAAAACGGTCGAACCCAAGCACGACATCATCGGCGAAACGGTTGAGCGGCGGCAGCGGGCCTTGCGGCACCAAAGCGAAGAAACCATCGATCTGGCTGACGACAAGGCGCGGGATGGTGACGGTAGGCATCGCTTCGGCAAAGGCGTCGAGGGCGGCACGCAGCGAGGTTTCCGTCTCGTTGGCCGCCAGCCGGAAGGGCGCCTTCAGCGTCGCGTGGAAACCGTAGCGGCGCGCCGATGCGGTATGGAAGGCGACTTCCGCCGCCGACAGGTCGCCCACCGCTTCGACCGGCTTTGTGGCGGCGCCGAAAGGGTCGCGTCCCAGCCAGTTGGCGGCGAGCCGCGCCAGTGGCTCGTCCTGCCTTGGGGTGAAATAGATGGCGTAGCGCATCGAAAATCCTCGTTAAAGCGCGCCGCCTCTTGAGGGCTCGATGCGGCGCGCTTTAAGTCTATTTGCTTCGGCATGTCGTTATCCCAAAACCGCTGCGCACTTTTGGGCGACATGCACGTCCCCGCTGCCATAGGTGATTTCCATGACGGATTGACGAAGCTTCTGCGGGATTTCGAAGGCAAATCGACCAGGCAAGTCCTTAGCCGACGATTTTTCTCTGCTGAACCAATAGCTTCGGCTGTTCAGGCCTTCATCAGCCATTCGTGCTCGGCCGCGTTGTGGAATTTCCACGTCCGCTTCGGACCGGCCATGACGTTGAGATAATAGAGGTCGTAGCCATGGCAGGCGGCGCAGGGGTGGTAGCCCTTGGGCACCAGCACGACATCGCCGTCCTCGATCGCCATCGCCTCGTCCAGCTCGCGGGCGCCATTCTTGTCGGCGTCGGTGTAGACGCGCTGGAAGGCGAAGCCCTGCGGCGGGTTGAGGCGATGATAGTAGGTCTCCTCGAGATAGGATTCGGCCGGCAGATTGTCCTGGTCGTGCTTGTGCGGCGGGTAGCTCGATGTATGGCCGCCGGGCGTGATGACCTCCACCACCAGCAGCGAGTCGGCCGGCTTGCCCTCCGGCAATATGTTGGTGACGTAACGCGTGTTGGTGCCCTTGCCGCGCACTTCCTGGCCGAGATCGTCGGGTGCGATGACGCGCACCGGCAGGCCGCCGCCCAGGCCCGGCGCCGAGCAGACGGCGAGTTCGAGATCGGTGTTCGCAGTCACCGACCAGTCCGACCCCTGCGGGATATAGACCGACCATGGCTTGCCCTCGAAGGGCGACATGCGCTCGCCCAGCAGGCCGAGTTCCTGGCCGCCGGCTGTTCCCGTGCCCTTGCCGGTGACGAACACCAGGCAGACTTCGCGATCGCCCGTCTTGCCGGAAGCGGTCTCGCCCGGCTTCAGCCGGTGCAGGTCGAAGCCGACATAGGTCCAGCCGGCGCTTTTGGGCGTGACATGGGCGACGCGGCCATGGCCCTTGTCGGCTTTGACGAGCAGTTTCGACATTGCGGTCATTCCTTCGGTTCGGCGCCAGTCTTCGGCTCGACCGGAGGCTTCGCCCCGTCGACCGGCTTGTAGAGATAGAAGAACTGCCAGACGGCGTAGGCGGCGAAGCCGAGCGCGATGACGCCCCAGAACGGCGTTCCGGAGGCGAACTCTATTCCGGCCCAGATCACGCAGACGGCGACGACGGCAACGCGCCGCCACAGCGGCCGGAAGAATGGGTGTTCGTAATCTTTCATCGGGCCAATCTACAGCAAGCAGGCTCGGCGGAAAGCCATCGCATCAGACATTGGGGAACCCTTGCGTCTCGACCGTGTAGCCGGCTGCCGTCATCACCCGCATCAGCTCCTTGTAGCCTACCTGGGCCATCTTTAGCGGCGGATTCTTCTTCGGGTCCTGCTCGGCCTCGACGACGAACCAGCCTTCATAGCCATGGTCGGCGAAGCGCTGCACGATGGCGCCGAAATCCAGCGAGCCATCGCCCGGCACAGTGAAGGCACCGAGCGCCACGGCATCGAGGAAGGACTGTTTTGTGCGGTCGAGCCCGTCGATCACGGCCATGCGCACATCCTTCACATGGACATGGCTGATGCGCTTGTGGTGGTTGTCGATGGCGCGCAGCACGTCGCCGCCGGCAAAGGCGAGATGGCCGGCATCGAGCAGCAGCGGAATGCCGTCGCCGGAATGGCGCATGAAGGCATCGAGTTCCGGCTCGGTCTCGACCACCGCCGCCATGTGGTGATGATAGGACAGTGGCATGCCCTGCTCGGCGCACCATTCGCCGAACTCGGTCAGCCGCCTTGCATAGGCCTTCATCTCGTCGCCCGACAATTTCGGCTTGGTGGCAAGCGGTTTGGAACGGTCGCCCTGGATCGAGCGGCCGACCTCGCCATAGACAATGCAAGGCGCGTTGACCGCCTTGAACAGGTCGATCATCGGCTGGATGCGATCCTTGTTCTTGCCCATGTCCTCGTCGACCAGCGTGCCGGAGAACCAGCCGCCGCACAGCGTCACGTCGGCCTTCTTCAGGATCGGCAGCATGACAGCGGGATCGTTGGGGAAGCGGCGACCCATTTCCATGCCGGTGAAGCCGGCCGAGCGCGACTGGCGCAGACATTCTTCCAGCGAGACGTCGTCGCTGAGTTCGGCAAGATCGTCGTTCCACCACGCGATGGGGGACATGCCCAGTTTGGCTTTCAAGTCGTCACTCCGGATTGAAACAGTTCACTCTTTTGCCGCCGGCGCTGCCCCTCATCCGCCTGCCGGCACCTTCTCCCCGTATAGTGACGGGGAGAAGGGGTCTAGCCGCGACCTCGGCGTCTTTCTTGCGACGACGGTGATTGGCGAAACCGGTGATGACAGCGTCCCTCTCCCCGTCCCTGTACGGGGAGAGGATGCCGGCAGGCAGGTGAGGGGCAGCGCCCACTTCAGTCACCCACGCTCTGCATCTGCCGCTTTTCGTCATAGGCCTTGCGCGCCGCGTTGACCTGGCTGCGCGCGGAGACTTCCGGCACCGCCACATCCCACCAATGGCCGCCGGCATCGGTGGAAACAAGCGGATCGGTGTCGATGACCAGAACGGTGGTGCGGTCGTTCTTTTTCGACTTCTGCAGCGCGTTTTCCAGGCCGGCGATTGATGGCACTTTTTCGGCGATTGCGCCCATGCTGGCGGCATGTGCGGCGAAGTCGATGTCGGGCAGGATTTCGTGGCGCGAGTCCTTCAGGAGGTTGTTGAAGTTGGCGCCGCCTGTGGCCATCTGCAGCCGGTTGATGCAGCCATAGCCGCGGTTGTCGAGCAGCACGATGATGAGCTTGAGGCCGAGCATCACCGAAGTGGCGATCTCGGAATTCAGCATCAGGTAGGAGCCGTCGCCGATCATGACGACGACCTCCTCGTCGGGCTTGGCCATCTTGGCGCCAAGGCCGCCGGCAATCTCGTAGCCCATG
Organism: Mesorhizobium sp. P2_B5; assembly: GCF_056404775.1. Taxonomy (NCBI): domain Bacteria; kingdom Pseudomonadati; phylum Pseudomonadota; class Alphaproteobacteria; order Hyphomicrobiales; family Phyllobacteriaceae; genus Mesorhizobium; species Mesorhizobium sp. P2_B5. The sequence continues at coordinate 1,033,306 of NZ_JBFUDJ010000001.1, read as the reverse complement.
GTCGAGAAGCCGTATTCAGCGTGGTAGGAGCCGGGCGCGCCAGCCTGCCAGAGCTTGTGCAACTCGCCGGGCAGACCGCCGGCGGCATGCAGCAAGGTCACGCCGGAGCCCAGGGTGCGCTGCACGGCGCCGATCACCTGAGCATCCGAGGGATAGGCGGCATTGGTCGAGGCCGTTACCTTGCCGGCATCGGCCTGCCAGGCTTTCTTGCCGGTGGCCGAATTGTCGGTCCAGGCGGAAGGCGCCTTCCAGCCCTTGAGCCCAGCACCGAGTTCGGCGAGCCCTTCGGCCGCATCGGCGACCAGCGGCAAAGCCCGGTGCTTGCCGGCATCGAAAGGCTGCACATTCAGCCCGATGATGGTCTTGCCGGAATTCTTGAACAGCGCCCACGAGCCGGTGGTGAAATCCTGCAGGCGCGTGCCGACGGCCAGCACGACATCTGCCTCTTCCGCCAGCCGGTTGGCGGCAGAAGTGCCGGTGACGCCGACCGCCGCCATGTTGAGCCGATGATTGTCGGGCAGCGAGGATTTGCCGCCTTGCGTCTCGCAGACCGGAATGCCGGCGCCCTCGGCGAATGTCGCCAGTTCGCCGGAGGCCTGCGAATAGAGCACGCCGCCGCCGGCTATGATCAACGGCTTCTTTGCGCCCTTGAGTGCCGCCACCGCGGCCGCCAGTTCGCCGCGGTCCGGGCGCGGCCGGCGCTGGTGCCAGACGCGCTCGGCAAAGAAGCTTTCGGGATAGTCATAGGCTTCGGCCTGTACGTCCTGGCAGAGCGACAGCGTCACCGGGCCGCACTCGGCCGGATCGGTCAGCACTTGCATGGCCCGGCTCAGCGCCGGAATGATCTGCTCCGGCCGGGTGATGCGGTCGAAATAGCGCGACACCGGACGGAAGCAGTCATTGACCGTCGCCGTACCGTCGGAAAAATCCTCTGCCTGCTGCAGCACCGGATCGGGGATGCGGTTGGCGAAGACATCGCCCGGCAAAAACAGGACGGGCAACCTGTTTACATGCGCAAGCGCCGCCGCCGTCACCATGTTGAGCGCGCCGGGGCCGATCGACGAGGTCGCGGCCATGAAGCGGCGGCGGAAATTAGCCTTGCCATAGGCGATCGCCGCATGCGCCATCGCCTGTTCATTGTGGGCGCGGAAGGTCGGCAGTTCATCGCGCACCTGATAGAGCGCCTCGCCGATCCCTGCGACATTGCCGTGGCCGAAAATCGCCCAGACGCCGCCGAAGATCGGCACTTTTTTGCCGTCGATCTCGGTCATCTGTTTGCTGAGAAAGCGGGTCAGCGCCTGCGCCATCGTCAGGCGGATTGTCTTCGTCATAGTGTTTTCCTCCGCAGTCCTGTGCCGCGCCTTTATGCTGCTTTACGGCCACGCGCGGCAAGCCACGCTTCGGTCAACTGTTCGAAGCGCGACGCCATGTCGGCGATCGCCTCGTCATCCGACATCTTGCCGGCCAACCACTGTTCGGCGGCGTGGACGAAGATGGTGCGGCCGACGGCGAAGCCCTTGACGATCGGCGCCTTGGCGGTCGCGGCGAAGGCAGCTTCCAGCTCGTCCTGCGGCGCTTCCAGCCCAAGCAGCACGACGCCACGGCACCACGGATCGTGCTTGAGGATGACGGCCTCGATCTTGGCCCAGGCGCCGGCCGAGGCCTGCGGCTCGAGCTTCCACCAGTCCGGCTTGATGCCAAGCGCATAGAGTTCTTCCAGCGCGCGCGGGATCGTGGTGTCGTCGAGCTTGCCGTGCTTGCCGGCGATGATTTCGACCAGCAATTCCCGCCCGACCTTCCGCGCCGCCTCGAACAGCGCGCGCAGTTTCTGCTGCTGTTCTTCCTTGAGCGCCGCCGGATCGTCAGGATGGTAGAAGCACAGGCATTTGATGCAGTGGTCGACCGGCCATTCCACCAGCTGCGAACCGATGTCCTGTGAGAATTCGAAGCGCAGCGGCCGTGAGCCCGGCAGTTCGACGGGACGGCCGAGCCAGGCAAAAGGATGGCGGGCGAATTCGAACATCGCCTCGCGGCCGTGCTTCTCATCGATTAGCATGCCATAGCCGTCACGGCCGGCGGCGACTTTTGCTGCCGCCTTGACCGCCAGCACCTTGAAGTCGCGGATGCGGGCCGGATCGGCGCCGGTCTTGGCCGCGACGTCCTCGAGCTGGACGCGATGGTCGCAGGCAAGCGCCATCATCGAGGGGATGTCGCGCCGGCGTGTCGTTGCCCAATGGATGTGGTTGATCGCCTCGTCCTTACGCAAAGCGAGATGCTTGCTGCCGTTCTTGAGGAAGAACTGCAGCTCCTCGAAGGTCGGATATTCCGGCGCGCAGAGCAGCCGCGACACGGCAAAGGCGCCGCAGGCATTGGCCCAGGTCGCCGCCGTCGCATGGTCTTCGCCACCCAGCCAGCCGCGCAGGAAGCCGGACATGAAGGCATCGCCGGCGCCGAGCACATTGTAGATCTCAATCGGAAAACCCTTGCCGACGACGCCGTCTTCCAGATCGTCGCTGATCGGCCCGTCATAGACGATGCAACCCATCGCGCCGCGCTTCAGGACGATGGTGGCCGAGGACAGCGCGCGGATGGTCTTCAGCGCGCTCAGGCAATCATCGGCGCCAGACGCGATCATGATCTCTTCCTCGGTACCGACGATGAGGTCGCAATCGGGCAGCACGGTCTTCAGCTGCGACGAGACGCGGTCGGACTTCACATAGCGCTCAAAGCCTTCGGCATGGCCGGCAAGACCCCAGAGGTTGGGGCGGTAGTCGATGTCGAACACCACCTTGCCGCCCTTGGCCTTGATGATGCGGATCGCCTTGCGCTGGGCGGCGTCGCTGTTGGGCCGAGAAAAATGCGTGCCGGTGACGACGATGGAACGCGCCGAGGCGATGAAGGCTTCGTCGATGTCTTCCGGTGCCAGCGCCATGTCGGCGCAGTCCGAGCGATAGAAGATCATCGGCGAGACGCCTTCGCTCTCGACCGAAAGCAGCACCAAAGCCGTCAGCCGTTCCTTGTCGGTCTTCAGACCGTCGACATTGACGCCTTCACGCCGCAGCTGTTCGCGGATGAAGCGGCCCATCTGCTCGTCGCCGACGCGGGTTAGCAGCGCCGAGCGCAGGCCGAGCCTAGCCGTGCCGACGGAGATGTTGGCCGGGCAGCCGCCGACCGATTTGGCGAAGGAGGTGATGTCCTCCAGCCGCGAGCCGATCTGCTGGCCGTAAAGGTCGACGGAAGCGCGACCGATGGTGATGACGTCGAGCGGCGCCTGTTTCGCGTCCACGGCTTCGCTCATTGGAACCTCCCGTCGGTCTTGTTGTCTTGGGCAACGCAGTTGGGGGACACGCGCGAGCGGCAGCGTGACGCCACCAATATGAAATAATAATTCCAATCCATAGTCAATATGGAATGAGCATTCCTTCTCTTAAAAGTGGCACAAAGGGGTGGGGACTTCGGGGCCGGCTCCGTTCACCAGGGGAGCGGGCCATCGTCGTTGAAATACCCCGCGTTCGGACCGTCGGCATCCAGGGTCGCCAACCGTATGACGATCTCAGCCGCCTGCTGCACAGTACGATGCCCCTTATAACCATTCAGGTCGGTTGCGGTATAGCCCGGCGCCGCCGCGTTTACCTTGATCCCTTGCGTAGCCAGTTCCCGGGCGAAGGCAACAGTGACGGCATTCAAGGCCGTCTTGGAGCTGCCATAGCCCAGCAGGTTGACGGCATGATTGGCGGTGGCGGGGTCAAGCGCGCGTCCGATGGACCCGGTGGAACTGCTCACCATGACGATGCGCGCGGCCGGCGCTGCAAGCAGCAGCGGCAGGAAGGCCTGGGTGACGCGGATCGGCCCGAACACATTGACCTCATAGGTAGCCTGGATGTCGGCAACACGCTGCTGGCTTGGCGGCGGGTCGTAGTTGATAGCGACACCGGCATTGTTCACCAGCACGTCAAGGCTGGCGCTTTCCGCACTGACGGTTTTGGCGGCGGCCGCCACGCTGTCGTCCTGTGTGACATCCAGCTCAAGCCATTGAACGTCCAGGCCTTCGGCGCGCAATTCCTGCGCTGCCGCCATGCCGCGTTCGGCATCCCTGGCGCCGAGCCACACCTTGAAGCCCATCGTCGCCAATCGTCGGGCAATTTCGCGGCCGATGCCCTTGTTGGCGCCGGTAACCACAGCACCTTTCGATGTCGTCATTTTAGAGCTCTCCTTCTGTGCATGTCGAAGACCCTGAGATGGCGTATCCTTGGCAACGTCGCGCGCCGAAACCTCTCCCGCTCTTGCCTGATCCTCTCACGACGGTTGCGCGGCGCGTGTGGATGCGCGATGCTCGTGCCATGAGCGAGGCGCTGCGGGAGCTGATCGATATCGCCGGCCGCCATGCGCGCGGGCGACGAACGGCTACGGCTATTCCTCGCGTTTCCATCGGCCGCAGCGAAGTCACTACGGCACCAGTGGCGGGCGTGTGGGGTTCGGGGATCCTGTTCGTGCTGCAGGGCGCCAAGACGGTTCTGATCGGCGACCGGGCTCTTCGTTACAATCCAGCCAGCTATTTCATATACACTGTCGAGACGCCGACCATCAGCCAGTTGGTCGAAGCGAGCGTCGCGCGTCCCTACCTCGCCATCGGCTTCACCCTTGACCTGCAGGCTGTTGCGGCGCTTCTCGTCGAGCACGAGCCGGCGCTTGGCGGCGACGGTTTCTCCACCTCGCCCGTCAATGACGATTTGATCGACGCATTGCGTCGCATCATGCGGCTGCTCGACCGGCCGGCCGAGATACCCGTGCTTGCGGCAGCGCTTGAACGCGAGTTGCTGTTTCGGCTCTTACAAGGACCGCAGGGCGGGAAGCTTCGCCAGCTTGCGCGCGCCGATGGCCATCTGTCCCGCATCGGCCAGGCGATCGCCTGGATCCGGACGCATTGCCATCAGCCGATCCGGGTCAGCGACCTCGCCCAGATCGCCCATATGAGCGAGGCTGCCTTTTACCGTCACTTCAAGACGGCGACCGCGATGAGCCCGATCCAGTATCAAAAACAGATAAGGCTGCTGGAGGCCCGCCATCTGCTGCTCGCCCAGCCAGGCAATGTGGCCAGCGTCGCCTTTGCCGTCGGCTATGAGAGCGCTTCCCAGTTCAGCCGGGAATATGCCCGTCAGTTCGGGTCGCCGCCGGCGCGTGACGCGGCGCGGCTTTCGGCGGCAGGCGAGACTGCCGTAGAGGTGATCTAGGCCTTGCGCTTGCGGCTTGCGCTTCGCCGCTTCTCGCCGACGCCGACGGTCAGCGCCATGGCCAGCGCCATGGTTGCCGACAACGAGCGGAAGCCGGCGAAATCGGCCTCGGCAACCTCGAACCAGACGCTAGCGAACTGCGCCAGCGGCGAAAACGAGCTGTCGGTGATGGCGACGATCGGCACGCCCTGTTCGGAAATGGTGCGGGCTTCCTCGATGGTGGCCGGCGCGTAGGGCGAGAAGCTGATGGCGATGACGGCGTCCGCCGGCGTGGCAAAGGCGACCATTTCGGCGTTGAGGCCGGCGGCGGATTCGATCAGCTGGTTGCGGATCTTCAATTTGCCCAAAGCATAGGCGATGTAGCTTGCCACCGGATAGGAGCGGCGCTTGGCGAGCACGTAGATGGTCTCCGCCTTGGCCAGCAGCGAGATCGCGTCTTCCAGATGCGCCTCGTCCAGCGTGCGCGAAATGTCGTTGAGCGAGGTGCTGGCGGCGGCGACGAAGCCGTCGAAGATGGCGCGGTGGCCCGCACCCGCATCGGCCTTGGCGCGCAGCGCCTGCAAGCGCTCGTCATAGGAGGAGTTGCGCTCGCGCAGCCGCTCGCGAAACACCTGCTGCAGGCTGGTGAAGCCGTCGAAGCCAAGCTGCTGGGCAAAGCGGATCAGGGTCGAGGGTTGCACACCGGCCGAAGCGGCGATGCTGGCGGCGGTGCCGAAGGCGATGTCATCAGGATTGTCGAGCGCGTAGGCGGCGATCTGGGCGATGCGTTTGGGCAAGGTTTCACGCCGATCGAGGATCGTGGCGCGCAGCGTCTCGAAATCGCGAGGTACCCGTTCGTCCATCGTCGGCCCGTCCAAGCTCATCTAGAGCATGATGCCGAAAAGTGTGAAGCGGTTTTCGGACAACATCATGCTCCCTCTTTGAGAACGTCCTCTGTGCCTCATCATAGCGAGCCTGCGCAAGAACGCCATAAAAAATGAGGCAGACATTCCATTTCAGAACAAAATGGACTAATTCATCCATCGAGGATTTTATCCAGTGGAGAAGAAGATGGTCGGCGTCGGTCTTATCGGCACGGGTTTCATGGGCAAGTGCCACGCCATAGCGTGGAGCGCCGTCGGTGCCGTCTTTCCGGATGTCGCCAAGCCAAAACTGGTTCATCTTGGCGAGGTCAATGAGGAGCTTGCCGAACGGAAGGCGGGCGAGTTCGGCTTTGCCAAGGCCTCCGGCGACTGGCGCGCGGTGGTCAACGATCCCGAGGTTGATATCGTCTCCTTGACCACACCCAACCAGTTCCATCCGGAAATGGCCATCGCCATCCTCGAAGCCGGCAAGCATTTGTGGTGCGAAAAGCCGATGGCGCCGAGCTTTGCCGACGCCGAGGCGATGGCGGCCGCGGCGAAAAAGTCGGGCAAGGTTGCAGCGCTGGGCTACAACTACATACAGAGTCCGGCGATCCGCCACATCGGCGCGCTGCTCGACGAGAAGATCATCGGCGAGGTCAACCATCTGCGCATCGAGATGGATGAGGATTTCATGGCCGACCCGGAAGCGCGGTTCTTTTGGAAGCATGAAGCCGCGTCGGGCTATGGCGCGCTCGACGATTTCGCTGTGCATCCGCTGTCGCTGGTCAGCACCCTGTTCGGCCGTGTTGCCCGCGTCATGTGTGACATGTCCAAACCCTATGCCGACCGCCGGGTCGACGCCGGCGGCCGCCGTGCAGTCGAAACCTACGACATCGCCAGCGTGCTGATGCATCTGGAAAACGGTGTGGCCGGCACGCTGCTGGTCAACCGCTCGGCCTGGGGTCGCAAGGGCCGCATCGCCATCCAGATCTTCGGCTCGAAGGGATCGATCCTGTTCGACCAGGAGCGGATGAACGAAATCCAGCTCTATGTCACCGCCGATCGCCCGACGGAACAGGGCTATCGCACCATATTGGTGGCGCCACACCACAAGCCCTACGACGCCTTCCTGCCGGCGCCCGGCCACGGCCTCGGCTTCAACGATCTCAAGATCATCGAATGCCACGAGCTGCTGACACGGCTTGCCGGCAAGCCGGCGCGGGTGATCGAATTTGCGGAAGGGCTGGAGATCGAGCGCACCGTGCACGCCATGGCAAGGTCGTTCGAGGAGAAGCGCTGGGTGGATGTGCGGTAGAACCGTTCACTTCACCCGGAAGCAGCCACGACGTTCGTCTCCCAGCCGTCGACCCAGACCTGCCGCAAACGATCGCCTTCGCCCTTGAAGCGCAGGCCGGTCGGCTGGCAAGCCTCGATGCGGTCGCTGCGGAAATTGCGGATCGCCTGGCGCAGTTCGCACCAGGCGACGATGTTGGCGGTCTCGGCATAGTAGATCAGTGCGATCGGGCGGATCAGCCGCTCGGAAGCGCGGCCCATTTCGTCCCGATAGGAGAGGTCGAGCTTCTCCTCATCGCGGATGGCGCGCCGCACCAGCGCCAGATCGATCGTGCCGATTGCGGGCGCGGCGAACCCCCAGACATGCAACGCATTGGCGTCGAACGCCTGACGCAAGGGCGGTGGCACCGCGCCGGCGATCTTGGCGCTGACGCGCTTGGCCGCCTGCTTGAGTTCGCTGTCGCCCGTGCGCTCCAGCAGCGCCAGCGACAGCACGATCGCCTCCATTTCCTCGATCGAAAACATCAGCGGCGGCAGATCGAAGCCGGGGCGCAATATGTAACCGATGCCGCGCCCACCCTCGATCGGCACGCGCATCGCCTGCAGTGCGGCGATGTCGCGATAGATCGAGCGGACCGTCACTTCCAGCTGCCCGGCGATCATTGCCGCCGTCACCGGCTGCCTTGCCAGCCGCAGGATCTGGATGATCTCGAACAGGCGCGACGCCTTGCGCATTTCCTCTCCCGATCAAAACGCTACTGACACATCCCCGTCAGTTGGGATGATCTATTGGACTGCCTACGGGCTTGAAAATCAACAAATTCCTCAACCGGCACACTGGCAGGAAGCGACAGGCAACTGACATGAGTTATGCAGAGAATCTCTGGCTTTTCTTTATCCTGCTGTTCGGCATCATCATCGTGCCCGGCATGGATATGCTGTTCGTGCTTGCCAATGCACTGACCGGCGGCGGCAACAGAGGGCTTGCCGCGACCGGCGGCATCATGACGGGCGGCATGGTGCATACGCTGAACGGCGCCGTCGGCGTCGGCCTGCTGATGCATTTCGTGCCGATCCTCTACAACCCGCTGCTGATCGCCGGCGCCGTCTACATGGCCTATATCGGCCTGACGCTGATACGCAGCTCGATCAAGGTCGGCCAAGACGGGCCGGCCGGCAGCCGCTCCGCATGGAAGGCGTTTCGCCAGGGGCTGGTGATCTGCCTGATCAATCCCAAAGCCTATCTCTTCGTCTTCGCGGTCTATCCGCAATTCCTGAAGCCGGCCTATGGCCCGATCTGGATGCAGGCGGCCATCATGGGATTGATGACGGTCGCCACGCAATTTGCCGTCTATGGCGGGCTCGCGGTGTCAGCCGGGCGCCGCCGCAATCTGCTGGTCGCCAATCCGCGGGCGACCATATTTGCCGGCCGGGCGGCCGGACTGCTTCTGGTTGTGGTTTCGGTGCTGACCGCCTGGCACGGTTTGAAGGCGGCGTGATTGCTGCTACCCGCCGCATTGCAATCGCCGCCTATTGCCTGGGCCCTTGCGCTTTGCGAATACCCCCACCCTTAATCCTCCCGGGGCGAGCCACGGGTCTCGCCCGTCCTTCGGACCCCCACAAGGGGGAGGGAGACTGCGTAGGCGCTGAAACCCAGCAAACCAGCAGAAGTTCGGTTTCGATGATGGTACGCGGCAGCGTTCCCTCCCCCTTGTGGGGAGGGTTAGGGTGGGGGTGCGTGCCGAGCAAACGCCGGCAAGCGTCAAGCCGCTCCCTGCCGGCTCTCCAGCATGGCGCGGCGGGTTGAGCGGCGCCATTCGACGGCGCCGGCGAGGCCGTGCAGCACCGTCTCGGTGGTCGCCCAGTCGATGCAGCCATCGGTGATGCTCTGGCCGTAGACGAGCGGCTTGCCGGGCACCACGTCCTGCCGGCCGGCGACGAGATTGCTCTCGATCATGACGCCGATGATGCGCTCGTCGCCCGCCGCGACCTGGCCGGCCACGTCGGCCGCCACCTTGGGCTGGTTCTCCGGCTTCTTGGCCGAGTTGGCATGGCTGACATCGATCATCAGACGAGGGGTGACGCCGATGCGGGCGAGTTCGGCCGAGGCCGCCTCGACGCTCGCCGCGTCATAGTTGGGCTGAACGCCGCCGCGCAGGATGACATGGCAGTCCTCATTGCCGGTAGTTGCAGCAATGGCGCTGCGCCCGCCCTTGGTCACCGCCATGAAATGATGCGGTTGGGCAGCCGATTTCACCGCCTCGGCGGCGATCCTGAGATTGCCGTCGGTGCCGTTCTTGAAGCCGACGGGGCAGGACAGGCCCGATGCCAGCTCGCGGTGGATCTGGCTTTCGGTGGTGCGCGCGCCGATGGCGCCCCAGGCGACGAGGTCGGCAATGTATTGCGGGATGGTCATATCGAGGAACTCGGTCGCTGCCGGCAGGCCGAGATTGTTGACGGCCGACAAGACGTTGCGCGCCATGCGCAACCCTTTCTCGATGTTGAAACTGCCGTCGAGGTCGGGATCGTTGATCAGGCCCTTCCAGCCAACCGTGGTGCGCGGCTTCTCGAAATAGACGCGCATGACGATCTCGAGCCGGTCGGACAGGGTCTCGCGCAGCGCCGCCAGACGGCTGGCATAGTCAACGGCCGCGACCGGATCGTGGATGGAACAAGGGCCGACGATGACAAGCAGTCGATCGTCGGCCCCCGTAAGAATGGAATGGATGGCGTTGCGCGACGTGGCGACGGTGCGCGTCGCCGTCAGCGTGCGCGGTATCTCGCGCATCACCTCTTCCGGTGTGCTCAATGCCCTGATTTCGGTGACCCGAAGGTCGTCTGTGGTGGTCAACACGGCTTTCTGCTCCTGTTTTTTAGGAGACCTGCCGGCTGAAACAAAAAAGCCGCCAGGTCTGGCGGCTGTTCGGACTTGTTGCTGCAATCTTCAGATCGAGCGCAATCCTCCCGCCGCCAGCGAGCTGCTAAAGTACCAATACGTGGCGGACAGGTTGATCATGAGGCTCATATAGTCGATGCCGGGGTGTTTGTCACGTGCCGTAAATGAGGTTGGCGAAATCGCCGGCGAGAGCGCCCCTCTCCCCGTCACTATACGGGGAGAGGATGCCGGCGCAGGCAGGTGAGGGGCGGCGCTGGCGTCGGAGGATAGGACGGGGGCGAAAAGCGCTACTTCAATCGACCCTGTAACTGTTAAAGTCGGCGCTGCCCCTCATTGCCCTGCCGGGCATTTCTCCCCGTATAGTGACGGGGAGAAAGGGGCCGGCCGCGGCGCCGGCCTTACTCCGGTGATGTCCCCGCAACATTCTGGTCGTAGTCGACCAATGACCCGGTCATGACGCCGGATTGCGGGCTCACCATGTAGCTGATCAGCCGTGCCAGTTGATCCGGCTTCACCAGCTGGCCCATCGGTTGGCCGGCCTCGGCCTTGGCCAGCCAGTCGTCGGATGCGCCGTGCCATTTCTTCTGCACGATGTCCTCGCCTTCGGTGTCCATCCAGCCGGGCAGCACGGCATTGCAGCGGATGCGGTTGAAGCGATAGGCGTTGGCGACATTCTTGGTCAGCGTCGCCAGCGCGCCCTTGCTCGAGGAATAGGGAGCCAGGAAGGACTGGCCGCAATGCGCCGACATCGACAGCACGTTGACGATCGAGCCGGGTGCCTTCTTCTCCAGCAGATGCGCCACCACGCCCTGCATCAGGAAGAACGGGCCACGCACATTGGTCTGGAAGATCTGGTCGAAAACCTCTTTGGAGGTCTCGACCAGCGAACCGCGTGCGGAGGTGGCGGCGGCGTTGACCAGCCCATTGATGGTGCCGAAATGCGAGATCGCGGTGGCGACCGCGCGCTTGCAGTCGGCCACTTTCGAAACGTCGGCGCTGATGAAGATGGCGTCGACACCGGCTTTCTTGAAGTGGGCGACCGCCTTGTCGCCCTTCTCCTGCGAACGGCCGATGAGCGCCAGCGCCCGGCAGCCCTCGTCGGCCAGCGCTGTGGCGACGGCAAAGCCGATGCCTTGCGCGCCGCCGGTGACGATGGCGCGCGTCTTCGAATTGCGATCGGCTGATGTGCTCATCGCTCTGCTCCTGTGGGTTCTTACTTGTCGAGACGGACGGTCTTGCCTGACGTCGCCGACTTCAGCGCCGCATCGGCCAGCTTCAGTGCCACGAGGCCGTCGGCGCCGCTCGGCGATGCCTTCTTGCCCGAGGTTGCGGCGGCGATGAAGGCGGCGATCTCGATGGCGTAGGCGTCGAGATAGCGGGTCATGAAGAAATCGTGCAGCGGCGGGCGCGTATAGCCCTTCTCATTGGCCAGTTCGATCGACACCGGCCGCTGGTTTTCGGCGGCGACCATGCCCTTGGAGCCATGCACCTCGATGCGCTGGTCGTAGCCATAGGTGGCGCGGCGCGAGTTGGAGATGACGGCCTGTTTGCCGGACGCGGTCTCGAGGATGACGCTGACGCTATCGAAATCGCCGGCTTCGCCGATCTTCTTGTCCACCAGCACCGAGGCATGGGCGCTGACCGCTACAACCTCCTCGCCGAGGAGGAAGCGTGCCATGTCGAAATCGTGGATGGTCATGTCGCGAAAAATGCCGCCCGAGCGCTTGATATAGTCGACCGGCGGCGCGCCCGGATCACGCGAGGTGATGGTGACCATTTCGACAGTGCCGATGGCGCCGTCGTCGATCGCCTTGCGCACGGCGGCGAAATGCGGATCGAAACGCCTGTTGAAGCCGACCATCAGCGTCGCCTTGGCCTTGTCGACCACGGCCAGGCATTTTTCCACGCGCTTGACGTTAAGGTCGATCGGCTTCTCGCAGAAGATCGCCTTGCCGGCCTTGGCGAAGCGCTCGATCAGATCGGCATGGGTGTCGGTCGGCGTGCAGATGACGACGGCGTCGATATCCTTTGATTTTTCAATCGCGTCGATGGTGCGCACTTCGGCGCCATAGGCAGTCGCCAGCTCGGTCGCCGCCTTTTCGAAGGCATCGGCGACGGCCACCAGTCTGGCCTGCGGGTTGGAGCCGACGGCGCGGGCGTGGACCTTGCCGATGCGGCCGGCACCGAGGAGGGCGAAACGAACAGTCATGGAGTATTTCCTCTAGGGGGATGGGTTCGAGAGAGTTGTGTCTCCACCTTCCCCTGAGGGGAAGGTGGCAAGGGTACTTCTTGTTTTGGCGCAATTCCGGACGGAAAACCGTTTCACACTTTCCCGGAATTGCTCAGCGCGTCGGATCGTCCCGGAAACCGGATGATCATCCTGTTTAGGCCGCGAGTTCCGCCTCCCCGGTCTTGGCGCCGGTGATGTAGGAGACGATGTCGTTGCCGTCGGTGTTTTCCTTGCGCAGATTGGCGACGATGCGGCCGCGCCGGAACACGACGATGCGGTCGCACAGGTCGAACACCTGGCGCATGTTGTGGCTGATCAGGATCAGCGGCTCGCCATTGTCCTTCAGTGTGCGGATGATGTTTTCGACCTGCGCCGTCTCTTGCACGCCGAGCGCTGCCGTCGGCTCGTCCATGATGATCAGCTTGGAGGCGAAGGTTGCGGTCCGGGCGATCGCCACGCATTGCCGCTGGCCGCCCGACATGTGGCGGATGGTGTTCGACAGATTGGGGATTTTCACCGCCGTGCGGATCAGCGCCGCCTCGGTCGCCTTGCGCATGTATTTGCGGTCGAGGATCGAGAACGGGCCGAGGTTGAACAGCACCTTTTCGCGGCCGAGGAACAGGTTCGACGGCACGTCGAGATCGTCGGCGAGCGCCAGGTTCTGGAACACGGTTTCGATGCCCGCGGTGCGGGCCTCGATCGGGCCGGCAAAATTCACTTCCTTGCCGTCGAACCAGATCTGGCCGCTGGTGCGCTGTTCGACAGCGGTGATCTGGCGCACGAAGGTCGATTTGCCGGCGCCATTGTCGCCCATGATGGCGACATGTTCGCCCTTGCGCAGCTCGAAATTGGCGCCTTCCAGCGCATGCACGCCGCCATAGCGCTTGGTGAGGTTTTCGGTCTTCAGGACGATGTCTGACATGGTCAAGCCCTCAATGCCCGCATGCGTTGACGCCACTGGTCGAGCACGACCGCGCCGACGATGATCACGCCCTTGACCATCTCCTGATAGTAGGCGTCGAGGCGCAGGAAGGTGAAGCCGGAAATGATGACGCCGAAGATCAGCGCGCCGATCACCGTGCCGATGATCGAGCCTCGGCCGCCCGACAGCGAGACGCCGCCGATGACCGCCATGGCGATGGCGTCGAGCTCGTACATCACACCCATGCCGGACTGGGCGGTCAGGTTCTTGGAGCACAACACGACCGCGGCGAGCGAGGCAAGAATGCCGGCAATCGTGTAAACGAGGATCTTGTGATTGGGGATCTTGATGCCGGACATGCGCGCGGCATCCTCGTTGGATCCGATGGCATAACAATGCTTGCCGTAGCGCGTATAGGTCAGGATCAGCTGGAACAGCACCGCCAGCGCCAGGAAGATGATGACCGGCCTCGAGCCGGTGCTGATGGCGGCAAAACTGTCGGTGGGAAACGAGATCGGCTGGCCTTTGGACCACCATTTGGCGATGCCGCGCGCGGTGATCATCATGCCGAGGGTGGCGATGAATGGCGGGATGCGCGTGTAGGCGATCAACGAGCCGTTGATCAGGCCGGCGAGCATGCCGCAGCCGATCGCAACCAGCACCGGCACGATGACCGGCAGGTCGGTCCAGCCTTGCGCCAGGAACATCGCCTTGGGGTTGGGGTTGCCGTTGACCGTCGCCACCTGGGCGAAGCTCATGGCGATCATGGCGGTGGCGCCGACAATCGAACCCGAGGACAGGTCGATGCCGCCGCAGATGATCACTTGCGTGACGCCAATGGCGATGATGCCGACGATCGACACTTGCAGGATGATGATCTGCAGGCGGGCCTCGTTGAAGATGCCGGCGACGTTGTCGCGGGTGTTGAACAGGAAGGAGTCGCCGAGAAAGATTCGACCTATCAGTTCGAAGACGACAACGAGAATGATGAGCGCCAGGAAGACGTTGAATTCGGCCGGCCATGTCCGCTTCTTCGCGTCATAACTGACCCCGCCGACGCCATGCGATGTCTGTGACAATCTTCGATCCTCCGTCAGCCACGGTCGTTCCTCGCCGCCTTGCCGGCAACGAGGGAAGAAGGAGCGGCGCTGTCTTTCGTGTGAGAGCGCCGCCCCGTATGCGTACGGCTCAGTTCTTCTTCAGGAACTTGTCGATGTTGGCAGGCGTCACGAGCTGGAAGGGCACGTAGACCTTGTGCTCGACCTTTTCGCCCTTGGCGAGCTTCAGGGCCGCATCGAGTGCGCCAGCGCCCTGGCCGGCCGCGTCCTGGAACACTGTGACGTCGAGGTCGCCGGCCTGCATGGCTGCAAGCGCGTCCTGAGTGGCGTCGACGCCGCCGACGACGACCGACTTCATGTCGACGTTGGCGGCCTTCATTGCCTGAATGGCGCCGATGGCGCTTTCGTCATTGTTGGCGATGACGCCGTCGAACGGCTTGCCGGTCGACAGCCAGTTGGTCATCAGGTTCTGCGCTTCGTCACGGTTCCAGTTCGAGGTCTGCTTGTCGATGATCTTGATGAAGCTGCACTCCGGCGTGGCGATGACATCGTCGATGTCCTTGGTGCGCTGCACGGCGGCCTGGTTGGAAAGCTCGCCCATGATGACATAGACATTGGCTTCCTTCTTGCCGGCTTCCGTAAACAGGCGGCAGACTTCCTTGGTTTCGAGCGTGCCGGAATCGGCCTCGTTCGAAGCGACGAAAGCCTGGTTGTCCGGCAGCGTGTCGACATTGACCGGCTCGCGGTTGACATAGACGAGCGGGATCTTGGCTGCCGCCGCGGCATCCGACATCGCCTGCGTGGCCGAAGTGTCGACCGGGTTGACGATGATGGCATCGACGCCCGAAGCGGCGAAGTTCTTGATCTGGTCGAGCTGCTTGGCGACGTCGTTCTGTGCGTCTTCGACCTGCAGCTCAACGCCGCTCATGCCCTTGGCCTGCTCGATCATGCCGTTGCGCAGCACGGTCAGGAAATTGTCGTCGAACTTGGCCATCGACACGCCGATCTTGGCGGCAAAAGCGGACGAACTCATCAGCGCCGCAAAGGCGACGCCCAAAATCAGTTTCTTCATTGTGTTTCTCCTCCACATTTGGTGTCCGGCTGCACCGATCTACCCGGAATCCCCGATCGCCCGAGGAATCTCTCCCTGATATCGTCTCTGTTCCGGATGGCGCTTTCCCAAGGATTGGAACGCCAGGCTCCCTGTTTGAAACAGATGTTCCGGAACGAAAGAACCAAAATCCCTAGCT
Organism: Mesorhizobium sp. P2_B5; assembly: GCF_056404775.1. Classification (NCBI taxonomy): domain Bacteria; kingdom Pseudomonadati; phylum Pseudomonadota; class Alphaproteobacteria; order Hyphomicrobiales; family Phyllobacteriaceae; genus Mesorhizobium; species Mesorhizobium sp. P2_B5. The sequence continues at coordinate 1,017,581 of NZ_JBFUDJ010000001.1, read as the reverse complement.
GGTGAAATATTTATTCCATTTTTCGGAGACGTCAAGAGCCATTCCAAAACCGGGTGAAGGATTTTCGGGAGGGTGGATGATCGAAGCCGAGCCTAAGCTGGGACAAAAAAGGGGATCGAGACCTCTGCTGCCGACAGTCGCCACCGTCCGCGATTTGCGGAAGACCACCCTGACTTCGTCATCCTAGGGTGGAGCAGTCGCGAAGCGACGTCGCGGAAACCCTAGGATCCATGCCGCGACGGCGGCGAGGGGCACAGCGGCCCAGAATGAAGGTCGCGCTCACCAGAGTCAGTTCTGCGCCGTGGCATCGCGCAGAAGTCACGGCATGGATCCTCGGGTCTGCGCCGCGTCGCTTCGCTCCTTGCTCCGCCCGTGGATGACGAAGGCGTAGATGTTCCGGCCAATCGCCAACGTCGAGACCCCTAAATATTCTCCGGCAGATAAATATCGAACGGCAAAAACGTCTGGCCCGGCGCGTTGGCGGCGCCCGTCTCGATGGCGTGGGCCATCAGGTCGACCAGTTCGCGGCTGAGTGCCGCCAGCGGTGTCGAGATCACCATGGTCAAGATGCCGTCCGCCAAAGCCGCGCGCGACACCGCCGTGATCTCGTTGCAGATGACGGCCGGCATTTCGGTGGGCTTTGCTTGCCTCAGCGCCGCGACCGCGCCTTCCATGCCGCCGCCGGCGACATAGCAGCCGACGAGATCGGGGTGGCTGCCGAGAAGATTGAGCAGAGTGTCCTGGGTGATCTCGTTGGCCTCCAGATTGACCAGTGTTTCCAGCAAAGTGAACTCCGGCGCCTGCTCGCGGAAGAAGGAGCGGAAGCCGATCTCGCGCAGTTCATGGCCGTGGAAGCGGTGGCTGCCGACGAACAGCGCGACCTTGCCCGGTCGCTTCGCCGCTTTCGAGATCATCCATGCTGCGGTGCGCCCGACCTTTCGGTTGTCGAGGCCGACATAGCCCTCGCGAATGCCGGCCGCGAAGTCGGACAGCAGAGAGAAGACCGGCAGGCCCTTGGCCTTCATCTCCTCGACGGCGACCGTCACTGTCGGATGATCAGGCCCGACCAAAGCGACGGCCCGGCATTTGGAAGCCAACTTGCGGGTGCGCTCTACGATTTCGTCGGGGGCGAGCGAGTCGGCGAAATCGATCATGGCGACGCCACGAAAGCGCGGCGATTGAGATACGGCCAGCTCAAGTTGGCGCGCGAATTCACTGTAGAAGACGTAATTGCCCCTGAGCAGCAGGACGCCGAGCCGATATTCCGGCAATTCATGGCGCAGGCGCTGCTTGATCAGGCCGGCGGCGTGGTAGCCGATCTCGGTCGCCGCCTCGTAGACGCGGCGCGCCGTTTCCTCGCGCACCGGCAGGCGGCTGTTGAGCACGCGATCGACCGTGGCAACGCTGACGCCGGAAATGCGCGCCAGGTCCGTGATGGTCGGCCGTTTTGCCATGCTCGCCTCGTTGGATTCCTCCGAAGCACGCTACATCATTCTGATAGGAAATGATAGAAACTATCTTTGTGATGTTGAGTCTATCATCGCTCGGCGGTATTTTCACGCTCGAAGCCAGGCTGGCATTCGCTGGAGCGAGCCGCCGTTTGCCGTGGGAGGCAATCATGACCGCAACACCGTCCCGGCGGGACTACAGCCTGATTGGCCGCGACGCTCAACTCGCCGTCGAGACCGGACTTTCGGCGGCCGATTGGTATCACACCGACATTCCGCGCAAGCAGATGAAGGAGCTGATGCAGCGCTCCGACGGGCCGGCGATCCGCGACACCGCGATCTGGCTCGCCGCGCTGATCCTGAGTGCCGCCGGCGGCGCCTGGTTCTGGGGCAGCTGGTGGTGCGTGCCGTTCTTCTTCGTCTATGGCGTGCTCTACGGCTCTTCGACCGACTCGCGCTGGCACGAATGCGGCCACGGCACCGCCTTCCGCACGCAGTGGATGAACGATGTGGTCTACCAGATCGCCTGCTTCATGATCATGCGCAATCCGGTGACCTGGCGCTGGAGCCACACGCGTCACCACACCGACACCATCATCGTCGGCCGCGATCCCGAAATCGCCGTCATGCGGCCGCCGGACCTTTTGCGCGTGGTGCTCAACTTCTTCGGCATTCTCGACGCCTGGCATGCGATGACCGACATGGTGCGCAATGCCGCCGGCGTCATCAGCGCCGCCGAAAAAACCTTCATTCCCGAGCAGGAGCAGCCTAAGGCGATCCGTGTGGCCCGCATATGGCTCGCCATCTACATCGCGACCATCGGCTTGGCCCTCTACCTGCATTCCTGGCTGCCGCTGATGCTGATCGGCCTGCCCCGCCTCTATGGCGCCTGGCATCACGTCATGACCGGCCTGCTGCAGCATGGCGGCCTCGCCGACAATGTCGTCGACCACCGCCTGAACAGCCGCACGGTGCTGATGAACCCGATCAGCCGCTTCATCTACTGGAACATGAATTACCATGTCGAGCATCACATGTTCCCGATGGTGCCCTATCACGCGCTGCCCAGGCTGCATGCGCTGATCAAGCACGATCTGCCGGCGCCGACGCCGTCGATCCTGGCCGGCTATCGCGAGATGATCCCGGCTTTGCTGCGCCAGCTGCGCAACGAGGACTATTTCATCAAGCGCGAATTGCCACCGACCGCCAGGCCGTACCGCGACGAATTCCACAACGATGCCGTCGCCGCCGCGGCGGCGGAATGATAGCGGCGATCCGATTTTCGGGGAGGTACAAATGAGCGACTGGGTCGAGGCCTGCGCGGCCGGTGACATTGATGAAGAGGATGTGATGCGCTTCGATCATGGCGGCCGCACCTTCGCCATCTATCGCAGCCCCGACGACGATTATTTCGCAACCGATGGCCTGTGCACGCATGAGAAGGTGCATCTGGCCGACGGGCTGGTGATGGACGACATCATCGAATGCCCCAAGCATAATGGCCGCTTCAACTACAAGACGGGTGCTGCGCGCGGCGCGCCGGTCTGCGTCAACCTCGCGACTTATCCGGTTAAGGTCGAGGCGGGTAAAGTGCTGATCCAGATCGGATGATGGCGATGCAAGCGGGGATGGTCATCATCGGCGCCGGCGAATGCGGCGGGCGGGCAGCGCTGACGCTGCGCGAGCTCGGCTATGACGGGCCGGTGACGCTGGTCGGTGACGAACCGCATCTGCCCTATGAGCGGCCCCCTCTGTCCAAGGACGCGATGACGAGCGATGCGCCCGAGATCAAGGCGATCGCCAGCGACGCAATGCTGGCCGAGAAATCGATCCGGCACATCCATTCGGTCCAGGTGGTGACGATCGACCGTGCGGCACATGCGGTGTGGCTGTCGGACGGTTCGGTCCTGCCCTATGACAAGCTGCTGCTGGCGACAGGCTCGACACCCCGCAGGCTGCCTATGCCGGGGTTGGGTGCGCGCTGCGTCTACCTTCGCACATTTGCCGACGCACTCGCCATTCGCCAGCATCTGAGTGCAGGCAACCGCGTCGCCATCATCGGCGGTGGCTTCATCGGTCTTGAACTCGCGGCCTCGGCGCGCAAGCTCGGGGCTGCGGTCACCGTCATCGAGGCGCAGCCGCGCATCCTGATGCGCGGTGTGCCGGCGGAGATCGCCGAGATCATCCATCAGGCGCATGAGGCCGAAGGCGTGACCATTCTCACCGGTCTGGGTATCGCAGCCATCGCCGACGATGGCACCGAGGTGTGCATTGCGCTCGCCGACGGACAAGAGATCGTTGCCGATCTGGCCGTCATCGGCATCGGCGCCGTGCCGGTCACCGGGCTTGCCGTCGAAGCGGGTCTGACCATCGACAATGGCATCGCCGTCGACGCCACGCTGCGCACTGGTGACCCGGACATCTTTGCCGCCGGCGACTGTTGTTCGTTTCCGCTCGCTGTCTATGCTGGCCGCCGCGTGCGGCTGGAGGCCTGGCGCAACGCCCAGGAACAGGGTGCGCTGGCAGCGAGGAACATGCTGGGCGCCGACGAGGCGCATGCCGCGGTGCCGTGGTTCTGGTCGGATCAGTATGGGCTGTCGCTGCAGATCGCTGGGCTTTCGGACGAAGGCAACCGCACGGTGCGCCGCGACCTCAGCGATGGCGCCTTCATTCTTTTCCACCTGGCCGAGGACGGCAGGCTGGTGGCGGCAAGCGGCATCGGCCCCGGCAATGTGGTGGCACGCGACATCAGGCTGGCCGAGATGCTGATCGCCAAGCGGGCGAGGCCCGCGCCGGAGGCGCTGGGGTCGCAGGATGTGAAGCTGAAGTCGCTGCTGGCGGCTTGATTGACATAGTCGTCAGGGGTTGTGCCGCCTCCTCATCCGCCTGCCGGCACCTTCTCCCCGTATAGTGACGGGGAGAAGGGAGCTGTCGCGGCCCTCGGCGCCTCGTTGAAAATTGGCGAAAGCATAGACGAAAGCGTCTTTCTCCCCGTCACTATACGGGGAGAAATGCCCGGCAGGGCAATGAGGGGCGGCGCAGACCTATTGAAAAGGTTCGGCTTCCACGCAACAGGTCACGAACCCTGGGCGCCCCTAAAACAGCGCCTTCAGCTCGTCCAGCTTGTCGTTGACCAGCCAGCCGTAGTAATTCTCTTCCGGCAGTTTCACCGGCTCGCCGGCGGCGCGGCGCTTGTCGTTCTCGGCCTTCAGCGCATAGGCGCGCTGCTCGGGATTGCCGACATTGTAGAGCGTGGCGGTGAGCCCCGGATTGCCCGAAATGTCGAAGCCGGCAATGCTCTTGTAGGCGTCGATCGATTTCTTGATCGTCGCCGCGACGTAGGGCAGCGTCAGGTCCGGATCCATGATGGTCTTGTAGACTGAATTGGGGTCGGCGACATCGAGCTCGGGCAGTCCCGAAACCTTGTGGACGAGATCGCTCATCTGCAGCGCGGTCAGCGGGTTGAGCTGGCCGAGGCCAAAGGTCTGGCCGGCATAATAAGGCTGGAAGAAGGTGGCGCCGAAGCGGTCGTTGGGAAAGCTGGTGCCGCCGACGGTCTTGCCGCGGAAAGAGTGGTTCCACACCTGCTCACGGCATTCCCACAGATCGTAGCTGTCGGGCATTGTGCATTTCTTGAATTCCGGCCGCTGCACGAAATCGGTGATGTCCTCGCCGTCATAGGCGAAGGACAGCTTGCTGGAGAGGTAGGAGATCGCCTTGACATAATAGGTCTGCAGCCGGTCGTAGGCGTCGACATTGTAGGTGTGTTCGCCGACGATGGCGCCGACGATGTGCAAGGGGTTGATGCCGTAAGCGGCGGCCGCCTTCTTGATCTTGGCGCGCAGTTCGGCATCACTCTGCAGCAGGTCGTACACCTTGCGGTATTTGGCCTGGAACGTGGTGTTGGTGGCCCGGGTGCGACGGCTCGACGCCCCGGGTATGTCGGGCTGCACGGCGTTACGGTTGCCTGCCGGAACCAATGTTGCCGCGTCGGCGGCGAACAGCGTCGCCGCCAGCGTCAAGCCGAGAATGATCAGGATCAGTTTTTTCATGCGCCGCCGCCTGCAATAATGCCGCGCAAACTAGGGTAGTGCTCCGGGTTGAGTCGAGAGCGCCCCGTCACACGGCAAGACGAAAGGTGGCCGCATGATACCATCCGGCCACACATAATGTTGTGTGCCGGAAATTGTTGCCGAAGCATCGGCCCAAAAATCGGAACCGATTTTTGGAAAGTCCGATGCGTCGATTCAATACTGTTAGAGCGACCTTTGCGCGCCCGAAGGACGTGCGGCGCTCTACCGGCGCCGGACTGATCCGGCGCCCCCGTTTAAAGGATGAATCGCGACAAATCTGTGTTTCTGGAGAGGTCGCCGACATGCTTTTCCACATAGGCGGCGTCGATGGTGACGCTGGTGCCGTTGCGGTCCGGCGCATCGTAGGAGATCTCGTCCAGCACGCGCTCCATCACCGTCTGCAGCCGCCTTGCGCCGATGTTTTCGACGCTGGCATTGAGGTCGACGGCGATGCCGGCCAGCGAATCGATGGCGTCGTCGGTGAAGGCCAGGTCGACGCCCTCGGTCTTCATCAGCGCGATATACTGCTTGATCAGGCTGGCCTCGGTCTCGGTGAGGATGCGGACGAAATCGTCCTTTTCCAGCGCTCGCAGTTCGACGCGGATCGGCAGGCGGCCCTGCAGTTCCGGCAACAGGTCGGACGGCTTCGAGACATGGAACGCGCCCGAGGCGATGAACAATATGTGGTCGGTCTTCAACGGCCCGTATTTTGTCGCCACAGTCGTGCCCTCGATCAGCGGCAGCAGGTCGCGCTGCACGCCTTCCCGCGAAACGCCGGCGCCCATCCCGCCTTCGCGCGAGGCGATCTTGTCGATCTCGTCGAGGAAGACGATGCCGTCGTTTTCCGTCGCGTCCAGCGCCCGGCGCACCACCTCGTCCTGGTCGAGCAGCTTGTCGGACTCGTCGTTGACCAGCAGCGCGTAGGACTCCTTCACCGTCGTCTTGCGCGCCTTGGTCTTCTTGCCGCCCATCGCCTTCGACAGCATGTCGTTGATGTTGAGCACGCCAACGCTGCCGCCCGGCATGCCGGGAATCTCGAAGCCGGGCATGCCGCCAGTGCCGGTGTCGGCAACTTCGATCTCGATCTCCTTGTCGTCGAGCTCGCCGTCGCGCAGCTTCTTGCGGAAGCTGTCGCGGGTCGCCGGGCTTGCCGTCTTGCCAACAAGGGCCTCCAGCACGCGTTCCTCGGCATTGATGTGCGCGCGCGCCTTGACGTCCTCGCGCATCTTTTCGCGCACCAGGCCGATGGCGATCTCGACGAGGTCGCGGATGATCTGCTCGACATCGCGGCCGACATAGCCGACTTCGGTGAATTTGGTCGCCTCGACCTTGACGAAAGGTGCTCCGGCGAGCCGCGCCAGGCGGCGCGATATCTCGGTCTTGCCGACGCCGGTCGGGCCAATCATCAGGATGTTCTTCGGCATCACCTCTTCGCGCATCTGGCCTTCCAGCTGCTGGCGGCGCCAGCGGTTGCGCAAGGCGATGGCCACGGCGCGCTTGGCGTCCTTCTGGCCGATGATGAAGCGGTCGAGTTCCGAAACGATTTCGCGGGGAGAAAATGTCGTCATATCACTAAATTCCACTTTGCCACTGCTTGATGGACTCGAACGGATGCAGCAGCATGATCACGTTGAGCGTCAGATTGTCCCGGATGAGGTAGCCGACACCCAGTTCGAAGATGAGGGCGAGGCCGACGACGACTGATATAGGTAGCTTTCTGGCCATCACAAATCCCAACACCATGGCCAGTGTGTCGGACACTGAATTGATGATCGAGTCGCCGTAGTAATCCAGCGAAATAGTGCCGGCGCGGTAGCGCTCGATGATGAACGGGCTGTTTTCCAGGAGCTCCCAGCCGCCCTCGATGACAACCGCAAAAGCCAGGCGCAGGCCGATCGGCGAGCGCGGAAACAGGAACCAGGCCAAGGCGTAGAACAGGAAGCCGTGGATGATATGCGAGAAGGTGTACCAGTCGGAAATGTGCTGGGAATTCTCCGAACTGTTCACCACCCCGTGCCAGAGTTTGACGTAGCCGCAGGTGCAGATCGGCGTGCGGCCCATGCCGTAAAGCGCGCCCGCCTGGAAGATGAGCATAGCGAGCACGAGCAGAAGCCCCATCCGCCAGCTGTCTTCATAGGCCGAGCAGTTCTTGTCCCTGCCCCGTGTCGTCATCAGGTTATTCCCCCTCTTGCGCGTCGCCTTCGGCATCGACCGCCATCAGCACGACGTCCCCATATTGCGAGTGCCTGCGGTCGATAGGCCTGAACCCTGCCTTTTCATAGGCCCGGATGGCGCGGCCATTGTCGGGATGCGGATCGATGATGACGCGCGGCGCGCCTTCCTCGAACAGCTGTTCCACGAACTGCCTGACGATGGCCGAGCCGTGACCTTTGCCGATAAGGTCCGGCACGCCGATCGACAGATCGATGCCAAGCGTGCCGAAAGGCTGGTCGGCATAGGGATGACCGTCCTCCAGATGCGGATCGTAGCTCTGCAGATAGGCAATCGGCTTGCCGTCGAGTTCGACGATCAGCGGCTCGACGGAAATCGAGTCGATATGCTCGCGGATTCCGGCGATTTCCGTCTCCGGATCGTCCCACCACTCGGCGACATGCGGCTCGGCCAGCCAGCCTGCGATCATCGGCAGGTCTTTTTCCACAACCGGCCGAAAATCGTAGAGCACCGGCGGCTCAGGCGGCATCGAGCGTTTCGATGACGAAATTGTTGTTGGTGTAGACGCAGATGTCGGAGGCGATCTGCATCGCCTTGCGGGCGATCTCCTCGGCATCCTTGTCGGTGTCCATCAGCGCTCGCGCGGCGGCGAGTGCATAATTGCCGCCGGAGCCAATGGCCATGACGCCGAATTCAGGCTCGAGCACGTCGCCGGTGCCGGTCAGCGCCAGCGAGACCGACTTGTCGGCCACCAGCATCATGGCTTCCAGCCGGCGCAGATAGCGGTCGGTGCGCCAGTCCTTGGCGAGCTCGACGCAGGCGCGCGTCAGCTGGTCGGGATATTGTTCGAGCTTGGCTTCCAGCCGCTCCAGCAAGGTGAAGGCATCCGCCGTGGCGCCGGCGAAACCGGCAATGACATTGCCGCCCTTGCCGATGCGGCGCACCTTTTTGGCATTGCCTTTCATGATGGTCTGGCCAAGGCTGACCTGGCCATCGCCGGCGATCACCACCTTGTTGCCCTTGCGCACCGTCACGATGGTCGTGGCGTGCATGGTCAGTTCATTCGACATTTATAGCTCCGATTCGCGCGATCCCGATAAGGCGATTGGCGCGGTACGAGTGATTTCGATCGGCCATATGTATGCATGGGGCGGGTGATTGCAAACCGCCTCCGCTACCGGCGATAGCGATCCGCATCGCAACTGGCAATCGCCGGATCATGCTGCTAGAAGGCTTTCGTTTTCAAGCAAATGAGCGCTTGGAGGCATTGTGTTTCCGTTTCGCCCCCAGTCGTTTGCCCAAAGACAAGGATAAGGTCATGGCGTCCCGTTCCGCCGAAGTCAGCCGCAAGACCAAGGAAACCGAGATCGCGGTTTCGGTCCATCTCGACGGCACCGGTATCTCCGACATGTCGACGGGCGTCGGCTTCTTCGACCATATGCTCGACCAGCTGTCTCGCCATTCGCTGATCGACATCACGGTCAAGGCCAAGGGCGACCTGCACATAGACGACCACCACACGGTCGAGGACACCGGCATTGCGATCGGCCAAGCGCTGGCCAAGGCGCTGGGCGAGCGGCGCGGCATCATGCGCTATGCCTCGATCGACCTTGCAATGGACGAGACGCTGACGCGCGCTGCGATCGACGTGTCCGGCCGGCCGTTCCTGGTCTGGAACGTCGCCTTCTCGTCGCCGAAGATCGGCACGTTTGACACCGAACTGGTGCGCGAATTCTTCCAGGCGCTGGCGCAGAATGCCGGCATCACGCTGCATGTCACCAATCACTATGGCGCCAACAACCACCATATTGCCGAGACCTGCTTCAAGGCGGTGGCGCGCGCCCTGCGTTTCGCACTGGAGCGCGACACGCGCCAGCCGGACGCGGTTCCCTCCACCAAGGGATCTCTGAAAGGGTAGGCTGATGGCCATCTATGTCGTGATGGAACCGCCGGGCCGCACCGAGGCGGCCGACGCAACCATTTTTGTCCGCGACGGGTTTTCCTGGCTGGCTTTTCTGTTTGCGCCGCTGTGGCTCGCCTGGCACCGGCTGTGGGTCGAGGCCGCGCTCGCCTTCGTCGCCATGGGCCTCATCTCGCTGCTCGGCCAAAGGCTGGGACTGGATTGGGCAGGCTCGGCGCTGTCGCTGCTGGTCTCGCTCTATATCGGCCTGGAGGGCCAGGGGCTGCGCATCGCGGCCCTTCGGCGCCGGGGCTGGCATGAATGGGGCGTGATCGAAGCCGACAATCCTGACGGTGCCGACATCCGCCAGGCGCTGGACGCGGAGGCGCAGGCGGAGGAACAGGCGCCGCTGCCACGCATCGTGCCCGATGCCAGTCTTGCCCGGCCGGCGCAGACCGGCCTGACGCTCGGGCTGACCCATACGCCGGGAAAAGGCTGACATGCGGGTTGCGATCATCGATTACGGGTCGGGCAATCTGCGCTCGGCCACCAAGGCCTTCGAGCGCGCCGCGCATGAAGCCGGCATTGCGGCTGCCATCGAGCTTACCGCCGATGCCGAGCGGGTGCGCCGCGCCGATCGCATCGTGCTGCCCGGCGTCGGCGCCTATGCCGACTGCGCGGCAGGCCTGCGCGGCGTGGCCGGCATGTGGGAAGCGGTGGAGGAGGTGGCGATCGCCAAGGCGCGGCCGTTCCTCGGCATCTGCGTCGGCATGCAGCTGATGTCGCAGCGCGGCCTGGAAAAGACCGTGACCAAGGGCTTTGGCTGGATTGCCGGCGACGTCAAGGAGATCGCGCCGACAGATCCGGCGCTGAAAATCCCCCAGATCGGCTGGAACACGATCGATCTGGAGCGCAAGCACCCGCTGTTTTCCGGCATTGCGACCGGGCCCAAGGGCCTGCACGCTTATTTCGTCCATTCCTATCATCTTGACGCGACAAAGCCGGACGAGGTGCTGGCCGTTGCAGACTATGGCGGCCCGGTAACGGCTGCGGTCGCCCGCGGCAACCTCGTTGGCACGCAGTTCCATCCCGAAAAAAGCCAGGCGCTCGGCCTGGCGCTGATCACCAATTTCCTGCGCTGGAGACCCTGATGAGCAAGAAGGGCTACTGGATCGCGCTGGTCGATGTCCGCGATCCCGAGATCTACAAGCAGTACATCGAAGCCAACGCCAAAGCCTTCGCCAAATATGGCGCGAAGTTCATCGTTCGGGCCGGGCGCTATGAAAACCCTGAAACGTTGACCGGCAATCGTCATGTCGTGGTCGAGTTCGAATCCTACGATGTGGCCGTGGCCTGCTATCACTCGCCGGAGTATCAGGAGGCGTCGAAATACCGGCTTGCCGCCTCGACCGGCCATTTCGTTATCGTTGAGGGCGCCTGATCGTGATCCTGTTTCCCGCGATCGACCTCAAGGACGGCAAATGCGTGCGTCTGAAGCACGGCGATATGGCGACCGCGACGATCTACAATGACGATCCTGCCGCGCAAGCCAAGGCCTTCGAGGACCAAGGTTTCGAGTGGCTGCACGTCGTCGACCTCAACGGTGCCTTCAAGGGCCAGAGCGTCAACAGCGCGGCGGTCGGCGCCATCCTCAAGGCGACGAAGAACCCGGTGCAGCTTGGCGGCGGCATCCGCACACTGGCGCAGATCGAGGACTGGCTCGACCGCGGGCTGGCCCGCGTCATTCTCGGCACCGTGGCGGTGCGCGACCCCGACCTGGTGAAGCAGGCCTGCAAGGAATTCCCGGGCAAGATTGCCGTCGGCATCGACGCCAAGGGTGGCAAGGTGGCGGTGGAAGGCTGGGCCGAGGCCTCCAGCCTCGGCGTCATCGAACTGGCGCAGAAATTCGAGGGCGCCGGCGTTGCCGCCATCATCTACACCGACATCGACCGCGACGGGGTTCTGACCGGCATCAACTGGGATGCCACGATCGACCTCGCCGAGGCCGTGTCGATTCCGGTCATCGCCTCGGGCGGGTTGGCCTCGATCGCCGACATCGTGCGCATGACCATGCCCGACGCAAAAAAGCTCGAAGGCGCCATCTCCGGCCGCGCGCTCTATGACGGGCGCATCGACCCGGCCGAGGCGCTGGCGGTGCTGCAAGGCAGGACTATGGAGACCCGCACGTGAAAATCTCCATTATCCTGGCCTCCTATGACAGCGGCCACTATCACGGCGGCATGGGCCAGGGACCGGACGCGATCGTCGCCGGCGGGCTCGTCGATGCACTGACGCTGGCCGGCCATGACGTCGTCGTTACCGACATCGGCAGGGTTGGCGACGAGCAGGAGCGCGAGATCGCAACCGGCTTTGCGGTCTGCAATGCCGTCTGCGGCGAGGTCCGCATCGCCCTGGACCGCGGCCGCTTTCCGATCGTGCTCGCCGGCAACTGCCTGACATCGGCCGGTGCGGTCGCCGGCGAAGATGCCGATGCGATCATCTGGGCCGACCAGCATGGCGACCTCAACACGCCCGAAACCTCCGTCTACGGCTTTCTCGACGGCATGGCGCTGGCGACGGTCCTGGGCCTGTGCTGGAAGCCGATGGCCTCTTCCATCCCCGGCTTCAAACCGATCGATCCGGCACGCTGCGTGCTGGTCAATGCCCGCGACCTCGATCCGGCCGAACAGGAGCTATTGAAGACGCTGCCGGTCATCCGCGCCGAATGCCCGGACTGGGCAACCGCCTGCGGCAGGCTGAAGGCACCGGACGCAAAGCGGGTGCACCTGCATCTCGATCTCGACGTGCACGATCCCGAGGCGTTGCAGGCCAACCGTTACACCACGCCGGGTGGCCCGGAGCCGAAACAACTGCGCCAGGCTGTGTGCGGCATGGCCGGGCTGCTGCCGATTTCCGGCATCACCATCTCGGCCTACGATCCGGCCTTCGACGCGAAGGCCGAGGTTCCGCCGCTGGTCGGCGAACTGCTCACCGAATTGCTGGCGACGATGGAGAAGCGCTGATGCTGAAGGCGCGTGTCATCCCTTGCCTCGACGTCAAGAACGGCCGCGTCGTCAAGGGCGTCAACTTCGTCGATCTGATCGATGCCGGCGATCCGGTCGAGGCGGCAAAAGCCTATGATGCGGCCGGCGCCGACGAGCTTTGCTTTCTCGACATCACCGCGTCGTCCGACAACCGGGAAACCATCTTCGACGTCGTCGCCCGCACCGCCGAACAGTGCTTCATGCCGCTGACGGTCGGCGGCGGCGTGCGCCAGGTGGCCGATATCCGCAAGCTGCTGCTGGCCGGCGCCGACAAGGTGTCGATCAACACGGCGGCGGTGAAGAACCCGGATTTTGTCGCCGAGGCCGCGGACAAATTCGGCAATCAGTGCATCGTCGTGGCCATCGACGCCAAGAAGGTTTCCGCCGCGGGCGAGAGCGACCGCTGGGAGATCTTCACCCATGGCGGCCGCGAAAAGACCGGCATCGATGCGGTCGAGTTTGCGCGAAAAATGGTCGATCGTGGGGCCGGTGAGATCCTGTTGACCTCGATGGACCGTGACGGCACCAAGGCCGGCTACGACATTGCGCTGACCCGCGCGATCGCGGATGCGGTGCGCGCGCCGGTGATCGCGTCGGGCGGCGTCGGCACGCTCGATCACCTGGTCGAGGGTATTCGCGACGGCCACGCCGGAGCCGTGCTGGCGGCATCGATCTTCCATTTCGGCACCTACACGATTGCAGAAGCCAAGGCGCATATGGCCAAGGCCGGCCTGCCGATGCGGCTGGACTCATCCGTCGATCGGCCCTAGAGCGTTTCCGGCTAAGAAAGGCTTGCTACGCGCCATGGCTGAATTCTCGCTCTCCGAGCTGGAGACAATCATCGCCCAACGCGCCCAGTCCGGCGACCCGGACTCGTGGACGGCGAAACTGTTTGCCAAGGGCATGGACAAGGCCGCGCAAAAGCTTGGCGAGGAGGCGGTCGAGACCGTCATTGCCGCCGTCAAAGGCGACAAAAAAGCCCTCGTTTCCGAAAGTGCCGATCTTATATATCATTGGCTTGTCGTGCTTGGGATTGCGGAGGTTCCGCTGGACGACGTACTGCGCGAGCTCGAGAGCCGTACCGGCCGCTCGGGCGTCGCCGAAAAGGCTTCGCGGTCGAAGGGTTGACCGCTAGGGCCGGATGATTTCAGGCCAAGGCCTGAAATCTGAATCCGTCTCTAAATTAAAGAAGGAGCATGATGTCGTCCGAAAACCGCTTCACACTTTTCGGCATCATGCTCTAGAGGGCAGGAAACTCGATGGACCAGCTCGCTCCGACCGAGAAATATTCCCCCTATCGTTTCTTCTCGGCCGAGCAATGGTCGAACTTCCGCGCCGACACGCCGATGACGCTAAGCGAAGACGAGATCAACCGTCTGCGCTCGCTCAACGACCCGGTCGACCTCGAAGAGGTCAAGCGCATCTATCTGTCGCTGTCGCGCCTGCTGTCGGCCCATGTCGAGGCCAGCCAGCTGCTGTTTCGGCAACGCCAGGCCTTTTTCAACGCGCTGGATGTGGTCAAGACGCCGTTCATCATCGGCATTGCCGGTTCGGTCGCGGTCGGCAAGTCGACCACGGCGCGCGTGCTGAAGGAGCTTCTGGCGCGCTGGCCGTCGAGCCCCAAGGTCGACCTCATCACCACCGACGGGTTCCTGCTGCCCAACGAGGTGTTGCGGCGCGACAATCTGATGGAGCGCAAGGGCTTTCCCGACAGCTATGATGTCGGCGCGCTGCTGCGTTTCCTCTCGGGCATCAAGTCGGCGCAGCGCAATGTCCGCGCGCCGGTCTATTCGCATTTGACCTATGACGTCATTCCCGGCGAGTTCGTCACCATCGACCGGCCCGACATATTGATCTTCGAAGGCATCAATGTGCTGCAGCCCGGCAAATTGCCGAAGGACGGCAAGATCGTGCCGTTCCTGTCGGATTTCTTCGATTTCGCCATCTATATCGATGCCGACGAAAAGCTGATTCATCACTGGTACATCGCCCGCTTCATGCGGCTGCGCGAGACCGCCTTCCGCAATCCGGACTCCTTCTTCCACCGCTATTCGCAGCTTTCGGAAGACGCCGCGCGCGCCATTGCGGAAGGCTTGTGGGCCAACATCAACCTGAAAAACCTGCGCGAGAACATCGTGCCGACGAGGGCGCGCGCCGACCTCATCCTGCGCAAGGGCGCCAATCACCTGGTCGAGGAAGTGGCACTCAGGAAACTGTGAAATCCCACCCTATTGGTTGAAATCAAAGGCTATAACTTAAAGTCATCTTAACCCAGACTTGCCTATTGTTGCGCCTGATCCGCGGGCTTGGGCAGGCAATGAACGCGCCATTCCTTCATATCGATCGGCCAGCAGCAGGCCCCACCGTGCGTCCGCAGGACGGGACGGCGACCGTTGCGCTGATCGTACCGGTGCACAATGAGGAAGCCGCAATCGCACCTTTCCTCAGGGCGGTGTACGCAAGCATCGACCCGTTGAAGGAAACGTTCGAGCTCATCTTCGTCAATGACGGCAGCACCGACGCCACGCTCGAGCGGCTGATCGAGGCGCAGCGCGCCGATCCGCGCATCCAGGTGATCGACCTGTCGCGGAATTTCGGCAAGGAAGCCGCGATGACCGCCGGGCTCGATTGCTGCGACGCCGACGCCGCCATCCCGATCGACGTCGACCTGCAGGATCCGCCGCATGTCATTCCGCTACTGATCGAAAGATGGCGCGAAGGCTTCGAGGTGGTCCTGGCCAAGCGCACGGACAGGTCGAGCGACAGTTTTGTCAAGCAGCGCTCCGCTTCGATGTTCTACCGCGTCCACAACTGGATCGCGCAGCAGAAGATCCCGCACGATGTCGGCGACTTTCGCCTGGTCGATCGCCAGGTGATCGAGGCGCTGCGTGCCTTGCCCGAGCGCCGCCGCTTCATGAAGGGCCTGTTCGCCTGGGTCGGCTTCCGCACAGCGACTGTCGAATATGTCCGCGACCAGCGCATCGCGGGCCAGTCGAAATTCTCCGGCTGGAAGCTTTGGAATTTCGCCCTAGAGGGCATCACCAGCTTCTCCACCGCACCGCTTGAGATCTGGACCTATGTCGGCGCTGTTATCTCGGCCTTGTCGTTCCTCTACGGGCTGGTGATCGTCGCCAAGACGATGGTCTTCGGCGTCGATGTGCCGGGCTACGCATCGTTGCTGGTCAGCGTGCTCTTCCTCGGCGGTATCCAGCTGCTCGGCATTGGCATCATCGGCCAGTATCTCGGCAGGGTCTATGCCGAGATCAAACAGCGCCCGATCTACATCGTACGACGCACATTCGGGGGTACCGGCTGATGGAACTCGACGCCTATCGCAACATGGCGGCAACCGAAGACAGGCATTGGTGGTTCTGTGGACGCCGGGCCATCGCCGAGGCCGTCATTCGCAACCTCGGTCTGCCGGAAGGCGCGAAAATCCTTGAGATCGGCGCCGGCACCGGTGGCAACATATCGATGCTGGAGCAGTTCGGCGCGGTTTCCGCGGTCGAGATGAGCGATCTGGCGCGGCAGATCGCGCGCGAAAAGACCGGCCGCGACTTTCTGTCTGGCCACCTGCCCGACAACATCCCGGTCTCACCGGCAAGCTTCGACCTCATCTGCCTGTTCGACGTGCTGGAACATGTCGCCGAGGACGAGGCCTCCCTGGAGGCGATCCGCCACATGCTGAAACCGGGCGGCCGGGTGGTGTTGACGGTTCCGGCGCATCAGTGGCTGTGGAGCACGCATGACGTCGGCCTGCATCACATGCGCCGCTATTCGCGCAGCCTGCTGCGCGGACGCATCGAGGCCGCCGGCTACCGGATCGACCAGCTGACTTATACCAATGCGGCGCTTTTCCCCGTCGCTGCGCTGGCGCGGCTGGCGGACCGGATGCGCAAGCCGGCGCGACCGTCCGGCCATGCAACGCCGCCTGGGCCGATCAATGCGGTGATGCGGGCGATGTTTTCAGCCGAGCGCCGCATTGTGCCGAACGCCGCCTTGCCGTTCGGCGTTTCGTTGCTGGCGGTGTTTCGCAACGACGCCGCGTCCGATAGCCGTCGCTTCGGCGACAGGCTTGCGGCCTGACCGCATCATGCCCGGCGTTGGCTTGTATCGTCGCCTGTCGCGCTTTGCCCTGATTGGCATAGCATCGACGCTGATTTATGCGATTTGCGCTTTCCTGCTGTCAGCACTTCCGGGTTCCGCCTTGCCGGCGGCGTCGGCTTCGGTCGTCGCCTACATCATTGCGGCGTTCTTCTCCTATGCCGGCCACAAATACGTGACCTTCGTCTCGTCGGGTTCGCATGGATTCGAAGCCCCGCGCTTCTTTCTACTGACAGCGATTGGGCTCGGTTTTTCCTGGTTGCTGCCGCTGATCCTGGTCAATGGTCTTGGTGCCAAACCGGTGATGTCGATCGCTGTCATCTGCGTCGTCGTGCCGGCGTTCAACTATTTCGTCCTCGATCGGTGGGTGTTCGCGCCCGCCGCCAGGATAAGGGCAGCATCATGAGTGTCTCGAACGACGTTGGTGCCCTGAACGGCTGGCGCAGCCAGGATCTGGCGACGTCGCTGTTTTCCAGTCGCAATCTCCTCGCCTTCGCCGCCATCACGATCTTCTCGGTGGTCTATCAGACGCGCTGGGGAACGATCCCGGACACGAGCTGGCTGATCACGGTCTGCGAACGTATGCTCTCTGGCGAGCGACTTTATTCCCAAATCTACGAGACCAATCCTCCGTTCAGCGTATGGCTCTATTTACCGCCCGTGGCTGCGGCCAAGGCGCTTGGAATTGAGCCGGAAATCCTGGTTCACGCTTGGACATATCTGGCTGCACTTGTCGGGCTTTCGTTCTCGGGCGCGATCGTCAAGCGCGCCGGCTTTGCCGAAACGGCACCGTTGTTTGCGCTGGCGCCCGCCTTCTACGCGATGTTGGTGATCTTTCCCGGCAATGCCTTCAGCGAGCGCGAGCACATCGGCATTGCGCTGTTCATTCCGTTGTTGGCGCTTCATGCCTGGCGCGCACGGGTAGATGCGGCGGCGCCACCGAGTTCGGGTCTTGCCGTACTTGCCGGCCTGTCAGGCAGCGTGCTGCTTCTTGTCAAACCGTATTATGCGATCATGGTGCTGGCGCCGGCGCTGCTCGTTGCAGCGCGTCGGCGCAGCTTGAGGCCAATTTTCGCCCTGGAGCACTGGGTCATCGGCGGGGTCTGCGTTGCCTATGGCGGGCTGATCACACTGATCTACCCGGAATTCCTTCGCGACGTTTATCCGCGGCTGGCGGAGGTTTATTCAAATATCACCATTTTCTGGCCTATCGTTGGCCGCTACGTTTTCGCGTGGTTTTTTTTGCTGACCTCCGTTTGCCGGCTCTGGCCGGCCAGGCGGTTTCCCGAGTTGGCGGCGGTAGCATTGACCGCATCTATCGCCGCTATGTTTCCGTTGTTCTATCAGGCAAAAGGTTGGCCCTATCACGCCTATCCAGTCAATTTTTGCATGGTGGCATCCATTCTTTGTTTGCTGGCAATTCCGAAGTCGGAGCGGCAATCGTCGTTTTTGCTGCCCTTTTTGTCAGGTCCAACACGTGCTCTGGGGTTGGCGGGCCTGGCGGTCGCCTTCCTTCCATATTGGATCACGCTGAAGCCAGACGCGGCGCTGTTAGCCACCACGCGTGCCGCGACCTATCGACCGACGGTCGCGTTGATGGGTTCCGACCTATCGGCCGGACATCCGTTGGTTCGAATGATCGACGGGCAGTTCGTTTCTACCCATGTGAGCGATTGGCTGGGAGCGTTCTCGCTCTATCTGTCCATGGCGGCGATCCTATCCAATGATGCCGCCAAAGCGACGCATTATGATGCGATCGTGGTGCGCTATGCTGAAAGCAAGCGTGAAGAGTTCGAGCGCCTGCGTCCTGATATCATCATCGTCGAGAAAGACGACGCCTACTGGACAAACCGACTGAAGGAACGTTTTGGCTTTGGTACCATCCTGGCCCAATATCATTGGCTCGCCGAAAACGACGCTGTGCGTGTCTATCTGCGCAACGACTACATCCGTCCCACTCCTCCGCCAGATAAGCTCGTTATACCGCCCGCGTCACCCGTCGCAGCGTCAGATTGATGCGGCCGCCATTCTTCAGCAGCGCCGAGGTCGACGGGTAGATGCGGTCGACGCCGTGGAAGCAGAGCCGGCCTTCACCGCCGAGCACGACGACATCACCGCTTTTCAGTCTGAACGATTTGGTGCCACCGTCGCGCGTCGTCTGGCCGACCCGGAACAGGCAGTCGTCGCCGAGCGAAACAGAAACCACGGGCGCCGAGAAATCGGCTTCGTCGCGATCCTGGTGCAGGCCCATCTTGGCATCCTGCGTATAGAAATTGACCAGGCACGCCTCCGGCGGATGCGGATGGGCGGAGACCTCCTGCCATAATTGCATCAACGCATCGGGGATCGGCGGCCATGGCTCCCCGGTCAGCGGATGCGTCGGCTGGTAGCGATATCCCAGTTCCTTGTCGGTGACCCAGCCGAGCGAGCCGCAATTGGTCATGCGCACGCTCATCTCCTTGCCGGTGCGCGGCATCGCCGGCACGAACAGCGGCGCTTGCTGCACCACCTTCCTGACCTCTTCGACCAGCGCTTCCTGCGCCGCGCGGGGTAGGTAACCAGGCATATGGCGGACGCCTTTAGGCAGAACGAGCATGGCTCGGCGGTTTCTCCAGTTGAAGGGCCAACAATGCCACCGCCAAACACAAACGGCGACCCGAAAGCCGCCGTTTGTCGATCAGGACCGATTTTTAGAGCATGATCCCGAACCGAAGGACCGCGCCAGCGAAAAGTGGAATCCGGTTTTCGGAAAAGATCATGCTCAAACAAAGAGATAGAGTGGTTCGGCGTTTCCGTGAAACGATGAACCGCTCTAGTCAGACATCGAGGACCGGGATGCGCAGGACCTGGCCGGGGTAGATCTTGTCAGGATGGGTGAGCATCGGCTTGTTGGCCTCGAAAATAACGGTGTTCTTGGCGCCCTTGCCCTTGCCGTAGCTCTTTTCGGCGATCTTCCAGAGATTGTCGCCCTTCTTGACCGTGTAGAAGGTCGGTTCCTGGGCTGGCGCCGCCTATCGCTGCGCAATACCGGCAGGCGCCGCTCCGAAGGCCTGCGCGCACAGCGCCTGCAGCTTCGGGAACACATGCTTGCCGCCGGCGATCACCTGCGCTCCCTGGGCAAGCACGGTCATCGGGTCCGGCTTCAGCACCATGCCGCCGGCCTCTTCCACCAGAAGCATGCCGGCCAGGCAGTCCCAGGCATTCATGTGTTCCTCGACATAGCCGAGCAGCCGGCCGGATGCCGCATAGGCCAGCATCAGCGCGCCCGATGCGTTGCGGAAGAAGACGCCGCCTTCTGCCATGATCAGGCCGATCAGCACGGTGACATGCTTCGTCTCCGCGCGGTTCGACAGCCCGGTGCCGACCGATCCTTCCCCGAGGCTGGCGGTGCTGGCCTTGATTGGCCGGCCGTTGACGAAGGCACCGCCGTCGCGGCGGCCGTGAAAAGTCTCGCCGGTCGACGGCTCGTGGATGACGCCGACGACCGCCTCGCCATCCTTGGCGCAGGCGATGACCACACACCAGGCCGGAATACCGCGCACGAAGTTGGCGGTGCCATCGATCGGGTCGATGACCCAGACATGGCCCGTCGATCCCTCAACCGCGGCATGTTCCTCGCCGACAATGCCATCCTGCGGATAGGCGGCGGCGATCGCCGCGCGGATGAACAGTTCGACCTCGCGGTCGCCATCGGAAACCAGGTCCTGATGGCCCTTGCTCTCGATGGTCAGGTTTTCGAGGTCGCGGAAGTATTTCAGGCCGAGTTCGCCGGCGCGTCGCGCCAGATCGATGGCGAAATGCATGCGCTGGTCGAGGTCATGGGTCACGGCAAGGCTCTTGGCTGAGGAAGGCGTCTGCCCTTAGCAGACGAGCCTCTCCTGCAAAAGCTTCACTGGCGACTCACGCGGCTTGCGACAGCGATTTGTGCGCCTCGGCCAGGATTTCGAACGAACGCACGCGCGCCGCATGGTCGAAAATCTGCGCCGTCACCATCAGCTCGTCGGCGCCGGTGCGGCGCACGAAGGCGTCGATGCCTTGCCGGACGGTTTCGGGCGATCCGACGACGGCACAGGACAGCGCTTGGCCGAGCATGGTTTTGGCCATCGGCTCCAGCGTCTGGTCATAACCCTCGACCGGCGGCGGCAGGCGGCCCGGCCGTCCGGTGCGCAAATTGACGAAGGCCTGCTGCAGCGAGGTAAAAAGCAGTTTTGCCTCGGCATCGGTCGGCGCGGCGAAAACGTTGAGGCCGAGCATGACATAGGGCTTGTCCAGCTGTTCAGACGGCTGGAAGCGTGAGCGGTAGATGTCCAGCGCATGGTCGAGCTCGGCCGGCGCGAAATGCGAAGCAAAGGCATAGGGCAGGCCAAGCATGGCGGCGAGCTGCGCGCCATAGAGGCTTGAGCCGAGAATCCAGACCGGCACCTTCTGGCCTTCGCCGGGCACAGCATGGATACGCTGACCTGCCTCGGCCGGCTGGAAATACCCCATCAGCTCGACGACATCCTGGGGGAAATTGTCTGACGCCTCGAGGTTGCGGCGCAGCGCACGCGCCGTGCCCATGTCGGTGCCGGGCGCGCGGCCGAGGCCGAGGTCGATGCGGCCGGGGTGCAGTGCCGCCAGCGTGCCGAACTGCTCGGCGATCACCAGCGGCGCATGGTTGGGCAGCATAATGCCACCGGCGCCGACGCGGATCGTCTTGGTGCCGCCGGCGACATGGGCGATGACGACCGCGGTCGCCGCACTGGCGATGCCGGGCATGTTGTGGTGCTCGGCCAGCCAGTAGCGCTTGTAGCCGAGCTGCTCGGCATGGCGGGCGAGGTCGAGCGAATTGGCCAGCGACTGCGAGGCGTTGCTGCCTTCGACGATCGGCGACAGGTCGAGAACGGAAAGAGCGGTCATGGGCCTCAAGCCTTTACAATGTTCAACTGCCGGACCTTGGTTTCGAAGGCGGCGCGGTCGGGGATGATGATGTCGAGCTGGCTTTCCAGAATGTCGGCGAATTCCGCCGCTGTCGCGATCTCGCGTTGCTCGCTGCGGCCGCCGACATGATGCGTCGACAGCCTGGCGTTGCGCAGCGCATAGCGCCGGTCGGGCAAGGCGCGCGCCGCAGCGACGGAGGACAGGAAATGCGAGGTCGGATGGGTCGAGACGAAGTAATTGGCGACCGCATAATCGACCTCATAGGTCGGTTGCATGTCGAAGCGGTGGAGTGTCTGCCAGTCGCCGCCGACATTGGCTTGTACCCGAAAATGATCTGACGTCTCGATGATGCGGAATGTTTCGTGCGGGGTCTGTTGTTCGAGGCCCGGCTCGAGCAACAGCGGCGCGGTCATTGTCAGGCCGCCAAAGCCGACATCGGCAATGTAGGTCCTGCCGTCGAGCTCGATCCGCAACAGCATGTGGCTGCGCGGGGTAATGGCGTCCTCCGGCAGACCCCTCAGAACCCGCGCCGCGAGGCCGCTGACCTCGAAGCCCAGCGCCTTCAGCGCATGCATGAGGATCAAATTGTGTTCGAAGCAGTAGCCGCCGCGGCGGCGCGCGAAAATCTTGTCCTGCAGCGAAGCGAGATCGAGCTTCACCGCGATGCCCAGCAACGGATCCATGTTCTCGAAGGGGATCGCTTGCGGGTGCTGCCGGTGCAGCACCTTCAGCGTGTCGAGCGACGCATCGATCGGACCGCGATAACTGATCCGGGCGAAATAGGCGTCGAGGTCGAAGGAGGCGTCGGTCATGGCAGGGTCCGGCTTGACCGGCTCGATATAGGCACTCGATCGGAAGACGACAAACAAGAGACGACAAGCAAGAGGCGGCAAGCAGTACCGGCCTCTATGCCTGGGCCTCGCCATTCTCCTCGGCCGCTTCGTCCTCCACCACGACCGCCGTCTGCTGTGCGGCGAGGAAGTTGCCGACATGGCCGAGGCCTTCGAAATGGTCGCAGAACACCTTGATGACGACCAGCAGCGGCACGGCCATCAGCGCGCCGACAAAGCCCCACAGCCAGGACCAGAAGGCGATGGCAATGAAGATCGCCACGGCGTTGATCTCGAGGCGCCGGCCGACCACCATCGGCGTCACGAGCTGGCCCTCGATGATGTCGCACAATAAGACAAAGGCCGGCGCCAAAAGCGCGTAGGAGATGGTGTCGAAGCTGATCAGCGCCATCACCGAGACAAGCACGATGGTCAACATTGCGCCGACATAGGGCAGGAAGTTGAGCAGCGCGGCGGCGACGCCCCAGACCAGCGGATTGGGCATGCCGAGCGCCCACAGGCCAAGGCCGATGACGGCGCCGAGACCGGCATTTATGATCGTGACGGTAAGCAGATAGTGCGAGATTTCGCGCTCGACGTCATAGACGACGCGCAGCGCCCGCTTCTTTTCGCTGAGGCTGGCGAAGGACTGGATGATCTTCTCGTAGAACATCGTGCCCGACGCCAGCAGGAACAGCGACAGCACGAAGATGATGGTGAAGCTTGTGCCTGCCGCCAGGACATTGCTGGCGGCCGCCGACAGGATGCCGGACTGCGCCAACGCCACTTTCTGGATGCCCGGCTCCTGCGAGGTCTCGGTCATCTGTTCGATCTGATGCGAGATCTGCATGATCCTCTCGAGTGGACGCCGCAATTGCGCCAGCCGCTCCGTCAGTTGCTGGCCGATCGACGAAGTGTTGTTGAGGAGGTCGATGACCGGACCGCTGAGCAGGTAGCCGGCGATGGCAACGACGCAAACCGACAGCACGACAAGCAACGTCGCCGACACCACTTCGGGAATGCCGCGCTTGCGCAGGAAGCGCACGATCGGCGTGAGCGTGAGCGTCAGCAGGAAGGCGAGAATGACCGGCATGAAGAAGGCGCGGGCGAAATAGAGCGCGTAGATCGCCATCAGGATGAAGATGCCGATGAGCAGCGAACGCATCAGGTGCGTGTCCGCGCGGGCAACGACGCGCGCCTCTTCGGCCTCGGCAAGGACTGCGCCCAAAGCGGCGGGTTCGGCTTTCATCGTTTTCCCCCCGGCAGCGCACCGCAATTGGTGCATTCCGCTGACGGAAACGCCTCTACCGCCTCTAGGTTCCGTTAGCCGGCAAGGCCAACAATCCAGACGACGTCGTCGAATTACGCGGCGGGCGCCGTTACCGCCGGCGCCGATTTCGCCGTTTCCTTGCGCACGATCGGCGCCACCTTGGTGCCGTAGAGTTCGATCGCTTTCATGATCTTGGCGTGCGGCATGGTGCCGATCGCCATCTGCAGCAAGAAGCGATCGTTGTTGAAGATCTTGTGCTGGGCGACGATCTTTTCCGCCACAGCTTCAGGATTGCCGACGAACAGCGCGCCGTTTGGGCCACGCGACTGATCGAAATGCGCCCGCGACGTGGGACCCCAGCCGCGTTCGCGGCCAATGCGGTTCATCACTTCGGCTTGCGGCCCATAGAAATCGTCGGCCGCCTGCTCGGTGGTCTCGGCGATGAAGCCGTGCACATTGATGCTGGTGGCGAGCCCCGTGGGGTCGGTGCCGGCACGCTTGGCAGCCTCGCGGTAGATGTCAAACAGCGGCGCAAAGCGCGCCGGCTCGCCGCCGATGATGGCCAGCGCCAGCGGCAGGCCGAGCACGCCGGCGCGGGCGGCCGATTGCGGCGTGCCGCCAATGGCGATCCAGATCGGCAATTTGTCCTGCAACGGGCGCGGATAGACGCCGCGGTCATTGATCGGCGCACGCAGATTGCCGGACCAGGTGACTTTCACGCTGTCGCGTATCGCCAGCAGCAGGTCGAGCTTTTCGGCGAACAGCTCGTCATAGTCTTCGAGATTGTAGCCGAACAGCGGGAAGGATTCGATGAACGAACCGCGCCCGGCCATGATCTCGGCCCGGCCGCCCGACAGAAGGTCGAGCGTCGCGAACTGCTGGAAGACGCGTACCGGATCGTCGGAGGACAGCACGGTGACCGCGCTGGTCAGCTTGATGCGTTTGGTACGTTCAGCGGCGGCGGCCAGCGCCACCACCGGTGCTGAAGCGGCATAGTCGGGGCGGTGATGTTCGCCCAGACCGAAGACGTCGAGGCCGACCTGGTCGGCCAGCTCGATCTCTTCGATCAGGTTGCGCAGCCGCTCGTGCGGGCCGATCGCGCCGGGGCCGGGCTCGGGACTGACGTCGGCAAAAGTGTAGAGACCGAGTTCCATGATCTGTCATCCAATGGTTGGGTTTTGCGGCTAGAGGTAGCGACCGAGCCGCCTTGCCGCCAGAGGGGAGGATGGTGAACAGTGCATGTCGGTTTCAGCCAGCCTCTGTCGGCTTTGGTCGGCAAAAGCGCGTCTCCTGTCTGCAACAGCGTAGAATTTCATGGCTGGCATTCCGTTTTGGCGCTTGAACTATCGGTTTTCGCGCGTATGTAAGCGTCGCGAATTGACTTCAGGGAAGTGGACTTGGCTATCTACAGGGAAAAAGACATTTTCGAGCGGCGCAATGCCGCGAACGAGGCAAAGAAAGCGCTTCTGGAGCGCTTCAAGTCAAAGCCGGCGGCAGATGATCCTGCGGTCCTGGCAAGACAGGCCGAACGCAAGGCGATCCTCGAGGCGCGTGAAAAGCGCGAGGCCGAAAAGGCCAGGCTGAAGCAGGAAAAGCTGGCACGCGAGGCGGTCGAGAAGGCCGAGCGCGAGGCAGCAGCCGAAGCGGCGCGTATTGCCGCCGAAGAGGCAGCGCAGGCTGAAGCGAAGATCAAGGAAGCCGAAGAAAACGAGCGCATCGCCCGTTTGCTGGCCGACGAAGCCGAACGCAAGGCCAAGCGCGACGCACGCTATGCGGCGCGCAAGCAGCGCACCGGCCGGACGCCTCCGGGCTTCTCCGCCCGTTAACGCTTCGATCGAAACGATCGGACATCAGGGTCGCCTTCCAGCGGCCCTGAGCGTATTTGTGCGCCGATTTCCTCGGTTGCTTTGGCTTAAAGCAATTCCAGGAAAAGTGTGAAGTGGTTTCCCGGGAAAAGTGCGTAGCGCTTTCCCTTGGGAATTGCGAAAGACAAAGATAGAGCAGATCGCCGTTTCCGTGAAACGGTGAACTGCTCTAGGCGGCGAGCTTCAGCCCCATAATGCCGCAGACAATGAGCGCAATGCAGCCGAGCCGGATCGCGGTTGCCGGCTCGCCCAGCAGCCAGATGCCGAGCAGCGCCGTGCCGACCGTGCCGATGCCGGTCCACACCGCATAGGCCGTACCGACAGGCAGCGTCTTCAGCGCCAGACCGAGCAGCCCCAGGCTGACGATCATCGACGCGACGGTGAGCACCGTCGGCAGCGGCTTCGAGAAGCCGTCGGTGTATTTGAGGCCGATCGCCCAGCCGATCTCGAACAGGCCGGCGAAAAACAGAAAGACCCACGACATCGGGATGCCCTTCATTCCATGAGGATGGCGGGTCGTCCCGGCCGGTTTTTTCGGGGAAGGCGCGAGGTCGTCCTCGCTGCCTCGATATAGGCGGCTTCGCCTGCCCGATCAACAAAACACCGGCGGCATTGCTCATGCCGCCGGTGTAAAAATCTGCGCCGAAACGGATTGCCCGGATGTCGGTCCGAGCGACTTACTTGTCCTTGAGTCTGATCGCCTTGACGGGAGGCGCCTTGAGCGCCGGAGCCGCGGCGGGCTTCTTGGCGTCCTTCTTCGGCTTGCGGGCTTCCTTGCCGGCCTTCATCGCACCTTTAGCCATGATTCGGTCCTCCAATTGCTGGGACGCCAAGTGAAACAAGAGAAACGCCGGACTGCAAGAGGCTAGCCGCTTGTCGCCGGCGCCAGCGGCCTGCTTTCAACCGGTTTCTAATTTGCTCGTAAACCATGCCGGTCCGTGCCATGGTTGTCTTCGCACTGCAGCATCCGCCATGCCTTCGCCCGGCGATGATCAGGCAGTCCGGTCAGGACGACAATGCGAATCCGCATCGGCAGCGAGATGAGTTTCGATTTTCCGCAGGAAACGCCGCTGATCGCGATGCTCAACGTCCACTACTCCAGGGCATCCGATCTCGAGCGCCCGGATTTCCTGATCTCCAACCCGCCGGTGCCGATCCAGAGCTATCGCGACAGTTTCGGCAACTGGTGCAACCGTTTCGTCGCCCCGCCCGGCCGCTTCACCTTCGGCACCGATTCCGTGATCCGCGACCCCGGCACCTTCGAGATGGGCGACCTGATGGCCTGGCAGTACGAGGTGCGCGACCTGCCGTCAGACACACTGCTGTTCCTGTTGCCCAGCCGCTTTTGCGAGAGCGATCTGCTGGCCAGCGAAGCCTGGCGGCTGTTCGGGCACACGCCGCTCGGCATTGCGCGTGTCCAGGCGGTCTGCGACTTCGTTCACAACCACATCGTCTTCAGCTACGGCAATGCGCGGCCTACGCGCACCGCGGCCGAAGCCTATCGCGAGCAAAGCGGCGTCTGCCGCGACTTTGCCCACCTCGCCGTCACCTTCTGCCGTGCGCTCAACATCCCGACGCGCTACTGCACCGGCTACATCAGCGACATCGGCCTGCCCAAACCCTGGGCGAGCATGGATTTCGCCGCATGGATGGAGGTCTATCTCGGCGGTCGCTGGCATGTCTTCGATCCGCGCAACAATTCCCCGCGCATCGGCCGCATCCTGATCGCTTCCGGCCGCGACGCCGCCGACGTGCCGCTGACCCATATTTTCGGGCCGGGCACGCTGGCCAGCTTCAAGGTCTGGACGGACGAAATCATCGAATAGCGGCGTATTTTTCTCCAGCCAGCCTTCAAGGGCCTGAACGACCGGGCTTCTGGCGCGTTGTGATGCCCGTGGAGCGTCGGTCGCAGGGCCGTTACATTGGGTGCCTTGGAGGGACAGGATGGCAGCGCATGGCGGGTCGAAGACGGTCATCTACGCGGCACTTGCCGGCAATCTCGCCATTGCACTGACCAAGTTCGTCGCCGCCTCCTTCACCGGCAGCTCGGCCATGCTGTCGGAAGGCGTGCACTCGCTGGTCGATACCGGCAATGGCGGCCTGCTGCTCTACGGCATACACCGCGCCGCCCGCCCGCCGGACCGAACGCATCCGCTCGGCCATGCCCGCGAGCTGTATTTCTGGAGCTTTATTGTCGCTCTGCTGGTTTTTGCGCTCGGCGCCGGGGTGTCGTTCTACGAGGGGGTCATCCACATCATGGCGCCCGAGCCGGTCGCCAATCCCAAAATCAATTACATCGTGCTCGGCCTCTCGATGCTATTCGAGGGCAGCTCCTGGTATGTGGCGCTGAAGGAGTTCCGCCAGCAAAAGGGCAAGCAAGGCTGGCTGCAAGCCGTGCAGTCGAGCAAGGATCCGAGTGTCTACACGATCCTGTTCGAGGACAGCGCCGCGCTCCTTGGCTTGGTCGTTGCCTTCGCCGGCATCCTGGCAGCGGAGCTGCTGGAAATGCCTGAGCTCGACGGCGCCGCCTCGATCGGCATCGCGGTGATCCTCGGCGCCACCGCCATCTTTCTGGCGCGGGAAAGCAAGGGCCTGCTCATGGGCGAGCCGGCCTCGCCCGAGGTGCAAGCCAAGGTGCTGGCGTTTGTCCAGCAGGATCCGGCGGTGCAACGGGCCAACGGCGTTCTCACCGTCCATCTCGGCCCGCAAGAGATCGTCGCCGGCCTCAGCATCGAATTCGAGGACCATCTGACGGCGCCCGAGATCGAAGCCTGCGTCGAGCGCCTGGAGGCGCGGCTGAAGAAGGAGATGCCGGAGATCACCAGGCTGTTCGTCAAGCCGCAGACGACGGGAACCTGGGAACACAGGCGCAAACAGGTCGAGGCGGCATCGGACTAATCCTGGACCAGAAGTCCACCGTTGGCGCGGTCACCTGGTCCCGCTAAGATCACTCGACGGATTTCGGAGGAGCAACCATGAAAATCGACGGCGGGTGCCATTGCGGCGCCATCACCTACGAGGCAGAGGTCGACCCGGAAAAGACCTCGATCTGTCATTGCACCGACTGCCAGCAACTGACCGGCACGGCCTTTCGTGTCACCGTTCCCGCGTCTGAGGATCACTACCGGATCACCAAGGGCACGCCGAAGGTCTATATCAAGACAGGATCGAGCGGCGCCAAGCGCGCCCAGGCCTTTTGCGCCGACTGCGGTTCGCATCTTTACGCGACGTCGGTTGGCGACGGCCCGAAGGTCTATGGGATCAGGGCGGGAACCGCGCGGCAACGCGAGGATCTGGTTCCGACCCAACAGAAATGGCACCGGTCGGCCCTGCACTGGCTTCCGGAATTCGAGGGCATCAGCATCGTGGAGGCGCAGTAGCACCTGCCTCCCGGTTAAACGCGCCCCAAACCAGACGATGATGTGCTAGGCTCACCATCAAACGGATGGCGGGTGAAAGCGATGCTGGAAACAGACAAGATTTTTGCCGGCTCGATTCCGGAAAACTACGACCGCTATATGGTGCCGTTGATTTTCGAGCCGTTCGCCGCCGATATGGCACGGCGGGCAGCGTCCTTGTCGCCCGGCGCTGTCCTGGAAGTCGCCGCAGGGACCGGGGTCGTCACCCGCGCATTGGCGCCAAAACTGTCTCCTGGCGCAAGCTATGTCGTGACCGATCTCAACCAGCCGATGCTCGACTTTGCTGCCTCGCGGCAAGCTCCCGACAGTCGCATCCAATGGCGCCAGGCGGATGCTCTGGCGCTGCCGTTTGAAAATGCGACCTTCGATCTCGTTTGCTGCCAGTTCGGCGCGATGTTCTTTCCCGACCGCACCGCCGGCTATCGCGAAGCAAAGCGGGTCCTGAAGCCCGGAGGCCATTTCCTGTTCAACGTGTGGGATCGCATCGAGGAGAATGTGTTTGCCAATGATGTGACGAACGCTCTTGCCGAGATCTTTCCGGACGATCCGCCGCGCTTTCTCGCCCGCACGCCGCACGGCTACCATGACACGGCCCTGATCCGCAGCGAGCTGGAAAGTGCAGGCTTCTCCCGTGTGGCGATCGAGACGAGGGCCGAACAAAGCCGTGCATCGTCGCCGCGGCTTCCGGCGGTTGCCTATTGCCAGGGGACGGTTCTTCGCACCGAGATCGAGGCCAGGGATGCAGGAAAACTGCAAGCCGCAACCGACCATGCCGCAGCCGTGATTGCAGCCAGACATGGCAGCGGCGAGGTTGCGGCCAAAATTCAGGCACACGTAATCGTGGCTACGGTCTAGAGCAGACTCTAGACTAGTCGTCGCCTTCGACGACACGGAGCCTGAGCTGGCCTGTCTTGGAATCCGCCACCCGCACCCCGGGTTCGGCCTTGGCGGGCCCGCCGCCGCGCACTTCAGCGTCGCTTTCGCCAAACTCCAGCGCCTCGATCTTCTGGCCGCGTTTGGTCACCTTCGACGTCGACACCAGTATGTCGTCGATATCCTTGGCCGACTGGGTGAAATGCGTCTGCAGCCGGCGCACCCGCTCGTCGACGCGCTGAACATCTTCCATCAGCCGGATGACCTCGCCCTGGATCAGATGCGCCTGCTCGCGCATGCGGGCATCCTTGAGGATCGCCTGGATGACCTGGATCGACAGCATCAGCAGCGACGGCGAGACGATGATGACCCGGGCGCGGTGCGCCTTCTGGATGACGGCGTCGAAATTCTCGTGGATTTCGGCGAACACCGATTCCGACGGCACGAACATGAAGGCGGTGTCCTGCGTCTCGCCCTGGATCAGATATTTCTCCGAGATATCGCGGACATGGGTCTCGATGTCACGGCGGAAAGCCTGGGCGGCGACCTTCTGCAGGTCAGCGCCGTCGGCGGCGCGGATGGCGTTCCAGGCTTCCAGCGGAAACTTGGCGTCGATGGCCAGCTGCGGCGCGCCGTTCGGCATCCTGATCAGGCAGTCCGGACGGCTGCCATTCGACAGCGTCGCCTGGAATTCATAGGCGCCCATCGGCAGTCCGTCGGCGACGATCGCCTCCATGCGCGACTGGCCGAAGGCGCCGCGCGTTTGCTTGTTGGACAGGATCGCCTGCAACTGCACGACCTGGCCGGCCAGCGACTGGATGTTGCCTTGCGCGGTGTCGATGACCGCCAGCCGTTCCTGCAATTTCGCCAGGCTGTCATGCGTCGATTTGGTCTGTTCGGTCATGGTCTGGCCGAGGCGGCCGGTCATGGCGTCGAGGCGCTGGCCGATCGACTGGTTGAGTTCGGCCTGCCTTGCGCCGAACACATCGGCGATGGCGCCTATGCGGCCCTGCATCTCGGCCTGGCTTTGCAAAATGCCGGCCATCCGCGCCTCGGCGTCGCGGGCGTGGTCGGCGGCTTCCGCGGCGGCGATGGTGCGCGCCCTGGCCGACCGCCATAGGGCAACCACCAGCGCCAGGAACAGGCCGAGGAACACGATCGCGCCGAAGGCCAGCGCATGGCCGAGCGTGATCGTCGTGGCGCCAAGCCGGGCAACGGGTTCGGAAAGGATGGAGTTAAGGTCGTTCATGTCGCCAGCATAGCCGATTCGCCGGTCTGGCACAGATCAAAACGTGAACGGGCGCAAACCGCCCCGGTTGACGCTTTTCGCATGACGTCTTAGGTGAGACGCCATGTCGATCAAGCCGCTCATCATCCTTCCCGATCCCATCCTGCGCCAGGTTTCCAAACCCGTCGAACGCGTCGATGCGCCTTTGCGCAAACTGGCCGACGACATGCTGGAGACCATGTATGACGCGCCGGGGATCGGCCTGGCCGCGATCCAGATCGGCGAGCCGCTGCGCATGCTGGTCATCGACCTCGCCAAGGAAGACGAGACGCCGGCGCCGCATGTCTTCATCAATCCCGAAATCCTCGCAAGCGCCGACGCGCGCTCGGTCTACGAGGAAGGCTGCCTGTCGATCCCGGACTATTATGCCGAGGTCGAACGGCCGGCTTCGGTGCGGGTGAAATATCTCGACCGCGACGGCAAGCTGCAGGAGATCGAGGCCGAAGGCCTGATGGCGACCTGCCTGCAGCACGAGATCGACCACCTCAACGGCGTGCTGTTCATCGACCACATCTCGAAACTGAAGCGCGATATGGTGGTCAAGAAGTTCAAGAAGCTCGCCAAGGACAAGGCGCCGGGCAAGCTGGTGGGATAGGAAAAGATGCCGCTTCGCGTCATCTTCATGGGCACGCCGGAGTTTTCGGTGCCGGTGCTGCGCGCGATCGCCGAGGCCGGACACGAGATAGCAGCCGTCTACACCCAGCCTCCGCGCGCCGCAGGCCGCCGTGGGCTGGAACTGACGCCGTCGCCGGTGCAGCGCGAGGCCGAGCGGCTTGATATCGCGGTACGCACGCCGATGTCGCTGAAAAGCGAGACCGAGCAGGCCGCTTTCCGCGCGTTGCAGGCCGATATCGCGGTCGTTGTCGCTTATGGTTTGCTGTTGCCGAAGGCCATTCTGGAGGCTCCGCGGCTCGGCTGTATCAACGGCCACGCCTCGCTTTTGCCGCGCTGGCGTGGTGCAGCTCCCATCCAGCGCGCCATCATGGCCGGCGACACCGAGACCGGCATGATGGTGATGCATATGGAAGAGGGCCTGGACACCGGCCCGGTGGCACTGGTTGAAAAATGTGCCATCGACCCCGATATGACGGCCGGCGATCTGCACGATCGCTTGATGAGCATTGGCGCTACCCTGATGGTGGAAGCGCTGTCCCGATTGGAGACAAATACGCTGGCATCGACCTTGCAGGCGACTGACGGGGTGACCTACGCCAGGAAAATCGATAAATCGGAGACGCGTATTGACTGGACGCGGCCGGCTGCCGAGGTCCACAATCACATTCGCGGCCTGTCGCCGTTCCCTGGCGCCTGGTGCGAGGCCGACATTGGCGGCCGCACAGAACGGCTGAAACTCCTTCGCTCGACGCTTTCTGAAGGCACGCTTTCGGAAGGCATGGGCGAGTCGGGAGGAATTCTCGATGACCGGCTGACGGTCGCCTGCGGAACAGGCGCGGTCAGGCTGGTCGAAGTTCAACGGGCGGGCGGAAGGCCCGCCGCCGCGCAGGAGTTTCTGCGCGGGGCCAAGATCGAAAAAGGAATGAAATTCACATGAGCATGATGTCGATACGCGCGGCAACGCCGCGGGACCGCGAGGCTATCCGCCTCGTCGAGGAACACGCATTCGGCCAGCAGGCGGAGGCCGGTCTGGTCGACGCGTTGGTCACCGGCGGCGACGCCGTTGTCGAGCTTGTGGCGGAAGAAGACGGCCAGGTGGTCGGCCACATCCTGTTCTCCAGGCTGTATGTGCAGAATGGCGGCAAGAGTTTCCCGGCGGTGGCGCTGGCGCCGTTGGCGGTGGAACCTTCGTTCCACGGCTCGGGCATTGGCGGTGCGCTGATCCGCGAGGCGCATATCCGCCTCAAGGACGCCGGCGAAGTGCTCGCCGTTGTCTTGGGCGATCCGGCCTATTACGGCCGCTTCGGCTACAACCATGCGCGCGCCGAAAAGTTCGAGAGCGAATACCAGGGCGAGGCGCTGCAGGCGCTGGCCTGGGGTGACGCACCCGAAAAAGGCAAACTGGTCTACGCCCAGGCCTTTACCGCACTCGCCGCCTGAGCGGCGGGTGCAGATCGCTTATGCCGCGTTTTCGTCTCGATATCGAATATGACGGCAGCCTCTTCGCCGGCTGGCAACACCAGGCGGATCAGCCTTCGGTGCAGCAGGCGATAGAGCAGGCGATCGAGAAATTCAGCGGCGAGGCGGTGCGGTTGCGCGCCGCCGGCCGCACCGACGCCGGCGTCCACGCGACCGCCCAGGTAGCGCATGTCGACCTCGCCAAGGCGTGGCCCAACGACAAGGTGCGCGACGCCATTAACGCGCATCTGCAGGCGGCCGGCGCGCACGTCGCCATCCTGCAGGCGAGGGTTGTCCCCGACGATTTCGACGCCCGTTTCTCGGCCACCGGACGGCACTATCTCTACCGCATCCTCAACCGGCGCGCGCCGGCTGCGATGGAAAAGGGCAAGGTCTGGTGGGTGCCGAAGCGGCTCGATGCGGACGCCATGCACGAAGCGGCGAAAGTCCTGCTCGGCCGACATGACTTTACCACCTTCCGCTCGACGCAATGCCAGGCCAACAGTCCGGTGCGGACGCTGGAGCGGCTCGATGTGAGCCGCCAGGGCGACCTGATCGAGGTCAGGGCCTCGGCGCGCTCGTTCCTGCACAATCAGGTGCGCTCCATGGTCGGCTCGCTGAAACGCGTCGGCGACGGCGGCTGGACGGCTGCCGATCTCAAGGCCGCGCTCGATGCGCAGGACCGCGCCGCCTGCGGCCAGGTGGCACCGCCCGACGGGCTTTTTCTCATCGGCGTCGACTATCCGGAAAAATCCTAGGCCGGGGCGGCCGTCGGTACAGTGATGCCGAGCAGCGCCACCAAGCCGAACAAGACGGCCAGAGACACCACCAACATGCCTGTGAAAACGGCGGTGCCGACAGCCGCGCCCTTGCCGATCGCGGCGTTGGTCATCCGCCAGGTGAGCACCAGCGACAGCACCACCAAAGCCAGCCACACCAATTCGGCGAATGGGTTGCCGGACGGCAGGAAGAGCCTGATCAACGCCGATGGCAGCAGCATCCAGGCGGTGATTGCCGACGCCCAGTTGCTGGCGACGACGTAGTGGACGAAGCGGTCGCCGATGCCGGCGCGCGACGCGACCAGGGCAAGCGCGACCAGCGGCAACAGCCACGAGCCGAGGTCGACGGTTGCCAGCCGGATCAACATGCCCAGCCGCCCGGCGAACGCATTGGGGTCGCCGATCTCGTTGGCCGTGCCGACCCAGCCGACGATCATCGCCGGCGCGGCGACGACGATGGCAAAGAAGGAATTCCAGAAGCCGTCCGCCGACAGGTCGAGCAGCCGCAAGCCGTCGGCCTTGCCGAGCATCAGCCGCCAGGCGCCGGTAAGCGATGAAGAGGTCTCGTCAACCGAAAGCATGATCAGCCTTGCTCGAACCAGTCTTCTATGAAGCGCTGGTAGATCTGGGTCAGCGTTTCGAGGTCGGCCAATGCGACGCGTTCATCGACCATATGCATGGTTTTGCCGACCAGCCCGAACTCGACCACCGGGCAATAATCCTTGATGAAACGGGCGTCCGAAGTGCCGCCGGAGGTGGAGAGCGCCGGTTCCTTGCCGACCGCCGCCTTGATCGAGCCACGCAGCGTGTCGATCAGCTTGTCGTCGCGTGTCAGGAAGACATGGCTCGGCCGGTCGCGCCAGACAAGCTCATAGTCGACGTGCGTCTTCTTGCCGGTCCGGTATTTCTTGCGCTTGGCAGCCTGGTCGAGGCGGTTGTGGATCTCGGCCTGCACCGTCTCGACCGTCCAGCTGTCGTTAAAGCGGATGTTGAAGGTGGCTGTCGCCTTGGCCGGGATGACATTGGTCGCCGGATTGCCGACATCGATCGAGGTCACTTCCAGGTTGGTCGGCTGGAAATCCCTAGTGCCCTTGTCGAAGACGGGGTGGAGCAAGGCCTCGACCAGGCTCATCAGGCCGCGCACCGGATTGTCGGCAAGCAAGGGATAGGCGACATGGCCCTGGCGGCCGTTGACGGTGACGCTGCCCGACATCGAGCCACGCCGGCCGATCTTGATCATGTCGCCGAGCGCGTCCGGATTGGTCGGCTCGCCGACGATCGAGGCATCCCATTTCTCGCCCTTGGCCGCCGCCCAGTCGAGCAGTTTTGTCGTGCCGTTGATGGCCGGGCCTTCTTCATCACCGGTGATCAGCAGCGAGACCGAGCCTTTCGGGCCACCCTTGTTCTCGACATGGCGCGCCACCGCGGCGATGAAACAGGCGATGCCGCCCTTCATATCGACGGCGCCGCGGCCGTACATCTCGCCCTTGGCGATCTCGGCGGCGAAGGGCGGATGCGTCCACGATGCCTCATCGCCCACCGGCACCACGTCGGTATGGCCGGCAAACATCAGATGCGGCCCATTGCCGGAGCGGCGCGCATAAAGGTTCTCGATGTCGGGCGTGCCGTCTTCGGAAAACACCGGGCGTTCGACGGAAAAGCCGAGCGGCTTCAGCATGCCTTCCAGCGCTGCCAGCGCACCGCCCTCGGCGGGTGTTACGGAAGCGCAGCGTATGAGGGTCGCGAGGTTGGCGGCGGGATCGGTCGGCAGTTTCATCGGCAAAGCGATAATCGAAAGCGAAAGGCCTGTCACGGCCAGAGATGATGACCGGTCCTGCCGCCGACATTATGGTTTTCATGTCGTATAGTGCAGGGCCAACACGGGATTGTCGCATGGCCAATGCCGAAAAGACCATCGTCATTGCCGGCGCCGGCAGCATCGGCTGCTATGTCGGCGGCTGCCTGGCGCTGGCCGGACGCAAGGTGGTGTTTCTGGCGCGGCCGCGCATCGCGGAGGCCTTGCTGGGCGGTGGGCTGCGTGTCACCGACCTCGACGGCCGCGACCGATCCATCAAGCCAGTGTCCGTCACTGCCGAACCCGCCGCCGCCCTGGCCAATGCCGACGTGGTGCTGGTAACGGTCAAGAACGGCGCCACTGAAGAGATGGCGGCGCTCATTGCCGCACACGCGAGCAGTGATGTCGTGGTGGTCAGCCTGCAGAATGGTGTCGGCAATGCCGACCGGTTGCGCGCCGGGCTGGGCTCTCGACCGGTGCTGGCCGGCATGGTGCCGTTCAATGTCGTCCAGTCGGCCGAAGGCGACGTGCCGCTTCACGTGCATCGCGCCAGCGAGGGCAAGGTGATGATCGAAGAGGGCACGGCCGGCCTTGCCGGCCTTCTCGATGTCGAAGGCCTTGCCGTAGAAACCCATGCCGACATCAAGGCAGTGCAGTGGGGCAAGTTGCTGATCAACCTCAACAATGCGCTCGTCGCGCTGTCCGGCCTGCCGCTGGCGAGCGAGCTCGCCGACCGCCGCTGGCGGCTGATCCTGGCCGGTCAGATCGACGATGGCGGCGATGAAGGCCTCGGGCATTGCGCCGGCGCGGATCGGCGGCCTGCGTCCCGGCCTGCTGCCGAAACTGCTCCGGCTGCCGGACTGGCTGTTCCGGCTGGTGGCGCGGCGCATGCTCGCCATCGACCCGCAGGCGCGCTCGTCGATGTGGGACGATCTCCAGCGCGGCCGGCCAACCGAGATCGGCGACCTGCAGGGAACGGTCCTGAGCCTCGCCGAAAAGGCCGGCACGCCGGCGCCTTTGCTGAAGCGGGTCACCGCGCTGGTGCGGCAGGCCGAGCGGGAAAAGCGCGGGTCACCCGGGCTGACGCCGGAAGCCGTCACGGGATAGGCTGCTCGCCGCGAGCGTCAGGCCTTGGCCCGCACATGGGCCGGGAGTAGGCACGCCGGCACCGCTGCGTCACAGCTTTGGCGCGCGCCTCGGAGCCGGCGCCTTGCTCGCCGGGCCCGGCGCCGGCAGCGGCTGCAACGCCGGATGGTCCTCGATCAGCGTGATCTTCTGCCAGATCTTGCGCGACAGGTTGGATGCCAGGTTCTCGACGTCGTTGACGCCGTCGATGACCACATCGTCATTGACCGACTGCGCGAACAGCGCTGCGATCTTGCCGGTGATCGACAGCATTTCCGAGCAATAATCGAGGTAACGCGCCAGGTCGGCGGCATTGGTGATACGCGCCGGCGAATGCGCGGTCGGCCTGAAGTTGGCAGACAATGCGGCCGGATCCTTGGTCAGCTGGTGCATGTCGATGACATGGATCAGCGACCTCAGCCCGTGCAGCTGGCGAAACACCCGCTTGCGCTTGATGCGCTCCTCGGTGCGGATCAGCGCCAGCAGGCCGAGCACGGCAAGGATGATCATGTTGATCGTGGCTTCGATGCCTTGCACCGACTGCACCGCGTCGTCGGCCTGCGAGATATGGATCAGCGGCAGGATGGTGCCGACGAACAGGAAGATCAGCGCGCCGGCGACGACGGCGGCGACGATGGCGCCGCGCAGCCACCAGATCGGCGCCTCGAGCGCCTGCGCCGCCTTGGCCAGGTCGCGCGACAGCGACACCAGTTCCGCGGCGACGCCGCGCAGGCCCGCCTCGGGAAAACGCTCGGCGACGCGCCCTTCCAGCCGCTCGGCGGTGTCGATGATCAGTTTCGGATCAAGCGTGCGGTAGCGCATGGCGAGATATCCGGTCGGCCCTCAGGCTTGTGCGGGAGAATTGGTGTGCCGGCCGTAGCGATTAGGCCCGGGATCACTTCTGAAGCAGGCAAGAATGAGAAGAAGAATCGGGCCGATGATGAGAGAGATCAACGCGTAGTAAGTCGGCTTGCCGAAATCATGGAAACGTTTTGCCGTAACCGCGAAGCTCGACCAGGTCGAAATCAGCACAACGGTCCAGAACACAGTGGCCCACACTTGGCTATTTGCAGTGCCGGGCTCCAGTCTGGCAAACTGGTAAAGCGGGAAAAACTGGGCAAGCAGCAAAAGCAGGCCGGCCAGCGCATACGCACCGGGGCTGACGCGGCCTGAGGTTTTGAAGAAAAGCCAAATGAGGTCTATTTTTTCAGGCAAGCGGATCCGGTCCGTATTGATTGGCGCCCCTGTTGCCTTCGAGGATGCCCAGCTCGACGATAAGCCAGATCGCTCCGATGAAAGGCACCAGCGCGATAAGTGTCCACCAGCCCGACTTGTTGCGGTCATGCCAGCGTTTGGCGTAGACGGCGAAGACCAGATAGAGCGTGGCGATCACATAGATCAGGTAGACGAAACCATAGGGCATGTTGTTGAACGTGGTGCCGATGATGTTGTCGATGATGATGGCGATGATGGCGCCAACGAATATCACACCAACGCAAGCCCAGAATTTGGCGCGGTTGATACGGCCTTCATAGCTCGTCAGAAGATACTTCCAGTCCATGTCACCCCTCCATGCGGAATCAGCGCGACGGAATGTCGCGCCGGCGGAAGGTGCGTCCGTTTGCAAAAAAGATCAATCGCGCAGCAATTCGTTGATCGAGGTCTTGGAACGGGTCTTGGCGTCGACGCGCTTGACGATGACGGCGCAGTAGAGGCCAGGGCCTGGCTCGTTGTTCGGAAAAGCCTTACCCGGCATCGAGCCGGCGACGACGACGGAATTCGGCGGCACTTCGCCGTAAAAGACCTCGCCCGTGGCGCGGTCGACGATCTTGGTCGACTGGCCGATGAACACGCCCATGCCGAGCACCGAGCCTTCGCGCACGATGCAGCCCTCGACCACTTCCGAGCGCGCGCCGATGAAGCAATTGTCCTCGATGATGGTCGGGCCGGCCTGCATAGGCTCCAGCACGCCGCCAATGCCGACGCCGCCCGACAGGTGCACGTTCTTGCCGATCTGGGCGCAGGAGCCGACCGAGGCCCAGGTGTCGACCATGGTGCCGCTGTCGACATAGGCGCCGACATTGACGAAGGACGGCATCAGCACCGCGCCCGGCGCGACATAGGCCGAACGGCGCACGATCGACGACGGCACGGCGCGGAAACCGGCCTTCTCGAAATCGACCGCGCTCCAGCCGTCGAACTTCGACGCCACCTTGTCCCACCATACGGCATGGCCCGGGCCACCCTTGATGATCTCCATGGGATAGAGCCGGAAGGAGAGCAGCACCGCCTTCTTCAGCCACTGGTTGACATGCCACTTGCCGTCGGCCTGGCGCTCGGCGACGCGCACGGTGCCGCGGTCGAGCAGGTCGAGTGAAGACTGGATGGCGTCGCGCGTTTCGCCGCGGGTCGCGGGAGAAATCGTGTCGCGCTCCTCGAAGGCCTTCTCGATGGTCTTTTCGAGGCTTGCCAGATCAGGCTTCGACATGAATTCGCTCCGTTACCACGCTGTTAAGGCCATCGCCTTAACCTGTTTTGAAAATCGCGCGGACCCCTTGGCAGGCTTTGCCTGCCTGGGTCTTTGCATGTAGCAGGTTCTTGTCGCAAAACCGCCGAACACTTTTGCGGAACCTGCTTATGTTAAGGCGTATTGGGGGTCAATCGCGCGTGCGCCACGGGACGGCGCAAGTGAACTGTTGGGACGGGTAAAGCATATGACTCCTATGGAAAAGGCGGGATGGACGCCGCTGCCGCATTCGGACGAGGATCTGGAGCGCTCGAAAAGCGTGCCCGATACGCCGCAGACGCGCGCCGACACCTATCGTCTGGCCTGGAACGATCCCGACTTCATGACGCGTCGCGAATTGCGCGCGGTGCGGTTGCAGCTGGAACTCCTGAAGCCCGAAATGATTCTGGCCGAACGCGGCATCCGCTCGACGGTGATCCTGTTCGGCGGCGCGCGCATTCCCGAACCTGGCGGCGAGGCCTGGGCGGCCAAGAACGAGACGCAGAAGAAGAACCTCGAGGAAAACAGCAAATACTACCAGGAGGCGCGCAAATTCGCCCGACTCTGCGCGAAGCAGTCAGCCACGTCCTATTATCGCGAATTCGTCGTCGTCACCGGTGGTGGGCCTGGCGTCATGGAGGCTGGCAATCGCGGCGCCGACGATGTAGGCGCGCCGTCGATCGGCCTCAACATCGTGCTGCCGCACGAGCAGGCGCCGAATGCCTATGTGACGCCGGAGCTGTGCTTCAACTTCCACTATTTCGCCATCCGCAAGATGCATTTCGTCATGCGCGCCAAGGCTGTTGCTGTGTTTCCGGGCGGCTTCGGCACCATGGACGAGTTCTTCGAGACGCTGACACTGATCCAGACGGGCCGCATGGAGCGCGTGCCAGTGATCCTGTTCGGCAAGGCGTTCTGGAAACGCGCCATCAATCTCGATTTCCTGGCCGAACAGGGCACCATCACGCCCGGCGACCAGGACATCATCGACTTCGTCGACACCGCGGACGAGGCGTGGGGGATTATCAGCCGCTTCTACAAGTTAGGGGAGTAAGGGAGTAGGGCAGTAAGGCAGTAGGGGAATTTGATCTGGATGCGGTGAGTGCAACCGCCGCCCTATTCCCCTACTGCCCTACTGCCTCACTCCCCGCGACTATTCCCGTCAGGAAACTGGCAAGGTCGTCGGTGACGAAATCGACGTCGTCCTCATTGGCCGGATCGCGTTCCCAGATCTCGGCAAAGGTCGGCTCGAAATTGCGCGGCACCACCAGCACTGTGGTCATCCCAAGCGATTTCGGCACCTCCAGATTGCGGGCGAGATCCTCGAACATCACCGCATTGTGGCCGGTGACGGCATGCAGTTCGGCAAATTTTTCATAGGTCTGGCGCGCCGGTTTGGGGTTGAGCCCGGCAGCGACAATGTCGAAAATGTCGTCGAAATGATCAAGGATGCCGAGTTGGCGCGCGGTCCGCTCGGCATGCCTGCGATCGCCATTGGTGAAGATGAACTTGCGCCCGGGAAGCTGGCGGATGGCGGTGCCGAGCACCGGATCGGGCACCAGCCACGAATAGTCGATGTCGTGCACTTTTTCGAGGAAGTCGTCGGGGTCGATGCCGTGGCGCGTCATCAACCCGTTCAGCGTCGTACCATATTCGAGATAGAGTTCCTTCTGCAGCTTGCGGGCCTCGTCACGCGGCAGCGTCAGCAGTTCTCCGACATAGGCCGTCATCTTGACGTCGATCTGTGAAAACAGATTCGAATGGTGCGGATAGAGCGTGTTGTCGAGGTCGAACACCCAGTCGGTGACGTGAGCGAAGCGGGCGGGATCGGGCGACGTGGTCATTGCGTCCTTATGGCACGAAATATCTGCCGTTCGAACCCCTTTCTGACGTCAGGCTTATCCACAACCTATACGCATCTAGAGTTGTAAAAATGGGCTCACCATTCAAATTTTAGCCATCGCCGAAAGGTGGCCTTCAGGGCTTGCTGGCACAGAGACGGTTCAGTGGGAGCCAGCGATGAGTCGCATACTTTTAAAGTCCGCCGCCGTCGCGTTCGGCTCGGTAGCCATCTCGCTTTTGCTGACGCTTATTGTCGTTCCCGCCATGGGTTTTCCGGTCAGTCGCACCATCTGGCTGACGTCGACGGTGTGCCCGCTGGCGCTCGCCTGGATCGCCTGCGCCAGCACCTTCTGGCAGAGCGACAGACTGAAAGGCGCGCATCGCGACCTTGCCCGCGCGCATGCCCAGCTCGCCGCCGCGCATCGCCGCCTGTCGGAGAAGGCGAGCCGCGACGACATGACCGGCATGCTCAACCGCGAGAGCTTCTTTGCCGCGCTCGACGGCTCGCGGCGTAAATCCGATCGCGGCGCGCTGCTGATCATCGACGCCGACCATTTCAAGGCGATCAACGACAGCTTCGGCCATCTGACCGGCGATGACGCGCTGCTGCTGATCGCCAGCGCCATCGAGCGTGGCGTGCGCAGCGGCGACGTGCTTGGCCGCATCGGCGGCGAGGAGTTCGGCGCCTTCCTGGTCGGCGCCACCAGCGCGGAGGCCAGGCGCGTCGCCGAGCGCATCCGCCGCGAAGTCGAGCTGATCCGCTTCCGCCCGGTCGACGAGCGGACTGTGCCGCTGACCGTCAGCATTGGCGGCATCACTTGCGGCGAGGATTCCAATGTTTCGGAACTGATGCGCGCTGCCGACCTCCGGCTCTACGAGGCCAAGCACCGTGGCCGCAATTTGTCGATCCTCGACCGGGACATTTCCGAGGCCGCCTGAGGCTCGCGCCCATGCCTGCTAAGGATTTGCTAACGTCGTTTTTCACGCAACCACGCCGTTTACCCGGTTGTAAGCCGTTTACCGGCTAGGACTGGCACGGAAATGGCCTGTCTGGCCGGCACGTGTGCCGTTCAGGGAACGCCATGCGTGGATCGAGGCCCCCATCGAGAGACGTGTCATGAGTTTCTTCATCAAGAAAGTATCGCGCCGCGCCATCCTGCAGGCGCTGCTTGCGATGCCGGCGTTACGGCTGTTTCGCAAGCTGCCTGACAGCGACCGCCCCCATGCCGATCCCGACGAGATCGTCGAGGTCAATGGCTGGATCCTGAAGCGGAGCGACCTGGCATGATCTTCGACAGTTATGAGGCGTATCGCGCCTCGGATTTCAAACCCAGGGTCTGTATCCTCGGCTCGGGCCCTGCCGGCACCACCATCGCCAGGAAGCTTGGCGCCGCCGGTATTCCGGTCGTGGTGCTGGAGGCCGGCGCGCGCGAATTCAGCGACGAGTCGCAGGATTTCTACCGCGGCACCACGGTCGGCGATCCCTATTTCGATCTCGCTATCACCCGGCTGCGCTTCATGGGTGGCTCGTCGAACCATTGGGCCGGCTGGTGCCGGGTGCTCGACAGCCAAGATTTCGAACCCAAGGCGTGGGCGCCGGACACTGGCTGGCCGATCAGCCGCACCGACATCGAGCCCTATCTGAGTGAGGTGCATGATAT
Source organism: Mesorhizobium sp. P2_B5 (assembly GCF_056404775.1). NCBI lineage: Bacteria > Pseudomonadati > Pseudomonadota > Alphaproteobacteria > Hyphomicrobiales > Phyllobacteriaceae > Mesorhizobium > Mesorhizobium sp. P2_B5. Next base: position 974,594 of record NZ_JBFUDJ010000001.1, on the reverse strand, counting down.
CCTCAAGCTTCCGGACTTCCGTCCCGATGTGCCGATTTCGGACGACATACGCTGGGTGCAGTTGATCAAGAGCCCGGCCGTGCGCTTTGGCGAGAAATTCGCCGACGAGCTCGACAAGAGCAAGACCATCGCCGTCGTGCTCAACACCTATGCCACCGAACTTGCCGGCGACGGCAAGCGGGTGACTGGCGCCAGGCTATGGTCGAACGGCCAGGATGCCGGTGCCTTCAGCGCCGATTATTTCATCGTCTGCACCGGCGGGCTGGAGAATTCACGGCTGCTTCTATGGTCGAACCAGCGCTCGAATGGCGGCGTGGTGCCGAACGCCACGGCGCTTGGCCGCTACTGGATGGAGCATCCGACTTTCGAGGGCGGCAATGCCATCCTGGCCGACTACAGCGAGTTCGAGGTCGACGCCGTCAACGAGGCCTTCTTCTCGCCGACGCTGGCCGCCATGGAGCGGCTGCAGATCATGAATTTCGGCATCCGCCTGATCGAGACGCCCTATGCCGGCGTCAAGAGCCTGATTGCCGACTTGGCCTGCACCGCACCCGACGCCGCCGAATGGGTGGCGTATCAGCTCAGCCAGAACCTGCGCTGCGCGGCCCAGCTCTACGTCGCCTGGGAACAGGCGCCGCTGGCTTCGAACCGGATCGAACTGTCGAAGACCGATGTCGACCATGCCGGCGTGCCGCGCATCGAGCTGCACTGGAAGAAGTCGCCGCTGGAGCGGCGCACCATTCTGGAGGGGCTCAAACTCTTCGGCACGACGTTGATCGAGAAGGACCTCGGCCGCGTCCGCATCATGGAGTGGCTTGCCAATGGCCAGGACTATCCGACGGATGAGGAACTGGCCGGCCACCACCATATGGGCGGCACCCGCATGGGTACCGATGTGACCAGGAGCGTCGTCGACGCCAACTGCAAGGTGCACGGCATGGACAATCTCTATGTCGGCGGCTCCTCGGTGTTCTGCACCTCGGGCGAATGCAACCCGACGACGACGATCACAGCGCTTGCCTGCCGGATGGGTGATCATCTCAGCAAGATCATCACTGTGTGACGCAGTCATCATGTCTAATGTTCCAAAAAGCAGGCGGCGCCGGCGCCTGTGACGGCTGCCGGCGCCGCCTTGGCGCGCCTTTGGGAAGATGGTGCTGAGTTGTAGCGATTTACGCAATTCCGGACGGAAAACCGCTACACACTTTTCCTGCAATTGCCCTAGAGGCCGTAGACGGCGATGCGCACCAGCACAGCCGCGGCGGCCAGCGCCACCAGCAGTATGCCGAGGCCGATGGGCGAGCCCCAGCCATACCATTTCATCGCCATCTCGGCATATTTGTACTCTTCCTCGTGCGAGAGGGGTGCACGCTGTTGAATCAGGCTCATTTTTCACTCCTGGTCGGCTGGCCCCTTGCTATGTCCGGGCCGCAGCCGCATATTGATGCAATGGTCTAAATGTTAGACGGATTGATAGTTAGATGATCGAAATAAAGTCGTCAAGCCGGAATCGTGACGACATGACGACGGCCATCGGCCTGGCCATCATGCAGTGGCAGGACGCGACGCAGGCCTATGATGAAGCAGTGGGGGCAAGGCTTGGGCTGAACATGGCCGAACGCCATTGCATCGGGCTGCTTTACGGCCGCCCGCAATCGGCCGGCGCCATCGCGATCGCAACCGGCCTGACGCCGGCCGCCGTGACCGCGCTGATCGACCGGCTGGAGGCACGCGGCTACTTGACCCGGACGCGCAGTCTGGAAGACAGGCGCAAGGTGGTGATCGAGGCGACCGAGGCGACGCGCGAGCTGTCGGAGCGCTACTACGGCGCCATCGCACGCGAAGGCGAGAAGGTCGTCGCCACCTTCAGCGACGCGGAACTCGCCACCATATCGCGCTTCGTCCACGCCGCACTCGACCTGCAGCGCGACCAGCTGGCGCGACTGAAGGCCGAGGGACCGGACGCCGAGCGATAGGGATGCCTGTGTGTTTGCACTGCATATGTCGGCAGGGACGAGACTATTTCGGCTGGATCCCATAGGCGGCAAGAAACGCCTCCACCGAGGCATCCGCGTGTCGTTCGAGTTCGGCTTTGGAACGCCGGTTGCTTCCCGTGAACATGGCTTCGTTCATGGGGATCCAAAGAAGCATTCCAAAAAAATGGCTGGCTGCCAGATGGGGATCACTGGTTTGTATCAGTCCTCGACTGGTGAGCTTTTGAAAGCAGGACGCCATTGAGCCAAGCATGCGCTCGAAGCCCTTTTCGTACCAACTGCGGCCAAGCTGCGGCATTCGATCCGCGTTGGCGATAATTAGGCGCCGCAGCTTCAACAACTCTTCATCCATGAGAACCGCTATCAAACGTCGAGCAAGCTGCCGCAGGCCACCCTCCATGAATTTCGCCTCGGAAAGCAGCGTCGTCACGGACTCGATGATGTCGTTGGCTTGTGTAGCGGTCGACAGAACGACTTCGCCGAACAGCGTCTCCTTGTCGGTGAAATGCTTGTAGACGGTCTGCTTGGAAGCTCCTGCCCTGGTAGCGATTTCTTCCATGCTGGTCCCGTCATAACCCTTAGCGATGAACGCCGCCGTGGCCGCCTGGATGATTTCACGATCCTTGCGTGCCGATCTCGTCTCACCGTCGATTTTCATCGCGCCCCCTTGACCGGTACTAGACGGTACCGTTCCCACGTGATAGCCATGAAAACGGTACTGGACTGACTAGTACCTGTCAACGAAGGCAAGGCTTAGACCGATGACCAAGATGATCTTCCTCAATCTACCGGTGCGCGATCTGCAGGCAGCGACCAAGTTCTATCTCGCGATCGGGGGCACGCTCAATCCGCAGTTCTCGAACGACCAGGCCAGCTCGATCATGTTCTCAGACTCCATTGGGGTCATGCTGCTGACGCACGGACATTACAGCCAGTTCACGGCACGGCAGATCGGCGACGCCAAGCGTGACAGCCAGATGCTGATCGCGCTCACCACAGACAGCAAGGACGAGGTCAATGCGATAGTCGAGAAGGGCGTAGCGGCCGGCGGCCGCGCCGATCCCAACCCTGCGCAGGATCTCGGTTTCATGTTCAACCGCCACATCGAAGACCCCGACGGCAACGTTTGGGAGTTCCTGTGGATGAACCCGTCCGCCATGCAATAGGCCAGCGGGATCGAGCGCCCGAAGCGCGTCGCGTTGAAACGGATTCACGCGACGCGCTTCAGGTCTTTGTTTCCGGGCGCAACGCCTTAAACACCGGTTCCGGATTTGCTAGACCGTCGCCGGGTCGAGCGCGGGCTGCCCCTTGCGGCGGGCAACGATCGCCTTGAAATCGGCGGTCCGGAACGCATCGCGCAACACGTCGAAGGACGGCAGCACGAAATAGGCGCGCTGGAACTTGTCGATCTCGTAGCCGGTGCGCATCACCGTTTCGAGGTCGAAGGGCACGTGATGCGCATCCTTGCTGTCGACGGCGAACTGCAATTCGGTGAAGGACGACATCAGCCCGGCGCCGAAAGCTTTCAGCGGCTGGCCCTTCTCCTGCATCAGCCCGTATTCGGCGGTGTACCAATAAAGGCGGGTGATCATCTCGTCGCCACCCAGCGCAATCACGCTCTCGGCCTTCTCGCCGTACATCTGCATGAAATCGGCAAACACCGGCTGCGTCAGGATGGGCACATGGCCGAAGAAGTCGTGGAACATGTCGGGTTCGACGATGTAGTCGAGTTCTTCCTTCGTCCGCAGCCAGTTGGTCACCGGAAAGCGGCGATTGGCGAGATGGTCGAAGAAGGGCGCGGCCGGAATGAGGCCGGGAACGGCGACGATTTCCCAGCCGGTCAGCTTGCGCAGCTTCTCGCTGACCGCGCTGAAATCCGGGATCCTGTCCAGCAGGCCGAGCGTGGCGACGCCGTCGAGATAGGAGTGGTGCGCCAGTTTTTGGGTCAGTTTGGTCTGGCGGTCGCACAGCGTGCGCCACACCGCCTGTTCCTCGGCGCTGTAGTCATAGCCTTGCGCCACGGTGAAGTCGGAACGGCACACCGAATAGTCGCCGCGCAGGCCTTGGGCCGCGCAATCACGGGCATACTCGGCAACGCTCATCGTCGTCATGGTTCTTCTCCCCTGATCATGACACTTCGAATCTGTTCGCCAAATGTAGCGGCAGTCGGCGAGGCAATTCAGCTTTGATGATGGCTTGGAGACAGGATTTGAGGTAAAAGTCACCACACGAAAGCTGAAGGAGAGTGAAAATGCCTCAGTTTGACGATTTCGAGATCAAGATGCTCGACATCCTGCAGCGCGACGGGAGAAAACCCGTATCCGAACTGGCGCAGGAGATCGGCCTGTCGACGACACCATGCGCGCGCCGCTTCGAGGCGCTGCAGGAGGCCGGCATCATCAAGGGCTTCGCCGCCGTGCTCAGCCGCCGCGCCGTTGGCCTGATGGTCGAGGTGTTCATCGAGGTGCGGCTGGTCAGCCACAGCGACGGTTCGCCAGAAACCTTCATTGCCGCCGTGCAGCGCATGGACGAAGTGTCTTCCTGCTGGACGATGACCGGCGACCACGATTTCCTGCTGCATGTCATGGTGCCGTCGGTCGACGAGCTCAACGCCTTCGTCATGCACCGGCTGATGCGGCTTTCGGGCGTGCGCGACGTCCACACGCAGCTGGTGCTGCAGAACATCAAGGGCCCCGGCCACGTGCCGCTCGCTCATCTCAGGCGGTAAGGTTCGGCATCGCCATTTCTGCGGAAAAGCTGCACGCAAACTGCTGAACGGAGCCCAATTGCCGATCTGAAACGCCGGCTACCGCATGCGGACCGACTTAGCCAGAGGTCCGTCTTGAACATTGTGCTGATCAATCCACCGCACACCGCCATCGGCAGCCGCGTGCCCGACGACCATCTGCCGCCGCTTGGCCTTCTGGCAATTGGCGGGCCGCTGCTCGACGCCGGCCATGATGTGCGGCTGATCGATGCCGAATTCGGGCCGATGCCATTGGACACCCTTGTGCGCGATGCCCTGAGCGGCCAGCCCGACGGCATCTTGATCGGTCATTCCGGCTCGACCTCGGCGCATCCCACCGCGTTCGCCATCGCCCGCATGGTCAAGGCGCTCGAGCCGGCAACGCTGGTGATTTATGGCGGCGTGTTCCCGACCTATCACTGGCGCGACATACTGGCGGCAACGGACATTTTCGACTTCATCGTGCGCGGCGAGGGCGAGGCAACCATCGTTGCCCTCATCGAGGCGCTGGACAAGCGCCGACCGTTGGCCGAAGTCGCAGGCATCGCCTATCGCGACGATCTCGGCCGTCCCTTCGCGACGCAGCCGGCCGCCACCATCGCCGCTCTCGACGACTATCGCGTCGGCTGGGAGCTGATCGACCATCGCCGCTACAGTTATTGGGGCGGCAAGCGCGCCGTGGTCATGCAGTTTTCGCGCGGCTGCCCGCATCTGTGCAATTATTGCGGCCAGCGCGGTTTCTGGACCCGCTGGCGACATCGCGATCCCAAGAAATTTGCACAGGAGATCGCCTGGCTGCATCGCGAGCACGGCGTCGAACTGATCAACCTCGCCGACGAGAACCCGACCGTGTCGAAGAAAGCGTGGCGCGCCTTTCTCGACGCCATGATCGCCGAGAACGTGCCGGTGCTGATCGTCGGCTCGACCCGCGCCGACGACATCGTGCGCGATGCCGACATCCTGCATCTCTACCGCAAGGCCGGCGTCATCCGCTGGCTGCTCGGCATGGAAAACACCGACGAGCAGACGCTGCAGCTGATCCGCAAGGGCGGCAGCACTTCATCCGATCGTGAGGCGATCCGGCTGCTGCGTCAGCACGGCATCTTGTCGATGGCGACATGGGTGGCCGGTTTCGAGGACGAGACCTTGCGCGACCTGTGGCGCGGCTTTCGCCAGCTGCTTGCCTATGACCCCGACCAGATCCAGGCGCTCTATGTCACGCCGCACCGCTGGACGCCGTTCTTTCGCATCGCCCGGGACCGCAAGGTGATCCAGGCGGATGCCCGGCTGTGGGACTACAAGCACCAGGTGCTGCAGATGACGCGGCTGAAACCGTGGATGCTGTTCGTCTCGGTCAAGCTGATCGAAGTCGCGGTGCAGTCGCGGCCGAAGGCGTTGGCGCGCATTCTCTTCCATCCCGATCCCGAACAACGCCATTCGATGCGCTGGTATACGCAAATGGGCCGCCGCGTCTGGTTCCGCGAGGTCTGGGGCTTTTTGGCCCGGGACCACCGGCTGAAGGATGGGCCGACGCTCGTCGAATTCTGGGGCGCGCCGCAGGATGCCGAAGAGGAATCGATGGTCGTCATGCGGCCGCCGCGCAAGTCTACCGAAGCGGGCGTGGCGATCTCGCCCGAAGCATGACTGGGTTCAGCTGTATCACAAATATACGGGGCGTATGTGTATTGACATACGCCCCGTATGTGCCCATCTCAGACGTACGGGGCGTATGTAAACTGCTCCGGACAATGGAACGCAGGCCGCGATCGTCGGGAGATCCGATCTGCCACGTCTGAATGGAGTGAAAATGACCAAACGTGACGCTATCTTCCCTGCCGGCCGGCAGGCTCTGTACGAGATCAACCGCTATTCGGCGGCAATCCGCTCAGGCGACTTCCTGTTCATCTCGGGTCAGGTCGGCAGCCGCGAGGACGGCTCGCCGGAACCGGTCTTCGAAAAGCAGGTCCAGCTTGCCTTCGACAATCTCGCAGCCGTCCTGAAGGCCGCCGGCTGCACGTTCGACGACATCGTTGATGTCACCACCTTCCACACCGATCCGGCCGCGCAATGGGGCGCGATCGACGCCGTCCGGCTGAAGGCGTTCGGTGAGCCGCCCTACACCAACTGGACTGCGGTCGGCGTCAATTGGTTAGCCGGCTTCGACTTCGAGATAAAGGTCATCGCGCGCCTGCCTCAACCCGCTTGACAGAACTGGCAGCCTGATCGACGGGCTGCGGCCAGCTGCGGCTCAGGGCACGATCAGCGTGCCGGCGCCGTGTTCGGTGAACAGTTCGAGCAGCACCGAATGCGGCGTCTTGCCGTTGAGGATGACGACGCCTTCGACGCCGCGCTCGATCGCCTCGATGCAGGTCTCGACCTTGGGGATCATGCCGCCCGACACGGTGCCGTCCTTGATCAGCGCCTTGGCCTCGGCCACCGTCAGCTCATCGATCAGCTTCTTGTTCTTGTCGAGCACGCCGGGCACGTCGGTCAGGAACAGAAGGCGCGTCGCCTGGCAGGCGCCGGCAATGGCGCCGGCAAAAGTATCGGCATTGATGTTGTAGGTGTGGCCGTCGCGGCCGGGCGCCACCGGCGCCAGCACCGGGATCATTTCGGAGCGCGCCAGAAGGTCGAGCAGCGTGCGGTCGACCTCGACCGGTTCGCCGACGAAACCGAGATCGAGCACGCGCTCGATGTTGGAGTCCGGGTCGATCATGGTCTTGCGCGCCTTTTCGGCGAACACCATGTTGCCGTCCTTGCCGCACAGGCCGATCGCCCATTCGCCTTCGGCATTGATCAGCGCCACGATCTCCTTGTTGATCGAACCAGCCAGCACCATCTCGACGATCTCGACGGTCTTCTGGTCGGTAACGCGCAGGCCGCCCTCGAACTTCGATTCGATGCCCATCTTGGCCAGCATGGCGCCGATCTGCGGGCCGCCGCCATGGACGACGATCGGGTTGACGCCGGACTGCTTCAACAGCGCGATGTCGCGGGCAAAGGCCTTGCCGAGTTCGATATCGCCCATGGCATGGCCGCCATATTTCACCACCACGGTCTTGTGCTCGTAGCGCTGCATATAAGGCAGTGCCCGCGAAAGCAGGGCGGCCTGCATTTCGGCGGTGGCGGTTATCTCCGTCATCGGCGTGGTTCCCTGGATGTGGGTAAGGACGGCGGCGTCTTAGCGGGAATTGGCGCAGGCCGCAAACGGCTTTGCTGTCACAATGATGAAATCGCAGAGACGGCGCGATCTAGCCCGGCACCTTCAGCGGCGCCCGCCGCGTCAGCCAGCCAGAGCAGGCTGCGGGCACCCGGATCGAGCCGCCGCCATCCGAGGCATGCGCCGCCGGCACCACACCCGCGGCTACAAGTGCTGCCGCACCCCCGGACGAGCCGCCGCTGGTGTGGTCCGTGTTCCACGGATTGCGGGTGATGCCGAAGGCGGCCGATTCGGAGGGCGAGGTGCTGGTTGCGACCGGAATGAGCCCGGCAGCGAGATAGCGCTCGGTCATCACCGAATTGAAGTCGGCGGTGAAAGCCGGAATGCGGCTGCCGGTATGCGTCGGCACGCCCTTGATGGCGATGCCGAGGTCCTTCAGCGCAAAGGGAACGCCGGCCAAAGGCAGGGTGCGGTCGACGGATTTCGCCCGTGTCCGCGCCGCATCGTAGAGCGGCTCGGCAATGGCGTTGATGTCGGGGCGGGTGGCCTCGGCGCACGCGATCGCCGCATCGACAAGGTCTTGCGGCGAGATTTCGCCGCTATGTACCAGCTCTGCCAGGCCGGTTGCATCGTTTTCCCACAGCGTCCGTTCGGCCGACATCGCTTTCCCCTTTTGATGAGAGGCTAACGACAGCGGATTTCCTTGGCAATCGACCGACAATTACTCGCCATTCGGCTGGGACGACGTTTGCGTGGAGAACACCAATTCCGCCTTTGCAAGTAAATCGCAATCGCCTAGCTTGTCGGCATGACGCCGCAGGACATCTCCACCCTGATTGTCCGGACTTCGATGAAGGATCGGGCTGCGTTTGACCTGCTCTACCGGCAGACCAGCGCGAAACTTTTCGGCGTGTGCCTTCGTGTATTGAAGGACCGGGGAGATGCGGAAGAAGCGCTGCAGGAAGTCTTCGTCAAAGTCTGGACCAAGGCCGATCGTTTCACCGTTTCTGATCTCAGCCCAATCTCCTGGCTGGTAGCCATAGCGCGCAATCATGCGATTGATCGCATCAGATCGCGGCGCAAGCCTGCTGCCGATATCGATGCCGCGCTCGACGTCGCTGACCCGGGTCCGGGGCCTGAGGCTATGGTTGTTGCGGGCGGCGAATCCGAGCGCATCTACCAGTGCCTCGAAGAGTTGGAACAAGACCGGGCGCAAGCCGTCCGGGGTGCTTATTTGAACGGCGAAAGTTACGCCGACCTCGCGGAACGTCACAAGGTTCCTCTGAACACGATGCGAACATGGCTGCGCCGCAGCCTGTTGAAACTTAGAGAATGTCTGGAAAGATGACCCTGGCAGAAGAAAATGGACCGGAACGCGGAGGCGACGACCTGCTCGCAGCCGAATACGTTCTCGGTGTGCTGCCGGCGGATGAACGCCAGATAGCCTCCGGACGTATCGACGCGGAGACCGGGTTCGCTCGTCTCGTCGATTCCTGGGAGGTTCACCTTTCGCCTATGGCCGCCGCCTATGCGGAAGTCGAGCCGCCGGCCACGATCAAGCCGGCCATCGATCGCCGGCTGTTCTCCTCCACCGCAGCGTCGACCACCGCGGCGCCGAGCGGCAGCCTGTGGGCCAGCCTCGCCTTCTGGCGCGGCCTCACCGCAGCGGCTCTCGCCGCGCTGGTGCTTTACGTCGCCGTGCCTTACGTCAGGCCGCCGGTCGTCGTGCCGCAGGAGCGCCTTGTCGCGTCGCTGGCTGCCGATGGCAGCGATGTCAAATACCTCGTCGTCTACGACGCCGCACGCCGCGATGTCGGCCTGTCGCTGGTTTCGGGCGAACGCGCCGCCGGCAAGGACTTCGAGCTGTGGATGATCGAAGGCAAGAATGCGCCGGTCTCGATGGGCATCATTCCCGCCGGCCAGACCACGCACATCCCGGTTACACCGGCCGTGCAGCAGAAGCTGGCGCAAGGCGCCGTGCTCGCCGTCAGCGTCGAACCGACGGGTGGTTCGCCGACCGGACAACCGACCGGACCGGTCGTTGCCGCGGGCGATCTGAAGGGCATCTGATAGACCTCAAGGTCATGACGTGGTCATGAGGAGCAGCGGAAGTATATCTTCCGCTGTTTTCGTTTTGGCCGCCGGCGGCGAAAATTAATGATTCGGTCCCCCGAAAATGTAATTCGCCGACAAAATAAAGAATAATTTTTCCGGCGCGCGGAAACTCAAGCAGTTCTTCTCCGTATCTCCTTATGTTCCCGAAAGAGGAACAATAACCCGAGGAGTCCGAACAATATGCGTAGAATCGCCACCCTTTTGCTCGCCGGTACCATTGCCGTCTCCGCGCTCGCCACCACTGCCTATGCCGAGAACCCGATGGTTGGCGGCGCCGCCATGTTCGCCGACAAGAACATCGTCGAGAACGCCGTCAATTCGAAGGACCACACGACGTTGGTTGCGGCCGTCAAGGCTGCCGGCCTGGTCGAGACGTTGCAGGGCGCCGGCCCGTTCACCGTCTTCGCGCCGACCAATGACGCCTTTGCCGCCCTTCCGGCCGGCACGGTCGAGACGCTGCTCAAGCCCGAAAACAAGGACAAGCTCACCAAGATCCTGACCTGCCATGTCATCGGCGCCAAGGCGATGGGCGCGGATGTCGCCGCCATGGCCAAGGCCGACGGCGGCACCCACAAGGTCAAGACGGTCGGCGGCTGCGAGCTGTCGCTCAAGGCCGATGGCGGAAAGGTCACCGTCACCGACGAGAACGGCAATGTCGCCAATGTGACGATCGCCGATGTCGAGCAGTCCAACGGCGTCATCCACGTCATCGACAAGGTCCTGCTGCCGAAGATGTAACAAAGCGCCTGCCGCCGACGAACAGTTGTCAAGGCTCCCTGCAGGTTGCGCGGCTCGTGTCCCCGTGGGCCACGCAAACGACCGAGCGCTCCATCCCGTCCGCAGCAAGCGCGGAGCCGGTGTGGAGCGTTCGTTTGCAGAGGCCACCGTCACCGGCTTTTGATTTTCCAGTGGCGGCCAAATTTGGCAAAACAACTCGCAGGAGGATTTCTGTCATGAACCGTCGAGATTTGCTTTTGAGCGGCGCCGCCATCGCTGCCGTGGCCGGCGCGGCGGCAACGTTGCGCATGGGCGGAACCCAGACCGCCAGGGCGGCCGAAACTTTCGAGGTCACCAAGACCGATGCCGAGTGGCACGCCATCCTGTCCGACGAAGCCTTCAACGTGCTGCGCAAGGAAGGCACCGAATATCCCGGCACCAGCCCGCTGCTCAACGAGCACCGCAAGGGTATTTTCGCCTGCGCGGGCTGCGACCTGCCGGTCTATCCCTCGGAGACCAAGTTCGATTCCGGCACCGGCTGGCCGAGCTTCTGGCAAGAGATTGCCAACGCCGTCGGCAAGACCGAGGACCGTTCGCTCGGCATGACTCGCACCGAGGTCCACTGCCGCCGCTGCGGCGGCCATCTCGGCCATGTCTTCGATGATGGCCCGGCGCCGACCGGCTTGCGCCACTGCATCAACGGTGTCGCGCTCAGCTTCAAGCCGGCCACGGCCTGACCGTCCAGCGTCTTCTGGTGATGTCGGGAATTTGGGAGGCGGCGCAACGACCGCCCCCTATCCATGAAAATGGGGCCAAAACTCTTAAAATCAAGAATTGGCAGGCGGCTTTTTATGCGTAGATTCCGCAGCCCTTAACGAGAGGGCCAGGACCTATGCAACCAACTGAAGAACGCGTTCGCCAAGGCGAGCGCACATCGACCGGCCGTGCTGATGCCGACCGCTCGCAAATCTCCCATCCTGTGGTGATCGTCGGAGGCGGGCCGACCGGACTGATGCTGGCCGGCGAGCTTTCCTTGGCCGGCATCGATGCGGCCATCGTCGAGCGGCGCGTCGGACAAGAGCTCGACGGGCTGCGCTCCGGCGGCCTGCATGCACGCACCATCGAGATATTCGACCAGCGCGGCATTGCCGACCGGTTTCTGGCGCAAGGGCGGACTGCCCAGGTCGCTGGCTTTGCCGGCGTTTCGCTCGACATCAGCGACTTTCCCACCCGCCACAACTACGGGCTCGCCTTGTGGCAGAAACATATAGAGCGCATCCTTACCGACTGGGTCGAAGAGCTTGGCGTCACGATCTACCGTCGCTGCGAGGTGACGGCTTTCGTGCAGGATGACAGCGGCGTCGACGTCGCGCTCAGCGATGGCCGGTCGCTTCGTGCCGATTACCTCGTCGGGTGCGACGGCGGCAGAAGTCTCGTGCGCAAGGCATCGGGCATCGAGTTCGCGGGTTCGGATCCGACGACCAGCAACCTGATTGGCGAGGTCGAGGTAACAGAGGAGCCGAACTGGGGCATCCACCGTGATGCAACGGGCATTCATGGTCTCAGCAGGCTGGACGACGAGACCGTGCGGGTAATGGTGACCGAACGCGAGGTTGGGGCTGTCGCGCCGCCCACGCTGCGCGATCTGAGCGAAGCGCTCATTGCTGTCTTCGGAACCGACTATGGCGTCCACAATCCGGCGTCGCTTTCCCGTTTCACCGATATGGCCCGGCAGGCAGCGTCATACCGCAAGGGACGGGTGCTGCTGGCCGGAGATGCAGCGCACGTGCATCCGCCGGACGGCGGACAGGGCATGCAGCTTGGCGTGCAGGACGCGGTCAATCTGGGCTGGAAGCTCGCCCAGGTGGTCAGGAAAACAGCGCCGGAAAGTCTGCTCGACACCTATCAGGCCGAGCGCCACCCGGTTGCCGCGCGTGTGTTGAAAAACACCATGGCGGCGGTCGTGCTGCGCCGTGAAGACGAACGCATAAAGGCGCTGCGAGACATGGTATCCGATCTTCTCGCCATGGAAGAGCCGCGCAGGCGTTTTGCGGGCATGATGTCCGGCCTGGATATTCGCTACGATTTCGGCGAGGGCCACGAATTGCTGGGACGTCGCATGCCGGATCTCGACCTCGTCACCGCCGACGGCCCGCAAAGGGTCTTTGCGCTGCTGCACGACGCGCGACCGTTGTTGCTCAACTTTGGAAAACCCCGCGCTTTCGACATCGGCCCATGGGCGGATCGGGTTCGCTCGTTCGACGCTAGATATGATGGTGCATGGGAGCTGCCTGTGCTGGGCGCGGTCGAAGCGCCCGGCGCCGTATTGGTTCGGCCCGACGGTCATGTGGCCTGGGTCGGTGGCCCGACATCGGCTGGACTGGCCGACGCGCTGACCAGATGGTTCGGACCGCCTGCCGCGGCATAAAGGTCGGGAAATCTCGATAGCGGTTGATGCTTAAGCATGACCCCGAAAATCGGGGGTGATTTTCGGGGTCATGCATGAGGGCGCCAGGCGGGGGGTCCGGCGCGCTCAATGGCCTCCGCCGCCACCGCCCGCAGGCGGCGCCGGCTTGGAGATGACCATGGTGAAAACAGCCATGATCGCGAACAGAGCGGTCAGCATGGTGAACACGTCCATGAACGACAGCAGCGACGCCTGCTGCTGGACCATGCCCGACAGCTTCGAGATCGCCGCCTTGGTGGCGTCGAGACCGGGCGTCTGCTGGAAGTCGAGCGTCATGTTCTGCAGCTTCTGCTGGGCCGCAGCACTGCCCCATTCCACATGCTCGGCCAGCCTTGCGTAGTGGAAGGCGCTGCGGTCGATCAGCACGGTGTTGATGACGGCAAGGCCGACGGCGCCGCCGAGGTTGCGAGTCAGATTGAACAGGCCCGACGCATTCTTCAACCGGTCCGGGGGCAAGGTGCCGAGCGCGATGTTGTTGATCGGCACCATGCACAGCATCATCGAACAGCCGCGCAGGATCTGCGGGATGAGCAGCTCATAGAAATCCCAGTCTGCCGTCAGATGCGTCATCCACCAGGTGCCGGCGGCAAAGCCGAGTAGCCCGATCATCATCATGACGCGCAAATCCATCTTGCTCGACAGGATGCCGGAAATCGGCGCGGTGACGAACATCGCCAGGCCGCTGACGAACAGCGCTTCGCCGATCATCAGCGAGTCGTAGCCGCGGATGCGCCCGAGGAACACCGGGTAGAGATAGGTCAGGCCGTAGAGGCCGATGCCGATGACGAAGGAGAACAGCGAGCCGAAAGCAAAATTGACGTTGGTGAAGGCCCTGAGATCGACGATCGGCTCCTCGGCGGTGAAGGCGCGCCAGAAGAACAGCACCGCACCGACAACCATGATGATGGCGCAGATGAACACGGCCTGTTCCTGCAGCCAGTCATGGTTAGGACCTTCCTCGAGCACATATTCCATGCAGCCGAGGAACGCCGCCATGCCGGCAAGGCCCCACCAGTCGAACTTGCTGAACAGTCCGAGATTGGGCTTGTCGAAGTCGATCAGCGACCAGGTCGCGGCTGTCACCAGAATACCCGGCACGACATTGATCAGGAACAGCCAGTGCCACGACAAGGCATGGCTGATATAGCCGCCGACGGTCGGGCCGATGGTCGGCGCTAGCGTCGCCACCAGGCCGATCATCGGCGACACCATGGCGCGGCGCGATGGCGGGAAGATGGTGAAGGCAGCGGCGAAGACGCTCGGGATCATGCCGCCGCCGATAAAGCCCTGGATGGCGCGGTAGACGATCATCTGGTCGATGTTGGTGGCGGTCGCGGCCAGCGCGCTGGCCGCCGTGAAGCCGGCCGCGGCGCCTGCAAACAGCACGCGCGTCGACAGCATCCGGCTGAGGAAGCCCGACAGCGGGATCATCACCACTTCGGCGATCAGATAGGCGGTCTGCACCCACGGGATTTCATCGGAACTGGCGCTCAGGCCGGCCTGTATCTCGGCCAGCGAGGCCGAGACGATCTGGATGTCGAGGATCGCCATGAACATGCCGAACACCATCGCCAGGAAAGCGATGAGGCGGCGCGTCGAGATGGTGGTCGGCACCGCCGGCATGGCGGGTGCCGGCACGGCTCCAGCAGTGATGGTTGCGGTTGCCATGGCGTTCTCTCCCGGCGGCCGCTCAGTTCGCCGCGGCCGGAGCCGTGCGGCTGTCGACGGCGACGACGACGCTGAGGCCGGCGCGCAGCCTGCCCGCCTTCAGCACATCGGCCGGCACCTCGATGCGAACCGGGACGCGCTGCACCACCTTGGTGAAGTTGCCGGTGGCATTTTCCGGCGGCAGCAACGAGAACACCGCGCCCGAAGCCGGTGCCAGCGACGACACCGTGCCTTCGAAATCATGGCCGTCCGTGGCGTCGACCGAGACCCGCACTTTCTCGCCGGGCACCAGCTTGGCCAGCTGCGTCTCTTTGAAATTGGCGACGATATAGAGCTTGTCCATCGGCACCACGACGGCGAGCTTCTGGCCAGGGCTGACGAGGTCGCCCTGCTCGACCGAGCGATTGCCGACGACGCCGTCATACGGCGCCTTGAGCACGGTGAAGGACAGATCACGCGCTGCCTTGTCGCGGCTCAGCTGCAGCGAGGCCAGCGTGCTGGCGGATTCGGCGCGCTGCGCCTCGAACACGCCGATATTGGCCTGCGCAGCGGCGATCTGCGCGTCGGCGCCGACAAGGGCTGCATTGGCCTGGTCGAGCGCGGTCTGGGCATCGTCGAGCTGCGCCTGCGTGCCGACATGGGTCTTGACCAGTTGCGCGGCGCGCTGCTGGGCACGGGCGGCGTTGTCGGCGGCTGCCTGGTCGGCGACCTTCTGCGCCTGCGCCTGCTGCAACGACGCCTGTGCCGCCTTGGTCTGCGCATCGATGCGGTCGAGCGTCTTGGTCAGGGTGGCGATCTGGGCCTCTGCCTGGGCGACGGCAATCTTGTAGTCGCCGTCATCGATGGTCAGCAGCGGGTCGCCGGCCTTGACTTGCTGGTTCTCTGAGACCTCGACCTTGTCGACATAGCCGGAAATCTTCGGCGAAACGAATGACATGTCGGCCTGGACATAGGCGTCGTCGGTCGAGATCAGGAACCGGCCGTCGGTCCAGTAGTTATAGCCATACCAGGCGCCGGCACTCAGCAGCGCAAGCCCGATAATCGGCAACATCAGTGAGCGCGCCGAGCGCTTCTTCGCGGGGGTCTCGGCCAGAACTTCGGCGGCAGGCTTGGGGGGCGCTTCCGGAGCTTCGATGACCGGCGAGACCTTGGCGGTGGGGAAGGGCCGGACTTCGGCGGTCGTGGTTGGGGTGTTCGAGGACATGATAACTCGCTACTGTCGCTATATGAGCAAATCGTGTTATACTGAACCGTTCGGTTCGATGTGGACGTTGACATAGCGTTAAAGTGGGCCCATATCAAGGGCAATCGAACCAGTCGGTTCGAATTATTTTGCGAGGTGTGACTTTTATGGCCGACACGTTAGCCGACGCCGAAAATGATTCGTGCGATGTGCTGGACAGCGCGCGCCGCGGCCGCCCGGCGGCGGGCCAGGATCCGGTCAAGCGCAGCCAGATCATCGAGGGCGCGCGTCGTGTGTTCATCGACAAGGGCTTCGAAGCGGCGTCGATGAACGACATCACCCGCGAGGCCGGCGTCTCGAAGGGCACGATCTATGTCTACTTCGCCAACAAGGAAGAGCTGTTCGAGGCGCTGATCGAGGAAGAGCGCGGCACCATCTTCAAGAACATGTATGACATGCTCGACCGCGCCGACGATCTGCGCCAGACGCTGGTGAAGTTCGGCAAGGTGCTGTCGATGAAGATCACCTCGGCCAAGGTCATCCAGGCGCAGCGGACGGTCATCGGCGCGTCCGACAGGATACCCGACATGGGCGCCCGGTTTTACGAGCGCGGCCCCAAACGCGGCCACGACAAGGTGGCGCAGTTCCTCAATGCCGCCGTCGATCGCGGCCTGCTCAAGATCGACGATGTCGACCTTGCCGCCTATCAGTTCACCGAACTGTGCCTGGCCGGCCTGTTCCGCCAGTGCATCTTCGCCTACCGCACCAAGGCGCCGAGCCAGGATGAAATCGAACACATCGTGCGGTCGGGCGTCGGCATGTTCCTGAAGTTCTACGGCACCGAAAAGCTTGCCGAGGAAGAAAGCCACCAGCTGATCGCCCTGGAGGCAAAGGCCAAGGCAAAGGCCTAGCTGGCTCGCTCAGCCGCCATTGGCGGCCAGCACGATCGCCGCGCGTAATTCCTCGAGACCCTCGCCCTTTTCCGATGATGTGGCGAGCACGAACGGAAACGCCGCCGGCCGCTTCTTGATTTTCAGCAGCGTCTCCTCGATCAGCCTCGGCACGCCCGCCGCCTTGATCTTGTCGGTCTTGGTCAGCACGATCTGGTAGGACACCGCCGCCTTGTCGAGCAGCGACAGCACCTCGTCGTCCTTGGCCTTGATGCCGTGGCGGGCATCGATCAGCACATAGACCCGCTTCAGCGTCACCCGGCCCTTGAGATAGTCGAAGACCAGCTTGGTCCAGTCGTCGACCTTTTCCTTCGGCGCGCTGGCATAGCCGTAGCCCGGCATGTCGACCAGCGCCATTGGCGGCAGGTCGGTGCCTTCGCCGGAAAACCCGCCCGGCACGAAATAGTTGAGCTCCTGTGTGCGCCCCGGCGTGTTGGAGGTGCGCGCCAGCCCGTTATGGCCGACCAGCGCATTGATCAGCGACGACTTGCCGACATTGGAGCGGCCGGCAAAGGCGATTTCCGGCGGCCCTTCCGGCGGCAGGAATTTCATCGCCGGCACGCCGCGGATGAAGATCCACCCCTTGGTGAAAAGCTCGACGCCGATGTTGCCCAACGCGTTCAAACCGCTGCCTCCAGCCTGGAAATATCGGCGCCCCTGATGGCATTGAGGTTGCGGCCGATCTTGTCCACCGGCCAATTCCACCACGCCACGGAAAGCAGTCGCCGCACGGTCCTGTCGTCGAAGCGCATCTTCACCACCTTTGCCGCATTGCCGGCGACGATCGCATAGGCCGGCACGTCATGCGTCACCACCGATTTCGCCGCCACGATGGCGCCATGGCCGATCGACACGCCGGGCATGATCACCGCATCCATGCCGATCCATACATCATTGCCGACCATCGTGTCGCCGCGCACTTCCTGAGACCACGTTTTCGGATCGAAGCCGTGCTCCCAGCCATGGCCGAAAATGTTGAACGGATAGGTCGAGAAGCCGGACATCGCATGGTTGGCGCCGTTCATGATGAAACGCGCCCCTTCGGCGATGGCGCAGAACTTGCCGATGATGAGCTTGTCGCCGATGAACGGATAGTGATGCAGCACGCACCGCTCGGCGAATTTGTCCGGTCCGTCCGGATCGTCATAGTAGGTGAAGTCCCCGATCTCGATATTCGGCGCCGTGACCAGCGGCTTCAGGAAGCCGACCCGGGTGTGCATCGGGATCGGGTGCTTGATGTCTGGGTTGGGTCCGTCCATGGCGAGGTCCGTCGAGAAGTGGCAGCCGGCGTCGTTCAAAATAGCCTGATCCGCCCTATACCACCAATCGCCCGACGCGCGAGCCTTCGCTATCAGCCTTGCTCGATGGAGTGGAGCGGCGGTTCCCGAGCGGAACCGTGAGGGATCCTGGGGCGGTTCACCCGCTAAAACGAAACCGGGGCCCTGCGAAGGACAAGCAGGACCCCGGTCGTGTCGAAGGCGGCTTGCGCAACACATGGCACCTCGTCACGAGGCGGGATGGCAAGCCGAGAAAGCCGTCACGGACTTGCCGTCATCCCCTTTTCCGGAAGCCGTTACTTCGGCAAGAGCACCTTGTTGACGACGTGGATGACGCCGTTCGACTGGTTGACGTCGGCGATCGTCACCTTGGCGGCGCCGCCGGATTCGTCGACGATGTAGAGCGATCCGCCCTTGACCTCGGCGGTCAGCGTGTCGCCGGAGACGGTCTTCATTTCATATTTGCCGCCCATC
Source organism: Mesorhizobium sp. P2_B5 (assembly GCF_056404775.1). NCBI lineage: Bacteria > Pseudomonadati > Pseudomonadota > Alphaproteobacteria > Hyphomicrobiales > Phyllobacteriaceae > Mesorhizobium > Mesorhizobium sp. P2_B5. The sequence continues at coordinate 955,843 of NZ_JBFUDJ010000001.1, read as the reverse complement.
GCCTTGGCCTTGGTCATCATCTCCTTGGCCGAGATCTTGCCGGAAACGACATGCGCGGTCAGGATCTTGGTCAGCTTATCCTTGTTCTCGGGCTTCACCAGCGTGGCGACGGTGCCGGCCGGCAGCTTCTTGAAGGCGGAATCGGTCGGCGCGAAGACGGTGAACGGACCGGCGCTCTGCAGCGTGTCGACAAGACCGGCGGCCTTCACGGCTGCCACAAGCGTCTTGTGGATCGGCGAGTTGACGGCGTTCTCGACGATGTTCTTCGTGGTCGACATGGCGGCGCCGCCGACGGCGGGATTGGCGAATGTGTAGACGGTCGTGGCGGTGAGACCGGAAGCCGCCAGGACGGCAGAGATGCAGAGAGCTTTGAGGATGGACTGTGTCATTGGAGAACCCTTCCATTGCGACAATTGTTGATTCGATTGTCGGGGAGAGTTACGCGGCATTGCCCGGGATAGTTTCAAGAATGAATGCAAAAAATATAATAGAAACAAATAGTTAAATGATATGTTGGCTGCCCGGCACCAATGTCCCCGCGACATAGGTCACGAGGATGCGGCTCCAGCGGAGCAATTTTCCAATGAAGGGTGATCCGCCCTGAACGTCCTGGAGGATACAGGATGAGACACGCCCTTCACGCGGCTCAAGTTTCGTCCTTCACGGGAACGTGATGCGCGTTTCGTCCAACAAAAAACCCCGGACAGGCCGGGGTTTTTCGATTGGAATGGGCGCCGGCTACTCAGCCGGCGATGGTTTCTTTCGAAACAGCGCCGCCAGATTGTCCCACAACTCGATCTTGGCGCCCTGGCGCTTCATGATCACGCCCTGCTGCAGGATCGACAGCGTGTTGTTCCAGGCCCAGTAAATGACGAGGCCGGCCGGGAAGCTGCCCATCATGAAGGTGAAGATCACCGGCATCCAGGTGAAGATCTGCGCCTGCGTCGGGTCCGGCGGCGTCGGGTTCATGCGCATCTGCAGGAACATGGTGATGCCCATGACCACCGCCCAGGCGCCCATATGCGGCAGGAATGCCGGCGGCGCGAAGGGCAGCAGGCCGAACAGGTTGAAGATCGAGGTCGGATCCGGCGCGGCCAGATCCTGGATCCAGCCGAAGAACGGCGCGTGCCGCATCTCGATGGTGATGTAGAGCACCTTGTAGAGCGAGAAGAACACCGGGATCTGCAGTGCCACCGGCCAGCAGCCGGCGAGCGGATTGATCTTCTCTGTCTTGTACAGCTCCATCATCGCCTGTTGCTGCTTCATCTTGTCGTCCGCGTATTTCTCGCGGATCTCGAGCATCTTGGGCTGCACCTTCTTCATGTTCGCCATCGACGCGTAGGATTTGTTGGCGAGCGGGAAAAAGATGGTCTTGACGACGACCGTCGTGGCCAGGATGGCCAGGCCGAAATTGCCGAAGAATTTGTAGAGCGTGTCGATCAGGTAGAACATCGGCTTGGTGATCCAGATGAACCATCCCCAATCGATCAACCGGTCGAACAGCCTGATCTGGCGGTCCTGGGCGTAGGCGTTGATCTTGTTGACTTCCTTGGCGCCGGCAAAAATCTCGGTCTCCACCGTCGCCGACTGACCGGCGGCAATGCTGATCGGGTCGGTGAGGAAGTCCGACTGGTAGCGCGGGCGGCCATTGTCGTAATAGGCATAGTGCGGCTGGAACGGCTGCTTCTCGGTCGGCACCAGGGTGACCGCCCAGTATTTGTCGGTGATGCCAAGCCAGCCATCGGTCGACTTGCCCGGCGTGTAGAGCTTGTTCTTCTCGATGTCGGCGTATTTGTGCTCCTGCAGGCCTTCCGTGCCGGTGACGCCGATCAGGCCTTCATGCAGCACATAGGAGCTGGCAACCGCCGGCTTGTCGAAGCGGATGACGCGGCCGTAATTCGACAGCGTGACAGTGGCAGAGCCGGAGTTCTGCACTGCGTCGGAAACGGTGAACATGTAGTCGTTGTCGACCGAAATGGTGCGCTTGAAGGTCAGGCCCTTGTCGTTGGTGAAGGTCAGCGTCACCGGCGTCGCCGGCGTCAGGGTCGCATTGCCGTCGACACTCCAGACGGTTTCCGGGCCCGGCACCGTGCCGGTCGTGTCGCTGCCGACAAAGCCGATCTCGGCATAGTAACCGGTGGGCAGCGCCTGCGGGTTGAGCAGCTGGATCTGCGGCGAGGTCTTGTCGACCGTCTCGGTGTAGTGCTTGAGCTTGAGGTCGTCGAGGCGGCCGCCGGTCAGGTTGATCGAGCCCGACAGGCTCGGCGTATCGATCTTGACGCGGGCGGTCTTGGCCACTTCCTGCGCGCGGCCTTCCGGTGTCGTGACATAGGTTCCGGGCGCGTTCGGGATGGCGCCGGGCGCCGCAGGCGCCGTCGTGCCGCCGGGATTTGCGGCCTCGGCCGCCTTCTTCTGCTCCGCCGCCCGTTGCTCTTCGATGCGCGTGGCTTCGGCTTGCCGCTCGCTGCGCGGCAGCACGTAGAAATATTGCCACAGCCCAAGGATCAGCACCGACAAGACGATGGTGATGTAGAAGTTCCGGTTGTTTTCCATCGAAAGCCCTTGGCCTATCGTGTTCCGCTGAGACGGCGGGAGAGCTCGGCCTTCAACTGGCCGAACGGAATGGTAAGCACATCTTCACGCCCGACGATGACATAGTCATTGCCGGGCGCCATGTCACTTGCGGCATGGGTGCGCACGGCTTCTTTCAGTCGCCGCCTGATGCGGTTGCGCACGACTGCATTGCCGACTTTCTTGGTGACGGTGAAGCCGACGCGCGGCGACAGGCCGTCATTGCGGTCGAGAACTTCAACGAGAAAAAGCCGCCCGCGCCGCTTTTCACCGCGGCGGACGGCCAGGAATTCCGCACGTTTCAGAAGCCGCTTGGGGTTTGGTCCCACTGGCTTGCCGGTTGCGGGCAACGATCTCGTCTTCCGTTCAGGCGCTGAGCCGCTTGCGGCCGCGGTTGCGGCGAGCTGCGACGACGCCGCGACCACCCTTGGTGGCCATGCGAGCACGAAAACCGTGCCGGCGCTTGCGGACGAGTTTGGACGGTTGGTAGGTACGCTTCATTTGTTTTAATACCGCGGGGTGCGGCCCTTCTTGATTCTGTCACTGTGTAACAGGAGCTTTGCCGGGCCGGTATTGGCGCGATCGAAACCGCGCCGGGACGAATGGCCCGAGCGTGAGCGGCTTATAGAAAGAAGGGTTTTGGGAGTCAATCCAGCGCGAACTATGAGTTCGTCGCGGCGCGAACACCAGTTCGTCGCGGCGCGAACGACCAGTTCGATGCGGTTTTATTGCTGGTACCATCGTCCAACGAAGGATGAAATTGGCAAAAAAGCCGCAATCGCCTAATCTCAACCGATCAAGCGTTTGTGAAGACAGGCCTTAATGAGCGAACTTGCCCCCGCGGATGAAGGGACCGGCCCGGCGAAAGCCGACGCCAGCCCGGCGTCTGCTCGCCCGGCTCCGAGCCGTTCGGTGCCATTGGCGCGCGGCCTGTCGACCAAGCTGCTGTTGCTCACCATCGTCTTCGTGCTCCTGGCCGAAGTCCTCATTTTCCTGCCCTGGATCGCCAGCTACCGCCTGGCCTGGCTGAAGGAGAGGCTCAGCACCGCCGCCGCCGTGTCAATCGTGCTGGTGCAGGGCGAGCCCAATTCGCTCTCCCGCGCCGCCCAGAACGACGTGCTGATGGCGATCGGCGCCAAGGCGATCGCGGTGCGGGACGGCGGCGTCTCGCGCCTCCTGGTAGTGGCCGAAATGCCGCCGCAGGTCGACGAGCATATCGACATCGCCAATGTCGGCATGATCAAGGGCATGACCGGGGCGCTCGACACGCTGTTCTTCGGCGGCAAGCGTATGCTGAGGGTCTTTGGCCCGGTCGGCGAAAGCGACAAGGAATTCGAGCTGATCATGCCCGACTATTCCTTGCGCAACGCCATGCTGCGCTATTCGCGCAATGTCGCCTTCGTCTCGCTGCTGATCTCGCTGTTCACCGCCATGCTGGTCTATGCCGCGATCGACCTGATCATGATCGGCCCGATCCGCACCATGACGCGCTCGATGCTATCCTTCTCCGAGGCGCCCGACGATCCCGGGCGCATCATCCATCCGGCTGCCCGCGCCGATGAGATCGGCGTTGCCGAACGCGAACTGTCGCAGATGCAGGAGCGGCTGCAAAAGATGCTGTCGGAGCAGAAGCATCTTGCCGATCTCGGCCTCGCCGTCTCCAAGATCAACCACGACATGCGCAACATCCTGGCTTCGGCGCAGCTGATGTCGGACCGCCTGCGCCTGGTCAAGGACCCGACCGTGCAGGCCTTCGCGCCAAAACTGCTGCGCGCGCTCGACCGCGCCGTGTCCTATTCCGAAGGCGTGCTGGCCTATGGCCGCACCCAGGAGCCGGCGCCCTCGCGCCGCCGCTTGCGGCTGCGCCAACTGGTCGACGACGTCCACGGTCTGCTCGACATCGAGGACGGCATCGAATTCGTCAACGCCGTCGAGCTCGCTTTCGAGGTCGATGCCGATTCCGACCAGCTGTTTCGCGTGCTCACCAATCTGTGCCGCAACGCGGTGCAGGCGATGGCAGCCGACTCGGAGAGCGCGCTGGTGCGCCGGCTCGCCGTGTCGGCCGAGCGCATGGGCAGCGTCAGCCGCATCATCGTCACTGACACCGGCCCCGGCCTGCCGCCCAAGGCGCGCGAAAACCTGTTCGCGGCGTTTCGCGGTTCGGCCCGCAGCGGCGGCACCGGCCTTGGCCTGGCCATCGCCCATGAACTGATCCGCGCCCATGGCGGCACAGTGGAGCTGGTCGAATCGATCGGCGGCCGCACCACCTTCGCCGTCACCATCCCCGACCAGCCCGTCCGCCTCGACCAGGCGCGCAACGGGCTGCGCCGCCCCGCCTAGGTGTGTCGGCGTTCAACCGAGGCCGGCCTGCGCTGAATCTCGTCGCACCTTGATCTGCACCGTCGAAAGCGCCTGCGACAAAACTTTTGTCGGATCGGCTTGCTTTTCGGAAATTCAGTCGTTAGGGAACACGTCTCGTCGCGGCCGGTCGCCAGGATCGGATCGCGGGGCTATGCAAAGCATGGCCTGTTGCGCGCCCGTAGCTCAGCTGGATAGAGCACCAGACTACGAATCTGGGGGTCAGGAGTTCGAATCTCTTCGGGCGCGCCAATAAAACCGGGCATCCCACCTATTGCCTGCGACGCTTCCCCGACGAAGCAAGATGACCCAGCGCAAGCGTCATAATGGCGACCGCGATCCCGACGCTGATCACACCTGCCGGCGTTATCCTAGCACTGCCTTGCAAGACAACATGCTTGCCCAAACGCAGATCGAAAACTGATTTGATTTCCTCAGGATGTGAGGGGACCGCGGGGGAAGGTTCTTCCTGGGCTACTGACATTTGTGCCTCCGGTTTGCGCCACGGATACTTCTTAGCAAGGGCGCGACCTCTCGCGACCTCCGCCACCTCAAGACCGAACTCGAGCGTGCTTAGCGGAAATTGCGAGTGTCTACGGCATCAGAGCGCTATGAAGACACCATCAGGCTCGCGACTGTAACTCCTATCGGATTCCCGCCCTCCCCAGAAGCCGGGGACCAATCTGTGCCGCACGCGACGGGAATAATCGTCATATCCGGGAAGTTCGGCCCGCAGCAGCCGGTCTTCCCATGCGGTGCGCAAGACGAGGACCGACGACGCCAGCGCCGCGGGCACCAGGGCCCAGAACGAACCCAGCGCAAGCGCCATGCCGAAGAACAGAACCAGTGCGGCGATATAGCCGGGGTGGCGCACGAAACGGTATGGGCCACCGTCGATCACGCGCTGATGCCGTTCGGACTGAATGCGGACGCCCGGCTCGAAATACGGATTGACCGCTTGTGCCCATCCGGTCACCGCGACGCCCGCCAGCACGGCGATGTAACCCGAAAGCAGCGCCCAGAAGGGAACGGCCGACCAATGAAAGCGCCCGGCGTCGAGCGCCGCCACCGGCAGGATTGCCACCATCGCCGGCAGAATGACCGCGAGCAGCGCCTTGTCCCAGCCTTTCGTGCCCTGCTGAAACCGACTGCGCGCGCGGAAGATGATCGGATTGATCCGCGCGATCACCAGCGCCGAGACGCCGAACGCCGAAATCAGAACGGCAAGGAACACCCATCCGGGCCACCAGGCAATCGTGCCGGCCGGCACGAAGATCAATCCCAGCAGCCCCAGCGGCAGGCCGATCGCATAGGCAATGCCTGTGCCGCGCGACATCGCGGGCGGCTCCCGGGGCGTCTTGGTCTGTTCCATGGTGCTAGCTCCTTCGGCGAATTTGTCTCCGGACTGGAATGCCGACCGATCACGTCGATCGGGATCGCGGCTTCTTCGCGCGCCACTGCCCCAGCGCTGTCTCCATCGCTTGGCGTATCGCCAGGTAGAACGCCGCCATTTCGTCGAGGCGATCGCGCGCTGCTCCCGACGCAACGGCGTCCGTGCTGTTCTTCAGCAGATCGGCGAGCGCGTCGAGCAAGCGGTTTTGTTCGGTCAGCATGCCCTCGTAATTATCGGACACCGCGTACAGAGCGCGCTTGCTTCCGCGCTCGCCGTGGCGCTGGGCGAGCCTGTAGGCTTCCAGCAACCGCGCCGCGACGCTTGCGCTGCTTTTGCTGATCTCGAGGTCTGCCGTGATGCGGTCGAGGCTGACCGGCTCGGCGCAAAGCAGCAGGTAGCCGTAGAGGCGCGCCGCTGTCTGGGGCACGCCCCAGGGGATCAGCAACCTGGCCGCATTCTCGATGAAGCGTTGTTCGGCAGGGCGATTGTTTGACATATTCGGCATATCTCGAATATAATGCCTTTAAGGATGATGGATGACAAGGGCCTGGCCCCGGAGCCGGTTATGCTTCCCTATCTTGTGGCTGGGATCGTCATCGTCGGTTTGCCGACGATCTATGCGGCGGTGCGATTCCGCGAGTATCGAAAATTTCTGGCCGGCGCGTTCTTCGTCAGCAGCGGCATGCAGTTCTACTTTTATCTGGCGAAGATTCCGATCCCGCTGATGTGGACAAACGCCATTCAGTCCCCCGAACTCAGTGGCGTGCGCGGGACGATCCATTTTGCGCTGTTCCTGATCTGCCTCTACTTTGGCTGGTTTTTCCGCCGCAATCGTCGCACCGACTGAGTGTTCCGCTCAGGTCTTCAGGACGTTGGCGACCATCGCACGGCCTCGATTCGCTCGCCGGCGATGTCGCCGCCGTGAAAAGCTGCCTTGGCGGGGTCGGCAGCCCTGCGATCCTGGTCGGACATTCCGATAGCGGCACGCTCATCACGCACGCCGGGGCTGATCCGCGCGTGGCAGGGGTGGTTTACATCGCGGCACTGGCGCAACGCTGCACCGGCCTTTGGCTGGCGGAACCCCAAGCAAGATCTTTCAATGAATTGGAACAGATGCAGCCGGCTGCCGTTTTGCTTTCTTTCGCCATCTGAAAGGAGGTTCAGATGCCCACCCCCGCCGAACTCGGAGCCAAGTTCTGGAAATCGTTGAAATCCGACATGACAATGATGATCGGCCTTGATGGATCGAAGGTCATCCCGCGTCCGATGACCGCTCAAATTGAGAATCAAAACGGACCCATCTGGTTTTTCACGGCGACCGATACCGAGCTTGTCGAGGGCCTGAAAGATGGCAGCGGCGCGACAGCTACCTTCACATCGAAGGGTCACGACCTGTTCGCCACAGTGCAGGGGAAGCTTTTTCTGGACAACAACCCAGTGGTCATCGATCGGCTTTGGAATCGTTTTGTCGCCGCCTGGTTTGAAGGCGGGAAAGACGACCCGAGGCTGGCACTGCTTAGGTTCGACCCGCAGGAAGCTGAGATCTGGCTCGACGGCTCAAGCTTGACGGCAGGCATAAAAATGCTGCTCGGGTTCGATCCGAAAGAGGAATACAAGGACAAGGTCGCCAAGGTGTCCCTCTGAGGCGACACAACTTTGGCAATGCGGGGCTGTTGAGCGATGGACACCAAGTCCTCGTTGATCGATACCGAAGCGGCCAATCGTGCGTTGGCCACGTCGGAAACCAGCAAGGCCGCCATAAGGGCAGAGGATGGGGACCGTGGTCGCGATGCGGCCTGGCCGTCACAGATTCCTGCACTCGGCTGGAGGGATATCGTCTGGCGGCTCTGGGAAGAGTTCAACAAGGACCGGGTTCTGCTGGTCGCGGCCGGCGCCACCTTCTATCTGCTGCTCGCGCTGTTTCCGGCGTTGGCGGCCTTCATCTCGATCTACGGCTTTGTCGCCGATCCTGTGACAGTCGCGGACCATGTCGCCTATCTCGGCGGATTGCTGCCGTCGGAGGGACTGGATCTCATTCGCGGACAATTGCAGGCTTTGGCCAGTCAGAAACCGGGAGCGCTCGGAACAGGTTTCTTCGTCGGCCTTGCGATTGCGCTGTGGAGCGCCAACAGCGGAATGAAGGCGCTCTTCGATGCAATGAACATCGCCTATGAGGAAAGCGAGAAGCGCAGCTTCATCACGCTCAATCTGATGTCGATCCTGTTCACGATGGGAGCCCTGGTGATCGGCATCGTACTGTTGCTGACGGTTGGCGTTGTCCCGGCCTTGTTGCGCTTCTTCTACCTTGACGCCTGGACAGAGACCCTTGTTGCGGTGTCTCGCTGGCCGATCCTGACAGGCTTCATGCTTACAGGCATTTCCCTGCTCTACCGTTTCGGGCCGAGCCGCGAACATGCGAAGTGGCGATGGCTGAGCTGGGGTGCCTTGATTGCGACCGCCGTCTGGATCGCCGCATCGTGGCTGTTCTCGTTCTACCTGCAGCATTTTGCCAACTACAACGCCACCTACGGATCGCTGGGCGCTGTCGTTGGCTTGATGATGTGGACATGGATTTCCGTCATCATCCTCATCGCGGGCGCCGCAATCAATGCCGAGATGGAACATCAGACGGCAATCGACTCGACCACGGGTCCCGCTCTGCCAATGGGAGAGCGTGGCGCGGTGGTTGCCGATACGCTGGGCAAAACAGCTGATTAGGTGCTGGGATCGCTTATCCGGCAAAGAGCCGACGCGGCTTGCTCTCGCCCTTTCCCGATCAGGAACCAGCTTGGCCAATCGGCCTCGCACCGGCCAGATACCGCTCATTGTCGAACGGCTCGGCCTGGTTGCTATCCGGGCTCCACATATGGCGGTCAATCTCCGTCAGATCGCCGAGATAGACATGCAGCGCGCCGGAGCGGGCGCTGCCGGTGTTGGCGACGGCGTGCACAGTATCAGGGGCCATGTGCACCACGGCGGGGGCCGCGATGTCCTGTCGTTCCGGTGTATCGATCTCGCTGCCGTCGACGGGATAGATGAAGTTGGTCTCGCTGCCCTTGTAGATGCCGATCAGCGCATCCATCAGATGGTTGTGCGCGGGATACTGCAGGCCGGGCGACAGCGTGATGTGGTAGATCGTCAAATCAGGGCTGGCATGCAGCAGCACCTCATCGTCTTCCTCCTCATGGGCAAGCACGCCTGAGGCGTGAAAACGATCAGTGTGTTCGCGCAACACCGCCTTGACCCGATCGAAGGCATCATGACCTTTGGCTGCGTTGACGATATCGGCGGTTACGGCGTAGAGAGGCGAGTTGGCGGCAAGAGGCATTGTCAGCTATCCCGCTTAAGAAGCTTAATACTCATAACTGAGATGCTCAGGCTAGCGAATGCCGGAACCAGCGTCAACTGCCCAGGAAGACCTGACATGATCGCCCCGAAATCCGCAGCCGCATCACCCTCGACCGCCGACATATTGCGCAGCGAGGAGGCCTACGAGCAGCTGAAGAGCGACATCGTCGCCTGCGTGCTGCGCCCCGGCGAAAGCCTGACCGAAAAGCAGATCGGCGATCGCTACCAGATCAGGAAGGCGACGATCCGCTCGGCCCTTGCCCGGCTGACGCAGGAAGGGTTGATCAAAAGCGAGCCCAGGCGCGGCTACGTCATCGCACCGCTCAGCCTGCGCGACGTCAACGAGATTTTCGATGTCCGCGGCCTGATCGAGCCGGAAGTGTTCCGCGTGGCGGCCGCCAACATCACCGAGCGCGGGCTCGACGACATCAGGCTGGCGGCGCAAAAGGTGCTGAAGCCTGAGACGCTGCGCAGCCATGTCGCCTTCCTCGCCGCCGACCGCGCCTTTCGCCTTGCGCTGGCCGAGCTCTCGGGCAATCTGCGGCTGGCGCGCCTGCTCGACCAGATCCTCGACCAATCGGAGCGCGTTCTCCATCTCGGCTTCAAATCGCGCGACTTCACGCAAATGATCATCGGCCAGCAAAAGGAGCTCGTCCTTGCCTGTGAGGTGGCCGAGGTCTCGGCCATCGCAAAGCTTGCCCGTTCGCAGTGCCTGTCGCTCAAGAAGCAGGTGCTCGAGGCCCTGCTTGCCGGCTCCAAGCTGCAGGACGCCAATTTGCAAAGCTTCGCCTGAGGCGGCGAGGCCTGCGCTCACCGGTGGCACTCACTCGTCAATGAAGCGGATGTCCGCGTCGGCGAGGCAATAGGGCGCATAGCGGAAATCTCTGATATGGCTGACCTTTCCGTCCTGCCAGTCGACCAACATGAAACCGCGCACGGCATCATCTCCCGCTTGCGGGTTGCGGATCAGGATCGCCGCCCTGCCGTCGACGAAGCCCAACGACAGCGCCCAGTCGCCGACGCGGTCGTAATTGCCGAAATAGTTGGAAACCTGCGCCTTGCCGCGCATCCGGGTGCGGTTGACGACCTCTAGCTGGATGTCCTCGGCGATCAAAGCGCGCACGGCGTCGAAGTCGCGCGCGTTGAACAGGTCGACATAGCGGCGCAGACGCCGCTCGTCGTCGGCGTCGAGTTTTGGGGCGGGCGTCTGTTCGTCCTGCGCCGCCAGCAGCCGCAGCTGTGCGCGGCCGCGATGCAGCGCCGCCTTGGTCGCCGCCAGCGTCGCGCCGGAGACCTCGCAGGTTTCGTGCAGGCTGAGGCCAAGCACGTCGACCAGGATCACGGCGCTGCGCTGCGCCGTCGCAAGCTGCATGAAGCTACGCAGGCTGGCAGCGGTGGCGAGCCTCGCATCGGCGCTTGCGGAGGGGTCTTCGATCGTCGTCATGTCGGTCTCGCTCATGCGCGCCTGCTCCCGCTGGCGCCGGCGCAGATGATCCTGCGCGGCATTGTGGGCGATGCGAAACAGCCATTGCTCGGGACGCTCGACAGAGGCGTCGGCGTCAATGGCCTGCAGCGCCTTGATCAAGGTCTCCTGGACGATGTCCTCGCCATCGATCACCGAGCCGGCCATGCGGGCGCAATAGCGGTGCAGCTTCGGCCGCAATTCGCCGAGCATCGCCTCCAGGGCCACGCGGTCGAGTTTTGCCGTGTTCATCCTGTCCATTCCCAAAATGCCGGTCTTGGTAGTCAGGCCGGCACGACCTCGCCGGCCAGCATACGATAATTGCCGACGATCTTTACCGGCGATCTGGCAAGCGGCGTCGAGCGTCGCGCGGCATGATCGGCGCTGAAAGCCTTGAAGGCGTCGAGCCCGGTCAGGCCGTCGCCGTCCTGGCTGACAAGATGGACGAACTCGCCATTCTCCAGTTCCAGGACCAGGTAGCGCACGGATTGCGGCCTGGTTTCGGCGAGCGCCTCGAACACCTTTGCAACCAGCATACGGTTCTGCGCGATGCTTTCATCCTTCACGCCGTAGCGGATGAGATTGTAGCCCATGTGTCGTCTCCTGTTTTTCAAGTCTGCAGGGAGAAGACGTTTCGCGGCGTCGAAAAGATTCTCACCGCCGGCGAATCTTTTTGATCGCTCGGATCGTCTTTCCCCTGTGGACGGCTGCCAGGCAGCCATCGAGGAGCAGGAGAGACCCATCATGCACATCCAGTTTGCCGAGTTGCCCGTCATCGACCAGGACCGCGCCAAAGCCTTCTATACCGATCATCTTGCCTGCCAGGTGGCAGCCGACCAGCCGATGGGCGATGGCGGCTGGCGCTGGATCGAACTGACATTTCCCGGCGCCGTCACCAATTTGCATTTCGTCAAACGCTCCGATGACTCTCCGGGCGCCGAACCAGTTCTGGTGCTCGTCGATGACGATGTCGAGGCAACGATCGCCGCGTTGAAGGCGCGCGGCGTCGAAATCATCACCGAGCCGCAGGAAGCGCCGTGGCAGCCGGGCCGCACCGTCGCCGAGTTCCGCGACAGCGAGGGCAACCGCATGGTGGTTGCCAGCAAATGAATAGGATCGTTGCTGAACGCAATTTTGATATAACAGGAGAGAGGGACATGACCCCCCAATCGTCGACGCTGAAAGTACCGGGCGCCAGCCTCTATTATGAAACCCGTGGCTCCGGCCCCGTTCTGCTGATCATCCCCGGCGGACCGCAGGACGCCGGCGTTTTCGCCGATATCGCGCACCATCTTGCCGACCGCTACACGGTGGTCGCCTACGACCCGCGCGGCAATTCGCGCAGCACCTTCGACGGGCCGCCGCAGGAACAGGACCTCGATGTCCATGGCGACGATGCCGCCCGGCTGATCGACGCGCTCGGCGCCGGGCCGGCCTACGTGTTCGGCACCAGCGGCGGCGCCCAGATCGGCCTAAACCTCGCCGCCCGCCATCCCGGCCGGGTGCGTGCGCTGGTGGCGCATGAGCCACCCAGCATGATGCTGCTCGAAGACCCGGCGCCGGCGCTGGCCGGCATGCGCGACCTCCACGACACCTATCGCAGCCACGGCGTCGAGGCGGCGATGCAGAAATTCTTCAGCGAGAACGGCCTGTCGGAAGGGCCCGGCCAGGATGAAGCCGGACCGCAGGACGGGCCACCTTCGTTCGAACCGTCGCCCGAAGAAGCCGAGACCTTTGCCAGGGTCAGCGGCAATTTCGAATACTGGCTGGCGCATGGCGTCATGCCGCTGTCGCTCTACCGCCCCGACGTCGAAGCGTTGCGCGGCCGCCCGGTCGTGGTCGGCATCGGCGAAGAGTCCATCGGCCAGCCGATCGACGGCATGGGCAAGGCGCTGGCCGACAGGCTCGGCACCAAGCGCGCCGCCTTCCCCGGCGACCATATGGGCTTTGCCCCCTATCCCGACCGCTTCGCCGAGACTTTGCACCTGGCGCTCAGCGGTGCGTGAGATCGTCAGTTCAACAGGAAAGGGCGTCCGCGTGCTTGATGCGGGCGCCCTTTTTCCGTGAGATTAACCGGCTAAATACTGCGGATCAGACCGTCTCCCAGCCTTCCTTGTCGCCGGCGCGGAAGATGGCGTCGATGACCTTCTGGTTGAGCACGGATTCCTCCAGCATGAAGACGCGCTCCTTGCCGCCCTCGGCCGCCCTGGCAAAGGTCTCGACCTCGCGCCGGTATTGCTGCGTGCCTGGAAAGCGGAACACCTGCGCCTCGGTGTGGTTCTGGTTGTGCAGTTCGATGCGGTGATGGTCGTAGAGCCCGGCATTGAACGGCGAAAACACCTCGATGAAACCCTTCTCGCCGTGGAACACCATCACCTGCCGCGCCGCCATCTGCGTCGACAGATAGAAGGACAGTTCGAAATCGCCGAAATCGGCGCGGATCGAGGAATAGATGTCGGTGCCGAACTTCTTGTCGCGCTCGATCGTCGCCTGCACGCGCAACGGCTCCTTGTCGGTGCAAAAGCGTGTCGAGACCGTCGGGTAGACGCCGATGTCGGGCAGCGCGCCGCCGCCGAGATCGAGCTGGTTGCGCATGTTGGTGGGGTCGACATTGTAGTAGGAGAACGCGCCCTGCACATGGCGCAGCCGACCGATGGCACCGTCGGCGATGAGGTCGCGCACCTTGATCCATTGCGGGTGGTAGATGACCATGAACGCTTCGCAAACCAGCACCTTCTTCTGGTCGCGCAGCTTGATCAGCGGCAGGATGTCCTTGGCGTCGAGTGCCAGCGGCTTTTCCACCAGCACATGCTTTCCCGCTTCGATCGCCTTGGCCGTCCATTCCACGTGCTGCGAGGTCGGCAGTGGAATGTAGACGCCGTCGACCTCTTTGGAAGCCAGCAGTTCCTCATAGGAGCCGAAAGCGTGGCGGGCGCCGAAACGCTCGCCCAAAGCCTTGGCCTTCGACAGGTCGCGGCTGGCGATCGCTGACAGCACGCCATTCTCGGCCTCGACGATTGCCGGCAGTAACTGCTCGCGGCCGATCTTGGCCGTCGACAAAACACCCCATCGGAACATCAGGCTTCTCCTATCGATTTTACAGGCGAGGAGGTTTGCCCGAAATTGGGGGAAAAGCCAATCAGCGACAGGCGCGCTAACCCTTCTTCCCCGTCAGCGTCATGTCGAAATCGACGATGTTGGAATAGATCGGCGTGCCGACATCCATGCCGTAGCGGGAGCGGAGCACCTTGCCGGTGACGTGGAATTTGATCGTGCCGCCCTTCAGCCCGCCGAGCTCGGCGGTGAACTTTTCCGCAAACGTCTTGCCGCGCGCCGTCAGCCGGCCGCTGACCAGCGCCGTGGTGTCGCTGGTGCGCGTCACGCTGGTCGAGCGGAACTGGATTTCCGGATTGTTGGCGGCATCGAACACCGCGTCGGAGCGCAGGAAGGCATCGATGCGGCCCTGGCCTGTGCCGACGCTTTCGGGATAGATGGTGAAATTGACCTGCGAACGCCCGACATCGCTGTTGTCGATACGGATCGAGCCCTTGAACCGGCCGAAGGCGCCGTTGAGCCCGCCGCCGCCGACCTTGCCGATGGAAAAGCGGATGCTGGAACTGGCCGGGTTGACCGTATAGCTGCCGGCTGCGTCGTTAAGGTCGACCGCGGCCAAGACAGGCATGGCAAGGCAAGCGGCCATAGCCGCCAATCCGAAGATGCGCGCATACATGGGTTTTGTCCTTCTGGGGCAGGCAAAGTCCTGCGTCTTTCCTCCATGAACGAATACGCGGCGCGCCCTATTCCATGTCGGGCGCTGACGAAGGCGTGATCATGCGGGTGAGCACGTTGTCGCGCAGCCAGAAATGATGGCGCAGCGCCGCCAGCGCATGCAGCACGACCAGCGCAATGCCGGCATAGGCAAGATACCAGTGTAGGGCTGCCCAGAAGTTTTCCGCCGTGTCGGACAGGCCGAGCGGCAGGTTCGGCATCACGAACAGGTTGAACGGCATGCTGGGGATCTCCAGCATCGACACCGAAACCAGCGCCCAGCCGGACAAAGGCAAAGCGAGCTGGAAGGCATAAAGCGCCAGATGCGCCAGCGGCGCGGTGCGACGCTCCAGCGCCCCGGTTGATGCTGGCAGCGCCGGCGCCGCATTGCCGAGCCGCCAGCCGATGCGCAGGATGATGAGACCGATCAGCAGAAAGCCGAAGGATTTGTGCAACTGGATGAGCTCGAACGCGGTGCGCTGGCTGGTCAATCGCACCATGACGAAGCCGAGCATGAACTGGCCAATGAAGATGATGCCGATCAGCCAGTGGAGGATGATTGCCACCCAGCCGTAGCGGGTCGTGCTGTTGGTGATGGATGCCTGCATGGTTGGTGAACGAATGCCGGATGGGCTTTCTTCCGGCGCGCCTTACCCTCCCCCTTGTGGGGAGGGTCGATCCGCGTAGCGGATCGGGGTGGGGGTCCTCGTAGGGCGCAGCCCCCCACCCCGTCGCTTCGCGCCGACCCTCCCCACAAGGGGGAGGGTGGGCTAACCGCCGACCTTGAAGAAATCGACAAACGCCCGCAGCGCCGGGCGCATCTGCCTGCGGCTGGGATAGTAGACGAAGAAGCCCTCGAAGGGCGGGCACCAGTCGTCCAGCACGCGGATCAGCCTTCCGTCGGCGAGCGGGCCCCGCACATAAGGCTCGAAGACGAAGGCCAGTCCGGCGCCGTCGATGGCCGCCTGGGCGATCAGATGGTCCTCGTCGAGGATCAGCGGTCCTTGTGCGGCGATCTCGATCTCCTCGCCGTCCTTCTCGAACTCCCAGCGGTAGAGGATGCCGCTGGAGAAGCGGAAGCGGATGCAGCGATGGTCGGCCAGCTCGCGCGGGTGACGCGGTTTCGGCATTTTTTCGAAATAGGACGGTGCACCGACGACGGCACCGCGAAGGTCCGGCCCGATGCGCACCGCGATCATGTCGCGTTGCAGGCTCTCGCCGAGCCGCACGCCGGCGTCGAAGCCGCCCTCGACCACATCGGTAAAGCGATCCTCGACGACGATCTCCAGCACGATGTCGGGATAGGCCGATGCAAAGGCGCCGAGTCTGGGCGTCAGCGTAAGGTGGGCCGCGGTGCGCGGCACGGTCAGCCGCAGATTGCCGGCCGGCCGGTCGCGCGCCTCGATCGCTGTTTCCAGCGCCAGGTCGATCTCCGACAGTGCCGGCCGCAGCCGCTCCAGCAACTGCGCCCCTTCCTCGGTCGGCGCAACGCTGCGCGTGCTGCGTGCCAAGAGGCGAACGCCGAGCCGTGCCTCCAGGCTGGACACCGCATGGCTGACGGCCGAGGGCGCTATGGCCAATTCCCTGGCGGCGCCGCGAAAGCTGCCGCATTGGGCGACGGTGGCCAGCACCGCCAGTTGCGAAAGATGAGCACGATTCATTGATCTATCTCTTGGAACAGCCCGTACAAATAAGAGACGATTATCGAACGTGGTTCAAGGCATTACCTCAGTCGCATCGCAACAAGGAGACACGTGATGCAAACCCGCAAGCTAGGAGCAGAATTGAAGGTCTATCCCGTCGGCCTCGGCTGCATGGGCATGAGCTTCGCCTATGGCGGCCAGGCAGAGGCCGACGCAATCGCCACGCTGCGCCGCGCCGTCGACATCGGCGTCACCTTCTTCGACACGGCCGAAGTCTACGGCCCCTATGAGAACGAGATCCTGCTCGGCAAGGCGCTGAAGCCGGTACGCGACAAGGTGACGATCGCCACCAAATTCGGCTTCAAGATCTCCGAGGAAGGCTCAGGCATCGAGCGCATGGTCGGAGTCGACAGCCGCCCCGAGCACGTCAAGGCGGTGGCCGAAGCCTCGCTGAAGCGGCTCGATACCGATGTCATCGACCTCTACTACCAGCACCGTGTCGACCCCAATGTGCCCATCGAGGACACGGTCGGCGCCATGGCCGAGCTGGTGCGCGAGGGCAAGGTGCGGGCGCTCGGCCTGTCGGAGGTCAGTGCCGCCACCATCCGCCGGGCGCATGCCGTGCATCCGATCGCTGCCGTCCAGAGCGAATATTCGCTGTGGAGCCGTGATCCGGAAGACGAGGTGTTCGATGTCTGCCGCGAACTCGGCATTGGCTTTGTCCCCTACAGCCCGCTCGGCCGCGGCCTGCTCACCGGCACCATCGCCAAGCCCGAGGCCTTGAGCGACGACGACTGGCGCCGCACCTTGCCACGCTTCCAGGCCGACGCCATGGCGGCCAACGCTAAGGTCATTGCCACGCTGGAAAAGCTGGCGACGCAAAAAGGCGTCACCTCGGCGCAACTGGCGCTGGCCTGGGTGTTGCACCAGGGCGATTTCATCGTGCCGATCCCCGGCGCAAGAAAGCTCCGCCATCTCGAGCAGAACACCGCGGCGGCCGGGATCGAGCTGAGTGCTGCCGAGGTGGCAGCGATTGGCGATGCGCTGTCGCCGGATAAGGTGGTCGGCAAGCGCTACACGGAGGAGCTGCTGGCGCTCGTGAACGGGTGAAAAAAGGCCCCCTCATCCGGCCGCTACGCGGCCACCTTCTCCCCGAGGGGAGAAGAGCCTGCCACCGGCGCCAGCTCCTCTCCTCGGGGAGAGGTTGGATTGTCCCGAATTGCCCTTCGCAATTCGGCTGACAATCCGGGTGAGGGGGCCTTTCGTTTCGCTTTCAGGGGCGCTTTGGCGCCCTTTTTTAATCACCAATCCACCACCGTAATCTCCGGCCAGCACTCTCTCGCCCGCGCGCCCTTCACCTCATGCGTCTGCTGATTATCCATCACCCGGTTCGGCGTGATGCGAAACGAGAAGATGTCATCCAGCCCGAACGGCGCCACCAGCTGCAGCTGCCCGTCGGCATCGAACCGAACCCCGACCGCATGCGTCTTCGACGCAAAATGGCTGACGGATTCGCCGGAACTCGTATAGCGCGGGCAGGGCCGGCCGAATTTCTGCGGATACCACAGATGCACCCGCGCCTGGTTGCGCACCTCGACCGGCAGCGCCAGCCCTTTGAAATGCTGCGCCGCCCGGCGAATGACGACGTCCTCAGCCTCGTAGGACAGGTCGCTGTCATCGAAGTAGAAGAGGTCGACATCCCTAATGCCGTAACCCGATGGCCTGCCGGTCAGATGGTTCCAGACGCTGTTGTAGAGCGCGCCGGACACCACCAACCAGTCGGGCAATGCAAGCGCGCGAGCCCGCGCCAGCGCCTCGCGGACCAGCGGGTCGGCCGATACGATGGCGAGGAACGCTTCCCGTTGTGCTTCGAACGAGAGTCCGGAATAGCGCAGATGGTCCATCGCCCTTTGGAGAGCGATTCGCCATCGCTCGGCAATCCTTGGAAGGAAAATGCGTAGAGCGGCGTTAGCCGCTCTACGTCCTCAGCACGCCGCCCGTCTGCTTGCCGACATTGTCGACGATGCGCTTGGCCAGCGCCTCGAAATCCTCGTCGGTCAGCGTCTTCTCGACCGGCTGGATCGACACCTCGATGGCGATCGACTTCTTGGCGGTACCGAGCGATGCGCCTTCGAAGACGTCGAACACCGAAACGGAGGTGACCAGCTTCTTGTCGGCGGCGAGCGCCGCGCGCACCAGTGTGCCGGCTTCCACCGTCTTGTCGACGACAAAGGCGAAATCGCGCTTCACCGCCTGGAAGGCGGAGAGCTCCAGCTTCGGCTTGGTTTTCGTCGGCTTGGCCTTCGGCTCCGGCACGGCGTCGATATACACCTCGAAGCCGCAGATCGGTCCGGAAACGTCGAGGCCTTCCAGCGTCTTCGGGTGGAATTCGCCGAACGTGCCGAGCACCGTCTTCGGCCCGAGCTTGATCGTGCCGGAACGGCCGGGATGATACCAGGCCGGGCCGCCCGGTTCGATCTGCAGCCGGTCGACCGGCGCGCCGCAGGCTTCGAGCGCCGCAATCGCGTCGGCCTTGGCGTCGAACACGCCGACCGGACCGGAATTGCCGGCCCAGCTGCGGCCGGGGCCGTCGAGCTTGGCGGTGCCGCGGCGCACGCCGGCGGCAACGCGCCGCTGCTGGTCGGGGCCGTCGCCCTCATAGGTGCCGGAGACCTCGAACAGCGCCACGTCGCCAATGCCCTTGTCGGCATTGCGCTGCGCAGCGGACATCAGCCCCGGCAGCAGCGACGGCCGCATATCGGACATGTCGGCGGCGATCGGGTTGGCGAGTTTCAGCACCGTTTGGCCGCCGCCGAACAGTTCGGCATGCCTGGCCGGGATGAACGACCAGGTGACGGCCTCCATCATGCCCCGCACGGCAAGCGAGCGCTTTGCCGTGCGGGTGCGCACCTGCAGCGTCGTCAGAATCTTTGAATTGACGGCATCGTGGGCGCCAAGCGGCTGAGGAGCGATGTTGTCGACACCGTGGATGCGCATGACTTCCTCGACCAGGTCGGCCTTGCCATCGACATCCGGCCGCCAGGATGGCACCGCCACATCGACGACGTCGCCCGAGCCCTGTGGCTTGAAGCCGAGGCGCGACAGGATGTCGAGGCTCTCCGCCTTGGGCACCTCGATGCCGGTCAGCCGCTTCACTTCCGACAGCGGGAAGGCAATGATCTTCGGTTTGTGTCCGGCGTAGCCGACCACTTCGGTTTCCGTCGGCTCGCCGCCGCAGAATTCGAGCACCAGCTTGGTCGCCAGTTCGACGCCCGGCACCATGAACTCCGGGTCGACGCCGCGCTCGAAGCGGTAGCGCGCGTCGGTAATGATACCGAGCGTGCGGCCGGTGCGCGCCGTGGTGATCGGGTCCCAAAGCGCGGATTCGATCAGCACGTCGGTGGTGTTTTCATCGCAGCCGGAATGCTCGCCGCCCATCACGCCGGCGATCGATTCGACACCATTGTCGTCGGCAATGACGCACATGTCAGGCGTCAGCGTGTATTCACGCCCGTCGAGCGCCATTACCTTTTCGCCGTCTTTGGCGCGGCGCACGACGAGATTGCCGGCGACCTTTTTGGCATCGAACACATGCAGCGGCCGGCCGCGGTCGAAGGTGACGTAATTGGTGATGTCGACCAGCGCGCTGATCGGGCGCAAGCCAATGGCGATCAGCCTTTGTTGCAGCCATTTCGGCGAGGGTCCGTTCTTGACGCCGCGCACCAGACGAAGCGCGAAGCCGGGGCAGAGGTCCGGCGCCTCGATCGTCACCTTGACCGGCGTCGCGCCCTTGCCCTTGACCGCCTCGACCGGCGCGGTCTTGAGCCGGCCAAGCCCGCTTGCCGCCAGATCCCGGGCGACGCCGTAAATGCTGGTCGCATCCGGCCGGTTCGGCGTCAGATTGATTTCGATCACCGGATCGTCAAGATGCGCGTAAGCCGCGAAGCTTGTGCCGACCGGCGCATCGGCCGGCAGGTCGATGATGCCATTATGCTCATCCGACAGCTCCAGCTCGCGCTCCGAGCACATCATGCCATGGCTTTCGACGCCGCGGATCTTGCCGACCGTCAGCGTCACGTCGATGCCGGGCACATAGGTACCGGGCGCAGCGAAGGCGCCGATCAGGCCGGCGCGCGCATTCGGCGCGCCGCACACCACCTGGACAGGCGCCTTGCCGTCACCGGTGTCGACGGTCAGCACCCGCAGCCGGTCGGCGTCGGGATGCTGCACAGCGGTCAGCACCTTGGCGATGACGAACGGCCTCAGGCTGGCCTTGTCGTCGACATGCTCGACTTCGAGACCGATCGAGGTCAGCCGCTCGACGATTTCGCTAAGCGTGGCGTCGGTCTCCAGATGATCCTTGAGCCAGGAAAGGGTGAGTTTCATCACTGTGTTCCGTTTTGTCTGTGCCCGTCAGGTCTGGGCACGCTTGTCTTCAAATGGCGCGGCAAATCGTCGGGCATATGCAGGAAAGGCAGCTGCTCGCGCACATGGGCATGGTGCGTCGGCCGGAAATAGGCCGGCATGTCCATGGCGCCGAGCATGAAATAAATGTGGTCTTCCAGCCGCTCGTCGACATAGGCGATCGGCGAACCGCAAATGCCGCAGAATGAGCGCGTCACCGGGCCGTTCTCGTACATTTTCAGCGCCTTGCCGGTGAAAGCCACCTGCTCGGTCAGAAAGCCGACAAAGGCCGACACCGGTGCGCCGCTGGCCCGCCGGCAATCGCCGCAATGGCAATAGCTGATGTGGTGCGGTTCGGCCGAGGCCTCGAACCGCACCGCGCCGCAGCGGCAGCCGCCGGTGTGCGGCGCCGTCATGCGGAGAGGCCTCCGAACAGCGTCGGCATGTCGAGCGGCCTAAACCCGTAATGCGACAGCCAGCGCACATCGGCGTCGAAGAAGGCGCGCAAATCCGGCATGCCGTATTTCAGCATGGCGATGCGGTCGATGCCCATGCCCCAGGCAAAGCCCTGATACTCGTCGGGATCGAGCCCGCCGGCGCGCAGCACATTGGGATGCACCATGCCGCAACCGAGGATCTCCATCCAGTCGGTGCCTTCGCCGAAGCGCACTTCGCCCGGCCGCGAGCGGTCGCACTGGATGTCGACCTCGAGGCTTGGCTCGGTGAACGGGAAGAAGGACGGCCGGAAGCGCATCTTCACCTGCGGCACCTCGAAGAACGCCTTGCAGAACTCTTCCAGCACCCACTTCATATTGGCGACATTGGCCGTCTTGTCGATCACCAGCCCCTCGACCTGATGGAACATCGGCGAGTGGGTGGCGTCCGAATCCTGCCGGTAGGTCTTGCCGGGGATGACAATGCGGATTGGCGGCTTCTGCTTCTCCATGGTGCGGATCTGCACGGGCGAGGTGTGCGTGCGCAACAGCTTGCGCTCGCCCTTCTCGTCCGGCTGGAAGAAGAAGGTGTCGTGCATCTCGCGCGCCGGATGCCCCTCGGGAAAATTCAGCGCGGTGAAATTGTAATAGTCGCTCTCGACATCGGGACCTTCGGCGATGGCGAAGCCGAGATCGCCGAAGATCGCCGCGATCTCGTCGATGACCTGGCTGATCGGATGGATGCGGCCGCGCTCGGCCGGCGACTGCCGCACCGGCAGTGTCACGTCGACCGTCTCGGCGGCGAGCCTGGCAGTGACTGCCACATCCTTCAGTTCGGCCTTCCGTGCCGTCAGCGCTTCGGTGACGCGGTTCTTCAGGCCGTTGATCGCCGGACCCTTGACCTGGCGCTCCTCGGCGCTCATCGCGCCCAGTGTCTTCAGCATTTCGGAGACCGAACCCTTCTTGCCGAGGGCTGCAACGCGCACCGCTTCGATCGACGCCTCGTCGCCGGCCGAAGCGATGTCGGCCATCAGGGAGTTTTCGAGAGTTTCCAAACCATTAGTTACGTCGTTCACGGTCAAACTCGCTACGTTGGAAGTCAGCCTTAAAGTGAAAATCACTTTCAAGGTGAAGGTTCAGGCATAAGAAAAACCCGCGCCAGCCGTGCCAGCGCGGGTTCCCCAAATCAAGTGTTGAATAGCTTGGGAAGCGCTGGTCTTAGGCGACAGCGCTTTCAAAAGCATTCGGCGTGGTGTTCTTCAGATATTCGAGCGCGACCTTGGCCTTGGCGACCAGGGCGGCGAAAGCCTGCGGCTCATGGATGGCCATGTCGGACAGGATCTTGCGATCGATCTCGATACCGGCCTTGTTGAGGCCGTCGATGAAGCGGCCATAGGTCAGGCCATGCTCGTGGGTCGCGGCGTTGATGCGCTGGATCCACAGCGCGCGGAACGAGCGCTTGCGGTTCTTGCGGTCGCGGTAAGCGTACTGCAGCGACTTTTCCACCGCCTGCTTGGCGATGCGGATGGTGTTCTTGCGGCGGCCGTAGAAGCCTTTCGCGGCTTTCAGGACCTTCTTGTGCTTGGCGTGCGAGGTGACGCCTCTTTTTACGCGTGCCATGTCATGATCTCCTTAAAAACGCTGTTCCGACCGAATGCTCAGAGGCCGTTCGGCAGAAAATTCTTGATGACCTTCTTGCCGTCCGGTTCAGCCAGAACCATCGTGCCGCGGGCATTTCGAATGAACTTGTTGGAACGCTTGATCATGCCGTGACGCTTGCCGGCCGCAGCCGACAGGACTTTACCCGTACCTGTGATCTTGAACCGCTTCTTGGCGGCCGATTTGGTCTTCATCTTGGGCATTTTGCTACTCCGTATTGGTGGCGCACAATCGCGCTTCTTGTTCGCTTCGGGCGGACCAAAAGCCCGAAAAGCAAATGAAACCGCCACGGCATGCCCTGCCGGGCGGTTTTTTGGAACGCGGTCCTATACGTCAAAGCAGGCGCGCGCGCAACACCTCAGGCGCTGCGACGCTCTGTCCGATTATCAAGGCAGGCGGAACAATACCGGCAGGATCCCCGACTGCTGGGCGCCATCGATGGTCTCGAACACCGGCAGCGCCACCAGAAACACCAGCCCGTCGAGCAAGGTGGTCAGCAAAAGCCGCGGCTTGAAGCTGCCGGTATCGCCCTCCTGGTAGAGCGACAGCTTGGGAAAGAAGCGCGGCACCCGTGCCAGATAGGCCTGGTAAGGGGCGCCGAGCACGTCCTTGAGATAACGCTCTTCGCGCAGGATGACGATGTGGAAGGCGCCGGCACACAAAAGCGCAAACAGGATGATGCCGGAGAACGAGCCGATCTGCGCCCCGACGCCGGCGGCAGCAATGGTCGAGAACACATAGAGCGGGTTGCGGGTAATCGAATAGGGCCCGCCGGTCACCACTTCGGAGGATTTGCGGCCGCCAATATAAAGCGTCGACCACAACCGGCCGACAATGCCGAGGAAGATCAACAGCACGCCGAACATCTCGATCGTCTCGTGCACCGGGGTCTCCGGCGGAAAAGTCGACTGGCCGAACAGCAATGCGGCAAACAGCACCACCACCAGCACGGCAAGCACCATCCTGCGCATATGCTGGTAGCCGCCAAGCTCCTTGACGGGCGCAGGATTGATTTCATTGGCCATGCCGGGAGTCCGATCGTGGAAAAGCTTCGCCGGCGATCGCGGCGTCTGCCAAGAAAACAGGCGTCCCGCCGATCGCCGGGACGCCGTGGGCCATGATTCAGGCGGATTTAGAGCGCGACACCACGTCTAGACACAACGTGATCCAAAACAATTCCAGGAAAAGTGTGAAACTGCTTTCCGCCCGGAATTGCTTCAAAACAAAGAGATTCTAGCGCGGCGCCAGCACCATCATCATCTGGCGGCCTTCGAGCTTCGGTTCGGCTTCGACCTTGGCGATCGTCGACACTTCCTCGCGCACCTTGTTCAGGAGCTGCATGCCGAGTTCCATATGCGCCATTTCGCGGCCGCGAAAGCGCAGCGTCAGCTTGACCTTGTCGCCTTCCTCGAAGAAGCGCCGCACGGCCTTCATCTTGGTCTCGTAGTCATGGCTGTCGATGTTCGGGCGCATCTTGATCTCTTTGATCTCGATGACCTTCTGGTTCTTGCGCGCCTCGGCCGCCTTCTTCTGGTTGGCGTATTTCAGTTTGCCGAGATCGAGGATTTTTACGACAGGCGGCACCGCATTGGGCGATATCTCGACCAGATCGAGCCCGGCCTCTTCGGCGAGCAGCAATGCGTCGTTGATGGAGACATCGCCTCGGTTCTGGCCTTCGGCGTCGATGAGCTGGACCCGGGGAACCCGGATATCACGGTTGGAGCGCGGGCCATCCTTGGTGGGCGCCGCTGCTTTGAAAGGTCTGCGAATGGTCGTGGTCTCCTTGGCCGTTTCGTTCAGGGTTCAAATCTAGAAATATTCAGGACGCGCCAATGTGGTGAGCGCGCGGGCGGAGTCAATAGCACAGCGCTGACGGAAAATCACCCTGAACGCTGGCCTGCACCAAACAAAGGATATAGCGGGCACTTTCCGCTTCGCCTTTGCCTGTGCCAAAAGACCGGCGAGGAAAATCAGGACCGACAGATCGCCATGACCGCGACCACCCCGACCCCGCTGGATATCCAGGGAATCAGCATCGCGGTGCGCCATGAGGCGGGCGCGACGCCCGGCATCGTCTGGCTCGGCGGCTACAAATCCGACATGCTGGGCACGAAGGCCGAGACGCTGTCGGACTGGGCGACCAAAGAAGGCCGCGCATACCTCCGCCACGACTATTCCGGCCATGGTGAGTCCGGCGGCGCCTTTGCCGACGGCACCATCTCGAAATGGCTTGGCGAGAGCCTCGCCGTCTTCCGGCGTTTCACCAAGGGCAGGCAGGTGCTGGTCGGCTCCTCGATGGGCGCATGGATTGCGCTGCGCATGGTGCAGGAACTGCGCAAGGCTGGCGACACCAGCGTCGTCGGCCTGGTACTGCTCGCCCCGGCGCCGGATTTCACCAACGAACTGGTCGAGCCGGCGCTAACCGCGGCACAGAAGCGCGACCTCAAGAAGAAGGGCTTTTTCGAGGAGCCATCGGACTACTCCGCCGAGCCTTACATCTACACGCGCGCCCTGATCGAGGACGGCCGCAACAACCGGGTGATGACCGGGCCGATCGATACCCATTGCCCTGTCCACATCCTGCAGGGTCTGGCCGATGCGGACGTGCCGGCAAGCCATGCGCTGAAGCTGGTCTCCCTGCTGCCGGCCGACGACGTCACTTTGTCGCTCATCCCCGATGGCGACCACCGCCTGTCACGGCCGCAGGATCTCGACATGCTGCTGAGAGCCGTGAGCGACATGGTCCAGCGGGCGGGTTAGGCAAGAATGCGCATTTCCATCCCGATATCCGCCTTTGTCGCGGCAATCGTCGGCTTCGGCGGCACGCTGGCCGTCGTCATTGCCGCCGCCAAGGCGGTTGGCGCCACCCAGGCCGAGACCGCGAGCTGGGTGACGGCGCTGTGCCTGGCGATGGCGATCGAGTGCCTGTGGCTGTCCTGGCGCACGAAAATGCCTGTTATCACCGCCTGGTCGACACCTGGTCTGGCGCTGATGGCGGCATCGAGCGGCTTTACCATGGCCGATGCGGTCGGCGCCTTCATCGTCACCGGCATCCTGTTGATAGCCACCGGCCTGTTCAAGCCGCTGACCCAGCTGATATCGAGGATACCGGCCTCGGTGGCGTCCGGCATGCTGGCCGGCATCGTCGTCACCTTCGCACTCAATGCCGTCAAGACCATTCCCGTCGACCCCTGGCTGATCCTGCCGCTGATCGCGGCCTTCTTCGTCATTCGCCTGTTCAATCCGGCGCTGTCGGTGCTGGCGGTGCTGATCGGCGGCGGCATTGCCGCCTTCCTTACCGGCCGTGTCGGCGGCCTGCCGACGCCGGAACTGTCGACGCTGACGTTGATTGCGCCGCATTTCAGCGCTGCGGCTATCATCGGCCTGGCGCTGCCGCTCTACCTCGTCACCATGGCCTCGCAAAACCTGTCGGGCCTCGCCGTGCTGCGCGCCGCCGGCTATCACCCCGAACCTGGCCAGCTGATCGGCGTCACCGGCCTGTTCTCGCTTCTGTCGGCGCCGTTTGGCGGCTCGACCACCAATCTGGCGGCGATTTCGGCGGCGATCTGCACCGGCCCGGATGTCCATCCCGACCCCGCCGAACGCTGGAAGACCGGCCCGTTCTATGCGCTGGCCTATCTCATCTTTGCGATTTTCGGCGCGTCGCTGGTGGCGATTTTCGCCGTGCTGCCGCAGAGCCTGATCGTGCTGGTGGCCGGCCTGGCGCTGATGGGGTCGCTAGCCAATGCGCTGTCGATCGCGCTCAAGGACGAGGACCAGCGCATGGCCGCCACGGTCACCTTCGTGGTCACCGCTTCAGGGTTGACCTTGATCGGCGTCGGCGCCGCCTTCTGGGGCCTAGTCGCCGGACTGGTCGTGCTTTTCCTCGAAGCACTCAAAAAGCGATAATCATTTCAGACCCTTGTCCGGTTTTGGCCGGCATTGTCTTGAATCGCCGTTTTCGTCTTCCCATTTCGATTCCACGCAGCCGGGTTTGGCTGTCTCCAACCGAAGGAATGGGAGAAAATGAACACATCCGCATTGATCCGCCCGGCCTGGACGCCGGCGACCATCGCGCTGATGGTGATCGGTTTCATGGTGTTCTGGCCGCTTGGCTTCGCCATGCTCGCCTACATCATCTGGGGCGACCGGCTTGACGGCTTCAAGCGCGACGTCAACCGCGCCACCGATGGCATCTTCGCCGGCTGCCGCCGCGGTTCCGACAAGGCCGCGCGCTGGGGCCATGGTTCGGCTCGCACCGGCAACGTCGCTTTCGACGACTGGCGCGAGAAGGAACTCGAGCGCCTCGCCGAAGAGCGCCGCAAGCTCGACGAGATGCTGAGCGAATTCGACGACTATGCCCGCGAATTGCGCCGCGCCAAGGACCAGGACGAGTTCGACCGCTTCATGGCCAACCGCAACAAGTCGACGGCACCGACGACCACGGGCACGACCGAAGCGACCAAGCCCGCGACCCCCAAGCGCAAGGGCCCGAACCTGCTTGACGACTGAGATCCTGCGACAGGTCTCGGCATGACAGACGGCGTCGCGCAAGCGGCGCCGTTTCTTTTTTGTTCTCTTTTCGCGTTCGCTCTACTGGCCGTTTTCCTCGAATCGCGTATCGTTCAGTCATGTCCTTCGGCTTCTTTCGCAACCTGACCAAACCAAAGCCCTCGCCCGTCGAAGAGCGGGAGCATGTCGTTGCCGGCCGCACGCTGCCGCTCAGGATCGTCGAGAGCGCCCGGGCAAGGCGGCTGACGCTGCGCATCGATTCCGGCGGCCAGGGCCTGCGCATCACCGTGCCGCCGGGCCTGCGCCGCGGCGAGGTGGAAAAATTCCTGCACCGCCACCAGGACTGGCTGGAGCAGCGGCTGGCCAAGGTGCCGACACGGCCGCAGGTGCGGCCCGGCATCAAGATCCCGATCCGCGGCGTGGCGCATCGCATCGTCCATGAACCGTCAAAGCGCGGCACCGTCACCGTCTCGCGCGACGAGCGCGGCCCGCTGCTGATCGTGCATGGCGAGCGCATACATCTGCCGCGCCGCATCGCCGATTTCCTCAAGCGCGAGGCCAAAAAGGAGATCGAGAAGCTGGTGGTCAAGCACACCGAAGCGCTCGGCAAGCGCGCCAAGGCGATCCGCTTCAAGGACACGTCGAGCCGCTGGGGTTCCTGCACCTCCGACGGCAACCTGTCCTTCTCCTGGCGCATCATGATGGCGCCGACGCCGGTCATAAACTACCTCGTCGCGCATGAGGTGGCGCATCTCAAGGAGATGAATCACGGCCCGAAATTCTGGAAACTGTGCGAGCAGCTCTGCCCCGACACCGACCGCTGCAAGGACTGGCTGAAGCGCAACGGCGGCGCGCTGCAGGCGATCGTGTTCGATTGAGCCTGATGGCGGTGCAGAAAACCTTCTGAGTTAGCGATCCTTCACACCCCCCTCTGTCCTGCCGGACATCTCCCCCGCAAGGAGGGAGATGGGCTGTTTTGAGGTGTCGCTTGTCTTTATTTGATGTCGGAGATTTGCGAAAGCGGCTGAGCGCCTAATCTCCCTCCTTGCGGGGGAGATGGCCGGCAGGCCAGAGGGGGGTGCTGTCCCGCCAACCTTTTCCGAGTAGGCGCCTCTCAATCATCATTCGCCGCGTTAAGCTCCTCCGGCCGCAGTCCTTCATCGCCATGGCGCGGCCATGGCAAAAAATTCTGCTCGAATTCATCGCTGCCGAAATAATTCAGCGCCCGATGAGCCTCCGCCCCTTCGAAGGCGGCTTTTTGTACTAGATGGGCGATGACCTCGCGCGCCTGCGCCATCTTCTGCCTGAGTTGGGCGACGGTTTCGTCTGCCATGATCTTGCTCCCGCCTGTTATGCCTCCAGGAGAAGGTAGCGCGTTCCGCCCGGGCGGCAAACAGCATGCTTTTTCTCGACTCTTGGGGTTTTTCGTGCCAATCCCCGCGCCATGGCGCTCGACATCAAGATCTGCGGGTTGAAGACCGATGAGGCAATGGCCGCGGCATTGGCCGGCGGCGCCAGCCATGTCGGCTTCATCTTCTTCGCCAAGAGCCCGCGCTATGTCGAGCCTGCGCAAGCCGGCCGCATGCGCCAGGCGGCAATCGGCAAGGCCAAGGCGGTCGCAGTCACCGTGGACGCCGATGACGCGTTTCTGGACGAGATTGTTGCTGAGATGCGCCCCGACATGCTGCAACTGCACGGCGCTGAGACGCCGGAGCGGGTGGCCGAGCTGAAAGCCCGCTACGGCCTGCCGGTGATGAAGGTGTTCTCCGTCAGCGAGGCTGCCGATCTCGAGCGACTAAAGCCGTTCATCGGCATTGCCGACCGGTTCATGTTCGACGCCAAGCCGCCGAAAGGCTCGCAACTGCCGGGCGGCAATGGCGTCGCCTTCGACTGGCGCATTCTGGCCGGCCTTGACGCCGGGCTCGATTACATGCTTTCCGGTGGGCTCAACGCCGCCAATATCGGCGACGCCTTGAGGTCAGCCAATCCGCCCGCAATAGACATTTCGTCGGGCGTGGAAAGCGCTCCGGGCGTCAAGGATCCGGCGCTGATCGAGCAGTTTTTCCGGGCCGTCAGGGCGGCGCGCGACGACCGCGCCGCCTGAATAATTCTTTCGAACCAGGAGATCGGCGATGGACCAGCCGGCGACACCTAATTCCTTCCGCACCGGACCCGACGAGCAGGGCATGTTCGGCATTTTCGGCGGCCGCTTCGTCGCCGAGACGCTGATGCCGCTGATCCTCGACCTCGAACGGCACTGGAACGAGGTCAAGAACGATCCTGACTTCAAGGCCGAGCTGACCGACCTGTCGACCCACTATGCCGGGCGGCCCTCAAAACTGTATTTCGCCGAAGGGCTGACGAAACATCTTCGTGAGGTTTCCTCGGCGAAGGGCCTCGGTGGCGGCGCCAAGGTCTATTTCAAGCGCGAGGATCTGAACCACACCGGTTCGCACAAGATCAACAACTGCCTCGGCCAGATCCTGCTGGCCAAGCGCATGGGCAAGAAGCGCATCATCGCCGAAACCGGCGCCGGCCAGCACGGCGTGGCGGCAGCCACGGTTGCGGCGCGATTCGGTTTCCCTTGTGTCGTCTATATGGGCGCCACCGACGTCGCCCGCCAAAGCCCCAACGTCTTCCGCATGAAGCTACTCGGCGCCGAAGTGCGGCCGGTCACCGCCGGCCACGGCACGCTGAAGGACGCCATGAACGAGGCCCTGCGGGACTGGGTCACCAATGTCGAGGACACCTATTACCTCATCGGCACCGCCGCCGGTCCGCATCCCTATCCGGAACTGGTGCGCGACTTCCAGTCGGTCATAGGCATCGAAGCGCGCGCCCAGATCCTCGAGCAGGAAGGCAGGCTGCCCGACACCATCATCGCCGCCGTCGGCGGCGGTTCGAACGCCATCGGCCTGTTCCATCCGTTCCTCGATGACAAGGAGGTCCGCATCATCGGCATCGAAGCCGGCGGCCGCGGACTCGACGGCATCGAGCATTGCGCCTCGATGAATGCCGGCGCGCCCGGCGTGCTGCACGGCAACCGCACCTATCTCTTGCAGAATGCCGACGGCCAGATCCTGGACGGCCATTCGATCTCGGCCGGCCTCGACTATCCCGGCGTCGGCCCCGAGCATTCCTGGCTGCGTGACTCGGGCCGCGTCGAGTATGTGCCGATCCTCGATGACGAAGCTCTGGAAGCCTTCAAGCTGACGACGCGCGTCGAAGGCATCATCCCGGCGCTGGAATCCGCGCACGCCATCGCCCATGCGGTGAAAATCGTGCCCGCCATGGACAAGGACCAGATCGTCATCGTCAACCTGTCGGGGCGTGGCGACAAGGACGTGCACACGGTGGCCTCGATGTTGGGCATGGAGATCTGATCATGGTGACCCGCATCGACCGCCGCATGGCAAAACTGAAAGCCGAAGGCCGCCCGGCGCTCGTCACCTATTTCATGAGCGGCGACCCGGACTATGACACCGCTTTATCGATCATGAAGGCGCTGCCCAAGGCCGGCGCCGATATCATCGAAATGGGCATGCCGTTTTCCGATCCGATGGCCGACGGTCCGGCGATCCAGGCCGCCGGCCTGCGGGCGCTGAAAGGCGGCCAGACGCTGGTCAAGACGCTGCAGATGGCGGCGGACTTCCGCGCTGGCGACAACGAGACGCCGATCGTGCTGATGGGCTACTACAACCCGATCTACATCTACGGCGTCGACCGCTTCCTCAAGGACGCGATCGCCAGCGGCATCGATGGGCTGATCGTCGTCGACCTGCCGCCGGAGATGGACGAGGAACTCTGCATTCCCGCGCTCAAGGCCGGCGTCAACTTCATCCGCCTGGCGACGCCGACCACCGACGACAAGCGCCTGCCCAAAGTGCTGCAGAACACGTCGGGCTTCGTCTATTACGTGTCGATGACCGGCATCACCGGCTCGGCTCTGGCCGATACCGGCAAGGTCGCGGCGGCGGTCAAGCGCATCAAGGGCCATACCGACCTGCCGGTCTGCGTCGGTTTCGGCGTCAAGACCGCCGAGCAGGCCCGCATCATCGGCGCCAATGCCGATGGCGTCGTCGTCGGCACGGCCATCGTCAATGCGGTGGCCAATGTGCTGGGGCCGAAGGGCGAAAAGACCGCCGACCCGGCCGAGGCCGTCGCCACTTTGGTCAGCGGCCTGTCGCAAGGCGTGCGTTCGGCCCGCCTTGCTGCTGCCGAATAGTTCTCCTACCTCTTTACCCAACTCTTCGTCAGGACAGGAGCCGAAGCGATGAACTGGATCACCAACTACGTTCGCCCGAGGATCAATTCGATGCTCGGCCGGCGCACCGACATGCCGGAGAATCTCTGGATCAAGGATCCCGAGACCGGCGAGATGGTGTTCCACAAGGACCTGGAATCCAACCAGTTCGTCATCCCGTCCTCCGGCCATCACATGAAGATCTCGGCCAAGGAACGGCTGAAATTCTTCTTCGACGACGGCAAATATGAGCAGCTTGAGAACCCCAAGGTCATGCAGGACCCGCTCAAGTTCCGCGACGAGAAGCGCTACACAGACCGCCTGAAGGACGCCAAGGCCAAGACCGGCCTGGAAGACGCCATCGTCAACGCGCTGGGCACGGTCGAAGGCCTGCCGGTGGTGGTGACGGTGCAGGACTTCGCCTTCATGGGCGGCTCGCTCGGCATGGCTGCGGGTGACGCCATCGTGCATGCTTTCGAGGTCGCCCTTCAGCGCAAGCGGCCGCTGATCCTGTTCGCCGCGTCCGGTGGCGCCCGCATGCAGGAGGGCATCCTGTCCCTTATGCAATTGCCGCGCACCACGGTCGGCCTCGATCGGCTGAAGGAAGCCGGCCTGCCCTACATCGTCGTCTTGACCAATCCGACCACCGGCGGCGTCACCGCCTCTTATGCCATGCTGGGCGACGTCCACATCGCCGAGCCCGGCGCGCTGATCGGCTTTGCCGGCCCGCGCGTCATCGAGCAGACCATTCGGGAAAAGTTGCCGGACGGTTTCCAGCGCTCCGAATATCTGATGGAGCACGGCATGGTCGATATGGTGGTGTCGCGGCTGGAACTGCGCGGGACGATTGCGCGGCTGTTGAAGATGCTGCTCAAGGTTCCCGAGCAAAAGCCGCTGGAGCCGGAAATCCTGCCGCCGGCCGTCATCCCGACGGAAGCCCGGCCGCAGGCCTGACGCGACATTCCTGGCCGCTATCAGTGATTGCGCGCGATGTTTCGCGCGGTATCCTCTTGTTACGCATGATCCTTTCCGAAAACCGATTCGTGTTTTTGGGCTCATGCGGTAGGATTCCCTTATGACCACACTTGCCGCAGACCGCGAAATCGACGCCTTGATGGCGCTGCATCCGAAAGGCTTCGACCTTTCGCTCGACCGCATCACCCGGCTGCTCGAACGCCTCGGCAATCCGCAGGACCGGCTGCCGCCGGTCATCCACATTGCTGGCACCAACGGCAAGGGCTCGTGCGCGGCCTTTTCGCGCGCGCTGCTCGAAGCCGGCGGCCATCTCGTCCATGTTCACACCTCGCCGCATCTGGTCAACTGGGCCGAGCGCTACCGGCTAGCGGCCGAGGGTGGCGGAAGGTTGGTCGATGACGAGACCTTTGCCGAGGCCATCGCCCGCGTCGCACGGGCCAATGAAGGCCAGAAGATCACCGTCTTCGAAATCCTCACTGCCGTCACCTTCATCCTGTTTTCCGAGCATCCGGCCGCTGCCGCCATCATCGAGGTCGGCCTTGGCGGCCGCTTCGACGCCACCAATGTCGTCACCCGGCCGGCGGTGTCGGTGATCATGCCGGTGTCGATGGACCACGAGGCCTATCTCGGCGACCGCGTCGAACTGATCGCCGCCGAAAAGGCCGGCATCATGAAGCGCGGCTGCCCGGTGGTCATCGGCGCGCAGGAGAGCGAGACAGCGCTGCAGGTGCTAATCGAAACCGCCGAGCGGCTGGATTGCCCGACCTTCGTCTACGGCCAGGATTTCCTCGCCTTCGAGGAAAACGGCCGCATGGTTTATCAGGACGAGGACGGCTTGATGGATTTGCCGCCGCCGCGCCTGCCCGGACGCCACCAGTTCGCCAACGCCGCGGCTGCGATTGCCGCCGTCAAGGCCGCCGGCTTCGAGATCAGCCACCGCGCCACCGAG
This sequence comes from Mesorhizobium sp. P2_B5, assembly GCF_056404775.1. Lineage (NCBI taxonomy): Bacteria > Pseudomonadati > Pseudomonadota > Alphaproteobacteria > Hyphomicrobiales > Phyllobacteriaceae > Mesorhizobium > Mesorhizobium sp. P2_B5. The sequence continues at coordinate 922,124 of NZ_JBFUDJ010000001.1, read as the reverse complement.
AAGGCGATGGCCAATGTCGCCTGGCCGGGCCGCATGCAGAAGCTGGCACAGGGTCGGTTGGCCGAACTGGCGCCCAAGGGCGCCGACATCTGGCTCGACGGCGGCCATAATCCGGGTGCCGGCATGGTCATTGCCGAGGCGCTGGCCGAGCAGGAGGAAAAAAACCCGAGGCCGCTGTTCCTGATCTCCGGCATGATCAACACCAAGGACCAGAGCGGCTATTTCCACGCCTTCAAGGGTCTGGTCCGTCACGTCTACACAGTGCCGGTCAGCCTCAGCGACGCCGGCGTGCCGAATGACGAGTTGGCGGTCCGCGCGACGGAAGCCGGTCTCACCGCCGAACCGGTCAGCTCCGTCGCCAGCGCGCTGATGCTGCTGCGCGACACCTGGGATGGCCCGGCGCCACGAATCCTGATCGGCGGCTCCTTGTATCTCGCCGGCGCGGTGTTGGCCGAAAACGGGACGCCGCCGACCTGAAGTCAATGACAGCAAGGAGTCGCGTATGATCAAGGTGAAGCAGCTCGCTCACGTCTGTATCTTCGCGCATGATCTGGAGGCGACTCGAGCCTTCTACCGCGACGTGCTCGGCCTCGATACGCAGTTCAATTTCCTGCGCGACGGCAAGGTCTTCGGCTTCTACCTCAATTGCGGCGGCCGCAGCCATGTCGAGGTGTTCCAGAAGAACGGCACGGCATACAGCGAGCAGAACCAGATCAACCACTTTTGCCTTGAGGTGGAAAACATCGACGCTGCGATTGCCCACATCAAGTCGAAGGGCATCGATGTCACGGCCAAGAAGCATGCCTGCGACGACACGTTTCAGGCCTGGATCCGCGACCCCAACGGCGTGAAGATCGAGCTGTTCGAATACACCGCAAAAAGCGCGCAATTCACCGGCGGTGACCGCATAGCCGACTGGTAATGCTCTAGAAATCCCAAGGCGAGATCAGCTCGAGGTTGGCCGGGCCGAAGTCGTTCAGATTGCGCGTTGCCAGCCGACCGCCATTCACGCGTGCTATCGCTGCAATCATTCCGTCGGGTGCCGACATGCCTCGGCCTTGGCGGGTGGCGGTTCCCATAATCTCGCCATAAGCCAGAGCCGCCTCCTCAGTCAGCCCAAAAATGCGGTCGGCAAAGCGATGGCGCCATTGAGAGAGACCTTGCTCCAGGCGGTCGGCGCGCTCATCAGGTCGTATCTTTTGGATGCCGAAAGCGATTTCGGCAATCGCCACCGTGGGAAGAGCCAGTTCAGCATCGTTGCGGACCAGCCAAGCCATGACAGCCGCGTCAGGCGTCTTTCTAAGGGTCTCCGAAATCACATTGGTGTCGACGAAAATCAAAGCTCCGGCCCTGTATGGACCTTGCGGCTTTCCCGGATGATTTCTTCCAGATCGATGTCGACGCCAATGCTTGCCGTCAGACGGGAGTAGAAGGCGGATGCCGGTTCTCGCCCGGCTTCGCGAATCTCGTAGGATTCGAGAGCGCGTTCGACGATATCAGCTATAGAGCGGTTTTCGCGACGAGCGAGTCGATGCGCAAGATCACGTGCTTTTGCGCTGCGGACTGAAAGCTGGGGTTCGGCCATTTCAAACTCCCTTTTAAGGAAAGATATAGCCTCATCAGGGCTTGCCATCAAGATGGCAGGCGATGGCATGCCATCATTTCAGTTCGATCTCGATGAAGGCGTATTCGCCGTCATTGGCGCTGATAACGTCGTGCTCGACGCCCTCCTTGCGGAAATAGGGGGCGCCCTTTTTCATCTCGGCGAAGGACTCGCCATCCTTGGTCACCAGCTTCACCTTGCCGTCCATCAGCGGCACCACGACATAGTCGTGGCCATGGCGATGCCAGCCGGTGTTGTCGCCCGGCTGGAAGCGGTATTCGGTGACGATGACGCGCTCATTGTCGATGAAGACGGTGGCCTTGGCGGATCCGGTCATTCTGTCTCTCCTGTCCTGCCTCAAGCAGATGACATGGAGTGCGCCTATGCGAGGGCCAGAGGCGGTTGGGCGATGACGCCAAAGAAAAAGCCCGGCGCGAGGGCCGGGCTTCGATATCGAGAGTTCTGTCAGGTCAGGCGAGGCTGCCATTGATCCAGTGCGACAGCGCGGTCTTCGGCGCCGCACCGACCTTCATGTCCGCCACTTCGCCGCCCTTGAAGATCATCAACGTGGGGATCGAGCGCACGCCGAACTGCGCGGCAAGCTCGGGGTTCTCGTCGATGTTCAGCTTGGCGATCTTGATCTTGTCGCCGAGCTCATTGGCGATTTCTTCCAGCGACGGACCGATCATCTTGCACGGGCCGCACCATTCCGCCCAGAAATCCACCACGACGGGCTGCGAGGCGTTGAGCACATCGGCCTGGAAATTGCTCTTGTCGACCTTGACGGTGGCCATGCGAAAATCCTTTCGAAATTTATCTCGCACCAAATGTGGTGGTTGAGCAGCCCTTCTTCAAGCAGAACTTGTGTCACGCTCCCGTGAGTCGGGCAAGGGCGTCGTCCATTGCCTCGGCCGGCAGTTCGATCAGCCTCGGCGCCTCGGTAAACAACAGCGCTGCGGTCACTTCGCGGCCGGGATAAAGCGGTTTGAGCAGCGCGCGGTAGAGCGCCAGCTGCAGGATATAGGCCGGCGGCACCTGGGCGAGTGTAGCCGGCGCCGGCCGATTGGTCTTGTAATCGACGATCGAAACGCGCTCCGGCGTCACCGCCAGCCGGTCGATCTTGCCGGAGATCGAACGCAATCTGCCCTTGACCTCGAGGCTGCCCATGACAGCGACTTCGGCGCGGGAATTAGGCGAGAACAGTTCGGCAAAACGCGAATCCCCGAGGATCGCCATCACCGAGGCCAGCGCCTTGCTGCGTTCGGCTTCAGTCCAGTCGGCGCCGGCACGGCTCAGATATTGCCCCGCCGCGCCTTGCCGTTCGTCCTCGGCGAAGCCGGGCAGCATTTGCAGCAATTTGTGCAGCGCCAGTCCGCGCATCACCGCAAAGCCGGGCTCCGCCTCAGTGTCCAGCACCGGCGAGCGCGTATCGACAACAGCTTCCTTGCCCTCGTCGATCAGCGCCGAGGCGCCGGAGGGCGACAGCGGACGCGGCAGCTCCTCATAAGGCGGCAAGGCCCGGTAGAGGCTTTCCGGCAGCGGCAGGACCTGTTGCGGCAGCCGCGTTTCATCGGCCGCCGCTTGTGCCACAGGCGGCAGCTTGGTCATGACGAAGCGATGCACCGGCTCGCCGCTGGCGGGGTGGCGGCGCTCCGTGCTTTCCGGTGCGCCGGTCAGCGCGCGGCTGACGATCGAATGCCAGGTGCCAGTGCTGGGTGAGCGCTTGCCGTGATAGCCGCAGACAATCAGCCGGTCCTCGGCGCGTGTCATGCCGACATAGAGCAGGCGGCGGTATTCGTCGTCGGCAAGCTCGCGCGCCCGCGCCGAAGCCGTCTTGGAGAAACCGTTGGCGACGTCAGCGGCCGAGCGCCAGAGATAGCCCTTGCCGTCAAAGTTGCGGCCCGAACCATCGAACGGCATCAGCCGCGGCAAATGCTGGTCGCTGAACGGCGCCGAGCCGCCGTCGACGAGGAAGACAACGGGCGCCTCCAGCCCCTTGGCGGCGTGCACGGTCATGACGCGGACCTCGTCGCGCGTCTGGTCCATCTCGCGCTTGATTTCGGGGCCGGTGTTTTCCAGCGTCGCCAGAAAGGCTTCCAGTCCCGGCAAGCCGGTGCGTTCCTCGGCGAGGCAGAAGCTCAGGAACTCATCGAGGATGTCGCCGGCCTCCGGGCCGAGCCGGGCAATCATCTTCTTGCGCAGGCTGTCGCGCGCCAGCACGCCGGCGTAGAATTCGAACACCGGCCGGAACGCCGCCTCATTGGCCCAGCCGTCGAGCCGGGTGACGATAGCGGCCAGCGCGGGCCTGTCGCCGGCATGCTGTCGCAGTGACATTATCAGCGATGTCGCGGCCGGCCTTCCCGCGCCAAGCGCAAAAAGCGTCTCTTCCGACACGTCGAAGATCGGGCTGCGCAGCACGGCGGCAAGCGAAAGATCATCCTGCGGCTGGATGAGGAAATGGCCGAGCGCGATCAGATCCTTCACCGCAATATGGCCAGGCAAGCTCAGCCGGTCGGCGCCGGCGACAGGAATGTCGCGGTCCTTCAGCGCCCGCGACAGCGCGTGCACGAACCGGTCGCGCTTGCGCACCAGCACCAGAATGTCGCCGGCCCGCAGCCTGCGGCCCTTGCCCTCGATGATCTCGCGGTCCTTGAGCCAGGCCTGGATCGTCGCCGCCACATGTTCGGCAACGCGCACCGCCGGTGCGCTGGCGTGGTTGACCGGCAGCGTCCAGTCGTCGGGTTCCTCGATCGCATCGGCGCCAAGCGACGGCCAGACCTCGACATAGCCCGGCGCATCGTTGCGGATCGCCTTGTGGTCGAGCGGATCGGGGTCCTGGCTGATGCCGCGCCGCACGCCCGGATCGGCAAAGACACGGTCGACGGCGGCCAGCACATCGTCGGTCGAGCGGAACGACCAGGTCAGCTTGAGGTCGGCAAACGAAGCCTCGGCATCGCGCACGCGCCCGGCAAACAAAAGCCGGCTGTCGGCAAAGGAATCCGGCGCGGCGCCCTGGAACGAATAGATCGATTGCTTTTCGTCACCGACGGCAAACACCGTGCGATTGGCCGTACCGCGCTGGCCATGGCCGGCGAAAAACTCTTCCGCCAGCCGCTTCACCACCTCCCACTGGTCGGGGCTGGTGTCCTGCGCCTCGTCGAGCAGGATATGGTCGATGCCCTGGTCGAGCTTGTACTGCACCCACGGCCCAGCGTCCGGCCGCGCCAGAAGATTGACGGTGCGGGTGATGAGATCGTTGAAGTCGAGGAAGCTGCGGCCGCGCTTCAGGCGCTCGTAACGCACGATCAGCCAGTCGGCGATGGTCAGCGCCGCAACCGTGCCTTCCAGCATCCGGAACAGCGCCAGCCGGTCGGAAACCTCTGTGATCGCCTTGACGGCGGCGAGATAGCGCTCGGGTAGGTCGGGCAGCCGGTCAAGCAGCGCCTTCTTGAATGCCTTGGCGGGATCATAGGGGTCGCCATCCGCCTTGAGGAAGGCTTTGCCCAGCATCTGCAACCGGCGGATCGGGTCGGTCTCCACGAAGGCCTGACGGGCATAGGGCAGAAGATTGTTGAGAACAGTGCGGGCATCGACGGCTTCGGCTGCGCTAGCGAACACGGCAAAGAAATCAGGCAGGAAACCCGGCAGCGGCCACACCGATGCCGCTATGTCTTCGGCGCTCTGTCCGGGACGGAAATGGAATTCCTCGAACAGAGCCTGAAAGCCGGCGCCGTCGCGTCCGACCGCGTCGATGAAGCCGCGCAGGCCGTCGCGCTTGCGCACGATTTCGGAAAGCAGCGCGTCGAGCCCGTGTTCGCCGCCGCGTTCCAGCACGGTGGCGAAGGCCTCGGCCAGTCCGGCGTCGCCGGCAGAAGTGCCGGAAATCATGTCGCGGCGCGCGGCGGCGAACAGCGAGGCCTCCATCTGCGGATCGAGCATTTCGAAATGCGCCGGGATGTTGGCCTCCAGCGGGAACTGGTGCAGCACCGATTCGCAAAAGGCGTGGATGGTCTGGATTTTCAGCCCGCCCGGCGTCTCCAGCGCCTCGGCAAACAGCCGGCGCGCCCGGCGCATGGTGTCGCGGTCGGGTCGGCGATCGTCCAGCGCGGTGATCTTGGCGGCAAGCTCGACATCACCAAGCGCCGTCCATTCCGAGAGCGTCGAGAACACCCGGTTCGACATATTGGCGGCGGCGGCCCGCGTATAGGTCAGGCACAGGATCTTCGACGGATCGGTGCCGTTGAGCAGCAGCCGGATGACGCGCTGGGCCAGCACATGCGTTTTGCCGGAGCCGGCATTGGCCGATACCCAGGCCGAATTCTTCGGGTCGGAGGCGCGCGCCTGACTGGCGGCGGTCTCGGTTGGGATGGGATAGGCCTTCTTCATGCCTCCCCCGCCTCGTCGTCGCTGTCGCCGCCGGCCGACCATTCGAGCACGCGCGCCAGATGGTCGTAGTCGCCGTCGCTCTCGCCCTCGCGAAACGGCAGCGCCCGCGACAGATAGCCGGTCGTTGGGTCGGCATAATGGACAAGCAGCTTTTCCAGCCGCGCCCAGGCTTCTTCGGCGAGGTCTTCGGCGGTCCTGGGCTGGCGGTTGTAGTCGAGGATGGATTCCTCGAACACTTCGCCATTCGGCTTCAGCCGCACGAAGGCAAGTTGCGAGGGTTCGCGCGCGCCAAGCCCCTTGAAGGCGCCGCGCCGGAGCAGTGCGCCTTCCAGCGCCAGCTGCGGCGCCAGCAGCGTGTGCGCTTGCGCCTTGGATGGCGAAGAGCCGGTCTTGTAGTCCAAAATGTCGGCCATGCCGCCGGCCAGCAAATCGACACGGTCGGCATAGCCTGACAGCGTCACCCCGGTACCGCCGACAGCGGTTTTTTCTGCCCGCTCCTCGGCATGCCGCCGCGCGACGGCGGGAGCCCGGCCACGCTCCCATTCGATGATGTTGGCGGCGAGTTTTTCGAAACGCGGCCACCACACGGCCTCGACATCGGCGGGAAGGGCTACTTCTGCAAAGCATCTGCGGCCCGCCGAGATAAGCCTCTCCAGGGCTTCCGGCGCGCGCGGATCGGCAACCTCTGTCGAGAACAGGTGCAGTATGTCGTGAAACAGCGTGCCGCGCTCGGCCGCACCTGGATCGCGGATCACCGGTTCGAGCGGCAGGAGGCCGAGAATGCGTCGGGCATAGATCGCATAGGGATCGCGGCGCAGCGTCTCGATCTCGGTCACCGAGAAGTGCTGCGGCCGCATTGCCAGCGGCGGCTTCGGCTGCGGCCGTGGCGCGAAATGTTGCCGCTCGCCGGCGTCCAGCGCGCGGGCCCAGGCCAGCAATTCATCGCCGCGCTGGCGCAGCGCGGTCGCGGGGTCGTTGCCGATGAAGGTGAGGATGCGCTGCAGCCACCGCGACGGCACGGCAGGTGCGTCGCCTGCGCGGGCCGAGCGCGTCAGCACCACCTTCTTTGCCCCCATCGCCATCTGGAAATCGTGAGCGGCAAGGCCGATGCGCCGCTCCGGTGGCTCGAGGTCGATGCCGGTCTTCATCAGCCGCGACATGAAGCGGTCGCTCTCCGGCTTGCGCGGCCACACGCCCTCGTTCAACCCGCCAATGACCAGCGTGTCGACATTCTGCAGCCGCGCTTCCAGTGCGCCCCAGATGGCGATGTTGCGGTCGGTGCCTTGTCCCGGCTTCACCGTCTCGGGCGCGATCAGCGCGTCCATAACATCGGGCCATTCGTCGGCCGGGAAGTCGAAGGAGGCCGAGGCCGCGACCACGCCGCGCAGCAGGTCGGCGAGCTTCTCGCCGGCATCGCCGGCATAAAGTTCGGCGAGACTGCCGTCCGCCGTGCGGCCGAGATTTTCCAGCGCGGCGACGCTCGCCTTGGTCAGCGCGACGAGATCGGCATTCTCTTCGCCGCGAAAAGTGGTCAGCGGCGCCAGCGCCGTCGCAAGCCGGCCCAACAGGTCGCGAGCCTCCTCGACACCGCGCACGGTCAGGCGCGAAAACCAGAAGGGCTGGCGCCTGTCGCTGCTCAGGCCGGCGAGACGTTCCTCAAACAGCGCCGGTAGCGAGGCGATGTCGGGACGGCCGGTGCCGCCGCGCAGCGCCACCAGTTCGATGAGCTCGGCGGCATGGCGCACGACGGCCCGCTCCAGGCCGAGCCCAAGCAGCGGATACTTGAGCAGCGACAGCAGGCCGACGGGATCGCCGGGCCGAAACACGGCTTGCAACGTCAGCCGCAGCAGGCTGGCCGCCGGTGTGTTGGCGAGCGGCGTGCCGCCGGAATCGTCGGCGACGACGCCGAAGCGCAACAGTTCGGCCGAGACCCGCCGCGCCAGCGCCCGGTCGCCGGTGACAATGGCCGCTCGCTGTCCCGGCTGCTCGACGGCTGTCTTCAGCGCAATGGCGATTGCCACCGCCTCGTCGCGTTCGCTGGCGGCTTCGACCAGCGTCACATCGGCGAAGGCTTCGGCGATGTCGCCGGCATCGAAGGTAATGCGGGTCTCGGCCCACAATTCGGTGGTTTCTGCGGGCCGCAGCGCCTCGCCGACAAGCGCGGCACGAAGCGCCTGCGCCGGCTCGGCGGATACGACCTCCTCGACATCGCCACGCAGCACGCCGATCTTGCCGATCAGCTTGGCCATGCCGTACTGCGGATGACCGAGCAAAGCAGGCCGAGCGGCGGGGGCTGCAATCGCGGCAAAGGACGGCTCGTCCAGCATCCCATCGAGACCGGGCAGCACCACGGCGCCGTTGGGTAGGCCGGCGACCGCGGCAAGCAGTTCGGCCGTGGCCGGGATCGAGCCGGTGGAGCCGGCGGCGATCACCGGGCCTTTCGGCGGATTGCGCTCAAGCCTCTTCGCCTCGCGCCGGATCAGTGCATTGCGGTGCGCGGCCGGGTTGGAGCGGTCGCGCTCCTCCAGCAATTTCGGCCAGGCGTCGGTAACGATGCGAAGGAAATCGAGCGTCACCAGCCACCAGCCGGCAAGATTGCCGGTCACCAGATCGGCAAGCCTGGTCCAGTCCGTGCCTTCGGTTTCGATCTCGTCCATCAGCCGGGCAAGGTCGCGCGCCAGCCAGATCGCATCGGCGGCGGAGGCCGGCACGACGATCTCTTCGTCGAACATGGCCAGGACATGCGTCGGCAAGGTGCGCTTCCACGCCCGCACCAGCGGCGCCAAAAGCAGCAGGCGTTCGATCGCGGCGATCGGCGGCGCCATCTCAAGCTCGGCCGGCGTACCAGTGTCGAAGGCGGCCTCGTCCTCGTCGAACTCGCCGAGCGGGCGGATGACCGGCAGGATCGCCGAACGGCGGCTCACGCCAGGTCCGGAAAGCGCGTCGACGAAGGCGGCGCGCAGCGCACGCGCCGCACGCCGTGTCGGCACATAGATGGTGACGTCGGCCAGCGCCAGCGGATCGCCGTCGAAACGAAAGCCGGGCACCAGCCGTCCGGCCAGCAAGGCCTCGGCCAGAGTCGGCAGGAATGGCGCTCCGGGCGGGATCGAGAGAACGCGGCGCGAGCCGCTCATACCGCTCCTGCGAGGGCCGCGGCGACCGCCGCTTCCGCCTGCGGAATGGCATCGGGCGTGCCGACGGTGATCCAGCTTCCGCGCATCTGCATTCCATACAGGCGGCCAGCGGCAATCGCCTTGTCGAAATAGGCGTTGAGCGAATGTGCCCCGGCCGGCGCACCCTCAAATATGGCGGGGTCGACGATCGCGGCCCCGGCATAGATCAGTCCTGCCGGGTCGCCTTTCGAGCGCCGCAGGCCGCCATCCGGCGCCATCAGGAAATCCGTGCCGACGCAGTGTCCGGTCGCCGAGTCGAGATCGGTAAGCATCAGCAGAATATCCATTTTCGCGCTGTCCCATGCAAGGGAAAGGCGCTCCAGGCTGGGCTGGCCGCTATCGATCCAGAACGTGTCGGCATTGATGATGTAGAAGGGTTCGGTACCCAGCAGGGGCAGCGCCTTGACGATGCCGCCGGCCGAATTCAGCAGCGCGTCGCGCTCGTCGGAAATGACGATGTCAGGTACCCGCCTCCCAACGACATGAGCGACGATCTGGTCCGGCAGATAGTGCACATTGACGACGGCTTTCTCGACGCCAGCCGCCGCCAGGCTGTCCAGCCCCCAGTCGAGCAAGGTCTTGCCGGCGATCCTTACCAGCGGCTTGGGCATGGTGTCGGTGATCGGCCGCATGCGCTTGCCGAGACCAGCTGCCAGCACCATCGCGGTGGTCAAGGTCACGGTGCGCGTTCCTCCAGCAGGCCATGCGCCATATAGAACTCCTTCAGCCCGGCCAGCGCCGGGTGCGCCAGCGCCCGCCTGAGATAGTCTCGGATGCGCGGCAGGTGTTTCAGATAATAGGGCTTGCCGTCGCGCTTTTCGAGCCGCACGAAAATGCCTAGGATTTTCGAATTGCGCTGCGCCGCCATGATTGCATAGGCCTCGCGGAAAGCGGACTCGTCGAAGCCGCCGGCGGCTTGACGCGCCGCGACATAGGCTTCGACGGTGTGTTGCTCGATGTCGGGCGAGACGGTGACGCGGGCATCCATGGCCAGCGACGCGACGTCGTAGGCGGCAGGGCCGAGCAGCGCATCCTGGACATCGACGATGCCGAGACGATCGTGGCCGGTGCGGTCACCGCGCCAGATGATGTTGGGCGAATGGAAGTCGCGCAGCATCAATGTGTACTCGTCTGTGTTCAGCCGGTCGAGAACCGCGTTCCATTCCTTGTGATAGCCGGCGCGCAAGCCTTCGCTTGCGGCGCTGCCGGTCACCATCGGCACATACCAGTCGACCAAGAGGTCGGCTTCGATCAGCATGGCATCGCGATCGAAGGGGGGCACGTCGTGATAAATGCCCGGCACGGCCTCCATGCGCTGCGGCCACGCCTTGCCATGCATCATCGCCAGCAATTCGGCCGCCGCCGCATAGCGCTCCGCCACCGGCTCGCCATCGCCGCCGAGAAAGCCTTCCGAGCCCAGATGCTCCAGCAGCAGAAAGCCCTGATCGAGATCCTCGGCGTGAATCTGGGGGACGCTGACACCTTGCGCCAGCAGTGCCTTGTCGATGGCGACAAAGGCCGTCACCGATTGCGCGGTGTGGGCGATCACCGCGTAGGGTTTGCCGTCGCGCACCGGCGGTCCGAGGACCAGCCGCGGCGAGTTCATCAGCACGCGGGGCTCGAGGCCCGCGAGCGAGACGATCTCGTAAGAGCGCGCCGAGGCGTCGCCGACGAAATGGCGCCGCGCGGCCTCGCCCCAGCCGGCCGTTTCGAGGAAGTCGCGCATCGCCAGCGATCGCGCCATGCGTTCGAAGGCTGCACCTTCGCCCGACAAGTTCGCTAATCGGCCTTCGCCATGATGGATGAGTTCGATCCAGATCGACGTCTTGGGTAAGGCGGCCTCGGCCCGCTCCGGCCATTCAACCAGGGCAGCGCCTTGCAGCAGCGCTTCGTCGAAACCCAGTTCGTCGATCTCGCCGGCTGAGGACAGCCGATAGAGATCGAAATGATGGACGGAAATGCGCGTGTCGTAGCTTTGCACCAAAGTGAAGGTCGGGCTCGGCACGTCGAGGCCGGCATCGTCGGCCAGCGCCCGGATCAGAGCACGCGCCAGCGTCGACTTGCCGGCGCCGAGATCGCCCTTGAGCGCCAGCACATCGCCCGGCCGCAGCGCCATGGCCAGGTCTTCGCCGAGCCTTGCGGTCGCAGCCTCGTCGGCGAGAAAACGCTCCAGCACAGCAACAGTCATCGATCGCGCTACTCGGCCGCGGCGCGGACGCCCGACGGTGCATCGGGGAAGGTGCAGATGACGGTGGTACCCTGGTCCTTGCCGGTCTCGATGCGCACGCTGCCGCCATGCAGCTCGACAAAGCTCTTGACGATCGACAGGCCGAGCCCGGCGCCGCGCCGGCGTCCGCCATTGGTACGCGGCTCGAAGCGGCGGAACACCGAATCGAGCAGGTCCGGCGGCATGCCGGGACCGTCATCGTGGACAGAGAATTCGACACCTTGTTCCAAATGGCGGCAGGCCAGCGTGATCGTGCTCGCTTCCGGCGCGTAATTGGCCGCGTTGCTCAACAGATTGTAGAGGATCTGGCGGACCCGGGTCTCGTCGCCGTGGAAACTCTTCGGCGCGGCCGCGGCGTCTATCCTAAGCTTGATTGCATGCTCTTCCAGCCGGTCGGCGACCAGTTCGGCGGCGGCCTGGATGGTGCGATCGACGCTTACCTCCGAAATGTCGAGCTGCATGATGCCGGCGTCGACGGTGGCGAGGTCGAGTATGTCGTTGACGATGGTGAGCAGCACCGAAGACGACGAGCCGACATGCTCGACATATTCGCGCTGTTTGGGGCTAAGCGGCCCGGTCGTTGGCAGCGACAACAACTCGGTGAAGCCGATGATGTTGGTCAGCGGCGAGCGCAGCTCGTAGGAAACGTGCTGCACGAACTCGTTCTTCAGCTGGTCGGATTTCTGCAGCGCCTCGTTCTTGTCCTTCAGCGCGCGCTCGACATTGACGCTGTCGGTGACGTCGACGAAGGTCATCATCACCTGCCCGTTGGGCAGCGGGATGACGGCGTAGCTGAGCACGGTGCCGTTCTTTAGCTCGGTCTGGCCGTGGCGCTCGCGGCGCTCGTCGTCGAAACCGGTGATGGCGGCGACGAAGCCGCCCCACGGGCTGTCGACGGCGCGCTGGTCGCTGAGGTCTCGGATGGCCGAGACATGGACGTTGGGCTTGACCACATCCTGGCTCAGCCCCCACAGCGCGACAAAGGCCGGGTTGGACAGACGCAGCCGCCCATCGGGGCCGAACACCGCGACGCCCTCGGCCAGATTGTCGAGCGTCTCGCCCTGGACCCGCACGGCGGTCTGGTAACGGCTTTCCAGGTCCATCTTCTCGGTCAGGTTCTCGAACACCCAGGTCACGCCGCCCTTGGGCTGCGGGTTGGCGACCACGCGGATGGTCTTGCCGTCGGGCAGATGCCACCAGTGCTCCTGCGATTCGACCGCGCGGTAGGCGTTAAGCAGGCCTTCCTTCCAGCGCCGCCATTCCGGCTGCTCGGCGATCTTACCTTCGCTGCGCAGCCGGTCGAGCAAAAGCGCATTGTCCGGCGCGCTGTGCAGGAAGCCAGAGTCCAGCCCCCACAGCTTCTGGAAAGCCTGGTTGAAAAAGCGCAGCTTCTCGTCGGTATCGAAGATCGCCACCGCCGTGTTGAGCTGGTCGAGCGTGTCGGCATGGCTGCGCACCGTTCGCTCATATTCGCCGCGTATGGTTTCGGTGGCGCTGGTGTCGCAGGCGAGGCCTGCCGAGCCGTCGCTACCGGCGAAATCGGTGACGGCGAAGACGCGGCGGTCGCCCTCGATCACCGTCGACAGCGTCTGTTCGAAGACCGGGTGCGACTTGTGTTGTTCGGCGATCTGTTCGCGCGCCTGTCCGCCAAGGAATTCCTTGGCTTCGCGCACCGCGGTTTCGGCGTTCGGGGCCTCGACCGCTCCGGCATAGGCGCGGTTGACCCATTTCAGGCGGCCATCGGTGGCGCGCAGCCATGCCGGCATCGGCAAGGCGTCAAGCAGGCCGATCATGGTGTCGTAGTCGGCGGCCAGCCGCTGGTTCTCGATCTTCAGCCTGGCCTGGCTGCGCTGCGTTTCCGACAGCGAGACGAAGCGCACCAGCACATGGGCGGCACTCTTGCGGCCATGCACTTCGAGCGGCGCCCCGGCCTGCGATTCGATGACCAGATCAAAGGGTTTCGCTTTCTCGCGCAGGCCGGCGACGGCATTTTCGAGCGCTGCCGCCGAGCGCGGCATCAGCCAGCGGCCGAAGGCGAGGAACGCCGCACGGTCTTCCGGCGCGCCGCTTTCGAGCGGCAAAGTTCCGATCAGCTCGGGCTTCTTGTTCTCCGAAGCCCAGACGATGATGCGCTGGTCGCGCAGATTGAGCAGCGCTTCCGAACGCTGCAGCGCCGCGTTGACGTCGGCGATGCGGGCCCTGAGCTCGACATTCTGCGCCGAGGTGCGGGCTCTTTCGCGGATCAGGAAGATGGCCGAGACCAGAGCGGCGCCCATGACGCCGACGAACATGGCGAGCTGGATGACCTCGACTGCGCTGACCGACAGCCCGGCCTTCTGCGCAATAGATGGCTCGGCATGCGCGGCAAACAAAGTAAGCGGACCGGCAAGCGCGGATGTGGCGAGAAAGCCCGCGACGCGGGCGCCGACGCGCTTCTTTAGGCCGCCGCCTGTCGTGGCGGAGCCAGTGATATCGGAATCGTCATGGCCGCCGGAAACGGCCCATCCCGCGCGAGGCGGGTTTTCCCCCGGCATGTCTTGGTCCTCTTCGCCGCCTGAATGCAAGACCGCCTAGATCAGGATGACGTTGGTAGAACGCCCTCCCGATCTAACTCCTTTTTTGAAGAGCATGATCTTTTCCGAAAACCGGTTCCCACTTTTCGGGATCATGCTCTCTATGCGTGAGCCGGCCCTCGTCCCCGGCCCGCGAATCACCACAATAGCGCGTGCTGGAATCGGCGTGAAGAATCATTCCGCGCAAAAAAGAAGCCGGGCGAAATGTCAATCGCCCGGCTTCAATATCTAGTGGTAATTTGCGCTATGCTTAATAGCGGTAGTGTTCCGGCTTGAACGGACCCTGCGGGGTCACGCCGATATAGGCAGCCTGTTCGCCGGACAGTTCGGTCAGGCGGGCGCCAAGTTTGTCGAGATGCAGGCGCGCCACCTTCTCGTCGAGATGCTTGGGCAGCACATAGACCTGGTTCTGGTACTGGCCGGGCTTTGTGTAGAGTTCGATCTGCGCCAGCACCTGGTTGGTGAACGAGGCCGACATCACGAAGCTCGGATGGCCGGTGGCGTTGCCGAGGTTGAGCAGGCGTCCCTCGGACAAAAGGATCATCCGCTTGCCGTCCGGGAAAGTGATCATGTCGACCTGCGGCTTGACGTTGGTCCATTTCAGGTTGCGCAGCGACGCCACCTGAATCTCATTGTCGAAGTGGCCGATATTGCCAACGATCACCATGTCCTTCATCGAGCGCATGTGGTCGAGGGTGACGACATCCTTGTTGCCGGTCGTGGTGATGACGATGTCGGCGGTCGGGGCCGCATCTTCCAGCGTGACCACTTCAAAGCCATCCATTGCCGCCTGCAGCGCGCAGATCGGATCGACCTCGGTGACCTTGACGCGGGCGCCGGCGCCCTTGAGCGAGGCCGACGACCCCTTGCCGACGTCGCCATAACCGCAGACGACTGCGACTTTGCCGGCCATCATGGTGTCGGTGCCGCGGCGAATGCCGTCGACGAGCGATTCCTTGCAGCCATATTTGTTGTCGAACTTCGACTTGGTGACGGAGTCGTTGACGTTGATCGCCGGGAAGGGCAGCAGGCCCTTCTTTTGCAACTGGTAGAGGCGGTTGACGCCCGTCGTCGTCTCTTCGGTGACGCCGCGGATCGCTTCCTTCTGCTTGGTGAAGAAGCCGGGCGACGCCTTCAGACGCTTCTTCACCTGGGCGTAGAAGTACTCCTCTTCCTCGCTGTGCGGGTTGGACAGAACGTCCTCGCCGGCTTCGGCGCGGGCGCCGACCAGGATGTACATGGTGGCGTCGCCGCCATCGTCGAGGATCATGTTGGAGAGGCCGCCATCGGCCCACTGGAAGATCTTGTCGGTGTAGTCCCAGTACTCTTCGAGGCTCTCACCCTTGACGGCGAAAACCGGGATGCCGGCCTCGGCGATGGCTGCGGCGGCATGGTCCTGGGTCGAGAAGATGTTGCACGAGGCCCAGCGGATGTCGGCGCCGAGCGCCTTCAGCGTCTCGATCAGCACGGCCGTCTGGATGGTCATGTGCAGCGAGCCGGTGATGCGCGCGCCCTTCAGCGGCTTCTTGGCGCCGAATTCCTCGCGGCAGGCCATCAGGCCCGGCATTTCGGTTTCGGCGATATCGAGTTCCTTGCGGCCCCAGCCGGCAAGCGAGATGTCGGCGACCACATAGTCCTTGCTACCTGTCATGGCAGTGCTCCGGTGTGATTTGTCTTCAGATGCGCCTGCGCCACACGGCGCGTCGAAGGGCGCGGGAATGCCGGCCTGACTAGCAGATCGCCGCTCAGACGACAATGGGATATAAAGAAATCTTTATGCGCGTATGTGTTTTCAGCACTCTTCGCCGAAGCGCGAGGCGACCAGCTGCTCCAGCGCGTCCATCACCGCGACGGCCTCAGCGCCGCTGGCGGTGACGCGGATCGAATAGCCGGGGCTCGCCGCCAGCATCATCAGGCCCATGATCGAGGTGCCGCCGACCTTGAGGCCGTCCTTCTCGACATGGACGGTGGCGTCGAAGCCGCTGGCGACCTGGACGAACTTGGCCGAGGCGCGCGCATGCAGGCCACGCTGGTTGATGATCGGAAACTCCCTAGTGATCGAATCTTTGGCTATCTGGTCCTTTTCCGATGCCATGCTCATTTGCTGCTCAGCAGCTGGCTGGCGACATTGATGTATTTGCGCCCCGCGGCCTGTGCCTCGTCGAGCGCCGCCGCCATGTTGTCACCCTTGCGGATCGACGACAGCTTGATCAGCATCGGCAGGTTCATGCCGGCGATGACCTCGGTACGGCCGGATTCCATCACCGAAATGGCAAGGTTGGACGGCGTGCCGCCGAACATGTCGGTCAGAACAATGACGCCGGTCCCGGTGTCGACGCGGCCGACAGCGTCGACGATATCGCTCCGCCGCTGCTCCATATCGTCATCGGCGCCGATCGCCACGGTTTCGAAATTGTCTTGTGGCCCCACGACATGTTCCACGGCATGGCGGAACTCGGCGGCCAGTTGACCGTGCGTTACAAGCACGAGTCCGATCATTCTATAGTGGCTCCCGTCATCGCCGCTTCACAGGCGCTTTTTATGCTCGCCGGCCATCCCAGGCGGCGGGAGCGCTATCTTGTCGACGCGCAGCGCGTTGACAAGCCCAAAATTGCGCCTGCCATGGCCATTTTGACGCATTGCAGCAAAAAACCGGGGGCGGATCATACGAAAGGCGCAATCGCCAGCCGCGCCATGACCGCCGGCAAAGCCGCACTGACGTTGCGCTCGGCAAGGTCGATGCGCGGCACATTGCAGCCCGCGATCATCTCGCTTAACTCGTCCTGGAAACGCACCATTTGCTCGGCGGCAACCAGTTGGATCGCGAGGTCGATCACCGCGCCGGGTTCGAACAAAAGCAGCTTCGGCCCAAGCCCGGGCACCTCGGTGAGGCCGGCGATGCTGGCCGGCGCACGGCAGACCAGCCGCCCGAAATGCGCCGCGACAAACAGCTGGTCGTCGCCGATCAGCCGCGCAAACAGTCCGCGCCGGCCAAAATGATCGATCAGCGCCAGCGCCAGCGTCGTCTTGCCCGAGCCGGACGGCCCTGAAATGAGAATGCCGCGCTCGCCGATCAGGATCGCGGTGGCGTGGATATTTTCGGGCTTCACGGGGTCAGGCATACGCGGCTACTAGATCGGTATGATGTTTGGTTGAATCGTCATCCTGATCTAGCTCTTTGTTGGAGCATGATCTTTTCCGAAAACCGGCTCCCACTTTTCGGGATCATGCTCTAATCAGCCTTCGGCCGGCAGCGTCACGACGAAGCGCGCACCCTTGATGTCGCCCGGCTTGGTACCGGGGATGTTCTCGGCCGTCAGCGTGCCGCCATGGGCTTCGACGATCTGCCTAGATATCGACAGGCCAAGCCCGGAATTCTGGCCGAACGCCTCGCCGACCGGCCGATCGGTGTAGAAGCGCTCGAAGATGCGGTCGATGGCGTCGGCGCGGATGCCGGGGCCGTTGTCGTCGACGGTGACGATGTTGACCTTGCCCGAGCGTGCCAGGGAAATGGCGATATGGCCGTGGTCCTCCGGCACGAAGGAGCGGGCATTCTCGATCAGGTTGGTGATGACCTGGCCGATCCTCAGATCATGGCCGGTGACGAAATAGCCTTTGACGCCTTGCGGCAGCTTGGCGGCCTTGAACTCGATCTCGACCGCCTTCTTGTTGCGCGTCGCCTCGCGCGACACGGCGACGAGGTCGGTGATGAATTTCTTCAAATCGACGATTGCCGCATCCTCACGCGCCAGCTCGGCGTCGAGGCGCGAGGCATCGGAAATGTCGGTGATCAGCCGGTCCAGCCGCCGGACATCGTGCTGGATGATCTCCATCAGACGCGCGCGGGAATTGTCATTCTTCGCCAAGGGCAGCGTCTCCACCGCGCTGCGCAGCGAGGTCAGCGGGTTCTTCAACTCGTGCGAGACGTCGGCGGCGAAACTTTCGATGGCCTCGATGCGGGCATAGAGCGCATTGGTCATGTCGCGCACCGCGATCGACAGATTGCCGATCTCGTCCTGGCGGTCAGAAAAGTCGGGGATTTCCTCGCGGCTCTTGACGCCGCGCCGCACGCGCACCGCCGCCGCCGACAGCCGCCGCAACGGGTTGGCGATGGTGGACGCCAGCAGCATCGACAGGATGGCGGTGACCAGTGCCGCGATGCCGAACACGCGCAGGATCGCCTTGCGCTCGGCGGCGACGATCTTGTCGATGTCGCCGCCTTCGGTCGACAGCATCAGCACGCCGAGCACGGCGCGGAAGCGCTGGATCGGCACCGCCACCGAGACGATCTGCTCGCCCTGTTCGCTCACCCGCACGATCGTCGACGGGCTGCCGGTCAGCGCCTTGACCACCTCGGGGAAGGCGGCGCCGTTGCCGCCGGGCTGCTCGTGATACACAGGCAGATCCTTGTTGCGGAAGAAATCGAAGACGAATTTTTGCACCCGCTCCAGCATATCCGGCTGCTCGTCCTCGACCGGCGGCAGGTCGTAACGCAGGATCTGGCCGCGCGAGTAGAGATGGCGTGAATCGAGCAGCAAATTGGCGTCGCGGTCATAGATGCGGGCGCGCGTGCGCGTCGGCGAGATCAGCCGCCGCAAGACCGGCGCGACGCGCTCGGGATTGATCGGGAAATCGAGATTGTCGAGCTGGTCGGAGCCCGGCCCCAGGCTTTCGCCGGCCTGCAGTTCGAGCAGTTTTTCCGGATCGATGCTGATCGAATCCGTCTCGACCGTCGCCGACGCCGCGATCGCGCCGGCGATGATCTCGCCCTGCGTCATCAGGCTTTCGACGCGGGCGTCGATCAGCCCGTCGCGGAAAGTGTTGAGATAGAGGATGCCGGTGACCAGCACGGCCAGGCCGGCCAGGTTGAGGAACAGGATGCGCCGGGTCAGACTGGAAAAGATGTGATGGCCGAGGAAGCGGCGCATCGGCACCGTGATCCTCGACAGGAATGCGGGCATAATCCTGGACGGTCGCCTGCCGGCGCCCGCCCGTCTGCCTCGCTCTACGTCAACTGCCATCGAATAGCAGCTCCCGGTCCGGTCTTAAGCTTCGCGGAACCGGTACCCGACTCCGTAAAGCGTTTCGATCATTTCGAAGTCATCGTCGACGGCCTTGAACTTCTTGCGCAGCCGCTTGATGTGGCTGTCGATGGTGCGGTCGTCGACATAGACCTGCTCATCATAGGCCGAATCCATCAACGCATCACGGCTTTTTACCACGCCGGGGCGCTGCGCCAACGAGTGCAGGATGAGAAATTCGGTGACCGTCAGCGTCACCGGCTCGCCCTTCCAGGTGCAGGTGTGGCGTTCCTGGTCCATGACGAGCTGGCCGCGTTCGAGCGAGCGAGCCTGCTGGCTGGGCGCCTTTGCCGCAGCTTCGCGGGCACTGGCACGGCGCAGCACGGCGCGCACCCGCTCAACCAGCAGGCGCTGCGAGAACGGTTTGCGGATAAAATCGTCGGCGCCCATCTTGAGGCCGAAAAGCTCATCGATCTCGTCGTCCTTCGAGGTCAGGAAGATCACCGGCAGGTCGGACTTCTGCCGCATCCGGCGCAGCAGCTCCATGCCGTCCATGCGTGGCATCTTGATGTCGAGGATGGCGAGATTCGGCGGCCGCGCCGCCAGGCCTTCCAGCGCCGACGCTCCATCCGTGTAGGTCTCGACGCGATACCCCTCGGATTCGAGGGCGATAGAGACCGACGTCAGAATGTTGCGATCGTCATCGACAAGCGCGATTGTTGCCATTTCAAGCGGCTCCCTCATGAGCTGTCCCTTCTGTCTTAGAGAAGGGGCTTTTGCAGGACAAATTAGGTACAAAATGTGGCACAGGCTCCATCCGCTGTCGCGGACGGCTTTCCAGCGGCCCCATCGGAACCTCTACACGGATTGGACGAACACTGTGTGCCAATCCTTTGGGCAACCACTGTGATTTTTTGCACATATAAACGATTTAAACAACTTTCAAATCTTTTAAATCGATTAATGATTTGATATCATTCGGGTTTTCTGGTTCTGACCGTCTCAGCCACCTCGCGGGCATGCCGGAAATACGTCGGCAAACTGCGGCGAATCCAGAAGAAGGGACCCTTGATGTCGGAAGTCGGCAAACGCAATTCCGCCTGCGCGATCGATCGTATCGGCCTGAAAACCACCGGCACGGTTCATTATAATTTTGGTGCGGCCGCCCTTTACGAGGACGCGATCCGCCGTGGCGAGGCCAGGTTGACCGCAGGCGGCGCCCTGCTTGCCGAAACCGGCCAGCACACCGGCCGCTCGCCCAAGGACAAGTTTGTCGTGCGCGACGGCGCCACCGAGGCCCATATCTGGTGGGACAACAACAAGGCGATTTCGCCGGGCCAGTTCGAGACGCTGTTCGCAGATTTCCTTGTCCACGCCGCGGACAAGGATCTTTATGTGCAGGATCTCGTCGGCGGCGCCGATGCCGATCTGAAGCTGCCGACCCGGGTCATCACCGAATTCGCCTGGCACTCGCTGTTCATCCGCAACCTGCTCATTCGCCCCGATGCGGCCGAGCTCGGTGAGTTCGTGCCGGAGATGACCATCATCGACCTGCCGTCCTTCCGCGCCGATCCGGCCCGCCACGGCAGCCGCACCGAAACGGTGATTGCGGTCGACCTGATCCGCAAGATCGTGCTGATCGGCGGCACCTCCTATGCCGGCGAAATGAAGAAGTCGGTGTTCACCATGCTGAACTACCTCTTGCCGGCCAAGGGCGTCATGCCGATGCACTGTTCGGCCAATGAGGGACCGGCCGGTGACGCGGCGATCTTCTTCGGGCTTTCCGGCACCGGCAAGACGACGCTGTCGGCCGATCCGTCACGTACGCTCATCGGCGATGACGAGCATGGCTGGGGGCCGCACGGCATCTTCAATTTCGAAGGCGGCTGCTACGCCAAGACGATCCGGCTGTCGGCCGAAGCCGAGCCGGAGATCTTTGCCACCACGCAGCGTTTCGGCACGGTGCTGGAAAATGTCGTGCTCGACGCCGACCGGGTGCCGGACTTCAACGACGGAAGCCTGACCGAAAACACGCGCTGCGCCTACCCGCTCGACTTTATCCCCAATGCCTCGAAGAGCGGACGCGCCAGTCACCCCAGGAACATCATCATGCTGACCGCCGATGCTTTCGGCGTCATGCCGCCGATCGCACGGCTGACCCCGGCGCAGGCAATGTATCATTTCCTCTCCGGCTACACGGCCAAGGTGGCCGGCACCGAAAAGGGCGTGACCGAGCCTGAAGCAACGTTCTCGACCTGTTTCGGCGCGCCGTTCATGCCGCGCCATCCCAAGGAATACGGCAATCTGCTGCGCGAGCTGATCGCTCGCCACGACGCCGATTGCTGGCTGGTCAACACCGGCTGGACCGGCGGCGCCTACGGCACCGGCAAGCGCATGCCGATCAAGGCGACGCGCGCCTTGCTGGCCGCCGCCCTCGACGGTTCGCTGAAGGTGGCCGGCTTCCGCACCGATGCCAATTTCGGCTTCGAGGTGCCGGTGGCCGTTCCGGGCGTCGACAGCGCCATTCTCGACCCGCGTTCGACTTGGGCCGACAAGGCTGCCTATGACCGCCAGGCAGCAAGGCTGGTCGGCATGTTCGCCGTCAACTTCGAGAAATTCGAAAGCCATGTCGATGCCGTCGTACTCGGCGCCGCGCCGCGCCTGCAGGAGGCTGCGGAGTAATCGCGACGTCGCTCTCGGTATATCGTTGAAAGGCCCGGTCCCGATCGGGCCTTTTCTTTTTCGGTCCGCCGCGCCATGACTGCGGCATGCCGATCGACGACATCATCATTGCCGACGAAGCCGTGATCCACCAGGGCGACCTGCACGAGGATTTCATCCGCTCGTCCGGTCCCGGCGGCCAGAATGTTAACAAGGTGGCCACCGCCGTGCAGTTGCGCTTCGACGCGGCCAATGCGGCCGGCCTGTCGGAGCGCGTTCGCGCACGCACCATCAAGCTTGCCGGCCAGCGCGCCACCAAGGACGGCGTCATCGTCATCGAAGCCGGGCGCTTCCGCACCCAGGAGCAGAACCGGGCCGATGCCCGGGCAAGGCTGACGGCACTGGTCGCCAAGGCCGCCGAACCACCGCCGCCGCCGCGCAAGAAGACCAGGCCGTCGAAAGGCGCAGTGGAGCGGCGTCTGAAGAGCAAGGCCGGGCGCGGCACGATCAAGAAGCTGCGCGGCCGGGTAGAGAACGATTAAGTATTGCACCCGGCGCGTGCATAAAACGACTTCCCATTTGGTGCGGCAGATGCAAGGTTTCCCCATTGCCACAGCAAAGGGAGACCAAAGATGGGCATGTTCGATTTCGTCAAGAGCGTCGGCAAGAAACTGGGCATTGACGGTGACGAGGAAGCCGCACCCACGGCCGACACGCTCAAGAAGGAGCTCGATTCGCACAAGCTTGGCACGGATGGCGTGCAGGTCGCCGTTCAGGGCGATACGGCGGTCCTGAAGGGCGTGGTCAAGGACCAGTCGATCTTCGAAGGCCGTCGGCAACACACTCGGCGTCTCCAAGGTGCAGGCCGACGAATTGCAGGTCGCGCCTGAAGCGGGCAAGCCACTGTTCAACACATAGGCTGTGGGTTAAAAAGCGGACAGGCATTCAGGGGGATGCGCTATTGCCGGCAACGGCAATTCCATCGGTTCAAGGGCCTGCCGATGAACATGCATAACACCATCCGGCCAGACCGAACCGCGTTGGGCAGCGGGCCGGCGCAGGCGATCACCGGCATCTTTGCGCAAGAATTGCAACTGACCTCGGTCGGCCTCGACGACAATTTCTTCGATCTCGGCGGCGATTCGCTGGCTGCCGAAACTCTTGTGCTTGCGGTGCAGAGCCGGTTCGGCGTGAAGCTGCAGACCTCTGTGCTGCTGGAAGCGCCGACGCCGCGCGAATTCGGCAGGCTGATCGCGTTGCAATTGCCCGAGCACCCGGCGCGGCGGCTGGCGGTGCAGGTTTCCGGCAGCCACGGCCAGGAGCCGATCGCCATGATCCATGGCATTTCCGGTTCGGCGCTGTTCGCCAACCGTTTCGGCAAGGCGCTGAAGCAGCGCTATTCCGTTATCGCCGTGCGCGGCATGGGTCTCGAGCCCGGCGAGACGCCGTATGACAGCGTCGAGGAGATCAGCGCCAATTATTTCGACGGCTTGAGCTCGGCCACCGGCCAGCACCCGCGCGTCATCGGCGGCATCTGCCTTGGCGGGCTGCTGGCAATCGAGGTCGGAAGGCTGACCTTCGAGGCGACCGGCGAGCGGCCGGCTTTGCTGCTGATCGACCCGCCGCCGCTGGGTTCGGCCTGGCTGAAGCCGATGACGGACAACCGCATGACCGCACAAAGGCGGCGCCAAATCACCCGCAAGGTCGTCTACTGGCGGCTGCTGCGCGACACGCTGGCAGCGGTCGGGCTTGGGCAGTCGCGGCTTGGGCGTCACACCAGGCAGAAGGCCTTCAAGAGCATGCTGGTGCGCGCTGCCGCGGGTTTTTCACCGTCTTCCTACCCTTGCGACATACTGGTCGTCGCCAGCTCGGAATGGAGCGCCACCACGGTCGAGCAGTACAAAGACTGGGCGAGCGAGAACACGCGGGTGGAAACGGTCGTCATGCCGGGCACCCATGACAAGTTCCGGGCCGCCAACATGGACGCGATCGACGCTGCGATCATCGCCTTCCTCGACGCCAGGCGCGCGCCGGCCGGAATGCCGGTCCGCTAGATGGGTTTTGGCCGCGACGTACTGGCTGCCTTCGCCGGCCATGGCGACCGCGTGGCGATGGTCAGCGGCCGCGACCAGATCACCTATGCGCAAGCGCTGATCCAGATCGACCATCTCGCCGCCAATTTCAGCGCGCTCGGTATTCGCCCCGGCGATCGCGTCGGCCTGGCCATGATCGGCAACATCGACGTCGTGCTGTCGACCCTGGCCTGCTGGAAGCTCGGCGCAACAGTTTCGATTGCCGACTTTCGCGCACCGCGCAGCCAGCGGGCGCAGTTTGCGCGCGACTTCGTCCTGACGCTGATCCTCGAAAGCCGCAGCCCACCCGGGGACGATGTCTATCCAGGCGTCGCTTTCCAACAGGATTGGAAGCACGCCTCGCCCGCGCCCTATTCCGGCGCTCCTGGCGACGACAGCAATCCGGCCTTTCTGATGTTCTCGTCCGGCACGACCGGTGACCCAAAAGGCTATCTGCAATCACATGCGGCGCTAGCCGGGCGCGTGACGGGGCGCCGGCGCGGGCTGACCGGGACGGTCATGCGTCTGCTGACCCCGATGGTGATGTCCTATTCGGCGACGCGCCACCAAGTGTTCAGCTATCTGCGCCATGGCGGGACGGTCAATTTCTTTCCGCCGCTGTTCACGCCGTCGGAGCTGATCGAGGGTCTGCTGTCCTTCCAGGCCAGCGGCACGGCCCTGCCGCCACCGGTGATTACACGGCTGGTGCGCGAAGTGGGCGAACGCTCGACCCGGCTGCTGCCGGACCTGGCGGTGCTGTTCAGCATCGGCGGACCTGCAACCGTCGAAGACAAGCTGGCGGCCTACCGCAATCTTTCGCCGGGATATCGCATCAACTATGCGTCGAGCCTGACCGGCGGCATCACCACGCTGTCCGGCGCCGACGTGCTGGCCAAACCCGGCACTGCCGGGCGCCCGTTTGCCGATGTGCGTGTGGAAATCCTCGATGCGGACGGGCGCGTCCTCGGCAAGGGCGAGAGTGGGCTGATCAAGGCTTGGACATCGACAATGGTTTCAGCGGTCGTGTCGGCGGGAAACAAACCGTTCGTCGATCCCAAGGTCATGGGCGACGGTTGGGGCATTCCCGGCGACATCGGCTTCGTCGACGATGACGGCTTCCTGACCATCGTCGACCGCGAGGCCGACATGATCGTGCGCGGCGGCGTCAATGTCGCGCCACAGGAGCTGGAAAAGCTGATCCGCACCCACCCCAAGGTCAGGGATGTCGCGGTCGCCGGCTTTCCCGACGCGACGATGGGTCAGGAGATCGCCGCCTTCATCGTCGCCGACCAGGCAAGCGTGGCCGAGTTCGAGGCCTTCCTGCGCGCCAACATCTCGCCCGACCGGCGGCCGCGCGAGGTCAGACTGGTGAGTTCGCTGCCCTACAGCGACAATGGCAAGCTGCTGCGCCGCCGCCTTGTCGAAACGCTGTCGCCGGCTGCCGCCAAGCCTTAGCCGTTTGCCTCGACAGGCTACTTCAGCAGGTTTCTGGCTCGAACACCGCCGGGCCCGCCTTGAGCTCTTGCGCTACCTGCGCATCCGCGCCGCCGTTTCAGAAATCTTTGAAAAGACCGGCCAGCCAGGGCGCCGGCCAGGGCTGCGACGCCAGCAGATCGAACACCGCATAGATGCAAAGCGTCGTGCCCGCGGCGACAGCCAGCACCATATTCAGTGACCGCGATCCGAGCATCCAGATACCGCCGGCAACAAAGACGAAGGTGGCGGTGAGGTGGCCTGCCAACAGGACCAGAAAGGCGAGCGCCAGGCAGAGGCCAAGCACGGTGAGATTGCCCTTCATCGCCGGACCGTCGGAAGGCTGCCATTCGCCGACCGGCGTTACATCTGCGCCGCTGGCAGGCACCGGCTTTCGCCAGCGCAGCATGGTCTGGATAGTCGTCAACAAGGAAAACAGCGCCAGAAGGCCGGCCGTGATGGCCGGGAAGATGGCGGCCTCGAAGGGAAAATCGAGCAATGCCGTGACCAGAGCCGCGACGCCAAGCAGCGTCAGCGCACTGCTGGCGGCGATATCGGGAAACGCCGGCGGCAAGGCGTCGGCATTGCCGCGGGCTTTGATCCACGACACGGTCTGCCTGACCACGCCGGCAATGGCGAGGCCGAGCAGGATGAGCACCAGCGGCTGTTTCAGCCAGGCCCAGCCGGAAATCTGGTAGGCGAGGAAGAAATAGTTTTCGAGGCTGGGGCCGAGCACGAAGCCGAGCGAAAAGGCCGAGCGCGGCCAGTTGAGCTCCTTCATTGCCATGCCGAACGCGCCGACCAGCATCACCAGCAGGAAGTCGAAGGCGCTCATATTGGTCTGGTAGGCGCCGACGACGATAAAGGTGACCACCAGCGGCACCAGGATCGCTGCCGACACTTGCGCGATACGCGCCAACTGCCTGGTCAACAGCAGGCAAGTCACGGCGCCGACGATGTTGGCGACGGCAATCGACAGCACCATCGAAACGGTGATCGCGGCGTTCTTGCCGAGCATGTCGGGGCCGGGGACAAGGCCGTGGATGACAAAGGCGCCGAGCAGGATGCTCATCGAAGCCGATCCCGGCACGCCGAAGGCGATGGTCGGGATGAGCGAGCCACCCTCCTTGGCGTTGTTGGCGCTTTCCGGCGCAATGACGCCGCGCACATTGCCCTGGCCGAATTTCGGCCCGGGACCCGGCCGGCGCGAGGCATGGCCATAGGCGATCCAGTCGAGCACGGCGATGCCGATGCCGGGCACGGCGCCGAGCAGCGAGCCGATGGCGCTGCAGCGCAGCACCAGCGGCCATTCCCGCAGCGTATCCCTGATGCCTTGCCACATGCCGGCATAGGTCGGCCGCTCGGCGTTGCCCTGGATCGAGCCGCGCATGAGCAGCGAGGCCAGTTCGGGCAGGCCGAACAGACCGAGAAAGACCAGCGAAATCGGCAAACCATCCCAGAGGTAGATCTGGCCAAAACTCCAGCGCTCGATGCCGGCAATGCTGTCGATGCCGATGAAAGAGGCCAGCATGCCGAGCATCGCCGCCGCCAGACCCTTTAACGGCTGGCTGCCGGCAAGGATGGCGACGATGGAGAGGCCGAAGGCGCAAATGGCAAAGAAATCCGGCGTCTTGAGGTAGAGCACCAGCGGGCGCATGACGGGAATTGCCGCCGCCAGCACCAGCGCGCCGAACACGCCGCCGATCATCGAGGCCGAATAGGAGGCGCCGAAGGCGCGTGCCGCTTCGCCCTTCTTGGCCATGGCATGGCCGTCAAGCACGGTTGCCGCGGCACCGACCGAGCCCGGAACGCCGAACAGGATGGCCGGAATGGTGTCCGACGTGGTGGTGACAGAGCCCATGCCGAGCAGCAGCGCGAAGGCGGCAAAGGGGTCCATATTGTAGGTCATCGGGATCAGCAGGGCCATGGCGAACAGGCCGCCAATGCCCGGCACGACACCGACGACAAGGCCGGCGAACACGCCGGTGACCAGCATGAGCATGCGAAATGGCTGCGCCATCTCCGCAATGGCGGTAAGGATCAGATCCACATCAGGCCTATTTCACGAGTTCCCGGGCAGCGGCGAAGACCGCAGGCGTGGCTTTCAGCTGTTGCGCGACCAGCTGACTGATCGCTTCGCCGGATGTCGGGTTGAGGGTGAGGTCGCCAAGCTTCGTGGCATCGGCGAGAAAATCGGCGTCCACGACCATCGCGGAATAGGCCTTGCGCAGCGCGTCGACGATCTCTTTCGGCACGCCGGGCGGGGCGACGAGCGGATGGTGGATGTGCAGCGCCGATTCGATGAGATCGGCCGCCTGACGTGCCGTCGGGTCGGCGATGGTTGCCGAAATGCTCGGCGTCGCGCCGGAACCGCCCTGCCCGAACGTGCCGATAATGTTGATCGCGGCGCGATCGCTTCTGAGCAGGGAGCTCGATACCCCGCACATGCCGGCGATCTCGCCGCGTTGCATGGCGAGTTCGATGTCGGCGGTGCCGTCGAAGCCGGTGACGATCTTGTATCTGGCCTTCATGCCATTCTTGGCCAGTGCGGCGAAGATGTAGGTCGTGCTGTTCTTGCCTGTCGCTCCGATCAGGAAATCCGACTGCAGGAACTTTTCCATCGTGTCGATGCCGGATTGCTTGCTGGTCAGGCAATAGGCTGGATCATCGACCAGCGAACCGATCCACTGCAAGGCAAGCGGGTCGAAAGTCGCGTTTTCGGGATCGAGGATCGGGGCGTAGAACATAGCCTCGCTGATCGACGCGATAACGCTGCCGTCGGCCGGTTCGCTGCCCACGAGCATCTTGGTGAGCTTCAGACTGCCGCCGCCCGGCACATTCTGCACAATGATGTTGGGCTGCCCGGGCAGAAACCGGCCGAGATGACGCGCAATCAGCCTCGACGTCTGGTCATAGCCGCCACCCGCGCCATAGCCGACCTTGATGGTGATTGTCTGGAATTCGACTGCCTGGGCCGGCGGGCATGTGACCCATGAAAGGCTGGCAACGGCAAAAAGGGCGAGCAATCGCGCAAAAATCCAACGCATTATCCAATCCCCAAACGAAATGGCACTATAGCTGCGGCAAAAACGATGAGAAGCGGCCTTTTCGTCCATAATGCTGCCCGCTCGACCGCTTCCGCCCGACGGAGGGTTCGATTTGGCACAAAGAGACGCATCGTGGACGCCATGCGCAGAATGCTTGCGCCCGATGCCGCCTGTTCTTATATACGCGCCAAGCCGCCCAGCGCCGGAATGCCGGTAGCCGGGGCGGAATTTCTTGTGAACAGGGGCTTTCGTCGGAACGCCTTACGGGTCCTGAGAGCCTGCTTAGCGGAGAGACTAGAAAAATGGCAAAAGTAATCGGTATCGATCTCGGCACCACCAACTCCTGCATCGCCATCATGGATGGCAAGGAACCCAAGGTAATCGAGAATGCGGAAGGCGCGCGCACGACGCCTTCCATCGTCGCCATCTCGGGCGACGGCGAACGTCTCGTCGGCCAGCCGGCCAAGCGCCAGGCGGTCACCAATCCTGAAAACACCATCTTCGCGGTCAAGCGCCTGATCGGCCGCCGCTATGACGATCCGGTGACGGAGAAGGACAAGAAGCTTGTCCCCTACAAGATCGTCAAGGGCGACAATGGCGATGCCTGGGTCGAAGCCGGCGGCAAGAAGCAGTCGCCCTCGCAGATCTCGGCCATGATCCTGCAGAAGATGAAGGAAACGGCGGAAGCCTATCTCGGCGAGAAGGTCGAGAAGGCGGTCATCACCGTTCCGGC
This sequence comes from Mesorhizobium sp. P2_B5, assembly GCF_056404775.1. Lineage (NCBI taxonomy): Bacteria > Pseudomonadati > Pseudomonadota > Alphaproteobacteria > Hyphomicrobiales > Phyllobacteriaceae > Mesorhizobium > Mesorhizobium sp. P2_B5. Next base: position 893,155 of record NZ_JBFUDJ010000001.1, on the reverse strand, counting down.
CTATTTCAACGACGCCCAGCGCCAGGCCACCAAGGACGCCGGCAAGATCGCCGGCCTGGAAGTGCTGCGCATCATCAACGAGCCGACGGCAGCCGCGCTCGCCTACGGCCTCGACAAGAAGGATGGCAAGACCATTGCCGTCTATGACCTTGGCGGCGGTACGTTCGACATTTCGGTGCTCGAGATCGGCGACGGCGTGTTCGAGGTGAAGTCGACCAATGGCGACACCTTCCTCGGCGGCGAGGATTTCGACATGCGTCTCGTCGAATATCTGGCGGCCGAGTTCAAGAAGGAACAGGGCATCGACCTGAAGAACGACAAGCTTGCCCTGCAGCGCCTCAAGGAGGCGGCTGAAAAGGCCAAGATCGAGCTGTCGTCGACGACGCAGACCGAAATCAACCTGCCCTTCATCACCGCCGACGCAACCGGCCCGAAGCACCTGACGCTGAAGCTGACCCGCGCCAAGTTCGAGCAGCTGGTCGACGACCTCGTCCAGCGCACCATCGAGCCGTGCAAGGCGGCGCTCAAGGATGCCGGCCTGAAGGCTGGCGAAATCGACGAAGTGGTCCTGGTCGGCGGCATGACCCGCATGCCCAAGATCCAGGAGATCGTGAAGCAGTTCTTCGGCAAGGAGCCGCACAAGGGCGTCAACCCGGATGAGGTCGTCGCGCTCGGCGCCGCCATCCAGGCCGGCGTGCTGCAGGGCGACGTCAAGGACGTACTGCTGCTCGACGTGACGCCGCTGTCGCTCGGCATCGAGACGCTGGGTGGCGTGTTCACCCGCCTGATCGAACGCAACACGACGATCCCGACCAAGAAGAGCCAGGTGTTCTCGACCGCTGAGGATTCGCAGTCGGCCGTGACCATCCGCGTCTTCCAGGGCGAGCGTGAAATGGCCGCCGACAACAAGGCGCTCGGCCAGTTCGACCTGGTCGGCATCCCGCCGGCGCCGCGCGGCGTGCCGCAGATCGAGGTCACTTTCGACATCGACGCCAACGGCATCGTCAATGTTTCGGCCAAGGACAAGGGCACCGGCAAGGAGCACCAGATCCGCATCCAGGCCTCGGGTGGTCTTTCGGACGCCGACATCGAAAAGATGGTCAAGGACGCCGAAGCCAATGCCGAGACCGACAAGCAGCGGCGTGCGCTGGTCGAGGCCCGCAATCAGGCCGAGGCGCTGGTGCATTCGTCCGAGAAGTCGCTGAAGGAGTATGGCGACAAGGTTTCGGAGACCGAGCGCACGGCGATATCGGATGCGATCACCGCGCTGAAGACCGCGGCGGAAGGCGACGACGCTGCCGATATCGAGGCCAAGTCGCAGACCCTTGCCGAAGCTTCGATGAAGCTTGGCCAGGCCATGTACGAGGCCTCGCAGAAGGAAGCGGCGGAAGCCGACGCCAAGGCGGACGCTGCCAAGGATAGCGACGTGGTCGACGCCGATTTCGAAGAAATCGACGAAGACGACGACAAGAAGAAGTCGGCCTGAACGGCCTGACGGCAAGATAGTGCGGAAAGCCCGGCGCAGGCCGGGCTTTTTTGCAACCCTCGCTGAAAAAAGTGCGGGCCCTGCCGAAAAAGTCGCCGAAAAAACACAGACAAGTCCGCGCCGGCCCTAGCATCCGGGCAGCACCGCTCCTAAATCGAGACAACGTGCCGGCAAACGACGCAACATGCATCAAGATGTTGAGCATCCGGACTGCGGGAAAAGATGAAAGCTGATTTCTACGAAACGCTGGGCGTACAAAAGGGCGCGGACGACAGGGAGCTCAAGAGCGCTTTCCGCAAGCTCGCCATGCAGTTCCATCCCGATCGCAACCCCGGCGATCATTCCTGCGAGCACAAATTCAAGGAAATCAACGAAGCCTACGAGACGCTGAAGGATCCGCAGAAGCGCGCGGCCTATGATCGTTTCGGTCACGCCGCCTTCGAGCAAGGCGGCATGAATGGCAGCGCGCAAGGTTTTGGCGCCGGCGGCTTCGCCGACATTTTCGAGGATATTTTCGGCGACATGATGGGCGGGCGCCAGCGCCGCTCTTCCGGCGGCCGCGAGCGCGGCGCCGATCTGCGCTACAATATGGAAATCACGCTGGAAGAGGCGTTTGCCGGCAAGACCGCGCAAATCCGCGTGCCGGCCTCGATCTCGTGCACGGAATGCTCCGGCAGCGGCGCCAAGCCCGGTACCCAGCCGGTGACGTGCTCGATGTGCCATGGTCACGGCAAGGTCCGCGCCACGCAGGGTTTCTTTTCGATCGAGCGCACCTGCCCGCAATGCCAGGGCCGCGGCCAGACGATCAAGGACCCGTGCCCGAAATGCGCCGGCCAGGGTCGTGTCACCGAGGAACGCTCGCTGTCGGTCAACATTCCGGCCGGCATCGAGGACGGCACCCGCATCCGGCTTGCCAATGAGGGCGAAGCCGGCCTGCGCGGCGGCCCCTCGGGCGACCTCTATATTTTCCTGGCGGTGAAGCCGCACGAATTCTTCCAGCGCGACGGCGCCGACCTTTACTGCAAGGTGCCGATCTCGATGACGACGGCAGCGCTCGGCGGCTCGTTCGAGGTGACCACGCTGGACGGCAGCCAGACCAAGGTGAAAGTGACCGAGGGCACCCAGAACGGCCGCCAGTTCCGTCTCAAGGGCAAGGGTATGCCGGTGCTGCGCCAGCCCAATGTCGGCGACCTCTACATCCAGACCGCGGTCGAGACGCCGCAGAACCTGTCGCGGCGCCAGCGGGAGCTGCTGGAGGAGTTCGAACAGCTGTCGTCAAAGGAAAACTCGCCCCAGTCGAGCGGTTTCTTCGCCCGCATGAAGGACTTTTTCGAATCCTTCAGCGAGCGCTGACATTTTTCCTGACGCAAGACGTTGTCCCAAAACCGCTTCACACTTTTGGGCGACTTGCGTTAGCGCTTCCCGAACGTCATCAACATCTTATGCCAGATCGTGCCTTGCCTTGGACCTGTTAGCTGCTAAGTAGCATGCAGGGGGGTGGTTGAGGAGAACTTGCATGGCACGTGGTCCGGGATTGCGGAAGGCGCTGGCGGAAAAGTTCGACGACGAGCTGAAATTCTTCAAAGGCTGGATCGACAAGCCGAAGACCGTCGGCTCGATCGTTCCGACAAGCTCCATCACCGCCCGCAAGATGGCTTCGATCGTCAATCCGAAGTCCGGCCTGCCGGTGCTTGAGGTCGGCCCGGGCACGGGCGTCATCACCCGCGCCATCCTCGCCCAGGGCGTTCGGCCCGAAAACCTCTACGCGGTCGAATACAACACCGATTTCGTGCGCCATCTGCGCCAGCTCTATCCCGGTGTCAACGTCATCGAGGGCGATGCCTTCAATCTCAACGCGACGCTTGGCGAGAAGAGCGGGATGGTCTTCGATTCCGTCGTCTCCGGCGTGCCGCTGCTCAACTTCCCGGTCGCACAGCGCATCGCCTATATCGAAAGCCTGCTCGACCGCATCCCGGTGGGGCGGCCGATCGTACAGCTGACCTACGGGCCGCTGTCGCCGATCCCGCCCGGCCGCGGCGACTACACGGTCAAGCATTTCGATTTCATCTTCCGCAACATCCCGCCGACGCAGCTGTGGATCTACCGCCGCGAGGCGCATTGATTTGAGTGATCCTTGGCTGTACCTGTCCCGGGACAAGGTTGGCCAATGGCAGTGATTCCGAAAATCCTCGTCTTTGCCGGCTCGGTGCGCAGCGGCGCCTTCAGCGGCAGGACCGCCGATGTGGCGCAGAAGGAGCTGGCCATGCAGGGCGCCGAGGTGACGCGCATTTCGCTGGCCGACTATACGCTGCCGATCCTGGACGAAGATCTCGAAAAGGAAAAAGGCGTTCCCGACAATGCCGTGAAGCTTGGCCGTCTGATCGCCGCCCATGACGGACTGCTGATCGCGACGCCGGAATATAACGGCTCGATCCCGCCGCTGCTCAAGAACACGATCGACTGGGTAAGCCGGGTGCGCACGGATAGCGGCCGCACGTTCAGGCCGTTTGCCGGCAAGGTCGCCGGGCTGTGCTCGTCTTCCAACGGACATTTCGCCGGGATACGCTGCATCAACCATCTGCGCGCCGTGCTGGTGCGCTGCCGGATGGAAGTGGTGACGCCGGAATGCTCGGTAGCTGATGGCGGCAGTGCCTTCGACGCCGACGGCAATTTCAGGGATGAGAGACTGAACAAATCGATGGAGCACCTATGCCGCACGCTGATCGAAACCTCGCGCATGCTGTCGACCCGGATCGGGGCATGATTGCCGGAGCCATGCAGGCACAGACCATGAGAGACAGACTGATTGTCGGCCTCGACTTGCCGACGGTGAAAGAAGCCGAACATGCGGTGCGCGAGCTCGATGGCGTCGTCTCCTTCTACAAGATCGGCTACCAGCTGGCCTTCGCCGGCGGGCTAGACTTCGCCAGGGAGCTGGCCAGCGGCGGCACCAAGATATTTCTCGACATGAAGCTGCTCGACATCGACCACACGGTGGCCAAAGGTGTCGAGAACATCCTGCGCATGGGCATGACCATGCTCACCATCCATGCCTATCCCAAGGCGATGCGTGCCGCGGTGGAAGCCGCCAAAGGCAGCGATCTCTGCCTGCTGGCGGTCAGCGTGCTGACCTCGATGGACGAGCAGGACGTGATCGACGCCGGCTATGAATACGATCCGCACACGCTGGTGCTGAGGCGAGCCGAACAGGCGCTGCATGCCGGCATGGGTGGCGTCGTCTGCTCGGCCGAGGAGGCGGAAGCGGTGCGCCGCATCGTCGGCCCCGACATGGCGGTGGTGACACCCGGCATCCGGCCCAAGGGCAGCGACCACGGCGACCAGAAGCGGGTGGTGACGCCCGGCCAGGCAATCCGCAACGGCTCCAGCCATCTTGTTGTGGGCCGCCCTATCGTCGCTGCAAGCGACAGGCGTGCAGCGGCGGAGGCCATACTGGAAGAGATGCGCGCCGCCTGACATTTTTCGAACCAGGAGAAGAACAATGCCAAAGGGATACTGGATCGCCCGCGTCGATGTGCGCGATGCTGAAGGCTACAAGGACTATGTCGCGGCCTCAAAACTTGCCTTCGACCGCTTTGGCGCGAAATTCCTGGCGCGCGGCGGCGAGCACGAAAAGGCCGAGGGCCAAGGCCGCGCCCGCAACGTCATCATCGAATTCGAATCGCTCAGCGTGGCGCATGATTGCTATCACTCGCCGGAATACCAGCGCGCCGTCGCCATCCGCCAGAAGGTGGCCGACGGAGAGATCGTGCTGGTCGAGGGGGTCTAGCGCTTGAACCGGTTGGTGGCGGTTGCGGCCATCGCATCGGTCAGTGTCATGCCCCACTGTGCCCGACAATAGGCACGGAAATCGAAGCAGGGCAGACCGGGGCAGACCTCGAACTCGATGAGGTGGACGTGATCGTCGGCCTCGACCCTGAAGTCGATGGAAAACACGTCGCGCAGGCCAAGCCCGCTCATTAGTCGCTCGGCAATACGACGGATGGTTGCCGCGGCAGCCGGCTGGGCATCGACGACCGGCTCCAGCACCGGTTCGCTGTAGAGCCCGGCTGCCTTGGCGGCCTCGCCGGTGTCGCCGTAAAGCGCCATCGAGTCGGCCATGGTCTGGAAATCGCCGCCGGAATCGACAAAGGCGATGCCGAGCGCTTCGGCGCCGGTTTCCGGCTCAAGCCCGAGGAAGCTGGCGCGGGCATTGCGGCCGGCGACATAGGGCTGGACGACGATATCGTCGCGATAGGCGGCATAGACACGCCGGCTAAGTTCCAGCGCGTGCTGCAGCTCGTGGCAGCGCGAATCCGGCCAGATGCCGACCTTGGAGCCGAGCCGGTTCGGCTTGACGAACCAGCCGGCGGCTGATGGCGGCGGCTCAGCCAGCCAGCGGCCGTCGCGGGCAAGGCCGGCCTGCGGCACCGGCAGGCCGAGCGCGCCGAGCACAGCGCCGGAACGGAACTTGTCCTGGCAGAGCGCGAACAGCGCATCGTCGGCGCCGATGGTCCTGAGTCCATTCAGCCTGGCAAGTGCAGGCGCCGCAGCGCCGCGGAAATAGGCGATACCGTCGGTCAGCGTCCAGACCAAGGTCGTTTCAGGATCGGCTTTCGCCAGCGTTGCTGCCGCATCGTCGAGTTCGACCGGCAGGAAGGCGAGACTGCGTCGCTCGCAAGCGGCGGCAAGTTCATCGAATTCGGGGGCAAGATCGGTCGATTGCGCCAAATAGGACGAGATTTCCAGGGCACGCTCGGCAGGAAAGCCGTCGGCAACCAGCCGGTCGAAACAGGCCTTTTCCGGCTCGTGGACGAGGATCAAGGTCGGGTGGTTCTGCGGCATTGAATGGTCGGCTCCCGGCGATAGAGGCTATTACCATCGCACGGCAGGCACCATCGGCTTGCGTGAAACCGACCGGGCCGGGCGGTTGCGTGACAGCCTGGGGCAGACGATCGTCAGGCGATCAGCACGCGCGGCTCGAAGCGGCCGTTGACGGGGATGTCAAGCAGGAAGGTCATGCCGGCCTGCGGATCGAGCTTGCGTTGCTTGTCGTCCTTGCCCTTCCAGGCCGAGGTCACCGCCAACCGGTCGGCCTTGAAACCGACAAAGGCCGGGCAGGAGGACTGCGTCGCCGGCATCGGGATTTCGCGCAGCAGCGTGCCGTCGGGCGCATAAGCCTTGACCGCCTTGCCGCCCCAGACGGCGTTCCACAACACGCCGTCGCGGTCGACGACCGAGCCGTCGACATAGCCCTTCGAGGAGCGGTGGTCGACGAACACTTTCGATTCGCCAACCGGCAGGCCGGTCGCGGGGTCGCAGGCGACGCGCATCAAAAGGCCGGTCGCGGTGTCGGTGTAGTAGGCGATCGTCCCATCCTGCGAGAAACAAATCGAGTTCGACACGGTGATGCCGGTGTAAAGCGTACGCAGCTCGCCTTTGAAGAACCAGTAGATCGAGCCGGCGCCCTTGCCCTCGTTTTTGGCCATGGTGCCGACCCAGAAGGCGCCGCAAGGGTGGACGCGCGAATCGTTGGAGCGCGTCAGCGCATTGTCGGCTTCGATGGCCGTATGCAGCGTCAGCTTGCCGGTCGCCACATCGCGGACGTGCAGGCCGGTCTCGGTGGCGATAAGCTGGCGCTTGTCGTCGATGATGGCGATGGCGCTGGCCATTTGGCCGAGCTCATGGACTTTCAGCACACCTGAGGTGACGCCCTGCTCCAGCAACAGCCCGTTGACGATGTCGAACCAGAACAGCGTATCGGTGGCCGGATCGTAGCTCGGCCCCTCGCCGAGTTCGCAGATATGATCCGAGAAGACCGAAACCTTGTCCATCATGCCTCTCCGCCGAACGCCGCATCCCAGGCCGTCACCGCCGCCCGGGCACGCGTGGCCACCTCGTCGACGCTCATGCCGGGTTTGAACAGGCTGGAGCCGAGGCCGAAAGCGGTCACCCCAGCCGACTTGTAGCCGGCAAAGTCTTTCTCCGAAACGCCACCGACCGCGCCGACCACGGTGTCGGCAGGTAGCACGGCGCGCATCGCCGAAATGCCGCCGGCGCCAAGCACGCTTGCCGGGAAGAATTTCAGCGCCGAGGCGCCAAGCCGGATGGCCAGAAATGCTTCGGTGGGGGTGAACACACCGGGCATCGTCACCATGCCATGGTGCATGGCGCGGGCCATGACCTCGGCATCGATGTTAGGGCTGACCAGCAGTTTGCCGCCGGCCTTGGCCAAAGCGTCGACATCGGCTGAAGTCAGCACCGTGCCGGCGCCGACCAGCGCCGTCCTGGGCAGCGCCGCGACAATGCTGGCGATCGAGACGAACGGCTCGGGCGAATTGAGCGGCACTTCGATGGCTTCGATGCCGGCATCAAACAGCGCCTGGCCGATGGCGACAGCCTCGCCGGGCTTCAGCCCGCGCAGAATGGCGACAAGACCACGCTTGAGCTTCGGGAAAGGTGCGGTCTGGGTCACGCGCTCACTCCATTTCTGGCAATCATGCCATTTTCCCGCGCGGCCTCGATCAGGCCGGCACGCACCGCCTCGTCGGCGTCGACCGTCCTGACGGCAAGACCTGCCAGGTCGAGCGCCTGCCGGTAAAGGGCGGCAAGCGCACCGGAGGCGACCAGCACGATTGCGGTGGCGCTTTCGCCGTAGAGGCGGCCTGCCGAGGCGATTTCGCCGCCGATCAGCAGGCCGGACAGGCACGCGGCAGCCTCGTCGGCTTTCAAGTCCTGAAGCAGGCCGGCGGCGCGGATCGAGAACAGCCGCGAGGTAACATCGCCGCCTTCGGCAAGCGCCTTGCGGCACCAGTTCTGGAAGAACGGATTGTCCGGGGTGACCGGCTTCGGGTTCTCGCCCAGCGAATGACGCAGGATCGAGTGAGTGGCCAGCACCGAGAACAGCTCGCCGGTCGGCCAGGTGCAGAAGCCATCGACCGCGCCGTCCTCGACCAGGACCCATTTCGAATGGGTGCCGGGCATGCAGACGAGATGGCGTCCCTTAGCCGGCAACCCGGCGCCGGCAAGCTGGGTTTCCTCGCCACGCATCACATCCGGCGCGTCTTCCAGGCGCTGCGCCAGGCCAGGCACGATGCGGATGTCGCGGCTCTGGCCGGGAATGCGGGCGGCGCCCGCGAGAATGGCGCCGATCGGCGCCGGCACGGTGACGTAGGGCGCCTCCAGCCAGCCCTGGCGCGAGCCGGCCATGCCGCAGATGATGACCGGCAGTGTGTCAGGTGCGCCAAGCGCCGCTAGATGGCCTTCGAGGATGGCCGAAAAACCTTTCTGCTGCGCGGTGATCAGGCCGTCATCGCCGCGACGTTCGGCAAGCACCCCACCCGCCTCGTCGACCAGCCAGACCCGCATACGGGTCGTGCCCCAGTCGACGGCGGCGACGGCCAGGGCTTTGCCCGCTGCTGCCTGGCTTGTCGGGCTCACAGGAAACCTCCGTCGACGATCAGCATTTGCGCCGTCAGCATGCGCGAGGCGTCGGAGGCAAGGAACAGCACGGTGCCGACAATATCGTCGGGCTGCATCACCTGCTTGATGCATTGCTTGGCGACATGAGCGGCGAGCCCCTGTTCGGTGACCCAGAGTTCTTTCTGGCGTTCGGTGATCACCCAGCCCGGCGCAATCGCGTTGACGCGGATGCCGTCGACGCCGAGCTTGCCGGCGAGGCCTTTGGTGAGACCGAGGATGCCGGCCTTGGCGGCGGTGTAGGCCGGCATGTCGGGGTGGTTGATGAGATAGGAGGTCGAGGTGAAGTTGATGATCGAGCCGCCGCCGGCCCGCTTCATACCCGGCGCCACCGCCTGCGCGGTGAAAAAATGCGGGCGCAGATTGACGGCAAGATTGTTGTCCCAGAACTCGACGGTGACTTCAGCGACATCGTGGCGTTCGTCCCACGCGGCATTGTTGACCAGCACGGTGACGTCGCCATGCACTTCTGCCGCCCGGGCAGCAGAGGCGCGCAACGCCTCGACATCGCGCAGATCGGTCTTGAGGTAGAGCGGCCGCCGGCCAAGTTCCTTTTCGACGCGGTCGGCAAGCAGCGTGCTTGGGCCATCGGCGATGTCGATGAAGGCGACATTGGCGCCCTGGCGAACAAAACCCTCGGTCAGCGCCGCACCGATGCCCGAACCGCCACCGGTGATCAGCACCGAGGCGCCCCTGAGGTCGGCAAAATCCGCCGATGGCATCATATTTCTTGTCTCCCAGAGCGGTTCCCCGTTTCATGGCAACGGGGTAACAGCTCTATCTCTTTGATTGACGCAATTCCCACGGAAAGCGCTACGCGTTTTTTCCGGGAAAACCGTTTCACACTTTTCCGGAATTGCTCTGGTCCGGTCGGCGCGCATCCTATCCAGCCAAGTCCGGCGAGCAAGGGCGAAAACGGCGATTTGTTCGGCTTATGTCAGACAAAAAGACGCAAGACGCCGGGCGAAGCCCAGCCCGGCCTGAAACCGCTGACCTGCTCGATGAATGGCATGCCGGCGCTCAGATCGCCTTGGCGTAGAGGGCGCCACGATAGGAATCGCGGAGATAGCCAAGCGTGGCGTCGGCATCGACCGGCTTGCCGAACAAATAGCCCTGGCCGCCGGCGCAGCCGAACTGGACGAGGCGGTCGGCTTGCGCCTCCTCCTCGATGCCTTCGGCGACGACGTCCATGCCGAGCCCGTCGCACATGGCGAGAATGGCGCGGATGATGTGCTCCGACGGACGGTCGTCAAGGATCGAGGAGACGAAGGCGCGGTCGATCTTGAGCTTGTCGAAGTGGAATTCGCGCAAGCGGCCGAGCGAGGACTGGCCGGTGCCGAAATCGTCGAGCGAGACGCGGATGCCGACGCGGCGCAGGTCCTCGACGATCTTCTCCGCCGAGGCCGGATCGTTCATCAGGCCGGTTTCGGTGATCTCGATCTCGAGCCGGCGCGGATCGAAGCCGGTGCGGTCGAGGATCGACAGTATGTGCAGGCCGGTGTTCTGATCGACAAGCTGCGAGGGCGACAGGTTGAAGGACAGGAACAGGTCCTTCGGCCAGCTGCGCGCCGCTTCGGTCGCCTTGCGCAACACCAGCTGCGACAGCGGGCCGATGATGCCGCGCTCCTCGGCGATGGGAATGAACACGGTCGGCGGGACGACGCCGAGGTCGCGATCGGTCCAGCGCGCCAGCGTCTCGAAACCAATGGTGCGGCGGGTATTGAGATCGACGATCGGCTGGAAATGCGGCTCCACCTCGCCGGCCGAGACGGCTCGGCGCAGCGCCTGCTCGATGCGGGTGACGCGTTTGGCCGCCTCTTCCATCTCTCTGGTATAGACGACGACGCGGCCACGGCCCGAACGCTTGGCATGGTAGAGCGCCGTTTCGGCCTTGTTGACGAGGATTTCCGTGGTTTCGTCGCCGGAATAGAACAGCGAACAACCGACCGAAGCCGAAAGCCTGGCGGTGCGTTCGCCGACATCGTAGGGCGCCGACAGGATTTCGATCATCATGCGCGACTTCTCGGCCGCGGCTTCCTCCGAGAACACCATCGGATAGAGGAAGGCGAATTCGTCGGCGCCGATGCGGCAGACGGTGGAATGGCTGTCCATCGAGGCGCGCAGCCGCATCGCCACCTGGATCAATATGTCGTCGCCGGCCTTGTGGCCGAACAGATCGTTGATTGGCTTGAAGCCGTCGAGGTCGAGAATGCCGACGGTGAAGGGCGCGGGATCGTCTGCACGGTCGCTGATCAGGCGGTCGACCTTGTCGAAGAAGCGGCGATGGTTGCCAAGCCCGGTCAGCGTGTCGGTGAACGCCAGATCCGAGTTTTCCCTGCTTGCCTGCCCGGTGCCAAACGTCGTTTGCATCGGTATCCCTGTTTTTGACGTCCGAAATTTACGCTGAGACTGGCAGCAAAGCGTTTAGGAACCGTATCGCGAAATCGATTTTTCGCTGGCGAATGATGCTTTAGCGGACGCGGTAGAGTTCGACCGGGTTTCCACGCGTTTCGGCCACCGGTTCGAGCCAATCGGGGACGCCTCCCTGCATCAGCTGGGCCAGGAAGCCTTGCGGCGCCTTGGCGGCGAGCACCTTGGTTTCGGCGCTGCCACGGCAGAGCGCCACCAGGCCGACATGGTGCTGCGCCACGATCGCCTTGGCCTGGTCCGCCGATCCGAGGAAGGCATCGAGCGCAAGCAGGTCGCCGGCGATGTTGCGATGATAGGGGCCGGCAAAGACACGGTGGCCGGAATAGGCCAGGATGGGCGAGCCGAGATTGGAAATGGCAAGCACCGTGGTGTCCGGCAGCCCGGCCAGCGTCGCGAAGGAGGCCTTGCGCGTGCAGGCCGGATCGGCGTCCTTGGCCTCGGCGGAGACCTTATCGGCCTCGAATGCGCTCGAGGTGGCGGCGGCAGCGCCGGCCCAGACGGCATTCACCGACACCAGCCAGACTGCCGCCATGCGCAGCGACACGCTGCGCGAAGGGCTGATGCTCGCCCGTTCGCGCCATGTTGCGATCCAGGCCGACAGCGGGATGACGGCAAAGGCGATCGAGAATGTCGAGCCGCGGACCTGCCAGGCGCTGACGATGAAGGCGGCGGCCAGCAAGGCGCCGACGAGGCTGTCCTGGCGGCGCCACGGTCCGCGCAGCCGAAGCCCCATCAGCGCGATCGCCACCAGCGGCGTGACATAGCGCGCCGCCACCGAGGCCGGGTCGCTGACGGCAATATGGAACAGCGACTGTGCCTCATCGATGTGGTCGAGCCACAATTCCTTGAGGCGCGGATCGAGGTTTGCGTAGGGCGCGGCAAGGCACTGCGGGAACAGCGCCACGACGACGGCGCCCAGCACAAGCGCGAGCAGACCGAGCGAGATCAGCCGGCGGCCGGCCGTGCCATTGGACGCCCTGAGCGACGTCACGACGGCAAGGCCCAGTCCGGCGATTGCCGCAACAACGAATTGCACGGCCGAAAAGGCATCGCACTGCGCCTGGCCCCAAGCCGATGGCGGGATGGTGGTGACGAAGACGAACGCCGAAACCCCGGCAAAGCCGAGACCGAAGTCCCTTGCGATCCGGTGCTCGCCGCCGGGGTCGGCGACAAACAGCAAGGCGATGCAGGCGCCGATGGTGGCGACATAGGGCGCGGTTTCCATGCCGACGGCCAGCGTCAGTGCAGCGCACAGACCCGAAAACAGCGCCGCCCAGCGGTGCGTGGGCGCCTCGAGCAGCAGGCTGAGGCTGGCCATGGTCAGCGTCAGCTGGACATTGTGATGATCGAGCGCACCCGGCAAGAAGATGCCGATGAAATGCAGCGCCGCCGCGCCGATGACGATTGCGGGCAGTACGGCGCCGGCGCCGGCAAAGCTGCGCGCCGCGCGGGCGAGGAAGAACACCGCCAGGAAAAACAGCAGCGCCGGCCACAGCACCTGTGCGATCGCCTCGGCCATGGCCATGCTGCCGATCAGCGCCGAAGCGACGAGGATGATGGCCGCGAGCGGCGCATCGACCAGCCGCGACCAGTGCATGATGAAGCCGCCTTCCGGCCCCATCCGGTACTGATGCAGGTCGAACCAGCCCTGGCCGGCCAGCATATCGCGAACCTCGACCAGCCGCAGCAGGCTGTCGTTGTCGCCGCCGGCATTGCTCAATTCGCGAAAGCCCGTGGTGGCATTGACGGCCAGCGCCACCAGCATGGCAAGCAGCGCCAGCGTCATATCGGACTTCCAGGAGGAAGCACCCGCCTTGGCTGCGTTCATTATCACGGCCTTTGTCGGAAAGAAGCTCGGCTTAAACCTAGCCTTAACAGCTTCAATAAATAGTAAAGTCGCCTGAGCGAGGTCGCATTTGAGCGCGGCCGGAGGCTCCGCCGGGCATCGGGAGACGGAAATGCCGCACGAAGTCCGCCACGAGCCGGCCATTGCCGTGCTCCTGCCCTGCTACAATGAGGAACTGACCATCGCCGAGGTGGTGCGGCGGTTTCGCGAGACGCTGCCGTCGGCCGCGATCTATGTTTATGACAACAATTCCAGGGATTTGACCGCGCTCAAGGCGCGCGCGGCCGGCGCCATCGTCATCCGCGAGCCGCGCCAGGGCAAGGGCAATGTCGTGCGCCGCATGTTCGCCGATATCGATGCCGATATCTATCTGATGGCCGACGGCGACGGCACGTATGCGCCGGAAGATGCACCGCAGCTTATCAACATCCTGCAGACCGAGCGCTGCGACATGGTGGTGGGTACCAGGCGCGGCGTCGCCGACGATGCCGGCCGTTCCGGCCATGCGTTCGGCAACCGCATCTTCAACAGCCTCTACAAGCGGCTGTTCGGCACCGACTTCACCGACATCTTCTCCGGCTACCGCGCCTTCTCCAGGCGTTTCGTCAAGAGTTTCCCGGCCGTTTCCGGCGGCTTCGAGATCGAGACCGAAATGTCGGTGCATGCCTCGCAGCTCAAGCTGCCTGTCAGCGAGATCGCGCTCGACTATGGCCGCCGGCCTGAGGGATCGTCGTCGAAGCTGTCGACCTATCGCGACGGTGCCAGGATCCTGTGGATGTTCGCCATGCTGATGAAGGAGACGCAGCCGCTGCGCTTCTTCGGCGCCTTCGCGATTCTCTTCCTGGCATCGAGCCTTACCCTGATGACGCCGGTGCTGATCGAATTCGCCCAGACCGGCCTCGTGCCACGCATGCCGACCTGGGTGCTGTCGGTCGGCCTGCTGCTGTTGTCTATGCTTGCGATGGTGACCGGACTGATCCTCGATTCGGTATCGCGCGGACGCGCTGAACAGAAGCGCATTTTTTATCTCTCGGTCCCGTCGGCCCGGGTCGAACGACGCGAGCGCACGAGCGAAACCGCGAAGGCCGAACCGGGCAAGACGCCCCGGGCCGCCTGAGGCCGTGGGCAGGCTCGCGCGCTTCGTTTTTGCCGGCGCTGTCGGCTTCGTCGCCGATGCCGCGGCTCTCTGGCTGCTTTTGGCCGTGACGCCACTCGGCCCCTTCATCGCGCGCTTGCTGTCGATCGGCTTTGCGCTCTGCGTCACCTGGCAGATCAACCGGCACCTGACGTTTTCGCCGTCGAGCCGCGGCGTAACGCAAGAGGGTGCGCGCTATGGCGGCGTCGGCATCGCCACCAGCATCGTCAACTATCTCGTCTATTGCGCCATCCTGTTCGCGCTGCCGGCAATGCCGCCGCTGACGGCACTTGCGATTGCCTCGCTGGTGGCGATGGCGCTGTCCTTCTTCGGATACTCCCGGCTGGTCTTCGACCGCTGAGGGCCTGGGCCAAGCAAGCGCGATTGGCAGAAGCCGTGGAGTTCCGTATATCGGCGGCATAGCCCGCTGGAGACCAGAAGATGCCCCTGAAGATCGCCGTCCAGATGGACCATGTCTCCACCGTCTCGATCGCCGGCGACACGTCGTTTGCGCTGTCGCTGGAGGCGCAGCGGCGCGGCCACCAACTGTTCCACTACACGCCCGACCGGCTGTCGATGCTGGGCGGCAAGGTGTTTGCCCGCATCGAGGAGATGAAGCTCCGCGACGAGAAGGGCGATCACTACACACTGGGCGACAAGGTGCGCACCGACCTGTCGGAGATGGACGTGATCCTCCTGCGCCAGGACCCGCCCTTCGACATGAACTACATCACCACCACGCACATTCTGGAGCGTATCCACCCGAAGACATTGGTGGTCAACGACCCGGCCTGGGTGCGCAACAGCCCGGAAAAAATCTTCGTCACCGAATTCCCCGACCTGATGCCGGAAACGTTGATCACCAAGGATCCCCAGGAAGTCGCCGCCTTCCGCAAGCAATTCGGCGACATCATCGTCAAGCCGCTCTACGGCAATGGCGGCGCCGGCATCTTCCATCTCAGGGAGGACGACCGCAACCTCGCCTCGCTGCTCGAGATGTTCGCCCAGCTGTCGCGCGAGCCCTATATCGTGCAGCGCTATCTGAAGGATGTGCGCAAGGGCGACAAGCGCATCATCCTGGTCGACGGCGAGGCGGTCGGCGCCATCAACCGGGTGCCGGCCGACCACGATTCGCGCTCCAACATGCATGTCGGCGGCCGCGCCGAAAAGACCGAGCTGACGGAACGCGAACGCGAGATCTGCGCCAGCATCGGACCGTCGCTGAAAGAGCGCGGCTTCATCCTCGTCGGCATCGACGTGATCGGCGACTACATGACCGAGATCAACGTGACCTCGCCCACCGGCGTGCGCGAAGTACAGCGCTTTGGCGGCGCCGACATTGCGAGCCTGTTCTGGGACGCGGTGGAGGGGAAGCGGAAATAGAGCAGTTTCACGGAACCGCTCTATCTCTTTGCTTTCACGCAATTCCTGCGGGAAAACCGTTTCATACCTTGCCCTAGATCACAATGAAATCGTCCGCGGTGACCCAGGTGCCCGGGTCGACGGCGGCAAACTTGACAGCCGCCGCGCCGCCTACCCCGTCCACATCGAACAAAAGGTCGCCGGTCACGTCGTTGTAAAGGATGTGGTCGCTGTCATCGATGGCTTTGTCACCTATCGCGAAGACTGCCGCGAAAAGCGGGCCGGCCTGCAGCCCGACAAACACGGAGCTGTCCAGGCGGATCATATCATCTTGCGCATCGAAGTCTTCGATCCTGTCGCTATTCGCCAGTCCAAGCGCGTCGAACACGAAGACATCCCTGCCCTCGCCGCCGGCCAGCCGGTCGCCGCCGGCGCCGCCATTGAGGATGTCATCGCCAACGCCACCGCGCAGGTCGTCGGAGCCGGCACCGCCGTCGATGGCATCGTCGCCCTCATCGCCACGGATGCCGTCCGTGCCCGCGCCGCCGCTTATGACGTCATTGCCGGCGCCGCCCTTCAGCCAATCAGTGCCCGCGCCGCCGATGAGGATGTCGGCGCCGGTGCCGCCGAACAGCTGGTCATTGCCGGCGCCGCCGTCGAGCGTATCGTTGAACGACGTGCCGATGACACGGTCGCCGCCGCCCAGCGCGGTGACGAGCGCGGCACGATCGTGGGCTCCATAGTTCACTGTGTTCGCGGCTTCGGTCAGCGCGATGGATTCGGCCGGTGGAGCAACCGTGATCGTAATCGTCGCCGGATTGCTGTTGCCCTGGCCGTCCGTGGCGTAAACCGTAAAGCTGTCGGTGCCGACGAAGCCCGCCTCGGGCGTGTAGTCGAACAGATTGCCGTTCAGAAAGTCGGCATGATAGTGCAGGCTGTTGCCATAGTGACCCTGGTGAAACGGATAGTGGTTGCCGTCGAAACGCGTGCTTTGCTCAACGGTGCCGTGGTCCGGCCCATCGACGACGACAAAGCTCAGGAGATCATAGTCGGCATCGGCGGCGCTGAATTTGATGTCGTCGAGAAATTCCCCCTGCGAAACCGACACATTCAGATTGGCGACCGTGGGCGCATGATTGACGAACGTGTCGGGCTGCAGCGTGCCGCCCTCCAGGATGATCTGGTGCTGGCCGTATTGGGTGTTTTCGCCGCCGAAATACTCGTTCGCCCCGATCCAGGTGACAGCGATGGTGTCGGGGCTGTCGGCGTTGACCGAGACGATCCGGGCCGACAGGTAGGCGGCCTGGTCGGACAGGGTGCGGAGAAGATTGCCGTCGTTGTCGAAGACCTGCGTCTCGACCGTCGTCCAGGTCTCGGTCCTGCCCTCATTGGTGAAGCTGGTGATGGTGAAGAAGCCGTCGAAGACATCGACCGAAGCCACGTCGATCCCGCCGAACGGGAAATCGGGCTTTGCCCCTATCGGCCCGATCACGTCGCCGTCGGGTTCCGTGATGCTGAAAAGCACCGCGTCTGGGCTTGGATTGGGATAGTCGGGTTCTTCCCATACGGTGAGCTGACTGCCATTGCTTAGGGTCGGCATCCTGTTTTCCTCGCTTTGGCGCCTGGACGCGCTGCGGATGTCCCCCAGTCCCAACCATACCATAGTATGCGAGTCGGATCGGTGACACCCAACCGCGCCGCGCCTTTGTGGTTAATTCTGTCTCGGGCGAAGGCAGGCGTCGGCATCGTATGGTGCCGGAAGGACGGCGACACTTGCATGTTCCCGTAATGTTCTTGCCTTGGCCTGAAATCTATGGTTGTTTTAGCTGACGTCGCTCGCGGTCTGATCAGAAAGGCCCGAGCGAGCCGGTATCCGGGGGCTTGAACAAATGGTGGCGCGGGTTCGCACGGTTGCTTTCCAGGGCATCGAGGCCGTGCCGGTCGATGTCCAGGTGATGATCGCGCCGGGCAAGGTCGGCATGCACATTGTCGGCCTGCCCGACAAGGCGGTGGCCGAGAGCCGCGAGCGGGTGCAGGCGGCACTCCATGCGTCGGGCCTGTCGATGCCGTCGAAAAAGGTCACGGTCAACCTGGCGCCCGCCGACCTGCCCAAGGAAGGCAGCCATTACGACCTGCCGATCGCGCTCGGCCTGATGGCGGCGCTTGGCGCCATCCCGGGCGATATGCTGGCCTCCTATGTCGTGCTCGGCGAATTGTCGCTCGACGGCACCATTGCCGCGGTCGCCGGCGCGCTGCCGGCGGCGATCGGCGCCAATGCCGAGGGAAAGGGGCTGATCTGCCCGTTCGGCTGTGGGCCAGAAGCAGCATGGGCCGGCAAGGATTTCGACATATTGGCGCCACGCAGCCTGATTGCGATTGCCAATCATTTTCGCGGCACGCAGGTGCTGTCGCGGCCCGAGCCCGGCATCCATGTCTCGGCGCGCGACCTGCCCGACCTCTGCGACATCAAGGGCCAGGAGAGCGCCAAGCGGGCGCTGGAAGTGGCGGCCGGCGGCGGCCACAATCTGCTGATGGTCGGCCCGCCAGGCTCGGGAAAATCGATGCTGGCGCAAAGGCTGCCCTCGATCCTGCCGCCGCTGGCGCCGAAGGAGCTTCTCGAAGTCTCGATGATTGCCTCGGTGGCGGGCGAACTCGGCGAAGGCAAGCTCACCGACCGGCGGCCGTTCCGCGCTCCACACCATTCGGCTTCGATGGCGGCGATGGTCGGCGGCGGCCTCAGGGTGCGGCCGGGCGAGGTCTCGCTCGCCCATCACGGCGTGCTGTTCCTCGACGAATTCCCCGAATTCTCGCCGCAGACGCTGGATGCGCTGCGCCAGCCCCTGGAGACCGGCGACTGCATGATCGCGCGCGCCAACCACCGCGTCACCTATCCGGCGCGCATCCAGCTGGTGGCGGCGATGAACCCCTGCCGCTGCGGTATGGCCGGCGAACCCGGCTATCGCTGCCTGCGCGGCGAGCGCTGCCGCACCGACTACCAGGCGCGCATTTCAGGCCCGCTGCTCGACCGCATCGACCTCAGAATCGAAGTGCCGGCGGTCTCGGCCGCCGATCTGATCCGCCCGGACCGGGCGGAGAAGAGCGCTGCCGTAGCCCAGCGCGTGGCCCGCGCCCGCACCATCCAGCGCGAGCGCTTCGAACGGCTCGGCGTCACCAGCGCGACCACCAATGCGCATTGCTCGCCCTCGATCATCGAAGACATCGCCGTGCCGGATGCAGCCGGCCTGTCGCTGCTGAGAGACGCCAGCGAAAAGCTCGGCTTTTCGGCGCGCGCCTATCACCGCGTGCTGAAAGTGGCGCGCACGCTGGCCGACCTCGACGCCAGCGAGACCGTCGGCCGCATCCACCTGGCCGAAGCGATTTCCTATCGCATGATGTCGGAGCGGGTGGCGCAGGCCGCGTAGAGTTCGACACCACGGTGCCATTAGGCCAATCGAAAGCGGCAGTCATTTTCGCGGAGCCCTTGTTCTGTCGCGGCCGGAGCCCGCGTACATGCATCAACGCGCGACCTGCCCGACCTTGCCGGCATCGAGGTCCAGGAGTCCGCCAAGTGGACGCTGGAAGTGGCGGCCGCCGCCGCGGCCCAGTCTGCCTGCCACTCATCAAGAAGGCCGGTCAGTCAACTTTGAAGGATACTGCCCCATCTCCGCTAAATCGCTCCCTCTTAGGTTCTTCGCCAAGACTGCGACCCTGAAGTCGATTTCCGCCAAAACAACCTCGATTGTATTGGCACGCTTCCCGTGGTAAACTTGCTAAACGTACAGTAGGAGAGCGCAAGTATGCCGGACAAATCGAGAATAATCACCGGAAACGAAGGCGATCAGAAGGTCGACGAAGCTACTATCGCGCGGGAGTTGTCTAAAGTAGACAAAGAACTGAGCAAGGTCGCCGCCGAATTGGCAAAACAAGACCCAGCATCCCTTATTAATTCGGAGCTTTTACGAGTTCACTTGGAGGTATCAAAAGCGGCTCCAAGGTGAAAATAACTGGTGTAGACTGCAACTGCTTTTAGATGGAGGACGAAGATGGAAGAGAGAAATCTACAAGTCGACTCTGATGTGATCATGGCGGTCCAGGAAGAGCTTGAGCAAGCCCTTTCAACGGTAAGAGAAATGGAAGCGGACGCAGTGAAAAAAGGCATCCCCCTCAAACTGTCCGGTGCGAGGTACAGAATTTACGAAACTACTCAACCTACCTAAGTAGCGGACTAGGCTAAGGGCGGACAGCAATGTCTGCCCGCAGTTCGTACCAAACACCTTGTAATCCATTGTGAAGCTCCGCGAAGGAGCGGCGGCGGGGGTGTGCGTGCTAACAGAATCTGCTTGGCGAGGAGTGCAATCGCTGCTGGATAACTATTTCAAAGTTACCAGTGATGACAATGTCATCGTCGTCTACACTAGCGCAACTGCCGAGCATGCGTCATGGGTTTCTGCGGCATTGCGAATTCGCAGTATCGCAGCCGAGAAGGTCTGGATGATCCCCCTTCGCGATCCCGAGTTTCCCCAACGTTTTGGTGCCGCAGTACCAGATCCGTCTACCGTAGGTGGTCGTGTTATTGTGCTAACCTTTGAACGCGACACACTATCGCACGACTCCATGATTAGATCTGCCCTTTCTCGGTTCGACGCTAGCCGGGCGATGGTATTTCGCGTCATAAGTACGTGCGATGAACTCTTCACCGTGGCCCTGCAGGAAAGCCCGGACGCGCTATCGGCGAAAAATACCACTATTTTGGAGTTGCTCGTCCCGTCAAAAGGGCTGAGGGTTACAACCCCAGGAGGATCAGAACTATCAATTTCGATCGACACCGGTAGGCATAGCTGGATCAGCAATCGCGGCGTTTGGAGGCCTGGTAAGTTTGTTATATTGCCGGCAGGCGAGGTCGCAACTTTTCCAGCTTCAATAGACGGAACGTTTGTGGCGGATTTTGGGTTCAATGTAAATATGATGACGGAGCGTGACGCACGACTAAATACTCACCCGGTGACAGTAACCATTGAAAATAGCAGGGCAACTAATTATACCTGCGACGACCCGGAAGTGATGCGATTTCTCGATGAATGTTTTTATGGATATTGCGCTTATACTGTCGGAGAACTTGGCTTCGGCACAAATGGAGGCATCAAGGCGCCTGTTTCTTTGAATTCTCATATCAACGAGAGACACCCAGGAATTCACCTTGGATTCGGTCAGAGTAATCAGGATCCGGCGGTTGTGGGATATGATTGTAATATTCACTTGGATTTGATCGCGTCGGGCGGAAAAGTTTGGATTGATGAAGGTGATGTCCCGCTCGACATCTCCGATATTAGCAAATCGTCCAACCCCCATCCGACTCATACCTGGGACGAGGATGCCCGCTCCTCTCGAAGTATAAGCGACTTGGACGTTGACGACTGCTGCGGCATTCTAACGAGCGAGGGGATTCGGCTGTTTGAGCCTAAGAGAGCTCCAAACCCTCAATGAAAATCAGACTGGTTTGAGCAGACGCTTAGCGAGCGATTGTTCTTAGATGACCGACCACCGCCCTATACCCGCGGGGACGTTGATGAACACTCCTATTTGGTCTCTCCGCGAAAGCGGCGAAATCGTCGGCCGGCTCTGTTGGGATGGAGTCCCTGAAATGCTTCAGGGACGCGCGGTCGAAGGATCGCTTTTGCAAATATTTGACGGCGCCGTCAGCCGCGTGTTTCAGCGGGAAGGCCTTAATGCAGACCCAGTGTTGAGACTGCCCCCTTTGGCGAAGGTTTGCGCTATACGTCATCCTTACATCGCTGGCTTCTTGTCCGGACGGCTTCGACTAAGCGGGCGCGAGATTTTATCTTACGTTTCGGACGCTTTGAGAGTGGCCGCCCAAATCATGCCTAAAGCGGATGGCCAAGCTACGGGCCCCTTGGGGTCGCCTTCTCGTACCGGCGGAGCCGCTGGAGAGTGGTCGTCGACCATTATTGTGGATTATCAAAATAGCATTGTGGTGCCCACATTGGACGACGGTCGCGAATGGCTGTCGAATTACGAAGAGGTGCATCTCGATGAAATACTCTCCGAAATGAATGCGGCTCTGCGCAATATGGCGGAGGTTAGCCAGTCCGCTTGGACGTTCGTCAATTGCTATGTATGGAACCTGTCTGTACGCAAGAATATAGAACGACCTAGCAGGTTCGGCACTTACACATTCCCGACGCTTCCAGGATTCGTCCTTGTTTGTAATCCCAATGCCGAAGCTGTTGATCGATTTCTTATCGAGGAGACGTTTCTGCACGAGGCAATCCATTGCTTCGTTGACTGGGCCGAAGCCAATGGCCCGGAAATCTTAAGCGCAGATGGACCAAATAAGGGCTTCGTGAAATCGCCTTGGACAGGCAATCCGTTGGATATACACACCGCGTTTCACGCTACGTTGGTCTGGTTCGGCCTAGGGGAGTATTTCAAGAAATGCTTGGAGATCGGTCTATCGGACGCACATGTGTCGAGATTCAGCCAAAGGTTGGAGTTCATCGAAAAAGGATTTCGCTCCAAAGATTTCGAATTGCTCATGAGCCCCTTGATTGCCGCGTGCAATGAGGGGCCGGCTGACATATTGCGCTTGATATCCAGGCGGCAAGCGCCGTGATGAAGGTAGTCCGTCGCTTGAGTTGCTGAAGACCGAGGAGACCAGGGCTTGAGTTCCACTGCATCGCCGCAACCCAGACGGCTCGCCCCTAGGCTTACGACGGCCGAACTCCGCATTTTTTCGGGGAGCAGTGGGCAAGAAACCGCAGATGTGGCTCTTGGGCTCGACGGTGACCCGAAGCTGCTGGAGAACTACGTTTTTTTGGACAGTGTGTTGCCGGAACGCGCCGCAGGCGCGGTTGAACGGCTAGCAAAAACTGAATCCGGATGGGCGCTCAACGAAAAGTGGTTCCTTTCCAAGCACGACGTTGTTTGGGCCCGGCAAATCTTCGGCGAACCCCAACCGGCAAAACAAATAGCTGAGCTTGTAGCTTTGCTCGACATTGGAAAACAGCTGATCGAGCAGAGGTACAATGCAATCGTTGGGACTCGCTTTGAAATCAAGGCGACCAAGATGCTCACCGGGCAGGCGGTTGGAGTTCACAATGATTCGCCGGATGGCGCTCGGGGACGCACGGAAGGGTACAGGCTCCTTTTCTATCCAAACCGAGAATACGCTGATTCAGACGGCGGACACTTGTTCTTCTATGCTTCCGATAAAGGTCCAGTAATTGGAGGCGTACGGCCGGTGTTTAATTCAGGCGTGCTGATGCGCCTATCAGACTTCTCTTACCATGCTGTTTCGCGTGTTAATGATGGCGTTCGATACACTGTCGCATTTCTGTATTGGGGATACCCCGTCCTGTTTGACGATTACTCTGACCGCGAATTAGTTTCGCGATGCTTGCGAAAGTTAATTGCCGATGGTTTTGAAAATGTGCGACATAAATCAACTACATTGGCCTATCACGTCTACCATACCTATCGGCTGTTGTTCGAATGGGGGGCTCCACTTCAAGTATGTTTGGCCGGACTGATGGGATCGACACTGAGAGCAGAGCTAAGGCCTGGGAAATCAATCGGTACCGGTCAGGATGAAATTGATGCGTTGGTGGACAACTACACCCTTCAACTGATTAAAGGATTGAACGGGGACAAGTCAGTAGATGATGAACGCTTTGACGAGGATATTAAACTTGTTAGGCTCGCTGCCATGCTGGAGCAAGCAGAAGAAGAAGAAGACATCAATCGGGCATGCCGTTTCATGGAAGGTATTGGTAAAGTCGATGGCGAAGTGAGGCGCAGGATTGACGCTGAAGTTTGCAGACTCAGGGCGGACGTCGCGTGTGCGAGAATTGATAGTTAACTTTGAGATTCGACGCCATCCCGTTGCGCGCCGAGGGTTGGCAACAGCAATTCGTCATTGGTGTCAACTTCTTTGCTATCGGATTTTGAGCCAGAGTGTTTGTGGCACTATTGGCACAGCACCCAGATCCACGACCACACGCAGTGTGCACTAAGTGAAGTTTCAAAGCCCTCGACTACAGCCGTGGCGAGCATCTGCGCTATTGTGGACGTCGCAAAAGGTTGGCAGATGCATTGCTTGGAGGACAGAAGCTCATGACGGCCCCATCGGTAGCCCAGGAGCCATTTTGGCGAGTGAAGAGCCTAGAACAGATGAGCTTGACGGAGTGGGAATCTCTTTGCGACGGATGTGGCCGCTGCTGTCTGAACAAGGTTCCATGCAGCGATACAAAGGCGATTGTCTGGAGCGACGTTGCTTGTCGACTCTTAAATTTGGAGAGTTGCCGGTGCAGCGACTATTCAAATCGTCAAACTCTGGTTCCTGAATGTCATCAGCTCACTCCCGAGATGGCGCGAACGCTGGCTTGGCAACCACCGCCGACCTGTGCGTATCGGCTCGTTGCCGAAGGGTTCGATTTGTATTGGTGGCATCCGCTCGTCTCCGGCAGCCATGAGACCGTTCACGAGGCGGGCATCTCCGTGCGCGGGCGGGCGGTAAGCGAAACCGATTGGCCATCCGAGACCTGGGGCCAAAGGATCGTGGTATGGCCTAGTAAGCAAGCATAGCGTTCATCGCATCGCCGACTGCGATGCGTCTCGACGTTGCTTGTGAGGCGCACGGCGCCAAGAACTAGATTCTATCATTGTCAGTTCTGCACGAAGGTGGTTTCCAAGGATCCGTTGGCCACCGAACCCCAATCCAGCAGTATGGACGAGCGCTAACCTCTTTACCCACCCTGCTTCGCCTTCAGCTCCAACCGCCGCGCGTGCAGCACCGGCTCGGTATATCCATTCGGCTGTTCGCGGCCCTTGAACACCAGGTCGCAGGCGGCCTGGAAGGCGATGGAACTGTCGAAGTCGGCGGCCATCGGCCGATAGAGCGGATCGCCGACATTCTGCAGATCGACGATTGCCGCCATGCGGCGCAGCGAATCCATCACCTGAATCTGCGAGCAGACCTTGTGGTGCAGCCAATTGGCGATGTGCTGCGAGGAAATGCGCAGCGTGGCGCGGTCTTCCATCAGGCCGACATCGTTGATGTCCGGCACCTTGGAGCAGCCGATGCCCTGGTCGATCCAGCGCACGACATAGCCCAGAATGCCTTGCGCATTGTTGTCGAGCTCGCGCTGGATTTCATCCGGCGTCCAGTTCGGGCGCACCGCCACCGGCACCGACAATATGTCATCGAGCTTGGCCTTTGGCCGGCTCTTCAGCGCCACCTGGACGGCATGAACATCGACCTTGTGGTAGTGAGTGGCGTGCAGCGTGGCAGCGGTCGGCGACGGCACCCAGGCGGTGTTGGCGCCGGCCTTGGGGTGGGCGATCTTCTGTTCCAGCATCGCCGCCATCAAATCGGGCATCGCCCACATGCCCTTGCCGATCTGGGCGTGGCCGGCCAGACCGCATTCCAAGCCCGTATCGACATTCCAGGCCTCGTAGGCGGAAATCCAGGCGGCCTGCTTCATGTCGCCCTTGCGGATCATCGGCCCGGCTTCCATCGAAGTGTGGATCTCGTCGCCGGTGCGGTCGAGGAAGCCGGTGTTGATGAACACGACGCGCTCCTTCGCCGCGCGGATCGCCTCCTTGAGGTTGACGGTGGTGCGCCGCTCTTCGTCCATGATGCCCATCTTGATGGTGTTTCTGGCCATGCCGAGCAGCGCTTCGACGCGGTCGAAAATCTCGACGGCGAAAGCCACTTCCTCAGGGCCGTGCATCTTGGGCTTCACCACATACATCGAGCCGGCGCGAGAATTGGCGCGGCGGCCGTTCGCGCCGACATCGTGCAGCGCGATCAGCGCCGTCATTGCGGCATCCATGATGCCTTCCGGCACCTCGTTGCCATCGCGATCCAAAATCGCCGGATTGGTCATGAGGTGGCCGACGTTTCTGACCAGCATCAGCGAGCGGCCGGGCAGGGCGAGCGCACCGCCATTCGGCGCCGTCCAGGCGCGGTCGGGGTTGAGCTTGCGGACAAAAGTCTTGCCGCCCTTGCTGATTTCTTCGGCGAGATCGCCCTTCATCAGGCCGAGCCAGTTGCGGTAAACCACGACCTTGTCCTCTGCATCCACCGCCGCGACAGAATCCTCGCAGTCCTGGATGGTGGTCAGCGCCGATTCCAGCACGATATCGGCAATGCCGGCAGGGTCGGTGCGGCCGATCTGGTTGGCGCGGTCGATTGATATTTCGATGTGCAGGCCGTTCTGGGTAAGCAAAATGGCTTCAGGGTTGGTCGGGTCGCCACGATAGCCGGAAAACTGTTTCGGGTTGGCCAGCGTGGTGCCGCCGGCGCCGGCGCTGAGCCGCAAGATGGCGCCCTGGACGGTAAGCCCGTTCACCCCTGCCCATTTGCCGGAGGTGAGCGGCACGGACTCGTCGAGGAAGTTTTTCGCCCAGGCCACCACCTTGGCGCCGCGCACGGGGTTGAAGCTCTTGCCCTTCTCGGCCCCGCCGGTTTCGGGAATGGCGTCGGTGCCGTAGAGTGCATCGTAGAGCGACCCCCAGCGGGCATTGGCGGCGTTGAGCGCATAGCGCGCATTCATCACCGGCACCACCAGCTGCGGCCCGGCGACGACGGCGATTTCGGGGTCGACATTGTCCGTGCTGACGCTGAAGGCCGGGCCTTCCGGCACGAGATAGCCGATCTCCTTGAGGAAATTCTTGTAGGCCGCCATGTCGATCGGCGCGCCATTGGCAAGGTACCAGGCGTCGAGCTTCTCCTGCATGGCGTCGCGTTTGGCCAGCAGCGCCCGGTTCTTCGGCGCCAGATCATGCACGATGGCCGAAAACCCGGTCCAGAAAGCGTCGGCCGCAATGCCGATGCCCGGCAGCGCTTCGTTGCCTACGAAGTCGTGCAATTCGCGGGCAATCCGCAATCCGGCGATCTCGACGCGATCGGTCATCAGGGCTTCTCCAGATGAAAGGCTTTGCGGCCTTTGGCATGTCAGGGGTGAAGGGTCAATTCAGCTTAGGGTGAAGGTGGGATTTTGGCAGGTTGGCGAAGACGGCGGCGACAGCGTCCTTCTCCCCGTTTACGGGGAGAAGATGGCGGCAGCCAGATGAGGGGCGGCGCGGCTTTATGTGAAGTGGCGGTACGGCGAAATCGCGTTGGCTGGGCGCTGCCCCTCATCCGCCCTTCGGGCACCTTCTCCCCGTGAAACGGGGAGAAGGAAAGGGCGCTCAAACCGCAATCCTTGGCCGGCCTGACGCCACCGCCACCACATGCGCTTCGATGAACATGCGCTGGGCCTCGACCGTGGAGACGCGGAATTCGGTGGCTACTTCGATCTCGGCATTGTCCGTGCCGGCATCCTTCGCCCGCTCCGCAACGATGGCCCGCACATCGGCTTCCGCCGCCGCGATCGCCTTCGCCTCGTCGGTGAAATCGCGCACCGTTTGCCCCGAGGCGAGGCGGAACAGGCCTTCCTTGGGCTGGCTGACGCGGGCTTCGGCCGAGACGCGGACCTGACCGACGACGGCGCCGAGGGCGTTGGCGACGTCGGTGTCTTCCGGCACCACGCATTCATTGCCGACCAGCTCGGCCAAGCCGGCATAGTGCAGCGGCGCCGAGGCGCCGAGGCCGATGACCGGCCGATCGAGCGCGACCGAGAGCCTGGCGATGCCGGGATGGGCATCGACGGCGCGCTGCACCAGCGCATGGGCGACGGTTGCCGCGCCGTCCAGCCCGTCCTCGGCAAAGGCGGTCTCCAGAATGTATTCGGCCGACCAGCGCGTCAGCGTCACCAGCACGCGTTCGGAGATTACTTCCGGCGAGGCTGCGATGTTCTGGCCGCGGCCGTCGCGCTTGCGAGCGAAGAGTTCGGCGCCGAGCCGGGCGGTGGCCGCATCCCAATTGGCCTGCTTGCCCAGCACATGGGCGGCGTCCGAAGGCGTAAAGCCGGAGATGTGCACGAGGCCGCGCGAGACCAGCCGGTTTAGCGTCGCGTTCTGGGCATTCGAGGTCAGCAATTTGTCGATGGCGAGCGGCACAGCGCCGATCTGCTCGTAGAGTTTGGCCTCGGGCGCGGTCAGACCGGCGGCGAGCCTGTCCGGCACGCCGGTGCGCAGCGCGAAGCGGCCATCCATGCGGCCGGGATTGGGCGCGCGGAGCTGGCGTTCGAGCTCCGATGTCACGGCAACACCATGCATCATGCCGGCCAGCGCCAGTGGCACCAGGCGGCGCGGGCCGAGCAGGATCTTCGGGTTGAGTGCGCCATCTTCCAGCGCCACTTCGGAATCGCCGCCGAGGCCGAAGGTGCGCATGGCCACCGCCTCGACCATGGTGCGGAAACCGCCGACCGTGGCGCCTTCCGGATCGAGGCGCGGCCGGCCGCCGTCGAGCACGGCGACATCCGTTGTGGTGCCGCCAATGTCGGAGACCATGGCGTTGTTCAAGCCCGTCATGTGGCGGGCGCCGACCAGGCTGGCGGCCGGGCCGGACAAAATCGTCTCGATCGGCCGCTGGCGGGCAAAAGCGGCCGAAACCAGCGCGCCGTCGCCGCGCACCACCATAAGGGGTGCGGCGATCTTGCGCGCATCGAGAAAGCCCTCAGTCGCCGCCACCAGCCGGTCGATCATCGAGATCAGCCGCGCGTTGAGCAAAGTGGTGAGCGCGCGGCGCGGGCCGCCGAGCTTGGCTGACAATTCGTGGCTGGCGGTGACCGGCAGGCCGGTCTTTTCGCGGATCAGGTCGCGCGCGGCAAGCTCATGCGCCGGGTTGCGGGTGGCAAAATATGCGCAGACGGCAAAGCCCGACACCGAGGCGCCGAGTTCGGGCAGCGCCGCCTCGAGGCCTGCGAGGTCGAGCTTGGCCGCATTGCCATGGACATCATGGCCGCCCTGACAAAACACCACCGGGTCGGTGCCGAGCGCGGTCTTCAACCCGTCGCGGGCAAGGTCGGCTTCGGTAAAACCGATCATGATCAGCGCCACGCGACCGCCCTGGCCCTCGACCAGTGCGTTGGTGGCGAGCGTCGTCGACATCGACACGAGTTTGATCGAGGCCGGGTCGGTGGCGGATTTCTCTAGCACCGCGTCGACCGCACCGGAAATGCCGACGGCAAGATCGTGCCGCGTGGTCAGCGCCTTGGCCTTGGCCAGCACCTTGCCTTTAGGACCACCTTGTTCCGACCACAGCACGGCATCGGTATAGGTGCCGCCGGTGTCGATGCCGAGGAACAGGGGTTTGGGCTTGGCGGTCATTTCTGGCGGTCCGGAATTCTGTTCCCCCGCCCTTAGCCGATACGGCCCCGCGGATAAAGGCGGGAGAGGTGGGCCAGTTTGACCCTCCTCCTCGCCGCTCATGCCCGCCAAACTTTGTAACGGTCACATTTTTTCATTGGTGCGCGGCCTGCCTTTGCGTGCACCATGCGCCGATCTCATCCCTCTCAGGACTTCGTCATGACCACGCTTCCCGGCATTGCCGACATCCACGCCGCCGCCGCGCGACTCTCCGGCCTGATCGTCGAAACGCCCTTGATCGAATCGCCGGAACTCAACAAGCGCTTCGGCGGCCGCATCCTGTTCAAGCCGGAGACGCTGCAGCGCACCGGCTCGTTCAAGTTCCGCGGCGCCTACAACAAATTGTCGACGCTGAGCGAGGAAGAGCGCGGCCGCGGCGTCGTCGCCTTTTCTTCCGGAAACCATGCTCAAGGCGTCGCCACGTCCGCCGCAATGTTCGGCGTCAAGGCGGTCATCGCCATGCCGGCCGACGCGCCGGCGATGAAGATCGGCAATGTCCGCAAGATGGGCGCCGAGGTGGTGCCGTTCGACCGCTTTCGCGACGACCGCATGACCGTGGTGCGCCCCTATATGGACAAAGGCATGGTGCTGGTGCCGCCCTTCGACGATCCGGCCATCATCTCAGGCCAGGGCACGATCGGCCTCGAACTGATGCGCCAGGCCAAGGCGCTCGGCGTCAGCCTCGACGCGGTTCTCATCCCTTGCGGTGGTGGCGGCCTGTCGAGCGGCATTTCGATTGCGGTCAAAGACGCCTCGCCGGATACGGCCGTCTGGGCGGTGGAGCCCGAGCATTTCGACGACACCCGCCGCTCGCTGATCGAGGGAAAAAGGGTTTCGAACGAACCCGGCCACAGCTCGATCTGCGACGCCATCCTCACCGCTGAGCCTGGCGCCATCACTTTCGAGATCAACCGCAAGAACCTGGCCGGCGCGATCGCCGTCTCCGACAAGGCGGCGGCGCAAGCAATGCGCGACGCCATGGCCCATCTCAAGCTGGTGGTCGAGCCCGGCGGCTGCGTCGCGCTGGCAGCACTCTCGTCAGGCGAGATCGAGTTGTCGGGCAAATGCGTGGCCGTGGTGCTGTCGGGCGGCAATGTCGATTTCAGCACCTATGCCGAGATCATGGCCGCGGCCTGATAACCGAGATGGCAGACTCTGACATAAGAGCGGCTCTGGATCGCCATTGGATGGCCTCCGATGCCAATGATTTCGAGGCGGAACATCAGATCTATCGCGACGACGCGGTGCTCGACTATCCGCAGTCGGGCGAGCGCATTCGTGGGCGGCGCAACATCCAGTCGTCGCGTGCCGCGCAGCCCAATCAGAAGCGCTTCGCGGTGCGGCGGATCACCGGCTCAGGCGATCTCTGGATCACCGAATATGTCCTGACCTATGACGGGATACCCTCCTATACGGTGAGCATCATGGAGTTCGTCGATGGCAAGGTGGCCCGCGAGACCCAGTATTTTGGCGACCCGTTCGATCCGGGACCTTCGCGCGCGCAATGGGTCGAGCGGATATCTTGAAGCCAGGCGGCGATAGCATGACCGGCCACCGCCCGCTCGACCGCGCCGAACTCCCGGGTGATACAGCCGCCCTCGCCCGCTATCTCATCGGTAAGGTGGCGGTCCGAGAACTGCCTGAAGGCATCGTTAGCGGCCGCATCGTCGAGACCGAAGCCTATGTCGTCGGCGACGCCGCCGGCCATGGTTATCGCGGCATGACGCCGCGCAACCGTTCGCTGTTTCTCGAGGCCGGTTACGCCTACGTTTACCTCGCCTATGGTGTCTCCTGGATGCTCAATGTTTCGAGCGAGGGACCGGGCACCGGCACCGGCGTCCTGATCCGGGCTCTCGAACCGCTCGAAGGCATTCCGCTTATGCGGGAGAACCGAGGTGTCGAGCGCTTGCGTGACCTGGCGCGCGGGCCGGGACGGCTTGCCCAGGCCTTGCGGATCGACCGTTCGCTCGACGGCCTCGATCTGTGCCGGCAAGGCCCGCTATGGCTGGCCGAAGATGAGCATCAAGCCGGCGACATCGGCCAAGGCATCCGCATCGGCATTACCAAGGATGCAGACCGCCCGCTGCGATTTTACGTCAGGGGTAGCGCTTTTGTAAGCGGTCCGCGGTCACTCAACCCATAGCGTCTAGTCGAGTGTTCGCCTGAACCGCACCAATGCGACGCCGGCAAACAAAGCCACGAACGCAACCAGCCAGGTGATCTCGCCCGCCACCGCCGGCAGCTCGGCGCCTTTCAGCATCACCGCCCGGGTGATGCGCAAAAAATGCGTCAGCGGGAAAATCTCGCCAAAGATCTGCGCCCAGCCCGGCATGCCGCGATAGGGGAACATGAAGCCCGACAGCAGGATCGACGGCAGGAAGAAGAAGAAGGTCAGCTGCAGCGCCTGCATCTGCGTGCGGGCAATGGTCGAGATGGTGTAGCCGAGAAGCACCAGCGCCAGCACGAACACCAGCACGGCAGTGAGCAGCAGCGACATCGAGCCGGTGAAGGGGATGGCGAACAAGAGCTTCGACGCCGCCAGCACCACCACCACCTGCACCGCGCCGACCGCCAGATAGGGCAGCACCTTGCCCAGCATGATCTCGAGCGGGCTGGACGGCATGGCCAGCAGGTTCTCCATCGTGCCGCGCTCGGTCTCGCGCGTCAGCGCGATCGAGGTCATCATCACCATGGTCATTTGCAGGATAACGCCGAGCAGCCCGGGAACGATGTTGTATTGCGAGATGCCTTCCGGGTTGTAGCGCCGGTGCACCACCACGTCGAGCTGGCCCCTGGCGTTCTCGGCCGCCGCCTCCTGCATGCCTTGCGCCCGAAGCAGCGCCTGGCTGGCGACCGTGCTTAGAGTCGAGATGGCGCCGCTGGCGGCGGCCGGATCGGTGGCGTCGGCCTCGATCAGGATCTGCGGATTGTCGCCGCGTTCGACCCGGCGGCCGAAATCGGCGGGGATGGTGACGACGAAGGAAACGTCGCCGCGCGCCATCAGGAATTCGGCTTGCTCGGCACTTTGCGCGACATGGTCGAAGCGGTAATAGCCGGTCGTCTGCAGGGCCGCGACAATGGCCCGCGTGTAGGGGTCGTTGCTGGTCGCCACGAGTGCGGCAGGCAGGCTTTTGGGATCGTTGTTGATGGCATAGCCGAACAGCACCAGCTGTAAAAGCGGCACGCCCAGCATCATGGCGAAGGTGATGCGGTCGCGCCGCATCTGGATGAATTCCTTGATCAGCAGCGCACCGAGCCTGGCGAAGGAGAAGACGCTGTTCATGCCATATTGTCCTTCGAGCCGGACATGAACTGGATGAACACATCCTCGAGACTGGTTTCGCCGGGTCTTACGGTAACGCCCTTATGCTCCTTCTCGACATCGGCGAGCGCCTTTTCGAGTGATGCCTTATCGGAGCCAACGACATGCAGCGTGGCGCCGAACGGCGCAACCTGGTCGACGCCCGGCCGTTCCTTCAGAGCATCGGCGACCTGGTCGAGGCGCGGCCCTTGCAGCACGAAGGTGGTCAGCCCGGCATTCTTCACCACCTCGTCCACCGTGCCGGTGGCCAGCATCTTGCCATAGGAGATGTAGCTGATGCGGTGGCAACGCTCGGCCTCGTCCATGTAATGGGTGGAGACCAGCACCGTCAGCCCGCCGCTGGCGAGGCGATGGATCTCGTCCCAGAACTCGCGCCGCGCCTTCGGGTCGACGCCGGCGGTCGGCTCATCGAGCAGCAGCAGCTTCGGCTTGTGCATGATGCAGGCAGCCAGCGCCAGGCGCTGCTTCCAGCCGCCCGACAGCGTGCCGGCGAGCTGGTTGCGCCGCGTCGTCAGGCCAAGTTCTTCCAGCGTGCGCGCCACATGCTCCTCGACCGGCTTCAGCCGGTAGAGCCGCGCCACGAATTCGAGGTTTTCGCCGATCGTCAGATCCTCGTAGAACGAGAATTTCTGCGTCATGTAGCCGACTTCGCGCTTGATGCGGAGCGACTCGGTGCGGATGTTGAATCCCAGCACCGTGCCTTCGCCCTCGTCGGGCGTCAGCAGGCCGCACATGATGCGAATGGTCGTCGTCTTGCCCGAGCCGTTCGGCCCGAGAAAGCCGACGATCTCGCCTTCGGCCACCGACATCGTCACATGGTCGACAACGGTCTTGTCGCCAAAACGCTTGACCAGGCCATGGACGTCAATGGCGTTCATTGTGTCGAGGCCGCCAGCTCGACATCGACGATCTGACCCGGCTGCAGCGCTTGTGCCTCGCCCTCCGGCCGCGCCTCGACGAGGTAGACCAGCTTCTGCCGGTTCTCGAGCGAGTAGATCACCGGCGGGGTGAATTCCGGATCGGGCGAGACATAGCTGACGCGCGCCTTCACGCCCTCGCCGCAGCCGTCGCAATGGACGGAAAGCAGCGTGCCGACCTTGATCGATGAAAAGGCTCTTTCCGGGATATAGACGCTGAGTTTCACGGCGCCGTCGGGCAGCATCGAGATGACGGGCGCGGTCGGGCCGGCGGTGTCGCCGGGGTTGCGGATGACGTCGTTGACGCGGCCGGGCGAGGGCGCCGCCAGCACCCGCTTCGACAGCCGCCACTCAGCCTGTTCCAGCGCCGACTGCGCCTGCTTGACCTGGTTGTCGGCCGCCTTGATCGTTTCGGGCCGCGCCGGCAGGCCGCCGACCGCGAGATTGGCTTCCGCCTGGCCGACCTGCGCATTGGCCGTCTCTAGCGTCGCCGACGCGGTGTCGTAGTCGGCCTGCGTGCCGGTGCCGCGCTTGAACAGATCGCTGGCGCGGTCATAGCGGCGCCTGGCGTCGGTGGCTTGCGCGCGGGCCATGTCGACCTCGGCCTTCAGCACGGCAATCTCTTCCGGTCTTTTGCCAACCTGCAGATCGGCAAGCTGCGCCTGCGCCTGGGCGAGCGCCGCTTCGGCTTGCGCCACGGCAATCTTGGCGTCGGCGCT
The DNA here is from genome assembly GCF_056404775.1 of Mesorhizobium sp. P2_B5. Classification (NCBI taxonomy): domain Bacteria; kingdom Pseudomonadati; phylum Pseudomonadota; class Alphaproteobacteria; order Hyphomicrobiales; family Phyllobacteriaceae; genus Mesorhizobium; species Mesorhizobium sp. P2_B5. The sequence goes on along the minus strand of NZ_JBFUDJ010000001.1, from coordinate 859,190 downwards.
TTCCAGCGTCACCACCGGCGTGTTGGGCTCGACACGGTCGCCGCGCTTGACCTTGACGGTCTCGACCTGCGCCACCTCGATCGGCGCCAGCAAGACATACTCGCCCTCGACATAGCCGACGGCCAGGGGTGCCGCCGGCGCGCAGGCGCTGAACAGCTGGGCCGCGAGCGGCAGGGAACAGAGAAAACTCATCGCTTGCCCTCCTTGCGGGCGGCGGCCTTGCGCGCGCCCAGCATGGCCTCGAGGTTGTTGGTGGCGACCGCCACCACCTTGGCGGCTTCCGCAGCGCCGATCTCGCGCCAGCCCATTCGGCGCAGCACCGCCTCGCGGCCGATGCGGAAATAGATGACCTGGCCGATCAGCGTGAAGACCGTGAGCTTGGTGGCCTCGCTCTCGGCCGGCTCGCCGGTCGCCTGTTCCCAGACCTGGCAGAGCCGCCGATGCGTCGGCTCGAACACGCCGGCATAGATGCGGTCGAGCGCCGCTGTGGGATGCGAGAGCTCTCGGAGTACGAATTGTACGATCTCGCCAGCCTCGGGACTCGCGACGATGAACCCCACCATGCGCTCCAGCGCCGCGAACAGCTGCGCCCTGGCAGCCTCGGGAGTGGACTGAGCCGGCGCAGTTCCGATCGCTTGTCCGGCGATTGCCTGGATGGTCTCGACGATGTGGTCGGCGGCGGCCGCGCGTAGCCCTTCCTTGCTGCCGAAATGATAAGCGATGGAGCCGATATTAGCCTTGGCCTCCGCCGCGATCTCGCGCGTCGAGGTGCCGTCGAAGCCCTGCCGTCCGAACAGTTTGAGCGCGGCCAGCACGAGTGCGGCGCGCGTCTGCTCGGCGGGCGATGTCTCCTGGCGGGGAATTTTGTCGAGTGCTGGTTTGATCATGCCAGCTATTTAATCAATCGATTGATTAAAGTCAAATTGATTCTCTGTGCCGGCTTGCCATGTCGAGCCGCAGACGCTTTAGTGCGCGGCCATGGGCAAGGAAGTCGAACGCAAGTTCCTGGTCTCCAGCGCTGAATGGCGCAATCTGGCCGAGGCGGATATCCGCATTCGCCAGTTCTACCTTGCCGCAGCCCCCGGCCGCACCGTGCGGGTGCGCATCAGCGACGGCACCTCGGCGAAACTGACGCTCAAATTCGGCAGCCGCGCCCGCGAGCGCGACGAATACGAATATCCGATCCCGCTGGCCGATGCCGAGGAGATGCTGGCCTTCGCCATCGGACATGTCATCGAGAAGACACGCCACCATGTTAGGCATCGCGGCTATCTCTACGAAGTCGATGTTTTCGGCGGGATTCTTGCTGGCTTGGTGGTGGCCGAGCTTGAGACGCCGGAGGATGTACCTGACGAAATGCTGCCTGATTGGCTCGGCCGCGAAGTGACCGGCGAGCAAAGGTTTTACAACGCGTCGCTCGCCCTTGGGGGGATTCCGGAGATCGCCGCATGAGTTTTCGCATCGATCCGCGCCTGCCGCTGACCGGCGAGGTCAGACGCATCCTTGGCGAGGAAATCGGCAAGGCGCTTGCGCATCTGGCTGCGGCGCACGACCGACCGGAGCAGGCACTGCACAAATGCCGCAAGCGGCTCAAGAGCGCGCGCGCCTTGCTGCGCCTGGTCCATTCCGGTAACGAAACGTTTTGCCAAACTGAAAACCAGTGCTACCGCCAGGTGGCGGCCCTGCTGGCGGGTCCGCGTGAAGCAACCGCGCTGGTCGAGACCATCGACCGGCTGGCGGCCGCCTTTCCTGAGCATGTTGCCGGCGGCGGCCTCGACAGCGTGCGCGATCGGCTTATTGCCCGCCAGCATGAAATGCATGCCGGCGCCGGCCTCGACGCCGCCATAGGTGCTGCGACCGCCGCCTGCGAGGAAGGCCTGGTCCGGATAGAGCGGCTGCTGCTCCCGGATTTGCCCGAACACGCCGCCGACGTGCTCGCCGACGGCGCCCGCAAGACCTTGCGCCGCGCCAGGAAGGCGCTGGACAGAGCGGGATCGCGCGGCGCGGCAGAGGATTTCCACGACCTGCGCAAGGCGGCAAAGACCCACTCGATGCATTTGTCGCTGCTCGGCCGGCTGTGGCCGACGCCGATCAAGGTGCGGCGCAAGGCGGTCGACGAACTGGGCGAAAAGCTGGGCGAACTGCACGATGTCTTCGTCATGCGCGCCCTGCTCGAAGCCGATGACGAACCGCTCGGTGATGCCCAGGACACAAAGCTTCTGGGCAAGCTTTTGAAGCGCTCGGAAAAGAGCCTGAAGAAGGCCTGTCTCGCCGGGGCCGCCGACCTGTTCGGCGACAACCCCAAGCGCTCGACAAAGAAACTTGCCCGCAATGCGCGCGACGACCTCGCCGGCCCAGCGCCGCAGGAAGAGACGGGCGTTCCGGTCGGTTGACGGCGCGCTGGCCCTTGCCGGTCGGCCTGTGCTAGTCACGCTCTACGATGACCGCGCCCGCCGAAACGCTTCTCGACCGACTTGGCCGCTGGCTTGCCGGCCGGCTGCAGGACGAATCCTCCGGCTATGAGCCCTACACGCCGTCCGACGCCGAGACGCTGCGTCGCGCGCTCGAACCCGGCGACATCCTGCTCATCGAGGGCAACCAGAAGATCTCCGCGGCCATCAAATACCTGACCCAGTCGACATGGTCGCACGCCGCCTTCTATGTTGGCGATGCCTTGTCCGAACCCGCTGATGGGTCGGAGCGGCCGCGCCTGATCGAGGTTACGCTCGGCGAAGGCTGTGTCGCCGTGCCGCTGTCGCGCTACCGCACCTACAACACGCGCATTTGTCGCGCGAGCGGCCTGACGCCGGAAGACCGCGACAAGGTCGTCGCCTTCATGATCGGCAAGCTCGGTCTGAAATACGACCTCAAGAACATCTTCGACATGCTGCGCTTTTTCCTGCCGGCACCGCCGGTGCCGGTGCGCTGGCGCCGCCGCATGCTGGCTTTCGGCTCGGGCGATCCGACGCGCGCCATCTGCTCGACGCTGATTGCCGAGGCCTATGGCGAGATCCGCTATCCGATCCTGCCCGAGATCACCCGCGCACCCGGCCGCGCCTCGGCGCAGTCGACCTATATGCGCAAGGAAATCCTGCACATCCGCCACCATTCGCTCTACACGCCGCGCGATTTCGACCTGTCGCCCTTTTTCCGCATCGTCAAACCGACGCTGGAATATGGCTTCGACTACCGGACGGTGACATGGGACGACAAGGCAAGCACAGACGTCGCAGCCGCGAAGGCTGGCGCAATCGCCTCAGACACCTGATGGCTTGGCGCGGCTCGCATCATGCCGAAACCGCAATAGCGCCCTGGTCTTCGGCTCTGTGTTCGACCCAGACATGGACCGGCTCGTCCCGTCCGCGGATGCTCACCGGACCATGATCGCGCGCATTCAACTGTGTCGTGGGCGATTCCGCCTTCGCGGCCTCAATCAGTCGTGACCCAAAGCAAATATTCGCCTGGAGCTCACGGCAGAGCGACTGCAAACGGCTGGCGACGTTGACGGTGTCGCCCACCACCGCGAAGGACAGATTGCGCTCGCTGCCGACCGCGCCGATGACGACAGCGCCATATTGTGCACCGATCCGAACGTCCAGCGACGGGTATCCCCTGGACACCCGCTGCACATTCCAGTCTTCGAGAGCGGCGATCATTGCTTCAGCGCATTGGATGGCCCGAGTCGCGTCGTCATGGCTGGCTTGCGGAACCCCGAATGTCGCCATGATGCAATCGCCGATATAGTTATCGACGGTGCCTTGGTGGTCGAAAACGACCTGCTCCATGCGACGGTGGAACTGACGCAGAAGTTCGAACACTGCTTCGGCCGGATGATCCTCGGAATAGTGTGTGAAGCCGACGATGTCGGCGAACAGCACCGCGATATCCTGCCGGCGGACCGGGCCGAAGGGCTCGTCATCCGTGGCGAGCTGGTCGACGACATTGGGCGAAAAATGCCGGGCGAGATTGGCGCGGGCGCGCTCTGCCTTGACATAGTCTTCCGACAGATGTCGGGAACGAGAGACGACCAGCGCCATGATTGCGCCGATAATCAGCACGACCAACAAATTGGTCGCCTGCGCGAATGTATCGACGAAATTGGGGTTGAGATAGAGGTTCAGTCGCTCTGTCATCGGCATCGAATAGAGGTTCGTCGCCGGAATGACGGTTCCGGGACGAAAAATCACCCATCCCACGCCGATCGTCCACGTCAAGGCCGCGAGCGCGCCGAGATAGAGCGCCAATCGTGTCGAAAGGGTCAGCGCGCCAAGGCATACGAAAATCAGCAGGAATTTGAAGCTGCCCTCGCGCAGTTGCATCGCGGCCGGCGCGACCTCCTGTGAAAACGGGTTGGGCGTTATCAGCAGAACGGTCAACAGAATGATGTCCAGCGTACCGACGAGGTAACCGATCCACCATCGCGCCGTGCGACGGCGCGCAAAGCGAAACTGGATCAGGCCGATGAGCTGGAACAGCGCGAGGCCCGCCAGCACGAAGAGCAGCGAGGCATCCCAGCGGCTGATCACTGAAAAGAAGCAGGAGATCACGGCGAGCGATGCCGTACGCGCCCAGAACTGCAATGCAGCACCCTGGCGTTCTGCGCGCGCCCGCAAATTTTTCAGGCGCGAATAGCGGCGAAGTTCAAGTGTTGGCGCGGTCGGCATGGGATCACTTCGATTTCACGGGGACGTGTCACGCATTCGGCAAACCCGACCTCTACAGTCTGGCAAATCAGTGCGCGAACTCTATCATCAATGTGGTTTCATTTTTGAAATGCGGCTGCAAAGAGCAAAGACGTCCAGACAAAAGATCATGTTGAAAACCGAAGCAGGACAGGCGGTGGCTTGGCCGTGTCAGGCCGGCAAAGGACGGCGTCCCTTTGCAGGAGCCGCGGGCCGGTCGAACGCTCCGGCATCCCTGGGGTGCGGGCCGATCGGCATGATCGCCGGAAACGGCGTTGCGCCGAAAGCAAACGTCCATTTGTAGCCGGTCAGCCCGTCTTCCGGCGTCGTGTGCTGGTCGTGATGAGCGAGCAGCTTGACGCGATCGGCCAGTTCCTCGGCCTCGCGCTTCACCATCTCCGCGGTCTCCGGCCGCATCCGCCGCGAGAACGAGACGAAGGTCGCTTCCCGCTCCAGATGGGTGATCGCCCAGCCGATGAAATTCTTGTTGGTCATCTCGAACAGCGGCCTGAGCGGCCCTTCGAAATTCCACTGGATCGGCGTGTCGATCAGCAGCCGCGCCGACAGCCCGCTGCCCAGCGCAATCAGCCCGAGCGCTTCGAGATCGCGCAGATAGAGGAACATCGAGGCTTCGCTCAGGCCTTGCGAGCGCATGACGCCCTCGGGCGTGAATTTCTCCGACAGCATGACAAAGATGAACAGCAGCGCCGGCCGTCCCGCGAGCTTGCGCTCGATCTCCGGTGCGATGCGGTTGACCGGTCCCGGTCCCCTGTTCATCGAACCCAACACGTTTTCCAGCTCGACTCCGGCAGCAGCGCAAATCTCCACCAACCGGTCGAGCTTGCAATTGCGCTCGTGAAAAATGCGCTTCACCGTCGGCTCGGAAACGCCCATCCGCTCGGCAAGGTCGCGATAGGTGACGCCCTTGGCCTTCAGCGTCCGCTTCAGCGCCTCGAAGATCAGGCCATTCATGGGATGCACCTCTTTTGCGCCATTTGGTATCAGGTTTCGATACTAGCGACAATCGGACTTTCCGAAAAGTATCGAAATCTCTAGCTCTCCGCCCGTCATCAGGAGACCTGGCCATGAAAACCCTCATCACCTCGATTTGTTTCGCCGCCTTCGGCATCGCGCTTGCACCGGTCGCCCAGGCCGGCGAAGTCTGGCGCGCCTCTGGCTTCCAGCAGCCGGAATCGGCGCTATTCGACGCCGCCAACAATCGCATCATCGTCTCCAACATCGTCGGCAATCCCGGCGAAGCTGACGGCAACGGTTATCTCTCGGTGCTGTCGCCGGACGGCAAGACCATCGCCCAGCACTGGACCGACGGCATGGATGCACCGAAAGGCTCGGCGATCTCCGGCGGCAAGCTCTACGTCGCCGATATAACCAAGGTGCGCGTCGTCGATCTCGCCAGCGGCAAGCTCGTGTCGACCATCGATGTGCCTGGCTCCGTCTTCCTCAACGACGTGACATCGGACAGTTCGGGCAAAATCTATGTCACCGATATGCTGGCCGACGCCATCTACCGCATCGACGGCGACAAGTCCGAGCTGTTCGTCAAGGACGCGAAGCTCGCCGCACCCAACGGCATCTTTGCAGAAGGAGGTAGGCTGATCGTGGCGTCCTGGGGCAAGGGCATCAAGGCCGATTTCAGCACCGCCGAACCCGGCGGCCTGCTGTCGGTCGATCTCGCCAGCAAGACGGTTTCACCGTTGCCGGGCGCACAAAACTTTGCCGACCTCGACGGCGTCATCACCATCGGCGACAGCATCTACGCTACCGCCTACATGACCGGCACGCTCTATCGCTACAAGGTTGGCGGCACGCCGGAAGCGGTCGCCACCTTCAAGCCGGGCAGCGCCGACATCGGCACCGACGGCGAAAGGATCTTCGCGCCGCTGATGAATGAGGGCGAGGTCGCGGCGCTGAGCCTCGACTGAGAGGGCACACTTGCCGCTTCAGCCAGCGGGCGCGGCGTCGAGTTGCGCCCGCGCGTCCCTGATCGAGGCGGCAAAGGTCACCAGCGGCCGCTTGACGCCGTGGTTGATGAGCGTGCGACGCGTCTGCGGCGAGGCGCCTGATATGATGAAACGCACCCCTGCGCGCTTCGCCTTGTGCGCGGCGCCTTCAATGACATTGGCCGCGGTGGAATCGAAGAACGGCACCGCCGAGCAATCGAGGATGAAGTTCTTGCGCTGGTCGGCGATCCGGTCGAGCACGGTGCCGACGGTCGAGGCTGCGTCGAAGAAGAAGGCGCCGGAGATGCGAGCTGATCTGATTGCCGCTCCGGACCGTTAGTTTTTTTCCAGCTCGCTGTCACTATCCGCCACCGCATGCCCCCGCTGCAGCAGCCGCGCTGCCAGCCAGCACAGCATTGCCCAGGCGAAGCCGGCGCACCAGCCGGCGAGCACGTCGGAAGGCCAGTGGACGCCGAGATAGACGCGGCTGACGCCGACCAGCAGCGTCGTCAAAACCGCCAGGCAGAGCACGAAGATCTTGGTCGTACGTCCCGGCAGGAACCGCGCAGCCAGCGAGCCGAGTGTCAGATAGGTCACCGCCGAGACCATCGCGTGGCCACTTGGGAATGACAGCGACGTCTCTGTGACGAGGTGCGAGACAAGGTCCGGGCGCGGCCGGTCGACGCCGGCTTTCAACAGGCTGGACAGCGCCTGGCCGCCGGCCACCGCCACCAGGATGAACAGCGCCGTTCCTGCCTTGCGCATCAGCAGCAGATAGACAATCACCGCCGCCACGATCAGCACCAGCACCGTGGAGCTGCCGAGGCTGGTGATGTCGCGCATCGCTCCCTGCAGCCAGAGCGGGCCGACCGGAACGTCGGGATGGCCGGCCTGGCGGAAGGCGAGCAGGATCTCGGTATCGAAAGCATGCGGGGTGGTGTCGCGCGCCACCTCCATCAATTCCTCGAACCCCCACAATCCGCCGGCGATGATCAGTCCGGCGAGCAGCACCGGAAATTCGATCCAGTTGGCGAGGGTACGGATGGCGACCTTCATCGGACTATAGTCGCCCCTGCAGATAGGGCCCGAGCGTGATCAGCGCCACCGCGCCGATCGCCAGCACAATGCCGGTCGCCTGCAAGGCGTTGACGCGTTCGCCGAAGAACACCAGCGCCACCGCATTGACCGCCACCAGCTGGATCACCGCCGACAGGCTGAACGACACCGACATGCCAAACTCGCGGACCAGCCGCAGCATCATCAGATTGCCCGCCGTATAGAGCGCCAGCGTCAGCAGGATCTTGCCGAGGCTCGGCGCCAGCCCCCATTGCTTGGCCGCGATTGCCGCCAAAAGGAAAATGACCGTCGAAATGACGAGCTGCGCCAGTCCCCAGAAACTCACTTTTGTGCCTCGCTGTCGTTTGTGGCAGCCCTTGTTTCGCAAGCGTGCCGGCACGTCAAGCAGACTGCGGTGGAACAGGCCCGACCCAGAGGCACCCGGGTGGGTGGCAGCAAGATCGCAGTCTGATTGCCGACGCTCGGGCCGGAGTCACCCAAATCCAGGCGACTGCTCTACTCAAGCCTCGGGAAAGATTGGACATTTATTCTTGGCGCCCTAGGTCTTGTGGAGGAGGCTGCCATGCCGAAGTCTGTTTATGACCGTGGCCTGCTCAGGCCCGACGACATCGCCAAGCTGCAACGTGTGTTCGACGAGGCCTGCCGCAGGCGCGACGTGCATCCCGATTCGGCCGAGGCGCGGGAGATCGCGCTGAACTTGCTCGCGCTCCACAATGCCGGGATGGTCGAGGAGGAAATGCTTATGGAAACCGTCGGTTTCCGCCGGTTGGAGCCGAAATCAGCCTGAGCCCCCAAAGGCGGCCTAGCTGGCGCGCTGCACGACGGCCACGTTCATCTTTGACCTCAGCCGGAAGCCGATGGATTCGTACAATCCGATCGCGTTGGCATTGTTGGCATAGGCGTGCAGGTAGGGAACCTCGCCGCGCGCCATGATCCGGTTGGACACGAACACCGACAGCAGCCGGCCAAGGCCGCCGCCGCGAAAGTCCGGATGCGAGCACACGCCGCTGAGTTCGCTGTAGCCGGGCTGCTTCATGCGCTCGCCGGCCATTGCCGCCAGCCTGCCATTGATCTTTACGCCCCAGAAATCGCCCAGACTCAACGCCTTGAGCGTGAACGGGCCTGGCTTGGTCAGCGATGCCAGAGCGAGCATCTCGGCCGCATCGTCCAGCGTCAGCTGCTGCACACGCTCGTCCGACACGGCCGGCAAGGGCTTCTCAGCGACCATCTGCACGGCATCGGCGGTCGAGATTGCCGACAGGCCTTGCGGAAGGGCGATGGCGTCGGCCTGGGCCATGATCACGCTTTCGCCTGGCGAAACCAGCCTAGCGAAGGCTTGCAGGCTTTCGGCATCGTCCGTCGCGGTGGCGGCGAAGGGGACGATCGACGCGGGATAGCGCTTGGCGAGCTTGTCGCCATTGGCAAAGATTCGATGCCGCGTGTCGAGCGCGCTCCAGACGGGACGGTCGAGGATATGGCTCATGGCGCGACACCTTGTTTCACACGGCGATCGAGCGGGGCCGCCGCCAGGCCGTCCTCGATGGCCAAGAGTTGTTCGAGAAGCGGCCCTGCAAGGCCTTTGCACAGGTCGGCGACGGCATTCTCGATGCGCGGCCACACGTCCCGCTTCGCTCTGTCGACCAGACGCTGACCATTCCCTGTCAGCGAGACCATCCTGCGGCGCTGGTCGCCGTCCGACTGGATGACCTCGACCAACCCCAGCTCGGCCAGCAGCGCCACGCTGCGCGTCACGCCCGGCTGGGTGATGCCGAGCGACCGCGCCAGTTCGCCGACAGGCAGCGGCCCCAGCCGGTCGAGCGCGGCCAGCAGCGGGTACTGGCTCGACTGGACCGGCACCTCCAGACCATCGAGCATGCGCTGCGTATCGGCCTGCAACTGCTCGCCGATCCGCTTCAGCCTGCTGCCGAGGGTGAGGTAGCCAAGAGATCGAATGATGTCTTCCATTGGTGGGTCCGCTCTTTGCACAACCATAACATGTTATATAACAAGGCAAGTAATGGAATCAAGACTGCCCCGGTCAGGAGGCCGGAGCCTCTCAGCTTCGTCGTCTCTGGGCGGAGCAGCCGCGCAGCGGCGTCGCGAAGACCCTGCGATCCATGCCGCGACCTTGGCCGTGGAGTGCAGCGGAGCAGAACCTGCACCGCCTTGTCCTCGGGTCTGCGCTGCGTCGCTTCGCTCCTTGCTTCGCCCGTGGATGACGAAGGGACGGGGTGCCTCGGCCAATCGCCAAGGCCGCTACGACCCTCTGACGATCTGCCTGGCGATCGCTTCGGCCTGCAGGCCGGCGCTGTGGAAATAGCTGGTCAGGCTGGGCCGCATGCCGATGAACCACAGGCCGGGCTGGCCGCTCGGCGTGCCACCATTGGCTTTCGGCACGCCCTTGGCGTCGAGCACGCCGAGATCGCCCAGCATGGCCTCCAAGCCGGTGCGATAGCCGGTCGCTGCGATCACCACATCCGGCTCAATCACCGTATCGTCGTTCAACCGCACGCTCGCGCCTTCGAAGGCCGTCACCGGCGCCACCACCGAAATCCGGCCGGCCTTCAACGCGGCGACGGCGCCGTCGTCGACGGCAATCGCGATCTGCTCGACGCCGAGCCGGCTGGCGCCGCCTTTCGGCGCCGGCGGCAGGCCGAAGCGGGTGAGGTCGCCAAACACCAGGCGTTGCGTCGCGGCGATCACGGCGTCGGCAAACCACGTCGGCAGCATCGCCATGAAGCCGCCGAAACGCGCGACAGCAACCTTGCCGATCCGCTTCGGCATCAACGACGGACCTTGCCTGGCCGACAGCCACACGGCTTCTGTGTCAGCGCGGGCAAGATGATTGAGCACGTCGAAGCCGGAATTTCCGGCGCCGACCACCAGCACTTTTTTGCCCGCATAGTCCTCCGCTGTGCCGAAATCAGCGGCGTGGATCAGTTTGCCCGAAAAGGACGCCTTGCCCGGCCAGTCCGGCGTCCACGGCAAGCGGTCACGGCCGGTGGCAACGAGGACGTGTCGTGCGCTCAGCACTCCTTGACTGGTATGGACGAGCCAGTGGCCGCCGTTGCGCTCGATCCGTTCGACGGCGGTGCCGAATTCGACCCTTATGCCGCGGGCGCGGGCAAAATCATTGAGATAGCCAACGATGACATCCTTGTTCGGAAAGGCGGCGGTGCGCGATGGATAGGCGAGACCGGGCAGGGCCGACAGCGCGCGATGCGTATTGAGGGTCAGCTTCTCGTGCCGTCGCCGCCACGGTTCGGCGATCCGCTGTTCCTTGTCCAGCACAACCGCCGCCATGCCGCGCCGGCCAAGCGCGTCGGCAGCTGCCAAGCCGGCCGCCCCGGCGCCGATGACGATCACCGTCTCATCAGAGCCTTTCGGCCCTCGGACGATAGGGATCGTTTCGCTTGTCGTTGCCGCCATTCGGTCGAGATTCCCTTTTAGCTGCGCCATGGGGACCCGTCCTGTATGGCACGTCCTGTATGGCACATGGGCGATATGATCGATAATGAGGTCGCGTCAATGCGACTGATTCGAGGCCTTGGGGGCAGGCCTCTGTTTATCATCGGCACGCGGAAGCTCGACCATGCCCTCCTTGCGTATCTTTCTCGACAGACTGCTGGAGGGCGCTGCAGCCAAGGTGCCGCGCCAGGATTTGTCGCATGTCGAGCGGCTGGCGCTGGTCCGCCGGCACGGCGACTTCTCGCTGGCCTATTCGACCGCCGTACAGCAAAAACTGTCCTATTTCGGCGACACTGAGGGCTATATCGCCTTCGGCACCAAGATGAAGCACCATTTCGCGCTCGGTGACCCGGTGGCCTATCCGCCCGATCGGCCCGACTACATAAGACGCTTCGTCGAAGCCGCCGACAGCCCGTGGTTCGTACAGATCGGCGAACCGACGGCGCGCGTGCTGTCCGGGCTCGGCTACCAGGTCAACCGTCTCGGAATCGACACGCGGCTGGAGCTTCCCGCGCACGACTTTTCCGGCAAGCGCAACGAAACCGTGCGCTATTCCGAACGCTGGCTGTTGAAGAAGGGGTTTTCCTTTGGCGAGGGAGCGGTCTATCTCGACGAGGTCCAGCGCCTGTCGCAGAACTGGCGGGCCGACCGCATCGTCAAGCGCTGGGAGATGGCGTTCCTCAACCGCCCCTTTGCGGATCATCTCGGCATCGATATGCGCCGTTTCGTTCTCTACAGCCCGGAAGGCGAACTCGTCGCCTTGCTCGATTTCGATCCGCTGTTCAGGGACGGCAAGGTGATCGGCTACACCACCTCGTTCAAGCGCAAGCATATCGATGCTTCGCCGCATGCCGAAATCGGCCTGACCAAATTCGCCGTCGACCGCTTTCGCGGCGAGGGCATTTCCGTCGTCACGCTCGGCCTGTCGCCGATGCTCGACGTGGGGGCCAATGAATTTGCCGAATCGAGCTTCTGGCGCAACGCCTTCGAGCGCGCCTATGAATCGCCCTGGGTCAACCGCAGCAAGTTCAACCTCAAGGGCCAGGCGGCGTTCAAGCGCCGCTTCCACGGCGTCGAAGAGCCGACCTACATCGCCTCCCGCAAAGGCACGCTGGTCGAGATGCTGGGCCTGCTGCGCCTGATCAAGGCGATCTAGCCCTTGGCCGAAGCCACGGTTCGTCAATTGCGCAGCCGGTAGCCGGTCCGGAATATCCAGGCGACGATGGCGATGCAGATGGCGAGGAACACCACGGTCATGCCGAGGCTGATGCCGACCGAGACATCCGACTTGCCATAGAAGCTCCAGCGGAAGCCGCTGATCAGATAGACGACCGGATTGAACAGCGTCACCGTGCGCCAGACCTCGGGCAGCATATTGATCGAATAGAAGCTGCCGCCAAGGAAGGTCAGCGGCGTGATGATCAAAAGCGGCACCAGCTGCAGCTGCTCGAAGCTTTTCGCCCAGATGCCGATGATGAAGCCGAACAGGCTGAAGGTCACCGCCGTCAGCACCAGGAAGGCCAGCATCCAGAACGGGTGCTGGATATGCAGCGGCACGAACAGCGAAGCTGTCGCCAGGATGATCAGGCCGAGGATGATCGATTTGGTCGCCGCGCCACCGACATAGGCAATGACGATCTCAAGATAGGACACCGGCGCCGACAGCAGTTCGTAGATCGAGCCGACGAATTTCGGGAAGTAGATGGCGAATGAGGCATTGGAAATCGACTGCGTCAACAGCGACAGCATGATCAGGCCGGGCACGATGAAGGCGCCGTAGCTGATGCCGTCGATCTCGGTGATGCGCGAGCCGATGGCCGAGCCGAAGACGACGAAATAGAGCGATGTCGAGATCACCGGCGAGACGATGCTCTGCAGCACGGTGCGGAAGGCTCGCGCCATCTCGACCCGGTAGATCGCCCAGACTGCGCGCCAATTCATGGTTCTTGCCTCAGCAGATTGACGAAAATCTCCTCGAGCGAGCTGTTTTGCGTGTCCATGTCGCGGAACTGGATGCCGGCCGCCTCGAGCTCGCGCAGCAGCGAGGCGACGCCGGGGCGTTCGCTCTGATTGTCATAGGTGTAGGTCAGCTGTGTGCCATCGGGCGACAGCTCCAGTCTATAGCGCGAGAAAGCATCGGGAACGGCGGTCAGCGGCGTGCGCAACTCCAGCAGCAGCCGCTTGCGTCCAAGCTTGCGCATCAGCTCGGCCTTGCCTTCGACCAGGATGATCTCGCCCTTGTTAATGACGCCGACGCGGTCGGCCATCGCCTCGGCCTCTTCGATGTAATGCGTGGTGAGGATGATGGTGACGCCGTCGTCGCGCAGCCGGCGCACCATCGCCCACATGTCCTGGCGCAGCTCGACATCGACGCCGGCGGTCGGCTCATCGAGGAACAGCACGCGCGGCTCGTGCGACAGCGCCTTTGCGATCATCAGCCTGCGCTTCATGCCGCCAGACAGCGTGATCGCCTTGGCGTCCTTCTTGTCCCACAGCGAGAGGTCGCGCAGCACCTTCTCAACGAAGCCCGGGTTGGGCGCCTTGCCGAACAGGCCGCGGCTGTAATTGACCGTCGTCCACACCGTCTCGAAGGCGTCGATGGTCAGCTCCTGCGGCACAAGCCCGATCAGGCTGCGCGCGGCGCGGTAATCCCTGTTGATGTCATGACCATCGACTGTGACCGTGCCCGACGAGCGGTTGACGATGCCGCAGACGATGGAGATCAGCGTCGTCTTGCCGGCGCCGTTCGGCCCCAGCAGCGCGAAGATCTCGCCGCGTTCGATGTCGAGGTTGATTTCCTTCAGCGCCTTGAAGCCGGTGGCATAGGTCTTGGTAACCCCGGAAATCGCAATGATGGAGGGCGAATTAGTGGAAGACATGAGGCGGGAAACGACTGCTTGAAAGGGATTATTATTGCGCTGAATGTCGGTGCGCACGGCCGGAAGTCAATGCCGCTGCTGACAATTGTGGACAAATGTTCCCTTATTGCCGTTTCGCCAGGAGGTAGCCAGGGCACTGACGGTTTGGCCTGATCTGCTGCGACAACGCGCCCCGCGTGGCGCCACGCCGCTTTGACCGGACCGTGTACAGCGCCTATCCTGCGGCAAGAAACAGCAGCCGGAGCCCGCCATGGACCCGCTCATCCTGTCGCGAATGCAGTTCGGGGCGAACATTTCGTTCCACATCCTGTTTCCGACGATCACCATCGCACTTGGCTGGGTGCTGCTGTTCTTCAAGCTCCGCTACAACGCCAGCAACGATTCCGCCTGGATGCGCGCCTATTTCACCTGGGTGAAGGTGTTCGCGCTATCCTTCGCCATGGGCGTGGTGTCGGGCGTCACCATGAGCTTCCAGTTCGGCACCAACTGGCCGGGCTATATGGAAAAGGTCGGCAACATTGCCGGGCCGCTGCTCGCCTACGAGATCCTCACCGCCTTCTTCCTCGAAGCGGCCTTCCTCGGCATCATGCTGTTCGGCTTCCGCCGCGTGTCGAACCGCGTCCATACGCTGGCCACCGTGCTCGTCGCCGGCGGAACCACGCTCTCCGCCTTCTGGATCATCGCGCTCAATTCCTGGATGCAGACGCCGGCCGGCTTCGAAATGATCGACGGCAAGGCGCATCCCGTCGACTGGTGGGCGATCGTCTTCAACCCGTCTATGCCTTATCGCCTCGTGCACATGCTGCTCGCCTCGGGGCTCACCGTCTCGTTCCTGATCGCCGGCCTGTCGGCGCTACGCTATCTCAGCGGCGACCGTTCGGAATCGATGTGGAAGGCGCTGCGCACCGGCGTCTTCACCGCCGCCATCCTGATCCCGATCCAGATCTTTGCCGGCGACCAGCATGGGCTGAACACGCTGGAGCACCAGCCGCAGAAGATCGCCGCCATGGAGGCTAACTGGAACACCGGCCCCAACGTGCCGCTGGTGCTGTTCGCCTGGCCGGATGAGGCAGCGAAGGAAAACAGGTTCGAGGTCGCCATTCCCGATGGCGCCAGTGTTGTGCTGCGGCACTCGACCAGTGGCGTCGTGCCGGGGCTCAACGACTATCCCGGTCTCCATCCGCCGGTCCTTCCGTTGTTCTGGGGCTTTCGCATCATGGTCGGCACCGGCATTTTGATGCTCATCGTCTCCTGGTCGGCGACCTTCTTCCTCAAGCGCCGCCATAGCCTGCCGAAGCCTCTGGCTATGCTGATGGTGCCGATGTCGCTGTCCGGCTGGCTGGCGACGCTCGCCGGCTGGTACACCACCGAGATCGGCCGCCAGCCCTGGCTGGTGACGGGCGTGCTGAAAACGGCGGATGCGGTCGGCCCGGTCGCCGGCAGCCATGTCGCGCTGACCCTTGCCGTCTATCTCATCCTCTATGTGCTTTTGCTGATCGCCTATCTCGGCGTGCTCGTGCACCTGGCGCTGAAGGCGGCCAAGGACGGCGACACCTCGCCGCTGCCGGGCGTTATGAAGACGGCGATGTCGCAGCCGGCTGCGGGGGAGTGAGGATGCACATATTAAAGGTCAGCGCTGCCCCTCACCTGCCTGCCGGCATCCTCTCCCCGTATAGGGACGGGGAGAGGGGCGCTGTCGTCGCCGCTTTCGCCAATCGCCGGCATTGCAGGAAGAGACCCGGCATTGCGGCCAGCCCCCTTCTCCCCGTCACTATACGGGGAGAAGTGCCCGGCAGGGCGATGAGGGGCGGCGCCAACCTCGGTAATCGATCTGAGGATATCGAGTTAGGCGCCGTGCATTCTGTCCATCGTTGTCGCGGAGGAAGCAAATGACCTTCGACTGGCCAACCGCGCTCCCCCTGATCTTCGCCGGGCTGATGGGCCTCGCCATCCTGATCTACGTCATCCTCGACGGTTTCGATCTCGGCATCGGCATCCTGTTCTCGGTCGCCGAAGATGCCGAGCAGGACACGATGATCGCGGCAATAGGCCCGTTCTGGGATGCCAACGAGACCTGGCTGGTGCTGGCTGTCGGCCTTCTTCTGGTCGCCTTCCCGATGGCGCATGGCGTCATCCTGACCGCCCTCTACATTCCGGTCTTCGTGCTGCTGGTCGGCCTCATCCTGCGCGGCGTCGCCTTCGACTTCCGCGCCAAAGTGCCGTCTGGAAAGAAGCATCGCTGGAATCGCATCTTCTTCCTCGGCTCCATCATCGCCTCGCTGGCGCAGGGCTATATGCTGGGCGTCTATGTGCTGGGCCTCGATGTCGGCCTTGGCGGCATCGCCTTCGGCGCGCTGGTGGCGCTTTGCCTGTCGGCGGCCTATGCCGCGATGGGCGCCGCCTGGGTGATCTACAAGACCGAAGGCGAGCTGCAGAAGAAGGCGGTGCGCTGGCTGCGCACGGCCCTTGTGCTGACCGCGCTCGGCATGGCAGCGGTGTCGCTGGCCACGCCCTTTGCCAGCCCGCGCATCTTCGCCAAATGGTTCGTCTGGCCGGAAATGCTCTATCTGTCGCCGCTGCCGATCCTGTCGGCGCTGCTGTTCCTGTGGCTGTGGCGGCAGACCTTCCATCTGCCCAAGCCCGACGACCGTCATGCGCTCCGGCCGTTCCTGACGCTGGCCGCCATCTTTGCGCTCGGCTTTGCCGGGCTGGCCTGGTCGTTCTACCCCTTCGTGGTGCCCGACAAGCTGACCATCTGGCAGGCGGCGTCAGCGACGGAAAGCCTCGCCATCATCCTCGCCGGCACGGTCGTCGTGCTGCCGGTGATTATTTTCTATTCGTTCTATGCGTATCGGGTGTTCGGCGGGAAGGCGACGGATTTGACGTATGATTGAGGGGGTGATGACAGCCTCTTTCTCCCCGTCACTATACGGGGAGAAATGCCCGGCAGGGCAATGAGGGGCAGCGCAAACCTGTCAGGTTGGGTGCGCCGATAACCTTTCGATGCCGCCGCCGCCCCTCATCCGCCTGCCGGCACCTTCTCCCCGTATAGTGACGGGGAGAAGGCCGAAAACCTCAGCTCTTCCCCGCCAGCACCAGCACCGGCTTGTCGCTATAAAGCGCCGGGAACAGCGACTTCAAATTCGCCACCTTGGGCAGGTCGTTGTAGACGATGTAGGGATAGGTCGGGTTGAGCGTCAGGAAGTCCTGGTGGTATTCCTCGGCCGGATAGAAGGTTTTCCCCGTTTCCAGCGTGGTGACGATGGGCTTGGGAAACACCTTGGCCTTGTCGAGCTGGGCGATGTAGCTCTGGGCGATCTTCTGCTGTTCGCCATTTTCGGCAAAGATCGTAGAGCGGTACTGGGTGCCTGAGTCCGGGCCCTGGTAGTTCAGCTGCGTCGGGTTGTGGGCGACCGAGAAATAGACCTGCAGCAGCTGGCCATAGGTCACCTTGGACGGATCGTAGGTGATCTCGACCGATTCGGCATGGCCGGTGCGGCCGGAGCCCACCGTTTCGTAGACGGCGTCATCCTTGGCGCCGCCGGTGTAGCCGGAGACGGCCTTGGTCACGCCCTTGACGTGCTGGAACACGCCTTGCACACCCCAGAAGCAGCCGCCGGCGAAGATCGCCTTTTCGCTGCCGCTGGCGGCCTTCTCATCCATTGCCGGCGGCGGGATCACCACCGCGTCCTCGGCCGAGCGCGCCGGGCTCTGCCAGAAGGCGGCTGCCGCCGCGGCGACGATGAGTGCGGCAAGCGCGCTCTTGAAGATCGGCGTTCTCGTCTTTGCAATGCCGGTCATGTCTGATCTCCTTGATGGTGGCGACGACTATACGACAGATCGTCCCGTCTGGTTTCTCAAATTGCCGTGCGCCGCCCGGCCGCCATACGGCCGGGCCACGGGTTCAAGCCTTATTGCGCGGGCGCCATCGCGTCCGCCGGCTTCATCGCATCCGTTGCGGGTTTCATGGCATCGGCCGGTTTCATGGCGTCGGTGGCGGGTTTCATCGCATTCGTCGTCATCGGGTCGGCGGGCTTCATGGCGTCCGTTGCCGGCTTCATCGCCTCGGTGGCCATGGGATCGGCCGGCTTCATGGCGTCTTCGGCGCGGGCGCCGGCGGCGAACGCCGTCATCGAAAGCGCAAAGGCGAGTGCCGTCAGGGTCTTGGTCATGGGTATTTCCTCTCTGATGAGGGCGCGCGGATGCGAGCCCGGTTGTGCCGCGCTTGCGGCGTTGGGTGGACAAAGAAAAATCAGTCGGCGACTGCTGCCAGGATCGGCCCGCCGCCAGGGGTCTGCACCAGCACCGCGGTGCTCAAGCCGCTGGAAGCAGCAGGCAAAGGCAAGGTGGTGGCGTCCCCGCTCCAGTTGCCGAGTTTCTCCAGCGAGTGCACGACATTGGCGTGCGGCAGGGTGCGGCCGGTGTTTTCGCCGCGCGCCACCGGCACCTCGATGACGCCCTTGTTGTAACGAACCAGCCAGACATCGGCCCGGCCAGCCGGTGCGGAACCGGCGCCAATGCTGATCTTGCCGCCATCGAGCGACAGCGACGGTCCCTTAGCGTGGCCGCTCGAGGAAATCAGCTGCTCGATCTCGCCGGGCGCAGCCCCCACCGCATCGGTGCCGCCATTGACCACGACCTGCGGCGTGAACGGGCCGGAGCGGCCGAGCGACGGCTCATAGCGCACCTGGCGCTGCGTGAATTCCTCACGGCCGAACGTGTCCTTCCAGCCGAGATAGTCCCAGTAGGTAACGTTGAACGACAGCGCCAGCACGCCCGGCTGGTCCTTGACCTTGATCAGATTGGCATTGGCCGGCGGGCAGGACGAACAGCCCTGGCTGGTGAACAATTCGACCACGGTGAGCGGCTGGGCGAAGGCGGCGCCGATAGATGACAATAGCGATGCTGCGAGGAGGCCGGACAAGGCGATAAGTTTTGTGGACATTGGGCTTGCTCCGTGGGGCGCTGGGATGCGCCGGTCATCACTCACTTCGCCGCCGCCCGAGGCTTCGTTACAGCGCTCACCGGTTTGTGATGTGTGCCGTGCAGGACGACACATGTTCCGGGCGTTGGCGCTGCCCCTCACCTGCCTGCCGGCATCCTCTCCCCGTATAGAGACGGGGAGAGGGACGCTGTCATCGCCGGTTTCGCCAATCGCCAATGTTGCAACAAGACGAGCACCGCGGCTGCGGTCAGGCCTTTCTCCCCGTCACTATACGGGGAGAAATGTCCGGCAGGACAATGAGGGGCAGCGCAGACATTGGTCATTGCGGCTTCATTCCCGGCAGCGTTGCTCTGCAAACCCACCCCCGCTTGCCCCTGCAACCCGCCCCTGCTAAAGCGCGCGCCATGAGCACGCCTCTCGACCACATCCGCAATTTCTCCATCGTCGCCCATATCGACCACGGCAAGTCCACGCTTGCCGACCGGCTGATCCAGTCCACCGGCGGGCTGGAGCTGCGCGACATGAAGGAGCAGGTGCTGGACTCGATGGACATCGAGCGCGAACGCGGCATCACCATCAAGGCGCAGACGGTGCGGCTGAAATACCGCGCCAACAATGGCGAGGACTATATCCTCAACCTCATCGACACGCCCGGACACGTCGACTTCGCCTATGAAGTGTCGCGCTCGCTCGCCGCCTGCGAGGGTTCGCTTCTGGTGGTCGATGCCTCACAAGGCGTCGAGGCGCAGACGCTGGCCAATGTCTACCAGGCCATCGACAACAACCACGAGATCGTCGTGGTGCTGAACAAGGTCGACCTGCCCGCCGCCGAGCCCGAGCGCATCCGCGAGCAGGTCGAGGAGGTGATCGGCATCGACGCCTCCAACGCCGTGCTGATCTCGGCCAAGACCGGCCTCGGCATTCCCGACGTGCTGGAGGCCATCGTCCACCAGCTGCCGCCGCCGCGCGAGGGCGACGCGACGGCGCCCTTGAAGGC
This sequence comes from Mesorhizobium sp. P2_B5, assembly GCF_056404775.1. Taxonomy (NCBI): domain Bacteria; kingdom Pseudomonadati; phylum Pseudomonadota; class Alphaproteobacteria; order Hyphomicrobiales; family Phyllobacteriaceae; genus Mesorhizobium; species Mesorhizobium sp. P2_B5. Next base: position 839,181 of record NZ_JBFUDJ010000001.1, on the reverse strand, counting down.
CATGCTGGTCGACAGCTGGTACGATGCCTATCTCGGCGTCATCGTTTTGGTGCGCATCATCGACGGCGTGCTGAAAAAGGGCCAGACCATCCGCATGATGGGCACCGGCGCCAAATATCTGGTCGAGCGCACCGGCGTGTTCACGCCGGCCCGCATCAATGTCGACGAGCTCGGCCCCGGCGAGTTCGGCTTCTTCACCGGCTCGATCAAGGAAGTGGCCGACACACGCGTCGGCGACACCATCACCGAGGACAAGCGCGCCACCGCGCATGCCCTGCCCGGCTTCAAGCCGGCGCAGCCGGTGGTGTTCTGCGGCCTGTTTCCGGTCGACGCCGCCGATTTCGAGGATTTGCGCGCCGCCGTCGGCAAACTGCGCCTCAACGACGCCAGCTTCTCCTATGAAATGGAAACCAGTGCGGCGCTGGGCTTCGGCTATCGCTGCGGCTTCCTTGGCCTTTTGCATCTGGAAATCATCCAGGAGCGGCTGGAGCGCGAGTTCAACCTCGACCTGATCGCCACGGCACCCAGCGTCGTCTACCGGCTGCTGCTCACCGACGGCTCGATGAAGGAACTGCACAACCCGGCCGACATGCCCGACGTGGTGAAAATCTCGGCCATCGAGGAGCCGTGGATCCGCGCCACCATCCTCACCCCCGACGACTATCTCGGCGGCATCCTGAAACTCTGCCAGGACCGGCGCGGCATCCAGGCCGACCTCTCCTATGTCGGCAAGCGCGCCATGCTGACCTACGATCTGCCGCTCAACGAAGTCGTCTTCGATTTCTATGACCGGCTGAAGTCGATCTCCAAGGGCTACGCCTCCTTCGACTATCACCTCACCGACTACAAGGAAGGCGACCTGGTGAAAATGTCGATCCTGGTCAATGAGGAGCCGGTCGACGCGCTGTCCATGCTGGTCCACCGCACGGCGGCGGAAAAGCGCGGCCGCCAGATGTGCGAGAAGCTGAAAGAGCTGATCCCGCACCACCTCTTCAAGATCCCGATCCAGGCCGCCATCGGCGGCAAGGTCATCGCCCGCGAAACCATCTCGGCGCTGCGCAAGGACGTGACCGCCAAGTGCTACGGCGGCGACGTCTCACGCAAGCGCAAGCTGCTGGACAAGCAGAAAGAGGGCAAGAAGCGGATGCGCCAGTTCGGCAAGGTGGATATTCCGCAGGAGGCGTTTATCCAGGCGCTGAAGATGGGGGACTAAGCGGTTCGGCCCTTGGGCCGAACGCATCGACCCGGGGGATCGACGCGAGCGCAAGTCCGGGTGGGAGCTGCCGAAGGCAGCGGGTCCCACCCTGGGGGTTGCGGCAGTGCGATGACTTGATACCCTGATCAACGAACCCGGCGACGAAACTGAAGCACGTTTCCACTCTCTAAATCGAGCATCTCCGCCGCAGGCCTAAGTCGCGCGATAGGCATCTGATTCAGATCTGCGCCATCAAATGTTCCTTCGTCCAAGGAGGCCAGTTGCTCCAACTCTTGGGAAGGTAGCGGCAGGGCAGACAGAATGGTCGATTTGGCAAATCCACCAGATTCGAGGATCGCTTCGAACCCTCTCCGCAACATTCGCGGCCGTTCAAGCGGCATATCGCGAGGTGAGTCGTACGGTTCCCGGAGAGCACCCCGCCATCTTCTAACAGTCATGGATCGGAACAGCTGCGCCTTTCCTTCGTCGTCGGTAAGACCGAGATCGTAAGCGCGCATTATCATAGCGCTGATGGACATTCCCCAACGCCTTTTAAGAGCGCAAAAATAATCAAGAGAAACAGCTCCGACTTCTGAAATAAATGCTTCCCGCGGGAAAAGCATTGCTCCAGCAAATCTATGAGCCTGTTGTTCAATTATTTTATGGGCCTGCGGTATCTTGGCCTGCTCAGGTGTCACATATTTATGGAGCACGAGATGGGCCAGTTCATGAGCGGCATCAAACCGCGCGCGAGCGCAACTTACATTTTCCACGTTGATTCCGACAAAAGCTCTTCGCAAAAGCTTCGATGTAAAACAGAACCCATCCTGCTTGTCGGATGGGATTCTTAGAGTAGCCACGGGAATGCCCGCGTTCTCCAGTGCAAGGGTCATATCGGGGATTGGCTCTGCCCGTAGTTTCCAGTGAGAGCGGAGGTCGCTAGCGGCACGCTCGATGGTGTTATTTGAGATCAGGTGGAAGTTCTCTGGGATATCCAGATCAGGTAACGAGAATGAAGAGAAATCGACCTCTGTATGCAAGAACGAGTAAATTTCGCATAGCCAACGGATTCGTTGCTCGGTCATCTCGCGAGCACTCTTACTCTCAGAGGTCCGAGATCGCCAATGAACAAGATCAATCGTTTCATTCCACGCCGGCGTCAGAAAAAAGCTAGGAGGGAACTGTAGCTTTTGGGCAATTGTGCTGACTCGATGAGCCTGTGGCTTATCGCTGCCGTCCTCGTAGCGCGAAATTGCTGCGCCGGTGACGCCAACTAAATCTCCAAGCGTATTTTTGAACATGCCTCGGGCGAGCCTAGCCTCTTTCAGCCGCTCGCCGCGAAAGTTGGGGGCACCAAAACTCATTATCAAACTCTGACGATTTTGTTTTGTTTCTTGAGGCGGACTACCACTTCGTCCTTTTGGAGTTGTGGACGGTCGGCCTCCTTTCCATCATCTGGCGATGCGGGCGGACGTTCTATACCAAACATCGCGATGCGATGTAGGTCTAACCGCGTTATCCACGTCGCATAGTCGCCATCTGGAACTGCAAGCATCAGTCCGCCCAGCGCCCGATCCCTCCTCGTGAAGCGAGGACCGGACGCTCCGTGCAGCAACACGGCAAGGATTCCGCCTGACCAATCCAGACCACGATTTGGTATATCGCCGAGGTTGAGTTCAAGCTGACGAATCAAACCATGTGTGTCAGCCAACTCGCGTTTGTAGTCGGCAATCCGAGGTGCATCTGACAGCTCCAGAAATGGTTCTTGAATGACAACAATTCGACCCATCTTCAACAGGATTTTTTCCTGCCCATTACATTCCAAATACCGAAAACTATAAGGCACACCGTGCTGTTGCGACGCGAAAACCATTGCTCTGATTGCGCAACTGGATCGGCGCGCCGCAAACTCTGCAAGCTTCAGCTCAAGGGGAAGAGCACTATCCGCGCGAAGCTCTTCATAAAGACGATCATAGCGCCAAGCGATATCTATCGAGAGAGTCTCAACGAACTCGGGGTTGAGGTCGTAACGGAGGATTTCGTGTGTTTGTTCTAAAAGCTCAGACACCACCGAATCCTTTGCTCGTGAGACGACTTAAGCGAATCAGCACTTTTGCGGCAAAAAGTCAAGCGTGCTAGGATTTTTATCCTCTACTATCGAGTCCAGATTGCCTGAGCGCCTCCCCCATCGGTTCAATAGTCGTGGTGACCTTCCATTTCGCCTTAGACGTCCTTTGCGAAAAATGCAGATCGCCAATCCGATGTCCGTTGCCACTGCGGCGACCTAGATTTGGCAGTATATAAAGCTGAAGATTTTTGCCCCGCGCTTGTAGCCGCCACGAGGCGCTTCGGCTTTCTCATCGATCACAGCGGCGGTGAATGCTTCATCGAGCCGCATGGTCTTCCAACCGGTACGTTCATTGCTCTCGCTGCCACCGCGCACCTGGTAAACGCTCATCGCGTCGTTGCCGGCTGTGGTGACGCCAACAGTGTGGACCTCGACCACTCGAAAGAAACCATCATAGCGAAGCTCAAGACGCTTACCGCTTCGCAGCGCATCGCAGGCAACGTTCCGCCAAAGCATGATCGGACCTCACAAAGCTATGTTCTGCAAGGTGTCTGAGTCTGGATACACTTGTCGAGTAAACAATCAGCCCTCCGGAAAACCCTCGTCCGTCGGGTGACGTCTTTTTCCAACTGAGGAAGGAGAGATCGATCCCAACGGAATTCTTCCCAAAGGTTTTTCCACTCGGCCAAGAGTGCATTGTAGCGCTTCGTCAACAAGCTTTCCTCGTCGCCTTGTAGCGGGTGGTCGTTTGCGGCGAAGGATGTATCCTCCTCCCACCCGGGGAAACATTGCATGCGCTCCACGTCGGACACCATCGCCTCCATCGGCCTCGCCATCGGCGGCGCCTTCGGCCTGGCCGGGACCTTCGTCGCCAGCGCCCCGCTGCGCGAAACACTCTGGACGATCGACGGCGTGGCGATCGTCGTGGCCGCAGCGCTGCTCACCATGAAATACCAGCGCCTCGGCAACGACCTCGTCGCGGCCGGGTTCCTCACGTTCCTCGCCGGCGAAAGCCTGCTTTTGGCCGGCAATGCGGCGGGGCTGGTGGCCAGTGTGCCCTCCTATGTCGGCGGCATTTCGCTGTGGGCGGCAGCGCTTGTCCTGATCGGCGCGGCGAACACGTTTGCGCTGTGGATGCGGCTCACCGGTTTCATCGCCGCCGTGCTGTTTGTCGTCACGGTGGGCATGGTGCTGTGGGGCGCGCCGTTACTGCCGACCTCGGCGCCGCTGCCCGCCGCCGGCTATCCGTTCCTGGTGCTGACCTTTGCCGGCTGGATCTGGACACTGCTGAAGCGCTAGGCTGGCGAAAGATGTCCGCGCCGCTCGAACTCCGCAACAGCGCCACGGGAAAGATCTTCCCGGCAATCGGGCCGTTGCTGATCGGCGCGATCTTCGGTTTCGGCGCGCTGCGCGGACTGGCGGTGGGCGCCGATGGTGTGCTTGTCATCGCGCTGGTGGCGCTCGGCTGCCTTGGGCTGGGCTATGTCATCGCGCGCGGCGCCTTCGACAGTTCGGTCAAGGTCACCCTGGACAGCCAAGGCTTCCGCGATGCTCGCGCCGGCGATGTCCTGGTGCCATGGGCGATGGTGAAGAGCGTGCATCTGACCTCCGGCAAGGGGGCGGCAATGCTCAATTTCGAGCTCACGCGGGAGCCACCCGACGAAATCAAATATGCGCCCGCCAACGTGCTCAACCTGATGCTGCCCTTCGGCAAGAACATCGTGCACATGGAAGTGTCGTCGCTGGATGTGCGCGGCCAGGACATGGTCGAGGCCATAAAGACATTCGCGCCGCATGTGGTGGTGAGGCGCTGACTTTTTCCTTCCCGCCTTGTGGGGTGAGAAGCGGTCCGCGTAGCGGACGAAAAGCCAATTGCTTGGCTTTTCGAGTTTCGAACGCCCTGAGCCTGCGAAGGGCCGGGCGGGCCGATCCACCCTGCCGGGTCCCCGCTGCTTCGCAGCGTCCCGGCGTTCGCCGGCCTTTCATCGTGCCACTGGCACGATGAATTCGCTTCGCGAACCGGCTGCTCACCCCACAAGGGGAGAAGGGGAAGATGGCGCTTGTCCCCCGACCGTGCGACCGTCGCATCTCCGATTCGGGTCCCACCGCCATGCTCCGCCTCACCCTAGCCGCCCTTCTCCTCGCCACCCCGGCGCATGCCGCCGATATGGCGTTCTTCGTCAAGAACCTGCGCGGCCAGGCCGTGGCGGTGGAGCTGTTCAGCCGTGACCGCAAGATGTCGTGGCCGGGCGGCGACCAGGTGTTTCTGATCGAGCCCAACTCACAGAAATCGGTGCCGATCTCGTGCTCTCAGGGCGAAAACATCTGCTATGGCGCCTGGGTGAACGGCAATGATGCGATCTCGGCAGGGGTCGGGCCGGACAATGACCAGCCTTGCGACACGTGCTGCTTCATCTGTGTGGAGAAGACGACGGAGACGATTGATCTGGTGGAGTAGCGGGGCGCCGAAGCTGCTGATCTCCCCCCTCGTGGGGGAGATGCCTGGCAAGGCAGAGGGGGGCGCTGTCCCGCCGAGCTATCCGTCGATAGCAAAACCTACCTCACCGTTTCCAGATCGACCTAGGTGAGACGCCGGCGATCCTTCGCGCCCCCCTCTGTCCTGCCGGACATCTCCCCCACGAGGGGGGAGATCAGCAGTTTCGCCATCTTCGCCAATCATCCCAAATTCAGGCAGGGACCGCCCTTCAATGTCGGCCGCCTCCCAGCCAGCTTGACGCCCTTGCCGCCGCCGCCCTAGCCTCTTGTCACCCACCACGAGGAGAGCTCCATGGCAGGCACGGTCGAAGGCGAGAAGATCGACGTTTCCTTCAACGGCAAGCGCTGCATCCATTCGCGCAATTGCGTGCTCGGCAATCCGCATGTCTTCGTGCCCAATGCGCCCGGCGAATGGATCCACCCCGAGGCGGCTGATGTCGAACAGGTGGTGACGCTGGCTCAGAACTGTCCGTCCGGCGCCATCGGCTATCTGAGGAAGGATGGCGGGCCGCAGGAGAAGCCGCCGGTGGTCAACACCGTGCGCCTGCGCGAGAACGGGCCGCTGGCCGTTCATGCCGAGATCGTACTGGGCGGCGAGACCTTGTTTCGCGCCACGCTCTGCCGCTGCGGCGCCTCGCAGAACAAGCCGTTCTGCGACAACAGCCACATCAAGGCCGGCTTCACAGCCACCGGCGAGCCGCCGCTGAAGGACGCGCCGGCGACGCTCGAGGCGCGCAACGGCCCGCTGACCATAACGCCAACCACCAACGGGCCGTTGAAGGTCGAGGGCAATGCCGAGATCGTCACCGGCACCGGTCACACGATCGACCGCACCACCCGCACCTTTCTGTGCCGCTGCGGCCACTCGGCCAACAAGCCGTTCTGTGACAACACGCATAAAAAGATCGGCTTCGTGGCATGAAAGGCCGTGCGCCAGCGTTAGTGTAGGATGAGGGTCTCGCGCTCAGGAGGAAATCCATCATGCGCACCATGCTCGTTCTTGCACTGCTTGCGTTCGCCATGCCCGCCTACGCCGCCAATCATGCGGTCCAAATCAAGGGCATGAAATTCAATCCGTCGAAAATCTCGGTCGCCGTCGGCGACACCATCACCTTCACCAATGCCGACCCGATGACGCACACCGCCACCGCGTCGGACGGTTCCTTCGACACCGGCCATCTCGCCACCGGCAAGAGCGCCAAGGTCAAGATATCAGCCGCCGGCGCCCACCCCTTCCATTGCGCGATCCACAGCTCGATGAAGGGCACGGTCACGGCGAAGTAGCGCGGGTCTCTTCCGCCGGGGCGAGAAGCTGCCAATCTCCCCCCGTGTGGGGGAGATCAGCAGCTCCGCCCACCAATCACCCCAAAATCAGTCAGCGACCGCCCTTCAATGTCGGCCGCCGTCATGCGATGCTGGTTCTCTCGGCCGAGGGGGCCGATTCTCATTCGGGGAATGCCATGTCTCTCACTATCACGCGCCGCATCGTCGCAGCGCTCTCGCTTGCCGCGCTGTTTGCGCCATCGGCCTATGCCGCCGACATCACCTTTGCCGTCAAGAACAGCCATCCCAACGCCATGCGCCTCGAGCTCTACAGCCAGGACCGAGACTATGTCTGGCCGGGCGATGACAAGGACTTTTATCTCGACGATGGCGAGACCAAGCAGATCCCGGTCTCGTGCAACGAAGGCGAATCCATCTGCTACGGCGCCTGGGTCGACGGCGACGAGGAAACCTATTGGGGCGTCGGCCCCAACAACAAGGAAAAATGCGAAGACTGCTGCTACACCTGCGAAGGCGGCGAGACGGAAGAGATTGATCTGGTGCCGTAGGGCGAAGCGGCCGAAGCTGCTAATCTCCCCCCAAGTGGGGGAGATGTCCGGCAGGACAGAGGGGGGCGCCGTAGAGCGCCAACGTACACAACCACCAATGCCGCACACACCATTGCCGCCTCGACATCGCGGAAACGCCAGATCGATGCGCAAAGTCCTGACGCCGGCCGAGCTCAAGCTCTGGAACGAACTTCGCGCGCACCGGCTGATGGGGCTTGGCTTCCGACGACAATTTCCCATCGCCGGCTACATTGTCGACTTCGCTTGCCCGGAGAAGAAGCTGGTTATCGAGGTCGATGGCTCCCAGCATGCGGCTGGCGGTGCGGCTGCTGGTGATGAAACGCGGACAGCGCGACTCGAGCAAGATGGCTGGACCGTGCTGCGGTTCTGGAATGATGACGTCATCCGCGACATCGACAATGTCTGCCAGCATATTGTGATTGCGGCTGGGGTTGGAGGCGCATCCTGAACGGTGCCGGTGCTGGGCTGTAGGCAGGGGAGCCGTCGGCAGGACAGCGCCCCCCTCTGCCCTGCCGGGCATCTCCCCCACGAGGGGGGAGATCAGCAGCTTCGGCCGCTCACCCCAACAAAGCCCTCTGCCGCTTCGCGCCACCCGCCTTGCGCCAGGCATTGAACCTGTGCGTGGCGGCGGCAAACGAGATCTTCATCTGCTGGGCGACCGAATAGCGCGACTTGCCTTCGTCGAACATGCGATAGCAGCATTCGACGCCCTCCTCGGTCAGCTTGCCGTCGGGCGCCTTGTTGTGTGGATTTGCGGGGTCGAATTTTTCGACCTGCTGCTCAACCAGGCCCTTCAGCCGCTGCAGGTCGGCCTCGATGCTGGCGATGAGATCGAGGACGGGTTTGGGATCGAAGTGGTCGTGCGGCTTTGCCGTCATCTCCAGGATACCTTTCGCTTTGCGTGTCGCCGTCAATATAGGTGAACATTCGCTGATAATGAAGGGCGCGCCGCAGCCCGGGTGCTTCAACACTTGTTGACCGGCGATTGACCGGAGAAGCGCCAGCGCCTAGTTTAGAACCATTCTAAACTAGGGTGAATTTATCATGCTTTCCCGTGTCTTCGGTTTCGGCCGCCGCCCCTTCGAATCGCTGTCGGAACAGGAGATCCTGGCGCTGGCAATTTCGTCGGAGGAAGATGACGGGCGCATCTACCGCGCCTATGCCGAGGGACTGGCCGAAAGCTTTCCGCAATCGGCAAAAGTGTTCGAGGCGATGGCGCTCGAGGAAGACGGCCATCGCGATTCCCTCATCGAGCTTTACCGCAAGCGTTTCGGCGAGCGCATTCCGCTGCTGCGCCGCGAGCATGTAAAGGGCTATTACGAGCGCAAGCCCGACTGGCTGGTGCGGCCGCTCGGCGTCGAAAATGTTCGGCGGCAGGCCGAAGAGATGGAGCGGCAGGCCTATCGCTTCTATGTCGAAGCGGCCAAGCGCACCAGCGACGCTTCGACCAGAAAACTGCTCAACGACCTCGCGGCGGCGGAGCAAAGCCATGAGAATTCGGCGCATCGGCTGGAGCAGAAGCATGTTCCGGGCGAGGTGAAGGACGAGGAGGCCAGCGCCGAGCAGCGCCAGTTCATCCTGACCTATGTGCAGCCGGGGCTGGCCGGGCTGATGGACGGCTCGGTGTCGACGCTGGCACCGATCTTTGCCGCCGCCTTCGCCACGCATGACACCTGGCAGACGCTGCTGGTCGGCCTTGCCGCCTCGATCGGCGCCGGCATTTCGATGGGCTTCACCGAAGTCGCTTCCGACGACGGAAAACTGTCGGGTCGCGGCTCGCCGATCAAGCGGGGGCTGACCGTCGGCATCATGACGACGCTGGGTGGCCTCGGCCACGCGCTGCCTTATCTCATCCCGTATTTCTGGACAGCAACGGCGGTGGCGGCCGTGGTGGTGTTCTTCGAACTGTGGACGATCGCCTTCGTCCAGAACCGCTATATGCAGACGCCTTTCCTGCGCGCGGCGTTCCAGGTGGTGCTGGGCGGGGCGCTGGTGTTTGCGGCCGGGGTGCTGATCGGGAATGCTTAGGTAAGGCAAAGGTCGGCGCTGCCCCTCATCTGCCTGCCGGCATCTTCTCCCCGTGAACGGGGAGAAGGGGGCTATCGCGAATTTCGCAGCTTGTTCTGCAACGCTGGCGATTGGCGAAACCATCGGCAACAGCGTCTTTCTCCCCGTCACTATACGGGGAGAAATGTCCGGCAGGACAATGAGGGGCGGCGCGATGGTCTACGGTTATGAATGCCGCTGCACATCGTCAGCTTCACCCATTCACCGCCCGACTATCCGCCGGCGCTTCGTCTCTTTCCGTCAGCCCATAGTCCCGCACCACATGCGCAATCCTTAGCCTGTAGCCGGCAAAGATTCCGCCACGGCCGGCCTTTTGCGCCTGCCGGTGCTCCTCGGTGTTGCGCCAGGCCTTGACCGCTTCCTCGTCGCGCCAGAAGGACAGCGACAGGATGCGGTTGGGGTCGACCAGGCTCTGAAACCGCTCGATGGAGATGAAGCCATCGATACCGTCGAGCAGCGGCCGCAGCTCCGCGGCGATGCCGAGATAGGCATCGCGCTTGCCCTGTGCCGGTTGCACCTCAAAGATGACAGCGATCATGCTTCCTCCTTGACCGCGGTCTGGAACAGCTGCCGCGGTCCATGCGGTCCGGACACCAGCTTCAGGAAGATGCGGTCTTCTTTCAAGATGAACTTTTCGCGGCGGGCGAATTCGTAATTGGCCTTGCCGGCGGGATCGGCGGCGAGCCGGGCGCGGTAGGCTTCATAGGCCGCCAGGCTGTCGATGTTGTAGGCGGCGTAGGCGGTGGTGGCCGAGCCCTCGTGCGGGGCGTAGTAACCGATCAAATCGGCGCCGCAGCGCGGGATCGCCTGGCCCCAGGCCTTGGCATATTGCTCGAACGCCGCCTTGCCGAACGGGTCGATCTCGTAGCGGATGAAGCAGGTGATGGTCATCGTGATCTCCTTGGGTTTTCTGCGTCGATAGTTCGAGCGGCGTCGAAACGTTGTGCCGCCGGGCCTGCTAAGCAAAATGCCGGCGGTCAGGCCTGCCAGAAGGATTTCGCGCATTCGCGGCGCACGTCCTCCCGGGTCAGACCAAGATCGCGCAGCATATGGTCGTCGATCTCGGCGAGGTCGAGCCGCTGAAAATGGCGGTCATACCAGCGGGCGAGCAGCCGCCGGTGCAGCCAGGTGACGACCGGGAATGTCTGGCGGCTGGCGAGTGGGGCGGAAGCGGTTGGCATCGGCGTTCTCCTTGATCTCAGCCGACATTAGTGATTATCTCGCAAGAATGCTTCGATGGAGACCTAACTATGCGTGAAGGACCCGACATTGCCCGCATCGCCAGCCTGGTCGGCGATCCGGCGCGGGCAAACATGCTGAATGCGCTGATGGGCGGCACGGCTTTGACGGCGAGCGAACTGGCGCTGGAAGCCGGCGTGTCTCTGCCGACGGCGTCCTCGCATCTGTCCAAACTGATGGAGGGCGGGCTGCTGACTTTGGCCAGCCAGGGCCGGCACCGCTATTACGGCCTCGCCGGGCCGCAGGTGGCGGGCATGATCGAAGCGATCACCGGCGTGGCGGAAGCCGTTGGCCCCAAGCGTGTGCGGCCGGGTCCGCGCGACGGCGCCATGCGCGTGGCACGCGTCTGCTACGACCACCTCGCCGGCGAGCAGGCGGTGGCGATGCTGGACCGGCTCGTGGCGCGCGACATTCTTTTGCGCGACGAGCAGGAGATCAGGCTCGGGCCGTCAGCGGCCTCGCATTTTTCGGCCATCGGCATCGATGTCGGCGCCAAGCCGCGTCGGCCGGTCTGCCGCGCCTGCCTCGACTGGAGCGTGCGCCGCTCCCACCTCGCCGGCACGCTGGGTGCGGCGATCCTCGACAAGATCCTGGCGGAGAAGTGGGCAAGGCGGGAGAAGGATAGTCGCGCCGTGGTGTTTTCACCGCCGGGGAAACAGGCGTTTGAGCGGGTGTTTTTGGGGTGAGGTAGACGTCGGCGGGACAGCACCCCCTCTGGCCTGCCGGCCATCTCCCCCGCAAGGGTGTGACGGATCGCTACGTCGGCCTTTTCACCCCCGCTTCAACACCTTCGCCTGCTTGAAAAAATCCGCCCACGGATCGGCCTTCTCCAACTCCTTCAATGTCGTCTTGTCGCCGATCGGGAAAGAATTCGGCGCCAGCCCCGCTTCCACCTCCGCCCAGGTCACCGGGATCGACACCGTCGCCCCCTTCTTGGCGCGTGAGGAGTAGGGCGCGACCGTCGTCGAACCCCTGCCGTTGCGTAGATAGTCGACGAAGATTTTTCCGGTGCGCGCCTTTTTCGATAGCGTTGCCGTGTAGCGATCAGGCGCGGCCTGCTCCAGCGCCTTGGCGAAATCATGGGAGAAGGTTTTGACCGCCTCCCAGTCCGCCGATGGTTTCAGCGGCACCAGCACGTGGTAGCCCTTGCCGCCCGATGGCTTGACGAAATTGGGCAGCGACAGATCGTCGAGCTTGCCTCGGATGTCGAGCGCGGCCTCGCGCACCGCCTTGACGTCGACGCCCTCGTCGGGATCGAGATCGAAGATGATCTGGTCCGGCTTTTCCAGCTCGTCGGTGGTGCAGCCCCAGATGTGGACCTCGACCACGCCGTACTGGACCAGAGCGGCAAGGCCGTCGAAATCTCGGATGAACAGGATCTCCTCGCCGTCCGTCGGGTCTTTCATCCGGGCGATCTTGTCGCTCATGCCGGCCGAGGCGTGTTTCTGGAAGAAGCGCGGGCCGCCAATGCCGTCCGGCGCCCGCACCAGGCTGAGCGGCCGGTTGACGACGAATTGCTGCATGCGCGGCCAGACCAGCGCGTAGTGCTCAAGCAAGGCTTGCTTGGATATTTTTTCGTCGGGCCACAGCAGTTTTTCGGGATGGGATAGTTTTACGCCGGTGGTCATTGCCCCAGCTTTGGTCCCGGCAACCTTGCCGGCGCTGCTTGCCGCGGACTTTGCCTTGCTGTCGGCCTTCCATGGCTTTTCCTGCACGACTTCCTCCGCCGGCTTGTCCTCGCGCAGTCCCTGGAACGACGCGTGGCGTATTATACGGTCCGAGGTCCAGCTGCGGAACTCCACTTCGCCGACAAGTTCTGGCTTGACCCAGACCAGCCCTTTGCCGTTCGGCACGGCCGCGGCGAAGGGCGACGATTTTGCCTTCAACGCATCGAGCTTTTTCTTCAGATCGGCGGCGCCCTTGACCGAGAAACCAGTGCCGACGCGACCGGCGTAATTGAGCTTGCCGCCTTCGAAATAGCCGACCAGCAGCGAGCGCAGCCCGCGCCCGGTCTTTTCCGACGGCAGGTAGCCGCCGATGACGAATTCCTGGCGCGCCGTGCATTTCGACTTCACCCAGGAGGGACCACGGCCGCTGCGATAGGGTGCGTCGGCGGGCTTGGAGACGATGCCTTCGAGGCCCATGCGACAGGCGTGCTGGAGCATGATCTTGCCGGGTTCGGCAAAATGGTCGCTGAAGCGGACGGCGGCATTTTCGGCCGGCTCGCCGAGCAGCTCCTGCAAGGCCTGCTTGCGCTCGACCAGCGGCTCGCGGCGCAAATCCTTGCCATCGAGCCGCATCAGGTCGAAGACGTAGTAGGTGAAGCGATTGGTGCGATTGGCGGAGAGATCCTGCTGGAGCAGCGAGAAGGAAGACACGCCGCTGTCGGCCAGCACGACGATCTCGCCATCGATGATGGCGTCGCTGCATTTCAGCTGGGCCAGTTCGGCAACGATCTCGGGGCCAAATTTCTCCGTCCAGTCGAGGCCGGTGCGGGTCAGCAGCCGCACCTCGGTGCCGGCGATCTGCGCCTGCATGCGGTAGCCGTCGAATTTGACTTCGTGCAGCCAATCCTTCCCCGGCGGCGCATCGCGTTCCAGCGTCGCCAGTTGCGGCTCGATGAAATCGAGGCGCTTGCCGGCTTTCGCCTTGCTGGCGGCGGGCTTGTTGGAGTGCCAGACTTTCGGCTTCTTGCCGTCGGCGGCCTTGCCTTCCGCGACCTGCTCGATGGTCAGGCCGGATTTCACCGATTTCGGAGCGTCCTTGAGAATGTCCTCGCCGGGGCGGGCGGCAGCATCGTTGGATTTGATCAGCAGCCAGTTGTCACGCTTTTCGCCCGCGCGGGGTTTCAGCCTGACGAGATGCCACAGGCCGTTCAGCTTCTTTCCTTTGAGCTCAAACGAGATGTGGCCCTTCTTCATCGCCTTGGCGGGGTCGATCTCGGGCGTCCATGTGCCTTCGTCCCAGACGATGACCGTGCCGCCGCCATATTCGCCCTTGGGAATGGTGCCTTCGAAAGACGCATAGTCGATCGGGTGGTCCTCGACATGCACGGCCAGCCGCTTTTCGTGCGGATCGAGGCTCGGGCCGCGCGTCACCGCCCAGCTCCACAAGACGCCGTCATGCTCGAGGCGGAAATCGTAATGCAGCCTGGTCGCATCATGCTTCTGGACGACGAAGATGCCGCCGGGCTGCTTGCCGCGCGTAACCTTGCCGGCAGGCTCGGCGGTCTTCTTGAAATCGCGCTTGGACTGATATTGTTCGAGGCTGGCCATGGTGCTCACGCCGATTTGCGTTTGGGCGCAGACGCTTTCGCCTTGCCGATTTTGGCCGCCGGCCTCGCCTTCTTGGCCGAGGCTTTCGCCGCGCCGCCATCCGACAGGCTCTTCTTCAGCGCGTCGAACAGATTGACCACATTGGACGGCTTGGGCGCGGCCTGTGGCCTCGGCGCCTTCTTGCCGGCCTTCTTGGCGCGGATCAGTTCGAGCAGCGCGTCCTCATACTTGTCCTCGAATTTCGACGGATCGAACTTCGCCTTCTTCTTGTCGATGATGAGTTCGGCGAGCTCCGTCATCTCCTGGTCGGTCTTTACCGCCTCGATGTCGCCGAAGACGGTTTCGGGCTGCCGCACCGTGTTGTCGTAGCGCAAGGTGGTCAGCACCATGCCTTTGCCGAGCGGCTCGATAACGACGGGACGTTCCCGCTGATAGAGCACGATGCGCGCCAGCCCGGCCATCTTCTTGCCGGCCATGGCGTCGCGGATGACGGCAAAGGCTTCCTCCGACACCTTATCGGCCGGCGCGACATAATAGGGCGTGTCGAGATAGATCTGCTGGATCGAGGCTTTGTCGACGAAACCGTCAAGCGCCATGGTGTGCGACGACTCGATCTGCACTGCGGCGATCTCGTCTTCCTCGATGTGGACGAAGTCGCCGTCGTCGAGTTCATAGCCCTTGATCTCGTTGCCTTCCTCCAGCGGCTTGCCGGTTTCGGCATCGACATAAATGCGCTTGACCGTATTGCCGGTCTTGCGGTTCAGCACCCGAAACGAGACTTTTTCGGTGTGGGTGACGACGTTGGTCAGTTCGACGGCGCAGGTGACCAGCGACAGTTTCAGATAGCCCTTCCAGGCGGGGCGGGGTGCCATGGCAAAACTCCTGCGCGATGCGGTTTCAACCGAGAACGGGCAAAGCCCGTTCCGGTTCCGGGCGCTGCCAGAGGAGCTTTCCGGCCGTGCGCACGGAAATTTCGCAGGGCTCGCCGAAATTGAAACAGAACCGCGCCCAAGCGACATCGAGATGAAACATATGTGATGCAAAAGTCACAATGCCCGAAATGGCGACGAACCACACTGAAAGACCCCGAAACAGCCGCATTCCGGCCACGAAGCGACGGGTTTTCGACCGAAGATTAACATCGTGTTCACCGACTATTCACGCCTCGACGCTATGATCCCCGCAATCGGACGGGACATCCGAAAATCGGGACAGGGACTAAGTAAAATGAAATTCTGGGGCCACATCGCCGGCTATGCCGCCGCCATCCGCGAATTCATCGCGCCGACCTATCGGCCGGAGCGCTATTACATGCGCGGACCGGGCCCGGCCTGCGCCCGTCGCGGCAGCTCGCTCGGCGCGCACTGATCATGACGTTCGAAAGCCGTCACGACAGCCGAATCTGCAGACCGGCCGCCGACCACCGCGCAACCACCTATCGCGCCGAGCGCCCCGCTCTGGCCGCGAGAAGCCGTGCGACAACGCCGCGGCTTTGATCCCGTAGCCGGCAGGATTAGTGTCGCCTGACACAAGCTGCCGGATGTCCCGTGACTTCTTCTCCTGAACCCTTCGATGCCAGCCAGCCGTTGATCGTTTTCGATGGCGTCTGCGTGATGTGCTCTGGCTTCGTACGCACGGTGGTCAGGCTCGACCGCAAAAACCGCTTCCGCTTCGCCACCGCGCAGTCGCCCTTCGGCGAGGCGCTGTTCCACAAGCATGGACTGCGCACCGACAGCTATGAGACCAATCTGGTCCTCATCAATGGCGCTCCTTTCATACGGCTGGACAGTTTTGTTGCCGTGATGGCCGAACTCGGCTGGCCGTGGCGGGCGGCGAAAGCCCTGCTGCTGTTGCCGCGCCCCGTGCGCGACTGGCTCTACGAACGCATCGCCAAAAACCGTTACGCCATCTTCGGCCGCAAGGACAGTTGCGAGATCCCGTCCGCCGCGATGCGTGCGCGGATGATTGGCTAATGCATGTCGCCCAAAAGTGACCTCGCACCCGCTCACCGGGCTGATCGTGCGCTATCGCGGCTGGCTAGAGCCGAACGCCTGATCCATCCCCGCGACCTCAGTCCGGTAGCGCAGCGACGGCGACGATCTCGATGACGATGTCGGCCTGGGCAAGCGCTGCGACGCCGATCACTTCCGAAGGCGGCGGATTGTTGTAGCTGCAGTGCTTCGGACAATGCTCTGCGAAGAACGCGTCCAGCACGTCGAGGCGAAAATTGGGAGAGCTGAGAACGCCGCCGTCGGGAAAGGGACCTCTGACGAAGAAGGTCAGCCTGATGAGATGGTCGAGGCCGCTGCCCAGTTCCTCCAGATCCGATTTGATGTTGCCGCCTTTCTTGCCGGCTGGATCATAGTCGGCCGATGTCGCGGTGTTGCCGCAGAGATAGACGGTTCCTCTCGCTCCACTGACGACTGTGCCCTTTGCCCATGGCATCAACCGGCCGTTCTTGAATTTCTTGTGGGTCACGAGTTCCATTCTCTCCTCCCATGCCTCGCGTGACGTGCCCGCCACGACAGAGGATAGTGCTGCGCGCGACCGCTGCCAGTGCGGTGCTGCCATCGTCCAGCCAGGAAAGATCTGGTCCTTGCGAAATCTCCTTGTGAAGATGAAAGTTTTTCTGAAGCCTGTCGAAATCGGGCATGGCCACACGACATACGTCCGGCACGCAACGACGCGGCCTTCCTAACAAACGGGAGAAGACCCATGCGATACATGCTTTTGATCTATGCGAACGAAGCGGCGATGGCGGCCGCGCCGAGCGACAAGACCTACGAGATCAGCACCGCCTACGGCGCCTACACCGAAGCGTTGAAGAAATCCGGAGCGTGGCTCGCCGGCGACCGACTGAAGCCGACCCAGCTTGCCACCGCGGTGCGGACGGCCAACGGCAAGACCAATGTGCTCGACGGCCCCTACGCCGACACCAAGGAGCAGCTTGCCGGTTTCTACATGATCGAGGCCGCGGACGCCGACGCGGCGATCGCATGGGCAGCGCGCTGTCCAGGCGCCAGCGCCGGCACCATCGAGGTGCGGCCGATCTGGGAAATGACCGAGTACCCCTCGCAGAAATGATTCCAGTGATGGACAGTCGACCGGAGATCGCGCGCGCGGCGGCCGAGGCGGCCGCCCGGCAAAGCTACGGCAAGCTCGTCGCCTGGCTCGCGGCGCGCACCCGCGATGTCGCCGGCGCCGAGGACGCGTTGGCGGATGCTTTTGCCGCAGCCCTTGAGCGCTGGCCGAAAACCGGCGTGCCCGAGAAGCCGGAGGCATGGCTGTTGGCCGTGGCCAAGCGGCGCCGTGTCGATGCGGTGCGCCGCCGGCTGACCAGCGAGGCGAGCCGCGATCATCTCAAGCTGATGGCCGAGGAGATGGAGGCAAGCATGCAAGACGAAGACCTGCCCGACGAGCGGCTCAGGCTGATGTTTGCCTGTGCGCATCCGGCGATCGAAGCCGGCGTGCGGGCGCCGCTGATCCTGCAGACGGTTCTGGGTTTCGACGCAGGAACAATCGCCTCGGCCTTCCTGGTCTCGCCGGCGACGATGAGCCAGCGCCTGGTGCGCGCCAAGAGCCGTATCCGCGAGATCGGCATTCCGTTCCGCGTGCCGGAGCGGGTCGAACTCGGCGAGCGGCTGGATACGGTGCTGGAAGCGATCTACGCGGCTTTCGCCGAAGGCTGGACCGACCCGGCCGGCACTGAAACGCAACGCCGCAATCTGGCGACCGAAGGTATCTGGCTCGGGCGGCTGGTGGCGTCGCTGATGCCCGACGAGCCGGAAGCGCTCGGTCTGCTGGCGCTGATGCTGTTCGCCGAGGCGCGCCGCCCGGCGCGGCGCGATGAAGCCGGCGACTATGTTCCGCTTGCCGATCAGGATTGCCTTCTGTGGGATCACGCGCTGATCGACGAGGCCGAAGCGCTGCTCGGCAACGCTGCGACCATGGGCGTGATCGGCCGCTACCAGCTCGAAGCGGCCGTGCAGTCGGTGCACGCGACGCGGCGGCGAACCGGCCAGACCGACTGGGCGGCGATCCGAAATTTTTACGATGCGCTATCGGCGATTGCCGGGTCGCCGGTGGTGACGATCAACCGCGCCGTGGCGATCGCCGAGGTCGACGGGGCGGCGGCGGGACTGGCGGCGCTTTACGTGCTTGGCGACGACAAGCGGCTTAACGACTATCAGCCCTACTGGGCTGTCCGCGCCGGCCTGCTGGCCAGGCTCGGCAATGCAGCGCAAGCGGTCGAAGCCTATGACCGGGCGATCGGCCTCGAGCGCGACCCGGCCGTGCGCCGCTTCTTGCAGGCGAAACAGGCGATCCTGCGAAATTGAGCGCCGCTCAACCCGACCACATCTCATGCGATGTGTTGAGCCGTTTCATCAGCGGATGCGCGCGCAATGCCGACCACAGGCGTTCGATGTTCGGCCAGTCCGCCCGCGCCTTGTCGACATCAGGGTGCCAGGCCACCAGCATGACGAGATAGATGTCGGCCAGCGACATCGCGTCGCCGACCAGCCAATCTCGCCCCTCAAGTGCTGCATCGACAATGGCGAAGCCGCGGTCCATCTCGGCAATGGCTGCCTGCTTGACGGCTTTCTTGCCCTCGGCATCGGTGGTGTAGCGATGGGCATAGTATAGACGCAGGATGGCTGGGTAGAGCACCGACGACATGAACGCCATCCAGCGCAGGAAATCGGCGCGATCCGGCGATCCGGCGGCCGGCGCCAGACCCGCCTGCGGGTGGCGCTCGGCAAGCAGGATGCAGATCGCCGCCGATTCGGTTATCGACTGACCGTTGGGCAAGGTCAGGACCGGAACCTGGTTCAACGGGCTGATGTCGAGGAAAGCCGGGTCCGGCGGGCCTTTCTTCGGCACATCGATCTGGTCGAATTGCACGTTTGCCAGCGCCAACGCCGCCTCGACGACGAAGCCGCCACTGCCTGGGCGTGTGTAGAGTCTGTACATTCAAATCCTCCCCAACCTGCACGAAGCAGGCCGGGCGATTTGACCCGGAAGCCGCCTTCCGCTCAAGCCGGCGGCTGAAGCCACCAGCGGTTTTCCAGCGGTCCAGCGAAGACGTAAGGACTAAGCCCCCAGCCCGTCGAACAGGATGGTCGACAGATAGCGCTCGGCGAAGGACGGGATGATCACCACCAGGTTCTTGCCCTTGTTCTCCGGCCGTGAGCCGACGACGATCGCCGCCTGCAGGGCGGCGCCCGACGAGATGCCGACCGGCACACCTTCGAGGCGGGCGACGAGGCGGGCGTTGGCGACCGAATCCTCGTTTGAAACCTTGACGATCTCGTCATAGATCGTGGTGTCGAGGATCTTTGGCGCGAAGCCGGCGCCGATGCCCTGGATCTTGTGCGGGCCGGGCTGGCCGCCCGACAGCACCGGCGATGCCTCAGGCTCGACGGCGACGACATGCACCGAGGGCTTGCGCTGCTTCAGCACCTGGCCGACGCCGGTGATGGTGCCGCCGGTGCCGATGCCGGCAACAAAAATGTCGACGCCGCCATCGGTATCGTTCCAGATCTCCTCGGCCGTGGTGCGGCGGTGGATCTCCGGATTGGCGGGGTTTTCGAACTGCTGCGGAATGACCGCATCGGGCAGGGTCGCCGCCAGCTCGTCGGCCTTGGCAATGGCACCCTTCATGCCCTTGGGACCTTCGGTCAGCACCAACTCTGCACCGAGCAGCGCCAGCATCTTGCGGCGCTCCACCGACATGGTTTCAGGCATGGTCAGGATCAGCTTGTAGCCCTTGGCGGCGGCGGCGAAGGCGAGCGCAATGCCGGTATTGCCGGAGGTCGGCTCGATCAGCGTCGTCTTGCCGGGCCTGATGCGGCCCGACGCTTCCAGCGCCTCTATCATCGAAACGCCGATGCGATCCTTGACCGAGGCGATCGGGTTGAAGAATTCGAGCTTGGCCAGAAGGTTGGCAACGACGCCCTTTTCCTTGGCGAATTTGTCGAGCCGCACCAACGGCGTGTCACCGATCGTCTCGGTGATCGAATTGTAGACGCGGCCGCGGCCGGGCACGCGCGGCGAAGAGACGGGCTTGTTCATTGGTTTCGCTCCCAAGTCAAATCAGGCAATTGGTCAGGCAATTGGCATCGGCGGACAGAATAGGGCTTTCGACCGCGCAAGATAGGCTGCCGGCCGAAAATATCGAGTGGGGCGCTTGCTGAAAAGGCTGACCTCCCGGAAACGCATTTCCCGGATGGCCCGATTGGCGGAATGGATTGGCCGAGTAGCGGCCGAACACGCACCAAGGTGTATTGAGATTCAGGTCAGGCCGAGCCGAAAATGCTGGCTTGCGAGAACCGGAGCGGAGCGTACTTTTGGGTACGTGAGCACCGGAAGCGCAGCAAGCCGGCGTTTGCAGGCCGGCCTCACCTGAATATCGATGCACCTACTGGCGAGCCGCTATGGCTGCCGCGGCGCCAACCATGAAGCCGGCTGCGGTGCGGTTCAGCGCCTTCAGCGCGCGCGGCGATTTCAGGAACCAGCGCGCCTTGGCGGCCAGCGCCAGATAAGGCACCAGCACCACGAAGAGCACGATGACGGTGAGCGCGACCAGAATGCCGTAGTCGGCGAGCGTGATGGTCTTCAGGTCGACGATGGTCGGCGTGATTGCGAGATAGAAGATCATCGTCTTCGGATTGCCGAGCGTGACGGTGAGGCCGGCAAGGAAGCTCGATATCAGGCCACCCTTGCCTTTCCTGGCCTCGACAGTCTCGGGGGTGATGCCTGCGGTCCAGAACCGCCAGCCGAGGAAAGCGAGATAGGCGACGCCCAGCCATTTGATGGCGAGAAACACCAGGCCGAAAGTCTGCGCGACAAAGGCAAGGCCGAGCACCACAGCGGTGAGATAAGTGAGGTCGCCGAGCATCAGGCCGAAGGACATGGCCAGCGACGAACGGAAGCCGGAGCCGAGCGCCCGCGCCACAAGCGCAGTGACGCCGGGGCCGGGAATGGCGGCGGCGATGCCGAGTGCGGCGCTATAGGCGAGAAAGCCGGTGAGGGTCATGACGGTTGCACCCCGTGAAGTGCCCCTGATGCCATGAAAGTCGGCAGGGGTAAAACGGATTCGATTGCGCCAGCAAGGTCGGACGGTCGTCAGGGCACGGCCGATAACGAGAGATGGTTCCCTTACGCGCCGTGGGAGAGCGGCTATCCCCCATCCGCCCCACCGCACTTTGCAATCCCTAATAGCTGCGCTCTTGCGCGGCTACACCGACAGGAGCTGCCCATGCTAGCGAAACGACTTCACATCCAGCTTCTGCAATGGAAGCCCTATTCCGAGGCGCGCGGGCACGAGCTGGAATGGTATCTGTGGTTCGAGGGGCGGCAGGCCTTCAGCCTGTTCGACAAGGGCGCGAGCGATATCGTCTCAGCGCCTGGGTACTTTACCGACAGCCGGAACCCCGGCGCTCACCCCGTTCATCCGATGATCTATCCGCTGGTCGTCAACAACCGCTTCAAGGTGCGGCTGGTCGCGTTAGAGCGCGACTCCCCAGACCCCGATGACACTGCCAAGGGCGAATTCTACATCGACCTCGACACCAAATATCCGCCGGTTTCCGACTGGCTCATCGTTGCTTCCGATCCGCGCAACAGCGACCTCAACGTAGAAGCGTCGTTCCAGCTGCAATGGCTGGACTATGTCGACACCAATGAGATCCCCGACACCGGCGTGCGGCGCATCGTCGACAAGTCCAATTATCCCTACCCCTGGGGCGCCAATGTGATGGTGTTCGAGCACTGGCTCGGGCTTGGCCGCAAGGCAGCGCTCAAGCTTGACGACCAGAACCGCGCATCGCGCCGCGAATACTGGATGATCAACGGCAATGCGGCCCGGCGCATGGTGCAGGACGTCTATCGCTTCAACGTCAACCAGCTGGGCGTCGCCAACGACACGATCAGCAGTGTTTACGTGCCGAAGCTCAATGACGGTCACGTCACGGTGACGCTCTACGAACACGATTTCAGCGACAGCCGCTTCGCGCAAGGGGCGAAGAAGTCCTTCGGCTCGGTCGGCCTCTTCAATCTCAGGGATACCGGTTTCGACGACCGCGTCTCATCGGCCGAGGTGATCCATACCTATCCCAAGGCGATACATCGGGACGTGCACTGGGGCAGCTCTTTGCCAAACCAATGGACTCAGGAAGGCCCGTCGACATGAGTGATGCGCCAGATGGTGCCGTTGGCATCCTCGGTGAGGATGAGCGCGCCGTCTTTGGCCACCGCGACGCCGACAGGCCGGCCCCAGACGGAGTCATTGGAAATGACGAAGCCGGTGATGAAATCCTCATACTCGCCGGTCGGCTTGCCATCCTTGAACTTCAGTCGCACCACCTTGTAGCCCGTGCGTACGCCGCGGTTCCAGGACCCGTGCAGGGCAACGAAGGCATCGCCCCTATACTCGGCCGGAAAATTGCCGCCGTCATAGAAGACGATGTTGAGCGGCGCCGAATGCGCCTGCATCAGCACGTCGGGGATGGTTGCCTTACCGGCAAGGTCTGGGCGCTCACCCTTGCGGCGCGGATCCTCATTGCTGCCGATATAGTACCAAGGCCAACCGTAGAAGGCGCCGTCCTTTACTGTGGTTGCGAATTCGAACGGAATGTTGTCGCCGAGCGAGTCCCGCTCGTTGACGACGCACCACAGCGCACCGGTCGCCGGTTGAACGGTCATACCAGAACAATTGCGCAGGCCAGTGGCAACGATGCGGCCATTCTTGCCATCGGGGTCGAAGGCCAGCACATCGGCGCGGCCGTCCTCCTCGCCCCAGGCAGCACCTGAAGGCATGGATTTGATCCAGGCGTCGAGGCCGCCGCGCGGTTCCTTCCCCATGCCCTCGGCGATATTCGATTCGGAGCCGACCGAGACATAAAGCGTCTTGCTGTCGGGCGAGAAGGCGATGTCGCGAGTCCAGTGGCCGCCCGAGGGAATGCCGGAGACAATCGTCTCCGGCTCACCGGAGGCTTTCAGATCGCCGTCGCGATAGGCGAAGCGCACCACGCTATCGGTGTTGGCGACATAAACCCACTGCGGCTTGTCGCCCGGCGGATAGAAGGCAATGCCGTAGGGTCGGCTCAGGTTGCTGGCAAAGATCGCTTTCTGGACGGGTTTTGCGCTACCCTTTCCGAGACGATAAACGCGTATCTCGTCGTAGTTGCTGTTGGCAACAAACAGGTCGCCATTCGGAGCAACGCGAACGACGCGCGGGTTGGCGATACCGGAGGCGATAAGCTCCGCTGTAAAACCCGGCAACACAACTGGATTGGCGCCTTCGGGCCTCTCCGCCACGCCGGGGCCATTGGATGCGGATTCGGTGACAAAGGGCGCCTGCAGGTCCTGCGGCTTGATCAGCCGGCGCACGCCCGGTTTGTCCGCCTTCCAGTCGCCGAAAGCGTCCTTGCCGGTCAGTAGCGGTTGATCGGCTTGCTGAGCGAAGGCACTGGTGGCCACAAGCAGGGCAAGGCTCGCGAAGCCGGCAATCCGGATCATGCTGTCCTCCTCGAATTCACGCAGGTCGGGGCGTCATGCAAAGAAGAGATATCGCGCGAGCGCCACAAAAGAGAAGCGTGCGCGCGCAGATTCAAGCGAAACCCGTCAGCTGTCTTCTTCCTCGACGTCGAGATCATCGTCGAGCCGCTTTTCAAGCGCGACGAGATCGTCCGGCAGCGGCAGGCCCATGGCGCGCATTTCGCGAAGTTTTTCGCGCAGCTGCTCCTGGATTTCGTGCTCGTCCTCGGGCTGGTTGACCATTTCCTCGAGCAGCAGACTGATCTGGGCCTTGAACGATTCAAGCGCCATTCTGCGCCCTCCTTTGCGGTGATCCCGGCTTCGGACTTATCTCAACATCCGGGTAATCAATTGGGCAGTGTAGTCGACCATGGGCACGATGCGGGCATAATTCAGCCTGGTAGGGCCGATGACGCCGAGCGCGCCGACGACCCGGGCGTCCTTGTCGCGGTAGGGCGCCACCACCAGCGACGAGCCGGAGAGCGAAAACAGCTTGTTTTCCGAGCCGATGAAGATGCGCACGCCGGGGCCGTCCTCGGCGAGGTCGAGCAGCTGGATCAGTCCGTCCTGCGTCTCCAGGTCCTCGAACAGGTGCCTGAGCAATTCGATGTCTGCCTGGGCGGTGACGTTTTCGAGCAGATTGGCGCGGCCGCGCACGATGAGACGCGCCGGCAGGCCGCTGTCGGCGCCCGCCCACACTGCCAGGCCTTTTTCGACGAGATCCTGCGACAGCGTGTCGAGGGCGGCCCTGGTCTCGTCCTTGATACGAGCGATCTCGATGCGCGCCTCGGCGAGCGTGCGGCCCCTGATATGGGCGTTTAGGAAGTTGGAGGCTTCGTGCAGCTGCGAGACGGTGATGCCGGCCGGCAGGTCGACGACACGGTTCTCGACATCGCCGTTCTGCGACACCATCACGGCCAGCGCCTTGGTCGGCTCAAGCTGGATGAACTCGATGTGCTTCAGCGCCACCTCGTTCTTGGTGGCCAGCACCAGGCCGGCGCCGCGCGACATGCCCGACAGCATCTGGCTGGCCTCGGTCAGCATGTGTTCCAGCGTCGCGCCCGAGCCGGAGGCGCGCACCTGCGCCTCGATGACGCGGCGTTCCTCGTCGGAAAGATCGCCGAGTTCCATGAAGGCATCGACAAAGAAGCGCAGGCCGGTCTGCGTCGGCAGCCGCCCGGCCGAGATGTGCGGGGCATAGATCAGGCCGAGATGTTCGAGATCGCTCATCACATTGCGGATGGTGGCCGGCGACAGCGACGACGGCAGGATGCGCGACAGGCTGCGCGATCCCACAGGCTCACCATCCTTGAGGTAGGAATCAACGATGCGCCGGAAAATGTCGCGCGAGCGCATGTCGAGCGACTGCAGCGCGGGTGCCAGCAGACTGGGTTCGGTGACTGCCTTGGTCATTCGGGCCAAAAACCTCCGGCTAAAGGATATAGACTTCCTTCGCCCCTGCGCAACCCGCTGCCGCACTTGCGGTCAGCGGCGTCTGTTCCAGATCGCCCGCTGCCGCGTTTGCGGCCAGCGGCGTCGCTCTTGCGATCGCCCAATGCCGTATGCGGTCACGGCGCCGCGTTTGCGGCCATTTTCCTTTGCGCCATGGGCTGCATGCGTCTACAAGCCGCCCACGCAACCGCAAAAAGAACAGAAAGAGGCCTCGATGCGCCCCTCCAAACGCCAAGCCGACGAAATGCGCGCCATCTCCTTCGAGCGCGGCGTGTCCAAACACGCCGAAGGCTCGTGCCTGGTGAAATTCGGCGACACGCATGTTCTGTGCACGGCGAGCCTGGAGGAAAAGGTGCCGGGCTGGATGCGCAATTCCGGCAAGGGCTGGGTGACGGCTGAATACGGCATGCTGCCGCGCTCGACCGGCGAACGCATGCGCCGTGAAGCTTCTGCCGGCAAACAAGGCGGCCGCACGCTGGAGATCCAGCGGCTGATCGGCCGTTCGCTGCGCGCGGTCGTGGACCTGCAGGCGCTTGGCGAACAGCAGATCACCGTCGACTGCGACGTCATCCAGGCCGATGGCGGCACCCGCACGGCCTCGATCACCGGCGGCTGGGTGGCGCTCTACGATTGCCTGCGCTGGATGGAAGCACGGCAGATGGCCAGCGTTGCCAAAGTGCTGAAAGACCATGTCGCGGCGATTTCCTGCGGCATCCATGACGGCCAGCCGGTCATCGATCTCGACTATATCGAGGATTCGTCGGCCGGCACCGACGCCAATTTCGTCATGACCGGCAAGGGTGGCATCGTCGAGATCCAGGGCACCGCCGAGGGCGAGCCTTTCTCCGAAGGGCAGTTCGCGGAGCTGATGGGTCTGGCCAAGAAGGGCATCCAAAGGTTGGTGAGTTTGCAGCAGATGGCTGTGGCCTGATTGAATTTACTGCGATGACGTCGGCGATCCTTCACACCCCCCTCTGGCCTGCCGGCCATCTCCCCCGCAAGGGGGGAGATCAGAGGTCGCTACCGTTTTTGCCAACCATCAACGTTGAGACGCTGCCAGCGGAACTGCCAATCTCCCCCCTTGCGGGGGAGATGCCCGGCAGGGCAGAGGGGGGTGCCTCGTGACTCCTTCTGCTGTTTTGGAATCCGCTCTCTACGTCACCGATCTCGCCGCCGCCGAAGCGTTCTACCGCGACATCCTCGGCCTCGACCTCCTCGGCAAAGTCGACGGCCGCCATCTCTTCTTCCGCTGCGGCGCCGGCGTTTTGCTGATCTTCAACGCCGAGGCGACCAAAATCCCGCCGGCACCGGATGCGCGGCTGAAAGTGCCGCCGCACGGCACGGTCGGCGAGGGCCATCTCTGCTTTGCGGCAAGCGCGGATGAACTCGGGCGCTGGAAGGCGCAACTTGAGGCGAAAAACATCGCCATCGAAAGCGAATTCGAATGGCCGCAAGGCGGGCGTTCGATCTACATACGCGACCCCTCGGGCAATTCGATCGAATTCGCCGAGCCACGGATCTGGGGCCTTTGATGCATTCTCTCGATGGAAAGAAGATCGTCGTCGCCAGCCACAATGCAGGCAAGCTGCGCGAATTCGCCGATTTGATGGGTCCGTTCGGCTTCGAGGCGAAGTCGGCCAAGGACTACGGCCTGCCGGAGCCGGACGAGACCGGCACCACTTTCGAGGAAAACGCCTATATCAAGGCCTTTGCCGCGGCTGAAGCCACTGGCCTGCCGGCGCTGTCGGACGATTCGGGCCTCTGCGTCGACGCGCTCGACGGCGCACCCGGCGTATACACCGCCAACTGGGCCGAAACCCCGGGAGGCACCCGCGATTTCGGCATGGCCATGCAGCGCACCGAAGTGGCCTTGCAGGAGGTCGGCGCGGCCGAGCCCAAGCAACGAACAGGCCGCTTTGTCGCCGTCATCTGCCTCGCCTTCCCAGATGGCGAAGCCGAATATTATCGAGGCGAGGCCGAGGGAACGCTGGTGTGGCCGCCGCGCGGCGAGCTCGGCTTCGGCTACGACCCGGTGTTTCTACCCGACGGTTTCGACAAGACGTTCGGCGAGATGAGCGCCGAGGAGAAGCATGGCTGGAAGCCCGGCCAGCCAACGGCGCTGTCGCACCGCGCCCGCGCCTTCCAGAAATTCGCCCGCGCCAGGTTAGGCTCAGCCTGATGCCGCTGGACCGCAGCCCGGGCTTCGGCGTCTACATCCATTGGCCGTTCTGCGCGGCCAAATGCCCGTATTGCGACTTCAACAGCCATGTCCGCCACCAGCCGGTCGACCAGCAGCGCTTTGCCCGCGCCTTCGAGACCGAGCTCGCGACGATGCGCGGGCGCACCGGGCCGCGCGAAGTGACCAGCATCTTTCTCGGCGGCGGCACGCCGTCGCTGATGCAGCCGCAGACGGTGGCGGCGGTGCTCGACGCCGTGGCCAAGAACTGGACCGTGCCCGATGGCATTGAGGTGACGCTGGAAGCCAATCCGTCCTCGGTCGAGGCTGAGCGTTTTCGCGGCTACCGCGCCGCCGGCGTCAACCGGGTGTCGCTCGGCGTGCAGGCGCTGAACGACAAGGATTTGCGTTTTCTCGGCCGGCTGCACAATGTCGAGGAAGCACTGCATGCCATCGGGCTGGCGCGTGAGATTTTTCCGCGGCTTTCCTTCGACCTGATCTATGCCCGTCCCGGCCAGACGCTGGACGCATGGCAAGCGGAGCTCGAACAGGCGATCGGCCACGCCGCCGATCATCTGTCGCTCTACCAGCTGACCATCGAGGAAGGCACGCCGTTCCACGCGCTGCATGCGGCGCACAAATTCACCATTCCCGACAATGATCGGGCAGCCGATCTCTACGCGCTGACGCAAGAGGTGAGCGCAGCGCATGGTTTGCCGGCTTACGAGATTTCCAACCACGCCCGGCCAGGCGCCGAAAGCCGGCACAATCTGACCTACTGGCGCTATGGCGAATATGTCGGCGTCGGGCCGGGCGCGCATGGCCGTTTCATCGAGAACGGCCACCGCACCGTCACCATCGCCGAGCGGATGCCGGAGACCTGGGCCAATCTGGTCGAGGCCAAGGGCCATGGCGTCACCGGCGGCGAAGTCTTGACGCGTTCGGAGGAGGCCGACGAGTTCCTGCTGATGGGGTTGCGGCTCGCCGAAGGCATCGACCTTACCCGCTACGAGGCGTTTTCCGGGCGCGGCTTGTCCAGCGCGCGGCTGTCGGTGCTGCAGGACGAGGGGCTGGTGGCGCCGATCGGCAATGCAAGGCTGCGCGCCACGCCGGCCGGCATGATCGTGCTCGACGCCGTGGTGGCGGATCTGGCGCGGTAAGCCCACAGGCCAAGTGGCTGGTCTGTGGTGGACGATTTATCGGCTCCAGTAAGGATGCTAGAAGTTCGGCTTGTTGAGCCGAAGGCGTGCCCGCGCCGTATCCGAGATGAGCCCTTCGATGAAGTTCCTGATCCACGAGACCTTGATGACATTGAACACGGATGATGTGTTCGAGTTTGGATTGACCGAAATCTTGAGATCTCCAGAGCATGACGACCTCTTTGAGGCTCAGGCGATTTTCATCAGAAACGCAACGGTCACATCGAAACTAAAATTGTCCCACTTGAGCGAATTCAGCGTTGTCCTCAGTTTCATAACATATATTGGAAATAAGCTTCGCGGGATCGCCAAGGATGAGTTGTTCGAGTTTGATCTGAATGGACTCACATTTGATCAGTACATCCCTCTCAGCAAAAATCAGCGTGATATCTGGGATGAGTAGTCGGTGAGGAACGTTCTCTTCGTCTGCAGCCAGAACCGGTTGCGCAGCCCGACTGCCGAGCACGTGTTTTCCCAAGCGCAGGGACATCGAGGTCGCCTCAGCCGGCACCAATCACGACGCCGACACGCCGCTGACGCATGAACTGGTGGCCTGGGCGGACATCATCTTCGTCATGGAAAAGGCGCACCGCACCAAATTGCAGAAGAAATTCAAGGCGAGCCTGAAGAAGGCGCGGGTGGTCTGCCTCGACATCCCTGATGACTATGAATTCATGGATCCGGAACTGGTGCGTCTGTTGGAGGTGCGCGTTTCGCGGTATCTCGGTTGAACAAGATGCGGGGCGTTGGCATCCATGCCTTCGTCATCCTTGGGCTTGACCCGAGGATCCATGCCGCGACCTTAGCCTAGTCTAGGAATTCGGCAGAACAGAATTCTGGACCGTTGCGACGCTTTGATGTCACGGCATGGATCCTATGGTCTGCGCCGCGTCGCTACGCTCCTTGCTTCGCCATAGGATGACGAAGGATCAACCGTCTCGCCCAACCGCAAAGGTCTGTGGGATCAAGCGTCGTGCTTGAAGCGGCGCTTGCCACGGTGCTTTTCGGTATGCGCGTCGCCGGGTCGGGCCGGCTTGGCGTCGGCCTTGTCGCGGCGGACGCTGTGCTGGTCGTTCATCGGATGCGGCGGCACGCCTTCTCTGGCGCTCTTGGTTTCAAGACGGGTGATGAAGATATCGAAGCGATTGGGCATCGTCCGGTCAGTGCTCCGTCGTGCTGCTTGGCTGGGGCTGATTGTCGGAAAGCCTGACATTCGTCGGCAAGGGGGTGGTGGCCCGCCTGGTCAGGCTGGTCTCGCTCTTGGCGAGCAGACGCTTGTCCTTTGGCGCGGGCACGCGGTTGCGCCCGGCATAGTAGGGCTCGAAAACGTCCTGCAATTTGAGGCTGTCCATCCTGTCCTCCTCCTCAAGAGACTCAGGTATTCAATCCGCCGGCCACGGTTTCGTTCCCCACTATGGCAAAGACATGGCGGCCGGATTACATCGGCGTCAGGTTTGGGGCGGTCAGGTTGAGGCGGGACGCCGGGCTTTTGCAACCGCGCCTGCGCCGTGCCAAACAGGGCTGAACGGAGATGTGAGCGGTGACCGGCGAAAAACGCAGCTATGTGATCGGCCAGACCGAGATGCCGGCCCGACCGCTCGAGCCGGCGCTCTATCTGGTGGCGACGCCGATCGGCAATCTCTCCGACATCACGCTGCGCGCGCTGGAAACGCTGGCCGCCGCCGACATCGTCGCCTGCGAGGACACCCGCGTCTCGCGCGTGCTGCTCGACCGCTACGGCATCCGCCGCCGTACCACCGCCTATCACGAGCACAATGCCGGCGAGGCCGGGCCGAAGCTGATCGCAGCGCTGGAGGCCGGGCAGAGCGTGGCGCTGATCTCGGACGCCGGCACGCCGCTGATCTCCGATCCCGGCTACCGGCTGGTCGGCGAGGCGCAGGAGCGCGGCCTGCGCGTCGTGCCGATCCCGGGTCCGTCGGCGCCGCTGGCGGCGTTGACGGCGTCGGGCCTGCCGTCCGACGCCTTCCTGTTCGCCGGGTTTTTGCCGGTGAAATCAGGGCAGCGGCTGACCAAGCTGGAAACCTTCAGGGCGGTGCCGGCGACGCTGATCTTCTTCGAATCGCCACGCCGGCTGGCCGAAACGCTGGCTGCCATGGTCGAGGCGCTGGGTGGCGAGCGCAAGGCAGCCATCGGCCGCGAGCTGACCAAGACCTTTGAGGAGATGCGGACGGGCACGCTGCAGGCGCTGGCCGACCACTATGCGGCGGCCGACACGCCGAAGGGCGAGATCGTCATCTGTGTCGGCCCCGCCGAGGTCAAGGCCGACCAACCCGCCGACATCGACCGGCTGCTTCTGTCGCTGGCCGCCGAAATGCCGGCTTCCAAGGCGGCGGCGGAAGCGGCGAAGATGACCGGCGGGCAGAAGCAGGCGCTGTACCGGCGGCTGCTTGAGCTCAGGGATGCCGCTGGAGAAGGCGAAGGTGGCTGAGCGCCCGAGCGCCAGCCGCCAAAAGGCCTATCGGCGCGGCCATCGCGGCGAGTGGCTGGCGGCAGCGGCGCTGATGCTGAAGGGCTACCGCATTCTTGCGCGCCGCCATCGCACGCGCTTCGGTGAAATCGACTTGATCGCCAGGCGCGGCGACCTCGTGCTGTTCGTCGAGGTCAAGGCGCGGCGCACGCTGATGGAAGCGATGGAGGCGATCGGCCATGAATCCGAGCGCCGCATCGAGGGCGCCGCCGACATCTGGCTGTCGCGGCAGCCGGATTACGGAAAGCTGTCGATGCGGTTCGACATGGTGGCGGTGCTGCCCTGGCGCTGGCCGGTGCACGTGGAGAATGCGTTTTATGGGAGGAGTTGAGGGGCTAATGACAGGCGTTGCTCGCCCTTCGCTGGCTCAGGGCGTTCGTCGTTCGGAAAGCCAAGCAATTGGCTTTCCGTCCGCTTCGCGGACCACTCCTCACCCCCAAATCATCAACGCCACCAAGCCCACACCACCCACCACCAGGCGCCACCAGCCGAACAGCGAGTAGCCGTTGCGCGAGACGTAATCGAGCAGGAAGCGGACGACGATCAGCGCGGTGACGAAGGCGGCGACGAAGCCGATGGCGATGATCGGCAGGTCGGCCGTGGTCAGCACATTGCGGTTCTTGAACAGGTCGAAGGCGAAGGCGCCGACCATGGTCGGGATGGCAAGGAAGAAGGAGAATTCCGCCGCCGCGCGCTTGTCGACGCCCAGAAGCAGCGCGCCGACGATGGTCGAACCGGAGCGCGACGTGCCGGGGATCAGCGACAGGCACTGGAACAGGCCGATCTGCAGATAGAGCCGGGTCGGGAAGCGTTCGACGTCGCGGTAGACGGGCTTGAGGTTCATGCGGTCGACCGCCAGCAGCACGACGCCGCCGATGATCAGCATGATGCAGATCAGCCGCGGCGATTCGAACAGGATGGTCTTGATGAAATCATGCGCCAGCGCGCCGATGATGGCCGCCGGCAGGAAGGCGATCAGGATGCCGAGGACGAAATGCCGCGTCAGCCGGTCATGCGGCAGGTCGAGCAGCATTTGCCACAGGCGGCGGAAATAGACGCTGAGGATCGCCAGGATGGCGCCGAGCTGGATCAGGATCTCGAAGGCCTTGCCTGTGGAATGGAAGCCGAGGAAATGGCCGGCAAGCAGGATATGGCCGGTCGAGGACACCGGGATGAACTCGGTCAGCCCCTCGAGCAGGCCGAGCAGCAGGGCTTCGACAATGGTGTGGCTATCCATGGCAACCTCGGCATTCAAGTGACGGAAGGAAACGGCTTGCAAAAGGGCTTGCTTGTCACGGCGCGGAAGTCCCCCTATAGGTCGCAACACCGTGACGGCCGCATGACGGGCCGCCAAGACTTACCGGTGCGCCCTGCGATTCGCCAGTGCGCTGAATTATCGCGGAACCATGCTGACGCTTTTCCATCACCCGATGTTCGCCACCTGCCGCTTCGTTCGCCTCGCCTTTGGCGAGTATGGCGAGGAGCTGGCGCTGATCGAGGAAAAACCGTGGACGCGGCGCAAGGAGTTCCTGGCGCTGAACCCGGCCGGCACCTTGCCGATCCTGCTTGCCGAGGGCGACGTGCCGATCGTCGGCGCCATGGTGATTGCCGAATATCTCGACGAGACGCGCGGTGTGCTGAAGCGCGACAAGAGGCTGTTTGCCGAAGACCCGATGCAGCGCGCCGAAATCCGCCGGCTGACCGACTGGTATCTCAACAAAGCTGAGGGCGAAGTGACCAGGCATCTGGTGCGCGAACGCGTGCTGAAGCCGATCATGCCGGAGACGGCGGGCGGCGGTTCGCCCGATTCTGGCGCGATCCGGGCCGCGCGCGCCAACATCCGCCAGCATATGAAATACACCAACTGGCTGGCCGGCACCCGCCACTGGCTGGCCGGCAGCAAGGTGACCTATGCCGACCTGGCAGCGGCGGCGACGCTGTCGGTGCTGGATTATCTCGGCGAGATCGACTGGCGCGAGCATGCCGCGGCGCGCGAATGGTACACGCGGGTGAAATCGCGGCCGTCGTTCCGGCCGCTGCTCTCCGACCGGGTGCGCGGCCTGTCGCCGGTGTCGCATTATGCGGACCTCGACTTCTAAACGCGAAACCCTGCGCGCGCTGATCGACGCGGAGGCGCGGCGCGCCGGCTTCGATGCGGTGGCCGTCACCACGCCTGACTCGATCCCGCTGGCGCCGGGACGGCTCGCCGAATTCGTCGCCGACGGTTTTCATGGCTCGATGGCGTGGATCGCCGAGACGCTCGAGCGCCGCAGCGAACCGTCGACGCTGTGGCCCGAAGTACGCTCGATCATCGTGCTGGCGATGAATTACGGCCCCGACCATGATCCGCGTGCGCTGCAGGGAAGACGCGACCGCGGCGCGATCTCGGTCTATGCTCAGAACCGCGACTATCACGAGGTGATGAAGGGAAGGCTGAAGGAGATTGCCGGCAAGATCGTGGCGCGGGCCGGCGGCGACGTGAAGGTGTTCGTCGACACCGCGCCGGTGATGGAAAAGCCGCTGGCCGAGGCCGCCGGGCTCGGCTGGCAAGGCAAGCACACCAATCTGGTCAGCCGCGAGCACGGCTCGTGGCTGTTTCTCGGCACCATCTTCACCACCGCCGAGCTTGAGCCCAATGCCCCCGACGAGGACCATTGCGGCTCCTGCCGCGCCTGTCTCGATGCCTGCCCGACGGATGCCTTTCCCGCGCCCTACCGGCTCGATGCCAGGCGATGCATTTCGTACCTGACCATTGAGAACAAGGGGCCGATCCCGCTCGAATTCCGCGAAAAGATCGGCAACCGCATCTATGGCTGCGACGATTGCCTCGCCGCCTGCCCGTGGAACAAGTTCGCCCGCGCCGCCTCGGAGGCAAAACTCGCCGCGCGCGACGAATTGCGCGAGCCGGCGCTGGCGGAGCTGTTGCAGCTGGACGATGCCACGTTCCGGTCTTTCTTCTCGGGCTCGCCGATCAAACGCATCGGCCGCGACCGCTTTGTCCGCAACGTGCTGATCGCCGCCGGCAATTCCGGGGATTTTTCGCTGGCCAGTTCGGTGCGCGCATTGCTGAGCGATCCGTCTCCGCTGGTGCGCGGCGCGGCCATCTGGGCGCTGGCGCGGCTGGTGCCAGAGGCTGAATTTGCCGAGTTGGCTGCAGCCGGCTCGAAAACCGAAACCGACGCGACAGTGCGCGACGAATGGCTGTCCGCGCTGCCAACAGAGGCGCATGCATGAGCGAAAAGCAGATCTTCATCTTCGGCGCCGGCTATTCCGGCAAGGCCTTTGCCGGGGCCAACAAGGAAAAGGCGAGGATTTTCGGCACCACGCGCACGCCGGAAAAGGTCGAATCGCTCAAACAGGCCGGCATTGCGCCACTGCTGTTCGATGGTGCACTGACACCTGAGGTTGGCGAGGCGCTGGAGAATACCACGCATCTGATCGTCTCCGTGGCGCCGGAGGAGGCCGGCGACCCGGTGCTCAACGCCGCGCGCCTGGCGATAACAGCGATGCCCGCCCTTCGCTGGATCGGCTACCTCTCCACCGTCGGTGTCTATGGCGACTATGGCGGCGGCTGGGTCGACGAGACGGCGGCATGCCGGCCGATGTCGAAGCGCTCGGTGATGCGGGTGGATGCCGAGCAGGATTGGCTGGAGCTTGGCCGCGAGATCGGCAAGCCGGTGGCGATCCTGCGGCTTTCCGGCATTTACGGGCCGGGTCGCAATGCGCTGGTCAATCTGGAAAACGGCACCGCGCGGCGGCTGGTCAAGCCCGGCCAGGTGTTCAACCGTATCCATTGCGACGACATTGCCGGTGCGCTGTGGCATCTCGTCGACGGCAATACGGGCGGCATTTTCAACGTAACCGATGACGAGCCGGCGCCGCCGCAGGATGTCGTCAGCTATGCCGCTTCGCTGATGGGCGTCGAACCGCCGCCGGAAATTCCTTTCGAGACCGCCCAACTTTCGCCCATGGCGCGGTCCTTCTATGGCGAGAACAAGCGCGTCGCCAACACAGCGATCAAGGCGGCCGGCTATCGGTTCCGCTTTCCGGACTACCGCCAGGCATTCGACCGGATGTGGGCTGACGGGAGCTGGCGCGATGGCGAGCCGCGTAGCCCGATCAAGGGTGGATAATCGAAACGCGGCGCCGGGCGTGCTATGATTCGCTTGAATTGGCGGCCTGCAGCAGAGGGGGCTCATGACGATTTCGATGCGATCCTTGCCCGGCAGGCGCCCGTTCTTGAAGGCGGCGCTGGCGATCGTTGCCTTGGCCGGGCTGGCGGCGGGCGCAATCACGGCCGAGCCGCGGGCAAAAGACCTGTTCGGCGCCAAGAAGCTGCCGGCGGTGGCCGCGGCGCAATCCTTCGGCTTCTACTCCAAGGGCTGCTTCACCGGCGGCGTCGCCATTCCGATGGATGGTCAGAACTGGGAGGTGATGCGTCCCTCGCGCAACCGCCGCTGGGGCCATCCGACGATGATCGCGCTGATCGAAAAACTGTCGCGCGATGCCGCCGCCGACGGCTGGCCGGGGCTTTTGATCGGCGATATCTCGCAACCGCGCGGCGGCCCGATGCTGACCGGGCATGCCTCGCACCAGATCGGCCTCGACGCCGACATCTGGCTGACACCAATGCCCGACCGCAAGCTCACGACCCAAGAGCGCGAAAACATCAGCGCCACGCTGATGGTCGACGAAAAGACGCATCTGGTGAAGGACAGCCTGTGGAAGCCGATGCACACGCAGCTGCTGAAGCGTGCGGCAAGCTATCCGGAAGTCGAGCGCATCCTGGTCAATCCCGGCATCAAGAAGAAGCTTTGCGACACCGTCACCGGAGACCGTTCCTGGCTGCGCAAGATCCGGCCGTTCTGGGGCCATGACTATCATTTCCATATCCGTATCGGCTGCCAGCCGGGCTCGCCCAACTGCAAGGGACAGGAAGCGACACCAGACGATGACGGCTGCGGCAAGCCGCTGGCCTGGTGGTTCACCGAGGGGCCGTGGAGGCCCAACAAGAACCCGGACGCACCCAAGGCACGCGACGTGATGACGATGGCGAACCTGCCGAAACAATGCCAGTTCGTGCTCGACCAGCCCGATGCCGACTCGGTTGAAGCCGTCACCTATCGCGGCGGCGGCGTGCCGATCGCGGCCAGCGCGCCCGAACCTGATGCGCCTTTGCCGCCCATCAACGGCAACTCGGCGGGCCTGCCAAGCGCCGCTAACGCCTTCACCGCGACGCCGGAGATCGGCATTCCCCTGCCGAGGCGACGGCCGCCGGCAAACGTCGGACAGTAAAGGCGACCTGACGCTTCCCCTTTCCTGGGTCATGCGCTAGTCAATCGATTGAAACGGGCGCAACGGCGTCGCAAAGGGGACGATCAAGAGCATGTCAGGCGACGACGACGCAGCGTTGCGGTTTCCAGTGTTGATCGGCGATATCGGCGGCACCAATGCGCGCTTTTCGATCGTGCTCGATGCGAATTCGGAAGCCGGCGAGCCGCAGATCGTGCAGACGGCCAATTTCAACACCATCGACGAGGCGATCCAGGCGGCGGTGCTCGACCGCTCGTCGGTGCGGCCGAATTCGGCGGTGCTGGCGATCGCCGGGCCGGTCGATGGCGACGAGATCCCGCTCACCAACTGTCCCTGGGTGGTGAAACCGAGGCAGATGTTTTCCAATCTGGGCCTGAGCGACATCGTCGTGCTCAACGATTTCGAGGCGCAGGCGCTGGCCGTCGTGGCGCTCGGCGAAGAGCATATGGAAAAGATCGGCGGCGGCACGCCGGAGGAGAATGCCGGGCGCGTCGTGCTCGGCCCCGGCACCGGGCTCGGCGTCGCCGGGCTGGTCCATGCGCTCAACCATTGGATACCGGTGCCCGGCGAGGGCGGCCATATGGACATCGGCCCGCGCACACCCCGCGATTTCGAGGTGTTCCCGCATATCGAGAAGCTCGAAGGGCGCATTTCAGGCGAACAGATCCTGTGCGGGCGTGGTCTGGTGAATGTCTACCGGGCGGTGGCCAAGGCCGACGGAAAACCTTCTCCCTTCACCACGCCGGCCGAGATCACCGGGGCAGCGTTGGCCAATACCGATGCGGTCGCCGAGGAGGCGCTGGCGCTGTTCGTCACCTGTCTCGGCCGCACCGCCGGCGATCTCGCGCTGGTGTTCATGAGCCGCGGCGGCGTGTTTTTGACCGGCGGCATCGCGCAAAAGATCGTGCCGGCGCTGAAGGAGGGCAATTTCCGCGCCGCCTTCGAGGACAAGGCGCCGCACAGCGCGCTGATGGCCTCGATGCCGGTCTATGTCATCACCCACCCGCTGGCAGCCCTTCTCGGGCTCGCCGCCTATGCCCGCAACCCTTCGCTGTTCGGCGTCCAGACCGCGGGGCGGCGCTGGCGGGCATGATCCGCACCGCAAAAACTGGCGATCAACTCTCAATCGTGAACTGAGCCGCGACGAAGTTTCGCCGCCTTGGCCATAGGCAAGCCACGGCCGGGGCGTTAAGAGGGGGGCCGAATTCCAGCCCGCTCTACCCTGCGGAAACCGACGAAGCGCTGCAGATTTGACACTTCAAAGCCCAAACAGATTGAAGGCGAGACCGGCCGAGGTCACGGCGGTGCTGCGCCGCATCCTGGCTGAAAACAGCCGCGACTATCACTGGTACTATGCCGTCGCCATCATCTGTTCGCTGCTGGTTTCCGGCACGACGGCCTTCAGCGCCTGGATCATGGCGCCGATGGTCAACCAGATATTCTACGAACGGCAGGGCGGCGCCGTTATCTGGATCTGCGCCGGCTTCATGGGCGCCTTCATGATCCGTGGCTTCGCCGGCTACGGCCAGGCGGTGGCGCTGGCCACCATCGGCAACAATCTGGTGGCGCGCTACCAGAGACGCATCTTCGATCATCTGATGAAGCTCGGCGTCGACTTCTTCAACGACACGCGTTCGGGCCGGCTGGCGGCGCAGGTCAATGAGAATGTCGGCGGTATTCGCGACCTTTTGTCGTTGACCATCGTCTCGATCACCCGCGACGCCGTCACGCTGGTCGGCCTTGTCGGCGTCATGATTTACCAGGATCCGGTGCTGTCCCTGAGTTCACTGCTGATCGGACCGCCGCTGATCTGGGCCGTCGTCTACATCACGCGCCGGGTACGCAAGATCAACCGGGAATCCGTGCTGATCAATTCCCGGCTGATCGGGGCCGTGCAGGAGGCCACGCAAGGCATCGCCATCGTCAAGGCCTTCACCATGGAGGAGGAGCTGTCGCGCCGCATTGGCGACCTCGCCGCCAGCGCCGAACAGCGCAGCAACAAGATCGCCCGCGTCTCGGAACGGCTGTCGCCGATTTCCGACATGCTGGCCGGCCTCGCGGTGACTGCGGTCATCGGTTATTCCGGCTATCGGGCACTGGTCCTCGGCCAGCCACCGGGTGCGGTGTTTTCGTTCATCACCGCGCTGATCCTGGCCTATGACCCGGCGCGGCGGCTGGCACGCATGCAGGTCAGCATGGAGCGGGCGCTGGTCAATGCGCGCATGATCTACGAGCTGCTCGACCGCGAGCCGAAGCAAGGCGACGCGCCAGGCGCCACAGAGGCGCATTTCACCACCGGCGCGGTGCGGTTCAACAACGTGTCATTCCG
This sequence comes from Mesorhizobium sp. P2_B5, assembly GCF_056404775.1. Classification (NCBI taxonomy): domain Bacteria; kingdom Pseudomonadati; phylum Pseudomonadota; class Alphaproteobacteria; order Hyphomicrobiales; family Phyllobacteriaceae; genus Mesorhizobium; species Mesorhizobium sp. P2_B5. Next base: position 800,494 of record NZ_JBFUDJ010000001.1, on the reverse strand, counting down.
CTATGTCGAGGAAGTGCCGGTGCTGCAGGATCTGAGCTTTACCGCCGCCGCCGGCAAGATGACAGCCATCGTCGGCGCTTCGGGCGCCGGCAAGACGACGCTGGTGGCGCTGCTGCAGCGTTTTTACGATGTCGATGCAGGCACGATCGAAATCGACGGCCAGGACATTTCCAAAGTCACCAAACACTCGCTGCGAAGTTCGATCGCCTATGTCTCGCAGTCGCCCTATCTATTCGAAGGCACCATCCGCGACAACATCAGGTATGGCCGGCTTTCGGCCACCGATGCCGAGATCGAGCAGGCGGCGATCCAGGCCGCGGCCGACGACTTCATCCGCCAGCAGCCGCAAGGCTACGACACGCCGGTCGGCGAAAGCGGCGCGACGCTGTCGGGCGGCCAGCGCCAGCGCGTCTCGATCGCTCGCGCCATCGTGCGTAACGCGCCGATCCTGCTGCTCGACGAAGCGACGTCGGCGCTCGACAACGAGGCCGAAGCCCGCGTCCAGGAAGCGCTCACCCACGTCATGGCCGGCCGCACCACCATCGTGATTGCGCACCGTCTGTCGACCGTGGTCAATGCCGACCACATCATCGTCATGGAGCAGGGCCGGCTGGTCGAGGAAGGCACCCACGCCTCGCTGATGGCCGATCCGCACAGCGTCTATGCCCGCTTCCACCGCGTGCAGGGCAAGAAGGGGCTGGGGCTTGTCGACGACGCCAAGCCAATCCAAACTCCGCTGCCGCGTTCGCGTGGAAAGAAGGTGTTGGGGAGGACCGTATGAGCGAATCCGGCGATATGGGCCTGGTGGTGGTAGGGGCGGCCGGCCGCATGGGCCAGACGCTGATCCGCGCCATCCATTCGATCCCCGGCGCGCGCGTGGTCGGCGCGGTCGAACGCACTGGGTCGCCCTATCTCGGCAAGGATGCAGGCGAACTTGCCGGCATCGGCACTATCAATGTGACGATCTCAGACGACCCGCTGCCGGTGTTCGCCAAGGCCGACGGCGTGCTCGATTTCACCGCTCCGGCCGCTACCGTCGAATTCGCCGGCTACGCCGCGCAGGCGCGCATTGCCCATGTCATCGGCACCACCGGCTGTTCGGCGGAAGACAACGCCAGGATCGAAGCCGCGGCGCGCCACGCGACGATCGTCAAATCCGGCAATATGAGCCTCGGCGTCAATCTGCTGGCAGTGCTGGTGGAACAAGCGGCGCGCGCGCTCGACGCCGACGATTTCGACATCGAGATCCTCGAAATGCACCATAAGCACAAGGTCGACGCGCCGTCGGGTACCGCCTTGCTGCTCGGCGAAGCGGCGGCGGCGGGACGCGGTATTGCGCTTGCCGGCAACGATGCGCGCGCGCGCGACGGCCATACCGGCGTGCGCAAACCTGGAACCATCGGTTTCGCCAGCTTGCGTGGCGGCTCGGTGGTCGGCGACCACAGCGTGATCCTAGCCGGCACCGGCGAGCGCATCACGCTTTCGCATCACGCCGAGGACCGCGCGATCTTTGCCCGCGGTGCTGTGAAGGCGGCGCTTTGGGCTCGCGCGAAGAAGCCTGGACTGTATTCGATGCGGGACGTGCTCGGCCTGAGCTGAGGCATCTATTTTTCTTACGCAATTCCGGACGGAAAACCGCTACACACTTTTCCTGGAATTGCTCAGATCCACCCCACAAACTCGAAGGAGCAAACATGTCGGGAACTCTCGTGCTCGTGCGCCACGGCCAGAGCGAATGGAACCTGAAGAACCTGTTCACCGGCTGGCGCGATGTAGACCTGACCGAGCAGGGCCACAAGGAGGCCAAGGAAGCCGGCCAGAAGCTCAAGGCGCGCGGCCTGAAATTCGACATCGCCTTCACCTCGGCGCTGATCCGGGCGCAGAAGACCTGCCAGCACATTCTCGACGCCGTGGGCCAGAGCGACCTCAAGACGATCCGCGACCAGGCGCTGAACGAGCGCGACTATGGCGACCTCTCCGGCCTCAACAAGGACGACGCGCGCAAGAAGTGGGGCGAAGAGCAGGTGCACATCTGGCGCCGCTCCTACGACGTGCCGCCGCCCGGCGGCGAAAGCCTGAAGGACACCGGCGCCCGCGTCTGGCCGTACTATCTGCACGACATGCAGTCGCATGTGCTGAGGGGCGGCACGGTGTTGGTCGCAGCGCACGGCAATTCGCTCAGGGCGCTGATCATGGCGCTGGACGGCAAGAGCGGCGAGGAGATCGTCAAGCTCGAGCTCGGCACCGGCGTGCCGGTGATCTACAAGCTCAACGCCGATTCCACCGTGGCGTCGAAGGACGTGCTGGAAAACTGAGCCGGCGCGTCGCCGCGGGCGTTTCTTGATTGAGCATGATCTTTTCCGAAAACCGGTTCCCACTTTTCGGGATCATGCTCTGAAAAAGCGCGTTGACACCTGTCGCTTGCCCGCTTACATGAGCCCGCACCAGCCCAGATGGCGGAATTGGTAGACGCGCACGGTTCAGGTCCGTGTTCCGCAAGGAGTGGAGGTTCGAGTCCTCTTCTGGGCACCACCCTTCGCTCTTCGAGCTTCGGGTGGCAGGCCACCCGAAGTCGTTAGACGAAGGAGTGTCCTCCGAAGCCTTGGCGAAGGAGGACTGGTGATGGTTTGATTGAGCCCGCTGGGGCGCATCAATCTTCGTTCAAAAAAGCCCGGTTCGTCCGGGCTTTTTTGTTATTCCGCGGCAGCAAGCTGGCGGCTCTGGCTGTACTCAACCCAGGCCTGTCTCAGGATCTGGACGGACGAGGTCAGGAATATTCCCGCCATCAGCGCGGCGACGACAAGATCCGGCCAAGCGGTGGCTGTGCGCCAGACTCCAACGGCGGCAGCCATCACCACCACATTGCCGATGGCGTCGTTGCGCGAGCAAAGCCAGACCGAGCGGACGTTGGCGTCGCCGTCCTTGTAGGGGCGCAGCAGCAGCACGGAGCCGAGGTTTGCAGCCAGCGCCAGGAAGCCGATGACCCCCATGACCTCCGCGCTCGGAACGCCGAGCACCAGGGTCTGGTAGACCGTCGAACCGAACACCCACAGCGCCATAGCGAACAGAGACAGCCCCTTGAACAAGGCCGCGGTCGCACGTGTTTGCAGGGTTGCACCGATCACGGCGAGGCTCAGGCCATAGGTGGCGGTATCGGCGAGGAAATCCAGGGCGTCGGCCTTGAGCGCTTGCGAGCCGGCGAGCTGGCCGGCGGCCATCTCGGTGAGGAACATCGCGCCGTTGATCGCAATGACCGCCCAAAGCACCCGTTTGTATCGAACGTCCATGCCGTCAAAAACAGTCACTCCGCCCGAGCAGCATGATGCGTTCGGCGCTCCATGACCTGCCGCTTCTGCCCTGTCGGTCCTGGCAGGCAGCACCAAGGGAGGCGGGCCAGCGCAGGTCGTTGTTTCGTGCGCGCAGCAATCGTCAGCCATTGAAAATCTCCATGCTTGCGATCACCTTAGTTCCTCTAGCCACTAGAGGTTCAAGAGGTTTTTCATGGATTTCTCAATCGGCGAACTTTCGCGCCGAACGGCGGTGAAAGTCCCCACCATCCGCTACTATGAGCAGATCGGGCTGCTGCCGGCACCGCCGCGCACCGAAGGGCAGCAGAGACGGTACGAGAAAGCCGCCGTTTCAAGGCTGGCTTTTATCAGACACTCCCGCGAGCTCGGCTTTGAAGTCGAAGCCATTCGCGCGCTCCTGTCACTTCAAGACCATCCGGAGCAATCCTGTGCGACAGCCGATGCAATCGCCAAGGCGCGGCTGGCCGAAATCGAGAGCAGAATCGCCAGTCTAAACGCCCTGCGACTTGAACTGACACGCATGGTCGATGAGTGCGCCTGCTGCAGAGTGGCGGAATGCCAGGTCATCGAGACTCTAGCGGACAGGAGCCATGGACACGGTCCTTTGGCTCTGGGATGAGCTATCCTATGCCGCTTGGGCTCTGCTTAGCGGCTAGCCGTATGCCATATGATGGCGGAATTGGTAGACGCGCACCGTTCAGGTCCGTGTTCCGCAAGGAGTGGAGGTTCGAGTCCTCTTCTGGGCACCAAATTCCCGTTTCGAGCCATTCGATATGGTTCAGACGCCTGACAGAAAGCCCGGTTCGCCGGGCCTTTTTGTTGCCTATGGTTCTGTGGGTGTTAGCGACCTGACGAAAGCCGATCCGTTCGTCCTTCCCGGCGTCAGGGACTGCCCCGAGAATTGAACCCGTTGGCCTCTTGCCTATAAGCGCATGTGGCCCGCGATGTGCTCGACCTCACCAAACAGCGCCAGGTCGAGCAGACCCTCGCGAGCGACTATGACATCGTCATCTTCATGTTCATGGCGGTGTGGCAGCACATTTACGAAAGGCATGGGGCGGGCGTCGCCGAGCGGGTGGCGGTTGATCTTGCAAGACGGTGCGCGGGAACGTTCATTGCCCGAACTGCGCCCCTGGCGCTCGCCGATGCCTTGCCCACATCACGGAACTGGAAGGCTTCGAACTTGCCCGGGAATGGCGAGGCACCCCAGCAAAAGCCGGTGAACGTGTTGACGATCTACAGCCGCGTTCATCTGCAACTCTCGAACGAGAGCGCTCCGTAACAGTATCGTTTTATCGTTAAACAGCCATCGGCGACTTGTATTCTCGACTATTCGCTTTGCCTTTGCGTCGATGCCCATAGATGAAAGGGGCCGACGACTTCGAGAAGCGAATGAGATAAGACCCACCGCGCCGGCACGCACATTGTCGAACCGTGCACCCGCCAATCGACAGTGATTATCGAGCGGATCGGCCTTGGTACGAAGTCTTAATATGTCTCACCTAGGTTCATCTTTGACTTCGAGAGCGCTGCGTTAGACAGAAACACCCCTACACATGATCGCGAGTCTGACAGCGCTCCGCACTGGAATGGATGTCTCAGAATGCGCGACGTCACTCCTTCTCGACCGCACCCGAGAACCCTGGGATGGATGGGCACGACAGCGCTCGCCATGGGTGGCAGCAATCAAAGCCTCTTTCTGATCGCCGCTCTTTTTGTCGGCCAGGGGAATATTCCCGGTCAAGGAAGCGCCGCAGTACCGTTGCTCGTTATTGGTCTGCTTCTTAGCTGGGCCGCCGCGCCGGCGTGGACCGAACTGGTTCTCATGTGGCCAAACCGCGTCGGCGGTATCTCTGCAGCGTGCGCGGAAGCTTTCCGACCCTACAGTCCCGTTCTCTCGGCCTTGACGGGCACTTGCTATTGGTGGGGCTGGGTTCCGACCTGCGGACTGACAGCGGTTCTTTCAGCGTCTGCAATCCAGCAATGGTACTTGCCGGGCCTCCCCGTGGAGGCGGTCGCCTGCGCGCTCATCGCATTCTTTACGGCGGTCAATTTGTGTGGAATCAAGTGGGTGGTCAGACTGGCGATACCGATCGCCACAGCCTCCGCGATGCTTGCGTTTCTGTCATCCCTTGTCCCGGTCATCAGTGGCGAGGTCGACTGGCGGCAGGCGACGGATTTTACGCTGACCAGCCCGTTTGCCGGCCTTTTTGGCGACATCACTTCAGTGATGGCGGGGCTGTACCTGATCGGATTTGCCGCGCCGGCATTTGAAGCCGCAGCCTGCCATGTTGGCGAAACCATCGATCCCAACCGCAACATTCCTCGGGCGATGTGGGCCAGCGCGGGAATGGCCGGCATCTATTTCCTTGTCCTGCCGGTCGTTTGGCTGGGCGTGCTTGGACCAGAACCACTCGGCACGGACCTCGCCATGGCCCTCGGACCGACGTTTGCGCCCCTGTTGGGCGGTTTCGGCAAAGCCGCCGCCATCTGGTTCATCATGTTCAACATGTTCCATGGAACGTTGCAGCCATTGGCAGGCGCCGCGCGGACCCTTGCGCAGCTGAGCGAAGATGGCCTCCTGCCGCGCTTCCTGGCCAGCCGCACCTCGACGGATTGTCCATGGGCGGCAACGCTGCTCACAGCTGCCGCGGCAATCGGTTTCATGCTGTGCGGGTACCCGCTCTGGATGATCGCTGCAGCCAATTTTACGTACCTGATCAGCATCTGCATGCCGAACATCGCAGTCTGGCTCTTGCGCCGTGACCATCCCGATGCCGCGCGGCCTTTCCGAGCTCCCAGAGGAACGATCGCCCTTGGCGTGGGCGCGGCGGCAATATGGCTGTTGACCGCCATACTGGGCTTCCAGCAGTTTGGGCTTCCTACCGTCCTGTTCGGTCTGGCGTTGGCCTATTCGGGTGCTGCGCTTTACGCCTGGCGCGCCATGGAGGATCGCCACGCGCTGGGTCTGCCCTTGCTGCCACATACGCTTCACCTGAAGCTTACCGGAGCCATGCTATTTGTGCTGGTGCTCGACGGTGCCGGCTATTTCCTGGCGATCGGCAGCGTTCCCAACGTCGATGCTCCATTGATCGCCGCCCTGGAGGACATTTTTGTCGTTGTCGCGTTGCTGACCATCAGTGTCGGCCTGATTTTGCCGGGAATGATCACCCATTCGGCAACCGAGGTGAGCAACGCAGCGAAGCGTCTGACATCCGGAACGCTGAAGGACTTCTCTCTCGCCATGGCTGCTCTGGGGCGTGGAGACCTTGCTGCAGCGCATGCCTCCGTGAACATCATGCCGGTGACGGTAAACTCTCGCGACGAGCTTGGAGAGATGGCCGAAAGCTTCAACCTGCTCCAGGATAAGGTGAGGGAAGCCGCCCACGGCCTGGACGACGCGCGCGAGAATATGAACGTAGCGCGCACCGAACTCATGGCACGGCACGAGGAAATCGCGCATCTCGCGCACCACGATCCGCTTACCGGTCTGGCGAACCGAACTGCGCTTGCAGCGCACCTAGCCACGGCGCTCGAGCGGGCGAGAGCAAAGCATGCCAGCTTTGCCGTGTTCAGCATTGACCTTGATCATTTCAAAGAGACCAACGACGTTTTTGGGCACGCCGCCGGCGACGATCTCCTGTGCACCATCGCCCGGCGTCTGCAAGCGCAGGCGCCGGAGGCCTTTATCGCCCGCATGGGCGGCGACGAATTCACTCTTGTCCTGGCCTTGGATGAACGACCCGCCGGAGCCAAGGAAGTCGCCGACCGTCTGTTCGATTCGGCGGCAGGCGAATTCGAAATCCGGGGCCAGCACATTTCAATCGGGCTGAGCATCGGCGCGGCGATCTATCCGAGGGATGGAGAGAGTGCCGCATCGCTGATGGCAAATGCCGACGCCGCGCTCTACCGAGCCAAGGCGGACGGCCGTCGAATGCTGCAATTTTTCGATCCTGAAATGGATCGGCGACTAAGAGAACGCTACGCCTTGCAGCAAGATTTGCGCTCGGCAATCGCACATGGCGAACTTGTGCTCCACTACCAGCCGCAGGCCCGGATAGACGGCGAAATCTTTGGTTTTGAGGCACTCGCCCGCTGGCACCATCCAAAACACGGGCTCGTCTCGCCGGCCGCGTTTGTCCCACTTGCCGAACAGGATGGCACGATCGTCGAAATAGGCGAATGGGCGCTCAGGCAGGCATGCGAGGAGGCCGCCTCCTGGGCCTCGCCCCTGCAGGTCGCCGTCAATCTTTCCCCTGTGCAGTTCCGTTTCGGGGATCTGGTCGGCCTCGTTCATTCTATCCTCTACGAGACCGGCCTAGCGCCGGGACGGCTGGAACTGGAAATTACGGAAGGGGTTCTGATCCGCGACCGGGCAACTGCATTGTCGGTTTTGCGGAGACTGAAGGCGTTGGGCGTCAGGATCTCCATGGATGATTTTGGAACCGGATATGCCTCGCTTTCCTCGCTACAGGCGTTTCCATTCGACAAGATCAAGATCGATCGCAGTTTTGTTACGGCTGTCGGTTCGAATGTCCAGTCAGCCGCCATCGTACGCACGATACTCAGTCTGGGGAATGCACTGGCCTTGCCTGTCATCGCAGAGGGCGTTGAAACAGAAGACGAGCGTGTTTTCCTGATGAAGGAAGGATGTCCCGAGATACAGGGGTATCTGGTGGGGCACCCGCATCCAATAGCGCTCTATAAAGATGTGACGGATGGCTTATCTCCAGGATCTGCCTTGGGGGATTCCGACGTATCCTCCGCTGCAGCCCAGGCGTTTGGCGTGACAGGATAGTATTGGGCGGAGATCGTGGCCTGCGCTGTCGGTCGCGTCATCGATCAGGCTCATTCCTGAAGGGATCCAGAAATCCCTCCAAAGTGCACGACCGGGGCGGTACGGTCGAAACCATGGCTCAATCGACCAATATACGACCGCCACCCGCCGCGACAAGATGTTTCCCATCCAGGGCGACGCCGGTATCGAGCGCATACGCCGGTTCAGCGAGGTGAGTTCTTAATGCCGCCGGCGAGCGTATCGTCGCTTGCCGGTCCGCAGCATGACGCGCTGATCTTCTGTTGCTCCTCGAGCCCGCGGTCGCGCGGCTTGCAGCTTGCCGGCCGGGGCGACAGCTCGACATGCACGGCGTCGGCGACAATTTCCGGCAGGAGAGCTGCATCGGCCGCACGCCATCGCTGACCTCGAAGGTCAGTTGCCGCCGCAGATGTAGTCTGTCCTCGCCAAGCGCTGTCTCGCCAACGATCGATCCGATTTGCTGAATGTCATCTAAATGTCACACGCCGTGGCTATAGGACGATAAATCTGGATTTATGGATACGTGGACAAAGAGACCGCCCTTCTTGCGCTTGCGGCGCTTGGCCAGGATACAAGGCTGGAGGTTTTCCGGCTGCTGGTTCGGGCCGGCGCTGAAGGCGTGCCCGCCGGCGAGGTCGCATCGCGCCTAAGCATCGTCCAGAACACCATGTCGGCGCATCTGAAGATACTTGGCCATGCCGGGCTGGTCCGCGCCGAGCGCGAGGGGCGCACCATTCGCTATGTCGCCGACATGACCGGTTTTCGCGACTTGCTGGCTTACCTCATGGAGGATTGCTGCAACGGTGCCCCGGAGCTTTGCCAGCCGGTAATCCAGGCGGTGACTTGCAAGTGTTAGGCCGGCAAATGGCAGGGGAGGAAGCAATGAGAGATCCGATTTACAACGTGTTGTTTCTGTGCACCGGTAATTCGGCGCGGTCGATCCTCGCGGAGGCGATCCTGAACCGTGTCGGCGCCGGCAGGTTCAAGGCCTTTTCCGCCGGCTCCCATCCAAAGGGTGCGGTCCATCCCTATACGCTGCAGCTTCTGAAGACCCTCAACCACGATACTTCCTTTGCCCGTTCGAAGGACCGGGAGGAATTTGCGGTGCCGGGCGCACCGGAGATGAATTTCGTTTTCACTGTCTGCGACAACGCAGCCAATGAATCCTGTCCTGTATGGCCCGGTCAGCCGATGACGGCGCATTGGGGAGTGCCCGATCCCGCAGCCGTCGAGGGCACGGATGCTGAAAAGCACCTGGCATTCGCCGATGCCTACCGCATGCTCAACAACAGGATTTCAATCTTCGTAAGCCTGCCGATGAATACGGTCGACAAGCTTGCCTTGCAGAAGCGCCTGGACGAGATCGGTCGCAATCACCCCAATGCAGGCTGAACAGCATGGCCACTGATTTGTCACGACGCCTTGTCGCCGAAGCGCTCGGCATCGCCATGCTGGTTGCCGCGGTTGTCGGTTCGGGCATCATGGCCGATCGCTTGACCGACGACGTGGCACTTTCGCTGCTCGGCAACACGATCCCGACGGGCGCTATGCTGGTGGTGCTGATCACCATTCTTGGGCCGATTTCCGGGGCGCATTTCAATCCGGCGGTGACGCTGGTCTTTGCCTTGCGACGGGAAATCCAGACAAAGGCGGCTATCGCTTACGTCATCGCCCAAATCACGGGCGGCATCGCAGGTACATTCCTGGCGCACGCCATGTTCGACCTGCCGATCCTGCAAATCTCCCAGACCGTCAGGGCCGGAAGCGGCCAGTGGATCGCGGAGCTGGTGGCTGCCTTTGGCCTTGTCTTCACTATTCTTGCCGGCCTGCGTTTTCGCAGCGACGCCATTCCGTGGCTGGTCGGGCTCTACATCACATCGGCCTATTGGTTCACCGCCTCGACCTCGTTTGCCAATCCGGCCGTCGCCATCGCGCGTGCCTTATCGAATACATTTGCTGGCATCCGGCCGCTCGATGTCCCGGCCTTCATCGTCGCCGAACTGCTTGGCGCGCTACTCGCCATGGCACTGGCCGGCTGGCTGCTTTCAGTACCCAAACCCGAGCCAGAGATGAAAGCTGCGCAATGACCATCACCATCTATCACAATCCCGATTGCGGCACCTCACGCAACACGCTGGCGATCATCCGCCTGTCCGGCGAGGAGCTGGAAGTGATCGAGTATCTTAAGACGCCGCCGTCTCGCGAAAGGCTCGTCGAGCTGATTGCGGCGATGGGGATGACACCGCGCAACTTGCTGCGCGAGAAGGGTACCCCCTATGCCGAGCTCAACCTCGGCGATCCCAAATGGAGCGACGGCGAGATCCTCGATTTCATGCTGGCGCATCCGATCCTGATCAACCGGCCGATCGTGGTGACACCGCTCGGCGTCGTGCTGGCGCGGCCGTCGGAAGCCGTTCTCGACATCCTTCCAAATCCGCAGATCGGCGCCTTCACAAAGGAGGATGGTGAGGTCGTCATCGATGCCGAGGGCAAGCGCGTCATCTGAGCTGCATGTTATTTCGATGGCAGTCGAAATAACGCTTGACGACGTCGGTCACTGGCGTATTGTATTTCGATGAAACTCGAACAAGCAGCAAAACAGCTTGAAGCGCTCGGCAACCCGACGCGGCTGAACCTCTATCGCACGCTGGTCAGGGCCGGTGCAGCCGGCAGGCCGGTCGGTTATTTGCAGGAGAGTCTCGGCATCGCTGCCTCGACCTTGTCGCATCACCTGCACCGGTTGATCCTCACTGGCCTGGTAACTCAGGAGCGGCAGGCGACGACGCTGATCTGCCGCGCCAACTATCCCATCATGCAGGATCTGATCGGTTTCCTCGCCGACGAATGCTGTGCCGATGCCGCCTGCACTCCCGCCACCGGAGAAGTGGCCGCGTAATTTTTTTGCTTGTTATTTCGATAATCCCGGAATGATGGAAGGTATAGAAATGACCCCGCAAGGCGATCTACCCATTGCCGTCGTCGGCGCCGGTCCGGTCGGGTTGGCGGCGGCGGTCCATCTGTTGGAACAGGGCCTGCCGGTGAAGGTCTATGAGTCCGGCAGCGGCGTTGCGTCCAACCTGCGGGATTGGGCCCATGTCAGGGTGTTCACGCCCTGGCGCTATTGCATCGATCACGCGGCGAGAAAATTGCTCGAGGCCCATGGCTGGCACATGCCGGAGTCCGAGGCATTCCCCACCGCCGGCGAGCTTGTCGAGCATTACCTGGAACCGCTTGCCGGGCTGCCGGAACTGGCGCCGGTGATCGAAACCGGCGCTCGCGTCGTTGGTATCTCGCGCTGGGGCGCCGACAAGGTGCTGAGCAACGCACGCGGCACGCGGCCCTTCATGCTGGTGGTCGAAACGGCCAATGGCACAAGGCGAGACAGCGCCCGCGCAGTCATCGATGCCTCCGGCACCTGGCAGATGCCCAATCCGCTCGGCGCGGGCGGAATCGCGGCCGAGGGCGAGGCAGAGAATGCCGACCGTATCGCCTATGGCATCCCCGATATTCTCGGCCGTGACCGCGCTCTTTATGCCGGCCGCACGACGCTGGTTGCCGGTTCGGGGCACTCGGCCGCCAATGCGTTGCTCGACCTTGCCAGACTGGCCGATGCCGAGCCCGGCACCGCGTCCATCTGGGTGACGCGCGGCACCGACCTCGTACGCATCTATGGCGGCGGCGATGCCGATGCTTTGCCGGCGCGCGGCGAGCTTGGTGCCGATGTTCGCGAACTGCCGGAAAGCGGCCGCGTCTCGCTGGTAACAGGATTTGCGACCGTCGCCATCCGAGCGCAAGAAAATCGTCTGATCGTCGAAGGCGAGACCGCAGGCGGTTTACGCCAGGTCGGCCCTGTCGACCGCATCATCGCCGCAACCGGGCAGCGGCCCGATCTCTCGCTGACCAGGGAGCTTCGCCTCGACCTCGATCCGTGGCTTGAAGGCGTCAAGGCACTGGGGCCACTCATCGATCCCAACGAGCATTCTTGCGGTGATGTGCCGCCGCATGGCCACCGTGAGCTCAGCCATCCCGAGCCCGACTTCTACACTGTCGGCATCAAGAGCTATGGCAGGGCGCCAACCTTCCTGCTGCTGACGGGTTATGAGCAGGTCCGCTCTGTCGCCGCCGCGCTTGCCGGCGACATGGTTTCCGCCGACGCAGTGCAACTGGTGCTGCCGGAAACCGGTGTCTGTACGGTGCCGTCTTCTTTACTTGGCGATGCCTCAAAAGGCTGTTGCGGCGGCCCGGCAGCAAAGGAGGCGGATGCCTGCTGCGTCGCCGATGCCGAGGCGAAAGCTGTCGGCAAGGGTGGGTGCGGTTGCGGCGTTGCCGCGTGAGCCCGCTGCCACCATCGACGGCCGGCATGCGCGGCCTAAAGCGGCAGATGCTTCATGAAATAGATGGAGACTTTCGGCTGGCCATGCGGATCGACAAAGTGATGTGGGACAGAGCCGACCTCATGCCAGTCGAGCCGCCTGTAGAGTCGCTCGCTGGCCCCGCCCTCGACCGTATCGAGGAGGAGCAAAGACCGTTTTCTGCTCATAGCCTCACGCTCGACAGCCTGCATGAGAGCGAGACCGATGCCTTGCCGCTGGAAGTCGCGATGAACGAGGAGTTTGTAAACCTCGGCCCGGTGTGGTGCGTTCGGCTCCGGCGAAAGATAAAGTTGAACCGTGCCGACGACACGGCCGTCGATATCGGCGCAGATGAGAAGCCGTTCGCCTTCACTCACCGAACGAAAAACACCCTCCCAGTGTGTCAGCGCGTGAGGCTCGTCGAAAGGAAGCACGAAGCCAACGAGCGCGCCGTCTTCGACGCTCTGGGTCAGCATCTCGACCAGGGCCTGCACATGAAGCCTTGCCTCATTCTCATCAAACACCGCGATGCGCATCAGGTCCTTCCTCTTGAGTGCTCAGAAATAGCGGGCTTTGACGGGCTCGTGAAGGCACCGACGATAGCCGCTCCACTCGCTTCTCGGGAGCATGCCTGAGTGGCTACAATCCCAAGTCGTCCGGTCATCGTCACAACCCTCGGCCTCACGCAAATCATGGCATGGGGCTCCTCCTACTATCTGCCGGCCGTCATTGGCCCTGCCGTGTCGGCTCAGACCGGCTGGCCCTTTCCCTGGGTGATCGGTAGCCTGTCGCTCGGGCTGCTTGTCGCGGGCCTGATATCGCCGCATGTCGGTGCCGCGATCGAACGCCACGGTGGCCGCATGACCCTCGCCTTCAGCGCCGTTTGCCTGGGCATTGGCCAGCTCGTTCTTGCCGCGTCGCCGACGCTGGCCGTCTTCGTCGCCGGCTGGCTGATCATGGGTTTCGGCATGGGCGCCGGCCTTTATGACGCCGCCTTCAGCACGCTCGGACGGCTGTATGGGCGCAATGCCCGTTCGACCATCACCAGCCTGACGCTGTTTGGCGGTTTCGCCAGCACGGTGTGCTGGCCGATTTCGGCGTTTCTGCTCGATGCGTTCGGCTGGCGCGGCGTGTGCCTGGCTTATGCGGCACTCCAGCTTGTGGTGGCATTGCCGGCCTATCTGCTCATCCTGCCGCGCGGCGTTCCCGCCGAAGCGTCTGCGCAGACGACTGTCGCGCCGGAAACGGGCCTGGCGCCGCGCAGCCTGCCGCTGATGGCCACGCTCGCGGCAAGCATCACGCTGTCGGCGGTCATATCGTCGACCTTGTCGGTGCATCTGCTGACCGTGCTGCAATCCACCGGCCTGGCGCTCGGCGCGGCGGTTGGCCTCGGCGCGCTGGTCGGTCCTTCCCAGGTCGGCGCCCGCGCCATCGAGATGGCCATCGCGCGCTATCACCATCCGATCTGGACCAAACTTGCCTCGGTGACGTTTGTGATCATCGGTGTGGCGACACTCTGGACCGGGCTGCCGGTACTGCCGGTCGCCCTGGTGTTCTACGGCGCTGGCATCGGCCTGGAATCGATCGCGCGCGGCACGTTGCCGCTCGCCCTGTTTGGCGCCACCGGCTATGCGAAGCTGATGGGTCGGCTCGCCATGCCGAGTTTGATCGCTCAAGCCGCGGCGCCCTCCGTCGGCGCGCTGCTCCTGCAACATACCGGTGAGCGCGGATTGCTGACCGTACTGCTCGGGCTCGCCCTGATAAACGCCGCACTGGTCGGCGCGCTGTTTGCCTTGCAGCAACGAGCTTTGAATGCTGCCTGAGTGCCAGCCCAGTTGCGTTGAGCGCGATCAACCTGATTTTGCGGGAGCCAGCATTCGCTTTAGCGTGCCATCGCGAAGCCAAAACTGGTGAAAAATTGCCGCCAAAGCATGCATCGAAATGAGCACGATAAACACCGGCTTGTTGAGTGAATGGATATCGCCCCATGGGTCGCCGACATAGAAGGCGAGGAGCCCAAGGATCGGGGTCGCCAGGAGCAGCAGATAGAACAGGCTATGCGAGGCACGCGCCGCAAGCTGCATCCAAGTCGGGCCTCTTTCAGCAGGCTTGGGCGCGCCTGATGCCAAGCGCACCACAAGTCTGATTATGACCAGAGCCAGGATCGACAGCCCTACCCAATAATGTGCAGAACCCATCGCCTGGTCTGCTGGAGAGAGCGCAGTCTTGCTTTCGGCAGCATCAACAACGGTCGTCATGCTCTCCCCAAAGAGCAGCTGAAACAACACAAGAGCTGCTATCATCCAGTGAAGTGAAATTTGAAAAGTTGAATAGCCCGATCTAGTTTCTGTCATTTGTTTCGCCTGATGTTGAAGCAGCCTCGCAGTACTGAATAGCTGGGGAATCTTGGCGCAATTAGGCTTGAATCCTCCCGAAATTGTGGTCGTCGCCTTACTGATTTGTAAGCTGATGACGTCAGTTTTTCGGATCACCGAGGAGCACGAGACATTCATCGATGGAAGGGAGAAGAGTGCGATGTGCCCTTTTTGGGTCTGGGACGCCGAATTCGCGGAGCCGCCATCAACCTCCCCTTCCGGCCATTCCGCAATAAGCCGCTTCAACAGAGCCATCCCAGGCGTTGCGGTCCAACCCATGGCTCCTACCGTCATTGCCGACGCGATAGAGCACCGAATCGAGCTCGCCACCGAGCGCTGTTTTCGATCAGACTTGGCGCACATCTTCAGGTCGGTTGAAAAAGCCAGGCCGTGAGAATCCACAAGCTTGGCGCCAATCCGCGTTGAAAAGTTGTTTCAGGTCAGTATCAAGCCGGCCAACAAGACCGCAAAGATCACCGACACCGGCACGGCAAGAAGCCACCGAGCCTCCAATAGGCTGTTGTGCGGATCATCCATTGTCTTGTTCCCTGGTGAAAGCTGGCTCCAGCGCTCCTCCCGCGCTGGAGCCGCAGCCGATCGGCTCAACCGCCGTTGACGGGAGCCGGGGCTGGAGCCGCCGGCGCGGGCGCCTCGACCTTGGGTGCAGGGGCTGGCGCCTCGACCTTGGGCACATCGACTGTCACGTTGATGTCTTGTCCACCACCGCCATTGAGATTGATCACGCCGGTGACGAAAAGCAGGGCAAGGATTGCGACGATTGCGACAACAATCGCTATCGCCGTTCCTGCGCCCCCTCCTGCATTCACAACAGTTGGTCCGTCAGCCATGTCTTCCTCCCTGAGGCATCTCCAGAGGCAACGGCGGCTGTAAGCCTTTGTTCCTGCTCAGGGTATTCAGTCGTAAAGTGTTAAGACTTCAGTCCGAACCGGAGCGGCTCCGAGACGCTCGGGTCTCCCGTGTCCGGTCAGCCAAGGAAGCAGGCGCCACTCGCAATTGCTGGTCACCAGACATTCCGAGCCTCGTTCGGCGGCCCAGAGCGTGTTTCGCCTGCATAGGACGTAAGTCCGATAAAACGAGCAATGGTCCTATGGGCAGGACTTTTTGGGAACACGGAGCACGTCTGACTGTTGTTTGAGATCGCGGTTTGAAGCCGGGGCTTGCCTGCGACTTAGGTTTTGGTGTGAACAGGGAGAGCCGTCGTGAACAGGATCATATGGGCCGTTGGGGCTGTTGTTATCGTCATCGCCATACTGAGCTTTTTTGGACTCCGGTAAGGCCGGGATTTGAGGTGCAAAGTTATGACGCAATCCGTGCAAGCACCGCTCCTGTCCGAGACCAGCCAAGATCGGGAGATCAATTGTGAAGTCGCATTGGAGGCGGCATTTGGCGAGCTGGTGGCGGCGGCATTGGCTCAAGGGTGGACACCCCAGGAAACAGCTGCCGCTTTGGTCAACATAGCTGCCGAGCACGCCCAGAAAGTTGACGAGCTTGTCGTAGACGCCTCACCTGCTCACACTGCCTAGGTGGCCGGTCTAGTTGGCCTCAGAAGGAGCGTTGCTCCTCCTGCAGACGAAGTCGCGGGGCCAAACCTGCCCTTCCGGTCAGGCTGCCAACAAACTGCTTCAAACCCGGCGCTCATGACGCTACGCTCCCAACCATGGCCCCACCCGCACAGCCGATCACAGTCACGCGCCGCGACCAGATGTTTCCCATCCTGGGCGACGCCGATATCGAGCGCATGCGCCGGTTCGGCGAGGCCACTTCCTATGCCGCCGGCAAGCATATCGTCACCGCCGGCACTGTGGCGCCGGGGCTGATCGTCATCCTGTCGGGCGCGGTCGACATCACCCAGGATGTGGGGCCTGGCCGGCGCGAGACCATCGTCACCCATGGTCCCGGCAACTTCATCGGAGAACTGGCGCAGCTTTCGAGCCGGCCGTCGCTGGTCAATGCCGAAGCGAAAGAGCCGGTCGAGGCCTTCGTCATTCCCTCGCAGCGGCTGCGCGACCTGATGGTGCAGGAGGCCTATCTCGGCGAGCGGATCATGCGGGCACTGATCCTGCGCCGCGTCGGGCTTCTTGAAAGCGGCAGCAGCGGGCCGATCGTCATCGGCCCGGCCGGCAATGGCGATACGCTGCGGCTGCAGGGGTTTCTGCGCCGCAGCGGGCAGCCGCACCGGGCGTTGGACTCCGACACCGACCCGTGCGCCAAGACGCTGATCGGGCATTTTCATGTCGACCCGCACCATCTGCCGATCGTGCTGTGCCCCAACGGCAAGCTGATGCACAATCCCGGCGACACCGAACTCGCCCGCTGCATCGGCCTGCTGCGGCCGATCGACCCCGACAAGATCTATGATGTCGCCATCGTCGGCGCCGGTCCGGCGGGGCTGGCGGCCGCGGTCTATGCGGCGTCCGAAGGCCTGTCGACCATCGTGCTCGATTGCCGCGCCTTCGGCGGCCAGGCGGGCGCCTCCGCGCGCATCGAGAACTATCTCGGTTTCCCCACGGGGATCACCGGCATGGCGCTGATGGCGCGCGCCTACAACCAGGCGCAGAAGTTCGGGGTCGAAATCGTCATCCCCGACGAGGCGAAGCTGCTCGGCGCAGCGAGCGAGGGCTACACGCTCGCCGTCGGCGACGGCGAAAGCCTGCGCGCGCGCACCGTGGTGATCGCCAGCGGCGCGCGCTACCGCCGGCTCGACATCGCCAATCTGGCCGAATTCGAGGGCACCTCGGTGCATTACTGGGCCTCGCCGATCGAGGCGCGGCTGTGCGCGGGCCAAGAGGTGGCGCTGGTCGGCGCCGGCAATTCGGCGGGCCAGGCGGCTGTCTATCTCGCCAGCCAGGTGCGCAAGGTGACGATGCTGGCGCGCCGCGGCGGCCTCAGGGAAACGATGTCGCGCTATCTGGTCGAGCGCATCGAGGCGCAGCCCAACATCGAGGTGCTGGGCGAGACCGAGATCGAGGCGCTGGAAGGCGAAGGCGGCAATCTCACCGCGGTCAGCTGGCGCAACCAGGCGACCGGCGATGTCGAGACCCGCCCGATCCAGCATCTCTTCCTGTTCATCGGCGCCGACCCCAACACCGACTGGCTGGCGCACTGCAATGTCGCGCTCGACGCCAAGGGTTTCGTGCGCACCGGCGCTGAGATAGCGGCGGACCAGATGGAGACCAGCCGCAGCGGGGTCTTTGCCATCGGCGATGTGCGCTCCGGCTCGGTCAAGCGGGTGGCGGCCGCCGTTGGCGAAGGCGCCCAGGTGGTGGCGGCCTTGCATGCCTATCTCGCGCGAACCAACGCAGCAGCGCCCGAACTGGCCAGGAGAGCATGATGGATGAATGCAGACACACGGCAGGCATCAAGAAGGTGACGCCGAGCGCGCTCGGCTGCGAAGAATGCCTGAAGAGCGGCTCGATGTGGGTGCATCTCAGGCTCTGCCGCACCTGCGGCCATGTCGGCTGCTGCGACGACTCGCCCAACCGCCACGCCACCAAGCACTTTCATGCCACCAAGCATCCCGTCATCGAAGGCTACGATCCGCCGGAAGGCTGGGCCTGGTGCTTTGTCGACGAGGTGTTCATCGACCTCGAAGGCGACGTGACGCCGCAGAACGGACCGATCCCGAAGTTTTTCTGAGGCGGCGCCGAGGTGCATCGTCGCACCGCGCCTGTCGAGGCTCGCTCGGACTAATCCGGTTTGGTGGTCCAAGCCCCCACCTCGGATCGGCCCATCAATGTGCCGCTCCGACCAGCCTCGGAAAGAATGCGGTCTAGTAGCGTCGGATGGCCGATTTCGGAGGATGTGGCAATTCCGAGCCTTTCCATGGTTGGCAATTGCGTCTCAACCAGATCAGTCACGAGATGCGCGACCTCCAGTGCTCGTGGCCCAGAACCGATGACTGCCTCCAGTCTCAGGTTCGGTGCAGGCAACCCAGCATCCTCGAACACTGACGCGAGACGTGTGCCAAGGCGTGCTTGGGCGCCTGCTGCTTCGATTGTCCGGCTGAGCCAGTTGCAAACTCGATCGTAGGTCGGCGACGATGGAGACGATCGGGCACCATCCCAATCCAGTTCGTGGAATGCGACGATCCCCCCGGGTCGCAAGTGGCGCACGATGCGCCGGAGTGAACGTGCCGGATCAGGCATGAACTGGAGAACATAACGGCCGACCACAGCGTCGAACGGCTGTTCAAAATCCAATTCGGCCGCATCGCCATGCCTGAATGAGACCCGGCTTGTATTGGCCTCCTTGGCCCGTAACGCAGCCCGTTCGACGGAGGAAACCGAAACATCGGTGCCGACGACCTCTCCGGTCGTCCCTACCATTTCCCGACAGAGAAATGCGACATCGCCCGCCCCGCTGCCGATGTCGAGAACGCGCATTCCCTTTCCTATTCCGGCAGCCTCAAGGAACCGTCGCGTTATCGGATCGATCAGTTGGGCTTGCGTCGTCAGGCGGCGCAATTCCGCCTCCGCATAGCCAAGCGCATAGTCGGCTTCGTTCATGACGAACCTCAATTGGGGATCTGGCAACGTCCGAAGGCGATAAATAGCCTAGCACACACCGCCGGGTCCATCTCACGAGAAGTCTATGGCTGTCCGGGCTATGAACGCGCCTATCGCACGGAGCCCGTGACGGTGCGGTCGATGGCGTCGGGATGGCGGTCGTTGCCGGCAAGTGCGGCGATGACCAGAAGGCTGGCGACGACCGGGACAAACAGGATGGCCACGCGGGCCTGCACATAAAAAATGGCGCGCCATTCGCTGCGCTTTTCCGGGCTGTTGTCCATCACACTCACTCTTGCCATGCCTCCCCCTGCGGGAGATAGCGGCGAAGGGTTAAGCAAAGGCTTCCGGGTTTGTTAACGGGGGAGCGTAGCTCAGGCGATAATGACAATGTCATTACGATCTGCTATGCTGAAACGATGAAGCACGAATCTCCAACCGAAGCTTCCAAGCGAAGCACGCTGAACATTCGCATCAAGCCCGAAGAGCGGGGCCTGATCGACGAGGCTGCGCGCGCGCTCGGAAAAACGCGAACGGATTTCATCCTCGATGCAGCACGGCGCATGGCCGAGGATACGCTGCTCGACCGCACTCTCATCAAGGTCTCGCCGGAAGCCTATGCGGAATTCCTCGCTTTGCTCGATGCGCCGGCCAAGCCTGATAAGCGCTTGTCCAAGCTGATGAACGCTCGCCTGCCATGGGAGACGGGCGAATGAGCCGGATGGATTTTCGAACATCCAAGGAATGCGCGACGCTGTAAATGACGCTGCGACCGCCAGAGCCCCTGGACCGCACCCATGACCTGTCCTCGTTTTCGTCCGGTGTGCCGGTCCTGGACGACTGGCTGAAACGCCGAGCGCTGGCCAATCAGGACAGCGGCGCGACACGTACGTTCGTCGCCTGCCGAGACGGCAAAAGGGTTGTTGCCTACTATGCACTGGCGTCGGGCGGCGTTGCCGCCAGCTATGCGTCTGGTCGTTTCAGGCGCAACATGCCGGACCCGATCCCTGTCGCCATTCTTGCTCGCCTTGCCATCGATGCCTCCCATCAGCGTCAGGGGTTGGGCATGGCGCTCATGCAGGACGCTGCGCGCCGGGTGATGAATGCAGCAGACACCCTTGGTATACGAGGCATCCTGGTCCACGCGATTTCCGAGGATGCGCGGGCCTTTTACACAAAGCTCGGCTTCAATCCCTCGCCGCTTGGCCCGATGACGCTGATGATCTCACTGGCGGATTTGCGCCTAGCCGCAGACGACGACTAAACAACAGCTTCAACGGGTTCTTCGCTACCAAGCAGACAGCTGCCTAAGCGCTTAGCGCCTGATCCAGATCCGCGATCAGATCATCGCCATCCTCGATGCCGGCGGACAGCCGCACCAGCGAATCCGAAATGCCGATCGCTGCCCGCTTTTCGGCCGGGATCGAGCCGTGCGTCATCAGAGCCGGGTGCTCGATCAGGCTTTCGACGCCGCCGAGGCTTTCGGCCAGGGTGAACAATTGCGTGCGTTCGAGGAAGCGCTTGGTGCCGGCGAGGTCCCGGTCGAGGTCAACCGAAATCATCCCGCCGAAGGTGTGCATCTGCTTTTTGGCGATGGCGTGCTGAGGATGGCTGGGCAGGCCGGGGTAGACGACGCGGCGGACGTCCTTGCGGGCTTCCAGCCACTTGGCGATCTTAAGGCCGTTGGCCGAGTGCCGCTCCATCCTGAGCGCCAGCGTCTTGATGCCGCGCAGCGCCAGAAAACTGTCGAACGGGCCGGAGATGGCGCCGATGGCGTTTTGCAGGAATTTCAGCTGGGCGGCGAGATCCTTGTTGTCGCCGACGACCGCGACGCCGCCGACCATGTCGGAATGGCCGTTGAGATATTTTGTCGTCGAGTGGACGACGATGTCGATGCCGAGTTCCAGCGGCCGCTGGATATAGGGGCTGCAGAAGGTGTTGTCGGCGACCGTCAGAACGCCCTTGCGCTTGGCCAGTGCTGCGACGCTTTCGAGATCGACGATGCGTAGCAGCGGATTGGTGGGGGTCTCGACCCAGAGCAGCTTTGTCTCCGGGCGGATCGCGGCTTCGACGGCGGCGAGGTCGGTGAAGTCGACGAAGCTCACCTGCAGATTGGCCGAGCGCTTGCGCACCCGCTCCATCAGCCGGAACGAGCCGCCATAGATGTCGTCGGTGGCGACGATATGGGCGCCGCTGTCGAGCAGTTCCAGCACGGTCGAGATCGCTGCCAGCCCGGACGCGAAAGCGAAGGCATTGGTGCCGCTTTCGAGATCGGCGACCCCGCGCTCGAAGGCGAAGCGCGTCGGGTTCTGGCTGCGGGCATATTCAAAACCCTTGTGCACGCCGGGCGACTGCTGGCCATAGGTCGACGTCGCGTAGATCGGCACCATCACGGCGCCGGTCAGCGGGTCGTGGCTCTGGCCGCCATGGATGGTGCGGGTCGAAAACGCCAGGCGGTTCTTGCCCGTCGGGGTGTTTGCATTCATCGTGCGCGCCTCAAATGATTGATCAGGTCGATACGGGTTATCAGGCCGACGAACTCGTCGCCATCGAAGATGATGGCGACCTCGTTACGGTCGAACACCGGCAGCAGCGCATCCAGTGTCTGATTGGCCTGCAGCGTGTGCAGATTGGAGGTCATGGCGGCGCGCACCGGGGCGTTGAAACGATCCCAGCGGCCGTCATAGGGGCCGTCGACCTTGGCCAGGATGTCGCTTTCGTCGACGATGCCGACGAGCTTGCCGTTGTCCAGCACCGGCAGCTGCGAGACGTCGGAGCGGCGCATGCGGCCATAGGCGTTGAGCAGGCTTTCGTCGGGGCCGACATAGACAGTGTCGCCGGTGCGGTGGGAGCGCATGACGAGGTCGCGCAGATCGCCATGCTGCTCCTGCTCGGCGAGACCCTGTTCGGCCAGCCAGAAATCGTCGAAGACCTTCGACAGATATTTGTTGCCGCTGTCGCAGACGAAGGTGACGACGCGTTTTGCTGTCGTCTGCTCGCGGCAATAGCGCAGGGCTGCCGACAGCAGCGTGCCCGAGGACGAGCCGGCGAGAATGCCTTCCTTGGACAAGAGATCGCGCACGGCCAGCATGCTCTGCTTGTCGGGAATGGAGTAGGCCTTCCTGACCAGCGACAGGTCGGCGTTGGGCGGCACGAAGTCCTCGCCTATGCCTTCGACGGTCCAGCTGCCGGCCTCCTCCATCTTGCCGGTCTTGATCAGCGGCGCCAGCACCGATCCGACCGGGTCGGCCAACACCATCTCGGTCTTCGGCGAGACTTTCGCGAAGTAGCGGCCAAGCCCGGTCAGCGTGCCGCCGGAGCCGACGCCGACCACCACGGCGTCGACATCGCCCTCGAGCTGCGAAAAGATCTCCGGGCCGGTGGTGGTCTCATGCGCCTTAGGATTGGCCGGGTTGGCGAACTGGTTGGCATAGAAGGCGCCCGGGGTTTCGGCCGCGATCTTCTCGGCCATGTCCTGGTAATATTCGGGATGACCCTTGCCGACATCGGAGCGCGTCATGCGCACTTCGGCGCCGAGCGCGCGCAGATGCTGGATCTTTTCGCGCGACATCTTGTCGGGCACGACGAGGATGATGCGGTAGCCCTTGGGGATGCCGACCTGGGCGAGGCCGAGGCCGGTGTTGCCGGCGGTCGCCTCGACGATGGTGCCTCCGCGCTTTAGCTTGCCCTGTTTCTCAGCCGCCGCGATCATCGACAGCGCGATGCGGTCCTTGATCGAGCCGCCGGGATTCTGACTTTCGAGCTTGATGAACAGCCGGCATTTTCCGGTGTCGAACTTGGTCAGCTCGACCACCGGCGTCTGGCCGATGAGGTCGAGCACCGATGCGTAGGGCGGACGCAGGCGGGATAACGCGCCGTCCGAACTGCCTGGCGCAGCTTTCCTGTGCTCGCTCATCTCTTAGCTCCCTGATCCAAGCGACCGCCTCGAGCGGTTTTCGGACGACATCATGCTCTATATTTGATTTAGAGCCGGATTCAGATTTAGGTCGATCCGACCTGAAATCATCCGGCTCTGGGCGGCAGCGTAGCTTCTTTTCCAGCCGTTTGCAGGCAGAAAGAAGGTAGATCGTGCCAATCAACTGGCGAGAGGGGGAATGGAATTCCACGAGCGGTCGCCCGGCGTCGCGGTCGACTTGCAGTCACCGCGCGCCTGGTGTGCGAGGCATTGGGCGGCTGAACCTGCGCTCTCTCTTTGATTTTTGACGCACTTCCCTGGGTAAGCGCTAACGCGCTTTGGCCGGGGAAAGCGCTCACACTTTTCCCAGAAATGGTGTCCAGACGTCCCATTACGGCAGGGACTTCAGTCTTAATTGAGATACAGCTAATATATATGTAGCTTTGCCAGTGCGGGGCGACGATCCCAAAATCCAAGCCTAATCCCGCAATGGCCGGTGCGGCACGCTTTCAACCCAAGCATCCTCCGCACCGGCCATTCTTTTGCCTGCCGCCGGGTAACCATGGCGCGATCGCGGAAGGCGCTCTCGGGTCGAGCCGAATACGGATCTGTCAGATTTATAGTCTTTCCGGAATCACCCTAGCCCAGCAATTGCTTGCTCAGCCGCGCGCACTGGACGCGAATATCCGGGATGGCATCGATCTCGAAGAAGGTTCCCCGGGTCAGCGGTCCGACGGCGAGGATCTTGGCTGAAACCGAACCGTCGCCGGCGATGATTTCGCATTTGGCTGAGACATCGAGGCCGAGCCGCAGCGGGTCCGGCCGCGCCAGGCCGCGGTCGACCAGCGAGCGCACGACGCTGTTCGAGGTGGTCGAGATGTCCCTCGCGATGCCAGTGCAGTCATAGATGCGGGCGACCTGGAGCGTCTCCAGCGCCTGCGTGTGGCGCGACTGGATGTCGATGGTGAAGCCATCGCCCGCCTCGATGCCGACGACACGGCCGGCGACGGGCCGGATGCGGCCAGTGCGCACCGCCTCGGTGACGCGGGCATGGACCTCGGGCGCCAGGCGATGGCGGTGGATATCCCACCAGGCCTTGGTGTGCTCGACGAAACGGCGCTTGGCCGAGGATGGCCAGTTCTGCCAGATCTTCTGGTTGAAGGGCCGCAGACCATCGACGACGTCGCGCCAGTCGATGCCGGCTTTCTGGTTTTCGCGGATCAGGTCGCGGAACCAGCTAACGAAATAGGACAATTGGGTGCCGAGCGGAATGTCGGCGACGTCCAGCTTGATCGGGTTGCCCTTGCGGTGCGGCGACGGCAGCAGGCCGCGCCGCGACACGGCGACGATCTCGCCGCGATGGCCGCGCTGCTCGAGCGACAGGAAGGCGTCGACCATACTCAGCCCGGTGCCCAGCACCAGCACTTTGGCGTCGGGATCGAGCGCGGTATCGGCCTCGGTGCCCATGCGGATGGCATGGCCCTGGCCGGCGCCCGGCTGTTCGTCATGGCCGGTGGCGAGCACCGCCAGATGCGCGACAACGCTGGTGCCGTTGGCCAGCGTCACTTCGACGCCAGACGATGTCGGCGAGATCGACAGGCTTTCCTCGCGGATCAGCCTGAGACGGCCGCTTTCCTTTTCCCGGGCTTCGAGTTCGTCGAGCAGTTCCTTGAGATAGCGGGCATAGACGCTGCGCGGCGCGTAGAATGGTGTCTGCGGCGTCTGCTCCTGGCTCACCAGGCCGCGCGCCTGCAGCCAGCGCCAGAAATTGCCGGGATCGTCGGCATAGGCGCTCATCCCGGCGGCGCTGACATTGAGCACATGCGCCGACAAGAGCGTCGAATAGGCGATGCCCTGGCCGAAATGCGGACGTTTTTCGATCAGGGTGACGCGCAGATCGGGGTGGGGCGATTTGAGGAGATGCGCGGCAAGCACGACGCCGCTGGCGCCGCCGCCGACAACAATGATCGAATTGGTGCGCCCGACACTCATGCGCGCACGCTCAGGATCAGGCGAGGACCTTCTGCGTCAGCGGCAGGCCGTCTATGCCCCTCGCGACCGCAAGGTCGTCGAGGACGATGTCGCGCATCTCGGCCAGCGAGCGCTGGTCGAGCACCTCGGCGATGGCCTGCCGGACCTCGAGCATCAGATGTCGGACTTGGCATGTCGCCTCATTGCAGTCTTCACAGCGCTGATACTGGGTGCGGCTGGCGCACGGGATGGGTGCCAGTGGTCCGTCGAGCACGCGCACCACATGGCCGACCTTGATCTCGTCGGCCGGGCGCGCCAGACGGTAGCCGCCTTCCTTGCCCTTGCGGCTCTGGACGAAGCCGGCATTGCGCAATTCGCCGAGAATGGCGTCGAGGAATTTCTTCGGGATGTTGTTGCCGCTGGCGATGTCGCCGACGAAGGCGAGCTGCCCGACCGGCAATTGCGCCAGGTGGACCAGCGCCTTGAGGCCGTACTTGCCTTTTTTGGTGAGCATAGAGCGAACGTTTCCCTGTCGGGCGATGGCTCGAAACCATCGGTTGCGAAACGCCTGACGTGCCTCCCCGCCGCGTGCAAGCTGCTTCGACAGATAAATTCTAGTGACATGATGTACAAGCGGAGAAACCTTGATTTTGCTTCGTTTTCACGCCGCAGGGGCGACTTTAGCGGGGCTTTGTGCCGTTAAGGTCACAGGCTGTGCCGCAAAGGCAGGCGGATGCCGCGAGCGATCGTGGTGGCAGGGTGGCCGCGCATCGTCTCCTCCATTCCTCAATGTCGATAAGATTACTATACTTACCCTCGAACCGGCTGAACGTGTTTTCAAATTGGCGGCTATTTACAGCATGGATTTGCTCAGCCAAGGCGCTGCGCGCAATCTCGTTCGCTGTCGGCT
The DNA here is from genome assembly GCF_056404775.1 of Mesorhizobium sp. P2_B5. Taxonomy (NCBI): domain Bacteria; kingdom Pseudomonadati; phylum Pseudomonadota; class Alphaproteobacteria; order Hyphomicrobiales; family Phyllobacteriaceae; genus Mesorhizobium; species Mesorhizobium sp. P2_B5. Next base: position 774,320 of record NZ_JBFUDJ010000001.1, on the reverse strand, counting down.
ACCAAGATCGGTATGGGCGGGACGAATGCCCAATCCTCCGCTCAGGACTGGGCGCCGTCGCCTTGCAACTGGTCAGACTTGGCGGGTTTGGCCACCGGCACCCCGCTCGAGCGCAACATCCAGCGATGGCCGTCGCTGCGGAAATCGGTGACGCTCAGCGGCTCGACATCGATCCTGCGGCAGGCCGAAAGCGGCGCGCCGAGGACATGGACGATTGCTGCGCGGATGACGCTGGCATGGGTGACGGCGATGGTGTGGCCGCTCGTCCGAATCAGGTCGTCTAAGAAGCTCGCGGTGCGGCGCGCCACATCGGCCAGCGACTCGCCGCCATGCGGAGCGGCCTCGGCATCGCCGAGCCAGGCGGCGACGCCGTTGGGATCAAGCGCCTGCACCTCCGCGAAACCCTTGCCGGCCCAGCGGCCAAAATCCTGCTCGGCCAGCAGCGGCTCGACGGAGGCCTGCAGCCCCATCGCCTCGGCGGTCTGCCGGGCGCGCGGCGCCGGGCTGGTCCAGACCCGGTCGGCACGGCGCAGGGTCATCGTTGCCGCCAGCGCCAGGGATCGCGGCTCCAGCGCCTCGTCGACGGGGAACGACCCCTTGCGCGTGGCGGGCGTTGCGCCGCTGCAGATCAGGGTCAGGCGTACCAGCATGAAAAGCTGCCTCTTTCCGGCCAGCCGGGCCGGCGGATCGATGGTTTGCGCCGGCTCTACACGGTCGCGTGTAGAGTATCACGGTTCATCGACGGGTACCTGCCGGTGGCTTTTTTCTAACAAGCCCGTCTTGCTTGGAAGGATTCAACTCTACAGAACGATAGAATTAGCTGACTACGAACAGGCATTCGGTTTTTCTCATTTCATGGAGCTTCATCTATGTCTCGCAAGCGCTGGCCGGCGAGCCCGGTCGCAGCCGCGCAGACCGAGGATGGCGAATGGACACTCTCCTTCCATGCCCATCCGCTCGGCATCATCGACACCAGGCGTATGAAGCTTGTCCGCCGCAGCGCCGCGCCAACCAAACCGCTTGGCGCTGCGCCGGACGCATAGGGGAGAAGTGTTACCTATGTATCCGGTCCATTCTGTTACCCATCTATCGGCTGGACACGCCAAGGTCGGCGAACTCGCACCCTTCCTCTCCCCCCCGTCGAGCGGGGGAGAGGTGTCGAGCGAAGCTCGACGGAGTGGGGGTCGACCCTTTCGTCGCAGCTCAGCCGCGCGAGCGGCTCGCCCAGCCGAGGCCGAGCAGGCCGACCAGCATGGTGACGATGCCGATATAAAGCCATTGCGACTGGCCGGTCATGAAGCTGCCGCCGACCACGCCGAGGCCTTGCAGCGACCACAGCGCGCCGATGGCCAATACAATCAGGGCCAGCAGATATCTGAACAGTCTCATCGCCGAGATTCCTTTCCCAAGTCGATTGTCAACTGCGCCATGGCCGTGATGAAAGAGCGAAAGGAAGAGGTCCAGTCGCGCGTGTTTTTACTTGTATAATAACGCCTTATCTTGCTGAAGGTATCTGCAAATCGCCCCGAAAGCCGCCTGAAATACCCCGGCGCATCGCGAAAAACCCCTGACAAACTGTTTCCCAGTGACTCCAAACGTGTGCCAGCGCCACGGAACCGCCAGATGCTTGCCGCATTTCCTGCCTTATTCAGCACTTACCGGCTGAGGTCTGTAAAAGGAGCCTCCCAAGTGAACAAGAAGAACCAGACCGCGCTTGTCGCGGTAACGATAGCGGCTGGCCTGATGGTCGGCGCAACCGCCTCCTCCGCCGCCGGCCAATGCGGCCGTGCTTCCTGGTACGCGCTGCACTCCAGGACCGCCAATGGCGAGCGCATGAACCCGTCGGCAATGACCGCCGCGCATCGCAGCCTGCCCTTCGGCACCAGGCTGAAGGTGACCAACCAGAACAATGGCCGCAGCGTCATCGTGCGCATCAACGACCGCGGCCCGTTCATCAAGGGCCGCATGCTCGACCTGTCGAAGGGCGCCGCCGGCCAGCTCGGCTTCATCGGCTCCGGCCATACCTCCGTCTGCGTGGCGCGCGTCTGATCTGTCCAAGTCCGGCCCATTCGGGCCGGACGCATCTGCTCTCTAAATCCGACGGCCGCGCTTTCGCAGCTGCACATTGAGCCGGCTGGTTCCGTTCGAAGCGGATTCTCAAGGCCTTGGACCAAAGAATGGGATATGTCACGCCACGTGACGTATTGCATCGCAGCAATATCTTGTTAACCTCCGCGCGAAACATTCAAGGCTCGGCGCTGCTCGTCGTCCCTTCGATCACGGCAGCTGCGGAGTACCTGATGTTCTACCAGCTCTACGAAATGAACCATGCCGCCATTCAGCCCGCGCGGCTTTATGCCGATGCGGTGCGGCTGTTCTACACCAACCCGCTCAACCCGTTTTCGCACACGCACTGGGGCCGCTCGGTGGCTGCAACCGCCGAACTCTTCGAGCGCACGACGCGCCGCTACAGCAAGCCGCATTTCGACCTGACCAAGACCGTGGTCGACTGGAAAAGCGTCGAGGTCAGCGAAAAGACGGTGTGGTCGCGGCCGTTCTGCAACCTCACCCGCTTCGAACGATCGGTGCCTGCCGGGCGCAAGGCCGACCCCAAGCTTCTGATCGTGGCGCCGATGTCGGGCCATTATGCGACGCTGCTGCGCGGCACGGTCGAGGCGATGCTGCCCTATGCCGACGTTCACATCACCGACTGGGTCGATGCCCGCATGGTGCCGCTGACCGACGGACATTTCGACCTCGACGATTACATCGACTACATCATCGACATGCTGCATGCGCTGGGGCCCGACACCCATGTCATGGCGGTTTGCCAGCCTTCGGTGCCGGTGCTGGCGGCGGTGGCGCTGATGGAAAAGCGCGGCGATCCCTTCGTGCCCTCGACCATGACACTGATGGGCGGGCCGATCGATACCCGCCGCAACCCGACCGCGGTCAACCTCCTGGCCAAGGAAAAGGGCATCGACTGGTTCCGCGACAATGTCATCATGAACGCGCCCTGGCCGGTGCCGGGCTTCGGCCGCGAGGTCTATCCGGGCTTCCTGCAGCTGTCGGGCTTCATGAGCATGAACCTCGACCGCCACATCATCGCCCACAAGGACTTCTTCATGCACCTGGTCAAGCATGACGGCGACAATGCCGAGAAGCACCGCGACTTCTACGACGAATATCTGGCGGTGATGGACCTGACGGCGGAGTTTTATCTGCAGACCGTCGACACGGTGTTCGTGCGCCATGCTCTGCCCAAGGGCGAGATGATGCATCGCGGCGAGGTTATCGACACCAAGGCGATCAGCAACGTCGCGCTGTTCACGGTCGAGGGCGAGAACGACGACATTTCCGGGCTCGGCCAGACGCAGGCCGCGCACGACCTCTGCCCCAACATCCCGGCCGACCGGCATGCCCATTACATGCAGCCGGCCGTTGGCCATTACGGCGTCTTCAACGGCTCGCGTTTCCGCTCCGAAATCGTGCCGCGCATCGTCGATTTCATCACCAGCTACGGCCGCCAGAACCGCGTTGCGGTCAAACCGAGGCTGGTCCGCTCCGCAAGAGGTTGAGGCTCGATACAGCTGTGGCGTGCATTGCCTGCAGAAGCGGGGCGACTTTGCACGCCAGAGGCGTTCTGTTGCACAATAGACGCTGTCGGGCGGGCGCGGGTAACCATGCCGGAGAATCTAGCTCCCCCCATAATTGACACGGACTGTAAATCCCCTTTAACCTTTCGTTAACAACAAGGGCGAACGGGGACAATGACTTCCTCAGCGATGGCACGGACGCTGCGCTTGTGTGCGGCAACAGGGCTGGCGGTTTTGGGATGCTGGGTGGCGCCGGCTTCGGCGGGCGGCGCCATGGCGACCGGCGGCATGACCTCGCAGCCGATCGGCCATTATGATTTCTGCAAGTCCAATCCGGGCGAATGCTCGATCCGGCCAAGCAATCTCAACCCGGCTGCGATGACCGACGCCTTCATGCGCAAGCTGATCAGCGTGACATCCAGGGTCAACGCCACCGTCAAGCCGATGAGCGATTACGACATTTACGGCAAGGACGAAGTCTGGGCCTATCCGGACAAGGGCGTCGGCGATTGCGAGGACTATGTGCTGGAAAAGCGCCGCCAGCTCTCCCGCTCGGGCGTGTCGCTGGCCGATCTCCTGATCACCGTCGTGCGCAAGCCGGACGGCGAAGGCCATGCGGTGCTGACGGTGCGCACCGACAAGGGCGACTACGTCCTCGACAATCTCACCGACAAGGTGAAGATCTGGGACGCCACCGGCTACCGCTTCCTCAAGCGGCAGGCGATCGACAACACCGGCCGCTGGGTCTCGATCCGCGGTGGCCAGCAGGTGTTGGTCGGCGCGGTCCAGTAAGTAGGGACACGGCGGTTTTTCGAACGGTCCGCTGCGGGCCGATCCATATCGGCGCCCTGGTCATTTTCACAAGATAGGTCGGCGCCGCCCCTCATTGCCGGGCATTTCTCCCCGTATAGTGACGGGGAGAAAGAACGCTGTCGCCTACGATTTCGCCAACCGTCGAGCGCGCCGAGACTACCGCCAGTCCTCCCGTCACCATACGGGGAGAAGGTGCCGGCAGGCGGATGAGGGGCGGCGCCGCCTCGACGAGATTTGCTGCTGCACTCCGAACCGCCTCCCAAAAAATAATTCGCAGTCTCCGTGAACCAAACGGTCTGTGCCGGCGACACATAGCCGTAACCAGAACCCAATCACGGAGACTTCCAATGACTTCTTTCCTGCGTACTGCTTTCCTTGCCGCCGTCGCGGTGTCGTCCCTGGCCGGGTCGGCCTTGGCCGATCAGACCATCACCTGCTCGGACACCAAGAGCAACGACTGGTGGGCTGGCCGTTGCTGCAGCGCCGGCACTGCAGATTGCCTTGGCCACGAGGGCCATGGCCGCGACCATCACGACAATGGCGGCCGGGGTAGCACCGCCGGCAAGAAGTGATGCAATGCCTCGCCGGCGATCGCCTCTGCAATTGAGGCGAACGCCGGCAAGCGCCTCATGCCATCCTATCCGGCACGTCCAAGTGCCCCCCGGATCGACGCAGTGATGCGGCGAAGCTCGGCTTCGTCCAGCTTCTCGATGTTTTCGGCCAGCAGATTGGCAAGTTCGGTCGCGGCGGGACTTAGCCCGGACGTGTCGAGCTTTACGCGCGGATGCGAGGCTTCGGCCAGCCGCGCCAGCTCTTCGGCATCGTCCCAGATGACGTTGAAATAGCCGATGATCTTCTGGATCAGCGTCCAAGTCGGCGCGCCGCGGCGGCCATGTTCCAGTGCCGACAGATAGGCGGCGCTGACGCCGATCGCCTGCGCCATGTCTTTCTGGCGGACGCCGCGCTCGGCTCGAAGCGCCCGCAGTTTTTCGCCGAATGGCGTCATCGGACCGCCCCCATCAGCGCAGCCGCCTGAGCCGAGCATAGAGCGCGCCCGAACCGCCATGGTTGCGGGCGGCATGGTCGTGGCTGGAAACCAGCGGCCGGAAGGCGGGCGTCGACAGCCAGGCCGGCACGGCACGTCGCAAGACGCCGTCGCCGCCCGATGACGAACCTTTTCCCGTAATGATCAGGACATAGCGGATGCCGCCGGCATGCGCCCGGTGCAGGAACGAGAACAACAGCGAATAGGCCTCGTCCTGGGTCATGCCATGCAGGTCGACGCGGCCTTCGATCGGCAGCCGGCCCTTCTTCAGCTTGTCCAGCGTCGGCTCGTCCAGCGCATGCGAAACCTGTTGCGCTTTCGGTTTGGAGGCAACGATCGGGCCGACAGCGACCGGAGTCTGTGACGGCTTGGGGTCGACGACGATGTCTGGAATGTCGACCGCCATCCTTCCCTTCAATGGTCGCGCCGTGCGCGCCACCAGGTTCCACAACACCCGGTCGTCCTCGCTGAGCCTATCGGGGCGCTTGCTCATCGATTCGTCTCCGAAACGAGAGCTCTTGGAACCAGCGCATAGAAATCCGCCTCGTTGCGCACGACCCCAGCGATCTCGCCGGCGGCATCGCCTGAACCAGCAAAGAGATCGCCGCGCGCCGGTCCGGTGATGGCCGAGCCGGTGTCCTGCGCGATCATCAACCGCCGGAAAGGCATTTTGTCGAACGCTGTCAGCCTCGGTGCATCGATATAAAAGGGCGTGCCGAATGTGTGCAGCAGCCGGTCGACGGCGAGCGAGCGGCCCGGCGTCAGCGGCACCTTGGCGGCGGCGATCGGACCGAGTGCTGCATCGTCGACATCCGCTTCTCGAAAGAAGATGTAGGAGCGGTTCTGCCAGAGGATATCGTCGAGGCGATCGGGATGCGCCCTGAACCAGGCGCGGATCGACTGCATGGTCACTTTTTCGAGCGGGATCTCGCCGAGTTCGGCGAGGATCTTGCCTGGTCCCGTAAAACGCTGGCCGGATTTGGCGGCATAGGTGACGCGGCAAAGCCGGCCGTCGGTCATCTTCAGTCTGGCGGCGCCCTGCACATGGATGAAGAACGCATCGACTTTTTCTGCAAGCCAGGCGATTTCCAGGCCTTTGCCGGCCAGCGCGCCGCGCTCGATCTGGCCACGGTCGAAATACTCTACCGGCCCCTGCGGCGTCTCACGGGCGAAGACCAGATACTCGTCCATGCCCTCGGGACGGTTGGCACCGTCGATGTCGATGAGATCGCGCGGCCGCGCCAAAAGCGGTACCGGGAATTCTTCCGTGCGCGCCGGCGAGGCCTCGACCTCCGGTTCGTAGAAGCCGGTGACCAGACCCGCATTTTCGGCCTGAACCTTGGCTGGAACGAAATGACGCTCGAAGAAATCCTTGGCGGCCGACCGATTCGCCGGCGAAACGGAACGCGCCTCGTCATAGGCGCCGGCAAAGGCGTCGAACCGGACACCGAGCGAACCGGTGCGATAAGGCTTGTTCAGGACATGACAGGCCGAACGGCGGAAGGCTTCGAAGGCGGCAAGGTGATCGTCCGCAGCCCAGCCGGGAAGATCACCAAAGGATTTCTCGACGAAAAGGGACGATAGCGACACCGTGGCCCCGCCAATGTCCGGGATTCAGTCTTCTTCCTCGGTGGCGACCAGCTTCCAGTTCGGATCGCGCGAACGTGTGTCGCGGGCAAAGGTCCAGACATCCTTGACCTCGGCCACCGTCTCGGGATCGCCATCGATGACAGCACCCGCCTTGTCGCGGGTCGCCGAAATCAGCTCGCTGACGATGCGCAGCGTGATGTGGGCCTCGCCACCCTTCATCTCGGCCGAGACGATGTCGGCCTTGTCGATCCCGACGAAGGAGGACTGGATCTTTTCAGCTTTCGCCTCGCGGTCGCCTATTGCGGCGACGAAACCATCAAAAACCTCACGCGACAAAAGGTTCTTCAGCGTTTTGCGGTCGCCATCGGCATAGGCCATGACGATCATCTCATAGGCCATCTTGGCGCCGTCGACGAAACCCTTCGGGTCGAAGGACGGATCATTGTCCTTGATCGTGCGCAGGCCTCTGTTCAGATCGGTGTCGGGCTTGGCGAAAGCGTCGATGGCCGCATAGGTCTCGGCAGCCGTCTCGCCCGGCAGGCGCTTGCGCGGCAGTGAAACCACATTTTCGGGCTTTTGGGTCGCGTCCTTGTCGTTGCGGCTGGCCGTGTAAGGATCGAAGGGCGGGCGTTCGCTGCCCGTGCGGCGGCCGAGCACGTTGCGCAGCTGGAAAAAGATCACCACTGCGGCAATCAGAAAGAAAATGGTGCCGAAGTCGAAGAATCCCATATCTTTCGCCAATCAATCCCTGACCTGGCCGGGACCGCCGGCCAATCCGGGCCGCGGTCGCATAGCGTTCAACATGCAAAGCATATAGAACGCATGGCGCAATCATTCAAATCAAAGGCAGGCATACCTATCTAACGGCCTCAGTGCCAGCGGCGATTGTACGCCGCCCGGCAAAACATGGAAACGATCGGTCAAGACTTGCGCATTTCCTTCCTCCCCTTGTTCCTGCTTGCTCTGCCGCTGCTGGAAATCGCCGGTTTCGTCATTGTCGGCCGCGAGGTCGGGGCGCTGGCGACGGTCGGCTTAGTGCTGGCTTCCAGCCTTGCCGGCGTGCTTCTGCTCAGGCACCAGGGTTTTGGCGTCATGGCGCGGGTGCGCGCCGAGATGGCCGGCGGCGGCGACCCCAGCCGCCAGCTCGCGCACGGGGCCATGATCGTGGTCGCCGCGATCCTTTTGATCATTCCCGGCTTCATCACCGACATTATCGGCCTGCTTCTGTTCCTGCCGCCGGTGCGTGACCTTGCCTGGAGCAGGCTCAAGGGCCGCATCGTCGTCGCCACCGATTTCACTACCGGTGGTTTCCGCGGCAGGTCGCGCGACAAGGTCATCGATCTCGACGACGGCGACTATTCGCGCGAGGACGATTTCAAGCGCGGCCCCGACCATAACTCGCCCTGGCGGCGGCTGAAGGACGACTGAGGCTGCGCTTCGTCATCCTGGGGCGGAGCAAGGAGCGAAGCGACGCGCGCAGACCCCAGGATCCATGCCGCGACCTTCGAGCGCTGCAACGGCACAGAACTTGGGGCGTCAACGAGACGATGGCCATTCTGAACCGCCGCGCCCTTCGACCAACGTCACGGCATGGATCCCAGGGTCTCCGCGACGCCGCTGCGCGGCTGCTTCGCCCTGGGATGACGAACTGAGAAGCAAGGCGGCAAACCTTGTCTTGTCATGCCGACCATGCTAGCCAACGCCCGATTTCAATTCGGTCAGCGCTGCTGCCCAGGCAAAAGGATCAAGGCTCATGGCCAGCAAAGATGACGCGCCGGTCGGCGCCGCCAACGGCAACAACGGCGAAACGGCGCAGCCGTCGCTCAACGTGCTCGCCCAGTATGTGAAGGACCTGTCCTTCGAAAGCCCCGGCGCGCCGAACTCGCTGCGCGGCCGCGACAAGGCCCCCGGTATCGCCATCAACGTCAATGTCAACGCCAACCCGCTCTCCGACAAGCAGTTCGACGTCAATCTGACGTTGAACGCCAAGGCGTCCTTCGACCAGGAAGTGCTGTTCAACGTCGAGCTGGTCTATGGCGGCGTCTTCGCTATCTCAGGCTTCCCGCAGGAACACATGCTGCCGATCCTGTTCATCGAATGCCCGCGGCTCCTGTTCCCCTTCGCCCGCCAGATCATCGCCGAAGCCACCCGCAATGGCGGCTTCCCGCCGCTGATGCTCGACCCGATCGATTTCGCGCAGATGTTCCAGCAGAAGCTGGCCGAGGACCAGGCGGCCTCGAAGGTCAAGGTGAGCTGAGAAGGCTCTACGCTAGTGTTTGAAAAGCCCGGCCTTGTGCCGGGCTTTTTGTTGGAGACGTTGGTGGGACAGCGCTCCTTCGAGGTTGGCCGCAAATCCTCGCGTCTTCGTCATCCTAGGGCGGAGCAAGGAGCGAAGCGACGCGGCGCAGACCCTAGGATCCATGCCGTGACGGTGGTGCAGTGCTTCGACGGTGCAAGAAATCGGGTGCCTACCACCCGGTTCCGCGAAAGAGCTCGAACCACTCCGGATTGGCCTTCTCGATCAATTCGATTTTCCATTGTCGCGGCCATCGCTTCAGCGACTTCTCGCGCTGGATCGCATCTGTAATGTCGAAATATTCCTCGTACCAGACCAGCCGTTGCACGCCGTAGCGGCTGGTGAAGCCCGCGCCTTGTCCGGATTTGTGTTCCGGCATTCGGCGGCCGAGGTCATTGGTGACGCCGATGTAGATCGTGCCACGCTTCTGGCTTGCAGTCATGTAGACATAGCCGGTCATGGTTTCAGGGTAGCGGGCGCCGGTTCGCGAACAAGCGTCATTCCGATGCGCCGGCATCCTACGATCAACGTCACGGCATGGATCCTAGGGTCTGCGCTGCGTCGCTTCGCTCCTTGCTTCGCCCTAGGATGACGAAGACGCGAGGAGTCTCAGCTAACCCTCAAGGTTCGAGCAGGTTCGTCAAAATCACCCCGCCGCCACCTTCAGCCACAGCGCCTTTTCACCCAACGTCGCCACCAACCCGGCATGCGCTGCGCGCTCGCCCTCGGTCAGTCGTGGCGGCAGGGCGATCGGCCGGGCGGCGATCGAGATGTCGATGTCGGCGACGTCACCGTTGCTATTGACCTGCACCGCCACCGTTTCGAGGATGAGCGCCGCCTGCTTGCCGCCGATGAGTTCGATGTAGACTTCGGCCAGCAGTTCGGAATCGAGCAGTGCGCCGTGCTTGGTGCGGTGGCCGTTGTCGATGCCGTAGCGGCGGCAGAGCGCATCGAGCGAATTGGGACCCATCGGGTGCTTGCGTCGCGCCAGCGCCAGCGTGTCGACGACGCGCCCCGTATCGATGACCGGCTGGCCGAGCCGGCCGAACTCGGTGTTGAGGAAGCCGATATCGAAATTGGCGTTGTGGGCGACAAGCTTGGCGCCGTCGGTAAAGGACAGCCATTCCTCAGCGATTTCGGCAAAGGTCGGCTTGCCGACCAGGTCGGCGGCGCTGATGCCGTGCACGGCCTGCGCCTCGTGATGAACGGCGCGCCCTTGCGGGTTGATGAATTTGTGGAAGGTGCGCCCGGTCGGGAAGCGGTTGACCAGTTCGACCCCGCCAAGCTCGATGATGCGGTCGTCGCGCATGTCGAGGCCGGTGGTTTCGGTATCGAAGATGATCTCACGCATCGAATCAGCTCACTCCTAAGCAAGCAGAATCATACACCGGAACAAAATGGCAATGGGCTATGCCTGACAGCCTGCCGTCAGGAGGCTGGCCCGATCGACTTATCCCCCGGGAGTTCTGCCCGAGGAGTTCATCGCGCGGAGAGTTCGGCAATGATGGCGTCGACAGCGGCGCGGGCCGCGTCCATCCCTTCGCCGGTGTCGATGACGAAATCGGCCAGCCGGCGTTTTTCGGCGTCGGGCACCTGCTTGGCCAGGATCGCCGCCAGCTTTTCCTCGCTCATGCCGGGCCGCGCCAGCACACGAGCGCGCTGAACCTCCGCCGGCGCGGTGACGACGACGACCTTGTCGACGCCGTTGCGGCCACCGGTTTCGAACAATAGCGGAATGTCGAGCACGACAAGCGGCACGCCGGCGGCGCGGTGTCTTGCCAGAAAGGCATCGGCGTCGGCGCGGACCAGCGGGTGTATGATTGTCTCCAATGTCTTCAGCGCGGCGGCGTCACCCAGCACCCTCGCGCCTAATTTCGCACGGTCTACGACGCCGGACACTGTGGTGCCGGGAAAGGCTGCTTCGACCAAGGGCGCGGCCTTGCCGGAATAAAGCCGGTGCACGGTCTCGTCGGAATCATGCACTGGCACGCCGGCGTCGGCGAACATCTTCGCCGTCGTCGACTTGCCCATGCCGATCGATCCGGTAAGGCCGAGCACGATCATGTCTTGGCGTCCATCATTTGCCGACGATGTCGGCGACGATCATCTGCCGCAATTCGGCAGTGACCTCCGGCTTCTGGCCGAACCAGCGCTCGAAGCCGGGCACGGCCTGGTGCAGCAGCATGCCGAGCCCGTCGACCGTCTTCAGATTTCTCGCGCGGGCGGCGGCGAGAAGCGGCGTCTCCAGCGGCACATAGACAATGTCGGCGACAATGGCGTGGTCAGGCAGGCCTGCCGGATCGGCGGCGAGCGTGGCATCGCCATGCATGCCGAGCGCCGTGGTGTTGACGAGCAGACCGGCATCGGCAAGCAGGTCTCCGACCGCGCCATGCGCCGAAACGCCGGCGCCGAAGCGGTCTGCCAGTTCCTGCGCCCGCGCTAAAGTGCGATTGACGATGCGAATATCCCTGACGCCACGCACCTTCAGCGCGTGGATGACCGCGCGCGAGGCGCCGCCGGCGCCGAGCACCACGGCCGGGCCATTCTTGTCCCAGCCCGGCGCGTGCTCGTCGAGATTGCCGGCAAAGCCGATCCAGTCCGAATTGCCGCCCCACAACACGCCGTCTTCCAGCCACAGCATGTTGACGGCGCCGATCATGTCAGCCGCTTCGTCGCGGCGCTCGACCCGGGCGAAGGCGACTTCCTTGTGCGGGATGGTGACGTTGCCGCCCTGGTAGCCGTTGGCCTGCAGCGATGTGAGGAATGCGGGAAAATCGGCCGGCGCGACATCGATGGCGCGGTAGCTGCCGTCGATGCCGTATGTCTTCAGCCAGTAGCCGTGAATCTTCGGCGAACGCGAATGCGCGATTGGGTGGCCGGTGACGAAAGCTTTTCTCTCAACCATCGATGGCTCCGAGCGCGCGCAATTCCTTGAGCACCGGCAAGAGCGGTAGGCCGACAATGGTGAAATAGTCGCCTTCGATCTTTTCGAACAGCTGGATGCCTTCGCCCTCGATCTGGTAGGCGCCGACGCTAGAGAGCGCCTTGGCGCCGACGCGGGCCAAATGCCGGCCGATGAAAGCAGGATCGAGCTTGCGCATGGTCAGGCTGGCTATGCCGACATGGCGCCACAGCACCCTGCCGTCGCGGCACAGCACCACGGCGCTGTTCAGTTGATGGGTCTTGCCGGACAGCGCCAAAAGATGGCGGCGGGCGCCTTCCATGTCGGCCGGCTTGTGGAACACTTCATCTCCCAGTGACAAAGTCTGGTCGCAGCCGAGCACCAGCGCCCCCGGTCTGCGCTCGCTGACTTCGGTGGCCTTGGCCTCGGCGAGGATCAGGGCGACATCCTCCGGCGACACGCCGCTGTCCTGCAACGGCGCCTCGAGCGCGCGTTCATCGACATCGGCCGGGACGGCTTCGATGTCGAGCCCGGCATTGACGAGCATTGCTTTGCGGAACGGACTGCCGGAAGCGAGGATGATTTTTTCGGTCATTTTAGCACTCGGCGCAGATACAGGGACGGTTGGAGTATCGGGCGTTAATCCGCAACGTTGACGCCGCCCCTCATTGTCCTGCCGGACATTTCTCCCCGTATAGTGACGGGGAGAAAGGGCAGCTTCGGTCCACGCGCCACCTCTTGCCACGCTGGTGATTGGCGAAACCATCGAAGGCGGCGCCCCTCTCCCCGTCACTATACGGGGAGAGGATGCCGGCAGGCAGGTGAGGGGCAGCGCCGAACCTCCATCAGGAAGAGCGGCAAAGTCATCTCCGCTCAATTACCTATTCTTCCCCCGCAGGGCAACGATCGCTGCCGCGGTCTCTTCGATCGAGCGGCGGCTGACGTCGATCATCGGCCAGTTGTGGCGGGTGCAGATCTGGCGAGCATAGGCGAGTTCCTCGGTGATAGCTGCACGGTCGACATAGTCAGTCGCTTCGTAAGTACTGCTGTTGCCGAGCACGCGGTTCTGGCGGACATGCGAGATGCGTTCGGCGGTGGCGATCAGGCCGACGATCAGCGGCTTGCTGGCGGCGACCAGGCTTTCCGGCACCGGCACGCCGAGCACGATCGGGATGTTGGCGGTCTTGATGCCGCGGTTGGCGAGATAGATGCTGGTCGGCGTCTTCGATGTCCTGGAAATGCCGATCAGCACGATGTCGGCATCGTCCATATTGGCCGGCAGTTGGCCGTCATCATGCTCCATGGTGAAGTTGAGCGCATCGATGCGGCGGAAATAGTCGGCGTCGAGCACATGCTGGGCGCCGACGCGGCGGCCAGCCGGGGTGCCGAGATAGGACTGGAAGACGGTCAGCACCGGCTCCAGCACCGAGACGCAGGGCAGGCCCATCGCGGCGCAACGCTCGTCAATGCCGCGCGCCAGCTTCTGGTCGACGACCGTATAAAGGATGATGCCCGGTTCCTCCTCAATGTCCTCGAACACTTTCGCCACCTGCTTTTCGGTGCGGATGAGCGGGTAGATGTGCTCAATGGCGCGCGCATCCTTGTATTGCGCCGAGGCTGCCCGGCCGGCCGCCAGCAGCGTTTCGCCGGTGGCGTCGGAAATCAGGTGCAGGTGGAAGAAGCTCTGGGGTTTGTTCACAGGGGGCACCTGGGGCTGTGGGCTGGTGTGGATAAACAGGGACCGGAAAGGCGACCGGCTGGAGGCGACTGTATCAGAAGGCAGGTTGTCCACAATTCGATGCGCTGTCGGCTTCGTCGGGCGGTTGGGGACAAATCTGGGGACGGGGATTCTTGCCAGCGCTTCGTCCACAGAGCCCGTTTTGCACGGCTGGCGTCAAGCCCTTGACTCCAGTGATGGAATCCCGGTCATCCACACTCTCCGCCAATCCCTGGGAAGAAGCACGCGACAATATGCTGGCTGGCCTTTTCCAGGGCGAAGCGGGACAGGTGACAACCACCACAACCAACAGACTCTTAGAATCAGAAGATTCTAGAAATAGACTATTTAATTATAGAGAAGGCAGGGGAAGAGAGCGCTCAATGCCCGAGAACCGCATCATGCTGGACGTGCTGAGAGGCAAGGCAGCGTTTCCGCCGCCGCTCTGGATGATGCGTCAGGCCGGGCGTTATCTGCCGGAATATCGCGAGACCAGAAAGCGTGCCGGATCCTTCCTCGATCTCTGCTACAATCCAGACCTTGCCGTTGAAGTGACGCTACAGCCGATCGAACGCTTTGGCTTCGATGGCTCGATCCTGTTCTCGGATATCTTGGTGGTGCCGCATGCGCTGGGCCGCGATGTGCGCTTCGAAGAAGGCCGCGGACCGCTACTGACGCCGATCAATGCGGCCGAGATTTCTCAGCTCAACAGCGAAACGTTTCACGTGAATCTCGAACCGGTCTACGAGACGGTTCGCCGATTGCGGGCAAAACTGCCTGACGAGACGACATTGATCGGCTTCTGCGGCGCACCGTGGACAGTGGCGACCTATATGATCGCCGGCCATGGCACGCCTGACCAGGCGCCGGCCAGGCTGTTTGCCTATCGCGAGCCGGTCGCGTTCCAACAGCTCCTGAAAGTTTTGGCTGATCATTCGGCGGCCTATCTGATCCGCCAGATCGAGGCCGGTGCCGACGTGGTGCAGATTTTCGATTCCTGGTCCGGCGTGCTCGACGATGCGTCATTCGACCTCTTTTGCGTTGCGCCGGTGGCTGAGATCGTCCGCCAGGTAAAGGCAGTCCATCCGGACGTCCCGATCATCGGTTTTCCCAAAGGCGCCGGTGCTCGCTACCAGAGCTATCGACAGAAGACTGGCGTAACGGGGCTGGGGATCGACTGGACCGTACCCCTGGCAGCAGCGAAGGCATTGCAGGCCGGTGGCGCCGTGCAAGGCAATCTCGATCCCTTGCGGCTCGTGGCTGGCGGCAAAGCCCTGTCCGACGGCGTCGATGCGATCCTGAAGACGCTGGGCGACGGACCGTTGATCTTCAATCTCGGCCACGGCATCACGCCGGAGACGCCGGTGGCGCATGTCGAGGTAATGGTGAAGCAGGTGCGGAGCGCGACACGCTGATGGCTCAGTCGAACGATAAGGGCAACGCAGCCAGCAGCACGGGTCAGGCAATGGTGCGCATGACCGTTGGCATCGGAGTGCTGGTAGCTCTCACCGCACTTTTGTTTTTCTTCGCGCCCGAGGGTTTTTATCCCTGGGCGAAGGCGATCCATATCCTCGCCGTCATCTCCTGGATGGCGGGCATGCTCTATCTGCCGCGGCTGCTGGTCTATCACGCCGATGCCGAGAAAGGTTCGGTTCAGTCTGAAACCTTCAAGGTGATGGAGCGGCGCCTGCTGCGCGGCATCATCAATCCGGCCATGGTCATCACCTGGGTGTTCGGCCTGTGGATGGCCTGGAAGATATTTGGTTTCCATGGCGGTTGGCTGCACGCCAAGATCGGTTTGGTGCTTCTGTTGTCCGGCGTGCATGGGTATCTGGCTGGCGCTGTCCGCAAATTTGCTGAGGATCGCAACGAAAAACCGGCAAGGCACTGGCGGATCGTCAACGAGATCCCCACATTGCTGATGATCGCCATTGTGATCCTGGTTGTCGTCAAGCCGTTTTAGGCGTTTGTTTGACGCAATTCCGGACGGGAAGCCGCCAACACTTTTCCCGGAATTGCTTTTATCGGCGCCACAAAACGCAGCTTGCTCTTTCAAACGACCGACGATACAAGACGGGTCTTCCTTCCCGTCATGCGCCGCCCATTTCGATTTCCGGCCGCGCCCGGCATTTGTCGCATCCAGCCGATATTTCCCTCAAAAAGCCTACTCAGAGTCCGTCTATGCAAGAAATGAAACTCGCAGAGTTCAAGAACAAGAAACCGCCAGAGCTGATCGCTTATGCCGAATCGCTCGAGGTGGAAAACGCCAGCGTCATGCGCAAGCAGGAGCTGATGTTCGCCATCCTGAAGAAACTGGCCGCCCAGGAAATCGAGATCATCGGTGACGGTGTGGTCGAGGTGCTGCAGGACGGTTTCGGTTTCCTGCGCTCCGCCAACGCCAACTACCTGCCCGGTCCCGACGATATCTACATCTCGCCCTCGCAGATCCGCCGCTTCTCGCTGAAGACCGGCGACACCGTCGAAGGGCCGATCCGCAGCCCGAAAGAGGGCGAGCGCTATTTCGCCCTGCTCAAGGTCAACACCATCAATTTCGACGATCCCGAAAAGATCCGCCACAAGATCCATTTCGACAATCTGACGCCGCTCTACCCGACCAAGCGGCTGAAGATGGAGATCGACAATCCGACCAGCAAAGACATCTCGCCACGCGTCATCGACCTGGTGGCGCCGATCGGCAAGGGACAGCGCGCTCTGATCAACGCGCAGCCGCGCACCGGTAAAACCGTGCTGATGCAGAACATCGCGCATTCGATCACCGCCAACCATCCGGAATGCTATCTGATCGTGCTTCTGATCGACGAGCGGCCCGAGGAAGTGACCGACATGCAGCGCTCGGTGAAGGGCGAGGTGATCTCCTCGACCTTCGACGAGCCGGCGGTGCGTCACGTCCAGGTCGCCGAAATGGTCATCGAGAAGGCCAAGCGCCTGGTCGAGCATGGCCGCGACGTCGTCATCCTACTCGATTCGATCACCCGCCTCGGCCGCGCCTACAACACCGTGGTGCCGTCATCCGGCAAGGTGCTGACGGGCGGTGTCGACGCCAATGCGCTGCAGCGGCCGAAGCGCTTCTTCGGCGCCGCCCGCAACATCGAGGAAGGCGGCTCGCTGACCATCATCGCCACCGCCCTGATCGACACCGGCAGCCGTATGGACGAAGTCATCTTCGAAGAGTTCAAGGGCACCGGCAACTGCGAAATCCAGCTCGACCGCAAGGTCGCCGACAAGCGCATCTACCCGGCCATGGACATCTTGAAGTCCGGCACCCGCAAGGAGGACCTGCTGGTCTCCAAGCAGGATCTGCAGAAGATCTTCGTTCTGCGCCGCATCCTGGCGCCGATGGGCACCACCGACGCGATCGAGTTCCTCATCGACAAGCTGAAGCAGACCAAGACGAATGCGGATTTCTTCGATTCGATGAATACGTAAGCTTACCCTCCCCCTTGTGGGGAGGGTCGCGAACGAAGTGAGCGGGTCCGCGCGACGAAAGCGCTTTACGAGTGCCCCACCCCGTCTCACGATCTACGCTTCGCTACGATCATGAGCCAACCCTCCCACCAGGGGGAGGGCAAGACGCGCTACTTCCGCCGCAACAGCCGCTCCAACTCCCCAGCATCCGTAACCACCGGTAGGCACACCTGCCCTGTGCAGAACCATGCGCCCGGTCTATCCGTCGGCGGCAGGATGCCGCCCGGCAAGGACGGTCGATTCGCTTCCGTTCCGATCGCCACGACAATATCGACGCGGCGCGGATCGGGATTCCGATTCGTAACCGGAACGAAGCTTGGACTCTCTGGTGAGTCGACCAGAATTAGCTTCAGCGGCTCAAGCGCCAGTGCACAGGCGTTAACGATGCCTGCCTGACCATAGGACTGATGCCCTGCCCGCCCCATGGCATGCTCAGCGACCCGCCAGGATTTGTCCTGCAGATCGACATCGCCGGTGACTGAAGCCAGTTGCACCAACGCCTCGATAATCTGGCTGGTGGCAGAAGAAATGGCCTCGTCGACATCGCCGCGGATGCGGATCGGCACATCGGTGCTGTCGGACGCCGTCAGGTAGTAACCGGTCCCGTCGCTGTCCCGGTGCCAGCGATCCAGCTGGTCGATGAACAGCCTTGCCCGATCGACATAGGTCGAATCGCCTGTCGCTTCGAACAGAGCGATCGCCGCATTGGTCATCGCGGCATAGTCGCTGGACAGTGCGGGGAACAGTTTCTTGGCGCCGAGCATGGAGTGAGGCAGGCGGCCGTTCTGGCTGGCTTGGGCAATGTGATCGAATGCCTTTAGGGCCGCGTCGATCCAGTCGCGCCGGTCCAGCGAGCGGCCGGCTTCGGCGAGCGCGGTAATCATCAGGCCATTCCAGTCGGTCAGCGCCTTGCCGTCCCTGCCCGGCCGGATGCGCTGCTCCCGCGCAGCCAACAACCTTGCCTTCAACGGGATGAGCAGCTCCCGGTCAGGCACACTCTGGCTTTGTTGAGCGCCCGTCTGATGGACAATCGGTTTGCCCTCCCAGCCATGCGGTGCGGAGAGCGTGAAGTATTTGAAAAACAAGGCTGAATCGTCGCCGAGCACGGTTTCGAGCTCATCCTTGCTCCAGGTATAGAAAAGCCCCTCCTCGCCGTCGCTGTCGGCATCGAGGCTGGCGGCGAAGGCGCCGCCGTCGACGCGCATTTCGCGCAGCAGCCAGGCGACCGTGTCTTCGATTCGTATCCGGAACAAATCGTTGCCGGTCGCGGCATAGGCCCAGTTGCACAGGCGGATCAACTGCGCGTTGTCGTAGAGCATCTTCTCGAAATGCGGCACCAGCCACTCGGCATCGGTGGAATAGCGGCTCAGCCCGCCGCCGACATGATCGTAAATGCCGCCGGCCAGCATCTTTTCCAGGCTGATGAGAACGGCGTCGCGATGCGATGCGACGCCGTCGCGCAGCCAGGACAGCCACAGCGTGTGCATGAACGGCGCGTTGGGAAACTTTGGCGCGCCGCTTAAGCCGCCGAGATCGCGGTCGATCATGCCGTCGATGCGGCCGGCGAGATCGCTGAGCGTCGCTTTGTCGAGCAGGGCCTTGGCGTGAACGCCGGCCAGGCGCGCCTCGACGTGGCCGGTCAGGCCGTCGGCGCTCTGGTCCAGGCTTTGCCGCTTCTCGCGCCAGGCCTTGTCGACTGCTTCCATCACCTGGATGAAGCCCGGGCGGCCATAACGCGACTCGCGCGGGAAATAAGTGCCGCCCCAGAACGGCTTGCCGTCGGGGTTGAGGAACATTGTCAGCGGCCAGCCGCCCGGCTCGCCCATCGACGACAGAGCGGCCATATAGATCTGGTCGATGTCCGGCCGCTCCTCGCGATCGACCTTGATATTGACGAACAGCCGGTTCATGACGGCGGCGACTTGCTCGTTTTCGAAACTTTCATGCGCCATGACATGGCACCAGTGGCAGGCGGCGTAGCCGATCGAGAGCAGGATTGGCCGCTGCAAAGCCTTGGCTTCGGCCAGTGCCGCCGGCGACCAGGCCCGCCAATGCACGGGATTGCCGCTGTGCTGCTGCAGATAGGGGCTGGCTTCTTCGGCAAGCAGGTTTTGCGCAGGCAAGGTCACGGGGCGGGCAAGCTCGGTTTGGCGGTGTCGGGATGGGTTTCAAGCTAGGGCGATTGGCTAGAGCGGGCAAATGATTTCAGACGATTCGATAGTTGCGCTGTCCAGCGGCCGCCTCCCCGCCGGCATCGCTGTCATTCGCATTTCCGGGCCGAAGACTCGATTCGTTGTCGAAACGATTGCCGGCGGCATGGTTAGGGACCGTGTTGCTACCCTGCGCAAGCTCCGGGCGGACGACGGATCGCTTATCGACAACGGCCTGGTACTGTTCTTTCCTGGGCCGGCCAGTTTTACCGGCGAAGATGTCGCCGAATTCCACGTCCATGGCGGCCGCGCCGTCGCCGGCAGGATACTGGAGACGATCGCCGGCTTTGACGGTGTGCGTCATGCCGAACCGGGCGAATTCACGCGCCGTGCCTTTCTCAACGGCAAACTCGATCTGGTCGAGACCGAGGCGCTCGCCGATCTGGTCAACGCCGAAACCGAAGCGCAGCGCCGCTTGGCGGTGCAGAATGCCGAGGGCGCGCAAAGCGCGCTCTATCTCGGGTGGCGCCGGCGGCTAATTCATGCACGGGCAATGATTGAGGCCGAGATCGACTTCTCTGACGAGGAGGACGTCCCCGGGTCCGTTTCGGATACGGTCTGGTCGAATGTCCGGGCTATGATTGATGAGATCAGCCGCCATATCGACGGTTTCCATGCCGCGGAAATCATTCGCGACGGGTTCGAGGTCGTCATCCTCGGCGCGCCGAATGCCGGTAAGTCCAGTCTGTTCAACGCGCTGGCCCGGCGTGAGGCCGCGATCGTCACCGATGAACCGGGCACGACGCGGGATTTGCTTGAGGTGGTGCTGGACCTCAACGGCGTGCGGGTAAGGGTGACCGACACGGCGGGCCTGCGCGAAGCGCCTGGCAAGGTCGAAGCCATCGGCATTGAGAAGGCACGGGCCAAGGCGCACACAGCTGATCTCGTGTTGCTGCTGGAGGATCTGACTAACCCTGTGGCTGTTGGAGCGACGCCGGTCAACGTCCCAGTTCTGAAGATTGGCTCTAAGGTTGATCTGCTGAAAGGTGACCCTACGGCTGGTGCCTATGACGCGACGATCTCGACCGTGGAAGGCACTGGGTTAGCCGAACTGCTGGCGGAGATCGGAGCGCGCGCCGCCGCCGCGATCGGCGATGCCGGTGACATCCTGCCGTCACGGTTGCGGCATGTGGAGTTGCTCAGCGAGACCAGGCGCTTTCTGACCTCGGCTTTGTCGGGGCAAGAGCGCGGCCAGGAACTGCGGGCGGAAGAGTTACGCCTTGCCGCGGACCGACTAGGTCGCATCGTCGGTGCGGTCGATGTCGAGGATTTGCTCGACGTAATCTTCTCGCAGTTCTGCATTGGAAAGTGACTCACGTGAAACAAGTGCGGCGCTGCGCATGGGGTGATTCAGGTGAAACGTGGCTGCCGGGTCGTTTCACGTGAAACAAGCACTCTCCCTCTTCGGAAGTAAGCGCCGCCCCTCATTGTCCTGCCAGACATTTCTCCCCGTATAGGGACGGGGAGAAAGATGATGTCATCGACGGTTTCGCTATCTGCCAACGTGGAGGTTTGGCGCCGACGCGGAAGCCATCCTTCTCCCGTTATTATACGGGGGGAGGTGCCGGCAGGCGGCAGCGCTGTCCAAAAGTGATTATCCACCAAGGCTTTGACTCACGTGAAACACCGCGAGCGTAGGACTTTCGTGCGATCTCACGTCAAACGGTAGCCCTGCCATCCTTGACAGCGCCGCCTCGCAGGGACATGTGTCGGGCAATCTCTGAATCTGGAACGGAAAATGATCGATCACTATGATGTGGTTGTGGTGGGCGGCGGCCATGCCGGGTGCGAGGCGGCCAGTGCTTCGGCGCGCGCCGGCGCCAGGACGGCGCTGGTCACGCTGCGCTTCGATACGATCGGCGTCATGTCCTGCAATCCGGCCATCGGTGGGCTCGGCAAGGGCCATCTGGTGCGCGAGATTGACGCCATGGACGGGCTGATGGGGCGGGTCGCCGACGCGGCCGGCATCCAGTTTCGGCTGCTCAACCGGCGCAAAGGCCCTGCCGTCCGCGGGCCGCGCACCCAGGCCGATCGCAAGCTTTATCGGCTGGCCATGCAGGAAGCGATTCGGCAGCAGAACGATCTCGACGTCGTCGAGGGCGAGGTTCTGGATTTTGAGATCGAAGAAGGACGTATCGCCGCCGTGCTGCTGGCCGACGGGCGGCGACTGGTCTGTGGCGCCGTCGTGCTGACCACCGGGACCTTCCTGCGCGGCCTTATCCATATTGGTGAGAAGAAAATCGTCGCCGGTCGCATGAACGAGCAGGCGAGCCTTGGCCTGTCGGCAACGATGAGCCGCGCGGGATTTGCGCTCGGCCGACTGAAGACCGGCACACCGCCGCGGCTCGATGGCCGCACCATTGACTGGGAGTCGCTGGAAAGCCAGGCGGCGGATGAGCATCCCTCGCCGTTCTCGCTGCTGACCGATACGATCAAGAATCCGCAGATCCATTGCGGCATCACCCGCACGACGCCGGCCACCCACGACCTCATCCGCGCCAATCTCGGCCGCTCGGCCATGTATTCTGGCTCGATCGAAGGGGTCGGTCCGCGTTATTGCCCGTCGATCGAGGACAAGATCGTCAAGTTCGGCGATCGCGAAGGCCATCAGATTTTTCTCGAGCCGGAAGGGCTCGACGACGACACCGTCTACCCCAATGGCATTTCGACTTCCTTGCCCGAGGATGTGCAGCTCGACATTCTGAAGACCATCCCCGGCCTGGAGCGGGCGACCATGTTGCAGCCGGGCTATGCCATCGAATATGATCATGTCGATCCGCGCGAGCTCGAGCCAACGCTGGAGACCAAACGCATTGCCGGCCTGTTCCTCGCCGGGCAGATCAACGGCACCACTGGTTATGAAGAAGCCGGCGCGCAAGGCTTGCTCGCCGGGCTGAATGCCGCGCGCAAGGCGTCGGCCGGTGACCAGATCGTGCTCAGCAGGACCGAGGCCTATATCGGCGTGATGGTCGACGATTTGACCAGCCGCGGCATTGCCGAACCCTACCGCATGTTTACGTCGCGGGCTGAGTTCCGGCTGTCGCTGCGCGCCGATAATGCTGACGAGCGCCTGACGCCGCTGGCGACGAAGCTTGGAATTGTATCGCAGGAGCGAACGCAGCGGTTCAACCAGGTCACCGTTGACCTTGAGAAGGCGCGCGAACTGGCGGTTGCTACGACGATGACGCCCAATGAAGCGGCGCGTCACGGGCTGGAGGTCAACAGAGACGGTGTGCGCCGCTCCGCCTATGAGTTGCTGGCCTATCCAGGTGTGGATGTTGCCTGGTTGACCCGCGTCGCGCCGGCATTCGGCGCCGTCGACGCCAAGACCGCAGAGCGGCTCGAAACGGAAGCGAAATATTCGGTTTATCTCGATCGTCAGCAGGCTGATGTCGCGCAGATCCGGCACGAGGAAAGCCGGCTGATCCCTACCTCTGTCGATTTTGCAGATGTTCCAGGACTTTCCAATGAGCTGAAGCAGAAGATGCGGACGCGGCAGCCGCGCTCGATTGCGGATGCGCAGCGCATGGAGGGCATGACGCCGGCGGCGCTGGCGATCATCGTCGCGCATGTCCGCAATGCCGAATCGGCTGCGCAAAGGGCCGTTGCGTGAGCGCTGCCTCATGGACGAGCCTGCAGGAAGCAGCGGGACCGGTTTCACGTGAAACATTCGAACGTCTGGCGGCGTTCCAACAGCTGTTCCTGAAATGGAACCGCAGCATCAACCTTGCCGCGCCATCGACGCTGGACGATGTCTGGGGCCGCCATATCCTGGACAGCGCGCAGCTGGCGCGAATCGCACCTGAGGCAAAACGCTGGGCCGATCTCGGTTCGGGCGGCGGTTTTCCGGGCCTGGTGCTGGCTTTCCTGTTGGTCGAGCGGGACGGGGCGTCGATCGATCTGGTCGAGAGCAACCGCAAGAAGGCATCGTTCCTGCAGGCGGTGATCGGCCAGTTCGGTTTGCCGGCTCGGGTCGTCGCCCGGCGCATCGACGACAGCTATGCTCTTGTTTCCACGCCGGAAATTGTGACAGCACGGGCGCTTGCCGCCCTACCCGCGCTGCTCGATCTGTCGGCGCCATGGCTGACCAAGGGGTCGAAGGCGCTGTTCCACAAAGGCCGGGATTACCGCGCCGAAGTGGAAGAAAGCACTCACCGCTGGGCCTTCGATCTGGTAGAACATCCGAGCATGACCGACGCCCATGGCGTCATCCTCGAAGTGACCGATCTGCGGGCTGCGTAGGCTTCCCTTCGCAACCGCTTTGACGACCCTTTTGGTGACCCCGCGAAATGAATATTTGGCATAGACCCATGAAAACTGGCCCCCGCATCATCACCGTCGCCAACCAGAAGGGCGGCGTCGGCAAGACCACCACCGCCATCAATCTGGCCACGGCGCTGGCCGCCATCGGCGAAAAGGTGCTGATTGTCGATCTTGACCCGCAAGGCAATGCCTCGACGGGTCTCGGTATCGACCGCAAGGACCGCACGGTGTCGTCCTATGACGTACTGACCGGCGAGCTTGACCTGGAAGCCGCAGCGATCCCGACGGCGGTGCCTGGCCTGTCGATCGTGCCGTCGACGCTCGACCTGCTCGGCATCGAGATGGAAATCGCCTCGGCGCCCGACCGGGTGCTGAAGCTGCGCAATGCGCTGCGTGCCGCGTCCGAGCGTGGCGCGCCATTCGGCTATGTGCTGATCGACTGCCCGCCATCGCTCAACCTTTTGACTTTGAATTCAATGGCGGCAGCCGATTCTGTTCTTGTGCCGCTGCAATGCGAATTCTTCGCGCTGGAGGGTCTCAGCCAACTGCTCGAAACGGTCGAGCAGGTGCGCCGCACGATCAATCCGGATCTGATCATTCAGGGCATCGTGCTGACCATGTATGACGGCCGTAACAACCTCGCCAACCAGGTGGTGCAGGATGTCCGCGCGCATATGGGCGACAAGGTTTACGAGACCATCATTCCGCGCAATGTGCGGGTGTCGGAGGCGCCGTCCTACGGCAAGCCGGCGATTCTCTATGATTTGAAGTGCTCGGGCAGCCAGGCCTATCTGCAGCTGGCCTCCGAAGTGATCCGCCGCGAGCGTAAATTGCGCGCCGCTTAATTAGGGTTGGTTCATAAACCAAGCCGATTCGATACCGAAACGATTTGAAGACCTGGAACAGAGATGAGCGAAGACCTTTCGAGAAAAAGACTGGGGCGCGGACTGGCGGCTCTGATCGGCGAGATCGATCGTCCGGCCGTGGCTGAAAAGCCGGCTGCGAGCGCCGACGGCAAGGTGCCGATCGAATTCCTGAGCCCGAATCCGAGAAACCCGCGCCGGCATTTTGGCGACGCCGATCTGACCGACCTGGCGCAATCGATCCGCGAGCATGGCGTGGTGCAGCCGGTGGTGGCCCGGCCGTCGCCGACGCAGGCCGGCCGCTACGAGATCATCGCCGGCGAACGGCGCTGGCGTGCCGCTCAGCGCGCCGGGCTGACAGAGATCCCGATCATCGTGCGCGACGTCAACGACCGCACGGCGCTTGAGCTGGCGATCATCGAAAATGTCCAGCGCACCGACCTCAACCCGGTCGAGGAAGCGATGGGCTACCAGCAACTGATCGACGACCACGGCTACACCCAGGCCGATCTCGGCAATGTCATCGGCAAAAGTCGCAGCCATGTCGCCAACACGCTGCGTCTGTTGAAGCTGCCCGACGTTATCAGAGACATGCTGGTCGACGGCGCGCTGTCGGCAGGCCATGCCCGCACGCTGGTGACGGCGCAGGATCCGGCTGGGCTCGCCAAGCAGATTGTCGAGGAAGGGCTTTCGGTGCGC
The DNA here is from genome assembly GCF_056404775.1 of Mesorhizobium sp. P2_B5. Classification (NCBI taxonomy): domain Bacteria; kingdom Pseudomonadati; phylum Pseudomonadota; class Alphaproteobacteria; order Hyphomicrobiales; family Phyllobacteriaceae; genus Mesorhizobium; species Mesorhizobium sp. P2_B5. The sequence continues at coordinate 748,840 of NZ_JBFUDJ010000001.1, read as the reverse complement.
CAGGCCGAGGCGCTGGCGCAGATGCCGGCAGGCGGCACGCCGCCCAAGGCCAAGCCGGCGCAGGGTGCATCGGACAAGGACGCCGATACGCTGGCGCTGGAAAAGCTGATGACCGACACGATCGGCATGATCGTGACCATCGAGCACAAGGGCAAGGGCGGCGCGATCCGCGTGAATTACCGCAGCCTGGAGCAGCTCGACGAGTTGTGCCGGCGGTTGAAGGACGAGCGCTAGGCGATTGAGGCGCCACGGTATTTAGCCGGCGAACGAAGTTTTGGCTTAAGCTTAGGTTTTAGCGCTGATATATTGGTGATATTCACCAAAAAGCACGCCCGCTATGGGGGCCGAAGGAAACGCAAGCGTCCGTACCTGCGAGGCTACAGTCCGCCAAGGATTTATCCTGCGATGGGCTGTCGGCGGGACAGCGCGCCCCCTCTGGCTTGCCAGCCGGTCGTCGCTCGAAAAGCCAAGCAATTGGCTTTCCGTCCGCTGCGCGGACCACTCCTCAACGGGGAGATCGAAACGTTGCCGCTGCTTTCGCCAATCGCCAGTATTGGCGTTGCGTCTGGACAGTGCCGGGCAACGGCGTAGCCTAAATTAGATATGGCTTAAATTATCTGCCCTAGCGTGCCGATCAGTCGCGGCGAGGCCAATTGCCGTTACTGCACCATTTGTGAACGGCACCACCTCGCCCATGCGATGCCGACGTGCCCGAAGCAAGTGGGGAGGTGCAAATGGCGGTCAGTTGGCAACTGTCTGGAAGTTACTTCGAAAATTGCAACTGCGATGTCGTGTGTCCTTGCCTGCTGTCGACCAACGCGCAGCTGACATCGAAGCCGACGCAAGGCGTTTGCGACGTTGGCCTGGTCTTTCGTATCGATACCGGCAAATACGGTGACGTTCGGCTGGATGGCCTCAATGTTGCGATGGTTGCTCACGCGCCGGGTCCGATGGCGGACGGAAATTGGACGGCTGCCGCGTATATCGACGAACAGGCCGACGATAAGCAAACAGAAGCGCTGGGCGCGATCTTCACCGGCGCTGCAGGCGGTCCGATGGCGGTGCTGGCACCCATGATCGGCACGAACCTCGGAGCCAAGAAGGTACCGATAAGCTACCGGATCGACGGCAAGAAGCGGTCGGCGCAGATTGCGGGCATCATGCAGATGGCGGTCGAACAGTTGCCGACAATGCGCGAGGACGGGCAGATGTGGGCGGCCACCGGCCATCTGGTCAACCCCGACTGGCTCGCTCTGGCGATGGGGGCGGAAGGCACATTCAGCGACCACGACATGAGCTGGGATAATTCCCGCCGAAACGGGCACCTATGCCCCGATCAATTGGTCCGGCCAGCAGTAGTTCCCGGCCGCAACGGACTTAGCCCATGGCGCTGATCTTGCAGCGAAACGTCATTCTCGCGCTGCTGATTGTTGTCGCCGCGGCAGCGTGGACCGTGCTTGTCTGGCAGTGGATCGGCATGGACGCGGACATGCGCATGTACTCACCCACCATGGGGATGAAGGCGCCGCTGTTTCTTGCCGTCTGGATGATCATGATGATTGCCATGATGTTCCCTACCGCCGCGGCCATGGTGCTGACGTTTCATCGCGTTCAGGCCGGCAAACGGGGGCGCGGCGAGACTTTTGTCTCGACCTGGTTTTTCGTGGCTGCATGCTGCTTTGGGGCGCGATGGGTGCGCTCGCCTTTGCCGGTGCGGCGGGCGGAGAGCTCATTGCAGCGCATGCGGGAATGTCCGCCGCCACGGCCGCGCGCATCGGCGGCGCGCTGCTGTTGATGGCAGGCGCCTATCAACTTTCTCCGCTGAAGGATCTGTGCCTGGCCAAATGCCGCACGCCCATTGGTTTCATCCTGACCTCATGGCGCGATGGTCAGTGGGGCGCGGTACGCATGGGCCTGGAGCATGGGCTTTTTTGCCTGGGCTGCTGCTGGCTTTTGTTCCTCGCTCTTTTTCCTCTCGGGATCGTGAACATCGCCGCGATGGCTGTGGTCACCTTGCTGATCTTTGCAGAAAAGACCCTGCCGTCAGGGGAGAGGATCGCAAAGCTGTCGGGTGTCGCTCTGCTCCTTTATGGCGCAGCGGTGTTGGTCTTTCCGCAGGCGCTGCCAACCTTCCAGCCCATGGAAGCCATGATCATGGATTGACGGATGGCGGCAGCGGTGGAGCTGCTTATCTCCCCCCTCGAGGGGGAGATGGCCGGCAGGCCAGAAAGGGTCGCATCGCGTGAAGCGCGACCCCTTTTTCATCAAGGATGAGGTCGAGGCAGCTGAGACGACCCCCTCTGTCGCCTTCGGCGACATCTCCCCCTCGAGGGGGAAGATCAGCCGCGCTGCCCCAATCTCGCACTCTCCACCGCAATGCCGAGCAGCGCCTGGCGCGCCAACGCTTCGGACAGGTCCGGCCTGCGCCTGGTCTGTAGCACGGCCGATTGCAGCCGGTTCAGCGCACGGCTGAGCGCATCGACGCTCCAGCGCTCCAGCGCCTTTTCCACCAGCTTGCGCCTGGAGAAAAAGACCGGAGGCCTTGCGCCCGCAACCGCGGAGCCAGCGTTGCGGCCGGCGGAGTCCATCTGTCCACGCATGACCTGAAGCTGCTGGAACTGCCGCATCGCCGAGGACAGCACAAGAAAAGGCTGGCCGCCGGACAGGCAGTGGCGGGTGAAGGCGGTGTCGAAGTCACTGACTTTGCCTTCCAGCACCGCATCGACGGCATCGTCGAAGGAGGCGCCGGAGACGTCGCCGGACATCGCCCTAACGTCGTCGAGGCCTATTTCCCTCTGGCCGTGCGCGTAAAGCACCAGCTTTTCGATCTCGCCGCGTGAGGCCAGCCGGTCGCCGCCGAGATTGCGGCGCAGCGCCTGGCGGGCGTCGAGCGCCATCGACATGCCAGCTTTGCGCAGCTCGTCGTCGATGACGGCGTCGATGTCGCGGGCCTCGTCGGCATAGCAAGGCAGCGCCATGGCGGTGTCGGCCGCCTCGACGATGGCGCGCAGGCCGACACCCTTCTTGAGATCGCCAGCCTCGATCAGAATGATGGCGTCGCGCGCGGGCTCTACCGTCAGCGCCTTGACGTCCTCGGCCAGCGGCCTCTGGCCACTGGCGTTGCGCACCCATAAAAGCCGTCGGTCGGAAAACATCGGCACCGTACGGGCCTCGTCGAGCAGCCGGCCCTGGTCGCGATCGACCTCCGCGCCGTCGAGCCGAACCACCGAGAAAGGGTCGTCGAGCGGCAGGCCGGTCTTTTCGGCAAAGGCTTTGGCGCGTTCGGCAACGAGGCCGCGGTCGGGACCGTAAAGCAGGACGATCGAGATGCGCGCGTCCGGCTTCGCCAGCCACGAATCGACCTCGTATCCTTTCTTCTGCGCCATGGTGGGTGGTTAGCATGATGCGGGCGCGGAGTGAACGGGAGCCAGTGAAGTGTGACTGTTTCTATGCGGCTGCAGTGACGGGTGCCTCATATCCAGGCGACAGCGCTGCCCCTCACCTGCCTGCCGGCATCCTCTCCCCGTATAGTGACGGGGAGAGGGGTCGCTCTCGTCGCTGGCTTCGCTAATCGCCACCGCTGCAAGAATGGCGCCCGGCTGCGGCAAGCCCCTTTCTCCCCGTCACTATACGGGGAGAAATGCCCGGCAGGGCAATGAGGGGCAGCGCTGACATGGCAGAATTGTCTGCTGTTGCGCCGGACCCATCATGTCCATTCGCCTAATTGCGCGCAGCCTGAAAACATCGACAAGAAATTTCGCCGCTATATCTGCATCTTGTCGCCGCGTGCCGCATCGGCCCTGAACAGGCCGATGACCGGGAGGATGGGTGCGCGTTCTGGCCCTCACGAAATCGCACTGGTCTGGCGGCGCAGATGTGTTGATATACGTGACCAGGCAACATTGGAGGATGAAGGTCATGGCCGATGCTGGGATGTTGCGGTTTCATGTGCCGGAGCCGGAGGTGCGGCCGGGCGGGACGCCTGACTTTTCCAACGTGCCTATCCCCAAGGCCGGCTCGGCGCCGCGGCCGGAGATCGATGTCGATCCGCGCACCATCCGCGACATGGCGTTTTCGATCATCCGGGTGCTGAACCGCGACGGCGAGGCGGTCGGGCCATGGGCCGGGCTGCTTACCGACGAGGAACTGCTCGAGGGCCTGCGCAATATGATGACACTGCGCAGCTTCGACGCCCGCATGCAGATGGCGCAGCGCCAGGGCAAGACCTCGTTCTACATGCAGCATCTCGGCGAAGAGGCGGTGAGCTGCGCCTTCCGCAAGGCGCTGGCGCCCGGCGACATGAATTTCCCGACCTATCGGCAAGCCGGCCTGCTCATCGCCGACGGCTATCCGATGGTCACGATGATGAACCAGATCTACTCCAACGAGGCCGATCCGCTCAAAGGGCGGCAGCTGCCGATCATGTATTCGTCGAAGGAGCACGGCTTCTTCTCGATCTCCGGCAATCTGGCGACGCAGTACATCCAGGCGGTCGGCTGGGCGATGGCCTCGGCGATTTCCAACGATTCGAAAATCGCGGCGGCCTGGATCGGCGACGGCTCGACCGCCGAATCGGATTTCCATTCCGCGCTGGTGTTCGCTTCGACCTACAAGGCGCCGGTCATCCTCAACGTCGTCAACAATCAGTGGGCGATCTCGACATTCCAAGGCATTGCCCGCGGAGGCTCCGGTACGTTTGCCGCGCGCGGCCTTGGCTTCGGCATTCCGTCGCTGCGCGTCGACGGCAATGACTATCTCGCCGTGCACGCGGTGGCCAAATGGGCGGCGGAGCGGGCGCGGCAGAACCTTGGGCCGACGCTGATCGAATATGTCACCTACCGCGCCGGCGCGCATTCGAGTTCGGACGATCCGTCGGCCTACCGGCCGAAGACCGAATCCGACGCCTGGCCGCTCGGCGATCCGGTCGTGCGGCTGAAAAACCATCTCATCCACAAGGGCGTCTGGTCGGACGAGCGTCATGCGCAGGCCGAAGCGGAAATCCTCGAAACGGTGATCGCGGCGCAGAAGGAAGCCGAGAGCCACGGCACGCTGCATGCCGGCGGCAAGCCGTCGACCCGCGACATGTTCGAAGGGCTCTATGCCGAGATGCCGCCGCATCTGAGGCGGCAGCGCCAGCAGGCGGGGGTCTGACCATGCCAAGACGCACCATGATCGAGGCCATTCGTGATGCCATGGACGTGTCGATGGCGCGCGACGAACGCGTCATCGTCTATGGCGAGGATGTCGGCTTTTTCGGCGGTGTCTTCCGCTGCACGCAAGGCCTGCAGGCCAAATACGGCAAGAGCCGCTGCTTCGACGCGCCGATCAACGAATCCGGCATTGTCGGCTCGGCCATCGGCATGGCCGCCTATGGGTTGAAGCCCTGCGTCGAGATTCAGTTTGCCGACTACATGTACCCGGCCTACGACCAGCTGACACAGGAAGCAGCCCGCCTGCGCTACCGCTCGAACGGCGATTTCACCTGTCCGATCGTGGTGCGCATGCCGACCGGCGGCGGCATCTTTGGCGGCCAGACGCACAGCCAGAGTCCCGAAGCCTTGTTCACTCATGTGTCGGGTCTGAAGACGGTGGTGCCGTCCAACCCGCATGACGCCAAGGGGCTGCTGATTGCGGCCATCGAGGATCCCGATCCGGTGATCTTCCTTGAGCCGAAGCGGCTCTATAACGGCCCGTTTGACGGCCATCACGACCGGCCGGTAACGCCATGGTCGAAGCATGAGCTGGGCGAAGTCGCCGATGGGCACTACACGGTACCGCTCGGCAAGGCGGCAATCCGCCGAGCAGGCTCGGCTGTCACCGTTCTGGCCTACGGCACCATGGTCTATGTCGCGCAGGCTGCTGTCGAGGAGACCGGCATCGATGCCGAGATCATCGATCTAAGAACGCTGCTGCCGCTCGACCTCGACACGATCGTCGCCTCGGTGAAGAAGACCGGGCGCTGCGTCGTCGTGCACGAAGCGACGCTGACCTCGGGCTTCGGCGCCGAGCTTTCGGCGCTGGTGCAGGAGAATTGTTTCTATCACCTCGAAGCGCCGGTGGCCCGCGTCACCGGTTGGGACACGCCCTATCCGCATGCACAGGAATGGGAGTATTTCCCGGGCCCCGCCCGTGTCGGACGCGCACTCATTGAAACCATGGGAGCTTAAGATGGGCGAACACATCATCAAGCTGCCCGATGTCGGCGAAGGCGTCGCCGAGGCGGAACTTGTGGAATGGCACGTCAAGGTCGGCGATCTCGTGCGCGAGGATTCCGTGCTTGCCGCCGTGATGACCGACAAGGCGACGGTGGAAATCCCCTCGCCGGTCGATGGCGAGATCCTGTGGCTGGGTGCCGAGATCGGCGACACGGTGGCGATAGGCTCGCCGATCGTGCGGCTGAAAGTGGCGGGTGAGGGCAATGTGAAGCCGGATGCGGCCGGGCAGACGGCGAAGGCCGAAGAGCCGGCGAAGGCCAAGCCCGAAGCTGCTCCGGCACCAAAACCGAAGCCAGCTGAGCCGGCAGCGCAAGCCGCGCCGGCGCCCGCGCCAAAAGCCGCAGAGCGGGTTTCCGGCGCGCCGCGCCCGGAGGGCGAAAAGCCCTTGGCATCGCCAGCCATTCGGCTGCGGGCCAAAGAGGCAGGTATCGATCTGCGCCAGGTATCGGGAACCGGCCCGGCCGGCCGCATCAGCCATGAAGACATCGAGGCTTTTCTGGCGCGCGGGCCGCAGGTGGCGAAAGCATCGGGCCTCGCCCGCAATGACAGCGTCGAGGACATCAAGGTCATCGGGCTCCGACGCAAGATCGCCGAGAAAATGTCGCTGGCGAAGTCACGCATTCCGCACATCACCTATGTCGAGGAGATCGACGTCACCGCGCTCGAGGAATTGCGCGCCGCGCTCAACAAGGAAAAGCGCAAGGGTTTCGAAAGGCCGAAGCTGACGCTGCTGCCGTTCCTGATGCGGGCGATGGTCAAGGCGATCGCCGACCAGCCCAACATCAACGCGCTGTTCGACGACGAGGCCGGCATCATCCATCAGCATGGCGGCGTCCACATCGGCATCGCCGCACAGACGCCGTCGGGCCTGGTGGTGCCGGTGGTCAAGCATGCCGAGGCGCGCGACCTCTGGGATTGCGCAGCCGAACTCAACCGCCTGGCCGAGGCGGCGAAGTCGGGCACGGCCAGCCGCGACGAACTGTCGGGATCGACCATCACCATCACCTCGCTCGGCGCCATGGGCGGCGTGGCGACGACGCCGGTGATCAACCACCCGGAAGTGGCGATCGTCGGCGTCAACAAGATGATGGTGCGGCCGGTCTGGGACGGCACCCAGTTCATCCCGCGCAAGATGATGAACCTGTCGTCGAGCTTCGACCATCGGGTGGTCGACGGCTGGGACGCGGCGGTGTTCATCCAGCGGATCAAGGCGCTGCTGGAAACGCCGGCGCTGATATTTGTGGATTGAGGGGATGGAGTTGATCGCAAGGCGCGAGCCGCAGGGTTCTAGGCTCCCCCTTCTCCCCTTGTGGGAGAAGGTGTCACCGAAGGCGACGGATGAGGGGTGTTCCAGCGGAGTGAGGCGTTGGCTTTCCATGGAACACCCCTCATCCGTCTCGGCGCTATCGCGCCGATCCACCTTCTCCCACAAGGGGAGAAGGCAAGGCGCGCGGCGGCCGTCGCCGAAAGGACAGCCATCATGAAAGAAATCTCCTGCAAGCTGCTCGTCATCGGCGCCGGGCCCGGCGGTTATGTATGCGCCATCCGCGCCGGCCAGCTCGGCGTCGATACGGTGATCGTCGAAGCCGGCAAACCGGGCGGCACCTGCCTCAATGTCGGCTGCATCCCGTCCAAGGCACTGATCCATGCGGCGGAAGAGTTCGAGGCGGTCTCGCATATGGCCGGCGGCAGCAGCCCGCTCGGCATTTCGGTTGCGGCGCCCGTGCTCGATCTGTCGAAGACCGTCGCCTGGAAAGACGGCATTGTGAGCCGGCTGACCAGTGGTGTCGCCGGGCTGCTGAAGAAGGCCAAGGTGAAAACCGTCTATGGCTGGGCGACGTTCCGCGACGGCAAGACCGTCGCGGTCGAGACGGAGACCGGCACCCAGATCATCCGCGCCGAGACCGTGGTGATCGCCACCGGTTCGGCGTCGATCGAGCTGCCGTTCCTGCCATTTGGCGGGCCGGTGATTTCATCGACGGAAGCGCTCGCTCTCAGCGAAGTGCCGAAGAAGCTCGCGGTGGTCGGCGGCGGCTATATCGGGCTCGAGCTCGGCATGGCCTTTGCCAAGATGGGGGCGGAAGTGACCGTGGTTGAGGCCTTGCCGCGCGTGCTGGCGCAGTATGATGCCGAACTGACCCGGCCCGTGGTGAAGCGGCTGACCCAGCTCGGCGTCGAGGTCATGACTGGCGCCAAGGCGAAGGGGATCAAGGGCGACGCGTTGCTCGTCGAGACCTCGGATGGGAAGAGCGCCAAATTCGCCGCCGACAAGATCCTGGTCACCGTCGGCCGCAAGCCGGTGACCGAAGGCTGGGGCCTCGACCAGATCGATCTCGACATGGCGGGCAAGTTCATCAAGATCGACGACCAGTGCCGCACCTCGATGCGCGGCATCTATGCGATTGGCGACGTCACCGGCGAGCCGATGCTGGCGCACCGGGCGATGGCGCAAGGCGAAATGGTGGCCGAGATCGTCGCCGGCCACAAGCGCAGCTGGGACAAGCGCTCGATCCCGGCCGTCTGCTTCACCGATCCGGAACTGGTCACGGCCGGGCTGACGCCTGAAGAGGCGAAGGCGCTAGGCGAGATCAAGATCGGCCAGTTCCCCTTCGCCGCCAATGGCCGGGCGATGACCAAACTCGGCGAGGACGGGTTCGTGCGCGTCGTGGCGCGTGCGGACAATCATCTGGTGCTCGGCATCCAGGCGGTCGGGCAAGGCGTGTCGGAATTGGCGGCGGCTTTTGGCCTGGCGCTGGAGATGGGCGCGCGGCTGGAGGATATCGCCGGCACGATCCATGCACATCCGACGCAAGGCGAAGGATTCCAGGAAGCGGCGCTGAAGGCGCTGGGGCATGCGCTGCATATTTGAGGGGTTGCTTACCCTCCCCCTTGTGGGGAGGGTGAAGAAGCTCACCCCGCCAAACGAGCCGTCGATGTCGCAAATTGCCGAAATATATTAGTGCTTGTCCATGGGCACTGCACTGAAGAAATATACCGCGATTCGCTACAACACGGCCACTGGCTTCAACCCGAGCCAATGGGACGGACAAGGGCGGGCAAATCTCGACCCGGTCTGGCTTGTCGAGCGACTGGCGTTGTTCGACACCTATTGCGCGCCTTCGCTTGAAAGCCAGACCCTAAAAGATTTTTGCGTGCTCATCGCCTTCGATGCCGACACGCACGAGAACTACATCCGGACCGTCTGCGATTGCGTGAAGGGAGTTGAAACCAAGCCGGTCCTCATTGACGCCGGTGCCAACTACAATGATCGCTTCAATGCGTTCGTCCAGGACGATACGGACGCCGAATTCGTCGCGCTCACCCGGCTCGACAGCGACGATGCGCTGGCGCCAGACTTCATGGAGCGCGTCGACCACTATGCGCGCCGGGAGATCGAAAAGGGACTGGAGGAGCCACTCTACATCGCCTTTCCCCATGGCCAGAATTTCGACACCGCGACCAGACGCTACACCCGGCATGAATATGCGGCGTCGGCTTTCGGCACCCTGGTCGAAAGAAGAGCGCCTGCCATGAAGGGCGTCTACAGCGAAGGCCATACCAAGATCGCGACCCGCTACAACACCGTGGTGGCAGCATCAAAGAGCGCGCAATGGTGCATCGTCATCCACGACAACAATGCCGCCAATGTCCTGAGGGGCAAACCGGTCGTGGAGCCGTCCTTCACGGTGGGCCGGCCGGGTGTGGACATCCAAAGGCCCAATCGAAAAGAGAGCAAGCCAAAACAGGTCGCGCAGGGTTTGACCATAGCCCCGCGCACGGCCGGAAATGCCATCCGGTTTTTGCTCGGACGACCGATGCAGCTGCGGAAGTAGAGGCGACACTGAAGGCGCTGAGCCAGGCGCTGCATATTTGAGGGTGCGTGATCTCCCCCCTTGAGGGGGAGATGGCCGGCAGGCCAGAGGGGGTCGGTTCGACTGGATGCGACCTTCCCTTGCGACAGATGGAAGTTAGCGCTTCACGCGCGGCGACCCCCTCTTTCTCCTTCGGCGACATCTCCCCCCTCAAGGGGGGAGATTAGGCTCCTCAGCTTGCGAGCCGGCTTACCATCTCGTGCTGGGCGTAGGCGCGGCCGAAGCGGTTGGCCAGAAATGCGTCCAGCGCGATGTCTTCCTGCTTGACGAAACCGGTGGCCGGCAGGCTGCCGTCGGCCAGCATGTCGAGCACGGCGCAGATGCCGGAGGCGGTGGTGATCTGGATGGCGCTGCGGACCTGGTCGCCGACGCGCTGCGAATAGATCTTGTTGGCGTAGGTCTCCTGCAGCAGGCGGCCGTTGCGACGGCCCGACACGGTGACGAAGACGATGACCACGTCCTGCAGCGTTGCCGGCAAAGCGCTCTCGAAAATGTCCTTCAGCACATCGCGGCGGTGGCGCAGGCCAAGGTCGTTGAGCAGCGCCTTCATGATCGCGGCATGGCCGGGATAGCGGATGGTGCGGTAGTTCAGCGTGCGCACCTTGCCCTTCAGCGTCTCGGCCAAGGTGCCGAGCCCGCCCGAGGTGTTGAAGGCCTCATAGGTGACGCCGTCGAGCGAGAACTCCTCGCGCTCTTCCAGCGGCGGCACTTCGATCAGCTCGGCCTCGACGATCGCCTCACAGGGCTCGCAATATTCATTGATGACGCCGTCGGTGCTCCAGGTCAGATTGTAGTTCAGCGCGTTGGACGGGTATTGCGGCAGCGCGCCGACGCGCATGCGCACGCTTTCCAGCGTATCGAAGCGGCTGGCGAGATCATTAGCGACGATGGAGATGAAGCCCGGCGCCAGGCCGCATTGCGGAATGAAGGCGCTCTTGCCCGACTTGGCCAGTTCCTTGACGCGGCGGGTCGAGACGACATCCTCGGTCAAATCGAGATAGTGGACGCCGGTTGCGGCGGCCGCCTCGGCGATGCGGGTGGTGAGATGGAAAGGCGCGGCGCTCAGCACGGCGAAGGCGCCGGCAAGGGCTGCTTCCAATGCACCGGGAACGGTGATGTCGAGCTCCAGCCCCTCGACACCGGCGGGGAGTTCGGCCGCGGCAAGCTGTGTGGCCGCGCGGTCGACAACGGTGACGTTGTAGTCGCCGGTGTCGGCGAGCATGCCTGCAATGGTGGAGCCGATCTTGCCGGCGCCGACGACGATGATTTTCTTCATGATTCGATCCCTCACAAAAGCCTTTGGCCCGAACCGCTGCGGGGTGGGCGACATGACCTTGAGAATCGCAGCTTGCCTGGCGAAAGTAAGCGTGGAATTGTTCGAAACGAACCCACTCTTTGGACGATAAGACGACAAGGATCGTCGAAATGCTCAGCGACGCCGAACAAAAGCTGCTTTCCCTGCTGCGCGCCAATGCGCGAGCCTCGACCGCCGAGCTGGCACGCCAGCTCGGGGTGTCGCGCACCACAGTGCAAAGCCGGATCGAGCGGCTGGAACAGCGCGGCATCATCACCGGCTATGGTGTGCGGCTGGCGCCCGACTATGAGCAGGGTCTGGTGCGGGCGCATGTGCTGCTCACCGTCACGCCGAAACTCGCCGACAAGGTGGTGCGCGCGCTGCAGGCGTTGCCGCCGGTGAGGACGCTGCATTCGGTGAGTGGCAATTTCGACATGATCGTCATCGTCGACGCGCCGTCGATAAGGGATCTCGACGCGCTGCTGGACGAGATCGGGGCGATGGACGGGGTGGAGCGGACGTCGTCGTCGATTATTCTGTCGACAAGGATTGATCGGTGAGTGGGACGCATGACCTGCTGATCTCCCCCCTTGCGGGGGAGATGGCCTTCAGGCCAGAGAGTGGTGTGAACGATCGCCATCCTAGCCTTCTTGTTTGGCGCGAACCAATTCAATAGGTTGGCGGGACAGCGCCCCCCTCTGCCTTGCCAGGCATCTCCCCCGCAAGGGGGGAGATCAGCTGTCGCCTCAGCTTCCGCCAATCTCCAAACTGGCTCCCTAGGCCCTCCGCCTTTCCGGCCCATTATCCAGCCACGCCACATCCTCCGCCGACAGTCTGATATCCAGCGCCTTCAAACTGTCCTCCAGCTCGTCCAGCGTGCGTGGGCCAATCAGCGGCACGGACGGGAAGGGCTGCGCCAGCACATAAGCCAGCGCGACATGGATCGGGCTTTTGCCCAGCCGTTGCGCCAGCTCGATCGCGCGGTCGCGGCGGGCGAAGTTTTTCTCGGAATACCAGACCCGCACCAGTTCCTCATTGTCCTGCTTGTCGCGGCCGGCGCGGTCGGTAAAGAAGCCGCGGCCCTGGCTAGACCAGGCGAAGTTCGGCATCTGCCTTTTCGTCAGCCAGGCCTTCCAGTCGTCGGTGGATGAGGTGATGCAGCCGGCCCAGATCGGCTCCAGCATCTCGGCCAGCGAGAAATTGTTGGAAAGGGCGCCAGGCTTCTGTTTGCCGGTCCTCTCAGCATAAGCGATCGCCTCGTCCATGCGCGCCATCGTCCAGTTGGAGCCGCCGAACGGACCGCGGATGCGGCCGGCTTTCGCCTCGGCATCCATGGCATCGACGAACTCGCCGACCGGCACATCGGGATTGTCGCGGTGCATGAAATAGATGTCGACATGGTCGGTCTGCAGCCGGTCCAGCGACTGGGCGAGCTGCTTGCCGATGACATCGGGATAGCAGAGCGGCGAGTGTGCGCCCTTGGCGATGATCACCGACTGTTCGCGCACGCCACGGTTTTTCAGCCACTGGCCAAGCAGCGTCTCGGTGTAGCCGGCGCCGTAGACATAGCCGGTGTCGAACAGATTGCCGCCGACCTCGAAGAAGGCGTCGAGCAGGATCGAGCCGGAGGAGAAGGTGCGGAAATCCTCGAAGCCGAGCGCCACCACGGAGGCCGGTTTCGAGAGGCCTGGTATCTTGCGCTTGCCGATGGCGGTGCCGTCGGTGCGCAGCGGCCGACCGGCAATGGTGTTGATGCGCTTAGCCGGCTTTTCGATCTCGTATTCCAGGCCGACAGCAGTGCGCCATCTGTCCAGCACGCGCAGCGTTCCCAAGCTGTCGGCCCAATCCATGCCTGGCCAGGCAAATTCCCGCTTACCGGCGAGGATGGCGTCACCGGCGGCGTCGACCTCGAAGGAATAGAGATGGTGGGTCTCGTTGACGCTGATGGTTTCGCGCCTGCCGTCGGCGTGGATCACGTCGATCTTGCCCCGACCGACATCACGGTTGCCACCGGCGAACCAGAAATCCGGCACCTCGATGCGGCCTTTCGTGCCGAGGATGCGCAACACATTCTCCTGGTTGAGCGAGATGCTGCAGGACAGCTCGGCGACGATGCCGCCGGGAAAATGCAGCAGCGCCGAAGCCCATTCGTCGACGCCGGACTGGCCGAGATGGGCGACGCCTGTGACCTTGTCGGGTTCGGCGAAGGGTTTGCCCGTGGCGGCACCGGCGATCAGCCGAGCCATCGAGACGGGATAGCCGCCGACGTCGAGAATGCCGCCGCCGGCGAGGTCGTTGGCGTAAAGCCGATGCTCCGGCATGAAGCCCGGCATGGCGAAGCCGAAGCTCGACTTGATCATCCTGACCTCGCCGATGACGCCGGACTTGATCAGCTCGACCAGCTTCAGCGTCTGCGGGTGCAGCCGGTACATGAAGGCCTCGCCAAGAAAGGTGCCGGCCTTGCGCGCGGCATGGATCATGGCCTCGGCCTCGAAGGCGGTCAGCGCCAGCGGCTTTTCGCACAGAACGTGTTTGCCAGCTTCCGCCGCCTTGATCGCCCATTCGGCGTGGCCGGGATGCGGGATGGCGATGTAGACGGCGTCGATATCGGGGTCGTCGAGCAGCGCCTGATAGCCGTCGAGGATGCGGGCGCCGGGAAATGTCTGGGCTAAGCCCTCCTTGCCGGGGTTGCGGGCGCCGAGCGCTGCCAGCGTGCCGGTGCGTGATCCGGCCACGCCGCCGGCAAAGGCTTTGGCGATGTCGCCCGGCCCAAGGATTCCCCAACGGATGGGCGCGGTTGAAGTCATGGTCATTCTCCTTGGAAAGGCTTGAAGGGCTCAGCGCAGACGCTGGCCGTTTTCATCGAACAGATAGGATTTGCGGATGGACACGGTGATCTCGGAGGTTTCGGGGACCTTCGCCGCGTCGCGCTGGATCACCAGGTCCTCGCCATGGGCGGTCCTGGCGTAGATGAAGCTGGTGCCGCCGAGATGCTCGACCACGTCGATGCCGACGGTGAGGTCGGCGTCGCCTTCGCCGGCATTGCCGAAATGTTCGGGCCGCACGCCGACGATGACCTTGGCTCCGGTTTCCGGCACGCCGCCGGCCAGCGGCTGCATGATACGGGCCTTTTCCTCACCCACCAGCTCGACGGTGACGCTTCCCGTGTTGCGGCCGACGACGCGACCCTTGATGAAATTCATCTTCGGCGAACCGACAAAGCCGGCGACAAACTGGTTGTCGGGATTGTCGTAGAGATCGAGCGGCCGGCCGATCTGCTCGACATGGCCGCCGCGCAGCACCACGATCCGGTCGGCCAGCGTCATCGCTTCGGTCTGATCGTGGGTGACGTAGATCATCGTCGTGCCAAGCTCCTTGTGCAGGCGCGAGATCTCGACCCGCATCTGGACCCTGAGCTCGGCGTCGAGATTGCTCAGCGGCTCGTCGAACAGGAACACTTGCGGTTCGCGCACAATGGCGCGGCCGATGGCGACACGCTGGCGCTGGCCGCCGGAGAGTTGCTTGGGCCGCCGCGCCATCAGCTCGCTGATGCGCAGGATCTCGGAGGCCCGTTTCACCCGCCGATCGGTGTCCTCCTTCGGGTTGCCGGTCATTCTGAGGCCAAAGCTCAGATTCTGCCCCACCGTCATGTGCGGGTAGAGCGCGTAGGACTGGAACACCATGGCGATGCCGCGGTCGGCCGGCTCGACATCGTTCATCACCTTGCCGCCAATGGCGATCTCGCCGCCGCTGATGTCCTCCAGCCCGGCGATCATCCTGAGCAAGGTCGACTTGCCGCAGCCGGACGGGCCGACAAAGACGACGAACTCGCCGTCGGCGATATCGATGTTGGCGCCATGGATGATCTCATAGACGCCGAAGCGCTTGATGACGTTGGTGAGGGTGACTGCCGCCATATCGCTGTTGTCCCTATTTCACGGCGCCGGCGGCAATGCCGGCGATGAAGTGGCGCTGCAGCAGCACGAAGACGACGAGCATCGGCACGGTCAGCATGACGGCGCCGACCATCAGGCCGCCCCAGGAGACCTTGGTCAGGCCGATCAGCGTGCCGAGCGCCACCGGTGCTGTCATCGCGCCGGGCTGGCTGTTGATCAGCAGCGGCCAAAGGTAATTGTTCCAAGAGGCGAGGAACAGAATGATGGCCAGTGCCGCCAGCATCGGCCGCGCCAAAGGCAGTGCGACGAACAGGAAGATGCGCCATTCCTTGACGCCTTCCACGCGGGCGGCGTCGAACAGATCGTGCGGCATCATCGAGAAGGCCTGGCGCATGAACAGAACGCCGAGCGAATTGAACAAAGGCGGCACGATCAGCGCCACCCAGGTGTTGGCGAGCTGGAAGTCGCGCGCCACCATGATGAATTGCGGGATCAGCACCACCGCGTAAGGCAGCGTGATGGTGCCGAGAATGATGGCGACGACAAAACCTTTGCCGACGAAATGGTAGCGCGCCAGCGCCCAGCCAGCCATCGAGGTCAGCAGCACCGACAGCACGGTGTAGGTCACCGCCACCGAGACCGAAATGCCGATGGCGCCGACAAAGTCGGTGTCGCGCTGCAGATTGTGGAAGTTTGCGAGGAAATTGTCGTGCGGCAAGAGCTCGATGCCGGGACTGAAGATGCCGTTGTCGGGCATGGTTGAGAAGACAATCATCATCCACAGCGGAAACAGCCAGATCACCGCCAGCGGCGTCAGGAACAGATGCAGCAGCAGGCTGCGGCCGAGCCGGCGTTGCGAGAGCGAGCTCATTTCGGCTCCCCTCTCATTTCGGCTCTCTCGTCAGCCACAGCTGCACCAGCGTGATGGCGATGGCCAAGCCCGCCATGGTGTAGGCGACGGCCGAGGCATAGCCGAAATTGAGCGAGCGGAACCCCTGGCGGTAGAGCAGCAGGCCGAGCGTCTCGGTGCCGCCGCCCGGGCCGCCGCGCTCGGTGATCAGGAACGGCTCGGTGAAGAGCTGCATGGTGCCGATGATCGACAGCACGGCGCAAAAGACGATGACCGGCTTGAGCAGCGGCAGTGTGATGTAGAAGAATTGTTTGACCTTGCTGACGCGGTCGAGCGTCGCCGCCTCATAGACATCCTCGGGGATCGATTGCAGGCCGGCGAGCAGGATGATGGCGTTGTAGCCGGCCCAGCGCCAGGTCACCGCGATCATGATCAGCGCCATGGCCGGCGTCACATTGGAGAACCAGTCGATCTTGGCCAGGCCGACGCTGGCGAGCAGCTTGTTGATGATGCCGAAATCGAGATTGAACATCAGCCGGAACACCGCGGAGTAGGCGACCTCGCCGACCACGACCGGTGCGAAGAAGGCGAAGCGGTAGAGGCCGCGCGCTTTCAACAGCGGCGAGTTCAGCAGCACCGCCATGACGATGGCCAGCGAGATCATCACCGGTACCTGGATGACGAGGATGAGCAGTGTGTTCTTCAGCGCGTTGAAGAAAGCGGGGTCGCCGATCAGCCGGCCCCAGTTGAAGGTCGGCGCAAAACGCCACGGCACGGTGCGCGTCGCCTGGAACGAGATCATGAACGAGGAGATGATCGGCCACACCCAGAAGATGGCGAAGATCAGCAGGTAGGGTGTGAGGAAGCGATACGCGGTGGCGTTCTGATAGCGCATGTTCCTCCTCCTTCCGCTTTCCCGGTTGATATCCGGCTTGTTGTTAGCCGGCGTTCAATTATTAAGGCTTGGCGCCGCCCCTCATCCCCCTGCCGGGACCTTCTCCCCGTATTAGTGACGGGGAGAAGGGGCTGGCCGCAGCCTTGGTGCTCTTCCTGCAACGCTAGCGATTGGCGAAATGTTCGGCGAGAGCGTCCCTCTCCCCGTCACTATACGGGGAGAGGATGCCGGCAGGCAGGTGAGGGGCAGCGCCAACAGTCCGGCAAGTTGCCCTATATATCTGACCCGCCAACATCTCCGCCTTCGTCACTTTATCGGCAATCCAGTCGCTGCCGCGATCTGGCTGGCGGCGTCGTCCAGCGCTGCCTTGGCGTCGGGATAACCGCCGCCCAGATATTTGGTCTGCACCGCGCGCATGATGATTTCGGCGTCGCTCTGGAACGGGGTGCCGCGGCTCGGCACCACTTTGGGCAGCGTCGCCAGAATGTCCTTCCACACCGCCTGGCCGCCCCAATAGGGCAGGCCTTCAGAGACATAGGGGTCGTCGAGCGCCGAGATCAGCGACGGCACCAGGCCGAACTCCTTCAGCATGGTGATCTGGCCCTCATTCGTCTCCAGCGTGTATTTCAGATAGGCGTAGGCGGCTTCCTTGTTCTTCGAGGCCGAGGTGATGGCGAGCGACGAGCCGCCGAGATTGGCGGCGCGCGGGCCGTCGGCCGTCAGGCTCGGCATCGGGTATACGCCCCATTTGCCGTTTTCGCCGGCCGATTCGGTGCGGATGGTGCCCTCATACCAGCCGCCATAGATCTGGGTGGCGACGGTGCCGGCGGTGTTGTTGGTGATCTTGGTGCCCCAGTCGGCCGACGACATGATGCCGGCGTCCTTCATGTCCTTGATTTTGGCCAGCGTATCGACGCATTTCGGCTGGTTGACGGTGATCGACTGCCCGTCCTCGGCGAAATAACCGCAACCCTGCTCGTTGGAGATCATGCGGAAGAATTCGGTGTCGCCGTTGAAATCGGCATTGGTCATGGTGACGCCGGGATTGGCGGCCTGGATCTTCTTGCCGGCGGCAATGAAATCGTCCCAGGTCTTGATCGAGGCCGGATCGACGCCGGCCTTCTCGTAGAAATCACGACGGTAGAAGGCGGCGACCGGGCCGGAATCCCACGGCATGGCATAGGCCTTGTCGCCCACTTCCAGTTCGGTGCGCTTGAAATCGGGGAATTTCTTCTGGTCGTCTGCGCTGTAGCCCAGCGTGTGCAAATCGACGAAACAGTCGGGGAACTGGCTCCAGTAGTTCTCGGCCTCGCCATTTTCGATCGAGACGATATCCGGCAGGCCGACGCCGCCGGCGGCACAGCCGGCGATCGACTTGTCATAGGTCGGCTGGTTGCCGAGGTCCTGAACGGTGACCTTGACGTCGGGATATTGCTTGTTGAAGCCGGCGATCGTCGACTTCAGCGACGAAGCGGCGATGTTCCAGCTCCAGATCGTGATTTCGCCAGACTGCGCCAGGGCCGGGCCTGAGCCCAAGCCAAGCGCCAGCGCGGCACAGATCAGTGTCGTGCGCATTGAAATCCTCCCATTTCATTTGCTCTCTCTTCGCGAGCATGGCTAAACTAAGCAGCGCGGAAGGCTTGTCCCCGACAACGGGAATAAAGAATGGGCGGAAAGTAAGATGCCGGAACGGCCGTTTTACCAGCCTGGCGCCAGCAGCGTCGAAGGCCTGCCGATGGCCTTGCAGATGTTCCACAATCACCCGCTGGTGATGCTCAAGCCGCATTGGCATGCCCAGGTCGAGGTCAATTTCATCGTTCGTGGCAGCGTGCATTACCGCATGGCCGAGCACGAGATTTCGCTGTCGGCCGGTGACATGTGCCTGTTCTGGGGCGGGCTGCCGCACCAGATGGACGATCTCTCCGACGACGCCATCTATGCCGGCGCGCATCTGCCGCTGGTGCATTTCTTCCGCCTGCATCTGCCGACGGACATCCGCCACCGGCTGATGACGGGCGCCACGCTGGTGACATCGGCCACCGACCCGGCGGACCATCACAATTTCGAGCGTTGGAACCGCTATTTCCGCTCGGGCGATCCGGCGATTACCGAGCACGCGGTGAATGAGCTGCTGCTGCGGCTGGAGCGGGTGCGGTTCGAGCCCTACCGGCTGGTGCCGGAAACCGCCAGCCAGGAAACCGGCGGCCCGTTCGACCAGCAATCGCTGCGCAATGTCGGGCGAATGTGCGACTTCATCGCCGAGAATTTCCTCTACGACATAGACTGCGTCGACATAGCGGCGGCGGCCGACATCCATCCGAAATACGCCATGAGCATCTTCAAGAAGTCGACCGGCATGACGCTCAACGAATATATGAATCTCTTGCGGCTGAGCTACGCGCAGGCGCTTTTGATGCATGAAGACGCCAATGTGCTGCGCGTCGCCATGGATTCAGGCTTCGGCTCGCTCAGCGCCTTCAACAAATCGTTCCGAAAGCTGGCCGGCATGTCGCCCTCGGATTTTCGCCGGGGCGGCGTCAAATAGCCGAACGATCCCGGAATCACGCCTGGGCTGCAATCTCCTGGATAAAGTCCAGAAGCGCACGGACCTTGGCCGGCGGCAGGTGGCGCGAGGGATGATAGGCATAAAGCGGAAAGCGTTCCTCCGACCATTCCGGCAGGATTTGAACAAGCTCGCCTCGTGACAGGAAGGGCGCCAGGCCGATCGCGAGGCTCTGGAAAATGCCTTGACCGGCCAGGCAGGCAGCCATGGCGGCCGACGGGTCATCCATGACCAGGCGGCTGGAGACCTTGACTTCGTTGACCTCTGCGCCCCGCTGGAACTCCCAGGCAAACGGCAGGCCGGTCTGCGGATCCCGGAAGAGGATCGTTTCGTGGTGAACGAGGTCGTATGGCGAACGCGGTTCGCCGTGCTTTTCGAGATAGACCGGCGCGGCGACCGTCAGGACACGGGTCTCCAGCAGCTTGCGCACGATGAGGGATGACGCATCGGGCGGGCCGAAGCGCACCGCCACATCCACGCCAGCCATCATCTCCTCACGGTAGTTGCTGGTGGAGAAATCGACCGACAGCAAGGGGTAGCGGGCCAGGAACTGCTGCAGCTTTGGTGCCAGCACCATGCGCGCGAACCACGGATCCACCGAGACGCGCAGCCGGCCGCGCACGACCGCCGCAGCGCCCGCGGCCTCGGCGGCCGCCTCATCCAGGCCGGCAAGAAGCGGCACCACTTGCGCGTGGAAGCGGCGTCCTTCCTCGGTGAGGCTGACCCCGCGCGGATTGCGGTCGAACAGCCGCACGCCAACCCGCGCCTCCAAACGCGCGACGGCCCGGCTGACCGCGGACGGCGTCAGGCCGAGCATCTCCGCGGCTCGGGCGAAATTCCCGGCCTCGGTCACCGCTGCGAGGACGCCGACGCCGGTTAGCAGCCGCGTGTCGAAAGCCATTCGATCTCCTTTTGCGCTCCAGCGGTTGCCCCAGCACCTCATCCGGCGATCGAGAGCGGTGAGTTTGAGTCACTATAGCACTGACTTTAATGCGCGAGAATCACGCCTGGGTGCGGTTTACAACGACGAGGTCACCGCGAGCGGCCGAGCAAGCCGTGTTTGTTTCGATCCGGAAGGAGACAGCCATGAACGACCTCACACGCAGAACCATGCTTCAGCGCGGCGGAATGCTGGGAGCCATCCTGGCTCTGGATGCGGTCAGCCCTGCCTTGGCCAAGACAACGCCCGCCGGCCCGCCGGCGCGATTCAAGGCCATTGACGCCGCCTTGCGCGAAGGCGTTGCGCGAAACGACGTGGCTGGTGTCATTGCCGTCGCGGCGACGCCGAAGGGCGTGGTCTACGAAGGCGCATTCGGCAAGGCCAACGTCGCGGCGGGCACGCCGATGACGTTCGACACGGTGTTCTGGCTGCTGTCGATGACCAAGGCCTTCACGGCGACGGCGTGCATGCAGCTGATCGAGCAGGGCCGCCTGCACCTGGACAACGACGCGGCGAAATACCTGCCTGAACTGGCCAACCCACAGGTCCTCGAGGGCTTCGCCGAGGATGGAACGCCGCGTTTGCGACCGGCAAAGGGCGCGATCAAGGTTCGTCATCTCATGACGCATACCTCCGGCTTTACCTACTCGATCTGGAGCGAGGCCCTGACCCGCTGCGAGAAGGTGACGGGAATGCCCGACATCGCGACCTGCAAGAACGCCGCCTTTACGGCACCGCTCGAGTTCGAGCCCGGCGAGCGGTGGGAATACGGCATCAGCATGGACTGGGTCGGCAAGCTGGTCGAGGCGGTGTCGGACCAGTCGCTCGAGGTGTATTTCCGCGAGAACATCTTCGTCCCGCTCGGAATGAAGGATTCAGGCTTCCTGATCGGCAGCGGGCAGAAGCGGCGTGTCGCCACCTTCCACAGCCGCCGCGCCGATGGCGGGCTCGAGCCGGCACCCTTCGAGATGCCGCAACGGCCGGAGTTCTTCATGGGTGGTGGTGGCGCCTTCTCGACCCCGCGCGACTACATGGCCTTCCTGCAGGCGCTGCTCAACGGCGGCGCGCTGCATGGCGTCCGCATCCTGCGGCCGGAGACGGTCGCCATGATGATGCAGAACCAGATCGGCGATCTGAACGTCCAGGAGATGCGCTCGGCACAGCCCGCCTATTCCCGCAGCTTCGACCAGTTTCCGGGACAGCAGCACAAATGGGGTCTGTCCTTCGACATCAATATGCAGCCCGGACTGAACGGACGCTCCGCCGGCAGCATCTCTTGGGCCGGCCTGCTCAATTGCTACTTCTGGCTCGACCCGGTGAGCCAAGTCGCCGGCGCGCTCTTCACCCAGGTCCTGCCCTTCCACGACGAGCGTGTCGTCGCGCTCTACGGCGAATTCGAGCGCGGCCTCTATGCCGGGCTCGCCTGAGCCAAAGCGAAAACATCAACTTTCGGGAGACCCATCATGTATGCAATCACCGGCATTACCGGCAAGGTCGGCGGTGCGCTGGCGCGCAGCCTTCCGGCCGAAGGACAGCCCGTCCGCGCCGTTCTGCGCGACGCGGCCAAGGCGAATGAGTGGCGAGACCTGGGCTGCGACATCGCCCTCGCCGAGATGGAGGACGCGGCAAGCCTGACGTCAGCCTTTACGGGTGCCGCGGGCGTCTTCATCCTGCCGCCCTCCGAGTTCGACCCGGAGCCTGGCTTTCCCGAGGCCAGGCGTGTCATCGCGGCCGTGACGGCGGCCCTGGCCAAGGCCCGCCCCGGCAAGGTCGTCTGCCTGTCGACCATCGGCGCGGATGCGCCGCACGAAAACCTGCTGACCCAGCGCACGCTGATGGAACAGTCGCTGGAAGAGATCGGCCTTCCGGTCACCTTCCTGAGGCCTGCCTGGTTCCTGGAGAATGCGCTCTGGGACATTCCCTCGGCGCGCGACGAAGGCGTGCTGCGCAGCTTCCTGCAGCCGGCCGACAGGCCGTTGCCGATGGTTGCGACGCAAGATGTCGGGCGGTTGGCGGCCGCGCTGCTCCAGGAGGAGTGGAGCGGGACGCGGGTCGTCGAGCTGGAGGGGCCCGCGCGCGTGTCGCCAAACGACATCGCCCGCGCCTTTACCACCGCACTGGAGCGCACGGTCCGGGTCGAGACGGTGGCCCGCGAGAGCTGGGAGCACATTTTTCGCACCCAGGGAATGCGGAATCCATTGCCCCGGATGCGCATGCTCGACGGCTTCAACGAGGGATGGATCGAGTTCAGCGAGTACGGTCGATCGGCGGTCAAAGGGGTGACGACGCTCGACAGCGTTATCGCGGAACTCATCATGGCGAGCAGGGGCAAAGCAGCCGCCTGACACGATCACGGCTCGCCACTTCCGGAGCAGCGTGGCGGCACCATCCGCGAAAGGACACCGTCATGGACTCCATCATCACACAGGGCGCCGGAGTGGGACGCCCTGGTGTGACGTGAGGATCTAGGCAGTCGACGAGGCCGATGATGCCTTTGCTGCCGGGAAACCGACAATCACCCCCAGGCCGGGATGGCGATCCTCGAGTGAGATCGATGCCCCATGCAGGTCGGCGATGGCCCGCACGAGGCTTAAGCCCAGCCCGCTGCCGGGCGTGGTGCGGCTGGTGTCCAGCCGGTAGAGCCGCTGGAACACTTTTTCGCGCTCTTCGGCAGGTATGCCAGGGCCATTGTCCGCGACCTCAGCCACGATGCGGTCGGCCCGCCGCGTCACGGATAGCCGGATAGTCGTGGCCTTCGGGCAATGCCGCAGCGCGTTTTCCACCAGATTGGCGAACAATTGCGTCAGCAGGTCGCGATCGCCGTGGACCAGGTATCGGCTGTCTTGCGAAATCTCCGCCGACAGCGACTTGCCGTCATCCTCGGCGACTTCGGCATAGATCTCGCCGATGCTCTCGACGACGCCGTTGAGGTCGAGATCGACAAAGCGCGCCTTGCGGGCGCCGGCCTCGATCTGGGCAATGCGCAACAGCGCATCGAAGGTCTCGTTGATCTGCAGGCTTTCTTCGCGTGCCTCCGCCATCTCGTCTGCAACGGCTTCGCCCCGCGCGGTCTTGTCGGCGGCGGCCTCGAGAATCATTTGCAACCGGTTGAGCGGCGTCTTCAGATCGTGCGCGATGTCGGCGCTGACTTGGCGCATGCCGTCGACAAGGGATGACAGCCGTTCCAGCGCGGTGTTCACCTGCGAGGAGACGCCGTCAATGTCGTCGCCATTGCCAAGCAGCGGAATGCGGGCGTCGAGCCGGCCGTTGGAGACATCGTCCATGGTGGCGGCAATGCCGTCGAGGCGGCGTTGCACCCGCGACGCCAGCAAGGCGCCGCCGGCCACCCCAAGGCCGGAAATGATCAAGGTTGCCCAGCCGAAGCTCATCAGCACGATTCTCTCCAGCTCCTCGGTTTCGGAGAGCGAGAAGGCAACGGTCAGGCTGTTTGGGCCGACCGAACCGGACCAGGCGCGGTATAGGGTGCCGGGCGCCACGCCCGGCAGGGAAGCGGCAAAATCCGAAAAGCCGTCGGGAAGGTCGGTCGCGGTGAAATTCCCGGCCAGGCGATTGCCATTGCCGTCGGTCAGCGAAAACAGCTGCTCCTTTTCGGGACTGAGGGCGGCATGGCTGTCGACCGCCAGGACCAGATCCTCCTGGTCGCTTTGCGAATAGGTGACCGCGACGACGGAATAGGTCTCCTTGATCCCCTCGTCCAACCGCTCGGCAAGATCGGCGCTCATCAGCTGGTAGACGATGGCGCCGGACAGAATGAAGGCGAGCACGAACAGCAAGGCAAAGGTGAGCGCCAGCCGGAACGGCGTGCTGCGCAGCAGGTTGGCGCTTGTTTCCTTCATCGCTTCAGGCGGACTTCGGCCAGAACAGCCATAGCGCCAGCGCCGCCAATATCCAGACAGCAATCATGAAGACCAGTCCGGCCTTGCCAACCGGCCTGGCGCGGCGCGTGGCCGCATCACGGAATTCCTGCATGAGACCGGCTGGCACCAGCTTGACCGCAAGCATGATGCCGAGCGGGACGATCAGCAGATCATCCAGATAGCCGATGACAGGGATAAAATCAGGAATGAGGTCGATAGGGCTGAGAGCATAGGCTGCAACCGCTCCGGCAGCGGCCTTTGCATACCAAGGCACACGAGAATCGCGAGCGGCAAGCCACAATGCCACCGTGTCGCGCTTAATGCCGCGCGCCCATCGCTTTGCAGAGTCCAGCATCGACATTTTGCTTATATACGGACAGCCGGTCGGACGTGCGAGATGCGATCGAGCTTGGCCCATTCAACTCGGCGCATGCAGGCTGTAGCCGGTGTTGCGCACGGTGTGGATGAGCGACACGTCGAAAGGCTTGTCGACCTTGGCCCGTAGCCGACTGATATGGGTCTCGACGACGCTGGTCTTGGGATCGAAATGGAAATCCCAGACACGTTCGAGCAGCATGGTGCGGGTGATCACACGGCCTTCGCCGCGCATCAGCACTTCGAGCAGGCTGAATTCCCGGGGCTGCAGGTCTATGGTCTGGCCCTGCCGGGTCACGCGGCGCATGATCAGGTCCATTTCGAGATCGGCGATGCGCAGCGTGGTCTTCTGCTCCTGCGCCGCCGGGCGGCGGCCGAGCGCGTTGATACGGGCAAGCAGTTCGGAAAAGGCGAAAGGCTTGACCAGATAATCGTCGCCGCCGGCCTCGAGCCCCTCGACGCGGTCGTCGACACCGCCGACCGAGGTCAGAAAGATAGCCGGCGTGCGCACGCCAGCCGCGCGCACCGCCTTGATCATCGACAGGCCGTCGAGGCCAGGCAGCATGCGGTCGGCGACGATCACGTCATAGGCATCGCGCGTCGCGGCAAACAGCCCGTCGCGGCCATCGCGCAGCAGGTCACAGACATGGCCGGCCTCGCTCAGGCCCTTGACGACATAGTCGGCGGTCCGGGGGTCATCCTCGACAAGCAGAAGTCGCATCGTTGTTCCGATCGCTGGTTGACCGCCCCGGCGATCCTCTAACGCCCTGTTTTGGCGCAATTCCGGCCGAAAAGCGGCTTCAAACTTTTTCCTGGAATAGTCGGTTCCGCGCAGCCATGCCGGACCATCAGGTTTTACGAGCCGAAAAAGCCCAGCAGCGGTTCCATGACCTCGCCGCCATCTGTCCGCCCGCTTACAAATTCGTAAGAATGGCCAAAATCCCTGTCGGTCGCCTCGCCATCGCCGCACTGAAGCGCTAGTGGGTGGCGAGACACCGGCGCGATAGGCCCTGCCGGAGAGCAGGAACTACGATGAGCTACGCTCCCCCCAAGCCGGCGGCGAAGGCGTTCGACCAGCACAAGCGCCTCATCGTTGTACAAGTCGCCGCAGTCCTCGCCATTGCGCCGCTGCTGTTCGCCAAGCCCTTTTTCGTCGAAGGCTCGGAGGGGCACGAATACATCGAAACGCTGGGTATCGGCTTCGTGCTGGTCTGCTTCCTCGGCCGGCTGTGGAGCATTCTCTATGTCGGCGGCAGGAAGAACGACGAGCTGGTCACCATCGGCCCGTTCTCGATGAGCCGGAATCCGCTCTATTTCTTTTCCACGGTCGGCGCCGCGGGCATCGGGTTGATGTATGGCTCGGTGCTGGTGGCGGCGGCGCTCGCTCTGGCGAGCTACCTGGTGTTCCGGGTGACGGCGCGCAAGGAGGCCGAGTTCCTGTTTGGAAAGTTCGGTCCCGCCTACAGCGCCTATGCCGAGCGCACGCCGCCATTCTGGCCGAACCCGCTGCTGTTTCACGACCAGGCCGAACGCCAATTCTCGACCAAGGCGTTGCGGCGGACTTTCGTCGACGGGCTCTATTTCCTGGCGCTGTTCCCGGCCATCGAGATGATCGAGCTGTTGCGGAACAGCGGCGTGCTGCCGGTGTTTTTCACCCTCTACTGACCGGAACGCCGCGTCGCGCGGCGCACGCTGTAGAGCAGAATGACAAGGCAGCCCGCCAGAAGCAGGATGCCGCCGGCGAGCGGCGGCAGCGTCAGCAGCTTCACCGCCGCGGTGATCGCCACGATCAGCAGCAACGCCAGCGTCGCCAGACTGCCGTCGTCGATGAACATGCCAACGAGCTCCTTCAGGATGAGGCGGATGATGGTCATCGGGCAGCTCCTTGTGCAGCCTTGGTGTCGCGCAACCAGCGCACGATGGCGAAGGACGCGACGGCGATGACGGCGAAGATGGCCAGCAGCGCCAGATCGGCGCCCGGCCAGTCGGCGCCAAGCCCTTCGCCGGTCCAGAAAATGCCGAAGCTGGTCAACATCAGGCCGACGGCGAATTTGAGCGCATTCTCCGGCACCCGCGCCAGCGGACGGTGCACCGCGAGGCCGATGATCGTTACCAGGATAAACGCTGCCAGCGCGCCAAGAGCGGCATAGAAGGTCTGCGCATGCGCGGCACCCACGGCAATGACGATGAACACCACCTCGACACCTTCGAGTAGCACCGCCTTGAAAGCCGCGAGCCCGGCCAGGTAATCGGCGCGGCGGTCATTGGACTGCTGCTGCAAGGCGGCGGTTTCCTTGGAGAAGGCCGCGTCCTCGTCATGCAGGGCGATGACGCCGACACTGCGCAAAATGGCTTTTCTCAGCCAACGCATGCCAAACAGGATCAGGAGCACGCCGACGACGAACTGCAGCACCATAATGGGAACCAGCGCCAGCAACGGTCCGAAGGCCAGCACCAAAGCCGCCAGCAGCGCCAGCGCCAGGGCGGCGCCCGTCATCGCCGGCCGCCAGCTGCGGGTGACGCCGACCGCCAGCACGATGGTGAAGGCCTCGACCACTTCGACGAAGGAGGCGAGGAACGAGGCGGCCACAGTGGAAAGTATGGGCGTCAGGCCATGCATGAAGGCTTCCTGTCTGCTCGGGAATCACTAGACCGGGAATCACCAGGTATTGAGAACGATATAGCGCTGCGGCGGCGGCGAGAATGCGATCGATGCGTCGGCCGGTGGCGTTTTGGCCTATCGAGACGGACGCGTTGCGGCCCGAGCCAAGGTGCGCCAGCGACGGCGCTGGAAGTTGCCGCCGCCGATATTGACACCTGGCAAAGCCAAGCACTAACCTGCGGCGTAATCGGTTACGTAACCGATTACTAGAGATCACAGAGGAGGAAACCATGAGCAAGAAAACAATTACGGACGGGCTCGGCTCGTTCTCGCGCCGCCAGTTCCTGATGACCAGCGCCATGGCCGCGGGCGCACTCGCGCTGCCGCTTGGGCCGGTCTTTGCCGCCGACAAGCCGAAGGTCGGACTGGTCATGAAGTCGCTCGCCAATGAGTTCTTCAAGCAGATGCAGGCCGGCGCCGAGGAGTATGCCGCCAAGAACAAGGACAAGTTCGACTTCGCCGCCGTCGGCATGAAGGACGAGCGCGACTTCGCCGCCCAGGTCGACGCCATCGAGAACTTCATCACCCAGAACTACAACATCATCGTCGTCGCGCCGGCCGATTCGAAGGCCATGGTGACGCCGATCGCCAAGGCGCTGCAGGCCGGCATCAAGGTCATCAACATCGACGTCGCGCTCGACACCGAAGCCAAGAAGAAGGCCGGCATCGACCTCGCCTTCTTCGGTCCGGACAATCGCGGCGGCGCCAAGCTTGCCGGCGATGCGCTGGGCAAGGCGCTGGGCAAGGGCGGCAAGGTGGTCATCCTCGAAGGCAATCCGGAAGCCGACAATGCCAAGGAGCGCAAGCTCGGCTTCGACGACGCGGTCAAGGAGAACGGCCTCGAGCTGCTCGACTCCAAGACGGCGCATTGGGAGACCGAGGAAGCCAACACGTTGATGACCAACTTCCTCACCCAGTACCAGGACATACAGGGTGTGATGGCGGCCAACGATTCGATGGCGCTCGGTGTCGTCAAGGCGCTCGACGCGGCCGGCAAGTCGGGCCAGATCAAGGTTGTCGGCTTCGACAACATCCCGGCCGTCGGCCCGCTGCTCAAGGCGGGCAAGATGCTCGCAACGGTGGAGCAGTATGGCGCGCAGATGGCCGCCATGGGCATCGACTACGGCCTGCGCGAAATGGCCGGCGAGAAATTTTCCGGCTGGGTCAAGACCGACATCAAGCTGATCACCGGCTGAGGCGAACGAAGGCGCCGGTACTCCCTCCGGCGTTTCCGCTTGTCTCATCATCGCCGCCGGCAAACTGTCGGCGGCGATGGCGACGCGCCCGCGCCGCTTTCGCCGCGGACGAGCGCAGTTTAGGATTCCGCTGCCCATGGATGCGATTCTCTCCCTTGAAGGGGTCGGAAAGATCTTTCCCGGCGCCGTCGCGCTGAGCGAGGTGTCGCTGTCGATCGCGCGCGGCGAAACCCACATCATTCTGGGCGAGAATGGCGCCGGCAAGTCGACGCTGATCAAGCTCTTGGCCGGAATCTATCAGCCGGACTCCGGCTCGATCGCCTTCAATGGCCAGCCCTATCGGCCGAAAACGCCGCATGATGCGCAGCTCAGCGGCATCCGCATCGTGCATCAGGAACTCAACCTTTTGCCCTATCTCAGCATCGCCGAGAACCTGATGCTGGAAAACCTGCCGCGGCGCGCTTTCGGCATCGTCGACGGCAAGGCGCTCAACAGCCGCGCCGTGGCGCTGTTGAACGAGGTCGGCCTCGACATCGACCCGCGCACCCGCGTCGAGGCGCTCGGCGTGGCGCAGATGCAGCTGGTCGAGATCGCCAAGGCGCTGAGCAATGACTCAAAGCTGCTTGTCCTCGATGAGCCGACGGCGACGCTGACGCCGCCGGAGATCGAGCGGCTGTTTGCCATCATCAAGCGGCTGAAAGCCAAGGGCGTCACCATCATCTACATCTCGCACCGCCTGCACGAGGTGTTCGAGATCGGCGACCGGGTGACGGTGCTGCGCAACGGAAAACTGGTCGCGACCCGCGCCCTGCAGGGCCTCACCGTGCCGGACCTGGTGCGCATGATGATCGGCCGCGACATTGCCGACGAGTACGGCTTCGATGCTTCGATCGTGCCGGGCACGGTCGCGCTCAGCGTCGCCAATCTCAAACGCAGCACCGAGACCCCTGCCATCTCCTTCGCCGTCCGCCATGGTGAGATCCTCGGCGTTGCCGGGCTGGTCGGCAGCGGCCGCACCGAGGCCATGCGGGCGCTGTTCGGGGCCGATCCGAAACTAGACGGCGTGGTCGAGATCGACGGCAAGCCGGTGGCGATCACCGCGCCCAAGGATGCAGTGCGGCACGGCTTGAGCCTGCTCACCGAAGACCGCAAGGGGCAGGGCCTGCTGCTCGACATGGCGGTCGACAAGAACATCACCATCACCGATCTGGGCAAAGTCTCGCGCAACGGGTTGCTCAACCGCCGGGCGGAGGCTGCCGCCGCCAACGATCTGGTCGGCCAGCTCAGGGTCAAGGCGAGCTCGATCGAGCAGGCGGTGCGCAATCTCTCGGGCGGCAACCAGCAAAAGGTGGTGCTGGCGAAGTGGCTGTTCAGGGGCACCTCGACGCTGATCCTCGACGAGCCGACGCGTGGCGTCGACATCGGCGCGCGGCGCGAGATCTACCAGCTGCTGTGGATGCTTGCGGCGACGAAAAAGGGCATCATCATGGTGTCGTCCGACCTGCCCGAGCTGATGGGCATGTGCCACCGCATCATCGTCTTTTCCAAAAACAAGATTGTCGGCGACGTGCCGCGCGCCGCGTTCGACCAGGAGCACATCCTGTCGCTCGCCTATCAGGAGTATGTGCGACCATGAGCGAGACGTCGCAAGTGACTGTGTCGGCGCCTGTTTCCCCGGGCCGCGCGAAATTCCTGCGCTTTCTGGTGCGCGATGCCGGCGTGCTTCTGGCGCTGGTGCTGATCACCGTGTTCTTCTCGGCGACGGCGCCCTACTTCGCCACGTCGGGCAATGCGCTGAAGATCTTCGTGCAGATCGCCATCAACACGGTGCTGGCCGCCGGCATGACCTTCGTCATCCTCACCGGCGGCATCGACCTTTCGGTCGGCTCGGTGCTGGCGCTGTGCACGGTGGTCGGCGCCACCGTCATGATCGACGAGAGCCTGTCGCCGGGGGTGGCGATCCTGCTGGCGCTGCTGGCCTGCATGGCCACGGGAGCGGTCTGCGGCTTCCTCAATGGCTGGATCTCGACGCGCTGGAAGATCCCGTCCTTCATCGTCACGCTCGGCATGCTCAACATGGCGGCGGGCGCGGCCCGCGTGGTCAGTGACAATTCGACCATCACCGGCCTGCCGCAGAGTTTCGTCGATTTCGGCAATCTCATCATCGGCGGCTTCCTGCCGTCGATCTTCCTGATCGCGGTGCTGGTGATCGCGGCCGGCTGGTTCGTGCTGCGCTTCACCGTGTTCGGCCGCATGATCTTCGCCGTCGGCACCAATGACGAGGCGGTGCGGCTGTCCGGCCACAATCCGGATTTCTACAAGATCGCTGCCTTCACCATCAGCGGCCTGACCGCCGGCATCGCGGCGATGGTCTATCTGTTGCGCCTCAACATCGGCAGCCCGATCGCCGGCGTCGGCTACGAGCTCAACGCGATTGCGGCCGTCATCATCGGCGGCACCAGCCTCAGCGGCGGCAAGGGCTCGATCATCGGCACGCTGGTCGGCGCCTGCATCCTGCAGGTGCTGTCGACCGGACTGCAGCTGCTCGGCGTCGGCGACAATTTCAAGCCGATTGTGATAGGCCTTGTCATTGTGCTTGCCGTCATCCTAGACGCCTATCGGGAGCGGCTTCTAAGGGTGATCCGCTAGAGGAATAATCGATGACGACGATTGCCGATGTCGCGCGCCATGCCGGAGTATCGGTCGCAACCGTCTCGCATGTGATGAACCGCACGCGCCATGTCGAGCCGGAGACGGCCGAGCGCGTGCATTCGGCCATCGCCGCTCTGCGCTACAGGCCCAACACGCTCGCCCGCAGCCTGAGGCGCGGCGAGACCAAGACCATCGGCCTGCTGCTGCCGGACAATTCCAACCCGTTCTTCGCCAGCGTGGCGCGCCAGATCGAGGATGCCGGCTTCCTCGCCGGCTATACGGTGATCCTGTGCAACTCCGACGGCAGCGCTGAGAAGGAGGAGCGCTACCTCCAGGTGCTGATGGCCAAGCAGATCGACGGGCTGATCTTTGCCGGCTCGTCCGACCATGCGCGGGTGTTCTCCAGCGTGCTGCCTGGCGTGCCGGCGGTGCTGCTCGACCGCGAGATCCATTCGGTCAATGTCGATTCCGTGCTGGTCGATCACGATCATGGCGGCTATCTCGCCGGCCGCTATCTGGTCGGGCTCGGCCACGAGAAGATCGGCGTCATCGGCGGCCCGCGCGATTCCAGTTCCAGCCCGGCCCGCCTGCGCGGCTTCGCCAGGGCGCTGCAGGAAGCCGGGCTCGACCTGCCGGCGAATGCCGTGGTCGATTCCGATTATCACTTCGCCGGCGGCCGCACGGCGATGGAACGGCTGATGGCGCAGGCGCCCGGCATCACGGCGCTGTTTGCCTGCAACGATCTGATGGCCATGGGCGCGCTGACGGTGCTGCGGGCGCGCGGATTGCGGGTTCCCGACGACATGTCGATGATCGGCTTCGACGACATACCCTATGCCGTCACCACCTGGCCGCCGCTGACGACGATCGCACAACCGGTCGAGAAGATCGGCACAAGGGCCGTGAGCCTGCTACTCGCGCGGGTTGCCGAGCCGGCGGCGCATTCGCGCCGCGAAGTGCTCACGCCGGTGCTCGTCGAACGGGAGAGCTGCGCACCGTTGCGTGGGTAGTCAGACGGTCCAGGTCCGGTCGATCGGGTGGTTGAGAATCGGGGTGAATGTCACGCCGGCTGCTTCCATATCCCGGCGGCCGTCGACGACCATCTCCTTCAGATGGTCCAACTGTGCCGCATGCTCGTCAGTGTCCCAGACACTCACTTGCACGATCGAGCCCTTTGGCGAGGCGCCGGCATAAAAGTGAAGCAGCCCCGGCAGCTGTCTGATGGCCGGGATGATGTACTGCGCGGTCTTCTTGCTTGCGGCCTCGACCTCGGCGAACCGGCTCGGGTCGAAGCTGGCGCGCGAGACGCGGACGACGGCGGTTGCCGGCAATGACGCGGCTATGGTGGTTCGTTCTGTCATGGGGATGCTGACTCCTGGCAATGACAGTGAAATCTACCATCCGGACATAACAAACAAAACGCCGTCGGACCGCCCGCGATGCGTAGAGCGGTATACCGCTCTACTGTCTGTTTTGACGCAATTCCGGACGGAAAACCGCTTCACAATTTTCCTGGAATTGCTTGTCCTCAGGCGGCCGGCTGCAGCGCTGCCCGGAGCAGCATGCCGAACAGGTCGCGCGGCTCGTCGGGGTCGGCAAGCAGGTCGAGCTCTTCATAGAGGCCGGTGGCCTGGAGCTGGTCGCGGACGTAGCGGAGTGCCGAGAAATCTTCGGTGGCAAAGCCGACGGAATCGAACAGCGTGATCTGTTCCGCCGTCCTGCGGCCTTCTGCCTGGCCGGTCATCACCTGCCACAGCTCGGTCACAGGATGGTCGGCGTCGAGCTGCTGGATCTCGCCCTCGATGCGCGTCTGCGGTGGAAATTCGACGAAGATGTCGGAGCGCAACAGGATGTCGCGGTGGAGTTCGGTCTTGCCGGGGCAGTCGCCGCCGACCGCGTTGATGTGCACGCCGGAGCCGACCATGTTGTCGGTGAGAATGGTGGCGTACTGCTTGTCGGCGGTCACCGTGGTGATGATGTCGACACCTTCCACCGCATCCTGTCCGGTCGTGCAGATGGTGATGTCAAAGCCCTGGCCGGCGAGGTTGCGGGCGCATTTTTCCGAAGCGGAGCGGTCGATGTCGTAGAGCCGCAGCCGGTCGATGCCGAGCAGCGCCTTGAAGGCGACGGCCTGGAATTCCGACTGGGCGCCATTGCCGATGATGGCCATCGAGCGTGCGCCCTTGGGCGCCAGATATTTGGCCGCCACAGCCGAGGTCGCCGCGGTGCGCAGCGCCGTCAGGATGGTCATTTCGGTGAGCAGCATCGGATAGCCGGAGCCGACATCGGCGAGCACGCCGAAGGCGGTGACGGTCTGGCGGCCCTCGCGCATGTTTTTCGGATGGCCGTTGACATATTTGAAGCCGTACATCTTGCCGTCGCTGGTCGGCATCAGCTCGATGACGCCGTCATGGCTGTGCGAGGCGATGCGCGGCGTCTTGTCGAACAGCTCCCAGCGGCGGAAATCCTCCTCGATATAGGCGGCGAGCTCGGTCAGGAACCGCTCGACGCCGATGGTCAGCACCAGCTTCATCATGCGGTCGACGCTGACGAAGGGAACGATGGCAAGGCGGGAAGGCTGGGTCATGCAATGCTTCCGGAATGGCTGCGGGTCGGGCGGTCCATGATGCGGCGGCCCATCAGGCTGGCGGTGAGGTCGACCATCAGCGTGGCGGTGCGGCCGCGCTCGTCGAGGAACGGGTTGAGCTCGACCAGATCGAGGCTGGAGACCAGGCCGCTGTCGGACAGCATCTCCATCACCAGATGCGCCTCGCGGAAAGTGGCGCCGCCGGGCACAGTAGTGCCGACGGCCGGCGCGATCGAAGGGTCGAGGAAGTCGACGTCGAGGCTGACATGCAGCAGGCCATTGGCCTTTTCGACGAGGGCGAGGAAGGCGCGCAGCAAAGGCGCGACGCCGTGCTCGTCGATGGTGCGCATGTCGTGCACGGTCACGCCCGCTTCGTTCAGCGCCCGGCGCTCGGCCGGATCGACGCTGCGCAGGCCCATGACGCAGATGCGGGCGGGATCGACGGCGACGGGCAGGTCCGGGAAATAGCCGTTGAAGCCTGGCCGGCCACTGGCATAGGCAAGCGGCACGCCGTGCAGGTTGCCGCTGACGGTGGTGTCGAGCGTGTGGAAATCCGGATGCGCGTCGAGCCACAGCACGAAGAGCGGCCGGCCGCGCTCGGCCGCCCGGCGCGCTATGCCTGATACCGTGCCGGCTGATATCGCGTGGTCGCCGCCAAGAAAGATCGGCATGGCGTCC
This sequence comes from Mesorhizobium sp. P2_B5, assembly GCF_056404775.1. Taxonomy (NCBI): domain Bacteria; kingdom Pseudomonadati; phylum Pseudomonadota; class Alphaproteobacteria; order Hyphomicrobiales; family Phyllobacteriaceae; genus Mesorhizobium; species Mesorhizobium sp. P2_B5. The sequence goes on along the minus strand of NZ_JBFUDJ010000001.1, from coordinate 714,287 downwards.
TGCGAGGCCGCATAGGCGCTCTCGGCGATCGCCGCTGTCCAGGCGGAAATCTCCGGCAGCGCCTTCAGCGCAAGATTGCCGTGGACGATGGCGCGCGCCGCAGCCGGCTGCACCGCGCCCCAGTCCTCGACCTCATGGCCGAGTTCAGAGAGAACCGAGACAAGCCCTGCGGTGCGCAGCGCGCTCGGCCCCATCTCGCATCCCATCCTGCCCGCGCCGTCCTGCACCGGCGCGCCAACGATCCTGCAGCGCATGATTCTTTTTGTCCTTGCAATTGATTGGGGCGATTGATGCGTGGAATGAACCATTCCCGCCCGGCAGTTTGAACAGGCGAAATTGGCATTTCGAAAAGAATGATTTATCATTTCGAGAAGTCATCTTGATCAAAATGGATAAATTCATGGACGCGCTCGACGAAAGGCTGGTCACGCTGCTCAGGCACGACGCGCGGCGCAGCATCTCCGATCTCGCGGTCGATCTCGGGGTGTCGCGCGCCACGGTCCGGGCGCGCATGGAGCGGCTGGAAAAGTCGGGTGAGATCATCGGCTACACCGTGGTGCTGCGCGCCGACGCCGTCGACCAGAGGATACGCGGCGTGATGATGATCGAGATCGAAGGCCATGCCGCCGACCGCGTGGTGCGGGCGCTCGGCGGCCTCGCCGAGGTTTCGACCATTCACACCACCAATGGCCGCTGGGACCTGGTGGTCGAACTCGGCACGGCCTCGCTCACCGATTTCGACGCGGTGCTGAGGCGTATCCGGCTGATTCCTGGAATAACGGGCAGCGAGACCAGCCTTTTGCTGGCGACGCCGCGTACGACAAGGGCAAGGCTGGCGTAGTCAGGCAGGCATCCCTACGCGAAGCTGGGGTGCGGAACTGGCAACGGCTCGCCTGCCTGACGAAGCTCGCATTGGCCTGCGCGGCAAGCTGCTCGGCTTCGCGCCGCGTCAGCCCCATCAGCAATCGTCCTTCTACCTCCGCCGGCAGGGATGACATCAAATCGTAGACAAGCCAGTGGTCACATGGATCTTGCATGGCTGCGAATCTCATTGGCGCTCCTCTTATCAGCGCACTTAAATCTTTGAGGCGGTCGGACCGTACCGCCCACAATCGATAAAACTCGATTAATGAGTGAATATCGAGAAACTGCAGACGCTACGTACTGTCAGAACAGCTTCGGCTGATCGGCCTCCGCAAGCTCGAAATGCATGTAGTCCTTGGTTTTGGTGGCAGCGCCCAGCCAGCGCAGGCCGCCGCCGTCACTGGCGGCCAACCCGGCTGCGGCTTGCGGAGCAAGATTGAAGAAGCCGAAGCGGGCAACCGAAGCGTCGGTGCCGATGATCTTGGGTGAGCTGACCCTGGCCGCCCTGCGGGAGAGGTCGGCGGCATCGGCCAGCAGCTTCGCGATCGACTTGGCCTTGGCCGGTGTGGCGCCGGCGCCCTGAAGCAGCGTGGCGAGATCGGTCTGCTTGGCCGGCACGGCGGTTGCCAGGGCATGGGCCGTGGCGAGCTTCGCCGCCGGCAGTGTCACGCCGGCCAGCCGTGTTATGGCGTTGCCCATGGCGGCCTTGAGGCCATCGCCATTGGCGAAAGCGGCAACGACAGCGGCGTTGGCCTTCGACAGTACAATAGCCGCCGGCAGCAACGTGTCATAAGGGCCGCCGGCGCGCAGCGTGGCGCTCTCGGCGCCGTAGAGGTCGACACCGGTGAAGGCGGCGATGATGGCCAATGGCAGATTATCCTTGTCGACATTGGGGTTGATCGCCGGATCGATGTCCACCGCCCAGCCGAAGGAATGATTGCTGAGCCGCGCGGGCGAATTGACATTGGGCCTGATGTTGAACCCGCCGACGCTCTTGATCTTGGTCAGCGCGGCTGTGGCGCCCTTGGCCGTCAGCAGCGCCACCGTGTTCGCCAGCCGGGCCTTGAGCACGGGATGCACCGGCGACTTGAAGCTCGCCTTGGGGAAGCCGGCACCCGAGAGCTGGCTGTAATAGGCGTTGACGCGGTCGATCGCCTTGGCCGGATTGCTGGGCGCGCCGAACTGGGTATAGAGCCGGCTGCGAATATTCTGAAATCCGGAAAAGCCATCGCTGATGTTGTTTCTGACGAAGGCCGAAAGCTTGTTCCATTCCGCCAGTATGTCGGCAGCACTTGCGGACGCGGCGGCCTCGAGAGGGCTGATCCTGTCCAGCGCCGTCAGCAGCGCCAGCCTTAGCGTGGCGGCCAGTTCGCGCCGGCTGAGCGCCCGCGGCAACGCCGTCACGGCCGGCGCCTCGAAACCGGGAAACAATGTCGTCTGCAGATGGCCATCATAGGCCATCAGTTGCTTTTCGAGCTGCGGCCACAGCCAGATCAGCGCCTCGCGGTCTCTCACCCGCGCCGTGACCGCATTGACGATCGCCTCGGCCCCGTACTTGGCAATCTGGTCGACATTGGCATCAGCTGTCATGGCAAATCCCCCAAGATAGGGCACGATTCAGTCAGAAAGACCGCAGAATCGCGCACCCTCGGTTTTGCCGGCCAGCGTTTGAAAGAAGACGTATCCACTGCACCCCCCGGTCAAGCAGTCGCAAACATCTGATGCGATACTACCGCACCCATTCTCTGGCGTCGACTTGGAGGAATTCCAGGAAAAGTGAGTCCTATGTGGCTTGCCATGGCTCCGGAATCGGTCGGAACAATGTGCAATCAGACGCGAAACATCCGATCCTCGTCCCCGCCGGGTCAGCTTGCCTTCAGTCGGACCATGACGACCTTCTGGTCACCGACGCGCTCCACGTCGAGAATACCGGAAGCGACCGCTAGATCGCTTAATCGCGCAAAGCCGTAGTTTCTAGCGTCGAAGTCTGGAGACTGTTTTGACAGATGGGCGCCCACACGGCCGAGGTTTGCACGGCCGTCCTCATCCGCCGACGCCTCCACTGCCTTTTGAAGCATGCCGAGAGCGACTTCGTTCAGCCTGCCATTCGCCGCTCCACCGCGCGCCGACCGACCTTGTTCCGGTTCGATTTTGATGGGTACGGTGGCAGCCTTGGCTGGCTTTGCTACGGCCTTCTCTGGGGTGATTAGGGCTGCCTGCGGCTTTGTTGCCGCGCCGCCGAGCACATCGACATATATGAACTTGTCGCAGGCAGTGATGAATGGTCGAGGCGTCTTACGTTCACCGAACCCGTAAACGGTTATGCCTTGCTCGCGGATGCGTGACGCGAGCCTTGCGAAATCGCTGTCGCTGGAGACGATGCAGAAGCCGGAAAATCGCCCTGTGTAGAGCAGGTCCATCGCGTCGATGATCATCGCACCGTCGGTCGCATTCTTGCCCGTCGTGTAGGCGAACTGCTGTACAGGTTGAATGGAATGCTCAAGCAGGCACTCCTTCCAGCCGTTGAGGTTTGGCTTCGTCCAGTCACCGTAGATTCGCTTGACGCTTGCTGTGCCATAATTGGCGATCTCCGCGAGAAGCCCCGAGATGATCTTCGGAGAGGCGTTGTCGCCGTCGATTAAAAGCGCAAGTGGATCGCTCGTCATTCCACAAACTATCGTATCCACCGGCTGGCGTCGACCTGGCGGAATTCCGAGAAAGGCTCGCAGCGCTTCCCAAACGCAGCCCCATACAGGTTCAGGGACTGGAGGCTTGCTACCGGCCGAGGGTGATGGCAGGATAAAAGGCCGCAACGAGCGGCCTCTGGCGGTCGTTGCGTTTCAATGGATTATGAAGCATTTTCCCAAGGTGCGGGGTTCTCCTCACAATGTGCGGCAACCTCGTTTCCCCTGGTCGCCCTCAACTTTTCGCAATATGCGCTCTGCCTGCCTCAGGCCGCAGGCCTGAAATTCCACGGGGTCAAGCCTCATGACAGAGATTTGTGCTCGAGCCATATGTCGTCGACGAAGACAAGGCATGGCGTCACATCAGCGCCCCTTGGCATTCGTTTCCAGGTGAAGAATGCCGTTGCGTACCTCACGCCCCTCATGTCTCAAAACAGGCCGGCAGACCGGCGGATGATTTTGAAGCTTGCGGGGTTGCCCACGGTCCGGCGAGAATTCTAAAAGACGTTCAACATGACACAGCACGCAAAAGACGCTCGAATTCTCATGTACAGCCACGACACGTTCGGGCTCGGCCATTTGCAGCGGTGCCGAACGATCGCGCATTCGCTGGTCGGGGATTTCCGCGGACTTCAGGTTCTTATCATCTCGGGTGCGACCATCGCCGGCGCCTTCGACTACCGCGCCCGTGTCGACTTCGTGAAGATTCCCAGCGTCATCAAGCTGCGCAACGGCGAATACACCTCACTGGAAAAGGATATCGATCTGCATGAGACGCTGAGGATGCGGCAGTCGATCATCCGCCACACGGCCGAGAGCTTCCGGCCGGATATCTTCATCGTCGACAAGGAGCCGCTCGGCCTGCGCGGTGAGATCGAGGATACGCTGTCCTACCTTAAGACGCGGGGTACCACGCTGGTGCTTGGCCTGCGCGAGGTGATGGATGCGCCGCATCTGCTCGAAGCGGAGTGGGCGCGCAGGGATGTGATGCGCAAGATCGGCCTGTTCTACGACAAGGTCTGGGTCTATGGCCCGCCGGATTTCTACGACCCGTTGACCGGCCTGGATGTGCCGCCGGCTGTCAGGGCAAAGATGAAGTTCGTCGGTTTCCTGCAACGGAGCCTGCAGCAGAACGAGTTGCCCGGCCACCGGCCCGAGGGCGACTATATCCTGGTTACCACCGGCGGCGGCGGCGACGGCGCCGAACTGATCCACGACGTCATCGATGCCTATCAGCAGGATCCGCAATTGCAGCACAGGGCGCTGATCGTGCTAGGGCCTTACATGCCGGCGCGCAAGCGCAACAAGCTGGTCAGGAAGGGTGCCAAGATCCCCTATGTCAAGATCATCGAGTTCGACAACCGCATGGAAGAGCTGATTGCCGGCGCCAAGGCGGTGGTGGCGATGGGCGGCTACAACACCTATTGCGAGATATTGTCTTTCGACAAGCCGGCGTTGATCGTGCCACGCGTCACGCCCCGCGAGGAACAACTGATCCGCGCCCGGCGCGCAGCCGAACTCGGCCTCATCGAGATGCTTTTGCCGGAAGAAGCCGAGGATTCCCAGCGGTTCGCCGATGCATTGAAGGTGTTGCCGGATCGGCCCCGCCCATCGCAAAGCAATCCGCATCTGACGCTGGAAGGGCTGCCTCATATTTCCGAAATCGTCGCAGAACTGCTCGACCGCCGGGCCGGCCATCACCTTTCGGTCATTGAAGGTGTGAACTGAGTTGCAAAGCCGCAAGATCGTCGTGGTTCTGAAGGGCTATCCGCGGCTGTCGGAAACCTTCATCGCGCAAGAACTGCTCGGTCTTGAGCGTGCGGGGTTCGACCTCATCCTCTTCGCGCTCAGGCGGCCGACCGACACAAAACGCCACCCCGTGCATGACGAGATCAAAGCGCCCGTCCATTATCTGCCGGAATATTTGCATGACGAGCCGCTGCGCGTGGCTCGCTCGCTGTTTGCCTGTCTGCCGCGGCCGGGCTTCTGGCGCGCGCTCAAATCGCTGGCTGCAGATATCCCTCGCGACTTTACGCGCAATCGCGTGCGCCGCTTCGGCCAAGCGCTCGTGCTGGCGGCCGAATGGCCGCAAGATGCAGGCTGGCTGCATGCCCATTTCGTGCACACGCCGGCATCGGTGACGCGCTATGCCAGCCAGCTTCGTGGCCAGCCCTGGAGCTGCTCGGCCCATGCCAAGGACATCTGGACTTCGGCGGACTGGGATCTGGCCGCCAAGCTTTCCTCGGCGCGCTGGACGGTCACCTGCACGCAAACCGGCTTCGACCGCCTGAAAAAACTCGCCAACGGCAGCTCGTCCGTGCATCTGAGCTATCATGGGCTCGACCTCGATCGCTTCGGCAGTTTCGACGCGGCGCGAAAACAACATGACGGCTCGGCGCCGGACGAACCGGTCCTCATCTTGAGTGTCGGGCGCGCCGTTGCAAAGAAAGGTTACGACACGTTGCTGGAGGCTCTCGCCCTCTTGCCTGGTGATCTGGCGTGGCGGTTCGAGCATATCGGCGGCGGTGAGGAACTGGAACGGCTCAAGCCGCTGGCGCGAAAGCTCGGACTGGAGGGTCGCGTCTCCTGGAAAGGCGCGCTGGCGCAGAAGGAGGTGCTCGAGCACTATCGCAGCGCCGACATCTTTGCGCTCGCTTGCAGGATCACCGCGGATGGCGACCGGGACGGTCTGCCCAATGTTCTGGTGGAGGCGGCCAGCCAGCGGCTTGCCTGCGTGTCGACCGATATTTCCGGCGTGCCGGAGCTTTTATCGTCGGATGAAACCGGGCTGCTGGTTCCGACAGAAAACCCGGCTGCCCTGGCACAGGCGCTGGAGCGCCTGATCCGTGATCCCGTGCTGCGCGCCCGCCTCGGCGACGCCGCGGAGCGGCGCGTGCGCGGCAATTTCGATCATATGGCAAGCATTGGACAGCTCAAGGACCTGTTCGAGCGGGAGTGGCGGGCCGCCGAATGAAGCGGCTGCGCGCTTTCTTCTATGTCCAGCACCTGCTCGGCATCGGCCATCTCGCCCGCGCCAGCCGCATTGCGGCGGCCTTGGCCGATGACGGGTTTGACGTCACCGTCGTGACCGGCGGAACGCCGGTCGCGGGGTTTCCGGGACCTGGTGTGAAATCTGTAACGCTGCCGCCTGTCACCTCCGGCGATGAAGGATTTTCCGGGCTTGTCGACCTGCAAGGCAAGCCCGTCGACGATGATTTCAAGACGCGGCGTTGCGGGATGCTGCTGCAGGCATTCCGCGATTGCAGGCCTGACATCGTCATTGTCGAGGCGTTTCCCTTTGGGCGCCGGCAGATGCGTTTCGAACTCTTGCCGCTGATCGAGGCCATCGACGCGATGTCGCCCAGGCCACTTTTGGCGACGTCGGTGCGCGACATCCTTCAGGAGCGCGTCAAGCCGGGCCGAAACGAGGAAACGGTCGATCTCGTCAACAGGCATTTCGACCTTGTCATGGTCCATGGCGATCCGGCTTTCGCAACCATCGACAAGACATTTCCACTGGCGGGAGCAATCAGGGCCGAGGTTGCCTACACAGGGCTCGTTGCCGCGCCCCCGGCGCCCGCGGCTTCCGAGCGCTTCGACGTCGTGGTGTCGGTTGGCGGCGGGGCTGCCGGAAAGAGCCTTGTCCGATCCACCATCGCGGCGGCGCACAATGCCGACAACGCCCGGAAGTGGTGTTTGATCACCGGCCCAAACCTGCCGAAGGACGAGTTTGACGCGATTTCACGCGATGCCACGCCGGGCCTGTCCATCTTCCGGTTCCGCGAGGATTTCGCCAGCCTGCTGACCGGTGCCCGGCTGTCGGTCTCGCAGGCGGGTTACAACACGGTCTGCGATGTCCTGCGCGCGGGGTGCCGCTCCCTGCTTGTACCGTTCGCGGCCGGCGGGGAAACCGAACAGACGGTCCGCGCCCTGATGCTCGAAGAACTCGGTCTGGCGACGGTGCTGGCGGAAAAGGACCTGACGTCTGAGGGGCTGGCGAAAGCGATCGAGCAGGCGCTTGCGGGACCGAAGCCGGTCGCGCATCGTCTCGATCTGGAAGGCGCGCGCCGCTCAGCGCAAATCCTGCGCGAGCGGTATCGGACCTGGTCCCCGAAAACCTAACGCGGGTCGCGTCCGGGTTCGATTCGCCCAACGCGCTTCAAACAGTTCCAATCAGCATGAAGCGCGTATAATTTTTTGTCGGCAGTTCGCCGGAAAACCTGATCTCCCGCAGCGCCGCCATGGCTTCGAAGGCTGCCAGTGAGGCCACGCAGTTGATGTGCGTCGGCTCGCTGAAATAATCGTTCGATTGGAGCAGCACAGTCGTGCCCCGCGGAAGCAGGGCAAGCCAGGCGCTGAGGTCGGCTATGTGTTCGCAGCTTGTATTGACCACCAGGTCAGGCTGCCCGGCCGCATAGTCGAGTGCGTACATATCTTCCGTCAGCGCCCGGAAGCGGTCGCCGGCTTCCCGGTTGAGGGTCCGGGCGACCTGCCCGACTTCGGGATCGATGTCGATGCTGTCGACCGCCGCGATATCGAAACGGGCGTCGTTGAAAAGCATTGCCGGCAACACGCCGTACCATCCACCCAGAACCCATATGCGCCCGAACCGGCCGCCGCAGCTTTCGAACAGCCTGTCGAGCGCCCACATCTTGCAGGCGACCTGCTTGTGGTTGAAGGCGTTGGCGATATCGGCCTGCGGGTGCTTGGCGATGACGCGCGCCAGCGCGGCCACAAGAGGGTGGTTGACGTAGGCGGCAATTCCCCGCGTGAGGTCCAGGGCTTGCTCGTGCCCGTCCATGCCGGCATTGCGTGGTTGCGTGACATCCATCATATTCGTCTTCTATGTTGGGATTTCGGGCGACACAACGCAATCTTGCCTCCCGCGAGGCTGTTCGACTTGCGGACGTGACTATGCCGCAAGTCGTTTTGCCATTGCCCGCTGCCGGAGGGAACCTATTGCATCTGTTCGGACCATTGGCGTCCATCCGCCGCCACGAGTCGCGCAGCGGCGGCCCCCTGCTGTTAGGCTATTCGCCAAAATCCCACGCAAGCCGCCAGCCGTTTGGCCGCCTGCATCGTTCCAACTGAGGGGTCCGCAGTCGCATATGGAACCCAGCCTAGCCCGCTATATCTGGAGGCACACCAGGAAGCAGCAGATCTGGATATTGGCGATCGTCTTGCTTTCGATGATCCCTTATTTCATGTCCTTCAACCTGCCGAAGCTGATCGTCAACGGCCCGATCCAGGGCAAGGGCTTCGAGCAACCCGGCGCGACCCTTCCCTTCATGAGGCTGCACTATGACCTGCCGTTCATTGGCGAGGTCCAGTTCTTCTCCGGTTTTCAACTCGACCGCACGGCGACGCTGCTTGCCCTCAGCGTCGTGTTCCTCTTGCTGGTCGTCATCAACGGCCTGTTCAAACTCTACATCAATACCTACAAAGGCCGCCTCGGCGAACGCATGCTGCGGCGTATCCGCTTCGATCTGATCGATCGTGTGCTGCGTTTTCCGCCGATTTACTTCAAGCGGGTGAAATCCGCCGAAGTGGCGACCATGGTGAAGGACGAGGTGGAGCCGCTGGGCGGCTTCATCGGCGATGCCTTCCTGCAGCCGGTGCTGCTCGGCGGCCAGGCGCTGACAGCCATGCTGTTCATCATGGTCCAGAACGTCTGGCTCGGCATGATTGCGGTGGTGATCGTGGTGATCCAGATCGTGCTCATCCCGCGCATGCGGCGGCGGCTGCTCGTGCTCGGGCGCCAGCGGCAATTGACGGCGCGCGCGCTTTCGGGCCGGGTTGGCGAAATCGTCGACGGCATCGGCGCGGTTCACGTCCACGACACCTCGAACTACGAGCGCGCCGACATAGCGGCCCGGCTCGGGCTCATCTTCAAGATCCGCTTCGATCTTTACCAATGGAAATTCATGGTAAAGTTCCTCAACAATTTTCTCGCGCAGCTCACGCCCTTTCTGTTCTACATGATCGGCGGCTATCTGGTCATCGCGGGGCGACTGGACGTCGGCCAGCTCGTGGCCGTGATCGGTGCCTACAAGGACCTGCCCGGCCCGATGAAGGAACTGATCGACTGGGATCAGGATCGGCAGGATGTCCAGGTCAAATATCAGCAGGTCGTTGAACAGTTCACCGTTGAGAATATCATTGCGCCGGGAATCGGAGCACTGACGATCGACGATCCCGGTCCGATGACAAAACCGCTGTCGGCGGTCGGTCTGTCCATAGCAGACGATGGCGGCGCAATGCTCCTCAACCGTATCTCCATGCAGGTCAAGCCGGGCGAGACGGTGGCGCTGGTCAGCACCTCAACAGGTGGAGCGGAGGCGCTGGCAGAAGCCTTCGCACGGCTGAACTGGCCGGAAAGCGGAAAGGTCGCTTCGGGCGCCGACGACCTGCTTGAACTCCCCGAAGCAGTGACTGGCCGGCGCATGTCCTACGCCTCGTCGGATGTTTTCCTGTTCCAGGCAAGCCTGCGCGATAACCTGCTCTACGGGTTGAAGCATGCGCCGCTGACATCGGTGACTTATGAAGGCGCCGCGGCAGACAAGCAGCGCTGGAACATCGACGAGGCGCGCCGGTCGGGCAATCCGGATTTCGATATCCACAGCGACTGGATCGACTATGTCTCCGCCGGTGCTACCGGCCCGCATGACCTCTTTGAAGCCGTGCGCCGGGTGCTCGACGCGGTTCTTCTGTCGCGCGACATTCTGGATCTTGGCTTGCGCTCTTCGGCTGACCTCACGCGTCACACGAAGCTTGCCGGGCGGATCGTCGAACTGCGTGCAGCGCTGCGAACCCGGCTGGAACAGGAAGGGCTGCGCGAACTGGTGGTTCCTTTCGAGCCGGGCGCTTACAACACGGAAGCGACGATCGGTCAGAACCTGCTTTTCGGCGCTGCTGCCGGCCCCGAGCTGGCCGACAAGGCTCTGGCGGCCAATCCCTATTTTGCTTCCGTGCTGAAGCAAGCCGGCCTCGACCGCACGCTCTACGAAATGGGCATGGAGATTGCCGAACAGGCGATCGAGCTGTTTGCCGACCTGCCGCCCGATCACCAGTTCTTCCAGCAGCTCGCCTTCATGAGCGCCGAGGAGATACCCGCCTACGAGACCTTGCTGCAGCGGCTCAAGAACCGTCCCTACGAGGCGGTTTCGGAGGCCGACCGCGCCATGATCATCACCTTGAGCTTTGCTTATATCGAGCCCCGGCACCGCTTCGGCCTGCTGACCGACGAACTGATGGGCAAGATCGTCGCCGCGCGCAACCAGTTCTATGAAAATCTTCCGCCCCAGCTGCAAAACGCGATCGAACGGTATGATCCTGACAAATACATTGCCGCGGCCACCGTCATGGACAATGTCCTGTTCGGGCGCGTGGGCACCAACCATCCCGACGCGCCGGACCGCATACGCTCAATCGTCTATGACATTCTTGACGAACTGGGGCTTTATGCCGAGCTGCTGGATGTTGGCCTGGACTTCAATGTCGGCGCCGGCGGCAGGCGGCTGACCGGTGGACAGCGCCAGAAGCTCGATGTTGCCCGGGCCCTGCTCAAGCGTCCCGATTTTCTCATTCTCAACCGGCCGCTATCGGCGCTCGACCAGCGCATTCAGGACAAGGTGCTGCGAAACGTGCTCGAGGAAGCCAGACGCGACGGCCATTCGCCGGCAATCGTGTGGGTCGTGACGAGTCCGGCAATGGCGATGATGTTCGACCGCGTTATCGTCTTTGACTCTGGCCAATTGGTGGAAGACGGTACGCACGAGACACTTTTGGCAGGGAACGGTATCTTCAAGGAACTTCTGTCATAGTCTGGCAGACGCGAATTTAGGAAGGTTTGCGACAATGCTGCTCAAGGATGAAGTTGGAATGCTGCAACGCGTTCCCTTGTTCTCTGGCATTGAGCCGGCAAAGCTCAAGCTGCTTGCGTTCACATCCGACCGCGTGAACTACAGCGCCGGCGAGATTCTTTTCCGGCAGGGCGACGAGGGAGACGCCGCCTATGTCATCCTTTCAGGCACGGCGGATATTCTGGTCGATTCCGACAGCGGGCCGATAAAAGTTGCCGAACTGCTGCCAAATTCGATCGTTGGCGAGATCGCCATATTGTGCAACAGCTCCCGCACCGCCACCGTCAGGGCGGCAACTTCGCTGGAAGTCCTGAGAATCCGCAAGGATCATTTCCTGAGGCTTATGAAGGAGTTTCCGGAAATGACCATCGAGATGGTGCGGGTTCTTGCCGATCGGCTAAGCCATACGACCGCGGATCTGATCGATGCACGAAACGCCTGAAGCTACGGTAGGCAAAAGGTAGCATGGACGACGATTTTTTCCTGGTCAGGTTTTGGGGCGTGCGCGGCAGCATTGCGGTATCCGGGCCAGAATTCGCTCGCTATGGCGGCAACACAATCTGCATTGAAATGCGATGCGGCAAGCATACGATTCTGTTCGATGCGGGCTCCGGCCTGCGGCCTGCCGGCAGGGCGCTTCAGGCGTCGGATGTGACCGATTTCGACCTGTTTTTCACCCATTGCCATTACGATCACATCATCGGACTGCCGGCTTTTGCGCCGATCTTTGACCCGAGCGTCAAGCTTACGCTTTGGTCCGGGCATCTCGCTGGACACATGACGACCCGGCAGATGATCGACGAGTTCATGCGGCCGCCATGGTTTCCGGTGAAAATGGACGTCTGCAAGGCAAAGCTCGACTGCCGTGACTTTGTGTCCGGAGACGTGCTTCGGCCGCGCGAAGGGGTGGTGGTTCGGACCGGCAGCCTTACCCATCCGGGCGGCTGCATAGGCTACCGGGTCGAATGGGGCGGCCGCGTCGTGGCGGTGATCACGGACACCGAGCACGAGCCGGGCAAACTCGATCAGTCGGTGCTCGGCCTGATCGACGATGCCGACCTCGTCATTTACGATTGCACCTACACCGAGAAGGAAATGGAACGCCGCCGCGGTAACGGGCACTCGACATGGCAACAGGGAGTCAAGCTCTGTGAGGCGGCCGGTGCGCGGGGGCTTGCGCTGTTTCACCACGATCCGACACGCACCGACGGGCAGCTGGACGAGATGGAGAAACTGGCCAAGGACAGGTTTGCCGGCGCTTTTGCCGCGCGGGATGGCCAGACGCTCCAATTCCCGGTCTCACGGCACAAAAAGCGTTGAGCTATTTTTCTCTCCTTGTTTGAGCATGATCTCTGGACAAACGGAAACCGTTTGTCCGAGAAAACCGGATTCCACTTTTCGGGATCATGCTCTAGCGGCGCTGCGCCCGATCAATGTCCGGATCGGAAGCCATGTGCAGGCTTCAGTCCGAGCGGTGACTGCGAACAGCCGTTCAAGGAAAAGCCAGGCCGATTCATCATGGACGAGGTGGTGGGTGAGCAGGCCGACCGGTTCGCCGCCATCGAATGCATGCTGCAATTGCGCGATGATGGCCTGAACCAACAGGCCATGGTCGCGGCAGCCGCGCGTGCCATGCCAATCCATGATGTCGACATTGCTGTTGATGACGGCCAGGGGAGCCGGCTTCGGCGGCCCGAAGACCGACAATGCTGCAAATCCTATGGATCCAAGGTCGGATACCAGACCGGCGTCGATCCTGTTCCAGGGTGGCACCAGCATCGGAACGGCATGTGCGCCGTGCAGGCCGGTTAGGTGCGACAGCCCGCGAGCCAGATCGTCGAGCACCGCCTCGCGTGGCCGATGCGAGCCGAGCTCCTGCTTTTTCTGGTCCGCAGGCGCATGATTTCGGTGCGCCCAGCCATGGATGGCGACCGTGGCATGCGGCGCCTCGTCAAGCCGGACGACAAGCTTGCCGTCGGTCTCGGCCGGAATGACAGCCAGAGTGACCGGAACCGCGAATTCACCAGTGAGGTCGAGCAGCCGATCAAGCGCAGGCGTCGGATCCACGGCGTCATCGTCGCGCAGCCAGAACTCCGCCTTGCGGCCCGCCCGTTGCCGGCGCGCCAGTTCGTCCACCAAGGGCTGCCAGATCGGATCGGGTGTCATGAGACCGGGATCTTCTTGAGAAGTTCGGCCAGACGCGCCGCCGCACCACCCAGCGAGCGCTCTTCGAGGACGAAACGCCTGGCTTCTGCGGCCATCATGGTCCTTTCGTCGTTATGGGCCAGAAGCCTTGCAATGGCGGAAGCGAACGCCGCAACATCGCCCGGTGGGGTGAGAAACCCTGTCTGGCCATCCCGCACGACCTCCGGCACGCCGGCAATGTCCTGAGCCACCACCGGAAGGCCGGCGGCCTGGGCTTCAAGATAGGCAACGCCATAGGCCTCGCCGTAACCCGGCCAGACGTAAATTCCCTTGGTATAAAGGACATCCGGTACGGCGGCCGGCTCGATCGCGCCAAGCCATTCGATACGGTCGGCGGGCAAGCCGGCGAATTGCGCTTTGACCTCGTCACGGGCAGGTCCATCGCCGATGACCGACATGGTCCAGGGCAGGTGGCCGATCGAGCCGAGCGCTTGCGCCAGCATGCGATAGCTTTCGACTTTGTCGCCCGGGCGCATCATGGCAACGGTAACGAGGCGCGTCGGACAACCCCGGGCCGGCGTTTCCCGGAATGCCGATGTGTCGATGAAAGGCGAAAGCATGCCGAGAGCGGCGTCAGGAATCACATCTGCCAGTCCCTGCCGATCCCTTTGTGTGAAGCAGATGTTCAGCGCCGCCTGTTCGATGGCTCGCGCCACCAACGCCTGGCTATCGGCCCACAAGCCGGCGTTGCGCCGCCTGGAATAGGAGGCTTCCGCTGTCACATAGGGGACAGCAAAGGTCGACGCCAGCTCTGGCCCGATCAGGTCGGGCGCCTTGTAGTAGGGATGATAGCAGAACCAGAGATCGGGCTTGCCGTCACGCTCCCAAAGCCTTGTCAGCCGCGCGGCTTCGTCCCGGGCCTCGATCTTGAGCGCATCGAAACTTTTCGGCTCCGGCTGGCGTAGATAGAAGCGCAACTCCGATGCCAGTTCGACGCTATGCCCGCCGTGCTGCAGTGCCTTGACCAGCATCCGTGCCATCTGGCGGTCGCCAGAGACAACGGGATCATTGGGCGACTTCAGCGGCGCGTAAAAGGCAATTCGCATTGCGCGATCCTATCATCGCAAAGCCTGCGCAAGTCAATTTCGACGCATGATCGACTTCACCTTCAAGCGCTGGAATGTGCTATCTGATGCTCATGGAAACAGCTGTCGCGTCCGACCCGTTTGTCGCTTCTTTGCCGGTCTTCGCAAAGTTCGAAAGCGTTGCCGATATCGATAACTATCGGCCGCTCCCCGATGGCTGGGCGCTGGCCACCGCCGACATCGTCGGCTCGACCAAGGCGATCGGGGCCGGGCGCTATAAAACCGTCAATATGGCCGGCGCCAGCGTCATTTCGGCGCTGCTCAATGCGCTGGGTCGGCAAGATCTTCCCTATGTCTTCGGCGGCGACGGCGCACTCGTGGCGTTTCCCGGCTCGGCGCTGGAGATCGCCCGCAACGCGCTGGCTTCTGTCCAGAGATGGGTGGCGGACGAACTGGACCTGACCTTGCGTGCGGCAATCGTGCCGATAAAGGACATAAGAGCGCAAGGCCTCGACGTTCGCGTGGCGCGGTTCCAGGCCTCCGAAGCGGCCTTCTATGCGATGTTCGCCGGCGGTGGCGGCAGTTGGGCGGAAGCCGAGATGAAAGCGGGGCGCTACCGCATCGACCCTGCGCCGGCCGGCGCGCGGCCGGATCTGACCGGCCTCTCCTGCCGCTGGAACCCGATTGAAGCCCGGCACGGCGAAATTGTCTCGATCATAGCCATACCAGGGGCTTCGCGAGATTTGCGCGGTTTTCAGTTTCTGGCGTCCGACATCATCGCCCTTGCCGGCAGGCAGGAACGCGATGGCCACCCGGTGCCGGTGGACGGACCGGCCTACAGTCTGCTGCCCGCCGGCCTCGATGTCGAGGCTCGGGCCACGGCGCCGCCAGGGCTGCGGTGGCTGGCGAAGCTGTGGGTGATATTCCTGATGACGCTTACGGCCGTCACCGACAGATTTGGCTGGACGATCGGCCGTTTCGATCCGAAGGTTTACAAACGCGAAGTGGCCAGCAATTCGGATTTCCGCAAGTTCGACGACGGCTTGAAGATGACCATCGACGTTGACGCGGATGTGTTGCAACGGATCGAGAGCCGGCTGAAACAGGCGGAGGAAGCGGGCATTTGCAGCTATGGCCTGCACCGCCAGAAATCGGCCTTGATGACATGCCTCGTCATCTCGCCGCTGCAGCCCGATCACGTTCATTTCATCGATGGCGCCGACGGCGGCTATGCGATGGCTGCCGCGAGCCTGAAGGCTAAGGCGCTGGCCTGATGACGGCTTGCGGAAATCGGTTTTCCGCAATATGCCTCGGCCACGGCTCTCGAGGCCAGGTGAGCCTCGCCATGGAGCGGATAGTCTGTCCGAATTGACGGGAAAGCAGATTTTTGGACGCCTCACGATCGACATATGACCGTCTTCTGAACCGGATTTCGACGCGCGCCGCGCAAGTCGGCGTGATCGGACTGGGCTATGTCGGGTTGCCGCTGTCGGTTGCAATCGCACGCGCCGGCTTCCCGGTTTCCGGCTTCGACATCGAAGCCCGGAAGGTCGAGTGCCTGAACAGCGGCCAATCCTACATCGAGGCCGTGACGTCGACGGCCCTTGCCGGCCATGTGGCGAGCGGACGGTTCCGCGCCACTGCGGATTTTGCCGAACTGGCCGTCTGCGATGTCATCATCATCTGCGTTCCGACGCCGCTGACGAAACACCGTGAGCCGGACCTCTCCTTTGTCAGGAACACGGCAGCCACCATCGCCAAGCATCTGCGCCTCGGCCAGCTGATCGTGCTGGAGTCGACCACCTATCCCGGCACCACCGACGACGTGATCAAGCCCATACTGGAAAAAACCGGCTTGCATTCGAAGACGGACTTCTTCCTTGGCTTCTCGCCCGAACGCGAGGATCCCGGCAACCGCAGCTTTGAAGTCGCGACGATCCCCAAGGTCGTGGCAGGCGACGGCGTTGAGGCAGCGACGCTTGTGCAGGCTTTCTATCAAAGCGTGGTCAAGACCGTCGTTCCGGTTTCCAGCACGGCGACCGCCGAGGCGGTCAAGCTGACGGAAAACATCTTCCGCTCGGTCAACATAGCCCTCGTCAACGAGTTGAAGGTCGTGCTCGGTGCAATGGGTATCGACATCTGGGAGGTGATCGAGGCGGCAAAGAGCAAGCCCTTCGGCTACATGCCTTTCTATCCTGGCCCAGGCCTTGGCGGGCACTGCGTTCCGATCGATCCCTTCTACCTGACGTGGAAGGCGCGCGAATACGAACTGCCGACCCGCTTCATCGAGCTGGCGGCGGAAATCAACACGGCCATGCCGCGTCATGTGGTCGATGAACTGGCAAAGGCGCTGGACCGGCGCTGCGGCAAGGCGCTCAGCCGCTCGCGTATTCTCATCATCGGGCTCGCCTACAAGAAAAATGTGCCCGACATCCGCGAAAGCCCCTCACTGCGGCTCATTGAACTCATCGAGGAATGGGGCGGCAAGGCGGAATTCCACGATCCGCATGTTACCGAGATTCCGACCACACGCGAGCATATGGCGATCAAGGGGCGTCGCTCGGTCGAGCTGACCGAGGCGGCCTTGAAGGAGTTCGATGCGGTCGTCGTCGCAACCGACCACGACACGATCGACTATCAAGCGATCGCTGATCACGCACTTCTGATCGTCGACACACGCAATGTTTTTGGCCGCCTCGGGCTCGCCCGAGAGACGGTGGTGAAGGCCTGACGGCGGCTGAGCCGGCGAATTCTTTGCCCGATATCAGGATTGGGATTGCACTCCGGGGGCAGCCTCGCCACATAATGTTTCGCAAAGCAAACGCAGTTACGCCTGTTTCCTTCCTGCAAGGACAGTCATTCGGGAAATTCTTCGCCGGCTTTTGCCCCCGAAGCCGGTTTCATTGACTTCGAGGATTTGGCAGATCAAAAGAGATGGCTCGTCTTCGACGGGTTTCGGGATAGCATGAGCACAACGCAAGCAGAAATTTCCAGCATTCTCATGGATAAGGTTGCCGATTGGCTGACCCAATCGGCGCTGGCCGGCGACGACCTGGAAACCTTGGTAAAGGGCTTTTGTGAACGGCTGGCTGCTGCCGGCGTGCCACTGAAGCGGGTGCATTTGAGCTTTTCGATGCTTCATCCGCTTTATGACGCGCTTGGCTTCACCTGGCTTCGCGGCCAGGGCCTGGAAGTGGAAGGCTTCCGCAGTGAGAACGGCGTTCATTCCGACAGATTCCTGACCAGCCCATACTACCATCTGCTCAGCAACAAGCTCGACCATCTGCGCCGCCGGCTCGACCCGTCGGTGCGGTCGGAGTTTCCTGTTTTCGATGACCTCAGGCTTATGGGCGTCACCGATTACATGGCTTTCGTCCATCCCTTCAACGGCGATACCAGTCAGGGCATGATGGGGTCCTGGTCCACGGACAGCGCTTCAGGCTTCAGCGACAGCATGATTTCGGCGCTGCTGCGCATCCAGAACCATCTCGCTATCGCAGCCAAGATGGCGGTGCTCACCAAGCTTGCCGACAACATGATGACCACTTATCTCGGTGGCGACGCCGGCAGGCGCGTGCTGGACGGCCAGATCAAGCGCGGCGAGGGCGACACAATCCGGGCCGCACTGGTCATGGGCGATATGCGCGGGTCGACGAGGCTTGCCGAAACCTCCGGCCGCGAGCTCTATATCGACACGTTGAACCAGTTTTTCGATGCCATCGCTGCACCTTTCAATCGCAAAGGCGGGCAGATCATGAGTTTCCTGGGGGATGGCTTCATTGCCGTCTATCCCTGCGAAAGGCACCGCGCGCAGTCCGAGATCGCGTGCCAGGCTGCTCTTGCGGCAGCGCACAAGGCCAGCACGCGTATGATGGAGCTCAATCTGCGCAGAAAAGAGCAGGGGTTGGGCGACATAAAATTTGGTATCGGCCTGCATGTCGGCAATGTGATGTTCGGCAATGTCGGGCTTACCGACCGGCTCACATTCTCGGTCTTCGGCTCGGCTGTAAACGAGGTCCAGCGCCTCCAGACCCTGACCAAGAAATATCCGCACAGCGTTCTCGCCAGCAAAGAGTTCGCCGGCTATTGCGGCGCCACCAGCTGGCTGACGCTCGGCAAGGAGGAGCTGGCGGGTATCAAGCAGAAGCTGACGGTGCTTTCACCTGACCTGTCGGGTGCTTTGGCACTCGATGAAGACGCTGCGCTGGAGCCGTTTCACGACCGGATATCGGACGCCGAGCAGGTCATGCTGCTTCATCGCGATGCCGCGCGGCTGTCGGCGGGCGACCGGAGGAAGCTCCAGTAACCGCCACGATGATCCGACCGCCTTTGTAAGTCCGGTCGGCGGTTCCGCCGGGGAATTCGTTTAGAATCCAAGTTGCTCTAAGCTGGCAATGCGCTAGTCTCGCTCAGGGCCTGCCGGCCGGCAGGGTCGCCAGGAGTGGGGCTGGTGTGAGAATGAATTCGAGCGTTGATCTGCTGCGAATCGAGGATGTTGGCATCTCGTTTGCCATTGTCGGGGGACCGTTGCATGCCGTCAGGCGCGCAAATCTTCGCGTCCTGCCGGGCAAGGTTACCGCGCTTGTTGGCGAGTCCGGTTCCGGAAAATCGGTTCTCAGCCAGGCAGTGATGGGCATTTTGCCGAACACAGCCAATGCTCGCGGCCGTATCCTGTTTTCCGATCCTGAGAAGCCCGGCACGACGCAGGATATCCTGAAGATGCCGCGCGATGGACCCGAAATCCGGGCGTTGAGAGGCAGCCGCATAGGCAAGATCTTTCAGGAGCCGATGACGTCCCTGTCGCCGCTGCACACGATCGGCAATCAGGTCAGCGAATCCCTGCAGATTCATACGCCCATGGCTCGAGCGGAGCGCAAGGCGCGGACCGAGGAAATGCTCAGCCTTGTAGGTTTTCCCAATCCCAAGCGCGCCTATGACATGTATCCGTTTGAACTTTCGGGAGGATTGCGGCAACGCGCCATGATCGCCATGGCGCTTATCTGCCGGCCCGCGCTGTTGATCGCCGATGAGCCGACGACGGCGTTGGACGTCACCATCCAGGCGCAAATCCTGCAATTGCTGCGCGGGCTTCAGACCAAGCTGAACATGGCGATGCTGCTGATCACACACGACCTCGGCGTTGTCGCCAATGTCGCCGACGAGGTGGTGGTCATGTACCATGGCGAGATCATGGAAGCGGGACCTGTGGAGGCGATATTCCGCCGGCCAGGTCACCCTTACCTGAAGGGCCTGATGGCAGCCGTTCCGCATTTCGACCTGAAGCCTGGCGAAAGGCTAAAGGCGCTCCGCGAGGTGCCGGTGAATGTCGAGAACCTGCTGGGCAAGCAGACGGCGCCGGACTCGAAGGGGCCGGACGACATCCTGCTGTCGGTCAGGGATCTGAAAAAGGTCTACACCACCCGCAAGTCCGGATGGTTCGGCGGGAGCCATCAAACGTCTGTTCGCGCCGTGGACGGCGTGAGCTTCGACATCAGGCGGGGTGAGTGCCTGGGTCTGGTCGGCGAAAGCGGCTGCGGCAAAACCACCGTCAGCAAGATCCTGATGCGGGCTGTCACCCCCAGCGGCGGCTCCGTGGTCTTCAACGGCCGCGAAGGACCGATCGACGTCCTGGACGCCGAGGGAGACGCCTTGCGCTTGCTGCGCGCGAAAATCCAGATGGTCTTCCAGGATCCGGTTTCGTCGCTCTCACCTCGGATGACGGTGGAGAACATCTTGAGCGAGCCGCTGGAAATCCATCAACGTGGCAATGCCGCGTCCCGACTGGCCACGGTCAAGAGCCTGATGCAGGCAATCGGGCTCGATCCGCGCTTCATCAAGCGCTATCCCCACAGTTTCTCCGGCGGGCAGCGTCAGCGTATCGGCATCGCGCGGGCGTTGGCGCTGGGGCCTGAGCTCCTGATCTGCGACGAGCCGGTTTC
Organism: Mesorhizobium sp. P2_B5; assembly: GCF_056404775.1. NCBI lineage: Bacteria > Pseudomonadati > Pseudomonadota > Alphaproteobacteria > Hyphomicrobiales > Phyllobacteriaceae > Mesorhizobium > Mesorhizobium sp. P2_B5. The sequence goes on along the minus strand of NZ_JBFUDJ010000001.1, from coordinate 693,708 downwards.
GGCGCTTGATGTCTCTGTCCAGGCGCAGATCCTGAACCTTCTGAAGGACCTGCAGAAAGAACTGGGTCTGACCTACCTGTTCATATCCCACAATCTGGCGGTGGTGGACTACATGGCGGACCGCATCGCGGTGATGTGCGGCGGGCGTATCGTCGAGCTTGCGCCGCGCGAAATTCTGCTCAGGAAACCGATCCACCCCTACACGCGCTCACTGCTCGCCGCAGTCCCTTTCCCCGATCTCGACCGGCCGATGGATTTCAAGACGCTGAAGCTCGGCGGTGCTTCCGACACCAGCGCATGGGGACCGCAATTCCGCGACGAGGGCGAAGAGGATATGCTGTCGCCGCTCGATCTTGGCGGCGGCCATCTCGTGCTGGCCCGACGTTCCGCCGATGTCAGCGAGTTGCGCCATTGATCAGCCGTCGCACCCTCCTTGGCCTCATGGCTTCGGCACTTCTGCCGGGCACGTCGCGCGCTGGCGATCTGGAGCCGGATTTTCTTCAGCCGCAGCTGACGGCCAAGGCGCTGCCGGCACTCGCTGAGCGCTTGCCCAAGAGCCCGCGCGCGTTGAATCTCGCCGCCATGGGCCGGCAACCCGGCGAGTATGGCGGCACGCTGCGGACGATCATCGGCAGCCAGAAAGATATCCGGATGATGACGATCTACGGGTATTCTCGGCTGGTCGGCTATGACGAAAAGCTTAACTTGCAAGCCGACATTCTCGAAAGTTTCGACGTAGCGGATGATCGCATCTTCACCTTCAAGATACGCGAAGGGCATAAATGGTCCGATGGCAGCTTGCTGACGCCGGAGGATTTTCGCTATTGCTGGGAAGATGTCTGGCTGAACGATGAGCTTTCGCAAGGCGGGCTCGCTCCGGCCCTGATGGCGGACGGCAAGCCGCCACGCTTCGAGATCGTCGATCCGTTGACGGTGCGTTACAGTTGGGATGCGCCCAATCCCGACTTCCTGCCCAAGCTCGCTGCCGCTGCGCCGCTATCGCTTGTTCTGCCGGCCGCCTATCTCAAGCAGTTCCACAAGAAATACCAGGATCCATTCCGGCTCGCCGGCCTGATGAAGGAGAACCGGGCCAAGAAATGGACGCTCCTGCATATCCGCATGTCGCGGCAGTATCGCCCGGAGAACCCTGATCTGCCGACGCTCGATCCCTGGCAGAACCGGACCAAGCCGCCGGCCGAGCAGTTCATCTTCGAACGCAACCCGTTCTTCCATCGAATAGACGAGAATGGCCGGCAACTGCCCTATGTCGACCGGATCATCCTGAATGTCAGCTCATCGGCGATCATCTCCGCCAAGACCGGTGCGGGCGAGAGCGACCTGCAAGGCCTGGGAATTGACTTCACGGATTACGCTTTCCTGAAGGACGCGGAGAAGCGCTACCCGGTGAAGATGCATCTGTGGAAACGCACTCAGGGTTCGCGGCTGGCGCTGCTACCCAATCTGAACTGTGCCGACCAGGTGTGGCGTGGCCTTTTGCGTGACGTGCGCGTGCGCCGCGCCCTTTCGCTCGCTGTGGACAGGCGCGAGATCAATTTGGCCGTGTTCTACGGATTGGCGCAGGAAAGTGCAGATACGGTCCTTCCGGAGAGCCCGCTCTACCGGCCGGAATTCGCGAAAGCATGGGTCGCCCATGATCCCGACCAGGCCAATGCCCTGCTCGACGAGGCCGGGCTTCAGGCACGTGACGATGATGGCCTGCGGATGCTTTCCGATGGACGTTCTGCGAAGATCATCGTGGAAACGGCCGGCGAAAGCACGCTGGAAACCGACGCGCTCGAACTCATCACCGATCACTGGCGCAAGATCGGCATCGCCTTGTTCATCCGGACTTCGCAGCGCGACATCTTCCGCAGCCGCGCGCTTGGCGGCCAGGTCATGATGTCGATGTGGTCGGGCATCGACAATGGCGTGGCGACCGCCGACATGAACCCGTATCAGCTGGCTCCCACCATCGACGACCAGCTGCAATGGCCGCTCTGGGGCGCGCACTACCTATCTCATGGCAAGATGGGCGAGGCGCCCGATCTTCCTGAAGTGGTCGAGCTGATGGCTTTGCTCGAACGCTGGAACGCATCGACCGCAACCACGGAGCGCGCCGAAATCTGGAATTCGATGCTGTCGATCTACACCGATCAGGTGTTTTCGATAGGCACCGTGAACGGAACGCATCAGCCGATCCTGGTGTCCTCGCGGCTGCGCAATCTGCCTGACAAGGCGCTCTACGGCTACGACCCGACGGCCTATTTCGGTGTCTACATGCCGGATACATTCTGGCTTGGAGGCTCCTGAGCGTGCTTCGATATCTTGTCTGGCGCATCGCCGTGATGGTTCCAACGCTGCTGGTCATATCGGCACTGGTGTTCACGATCATCGAACTTCCGCCGGGCGACTATTTCGACAGCTATGTCGCCGAGCTTCGGGCCCAGGGCGAAGCGGTGGATTCCGATCGCATCGAGATGATGCGCAAGGAATATGGTTTCGACCAGCCGCCGGTCATTCGCTACTTCTACTGGGTCGGCGGGATGCTACGCGGCGATTTCGGCTATTCCTTCGAATATGAGCTGCCGGTTCGTGACGTCGTCGGGGACCGAATGTGGCTGACCGTGCTGGTTTCCTTCGTCACGATCATCTTCACCTGGCTCATTGCCTTTCCGATCGGCATGTACTCCGCCACGCATCAATACAGCTGGGGCGACTACGGCCTGACTTTCTTCGGCCTTCTCGGCCTTGCCATTCCGAATTTCATGCTGGCGCTAATCCTGATGTACTTCGCCAACATCTGGTTCGGCACGTCCATCGGCCACCTCATGGACCAGCAATATCTCGGCGAGCCGATGAGCTGGGCCAAGGCGAAGTCGATCCTCGCCCATCTCTGGATCCCGGTCTTGATCATCGGCACCGGGGGCACGGCAAGCATGATCCGGCGGCTGCGCGCCAATCTGCTCGATGAGCTGCACAAGCAATATGTCGTGACCGCGCGCGCCAAAGGCCTTCATCCGTTCAGGGCACTGGTCAAATATCCGCTGCGCATGGCGCTCAATTTCTTCATTTCCGACATCGGCTCCATCCTGCCGGCCATCATCTCCGGCGCCGAAATTACGGCGATCGTGCTGTCATTGGAAACGACCGGGCCGATGCTGATCAAGGCGCTGCAAAGCCAGGATATGTATCTGGCAGGGTCGTTCCTGATGTTTCTCGCCTTCCTGACGGTCATCGGCGTGCTGATTTCCGACCTGGCGCTGGCGATGCTTGATCCACGAATTCGTTTGCAGGGCGGCAGCACCAAATGAACACGCAATCACCGCTGCCCGCCCCGGGCGCTCCACTGCAGCACTACATTTCCATCGAGCCCTTTGACCTGCAGTCGGTCGAGGCGATGACGCCGGAGCAGTCGAAGGTCTTCCAGGCGTCGCAGTTGCGGCTGATGTGGTGGAAATTCCGCAAGCACCGGCTTGCCCTTGTATCCGGCATCTTCCTGGCGGTGCTGTATTTCGGGATACTGATCTGCGAGTTCCTGGCGCCCTACAATCTGCACACGCGCAACATGGACTACATCTATTCGCCCCCGCAGCAGGTGCACCTGTTCCACAACGGCGAGTTCATCGGGCCGTTCGTCTATGGCCGCCAGATGATGCTGGACATGGACACGCTCAAGCGGAACTACATCGACAAACAGGATGATGTTCAGCGGCTCCGTTTCTTCTGCAAGGGCGACAGTTACCAGTTCTGGGGCCTGATCGAAGGTGACAGGCATTTTGTCTGCCCGGCCGAAAACGGCCAGCTCTTTCTGGCCGGCACTGACAGGCTCGGGCGCGATGTGCTCTCGCGCATGATCTATGGCGCACGCATTTCTCTGACAATCGGCCTCGTCGGTATCAGTTTCAGCTTCCTGCTCGGCATCGTCATCGGAGGGCTGGCCGGCTACCACGGCGGTATCTTCGACCTGATCGTTCAACGGATAATCGAAGTTCTGCAATCGATCCCCAGCATTCCGCTATGGCTGGCTCTGGCGGCGATCATGCCGATAACCTGGAGTCCGATCCTGATCTATTTCGGCATCACCGTCATCCTCGGGTTGCTCGACTGGACCGGACTGGCGCGTGCGGTGCGTTCAAAGCTTCTGGCCTTGCGCGAGGAGGATTACGTTCTGGCCGCGCAATTGATGGGCGCCGGGAGCAGCCGCATCATCCGGCGGCATCTCATTCCCGGCTTCATGTCGCATCTGATCGCGACGGCGACGCTGTCCATACCCGGCATGATCCTGGGCGAGACGGCGCTGAGCTTCCTCGGGCTCGGCCTGAGGGCGCCGATAACCAGCTGGGGCATCCTGCTCACCGAGGCGCGCAGCGTCAGCGTGATCGCGTTCTATCCATGGCTGCTCTTGCCGATGCTCCCCGTCATTCTCGTCATCATGGCGTTCAACTTCCTCGGCGACGGCTTGCGGGACGCCGCAGACCCCTACAAGTGACATCGCAGTTGCGCGGCGGCGGGCGCCTATTCCACCCGGTATGATCCTTGTCGGCAGTCTATGCGGTTGTTGCAGGGTCCGTCATTCGCCTCTATATGCGGCAAGCCTCGATCGAGGCTGCTGGTTCAGGACATACAATCGCATATGAGTCGCCTCGATAATTTCATCAGCAGGATGACCGCACAGCGCGACATTCTCAATCAAATCTGCCCCGAGGTGGCGAAGATGGAGGGGCTTGTGTTCGAGCTCGGCCTCGGCAATGGCCGGACGTTCCACCATCTGCGCGAGCGCCTGCCCGGACGCCGGATCGTGGTGTTCGACCGCGAAGTTGGCGCACACGCCAGCTCAATTCCCGACGCTGAAAATCTCGTGCTCGGCGATATACGCGAGACAGCGAGGAGATTCATTGGCATCGACGCCGCTCTTGTCCATGCCGACATCGGCACCGGCTATGAAGATCGCGATGCAGTGACCGCCACCTGGCTTCCCGATCTGATTGCGGGCATGCTTCGCGTCGGCGGCTTCGCGGTGAGCGGCACGCCGCTCGATCACCCGCAGCTGCAACGCCTGCCGGCGCCGACTTCGGAGCCCGCCGATCGTTATTTTCTCTGCAAGCGCGTGTGAGGCGGAGACGGGGTCTTTAGAGCGTTTCACCGTTTCACGGAAACGGCGAACCGCTCTATCTCTTTGCTTTTTCGCAATTCCCGGACGGAAAACCGCTCACACTTTTCCTGGGAATTGCTTTAGGGACCAAGTCTTCAGGGGATCGTATAGACTGCTATCTCCCGCTCAATGCCGCGCAGCGAGACCTCATGAGGCACGGGCGTCAGTGCGTTCCTTTGCAACAGATCGGCGGTGAGATTGTCGTCGATCACCGCACGCGTGGCGAAGATCGCCTGTGCCTTGGCAAGGTTCTGGACCCGTGAAGCTATGTTGACCGTCTGGCCGAAATAGTCCTGCCGCTCGTTCATGGACACGGCGATGCAGGGCCCGGCATGGACTCCGATCTTGAGCAGAAGGTCCTCGCGCCCGCTCTTGTCATTGAGCGCACGCATGGCATCGCGCATCCTGAGGGCCGCGGCAATCGCACGATCTGGCGTCGCGAAGGTCGCCATCACCGCATCACCGATCGTCTTCACAACCGCGCCTGCCTCCGCCGCGACGATCTCGTGCAGCACCTGGAAATGCTCGCGCACGAGATCGAAGGCTGAAAGATCGCCCACCCGCTCGTAAAGCTCGGTCGATCCGCGCAGGTCGGTGAACAGGAAGGTCAGGCTGGTGATCTTCAGCCGCTGGTTGATGTCCAGCGTGTCCGTTCGATAGAGATCGCGGAACGTCTGGTTGGTGAGCAGGCGTTTGGCGGTCAGGAAAGGCCGGCGCTTGCCCAGGAAATCATGCAATGCGTGGCCGGCGATGAAGACCGTCGGCAGCACGCGGGTGTCGGTCCTGTTTTCCAGCGAAATGCGCAGCGGACCTGGCCGCATCTCCAGCGTCTGGTTCTGGACATGGTCGCGGTCGAAAATCAGGGAAAGGCTTCGGCGCTCCTTTGTGGGTTCGCCCTTGGCGTCGATGAACTGCGCTGAATGCGTAACCGGCTCGAAGACGATGACGAATTCGGACGGAAGCTGTATGGGCAGAACCGCCTTTTCACCGGGCGCAAGTTCGATATCCTCGAGCCAGAACGCTTCCATCTTCTCCGCCAAATCCTCTTCCGGCAGATCGGCGCCGGACGCCCAGTAGATCTGGCGGAAGTATTCAATCAACGGCAGTTCGTGCGGATTGTGGGCGGCAATCCTGCGCATGCGGGGGCTGACGGTGAATGTCACCTCGACCATCTCGTCGAGGGTCGGCGAATAGCCCTGGGAGCACAGCGCGCAGGTGTATTCGTCCCTCTGCATCGTTTTCAGCGTGGCGTTGGTGTCGAGCACGCCGCCACAGCCGGGGCACAGAACATTCCAGGAAATGTCGAAGATGCCCACCCGCGCCGCATGGAGAAAGGCGCTGATGGCGCGTTCCTCGTCGAGGCCATGCTTGCTGGCGAAGGCCAGCGCGTTGATGCGGCAAAGTTCGCGGTCCTTGCCTTCCGCGATGGTTCGCCGGATCGCGTCGATTGCCTGCGGATCGACATCGGTCGATTGCCGCAGAAGCGAGAACAGATCCTGAGCTTCGTTCATCGTGCAGGCTCCGGAAAATGCGCCCCGAGGTTGGTTGGCCGGACCGCTCCTTGGTCCGAGTCCGCCATTTTACGCCGAAACGGGCCGTACGGCCATTCGAATAGACAAGCCTGGTGACAGTTCAATTTCCCTCCGCCGATTTTCACCGGCCGCAAGCGGCACTATGATGCTACATTGGGCATGCATTTTGGGGGCTTTCTCCATGCCGACATCCGACAACCCGCCATTTCCGGCGGCCCTGCGCATTTTCTCCTTAGGGGTCATCATCGTCCTGATCGTGGGCGCCGGCCTGTTTTTCGCGCCGGCACTGGTCAAGCCGCGTTGGCCCTGGCCTGTCACGCCATTCAGTGCCCGCTTCCTCGGCGGCTTCTACACCGCCGAAATGGCGGTGATGGCGGCGCTCTTGTTCTGGAATCGCTGGTCGCCCGGCAGGCTGGTGCTCGTCATGGCCTTCATCTTCACCGTCATCGTGTCGGCGGTTTCGTTGATCAATCTCGGCTATTTTAACTTCGGGCGAAAAGCGACCTGGCTATGGTTCCTGGTCTATCTTGCCTCGGCCGCGGTATCCGGGCTGTTCCTGTGGCGTTCCAGGGCCCGTCCTTCAGCAAAAGGCATGACCCTGAACCCCGCATGGCGCGGCTACATGTTGGCAGAAACGGCGATCCTTGGGCTCTATGGCGTCGGCATGTTGCTGTTTCCCCTGATGGTCAGCAGCACCTGGCCATGGCCTGTCGATCCCTTTCACGCCCAAATCTACAGCGCCATCTTCCTCGCCGGCGCTGGCGGCGCATATCTCGTCTCGAAAAGCGCACCGCGCGAGGAGCTGCTGGTGCTCGGCCTGGCGCAGTTTCTGGTTGGCCTGCTTGCCATTCTTGGCCTTATCATCACCGACGCTGCGGTGCACCGGATCGACTGGACGGCGACCAGGACATTGTGCTGGCTCGCCCTTTTCGGCTGGATCGGCGTCAGTGGGGGCGTCAAACTCACCACCGCTTCCCGGTATTTCAGCGCGCAATCGGCATCATAGGCTGCAGAGACGGCTGGATTTTCAGGTGATGTCCGGTGCATCGTGCGGGGCTGATAGCCTTCGCCAGGAAAACCATGACCTCGCCATCCCTAGAGAAGATCCAGCCGCAGCTCCGGGCCGTACGGCCAAGCGATGCGGAGGCGCTTTGCGCCATCTTCAACATGCCGGGCTTCCGCTGGGGCACGCTCAGGATGCCGTTCGAGATGGTGGAGCAGGTGGAGCGGCGCATCGCCAAGTCCGGTCCGGAAACCACCTGGATCGTTGCCGAGATGGGCGGCAAGGTGGTCGGCCATGGCAGCCTGGTCGTGCAAGGTTCGCCGCGCCGTTCGCACATAGGCGAGATCAATATCGGCCTTGACGACGGCTTTGTCGGCAAGGGCATAGGCTCTGCCATACTCGCCGCGCTGCTTGATGTGGCCGACAACTGGCGCGCCCTGAAGCGGGTCGAATTGACCGTTTATGCCGACAACGAACCGGCCATCCGCCTCTACACCAGCCACGGCTTCGAGGTCGAAGGCCGGCATGTGAAGGCCGGCTTTACCGACGGGCGGTACCACGACCTCCTGAGCATGGCGCGGCTGCGGTTCTGATGACCGCCATCCTTGCCCCAGCCCCTGCGCCTCCGGCGGAAATTCTGGCCGTGCTGTCGCTGCTCTGCCCGGAAGTGGTGCATGACATCGAGCAGAACTGGAATGCGCCGGTTTCCGACTACGCCCGCCATCTGTGGCGACCGGTGGCAAGGCCTGCATCAGGCCCGTCGATCGCTGCCCGCTCGATCCTGCGCGACGTTCTGCATCAGCGCCTTGCTGCCATCATGCAGCCCGAAGAGGTCGGCAAGGCGCTCGACGAATTCGAGCACAGACCAGTGATCCAGTCCGGCCTGCATTGCCTGCTTCTGATGGACCGGATCACCTTCGATGCCCTGCTGCTTGCCTGGCTCGGCGCGGTCGAAAACGGGCTGTCGGCCTTCTTCGGCTTCATGGGAACGACGATGACCATGGAGACCGTCGGCCAGGAGGGACCGGGATGGCTCGATGTCGGCGACGACAAGGTCAATTTGTTTGGCATGGGGCGCCACAAACTGTGCCGCAAAAGCGTCTGCGCGGCCGGTCCCGTCTCCCTCAACAAGCGCGCCCTCGAAGCGGTGGGCGATGAGACGGATGCCAGCCGCTGGCTGGGTACACTGCTCGCCAGCCAGGACAAGGTGTTTGCAACCGCTGCCGATGCGCTGACAGAACTCAACGGGGATCTGGTCGCCGATTGGGATCGTTCCGGCATGGCCCGGCCGGTTTTCATCGACGATCGGCTCGCCGCTTCCGCCATGGCGCGACATCTGGACGATGATGGCAGCCTTCTTTCCAGGCTGCTCTTTGAGCCCGCAAGGCGCCAGCGTCTCGACCATGCCTTGCAAGAGGCCGCATCGGGCCCATTCGGCAGATTCCTGCCCAATGCCACTGACTATTTCTGGGGCATTCGCGAAGAGCGCGTGCGCAAGCTTGTGCTGGAGAACGGGCGCCTGATCGAGCCCGACAGGCCGCATGGTGTTTCCATCCCGTTCGAGCGGCTGCATCTCAGACAGGCGCTGCTGGACGGCGTGCTTTTGCCGAACTTGTTCCTGATGTTCCTTGTGCTCGCCATTTTGCCTCGGGTGCGCGTTGTGGGTGGCCTGAGACAGATTGGCTATGTCGCGCTTTTCCACTCGATCCTGCTGGCTGCGCTGGATGAAAACGCTCCCCAGGAGCGCGATCTGGCTGCGGAACTGCAGGTTCGGGAAAATGCCTGGGGCATGCGGGTCATCGATGAACAGATCTCGGTCCGCGAGCAGCTTGCCGGCCTGCCGGAAGGAGCGCTCTTTCCGGATCTGCTCCGGCAATACCGTTTGCGGACATTTGCGGAGACGACCGACGACTTGAAACTGGTTCGCGAAAACGCCCGATGGCGCAAGATCGGCCGGGCCTTTGGCGTCTGAGCAGGCCGCTACCCGATCATTGCACCACGCCGGCCTTGCGGAGGCCGTCGACCATGAGTTCGAAATCGGCAGGGTTCTTGTAAGGCAAGACTTTGCGACGGTATTCCAGCGAAAAGTCGGGATTGACGCGAAGCACCTCCTGCCATGCCGCGCGAGCCTCCTCCAAACGGCCCAGATGGCCGTAGCTGGCGGCCAGAAGCGCGCGCGAGACATCGGTGGCAGCATTGCGAGCCAGCCGTTGCAGCAAGAGGTCAACGGCCTCGTCGTACCTTCCCACTTGAAACAACGCCAAAGCCTGGAAGTGCAGAACCACATCCGGAAAGTATGGGTTCAAGGTCTTTCCCCGGGCGAAACTCTCGAGGGCCTCCTCGGGTCTGCCTGAATAGTACAGCGTTTCGCCGCGGCAGACATGCGCTTCGGCGAAGTTCGGATTGAGGGCCAGTGCGCGCTCGACCTCGTCGACGGCCTCATCGTGCCGTCGTGTGTACAGCTTGGCTATCGCCAGCGCCCAGTGCGCCCAGGGATCGTTGTCATCCAGCGTCACCGCTCGCGTTGCGGCCTCTTCGGCTTGCGCCATCGATTCCGGCGGTGACGCACCCCACCTGTTCAGGTAATCAATGCCGTGCGTGAGGGCAAGGAAGGCATAGGCAGAGGCAAAGTTCGGATCCAGCTCGGTGGCACGTTGCAAGAGGTCGCGGGCCGCGGTGTTCGTCTCCTTCGTCAGCCGGTGCCACAGCTCCCGGCCGCGCAGGAAACAGTCATACGCCTCCGTGTTGCGCGGGGGCTCCGGAGCCAGCCGCGGACGGGCGCCATCAGTCAGGTTGAGCGCCAGCGCACCGACGATCTGCTGCGTCACGTCGTCCTGCACGGCGAATATGTCGGTCAGGTCGCGATCGAACCGCTCCGCCCACAGATGGCCGCCCGAGATTGCATCGATGAGCTGCGCGGTGATGCGCACCCTGTTGCCCGATTTGCGTACGCTGCCCTCAAGCACATGCCGTACGCCCAGCTTCGCGCCGACGTCCTGCACATGGACATTCTGGCCCTTGAAGGTGAACGACGAATTGCGTGCGATGACGAAGAGCTGCGACAGTTTGGACAGCGCCGTGATGATGTCTTCGGAGATGCCGTCGGCGAAGTAGTCCTGTTCGGCGTCACCGCTCATGTTGGCGAACGGCAGCACGGCGATCGATAGCTTCGGCGGCGCTGCAGTGGCCGGCCGGCTCGTCGCGGGTTCCGGGGTCGCGGCCGCCTTGGTCCCGACTTGCAGCGAATAGACCCGGATCGGCTCGGCGATGTTTTTGAGCTGTGTGCTGCCGAGATCGCTGACTGAAAGGTCGAGCCTCGCCTTGACCTGGCGATAGGCATCCTCGGATAGGCAGATCGCGCCGGGCGTCGCGACGCCCTCCAGACGCGAGGCGATGTTGACGCCGTCGCCCATCAGGTCGCCGTCGCTTTCTTCGACCACATCCCCCAGATGGATGCCGATCCTGAACTCGATGCGGCGGTCTTGCGGCACGCCGGCATTGCGTTCAGCCATGCCGTTCTGAACCTCAACGGCGCAGCGCACGGCATCCACCACACTGCGGAACTCGACCAGCACCCCATCCCCGGTGCGCTTGATCACCCGTCCGTTGTGCACTGCGATGGTCGGATCGATCAAGTCGCTGCGCAGCGTCCGCAACCTAGCCAAGGTACGATCTTCGTCCGCGCTCGCGAGTCGGCTGTATCCGACCACATCTGCGGCCATGATTGCGGCCAGCTTACGGTTCTCGCTCATGCGTCCGCCTCCTCATCTCCACGATAGCAGGAAGATGGGGGCTGGGAGGGAACTTTTGCAAACAACGGCTAGCCGCCCGTATCGGCAGCGCTCTGCCGCCGAACCCACACGGGTGCCCATTTGCGCTGCCGCTTGCCGGTTGACGGCTATCGGTTCATGCTTGTGCTGGCCGTGACGAGCGTGGCGAGATCACGCGTCATGCCCCCGGTCAAAGAGATAGAGCATGATGTCGTCCGAAAACCGCTTTACACTTTTCGGCATCATGCTCTGGTGAGGTGACTATGGACTGCTCGGGCTGCGGTTTCGAGATTGAGGGCGGCTACGCCTTCTGTCCGAAGTGTGGCCGGCGCCAGCCCGTGACTTGCGCCAGTTGCGGCTACGCCTGCGCACCTGATTTCGAGTTCTGTCCGAAATGTGGGGCAAGCGTCGGTGCGTCCGCAAAAGCCGTTGAACGGCCTGCTCCGACATCAGGCCGGACCGAAAGCGAGGAAGGGCAGCCTCCCGTCTCTGACGCCGATCGACGGACGGTAACGGTCCTGTTCGCCGACCTCTGCGGCTTCACGACACTCAGCGAGCAGCTCGACCCCGAAGTCATGCAAGCGCTGCAGAACGAACTGTTCAAGGAATTGACGGCGGCCGTGCGAAACTTTGGTGGCTTCGTCGACAAATTCATCGGCGATGCGCTGCTCGCCTTGTTCGGTGCGCCGGTCGCGCATGAGGACGATCCGGAACGCGCGCTTCGCGCCGCTCTCGACATGATCGCCCGGACGGCGCGGCTCGGTGAAAGCGCAGCCCACTCCGGTTCGCCTCTGTTGCTCCATATCGGCATAAACACGGGTCCGGTCGTTACCGGCGGATTGGGCATCGGCACCGCCAAATCTTATTCGGTGACCGGCGACACGGTGAACACGGCGCAACGCCTGCAATCGCTGGCAGCGCCGGGTGAGGTGCTGGTGGGTGAGCTCACGCACAGGCTGACCCGGCATGCCTTCTCTTACGAGTCGCTGGGCGATGTCGTCTTGCGCGGCAAGGCCGGCAGTGTGCTCGTCCATCGACTGGATGCACCGCTGGCCGCGCCGCGTGCAGCGCGTGGGCTCGAGGCGCTCGGCCTCAGTGCGCCGATAATAGGCCGTGATGCGGAGCTCAACAGAATGCTGGCGAGCCTTGACCAGGCGTGCGGCGGCTCGGCCCAACTTGTCCGCCTCGTCGGAGAAGCCGGTATCGGGAAATCGCGGCTGGTGAAGGAGTTCGTCGCCCGCGTCGGCGACGAGGATCGTTTTCGCAATGTCGCCGTGCGGCAGGCCACATGCTCACCGCTGGGCGAACAATCATTCGGCGCCCTGGGCGCAGTGGTGCGCAGCGCTGCCGGGATGATGCAAAACGACAATGGCGACGAAATGCGGGACAAGCTCGCAGCCTTGCTGACCGATCTCGGCCTGCAGGGTGAGGAGGCGAAGCGGCTGATGCCTTTGCTCTACCATGTGCTTGGCCTTGGCGACCCCGATGCCACTTTGCAGCATGTCGAGCCCGAGCAGCTGCGGCGGCAAATTCTCTACGCAGTCCGCACAATCATCGAACGGCGGCTTGCGTTGTCGCCGCTGTTGATTGTCGTGGAAGACCTGCACTGGGCCGACGCCGTCTCGCTCGAGGCACTGCGTTTCGTGATGGACAGGCTGGAACGCACGCGGTTGATGTTGTTGGTCACGCATCGTCCGGCGCCGGACAACGACCAGCTCGACTCAAGTCGGGTCAGTCACACAGCGCTCAGGCTTTCGCCGCTCAGCAGCCATGACGGACGCAGCCTGGTGGCGGCGCTTTTCGGCGAGAGCTGGGTAAACTCCGCGGGAGGACTTCTCGACCAGATCCTCGAGCGCGCGGGTGGCAACCCGCTTTTTATCGAGGAGATCGTTCGTGGCCTTATCGATCGCGGTGTGTTGACGCGCGAGGGCCAGCAATGGCGGACCGTGGCAGGCGAAGTCGCAACCGGCATCCCCGCCACGATCCAGGCAATGTTGCTTGCTCGCGTCGACCGGCTGCCTCATGACGTGCGCCGGTTGGCCCAGGAAGCCGCGGTAATCGGCCCACGCTTCGATGCCACGCTTCTGAAGGCCGTGACGGCCGACCCCGGCCGCCTGGAGGCCGGCTGCGAACTGCTTTGCGATGCGGAAATCATCGAGGAAGTTGCCGGATCTGGTTCTGTCTCGTCGCAAAGCTACCGCTTTACGCAAACATTGCTGCAGGACGTGATCTACCAGAATCTGCTCCTGCAACGCCGGACCGACATCCACGGGCGGGTCGGCGCCGCCTTGGAGCGATTGTGCGGCGACAAGCCGGAACGGCTCGAGGATTTGACCGTGCTCGGTCACCATTTCGCACTGAGCGCGGAGCGCGTGAGAGGGGCGCATTACCTGCAGGCGGCGGGCGATCGCGCTCGCATGATATACGCCAATGACGACGCCCTTCGTTTCTACGAGCGCGCGCTGACCGCGTTGGGCGAGAAGGCACAAACACCGCTCAAACTGGCAATTGCAGAGCGCATTGCCGATTTGAGCGGCCCGGCAGGCCGCCGCGAGATCGCGCACCAGCACTACGAGACGGTGCTGCAGGCATACCGCGCGTCAGCCGATCGCGTCGCTGCGGCGCGCGTTTTGCGCAAGATAGGTCGACTGCTCTGGGACGTCGGCAAGCGGGACAGCGCGGAATCCCGCTATGCTGAAGCGGCGGCGCTCCTCGATGGAGCGGATGCCCCGGTCGAGCAGGCGCATCTGTGGCAAGAGCGTGGCCGACAGGCATTCCGTAGCGGAGATCACGCGCTCGCGGCAAAATGGGCGGACGCGGCGCTGGATTGCCTACGCGCTCTGACAACTGAGCATGTCCCCGAGGATGCCACTCTCGTGACCGCCGAGGCACTCAATACAAAGGGTGTTGCGCTGGCTCGCCTTGGGCGAAACCATGAAGCCGTGCGGGAGGTCGAGCGCAGCATTGAATTGGCGGAAGCCGCCGGTCTGCTGGGCGCGGCCTGCCGCGGCTACACCAATCTCGGCGTGCTTTACACGACCATCGATCCGGCCAAGGCGATGGAGGTCTGTCGGCGCGGTCTTGAAGTGGCGCGCCGTATTGGTGATCTGGGCTTCCAGGCGCGCCTCCTCGTCAATCTGGCGGTGGCTTGTTGTACTTTCACGGATCGCTGCCCAACGGAGGGCGTGCCTGCTGCCGAGAAGGCCATCGAGATCGACCGGGCGCTAGACCAGCGCGAACACCTGGCGGTGCCGTTGATCGTGCTTGGACAGATCCACCAGTGCAACGGTCGTCCGGACCTGGCGGTTGGCTTGTTCCACGAAGCACTGGACGTAGCCCGCGAAACGGCCGAACCGCAACTGCTGTTTCCGTGCTATGATGGTCTTGCAACGCTTAATCTCGACCTCGACAATCTGCCCGAGGCCGAACGCTACTTTTCCCTGGCGCAGGGTATATGCGCCCAGCACGGGCTCGACCCGGAAGGGCTTGTGGTGCTGCCGTTTCTCGACTAGCCGGGGGTGGAGGTTGGAAATGTCCGCGCATAGTGACTTGTTGCCGCTTCAGCCGGGCGACCGTGCGCCGAACGTGGTCCTCGACGCCATTACCCAGGAAGGCAAGATCGCGCTTGACGACTTTCGCGGACAAAAGCCGGTGCTGGTCGGCCTGTTTCGAGGTCTGCATTGTGCGTTTTGCCGGCGCCACATCGCCGCCCAGGCGCGGCTTGATCCGGAGCTGCGCGAAAGGGGCGTGGGGAGCCTGACGGTGGTCAACACGCCGATTGAACGGGCGCGTCTCTATTTCCGCTACCACCCGATGCCGAACCTGCTTGCGGCCTCGGACCCGGAACGCGCTTCACATCGTGCTTTTGGACTGCCCAATCTCGAATTCACCGAGAACGAGACGAACTGGCCGTACAAGGTCGCGATGGCAGCGGCACAGGATATGCGGGTCGACATCCCTGGCGAATTGCCCGGTCCCATGGATCCCATGACGGCCGCCGCAATCCTCGACAAGAAGGACCACTACGAACTGACCGAAGCCGACGAGCAGATGATCGCAACGGGACACGGACAGTTGGTCGGCCAGTTCCTGCTGGACCGGCAGGGGATCGTCCGCTGGAGCTTCACCGAGGTGCCGGAGGGTGGGCGATACATGTTTGCCGCGCCAAATCCGCAGGAACTGATGTCAGCCGTGTCGCAGGTCGCCGAGTAATGAACTGACACGTTCGCTGCTTATTCGAGCACGGCCTCGACAGTGGCAACAAAGTCATCGAGCGAGCGGTCCCCGCGTATCTCGATGCGCGGAAGGTCGATGGGATTGCTATCGAGGTCCGCCGGCCCGTGTTTGCGGCCGAAGCCCACTCGATAGCCGCACTCCCTGGCCAGCCGGCCGAGGCGTCGGTCGGTGACAGAGAAGGGTGCCGCGAACGCAGTGGTTGGCCGGCCTGTCCACCGTTCGATGAACATGCGAGAGCGCAAGAGTTCGGCGGCCAGGTCAGCGCTCGACAGACCATCGATCGCGCGATGCGTCGCCATATGGCTGCCGAAGAACGCGCCTTCGGCGGCGAGGCGTCGCACCGTCCCGGCGCCCATAAGCTGCGCCGGCGGACCGCTGTCGGCGTCCCATCCTGCAGTTTCACCCACCAGGTCCGTCACCAGGAACACTTCCGCGGTCAGGTCGTTGGCGCGCAAGATCGGCCAGGCGTGGTCGGCGAAATTCTGGAAGCCGTCGTCGAAGGTGATGACCACAGGGCGGCCAGCGAAAGGCTGACAGTTCGCGATGAAGCCTTCCAGCTGCTCGGACCCGATCGCGTGAAAGCCATTGGCGCGCAGCCATGCCATCTGGCTGGCGAATGCGGCGGGCGCGAGCCGAAAACGGGCGAGCGCCGCCGGACCTTCATCGGCGACGCCGTGATACATGAGAACAGGGATGCGTTGGCGCCGCTCGCTGCGCGCGACGTCGCGGCGCAAGGCCCGGGCACCGCCCCAGACGATGTTTCGCGCGACCCCGATTTCGATGGGCGCGCGGATTGGCACATGATCGATCACCGGTTCCGTCGCCACATCGTCCGACGACAGGCGGCGGAAGCGGTCTATGCGGTAGAGCTCGGTCTGGATCGATTGCTCGAGCACGAGGCCTTCGGTCGTTGCCAGCGTCTCGGAGATCGCTTGGGCACCGAATGTGTTCCAGTCGAAGCCCGTCTTTTCGACATTGTCACGCAGCACGAATGCGTGTGCGCTGATGAAACTGCCGCCGGGCGCCAACGCCGCAGCGAATTTTTTGGCGATGCGCCGCAACTCGGCGAGATCGTCCAGATAATAGAGCACTTCCGAACAGAAGATCAGATCCATCTCACCCGGCAACGTGTCGGCAGCGAAATCGAGTATGCCGAACTCAACATTCGGCTGATCGCTGCATCGCGCACGAGCCCGCTCGATGGCTATGGCGGAGATGTCGGTCGCGGTCAGATGGCCCACGCGCGGCGCCAGTTGCCGCGTGAAGTGGCCCTCCGCGCAGGCCAGCTCAAGCGCCCGTCCGATGGGACCGGCAGGCAGGATTTCGAGCTGCCGCTGATATTTTTCCTGCTCATAGAGCGAGCCGTATTTCCACGGATCCTCGGTCGCGAAATAGCTGTTCCAGAACGCCGTGCGATCATTCCTGTCCGCGGTCCGTGCTCGGCGTGGCGTTGCAGGAGGCTGTGCAGGTTCGGCGCTCGACCGAACCAACGCCCGCGCTTGCGCGGCCAATTGGGCGAGTTTGCCGAAATGGCTGTCCGGATCGGGCCCGCGTTCTGCTGAGGTCGACAATGCCTCAGCTGCAAGGCCAAGCCGCTCAGCGGGCACGACATTCTGGATCAATTCAATCCAATGATCCCTTGTCACTGTCCCGAGTACGCCGAACTGTACGATAGCCTCGATCCGGCCATCCATCATCAGGTGGGTGTAGACCTGATCGATCCCTTTAGGCAGTTCGGTTGCGGTCGGGTTTCGAGCGTCGACGCGAATTCCAAGCGTCCGCGCCAGCCTGCGCGGCGCGGCAAGATCGTCGGCGTCGAGAAGCATTTGCTCAAGCTGATACTGGATGCGGCGAGCTGCCGCAGGATTGTCCCAGATCTTGCCGAGTCCGACAATCAGCTCGGTGATGGCGCCGCCGAACCTGTCCCATCCGGCAGCCAATTGCGCCGGCGCCGACAGGCTTCCCGCCATAAGGCCATCGACGATCACCCTGGCGATCTCACCCGCCCACTTGCGTCCTACCGGGAGCGCGCGCAGGGGCTGCGTGTCGATCGAGCGCAAACCTGAGCCGCAATCCGACGCGGCGTTCCGCAACGCGAGCCACGCGAGTGCTTCGGCAGCGGTGCCGCCGTTCGCCGAACTGGAAACCAAGGAATTATGCGCCACGCCGTCTTACCCGCGCTTGGTTCTAAGGTAGAACGAGAGTCCCGCAACGCGCCTACAATGAGCCTTCATTGCCGCTTTAGAAAGCCATGTAAGCAAAAGGCGCCCCGAAAGGCGCCTCTTCATCGCTTGATTCCCTTTGAGGAAATTGGAGCGGGTGAAGCGATTCGAACGCTCGACCCCAACCTTGGCAAGGTTGTGCTCTACCCCTGAGCTACACCCGCTCACACGGCCCTAGGGCCGCAAGCCGGGCCTATATGGCTGAAGAGCGCGGCGATTGCAACAGGGAAATGACGGGCTTTTTGGTCGCGCGAAATCGCCTGGCCGAACCTCGTTGGCAACGCTGGTCATTCATTGACTTCCCGCATGACGGTCTTGTCTCGGCGGCATCATTGGCCGTAAACGGCTTTGCGCGTGGACAGACTTGTACCAGATAGGGAAAGACCATCGATGCCGAAGACTGAAGCCGAGCTTTTCTCCTTTCTTGCCGATCTCCGCATATCGGTGTCGACCGTGCGTCATCCGCCGCTCTACACGGTCGCCGATTCGCAGTCGCTGCGCGGCGAGATACCGGGCGGTCACACGAAGAACCTGTTCCTCAAGGACAAGAAGGACAATTTCTTCCTGGTCAGCGTCGGCGAGGATGCGGTCGTCGACCTGAAGCAGATCCACACGATCATCGGCGCCGCCAGGCGTGTCTCCTTCGGCAAGCCGGAGATGCTGATGGAGCTGCTCGGCGTCATTCCGGGCGCCGTCACCGTGTTCGGGCTGATCAACGACACCCAAAGACGGGTCAAGGTGGTGCTCGACCAGGATTTGATGGCGCATGGCGTCATCAATGCGCATCCGCTGATCAATGAGGCGACGACGTCGATCACTTCCGCCGACCTCATCAGATTCGTCGAGGCAACCGGACATGATGCTGCTATCTTGAAAGTCTCGGCTTGATCGCCACATGGATGGCGAAAACTGACCTCTAGCATGGATGTCGCGCCTGCTCCGCTGGCGAGGGGCGCGACCGGAAGGGCGACGACATGAGCGACAACAACAATCCGTTTGGCGGCCAATTCGGCGGCAATTCCGGCCAGTACACCACCTCCGTGCAGTTTGGCGGCGCCGAGCCGGCCAAGGCCGTGCCCGGCGCGGCACCGGCCGGTGGAGACCTGATCAAGGACACCACGACCGCCGCCTTCGCCACCGACGTCATCCAGGAATCGCGGAAACAGCCGGTGCTGGTCGATTTCTGGGCGCCGTGGTGCGGGCCCTGCAAGCAGCTTACGCCGCAGCTGGAAAAGGCGGTCAAGGCCGCCGGCGGCAAGGTCAAGCTGGTCAAGATGAACATCGACGATCATCCCTCGATCGCCGGCCAGCTCGGCATCCAGTCGATCCCGGCGGTCATCGCCTTCAAGGACGGCCAGCCGGTTGACGGCTTCATGGGCGCCATTCCCGAGAGCCAGATCGGCGAATTCATCACCAAGGTCGGCGGTAAGGGTAACGGCGCGCCGCCGGTCGCAGAAGCTTTGGCCGCGGCAGCCGAAGCGCATGCGGCGGGCGATGCGCAGACCGCAGCCGACATCTATGACGCCATACTGGCGCAGGCGCCGGAGACGATCGAGGCGATCGCCGGGTTGGGCGAGCTTTTGTTCGAGGCCGGCGACAGCGAGGGCGCCGAGGCGCTGCTGGCAACGGCGCCGGAGGCCAAGAAGGATGCGCCCGCACTTGCCGCGCTGCGCGCCAAGATGACGCTGGCGGCTGAAGCGGCAGCGCTTGGCAATCCCGCCGAGTTCGAGCAGCGCCTCGCCGCCAATCCCGGCGACCACCAGGCGCGTTTCGATCTAGCCATGGTCCAGAATGCGCGAGGCGATCGCCATGCGGCGGCCGACAACCTGCTGGCCATCATCAAGGCCGACCGCACCTGGAACGAGGACGGCGCCAGGGCGCAGCTGTTGAAGCTGTTCGAGGCCTGGGGCATGACCGACGAGGCGACGCTGGCGGCGCGGCGCAAATTGTCGTCGCTGCTGTTTTCCTGAGCCGTTCGCCGGCGAAATTGCCGGCGGAATGGTTTTGGGACCTTGCGGCCGGCGTCGGCTGCGCCAGATTAGGCCGATACTGTCGCGCCCGAAGCGATCGGAGGACTTAAGTGCAGGTCGGAAACGCACATTACCGGGTCGGCAAGGATCTGCCGTCGACCATCCCGGTGTTTCCGCTTGCGGGCGCGCTGCTTCTGCCGGGCGGCCGTATGCCGCTCAACATTTTCGAGCTGCGCTATCTGCAGATGGTGGATGAGGCTATCGCCGGCCCGCGGCTGATCGGCATCATCCAGCCCAGCCTCGACGGCGCGCTGCGTGCCGATGGTGAGCCCGAACTGTGCAATGTCGGCTGCGCCGGGCGCATCATCTCGATGGCCGAGAGCGGCGACGGCCGCTATCTGATTTCGCTGCAGGGTGTGTGCCGGTTCCGCATCACGCATGAGCTGCTGGTGAAGACGCCGTTCCGGCAATGCAAGCTGGCGCCGTTCCTCACCGATCTTAGCGAAGACCAGGCGGCAAACGAGGTCGACCGGCCGGCGCTCTTGAAAGCGTTTCGCGCCTATCTGCAGGCCAATGAGCTCGAGGCCGACTGGGAAAGCGTCAGCCGCGCCGAAAACGCCATGCTGGTCAACGCGCTGTCGATGATGGCGCCCTACGGCCCGGCCGAGAAACAGGCGCTGTTGGAAGCGCCCGACTTGAGAGCCCGTGCCGAGACGCTGATCGCCATCACCGAAATGGCGCTGGCGCGCGAGAATGAGGACTTTGGTTCGAGTTTGCAGTAAGGTGTGTCAACGCATCTTGGGCCG
The DNA here is from genome assembly GCF_056404775.1 of Mesorhizobium sp. P2_B5. Lineage (NCBI taxonomy): Bacteria > Pseudomonadati > Pseudomonadota > Alphaproteobacteria > Hyphomicrobiales > Phyllobacteriaceae > Mesorhizobium > Mesorhizobium sp. P2_B5. The sequence goes on along the minus strand of NZ_JBFUDJ010000001.1, from coordinate 673,017 downwards.
GTGATTGGCCGGGAAGAGGAACCATGGCAGCGGACGGGCGTGACGGCAAGACGGCCAATGTCGATCCAAAACTGCTGGAGCTGCTGGCCTGCCCGCTGACCAAGGGGCCGCTGGCCTGGGACCCGGAACGCGGCGAGTTGATCTCGCGGATCGCCAAGCTCGCCTACCCCGTACGCGACGGCATCCCGATCATGCTGCCCTCGGAGGCGCGGAGCATTTCGGCGGAAGACGTGCTGTCGCCGCCGCGGCTGAGTGGGCCGGCGCAGGCTGGACGCTGATCGGCAGGTAGCCCTTGATCGTTCCTTTTAGGGGCAAATCGCAAACCTTGGAGATTGACCGAAACGCTCCTCCCTTCGTCATCCTAGGGCGGAGCAGCCGCGAAGCGGCGTCGCGGAGACCCTAGGATCCATGCCGCGACCTGATTGAAGGGTGCAGCGGAGCAGAATTCTGCACCGTTTCAACGCCTTAATGTCACGGCATGGATCCCGGGGTCTGCGCCGCGTCGCTTCGCTCCTTGCTTCGCCCCAGGATGACGACGCGATGGGCGTCTCCATAAAGCCCTACTGAAAATTCCTTCCCTTGGGCATGACCCTCTCGGCCTTGTCTGACAGCGTTGCGATATCCGGCCGGGCTGGCACGGCCGGTGTCATCTCCTCCAGCAGCACCGTCAGCCACGGCGTCAGATCCTCGATCTTTTCGGCGACGATATGGATGACATCCGATTCCGACTGCAGCTTGCCGGTGACCTTGACGAAGCGGGCGCCCATGACGATGGGGCGGAAGCGGGTAAACGTCCTTTCCCAGAAAATGACGTTGGCGACGGCCTTGTCGTCCTCCAGGGTCAGGAAGATCGCATTGCCCTTGCCGGGGCGCTGGCGCACCAGCACCAGTCCGGCGACGGAAACCCGCCTGCCGTCGCGAACCGCGCCAAGGTTGGCATTGGGGATGACGCCGGCGCGGTCGAGCCGCTCGCGCAGGAAGGCGACCGGATGCGCCTTCAACGACAGGCCGAGCGCGCGGTAGTCGTGGATGACATGTTCGCCGAGCGGCATTGTCGGCAGTTTTGTTTCGGGTTCGAGCTCGCGCAGGCGGATCGCCGGCTGGTCGAACAGCGGCAGTCTTTCGGCGGCACTCTTGCCGTCCAGCGCGCGCACCGCCCACAAGGCTTCACGACGGTCGAGGCCGAGCGAGCGGAAGGCGTCGGCCTGCGCCAGTCTTTCGATGTCGTCGACATCGAGGCCGGAGCGCAGCCAGACATCCCTGACGCTTGAATAGCCGGCGCCGCGCCGCTCGGCAAACTGCTCCATGCGCTCCTTGGACAGTCCCTTGATCTGCCTGAAGCCGAGCCGCACGGCGTGCTTTGTCTCGATGACACCGCGCATCTGGGCATGGCGCGGCAGGATGCGGGCCGGGTCGAATTCGTCTTCCTCCAGCGTGCAGTCCCAGCCGGAAAAATTGACGTCGACGTCGCGGATATCGACGCCATGGTCGCGCGCGTCGCGCACCAGCTGCGCCGGTTGATAAAACCCCATCGGCTGCGAATTGAGGATCGCGGCGCAGAACACGTCGGGATAGAAAGTCTTGAACCAGCACGAGGCATAGACGAGCAGCGCGAAGGAGGCGGCGTGGCTTTCGGGAAAGCCGTATTCGCCGAAACCTTCGATCTGCTTGAAGCAGCGCTCGGCGAAGTCCTTGGTGTATCCCTTGCCGACCATGCCGTCGATCATGCGCTGGCGGTAATTGCCGATGGTGCCGGTGCGCTTGAAGGTGGCCATGGCGCGGCGCAATTCGTCGGCCTCGCCCGGCTTGAAGCCGCCGGCGACGATGGCGATCTTCATCGCCTGCTCCTGGAACAGCGGCACGCCCAGCGTCTTCTTGAGGATCGCCTCCAGCTCCGGCTTTTGATACTCGGCCTTCTCCTTGCCTTGCCGACGGCGCAGATAGGGATGAACCATGTCGCCCTGGATCGGGCCCGGCCGCACGATCGCCACCTCGATGACAAGGTCGTAGAAATCCTTTGGCTTGAGCCTTGGCAGCATCGACATCTGGGCACGCGATTCGATCTGGAAGACGCCGAGCGTGTCGGCGCGGCCGATCATGTCGTAGACATGCCTGTCCTCAGGCGGGAGGCTTCCCAGCACATAGGGCCTGCCATACTCATCGCGCGCATCCGGGTAATGATCGGTGAGCAAGGTGAAGGCGCGTTTCAGGCAGGTCAGCATGCCGAGCGCCAGCACGTCGACCTTCAAAATCTTGACCGCGTCGAGATCGTCCTTGTCCCATTCGACCATCTTGCGCGCCTCCATCGCCGTCTTGACGATGGGGACGATCTCGTCGAGCCGGTCCCTGGTGATGACGAAGCCGCCGACATGCTGCGACAAATGCCGGGGAAAGCCCATGATCTCGTTGGCGTGGGCGATCACGTGACGGGTCGAGGTCTCGTTGCGGTCGAGGCCGCCGGCATGGGCCTCCTTCTCGCCGAGCTCCGAGGTCGACCAACCCCAGATCGAACTGGAGAGCGCGCTGCGGACATCGTCCGACAGGCCCATGGCCTTGGCCACCTCGCGCAATGCCGAGCGGCCGCGATAGCTGATGACGGCGGCCGCCAGCGCGGTGCGCTTGGCGCTGTATTTGGAGTAGATGTACTGGATCACCTCCTCCCGCCGCTCATGTTCGAAGTCGACGTCGATATCGGGCGGCTCGTTGCGCTCCTCGGAAATGAACCGCTCGAACAGCGTGTCGATGCGCTCGGGGCCGACCTCGGTGATGCCGATGCAGAAGCAGACGATCGAATTGGCGGCCGAGCCTCTGCCCTGGCACAGAATGCCCTCGTTGCGGGCGAACTGGACAATGTCGTAAACGGTGAGGAAATAGCGCGCATAGTTCAGGCGCTCGATCAGAGCGAGCTCTTCGCCGATGCGCTGCGAGACGGAAGCGGGGACGCCCGCCGGATAGCGCGTGGCGGCCCCCTCCCTGGCCAGACGCTCGAGCTCGGCCTGCGGCCCGAGGCCCGATTGCGTCGGCTCGTCGGGATAATTGTACTGGAGATCGCCAAGCGAGAAGGTCAGCTCGCCGGCAAAGCGCAGCGTCTCGGCCAGCGCCTGCGGATGGCGGCGAAAGAGGCGGGCCATTTCCAGCGGCGGCTTTAGATGGCGCTCGGCATTGGCCGTCAGTTCCAGCCCGACCTCGGCGACCGGCACATTGAGGCGGATGGCGGTAAGCACATCCTGCAGCGAGCGCCGCTCGGCGCTGTGGTAGAGCACATCGTTGGTCGCCATCAGCGGCACGCTGGCGGCTTCCGCCATGGCGGAAGCCTGCTCGATGCGGAAGCGGTCATTGCCGCGATAATCCGGCGCCACGCCTAGCCGCAGGTTGGCGCCAAAACGATCCTTCAGCTGGCGGATCAATGCCAGGGGATCGTCGGCATTCGTCGAGAGATCCGGCATCACCGCCAGCGACAGAAGATCGCCCCATTCGAGCAGGTCGCCGCGCTGGAGAAGGGTCGCGCCCTTCTCGTTCTCGTCGCGCAGATTGGCCTGCGTCAGCATGCGGCAGAGATGGCCCCAGCCCTTGCGGTTCTGCGGATAGGCGAGAATGTCCGGAGTGCCGTCGCCGAACACCAGCCGGCAGCCGGGGTGGTAGGCGAGCTTCTCGACCTTGGCCTGCTGCCAGGCGCGCACGACGCCGGCGACGGTGTTGCGATCTGCCAGCCCGATCGAGGAGAAGCCGAGGAATTTGGCCGCCACCACCAGTTCCTCCGGCTTGGAGGCGCCGCGCAGGAAGGAGAAATTCGACTGGATGCCGAATTCGGCATAGGGAATGACGGTCAGCGCGTTCATGCGAAGACCCCATGCATGAACCAGCGCGGCGAAGGCTGGCCGGCGCCGTAGAGCCCCTGGCGGTAGAGCCAGTAACGGCGGCCGTCGCTGTCCTCGATGCGGAAATAGTCGCGCGTCGGCGCGTCCTCCTCACTCTTCTGCCACCATTCCGGCGCGATGCGCTCCGGCCCTTCGGCGTGGGCGACCCGGTAGAGCGCGCGGCGCCAGCGGAAATTCATCGGCGGTCCCTCCGGCATTTCGGTCGCCGGCACCTCGATCGGCTCGGGCGAACGGAACAGCCGGATCGGCCGCTCCGGCGGGAAGATGGTTGTCGGCGGCGCGTCTTTCCGGTCCGATCTTTTCGGCGGCGTGGTCCGTTGCGGCGCCTCCGAGAAGGGGATGGTGGCGACGGCGCGCTCCGGCAGATGGCTCTCGACGGCGACCGCTTTGAGCACAGCATTGTCGCCGAGTCGGGCGCGGATGCGGTCGGCAAACAGCGCGATGTCGGCGCCGTCATCTTGCGCCTCTCCGGTCAAATCGGCCTGCTGCATGTCGAAGGCTGCGGCTGCCAACACGGAAAGCCGCACCAGGTCGAAGCCGTAGCCAGCATCGATGTCCTGCTCGAGCGCGGCCAGCCGCTCGTGGAACAGGCGCTGGATCAGCTTCGGCTCGCGCAGGGGCCGTGACGTGCCGACGGCGATGCGGCTGACGGCGCCGTCGACGCGAAACAAAAGCAGCGCCAGCATCCGGGCGCCTTCGCCGCGGCGCTCGAGGTCGACCTTCAGGGTCACCGCCAGCATTTCCACCAGCCGCTCGATCTCGGCGGTCAACACGACCGGCTCGGCGAGGTGGCGCTCGACCGAAAGCGGCGCTACCGGCAGGCGCGGCGACACCGCCTCGTCGAGGCGGCCGAGCGCCTGGTCTAGCCGCAACAGCAAGGTAGAGCCGAAGCGACGGGCAAGCGGTGCGCGCGGTGCGGCCATGACTGCGCCCGCGGTGCGCAGGCCCACACTTTCCAGGCTGGCGCGGATATCGGCTTCGATGCGTAGCGCGGCCAGCGGCAAAGGGGCAAGCAGCGCTTCCTCCTCGCCTGAGGGAACGATGCGGTCGCCGCAAAAGCGCGCTGCCGCCCAGGCAGCACCCGGCGTCGCGGCAAGCCCGGCGCGAACATCGAAACCCTGCTGGAAAAAGCGCGCAAGAATGTCATCCAGCATGGCGCGCTCGCCGCCGAACAGATGCGTGCAACCGGTGACGTCGAGATAAAGCCCATCGGCGCCGTCCAGCGCCACCAGCGGCGTGTAGCGGTCGCACCAGTCGGCAAGACCTTCGAGCAGCCTTCGGTCGGCTTCTGGGTCGGCCTCGACGATGTCGATCGAGGGATGCATGGCGCGCGCGTCGGCAATGCCCATGCCGCGCTTCAGGTGCAGCGCCTCAGCCCGCTCGTCGAGGGCCGATATGCGCTGGGCGCTGCGGTCGCGATGGCTGATCACCAGAGGCAAATGATCCGACGGCCGGGAACGCCACGACCGTCCCAGACGCTGGCGCAGGATCCGCTCCGCCCCGAGATGCGGAAACCACAGCGACAGAATTCTCTGGCCGTTCTTCCCGTCTTTCTTCGAAACTGTGTTCATCGGGGTTCCACTCCAGTGTGAATTGTCCGGGCAGAGCGCTACGGCTCTTGCCGATGCTGACGGTGAAGGCGGGGCGGCCGATCGAGCCGGCGAGCGGCCCTGCGATGGTCCGGCGGCTTGCAGCCGCTGCGGCCGACACGATGAGGCGTACGGGTGCCGCCGTCGGTTCGGCCTCGCCGGCCTGGCGCAGCAGAAACACCGGCCGGCCGGCGCTTTGCGCGCGGGCGTGCAGCCGGCGCGTTGCGGTGAGGTCGAGCCGCTGCGGGCTGCCGCGGATTTCGAGGATGATGGCGGCCAGCGCGGTCATCTTCGCGGCTTCCTCGGCCACCCACAGCGCATCGGTGAGTTTCGCCGCCTCGGAAAACAGCAATTGCTCCGGCGCGATGCCGAACATGCCCTGCAATCCCCTGGCATAGGGAAAGCCGGCCTCGCGAAAAATCTCCGACGTGCCAATCCACAGCACGGGCAATCTCTGCCCCCTGAGGATCAGGCTGACCAGCGACAGCACAAAGCCGGCGACCGCCCCGGCATTGCGGGTCTCGAGGCCATGGATCTCGGTGAGGGCGGCTTTCGGCAGGCCGCCGCTGAGTGTGGCATCGAGGCGTTCAACGCCGGTGGGCAGGAAGGCATCCGGTGACGCCACGGCAAGGCCGCGCCGGATGATGGTGATGTCCGGTGCGATATCGGATTCTGGCCCGCCGGCATCGCCGTCAGCACGCGCGCGAGGCCGCTCGCCAGCCGGCGCGGCCAGGCGCTCGGGCAGCGTTCCCTCGATCTTCGCGATCTGGCGGCGCAGGGCAAAAACAGTCTCCCGCGCCACGGCTGATGTCGCCATGACGGTCAGTTTCTCTCACAATTGTTCCTGTTATGTTCCTATAGATTCCAGAGGGTGCCCCAAGAGTCAAGCGGAGTCAGAAGGAATTTATTCCTCTATAGCCATTGACGTCATGAAATTGCCGCTTCATTGCCGAGTCCGGTGCGAAAGCCTATATGCCGGGATCAAAGGACAACGCATGGCCCGCATCTACAAGACCCGCACCTGGCACGACGAACTCTCGCCCTCGATCGAGGAAATGGAGTTTCTGGCGCTGGAGGCGTACGCGCATCTGCCGGACGATTTTCGCAAGCTGACCGGCGAGATCGTCATCGTGATCGCCGAGTTCCCGACCGACGAGATCATGGACGATCTGTCGCTGGAGACGCCGTTCGACCTGCTTGGCCTGTTCGAGGGCCGCGGCATTGCCGAGCGTTGGAATCCGCAGACCGGCGAAGGCCCGAACCGCATCACCCTCTACCGCCGCGCCATCCTCGACTACTGGGCCGAGAACGAAGAGACGCTGGGCGACATCGTCACCCACGTGCTGATCCACGAGATCGGCCACCATTTCGGCCTGTCGGACGATGATATGGAGAAGATTGAAGAGGCGGCGGAGTAGCCCCAACGTTTCGTCATCCCAGGGCGAAGCAGGAGCGAAGCTCCGTCGCGAAAACCCTGGGATCCATGCCGTGACTGTGGTGCAGTGCTCCGGCGACGCAAGAAATCGAGCGCATCGCCGGTCATGGTTTCAGCAGCGAGCGTCGGTGCGCGCACAAGCGGGATTCTCATCCGTCGCACTTTACGACCAGCGTCGCGGCATGGATCCCAGGGTCTGCGCCGCGTCGCTTCGCTCCTTGCTTCGCCCTAAGATGACGAAGACACGCGAGGGTTCGGTCTTCCCTACCAGTCGCTCAGCTTCGTATCCGGCCCGTATTCCTGGCCATCAATATCCTTCACCACCGACTGGCCGCAGCGCATCGATTTGGTTTTCTTGTCGTAGGCGTAGGTCGGCGAGCCGTAGAGGTGCCAGCCCTTGTTCAGCGCCGCGGTCACCTTGTGGCAAAAGGTGGAATCGTCGGGGGCAGATAAAAAGCGGTAGAGTCTCATGGTTCAAGTCCTGTCGTGAGTGTCTTGTCGAGGCGTGATCTTTTCAAAGCCGGCTTAGGCAATCATGCGCCGATGGCGGCGGCCTTCGCCAGCAGTTTTTCGGCCTGTGCCAGATGCAGCCGCTCGACCATCCTGCCGCTCAGCGCAATCACGCCCTTGCCGGCATTTTCCGGCAAGGCGAAGGCATCTTTCACCGCGCGCGCCTCGGCCAGGGCATCTGGCGCCGGTGCAAAGGCGCGGTTGGCGGCTTCGATCTGGGCCGGGTGGATCAGCGTCTTGCCGTCGAACCCCATGGCGGCGGCTTCCGTGCACTCGCGCGCAAAAGCATCGAGGTCGCGAAAATCGTTGGAGACGCCGTCCAGCATGTCGATGCCGCCGGCGCGGGCAGCCAGCACCATTTGCATCAGCCATGGTACGAGGTAGCGCCGGTCGGGCGTGGCCAGAATGCCGGTCTCCTTGACCAGATCGTTCGTTCCGGCAACGAAACAATTGAGGCGCGAGGCCGGGTCGCGGCCGAGTTCGGCAATGGCGCCGATGTTGAGCATGGCCTTGGGCGTCTCGATCATCGCCCAGAGTTTGACGCTATCGGGGGCAAAATTGTCGTCGAGCACGTCGCCGACTTCGAGGATGTCGCGCGGCGTGGCGACCTTGGACAGCAAGATGCCGTCGGGCTCGAATTGCGCCGCGGCCAGCAAATCGTCGTTGCCCCATTCGCTGGACAGCGCGTTGACGCGCACGATCATCTCGCAGCGCCGCTTCGGCCGGCTGGCGAAAATAGCCGTCAGTTTTTCACGCGCCGCGACCTTGTCGGCGGGAGCAACGGCGTCTTCGAGGTCGATAATCACGGCATCGCAGGTAAGCGTCGCGATCTTGGCCAGCGCCTTGTCGTTGGAGGCGGGGACGTAGAGTACAGAGCGGCGCGGGCGGTAGGGTTCCATGCTCGATCTATGCCGGCTACAGGCGGGTGAGGCAAGGGTGCGGCTGGTGATTGCCCGAAGTCGGCGCTGCCCCTCATCCCCCTGCCGGGACCTTCTCCCCGTGAACGGGGAGAAGGGGGCTGGTTCCTGCACGAAAACTGCACGGGTCTGCGGAAAACCTCCTCCGCTGCGCCCTGCCGTATCCATGCGCAGCCACCACAAGGGCGGCATGCAACAGCGAAACGTCAACCATTGGTCCCTGCCTTACCGACTGCGCAGCGAAAGCTGGTGGCTGGTCGATCCGCCGCGGCCGGAGACCCGCCATCGCCCGGAGGCAAGCCTGCTCCCCTTTATACCCAAGCATCCGCCCGTCGGCCGGATCCAGCCCACCAGGAAAGTCCGCGCATGACATCGTTCGTCAGCTTTTGCAGCCGCTTCGGCATTGCCGTCCTGCTCGTCGCGCTGGCGGATTTTCTCTTTTACGCCCAGCCTGCCGGCATTACCGTCCTTTTGTTCGCCATCGTGACTGCCGGCGCGGTTGTCGCCGTGCATCCCGCTGCCCTCAATTCCCCAATGCCGTGGCTCAAGCCGGCCTGCCTGTTGGTCGCGCTGCTGCCGCTGGCTGAAAATGTCAGCGCGCTGTCGGTCTCGGTCGCGCTCGTGGCCATGGTGGTGTTTGCATTGTCGCTGGCCGGGCGGTTGCAACACCGCATCGCCCGCATTGCCGGCCAGATCGCGCTGTTCCTGCTGGCGGTGCCACTGCGGTTCATCCGGGATTTCATCCGCTGGCGCAAGACGGCGCGTCGCTTCGGCCGGCGCCGGATCCGGTTCGCGTCCATCGCGGTCTGGGTGATGCCGCTGACGCTAGGCGCCGTCTTCCTCACGCTGTTCGGCGCCGCCAATCCGGTCATCGACTACTGGCTGTCGCTGATCGACCTGATGAAGCTCCTCGATCTCATCCAGCTGGCGCGGATTGCCTTCTGGCTGGTCGTGCTCGCCTGCGTCTGGGCCTTGCTGCGGCCACGTCTGCCGCGCTTCCGGCGTCTTATCCCGCGGCCGAGGCAGAACCTTGCCGGCGCCCAGCCGGCGGCCAAATCGGAGCGGCATGTCGTCGAGGATATCGTCTTCGGCAAAGGCGCCATCTTGCGCGCGCTGATCGTCTTCAACGCCCTGTTTGCGCTGCAGACCGGGCTCGACGCCGCCTATCTCTGGGGTGGGGTCGCCCTTCCCGATGGCATGAGCTATGCCGCCTATGCGCATCGCGGTGCCTATCCGCTAATCGTCACCGCGCTGCTCGCCGCCGGCTTCGTGCTGGCGGCGCTGCGGCCGGGCAGCGAAACATCAAGCGATCCGCTGATCCGCCGGCTGGTCTATGCCTGGGTGGCGCAGAACATCATGCTGGTCATCTCGTCAATCCTGCGGCTCGACCTCTATATCGGCGTCTATGCGCTGACCTACTGGCGCATCGCCGCTTTCGTATGGATGGGGCTGGTGGCATCAGGGCTTGCGCTGATCATCGCCCGCATTGCTCTCAGAAAATCCAACGAATGGCTGTTCTCGGCCAATCTTCTGACGTTATCGGCGACGCTTTATGCCTGCTGCTTCATCAACTTCGCCGCAATGATCGCCAACTTCAATGTCGACCACTCGCTTGAAATGTCTGGCTCCGGCACCCCGCTCGATGCCGAGTATCTGCGCTCATTCGGCGCCGTCGCCCTGCCGGCACTGGACCGCTATTACATGCATCAGACCGGACATCTGACCACCTGGGTGGTCGACCTGCAGACGGCCGACGACTATATCGCCGAACAGAAGAAGTGGCGCGCCTGGAGCTTTCGCGCCTGGAGGCTCGTGCAGGTTCTCGACAAAAGAGGCCCGCTCGTGCTTCCTCCACCTCAGCAACCTACCCAACCCTCGCAACCTTCAGTGCCGGACCGCTAGATTCATGCCGCATCAGATCCTGGTCGCCGACGACGATCCGCACATACGCGAGATCATCTGCTTTGCACTGGAAAAGGCCGGCATGAAGACTCAAGGTGTGTCTGACGGCGCGGCCGCCCTGCAGGCGATCGAACGCCGCGAGCCCGATCTCGTCGTGCTCGACATCGGCATGCCTGAGATGGACGGGCTGGAGGTCTGCCGGCGGCTCAGGCAACGCTCGGACGTGCCGGTGCTGTTCCTGTCGGCGCGTGACGAGGAAATCGACCGCATCCTCGGGCTCGAAATGGGCGGCGACGACTATGTGACGAAGCCGTTCAGCCCGCGCGAACTGGTGGCGCGTGTCAATGTCATTTTGCGCCGCGCCCGCGCCGTGCCGGAGCCGGCCGACGACAGGGCCTTTGCGCATGGCAAGCTCAGCCTGACACCGGCCAGCCATGGCGCCAGTTTCGACGGCAAGGCACTGGCGCTGACGGCGATCGAATTCTCGATCCTGAAAGGCTTCCTGGCACGGCCGGCGCATGTGCTGGGCCGCGACCTGGTGGTGGCCAGCGCCTATGCCGCCAACATCCATGTCGCCGACCGCACCGTCGACAGCCATATCCGCAACATCCGCGCCAAGCTGGCGGCGGCGGGCTGTCTCGACGCCATCGAGACCGTGCATGGTGTCGGCTTTCGGCTTGGCCGATGCGGCGCCTGAGCGACGCCAAATGGATCGGCACCAAATGGCGGCCAAGGCTGGCCACGGTGGTTCTCGCCATCCTCATCATGGTGCTGGCGCTGCCGCTGGTCGGCCTGTTTTTCTTCCGGCTTTATGAAAACCAGCTGATCCGCCAGACCGAGGGCGAGCTGATCGCGCAGGGCGCCGTCCTCGCCGCCATCTATGCGCAGGATGTCCGCGACGCCGGCATTTCTCCGGACAAGCTCGGCGCGCCGGTTGAGGCAGAGAGCGACGATGCCAGCCGCGGCGACGACTCCCCCTACCAGCCGATCGAGCCGAGTCTCGATCTCGCCTCCGACTATCTTCTGCCCACCCGGCCCGCCGGCATCGCGGCCGCCACCGATCCGGTCTTTGCGGCGATAGGGGCGCGGTTGTCGGGCATTCTCGACACGACGCAAAAGACCACGCTGGCCGGCTTCCGGCTGCTCGATCCCAAGGGCGTCGTCATTGCCGGGCGCGATGAGGTCGGCCTGTCGCTCGGCGGTGTCGAGGAGGTGCGGACAGCATTGTCCGGCCACTATGCCAGCGTTCTGAGACAACGAATCCCCGACCAGCCACCGCCGCCGCTCTATTCGGTCAGCCGCGGCACCAAAGTCCGCGTCTTCGTTGCCATGCCGATTGCAGTCGATGGCCGGGTTGCCGGCGTGATCTATCTGTCGCGGACGCCGAACAACATCGTCAAACACCTCTATGGCGAGCGCGGCAAGGTGACGCTGGCGGCCATCGCCATGCTTTGCGGCACGCTGCTGATCGCGCTGGTCTTCCTGCGCACCGTCAGCCGGCCGATCTACGCGCTGATGGAGCGAACAAGGCGCATTGCCGCTGGTGACCGTGATGCGATCCGGCCGCTCGACCACCACGGCACGCGCGAAATGGCCGAACTGTCCGCCGCTTTCCTCGACATGGCTGAAAAGCTGCAGGCGCGCTCCGACAGCATCCAGACCTTTGCCACTCATGTCTCGCACGAGCTCAAATCACCCCTGACGGCGATCCAGGGCGCGGCCGAGCTGTTGCGCGATTCCGGCGATGCGATGGACGCCGCCGAGCGCAAGCGGTTTTCCGGCAACATCGTCAACGATGCCGGAAGGCTCAATCTGCTGGTGCGGCGCCTGCTCGACCTGGCGCGCGCCGAAAACCTGGCGCCGAGCGGCGAAAGCACATCGCTCGATGCAGCGCTGGCGCTGCTGCCGGTGGACGGCAGGCTGGCGGTCAACGTCGAGGCGGGTGGCGCGATAGGTCTGCGCATCTCGGCCGAGAATGCGGCGATCGTCCTTGCCAACCTGATCGACAATTCGGCGAGGCATGGCGCGACGCGGGTTGTGCTGGCTGCGGCAGCCGCCGAAGACAAAGTGACGGTTACCGTCAGCGACGACGGCGCCGGCATTTCGCCGAGCAACAGGGCTCGCATTTTCGAGCCATTCTTCACCACGCGGCGCGAATCCGGCGGCACCGGCATGGGCCTCGGCATCGTGCTGGCCCTCCTGAAAGCGCATGATGGCACGATCGCGCTGGTTGACTCCGGGCGCGGCACGCGCTTCGAGATTTCCTTGCCGGCCGCGTAAGGCCAGCGGATTGGAGAACAAGAGTGCGCTACGACATCGTCATCATCGGCGGGGCCATCGTCGGCTCCTCGGTCGCCTACTATCTGCGCGAGGAAGGCTTTTCCGGTTCGATCGCGCTGGTCGAGCGCGATCCGCAATTCGCCCATGCGGCGACGACGCTGTCCATGGCCTCGATCCGTCAGCAATTCTCGATCCCGGAAAACATCCGGCTGTCGCAGTTCACGCTTACCCTGTTCCGGCGGCTGAAGGAGACCTTCGGCACTGATGCCGATATCGGCTTTCGCGAGGGCGGCTATCTGATCCTGGCCGGCGAGGCCGGGCTGCCGATCCTGAAGGCCAATCACGAGGCGCAGATCGCCGAGGGCGCCGATATTCTGCTCGAGGACGCCGACCAGCTGGCAAAGCGCTTTTCCTGGCTGTCGACGGAAGGCATCAGCGCCGGCGCCTTCGGCCGCACCGGCGAGGGCTGGTTCGACGCGCATGCCATGCTGACGCTGTTCCGCAAGGCGTTGCGCGACAAGAAGGTCGATTTCATCGCCGCCGATGTTACCGGTATCGAGCGGCAGGGTGGCCGCGTCACCGGCGTTACGCTCGACAATGGCGAAAAACTCGAGGCCGGCATCGTCGTCAACGCCGCCGGTCCAAACGCCGGCAAGGTCGCCGCTCTTGCCGGGCTCACGCTGCCCGTCGAGCCGCGCAAGCGCAACGTCTTTGTGTTCGAGGCGCGCGAAAAATATACCGACATGCCACTGCTGGTCGACCCTTCAGGCATCTATGTCAGGCCGGAAGGCTCGGTCTATCTCACCGGCGGTGCCGAGCCGGAAGAGGGCGGCGGCCCGGCCGACCCCAGGGATTTCAATGTCGATTGGCCGCTGTTCGAAGAGGTGATCTGGCCGGTGCTGGCGACGCGCATCCCCGCCTTCGAAGCGATCAAGGCGACACGCGCCTGGGCCGGCCATTACGACTACAACACGCTCGACCAGAACGCGGTGATCGGCCCACATCCCGAGGTCGGCAATTTCATCTTCGCCAACGGTTTTTCGGGCCACGGCCTGCAACAGGCGCCGGCGGTCGGCAAAGCGCTGGCGGAGCTGCTGGTGCATGGCGGCTACCGGACGGTGGATTGCTCGGCATTCGGGTACAGCCGCGTGGCCGAGGGACGGGCATTTCGGGAATTGAATGTGATTTGAGCGGCCTCTTTTCATAAGCGTGAGAGGGCAAAACGCGCTTTCATGCCGCCGGCTCCCCAGTCTCGACATAGGCCTGCAGCCACCCCAGCACCCGGCCCCAATCCTCGGCATGTTCAGCCGCCGCGTCGGTCAACCCGGCAAAGCCGCCATGGCAGATGGTGAGACGTGTGCCTCCGGCTATCGGTTCCAGCAAGTAGGCAACCGTCGTTTGCCGCCGGCCAAGTGTCGGATGGTCCCAGTCATAGGCCCGCGTCTGCACGATCCGGCGCGGCGCCTGGATCTCGAGGAACTCGCCGCCGGCGGGATGGTCCTCGCCAGCAATGGTCCTGGCGATGACTTGCCACCGGCCGCCGACGCGCAAGTCGGCCGTCCAATCGACCATCCGGTAGCTTTCGCAAGAGCCCCACCAGCGCTCGACTTCATCCGTAATCAGCGCGTGGAAGACGCGCTCCGGTGGCGCGACGATCTCGGCGCTTGCCATGATCGTCTCGCCATTGGTCATGCTTTGCGCCACCACTGGGCCGTGCATCATGGCAACCTCCCTACGCGATTGTTTCGTTATCGAAACGAGTTAAGCCGCCTTTGATGCCGGGCGCGACAGGCCCTTGCCGGTTTCGAGCAGGCTCTTCAGGCTCGACAGCACCAGCGGCCAGCCATTGCCGACATGTTCCAGAAGACGGTGCGGACCGTCCGCAGCATGGGTGACGGCGAGCTTCATCATGTCGCCTTCCTGTTCGATGACGAAGGTGCAATGCGTGTAACCATCGGCCTTCACGGCCGGCATGAACTCATTGCGCCATTTGATGACCAGGCGCCTTGGCGGATCGACATCGACAATCTCGCCGCTGTCGGTGACGCGGCCGTCGGGATAGACCATCTTCCATGCCGAGCCTTTCTTCCAGTCGCTCTGCATCTGGGCGCCGAGGAAATATTGCAGGTGGAATTCCGGTTCGGTCAGCGCCTCCCAGAGCTTCTCGGGCGTGGTGCGGATATAGGTCACATAGACGAAGGCATTGCTCATGGCTCTTCCCTTTCGAGGCGCTTCTTCAAGTCGCTGAGGGCGGTCAGCCGTCCTCGTTCGAATTTGCCGATCCAGCGTTCGGCGATCTCGCTGATGGGAACGGGATTCAGGTAGTGCTGCTTTTCACGTCCGTTGCGGACGGTGGTGACGAGGTTCGCCTCTTCCAGGATCGCCAGATGCTTGGTCACAGCCTGGCGTGTCATATCCGTCCGCTCGCACAGCGCGTTCAGCGTCTGCCCATTCCTGTGATGGAGGCTATCCAGCAATTGCCGGCGTGTCGGGTCGGCGAAGGCGCGAAAGACGGCATCCATGCTCATTCATTTAATATGCAACCAAATGGTTGCATGTCAAGAGGCGATGTCACAGCGAAGCGACCGCCTCGCTTGGGTTGGCTGGCGTCACCGCTTGCGCGAGAACCAGAAGGCGTCGGGCATGCGCATCATGCCGATGCGCTCATAGAAGCCGACGGCGTCGGGCATCGAGATCAGGCTGATGGCGACCGACGTGCCAAGCTGCCGGCGGGCCTCGTCCATCAGGCCCTTGCCGATGCCAAGCCCTTGCGCCGATCGGGATACGGCAAGCTCGGAAATGTAACACACCCAGGAAAAGTCGGTGATGGCCCTGATAACGCCAATCAGTGGTCGGCCTTCGACATTGAGCCGCGCTGTCAGCACCAGGTTCGCGCCTGAAAGCATCGCCTGCAGCCGCGCGTCATCTTCGACAGGCCGCGTGTCGCCGAGCCCGGATTCCACCAGCACGCGGCGAAACTCGGCAATGCCGAGTTCCGGCTCGCGGGCATAAAGGACGTGGGAATTCTCGCTCATGGCAGCCAGACTGCACCAGCGGCCAACGATTTCGAAGCCGTTTTTCCAGGGTTTCAGTTTTGACGTGTGGCATGATACAGCCGTCGCGGCGGCCCGTAGCTCAGGGGAAGAGCGCCAGCCACGTGCTGGAGGCCCCCGGTCGAGACGGGGCGGGTCCGCCGCCAGCATCGCGCACGAACAGTTGCCTTTTATTTGCCAGCGCCTTTGTGTAAACGGTGCGTCAGCAATCCCCGCAACAAGAATACGGGCAAAAGCCATGGACAAATTCACCAAGCTCACCGGCGTCGCCGCCCCCATGCCGATCGTCAATGTCGACACCGACATGATCATCCCCAAGGATTATCTCAAGACGATCAAGCGCACCGGGCTCGGCAGCGGGCTGTTCGCCGAAATGCGCTACAAGGATGACGGCTCGGAAAACCCGGATTTCGTGCTCAACAAGCCGGCCTACCGCAAGGCGCAGATCCTGGTCGCCGGCGATAATTTCGGCTGCGGTTCGAGCCGTGAACACGCGCCGTGGGCGCTGCTCGATTTCGGCATACGCTGCGTCATCTCGACCTCGTTCGCCGACATTTTCTACAACAACTGCTTCAAGAACGGCATTTTGCCGATCACCGTCAGCCCGGAAGATCTGGACAAGCTGATGGACGACGCTTCGCGCGGCTCCAATGCGACGGTGTCGGTCGACCTCGAGGCCAAGGAAATCCGCGGTCCGGATGGTGGCGTGGTCAAATTCGACCTCGACGACTTCAAGCGCCACTGCCTGCTCAACGGTCTCGACGATATCGGCCTGACCATGGAAAAGGCTGGCGCCATCGCCTCGTTCGAGAAGAAGAACGCCGCCGAGCGCCCCTGGGCCTGAGCAGTATGATTTAACCCGACCGTCAAAGGCCGGGTTCGTGGCGGCTGAACGGAGGGGACAGTCATGACACGTTCGCTTCTTGCCGGCGCCTGCGTGTTGGCGTGGATGCTGATGCCGGTGGCTGGCGCGCATGCACAAACCGACACGGTGCTGGTGCCGGCTGAAGATCCGTCCGGCGAGGCCGCCGACCCGGGCGCGTCGAGCAATACGGCCCTGGCCGGCGATGACAGCCAAGGGCCGATCCCGTTCGAGGGTGGGCAGCTGACCATCACCCAGCAGGAAGAGTATGGCGAGAAGGTGCTGGCCTATGACGGCAAGCAGCTGGCCAGCAACTACGACGTGTTCTTCGACAAGGTGGTCAAGGTCGGCGCCGTCAACGTGGCGCTGGTCAATGTCGGCGATGGCGGCAACCAGTGCGGCCCGGCCACGGTGATCGTCTGGAAGCCAGAGGGCGGCGAGATCCAGAGCCTTACTGTCGAGCAGGACGAATGCGGCGCTCCGCCGGCGGCGGTGGCCGATAATGCGATCTATTTCGTGCCCTATCTGTTGCCGGGCGCTGAGCAGCAGGCGCTGCAATGGTCGCCCAGCGAAGGGCTGACGATTTCAGGCGACCTGACATATGCGCCCGAGCCCGGCACCGACTGGAAAGATGTCGATCCGTCCAAGTGCCAGAACATCATCGACGCCTTCCACAACGAGGCCGTCTACAAGGCGGCGAAGACGCTGCTTGGCGACACCATGCCCGACATGGCGACCAGCCTGCTGGTCGGCGGCGGCACCGAAAAGACGGCGTCCGGCGCCTTCTATGCCAGCGGCTGCGTGCCGCATGATTGCGGCGGCAGCGATGGTTTCATGGCCGTCGATCCGGTCAAGCAGACGCTCTACTTCGCCCGCCGCGGCGACGATGGCCAGCCGCAGGCGTGGCCGGACGTGAAGACCTGGCCGGCGGATATCAAGGAAGCGTTTGACAAGGCGCAGGGGAACTAGGCGAGCGAGAGACCGCCGCGACTTCGTCATCCACGGGCGGAGCGACGCGCAGCGGAGCGCAGACCCGAGGATCCATGCCGTGACAGTTGCCGTAGAGTGCAACGTTGCAGAATTCTTCACCGTGGCAACGCACAGACGTCCCGGCATGGATCCTATGGTCTGCGCCGCGTCGCTTCGCTCCTTGCTTCGCCATAGGATGACGAAGCTGCGGAGGATTCGGCCAATCTCCGAAGTTGTGCATTACCTTCGTGACAACACTTCGCTCGGCTTGGCCCACGACCGGTTCGGCTCTCCTCTGCTAAACGAGCGCCTACGATTGCAAGGAGGCCCCCATGCGCAACCTCATCTCAACCGGTTCGCCCTTCGAAAAGACCGCCGGCTATTCGCGTGCGGTGGTGCAAGGCGACTGGTGTTTCGTGTCGGGAACCACCGGCTACGATTATGCGACGATGACCATGCCGGAGACGGTCGAGGCGCAGACGCGCAATTGTCTCGCCACCATCGCCAAGGCGCTTCGGGACGGCGGCTTCGAGATGGCCGATGTGGTGCGGGCGCATTATTACATCACCGACCAGGCCTTCGTGGATGTCGTCTTCCCGATCCTCGGCGAGGCATTCGGCGACATCCGCCCGGCGGCGACGATGATCGTGTGCCAGCTCAACAAGCCTGAGATGAAGATCGAGATCGAAGTCACGGCGCTGCGGCACACGGCATGAGGAGGCCAAAGCCATGACGGTCCGGCGCATCGTCGCCAATATCGGGACGCAGGACGCGGCAGCGGCGAAACGCTTCTATCAGGACGTGCTTGGCCTCGATGTGCTGATGGATCAGGGCTGGATCGTCACCTACGGTTCCGACGAACGGATGCAGGTGCAGATCAGCTTCATGGCTCAAGGCGGCTCGGGCACGCCGGTGCCGGACCTCTCCATTGAGGTCGATGATGTCGACGCGGCGCTCGACGCCATGAAGGCCGCCGGCTTCGCCATATCATACGGCCCGGCCGACGAGCCCTGGGGTGTGCGGCGCTTTTATGTGCGCGATCCGTTCGGCAGATTGGTCAATATTCTCTCGCATCGGTGATTGCGCTTCCAGGCTTGCATGCAGCCCGCTTGGCGTTTAGCAAGGCCGCGGTTTCTCCAAACAGTATCGGGACGGTTCTGATGGCTTCGAAAAATCTTCTCCTGCTCGCCGGCGACGGTATCGGCCCCGAGGCGATGGCCGAGGTGAAGAAGCTGATTGCGGCCATGAACGCCAAGCTGGGCAGCGGTTTTATCACCGATGAAGGCCTGGTCGGCGGCTGCGCCTACGATGCGCATGGCGCGGCGATTTCCGATGCCGACATGGCAAAGGCGATGGCGGCGGATGCCGTGCTGTTCGGCGCCGTCGGCGGACCGAAATGGGACAAGGTGCCTTATGAGGTGCGCCCCGAGGCCGGGCTTTTGCGGCTGCGCAAGGACATGGAGCTGTTCGCCAATCTGCGCCCGGCCATCTGCTATCCGGCGCTTGCCGCCTCGTCTTCGCTGAAGCAGGAGGTGGTCGAAGGCCTCGACATCCTGATCGTGCGCGAGCTCACCGGCGGCGTCTATTTCGGCGAGCCGAAGCAGATCATCGATCTCGGCAACGGCCAGAAGCGCGGCATCGACACCCAGGTCTACGACACGTTCGAGATCGAGCGCATTTCGGGTGTCGCCTTCGAGCTGGCGCGCACCCGCAAGAACCACGTCACGTCGATGGAAAAGCGCAACGTGATGAAATCCGGCGTGCTGTGGAACGAGGTCGTCACCCAGACCCACAAGGCCAGATACGTCGACGTCAAGCTCGACCACATGCTGGCTGATGCCGGCGGCATGCAGCTGGTGCGCTGGCCAAAACAATTCGACGTCATCGTCACCGACAATCTGTTCGGCGACATGCTGTCCGACATTGCCGCCATGCTGACGGGCTCGATCGGCATGCTGCCGTCGGCCTCGCTCGGCGCGCCTGACGTGAAGACCAAGAAGCGCAAGGCGCTGTACGAGCCGGTGCACGGTTCGGCGCCCGATATTGCCGGCCAGGGCATCGCCAACCCGATCGCCATGATCGCGTCTTTCGCCATGTGCCTGCGCTATTCCTTCGGGATGGTCGCCGAGGCAGACAAGCTCGAAGGCGCAATCGCTGCCGTGCTCGACGACGGCCTGCGCACCAAGGACATACTGTCCGAAGGCATGACCGAGGTCGGTACGGTCGAGATGGGCGATGCGATTATCGCCAAGTTCCTTGGCTGATCCGATGGCGGTCGACGTCCGCTGGGCGACGACCGACGACGCCGAAGCGCTTGCGACCGTACTTTGCGAGATGGCGACGCACTACCGGCAGGCGCCGCTCGATCATGGCCGGGCAAAGGCCACGGCGCGTAAATGGCTCGGCGATGAAAGCCCGGCCTATCCGCATTTCGCGCTTGCCTTCGCCGACGGCAAGGTTGCGGGCCTCGCCTCGGTAGCGATCGCCCATCCCGGCATCGATCTCGAACGACTGATGTTCCTGAAAGACCTGTTTGTGCGCGAGGATGCCCGCAACGCCGGCACCGGACGGGCGCTGCTCAGCTTTCTCGCCGGCCATTGCCTCAGGGAAGGAATCGGCCGCATAGACCTGACCACCGAAGACTGGAACGAGGGCGCGTTGCGTTTCTACGACCGGCTCGGCGCCGAACGGCACGGGCAGAAGGTGTTTCTCAGGCTGTCCGGTGATGCGCTAAGAAGAACTCTCTAAACTCTGACACCCTGCGGCACAGGCCCCCACTGGTTTTCGTGGCCCTGGGTCGGGATCAGTCCGAACACGATGATGGCCAGGGTGCCGAAGGTCGGCACGAGAATCAGCAGGACGAGCCAGCCGGTGAGGCCGATATCGTGCAGCCGGCGGACAATGAGGCCGAGCCAGGGCAGGAACGTCGCCAGCACAAACAGGCCCCAGACGCCGACCATCACGATCGGCCCGTTGCCGTCATTGAAATTGCCTATCGTCTGGTCGGTGAGGGCGCCGACCAGACCGACCAGGATGAAGCTGACGGTCCAGAATAGGCAGTAGGCCCAGAATTCCTTGCGGCGGGCGCGCTCGGCGAAGTTGATGTAGTTGCGCGTCACGCCCCGCCAGAAATAACCCGGCAGTCCGCTATCGTGGACCGCGCCACCTTCAGCCAGGCGGCCGAAATGCTGCGGCTGCGGCGCGGCTGAAGCGGCGGCGGGCTTGGGTGGCGCGGTGCTTGCCGCTGGAGCTGCGGTCGCCGCCGCGGCGGCCTGGGCACGGATTGAGAAAACGTCGCGCGCCTGGCCGCTGGCCGGCAGGAACTCGACCACCGCGCCCTTGGCAATCACCGTATCGCGGCGCAGATCCTCGCGCGCGAATGTATAGCGGTTGCCGTCGGCTCCGGTGATGAACCCGAAGCCTTGGGCCTCGTCATAGTGAAGAACTTCGCCGCGCATTTAGCCCACCCCCGTGTTGGGATAGACTGTTCAAAGTTGCGAAGGACTGCAAGGGGGTGGCTTCGCCTGT
The DNA here is from genome assembly GCF_056404775.1 of Mesorhizobium sp. P2_B5. Lineage (NCBI taxonomy): Bacteria > Pseudomonadati > Pseudomonadota > Alphaproteobacteria > Hyphomicrobiales > Phyllobacteriaceae > Mesorhizobium > Mesorhizobium sp. P2_B5. The sequence goes on along the minus strand of NZ_JBFUDJ010000001.1, from coordinate 652,094 downwards.
TCAGCGATGGCGCTGCCCCTCACCTGCCTGCCGGCATCCTCTCCCCGTAAACGGGGCGAGGGACGCTGTCATCGGTGATTTCGCCAATCGCCAGCGGTGCAAGGAGGGTGCCATGGCTGCAGCCAGCCCCTTCTCCCCGTCACTATACGGGGAGAAGTGCCCGGCAGGGCGATGAGGGGCGGCGCCGGCTTTCTGTAGTTGACGCCACGGCCCCTGCCCGTCTGGCTCCCGAGAGACTACTCCGGCCGCTTCTTCGGCTTCTTGTTCTTCGGCGGTCCAGCCTTGTCGAATTTCGGTTTGCCGGCCCACGGCTTTGCGTCGCCGGCGGGGCGCTTCTCGAATTTCGGCTTGTGCGCAGTTTGCGGCGCCTCGAACGGGCGCTTGCCGCGATGCGGCTTCTTGTCGGGCTTGGGCGCCTGGTAGCCGGCGCGCGACAGGTCGGGCGTGCCGTCCAGGCGCTTCACAACGATGTTGCCCTGCAGCTTTTTGTCAGGGCCGATGGCGGCGAGGAAGCGGTCGGCCCAATCGGCCGCAATCTGCACGAAGGTTTCTTCCTGCTGCATCTTGATGGCGCCGATTTCGCGCTTGGAGATGTTGCCGGTGCGGCACAGCATCGGGATCAGCCAGCGCGGCTCGGCGTTCTGCCGCCGTCCGATCGACAGCGAGAACCATACGCTGTCCCCGAAATCGTCGCGACGGCTGGGCGCCTCATCCCGGCGTTCGAACTTTTCGCCCGACGGTTTTTCACGCGATGGCGTGAACGGCGCTACGTCCATGAGATCCTCGGGCGCCGAGCGGCTGGCGCGGCACTGGCGCACGAAAGCGGCTGCCACCTGTTCGGCGCCGTGCTTGGCCAGAAGCGCGTCGATGAAGCCGCGCTCGTCATCGGCCACCGGCTCGTCGAAAGCCGGATCGGCAAGGATCCGCTCGTCGTCGCGCTTGATGACGTCGTCGGCCGAGGGCGGGCTCGCCCAAGTCGCCTTAAGCCCGGCATTCTGCAGCAGCCGCTCGGTGCGCTTGCGGGCGCCGTTGGGCACGATCAGCGCGCTGACGCCCTTGCGTCCGGCACGACCGGTGCGGCCGCTGCGGTGCAGCAGCGTTTCCGGATTGGTCGGCAAATCCGCGTGGATGACCAGTTCGAGATTGGGCAGGTCGATGCCGCGCGCGGCGACATCCGTTGCGATGCAGACCTTGGCGCGGCCGTCGCGCATCGCCTGCAGCGCATGGCTGCGCTCATTCTGGCTGAGCTCACCCGACAGCGCCACGACGGAAAAATTGCGGTTGTTGAAGCGCGCGGTCAGATGGTTGACGGCGGCGCGGGTGTTGCAGAACACCAGCGCGTTCTTCGCCTCGTAGAAGCGCAGCACATTGATGATGGCGTTCTCGCGGTCGGGGTAGGCGACATTCAGCGCCCGGTACTCGATGTCGAGATGCTGCTTTTCCTCGCCTCCGGCCGAGATGCGCACGGCATCGCGCTGATAGCCCTGCGCCAGCGTGGCGATCGAGCGCGGCACGGTGGCCGAAAACATCAGCGTGCGGCGCTGGGCAGGTGCTGCGTCGAGGATGAATTCGAGGTCTTCGCGAAAGCCGAGATCGAGCATCTCGTCGGCTTCGTCCAGCACCACGGCCTTCAGCGCCGACATGTCGAGCGAATTGCGGGTGATGTGGTCGCGCAGCCGGCCGGGCGTGCCGACGACGATATGGGCACCACGCTCCAGCACGCGCCGTTCGGAGCGCATATCCATGCCGCCGACGCAGGAAGCGACAGTCGCGCCGGTCGGCGCGTAGAGCCATTGCAGCTCGCGCGTGACTTGCAAGGCCAGCTCGCGGGTCGGCGCCACCGCCAATGCCAAAGGCACGCCAGCCGGGCCAAAGCGCTCGGCGCCTCCAAGCAGCGTCGGCGCCAATGCCAGGCCGAAGGCGACGGTCTTGCCGGATCCGGTCTGCGCCGACACCAGCGCGTCAGCCTCGCCGAGCTCGAGCACCGCCTTCTGCACCGGCGTCAGCTCGACATAGCCACGTTTTTCCAGCGCCTCTGCCAGCGCAGGAACGATACCTTCGAAATTGGACATGTTACTCTTTCGGAATTCGGATTCTGTATGCCCGGCAATGGGTCATCCGTCGGCGAGCGCCATCAGCGCCACAAGCCCAACGATCTTGGCCGTTCGTACTTCTTGCCGCCGCCAATGTACAGGGCACGCAAGTGCCTCGCTGCAATTGACTCCTGACGCAAACCGCGTAAAAGCCGGCATCGAACGGGATCATTTCGATGCGCGGCCTTCTGATGGCGCTTCTTGCATTCGACTTCCCCGGCTACAATCATCTGGCCGGGCGCGTTCGCGCGTCTTACCGTTCAACCAAAACCGCATTCTGGGCCGATAAAACTGGCAAAACCACCACCAAAACGGTGTGATTCCCTTGGCCTAACCACCCTCTCCCGGGTCCGGCCCGGGGGACGGAACCCGCATTGGCCGGCGGGTTTTCTCCAAAAACCAAGCGGAGAGGGACAGGAGATTTCGAATGAGTTTCAAGGTTGCAGTAGTCGGCGCCACGGGCAATGTGGGCCGCGAAATGCTCAACATACTGGAAGAGCGCGGCTTTCCGGTAAGCGAAGTCGTGGCACTGGCCTCGCGGCGCAGCCAAGGCACCGAGGTGTCGTTCGGCGACCGGACGCTGAAGGTCAAGACGCTCGACCAGTATGATTTTTCCGACACCGACATCTGCATCATGTCGGCCGGCGGCAATGTCTCCAAGGAATGGTCGCCGAAGATCGGCAAGCAGGGCTGCGTCGTCATCGATAATTCGTCGGCGTTCCGCTACGATCAGGACGTGCCGCTGATCGTGCCGGAAGTGAACCCGGACGCGATCTCGCTGTTTTCGCGCAAGAACATCATCGCCAACCCGAACTGCTCGACGGCGCAGCTGGTCGTGGCGCTGAAGCCGCTGCATGACTTCGCCACCATCAAGCGCGTCGTCGTCGCCACCTACCAGTCGGTGTCGGGCGCCGGCAAGGAAGGCATGGACGAGCTGTTCACGCAGACGCGCGCGGTGTTCGTCGCCGACCAGGTCGACGTCAAGAAGTTCACCAAGCGCATCGCCTTCAACGTCATTCCGCATATCGACGTCTTCCTCGACGACGGTTTCACCAAGGAAGAGTGGAAGATGGTCGCCGAGACCAAGAAGATGCTCGATCCCAAGATCAAGCTGACGGCGACCTGCGTGCGCGTGCCGGTGTTCATCGGCCATTCGGAAGCGGTCAACATCGAGTTCGAAAAGCCGATCACCGCCGACGAGGCGCGCGACATCCTGCGCGAAGCGCCGGGATGCCAGGTCTTGGACAAGCGCGAGGACGGCGGCTACATCACGCCGCTGGAATCGGCCGGCGAGGACGCCACCTTCATCTCGCGCATCCGCGAGGATTCGACCATCGACAACGGCCTGTCGATGTGGATCGTCGCCGACAATCTGCGCAAGGGCGCGGCGCTCAATGCGGTGCAGATCGCCGAACTGCTGGTCGAGCGCGGCCTGATCCAGCCGAAGAAGAAGGCGGCCTGACGGCGGTCTAGTTTTCGCTCACGGGCCGTATCGCCGCTGCCGCGGCGGGCCCTCCGCGGGGCGCCGGAAAGCCGGCGGCCCGCAGTCGCGGGCTCGGCCTTCGGCCGGGCAGCCTCTTCCTTCTCCCCTTGTGGGGTCCGAAGGACGGGGCGAGACCCGCGGCTCGCCCCCGGGCGGTGGATCGGCGCGCAGCGCCGAGACGGTTGAGGGGTGTTCCAGCGGAGTGAGACGTTGGCGTTCTCTTCATGACTAGCACTCAGCCTGCAGACATTATCCTGCGTCCCGCGGTTAGCCCCGACGCTGCTGCCATCGCCATTATCATGCGGGCAGCGCTTGGTTCGTTCGACTGGATGCCGGTCATCCACACGCCAGCCGAGGACCTTGCGTTCATCCGCGACATCGTGCTGCCGCGGCAGCAGGTGACGGTCGCCGAGGTCGACAAGGCAATTGTCGGCTTCATTGCCGCCAGCGGCGATTGGGTGGAGCAACTCTATCTCGACCCGGACTGGATGGGCCAAGGCATCGGCAACCGGCTGTTGACGCAAGCGACCGCCGCGCTGCCCGTGGTGAAGCTACACTGCTTCCAGTCCAACACCGGCGCCCGGCGCTTCTACGAGCGTCACGCCTTTCGCGCCGAGGCATTCGGCGATGGCACGACCAACGAAGAAGGCCTGCCGGATATTTTTTACGTGCGCCGAGCCTGATAGCTCAGCCGGCACTGTCCCTGGCCAATTGACGTAACAACTCCATCGCTTCCTCGGCCCGGTCGGCGGGCACGAACAGATGGTCGTGATAAAAGGCCGAGACCGGATTGACGCCCATGCCGGCGGCGGCCAGGCGGGCGGTGATGGCGGCGAGGAAGCCGACGGCGTCCAGCGACGAATGGATGTTCAGCGTGATCATCCGGCAGCGGAACGAAGCGGCCAGCCCTGCGGCACGGGCTGCATCCTCGGTGAGGATCAACGTCAGGCCTTCGCGCTCGCGAAAAATCATCACCGGGTCGAGGCCTTCCGGCTGCGCAGCGCCGGGTGCCAAGGTGACGAACACATAAACGCCTGGCAGCAATTGCGGCGTCATCGCCGCCAGCAGCTTTTTCAGATCGGTCTCGCCCGTCATTCGCTCGTCTCTCGCCCAGCCCATCAATACCCGTCACTGGCGAACGCCGATAGTCTGAGCGGCACACGTTCCGTGATCTAAGATGGAAGGACAGCACTCCCTCTGCCTGCCGGGCAGGCGGTGGAAAGAACCGGCGGAAAAACAAGACCTTGCCATCCTTCAGATCAAAAAGAATCCCTGTCCTGTAGGATCGCTGCCTCATGCAGCGTCCTTGGTTCGAAGCCAGCAAACGGCTCAAATCACCTAGGAGGGAACACCCGTGAGCATTTCTCAAACCACGCCCGTCTCGCCGGGCACCTTGTGGATCGGCCGCGTGCTCAGCGGTCTCATTATCCTGTTCATGATCTTCGATGGCGTCATCAAGCTGCCGCCGCTCGATGTCGTCACCCAGACCATGGTGCCGCTCGGCTGGCCGGGTGACGCCAATGTCGCGCGTATGCTCGGCATCATCGGGCTAATCTCGACGGCGCTCTACGCGCTGCCGCGCACCTCGGTGCTCGGCGCCATCCTGCTCACCGGCTATCTCGGCGGCGCCATCGCCACCAATATGCGCGTCGGCAGCCCGTTGTTCTCGCACACGCTGTTCGGCGTCTATCTCGGCATCATCCTGTGGAGCGGCCTGTATCTGCGCGACCCAAGGGTGCGCGCCCTGATCCCGTTCAGCGAATAAGCGCAAAGGAGAAAGAGATGTTCAGCACCATCCTCATCATCCTGGTCGTCATCATCGCCGCCGTCCTTGTCTATGCCGCGACACGGCCGAGTGATTTCGTCACCAGCCGCACGGCCAGCATCAAGGCCGCGCCGGAAGCGATCTTTCCGCTGATCAACGATTTCAAGCGCTGGCCCGAATGGTCGCCCTATGAAAAGCTCGACCCGGAGATGAAGCGCACGCTGTCCGGCGGCGAAAGCGGCAAGGGCGCGGCCTATGCCTGGGAAGGCAATGCCAAGGCCGGCAAGGGGCGCATGGAGATCGTCAATTCCGTGCCGTCCTCGCTGGTGTCGCTGAAACTCGACTTCGAGAAGCCGTTCCGGGCCAACAACAGCGTCGACTTCACCCTGAAGCCGGCCAGTGACACCACCAGCGTCACCTGGGCGATGCGCGGCAGCCGGCCCTTCATTGCCAAGCTGATGGGCTTGTTCATGAATTTCGACACGCTGATCGGCAAGGATTTCGAGACGGGCCTCGCCAACCTGAAAAGGGCGACCGAGAAATAGGACGAGCCGCACCGGCCGGATGGGCCGGAACGCATCGTTGCCTCCAATGGATCAATTCACGGTGTCATGCGTTGTCGAGCCAAGGCGCGTGGAGGCGCTTTCCGTTTGGAGGAACGACAATGAAGAAAATTCTTACCATTCTGGTCTTGGCAACGGCGCTCGGCGCCTGTTCGCAAACGGAAAAAGGCGCGGCTGTCGGCGGCCTGGGCGGAGCGGCCATAGGCGCTGCGGTCGCAAATGATCCCGTGGAAGGGGCCGTCGTTGGCGGCGCGGTTGGTGCCGTTGCAGGAGCACTGATCGGCCGGGCCAACGAACCGGACCGTTGCCGCTATCGGGACCGCTATGGGCGTGTCTATATCGCTCGCTGCCCGGATGGCTATTAAGCGGACGTCAACGAAAAACGGCGGGCCTTGGCCCGCCGTTTTCTTAAAGCGATGAAGCGAATGCTTACTCGGCGGTGGCGGCTTCCGCCTCGGCCGGGGCCGCGGCAGCGGCGGCAACGGCTGCTGCTGCGTCTTCCTGTGCCTTCTTCAGCAGAGCGGCGCGTTCCTGCGCCTTCTTGCCCGGCTCGGCCTTCTTCGGGTTGGAGCGGGCTTCGCGCTTGAGCAGGCCGGCCTCGTCGAGGAAGCGCAGAACGCGGTCGGTCGGCTGGGCGCCGTGCGACAGCCAGTGCTTGACGCGGTCGGCGTCGACCTTGACACGCTCGCCGTCCTTCGGCAGCAGCGGGTTCCACGAGCCGATCGACTCGATGAACCGGCCGTCGCGCGGCGAACGGGCGTCGGCGATGACGACGTGGTAGTAAGGACGCTTCTTCGAGCCCGCACGGGCCAGTCTGATCTTCAGTGCCATTTCATTTCTCCTAAAAGCTCTGATTTCATTGATAGGGTGTGGCTTTTGTCTTGTGCAGGTCGTTATCCCAAAACCGCTGCGCACTTTTGGGCGACATGCACTTACTTAGCCGGCTTTGCTTGCGCCGTTGGACGCGGCGATCTGCTCATGATGGCGGATCACTTCGCGGACGACGAAGTTGAGGAATTTTTCCGCGAAATCGGGGTCGAGATGGGCATCCTTCGCCAGCTGGCGAAGGCGGGTGATCTGCTGCTGCTCACGCGCCGGGTCGGCCGGCGGCAGGCCATGCTCGGCCTTCAGAACGCCGACCGCCTTGGTGCAGCGGAAGCGCTCGGCCAGCATGTGGATGAGGGCGGCATCGATGTTGTCGATCGAAGCGCGATAGCCGGCCAAGATGATGCGGGCGTCGGCCATGTCCTTTTCTTCGTTCATAGCGTCCTCACTTCTTCTTCCCAAGCCCGGGCAGTCCGCCGCCGCCAAGGCCGGGAAGCCCCGGAAGTTTCATGCCACCAGGCAGACCCGGCAGGCCACCGCCGCCAGGAAGGCCACTGGGCAGGCCCTTCATGCCGCCAAGGCCGGCGGCCTGCGCCTGCTTCTGCAAGGCTTCGAGCTGCTTGGGGTCCATCTTGGAGAGGTCTGGCATGCCGCCACCCATCATACCCCCGGGGCCACCAGGCATCATGCCGCCGAGGCCCATCTTGGAGGCCAGGCCGCCCATCATGCCGCGCATCAGGCCGCCGCCTTTGCCCTTGCCGCCCATCGCCTTCATCATGTCGGCCATACCGCGATGCATCTTCAAGAGCTTGTTGATTTCGGCGGCGTCGGTGCCGGAACCGGCGGCAATGCGCTTCTTGCGCGAGTGTTTCAAAATATCGGGATTGGCGCGCTCGGCCTTGGTCATCGACGAGATGATGGCGAGTTGGCGGCCGAACATCTTGTCGTCGAGGCCGGCGGCGGCCATCTGGTCCTTCATCTTGCCCATGCCGGGCATCATACCCATGATGCCGCCCATGCCGCCCATTTTCGACATTTGCTGAAGCTGGCCGGCAAGGTCGTTCAGATCGAACTTGCCCGACTGCATCTTCTTGGCCATCGCCGCCGCCTGCTCGGCGTCGATGTTTTCAGCAGCCTTTTCGACCAGCGAAACGATGTCGCCCATGCCGAGGATGCGGTCGGCAATGCGCTTGGGATGGAATTCCTCCAGCCCGTCCATCTTTTCGCCGGTGCCGATCAGCTTGATCGGCTTGCCGGTGACGGCGCGCATCGAAAGGGCGGCACCGCCACGGCCGTCGCCATCCATGCGGGTCAGCACCAGGCCGGTTATGCCGACGCGTTCGTCGAAGCTCTTGGCCAGGTTGACGGCGTCCTGGCCGGTCAGCGAATCTGCGACCAGCAGGATCTCGTGCGGGCTCGACACCTTCTTGATGTCGGCCATCTCGACCATCAGCGGCTCGTCAATGTGGGTACGGCCGGCGGTGTCGAGGATGACGACGTCGTGGCCGCCGAGCTTGGCCGCCTGCACGGCGCGCCGTGCGATGTCGACCGGGTTCTGGCCGGATATGACCGGCAGCGTCGCCACCTTGACCTGCTCGCCGAGCTGGCGGAGCTGCTCCTGCGCGGCGGGACGCCGCGTGTCGAGCGAGGCCATCAGGACCTTCTTGTTCTGGCGCTCGGTCAGCCGCTTGGCGATCTTGGCCGAGGTCGTCGTCTTGCCGGAGCCCTGCAGGCCGACCATCATGATGACGACGGGGGCCGGCGCGTTGAGGTCGATGGCGACGCCCTCGGCGCCCAGCATGTCGACCAGCTCGTCATGGACGATCTTGACGACCATCTGCCCCGGCTTGATCGACTTGACGACGGCGGCGCCGACGGCCTTCTCGCGCACCTTGTCGGTGAAGGAACGCACCACTTCCAGTGCCACGTCCGCCTCGAGCAGCGCACGGCGCACCTCGCGCAGCGCTGCCGAGACATCAGCCTCCGACAGTGCGCCGCGGCCGGTCAGGCCGTTCAGGATGGAGCCAAGGCGCTCCTGAAGTGATTCAAACATTCTGTTTCCTTTTCTCAGGCACCCGGATGGTGCCCGAGAGGTAATGCGTTCGCGCCAAGTGTCCAAACAAAAGAGCTTGTCCAAACAAAAGCCGGGCAAGCGCAAAGCCAAAAAGCACCCGGGGGCGCTCAGCGCTGCCGGGTGTTGGCCTCCAGGATCTGTTTATAGCACCCACCTCAAAGAGGTTTTGGCGTCCTGGTCGGCTTGCTCGGAGGGATACTCGTCGCGGAATTCGGGGCGTGTAGACAGGAAATCGGCGGAAGAGTCAAGACTTGGGCGGCCTGCCGGGTCTCTGCGCCGATCCTGGCTCAGTTCACCCTGGCTGCATCCCGAAGGTCTGTCGTGACCTTCAGCGGCGAGCGCGGGTGCAGGAGCAGCAGGATCGTCAGCAAGGTGCAGACGATGCCGATCGCGGCGATGATGACCGCATCCGTCGTCGTCCAGTCGGGGCCTTCCAGCGGCTTGGCGTTGAACAGGGCGAAGGAATTGTAGCTCTGCTGGTGCGAGATTAGCAGGAAACCGGTGAGATTGTTGCCGAGATGGGCACCGAAGGCGGTGCCGAGATTGCCGGTGACATAGACCACCAGCGTCAACAGCAGAGCGAAGGCGGCGATCGAGGCGAGCACACAGGCGTTGATGGCGGGGCTCGAATCCGGGCTCCAATGCAAGGAGGTGAACAGCAAGGCGGGCAGCAGTGCCCAGACGTACGGGCTCTCGAAGCGCCTGGCCAGGCCGCGCAGCAGATAGCCGCGAAACAGCATCTCCTCGGACGAAGTCTGCAGCAGCGCCAGCGCCACGATCGGGATCAGGAACAGCAGCCAGGTCGACAGGCTGATCGCGCCGCGCGCGATTTCGGGCTGCAGGAAATAGAGCAGGACTTCGGAGAGCGCCGAGGTGATCAGCACCGCGATCAGGCCCTTGACGAAGCCTTGCCGGGAGACGCGGCGGCTGGCGCCAAAGAGCGCGGTCAGCGGCTCGCCATGGACGAAGCGCATGGCAAGCCACAGGCCGAGCCAGATACCGGCAAACGAGGTGAGCGCGGTGAGTATCCCGATGGGCGAGGCCAGAAAGCCCTGTAGCGGCCCGCGCGGATCGCCCGGCAATACACGCCAAATGATGGCGAGATAGGTGCCGCCAAGCACCACCACCAAAGTGATCGCCACCCAGAACAGGACGACGATGGCCGTTCCGATTATCAGGCGCGGCAGGTTGGTCTTTTCGGTAGCCGTGTTGCGATAGCGCTCGAAGGCGGTTGGATCTGATATCACGCGAATTCCTCTGCCGAACGCATCGGGTCGCATGATCTAGGGGATCGGCGTCTTGCGCGCAATTGCTCCCGCATTCCTGCCGGCAGGACGACATACGAAACATCTATGGGATCGGCGAAAGCCGCTATTGCCGACGCGATCTGCCGTTCGCAAGCCGCCTTACCTGAAATATCCGCGCATCCGGAGTCAGCGTTTGCAGGTCACCGGCGTCTTCCCACCCTTCATCACCAGCGCCTCGCGTCCGTCGATCACGATTGCGTCATGGGCCGCGCCATACCGGCTGTTCTGGTTGGCGGGGGAGGCCGGCAGATCCTCGGCAGTGCCGTCGGGGCTGAGCACGTGCAGCGATGTGCCGAGATTCTCGATGGTGATCCTGCCGCCACCGGCGCAATTGTAGGTCGCGGTGCGCGGTTGCGGCGCGGCTGTTTCGACAGCGATGGGGGCAGCGGTCACAGGTGCGCCGGGGGCCATCGAGACGGCGGGAGCGGCAGCGCTTGCGGCCTTCGGCGCGTTGTTTTGCGGCACGCAGGCAACTGTGCTCAGCAAGGCAACAAGCGCGAGCGTTATCCGATAGGCCCGGCGTAACGCCATGTGATTGTCCTCCGCGCGGGAAACTAGCCGCGATGCTGCGCCAGGATCAAGCTCACCGGGCGTCGTTCCAATTTCCGGTCGATGGTGCGGTCAAGCATGGCCGAAAGATGGCCGGCGGGTTTTCCAACCCGTCGGATATTAACCATGTTTGACGAGAGATCGCCGTTGGAAGCACCTGCCCTCTTAACAAAGGTTAATAAAAGGTTAATTTCCGATTCGAACGGGTCCAGAGCAGAGAGGACACCATGCTTTCGAATTCAGGAAGAACGCGCCTTGCGGTGCTTGTGCTGGCGACAGCCAGTCTCGGCTTCGCTGCCCCGGCAATGGCCTGGTCGCGTCATCATGACCGCGTCTATGCCGATTCCTTCGGCAATCTCGTCATCGACAGCGCCGCCGGCTACAAGCGCATCATCGTCGGCGAAGGCAAACTGGCCAAGAAATTGTCCGACTACACGAGCGCCGACCAGCCGGAAGCAGAACCGGAAGTCCTTTATGAAGATGAGGCAGATCACATCTCCAGACGTGGCTGCTATCAGCCGCCGGTGTTCGTGAAGGGCCGCTCCTATATGTACGGCCTCTCCGACGGCGAGATGCCCAACCTCAGCCCTTGCCGCTAGACCAATCGCTATGGTCGGCCTTTGTGGCCGGCTGTCGTACGATGGTTAGCCCGGTCGAGACGCGGACGCAGTTGCGGCCGCTGCCTTTGGCCTGATAGAGCGCATCGTCGGCGCGCCGTAGCAGGTCGGAGAAATATTCCCCCGCATGAAGTTCGGCGACGCCGAAGCTGGCGCTGCAGCGGTGGTCGGCTGGCAGGCCCTCGATCGGCAAAGCGCCGAAGGCGCTGCGCGTTCCCTCGGCAAACAGCCTAGCGGCGGCAAGGTTGGTGCCCGGCAGGATAATGGCGAACTCCTCGCCGCCGATGCGGCCGGCGACATGATGGTCGGCAGCGGCATCGCGCAGGAATCCCGCAAAGGTCTCGATGACGCGGTCGCCGAAGGCATGGCCAAAACTGTCGTTGATGCCCTTGAAATAATCGAGATCGGCAATGACCAGCGCCACAGGAACGCCGCGGCGCGTGGCGTCGCGCAACGCCAGCTTGGCATGGCGCTCGAAGCCGCCGCGATTGAGCAGCTGCGAGAGCATGTCAGTTTCCGACTTGGACGTCGCCTCGGCCAGCACGTCGCGAACCAGCACGGCCAGTATTAGAAGCGCGAGCGCCAGCGCAAACACGGTACCCAGCGACTGCGAGACCAAGGCGTAGCTGCTCTGCAGATAGGACTGCGGGTTGGCGCCCCAGCCGCCCAGAACCCCGGCAATGAATGGCTTTGAGGCGAACTGCACCGCACTGGCGGCCAGGACAGTCATCAAAATGGTGTCGAGCCACCCGCGCCTTTGCCTGGACGACCAGACGATGGCCAGCCCGGTGAATTGCATGGCGGCATAGGGAAGCTGGTAGGCCATCATGCGGACAAGCGATTGCCGCGGCAGGTCCTGCACGAAATAGACAGCGACGGTGGCGAAGACCAGGAAGAACAGCATCGGCACCCAAGGCGGCGTCACACCGTATTTGCGGGCGAGCCCGCCATTGAAGGCGATGGTGGCGGCGAGGAAAACAGCAAAGGCGGCGACAACTGGGGGCCGCGCATTGGCGAAGGCCGGGATGCTGAACTCGATGACACAATAGACTATGCCCAGGACATAGCCGAACGCCAGCCAGCGCGCCGCCGCACGACCGACGCCATGAACAGCGATCGTCATGAAGGCCGCGGCCAGCAGGGCGGCAACGCACATGTTGATGACAAGAATGACGTCTGCGCTGCTCATGGCCTCTTTCGCGCCCGGGCCGACAGCAAATCATCGACGGGCGAAAAAGACGTTAACGCCGCCCTTTCGAGCATGATCCCGAAAAGTGGCATCCGGTTTTCGGCTAAGATCATGCTCAAACAAATAGATAGAGCGCCTCGCCGTTTCCGTGAAACGGCGAGGCGTTCTAGCTGGCGCTGCCTGTATCCGGGATGAACACCGTTTCGGCCCGCTCATAGGACAGCCGCACGCTGTCGCGGCCGTTCTTCTTGGCCTTGTAGAGCGCCTCGTCGGCACGCCGCATCAGCGGCTCCAACCCTTCGTCGCCGGTGCGCGCCGCGACGCCGAAGCTCGCGGTCACTCTGGTGCCCGGCGGCAGACCGTCGACGCAGCCGGCCGAATAGTGCGTGCGCACGGCCTCGGCAAAGAGCCGCGCCGTGGCAAGGTCGCTCAGCGACAAAAGCACGGCGAACTCCTCGCCGCCGATGCGCCCGGCAACGGCGCGCGCGCCGGCGGCGGTACGAAGCTTGGCCGCGAAGTCGGCGATCACCTGGTCGCCCGCGGCGTGTCCGTACCTGTCGTTGAGCGCCTTGAAGTGATCGAGATCGGCCAGCACCAGTGCGACCGGCACCTTGGCGGCGGCGCAGTGTTGCAGCACCAGCAAGGCGCGCTCCTCAAACCCCCTGCGATTGAGCAGGCCGGACAGCGGGTCGGTATGCGTCTCGGTCTTCAGCGCCTTCATCACGTCGAGTGCTGCGGCCGAGAACAGGCAGAGCGCGATCAGCAACGACAGCAGCGCGTGCGTCAGCAGTGCCGTCGTCCAGTAGGACGAGCCATAAAACCCGTCATAGCTGGTGAAGGGCCCGTGCGAGATGACGACGAGCAGCGTCCGGCCGATGAAGTTCAGCCCCGACAGCAGCGACAGCACGAACAGGATCTTTTCGGTCGGGCCATTGTCGCGCACGGCGCGCAGCTCGGCGGCGACCAGCAGACTAAGTCCGCCAAAACCGAAATTGATGGAAAGGATGCGCCAGGTGAGGTCCGGCTCCACAAACAAGAACCAGCAAAACGCAGCCAGCCCGCCACCCGCCAGAATGCCGATCGCGACGTAGGGCACGCGCCTGCCGTAGCGCGCGATGATCGCGCCGACGAGGCAGCACGCGGCGAAGGTGAAGCAGAGGTTGGAGGCGAGCTTGGTCAGCACCATGCCGACGGGCAAGGTAAAATACTGCAGCAGGAAGCCGGGCGCGGATACGCAATAGCTTACGCCCAGCACCGCCAGATAGGGCCGGTGGCGCTGGTAGAACCATAGCACGAGAAACGCCGCGCCGAGCGCCAGCGCGATCGTCGGATTGAGCAGCGCTATGAACAGACCGGTGTCCAAAGGACGGTGACTTCCCCGCGTGACGTCGGGGAAGACCATAGAGCGCAAGCCCCAACAAGCGGTTAAGCCAGAGCGAATATGCGGGCAGAGCGGATGAAAAAAGGCCCCGGAACCGCGATGCGGTCCGGGGCCTGATATGGATTATGAGCTGCGCGCCGGAAACTATTTCCAGTCGCGGATGTCGACGAAATGGCCAGCGATCGCCGCCGCCGCCGCCATTGCCGGCGACACCAGATGGGTGCGGCCCTTGAAGCCCTGCCGTCCTTCGAAGTTGCGGTTCGATGTCGAGGCGCAGCGCTCATGCGGCTTCAGCCGGTCGTCGTTCATGGCGAGACACATCGAGCAGCCCGGCTCGCGCCAGTCGAAACCGGCCGCGATGAAGATCTTGTCGAGACCCTCGGCCTCCGCCTGTTCCTTGACCAGGCCGGAACCCGGCACGATCATCGCGTCGACATGCGCACTCACGGTCTTGCCTTCGACCACCTTGGCCACGGCGCGCAAATCCTCGATGCGGCCATTGGTGCAGGAGCCGATGAAGACGCGGTCGAGCGTGATGTCGGTGATCTTGGTTCCAGGCGTCAGCCCCATATAGTCGAGCGCGCGGATCTTTGAGCTGCGCTTGTTCTCGTCCGTGATCTCTTCCGGGTTGGGAACGACGCCCTGCACCGAAACCACATCCTCGGGCGACGAGCCCCAGGAAACGATCGGCGGCAGCTTGGCCGCGTCGAGCACGATCACCTTGTCGAAATGCGCACCCTCGTCGGACTGCAGTGTCTTCCAGTATTCGAGAGCGGCATCCCAGGCAGCGCCTTTCGGGGCACGCGGCTTGTCCTTGACGTAGGCGAAGGTGGTTTCGTCGGCCGCGATCAGGCCGGCGCGCGCGCCGCCCTCGATCGACATGTTGCAGATCGTCATGCGGCCTTCCATCGACAGCGCGCGGATCGCCTCGCCGGCATATTCGATGACATAGCCGGTGCCGCCGGCGGTGCCGATCTCGCCGATGATGGCAAGGATGATGTCCTTGGCGGTGACGCCTTCCGGCAGTTGGCCGTCGACACGCACCAGCATGTTCTTGGCCTTGCGCTGGATCAGCGTCTGCGTCGCCAGCACATGCTCGACCTCTGACGTGCCGATGCCATGCGCCAGCGCGCCGAAGGCGCCATGCGTGGAGGTGTGGCTGTCGCCGCAGACGATGGTCATGCCCGGCAGCGTAAAGCCCTGCTCCGGCCCGATGATGTGGACGATGCCCTGGCGGATATCGTTTTCGGAATAATACTCGACGCCGAAATCCTTGGCGTTCTTGGCCAAGGCCTCGACCTGGATGCGGCTTTCCTCGTTCTTGATGCCGAACTTGCGCTCAGGCGAGGTCGAGACGTTGTGGTCGACCACGGCCAGCGTCTTTTCCGGATGCCGGACCTTGCGGCCGCTCATGCGTAGGCCTTCGAAGGCTTGCGGGCTGGTCACTTCATGGACGAGGTGGCGGTCGATGTAGAGCAGGCAGGTGCCGTCGTCCTGGCGATCGACGACATGGTCGTCGAATATCTTGTCGTAGAGGGTGCGCGGTGCGCTCATGTGCGTAAATCCGTCGATTTGAAATAGGGAAGGGCAGACGCGCCGGAGGCCTTCGGCCCGGCGAAAGCGGCCTAGCTAAGTCGGCTGGTGAGCGCGCCCGAAACGCGCGCAGAAAAGCGCGACGGCAGGCGTTTTCTGTCCTGCAGCACGAAACCCTTGTAGGCCGGATCGCCAAAAAGCTCTTCCATGGCGTGGCTCATACCAATGTTTTGGCTTTTCGGCAATTGCAGAGAGCGGCGCGGCTTCCCCTTCCCCCCTTGTGGGGGAAGGTGGATCGGCGCGCAGCGCCGAGACGGATGAGAGGTGTTGGAAGGATCGCCGTCCTTGCCAAGCTGGAACACCCCTCATCCGACCTCGCTTCGCGAGGCCACCTTCTCCCACAGGTGGAGAAGGGGAAGAGGGCTGTGCTCAAAGCACCTCGAACACAAACGTCTTCACCAAGGCATCCGGCTCGGCGATGGCGTAGCAGCGGAACCACGAGCTTTGCTCTACCGGTCGCCATTTCCCGTTCTGCTCCAGCGCGTCGAACACGGCCTGGAAGCCGCCGCTTTCGAACACCTGGTCGCGCACGGTGAAAATGGCATGGCCACCCTTCCTGGTGATGCGCACAAGCTCGTGCAGGCCGGAGGCCGGCGCGTGGCTGATGGTGAACACCCCGGTCGAGAAGAAAGCGCGGAAATGTCCGCCCGGCCAAGGCAGCGGACCGCCGAGCATGGCCTGTTTCAGCTCGTTGTAGGCATTGCGGCTGCCGGCGATCTTCAGCATGTCGTCGGAGAGGTCGAGCCCGGCAATGTCGTGATAGCCAAGCGCCTTGAGCGAAGGGCCCGACAGGCCGGTGCCGCAGCCGGCATCGAGAAGCGGGCCTTCGCCAGCCGGCACATGGCGCGCCACCCAGGCGGTAATCAGGAACGGCAGCAAATAGCCGAGCGAAGCGGTCTCGCTGTCATAGGTCGCGGCCCAGTCGGCATAGGCTTGCGCCAGCGTTTCTGGCGTGTCGGCCGAATAGACGGAGTCCAGCGCTGCATTGGCCTTGTCGACATTCATCGCTTGCATCCTCCCGGCACTATCTGGTCTCGATCGTAGCCCGATCTCCGCGGGACTTCTATTCCTCGAGCGCGCGGCGCAGCCGCTTCTCCAGCGCCCGCAGCGCCAGCGACAGGCCGACGGTCAGGATGAGATAGATATAGGCGACGATCGAATAGGTCTCGAAGAAGCGGAACGAGCCGGCGGCGTAGATTTTGCCCATCTGGGTGATGTCGGCGACGCCGAGCACCGAGACCAGCGAGGAATCCTTGACCATGGCGACGAAGTCATTGCCGAGCGGCGGCAATATGGTGCGGATCGCCTGCGGAAACACGATCAGCCGGAAACGTTGCGTGCGCGAAAGACCCAGCGCCTTGGCCGCCTCGATCTGGCCTTTCTCGACAGACTGGATGCCGGCGCGAAAGACCTCGGAGATGAAGGCGGAATAGCCGATGGTCAGCGCCATGATGGCCCGCCACAACAGCGAGACGTCGCGCACCAAAAGCTCGCCCATCAGGCCGGCATTCTGCAGCGGCGCGGTCAGCGCATTCCAGGCGGCGACGAAGGCCGGCGCACCGGCAAAGGCGATCCAGAACAGCAGCACCAGGATCGGCACGCCACGGATGATCTCGACATAGAAGCGGGCGATTTGCCTGAGCCAGCGCGACCCAGACAACCCCATCAGCGCAATGCCGAGGCCGATGGCCGACGCCAGCGCAAAGGCGACCACGGTGACAAAGACGGTGATGCCGATGCCCTTGGCGACGGTGGCGAAGACCTGGGCATAGAGATCGCTGGTGGCAATGTAGAGCGCGGCGATCACCGCGAGAACGATCGCGGCGGCAAGCCACCAGGGGAAGTCGGATTTGGGGGTGGAGACGGGGGACATCAGTCCCCAACGCTGGCGAACAGCTGCCTTCGCAAGATCTGCTGATCTCCCCCCTTGCGGGGGAGATGTCCGGCAGGACAGAGGGGGGTGCTGTCCCTCCAGCCTTTCAGCCGATCACGGTCGCGGCCCTTGGCCAGGTTCTCTTTGGAGAAGCTCAAAATAAAAGGGGAGCGATCCTGCACATCCCCCTCTGCCCTGCCGGGCATCTCCCCCGCAAGGGGGGAGATTGGCAGCTTTACCGGCCCTAACGCCAAGATGGCCTACTGCCCCATCTTGTAATCAAGAAACCACTTCTTGTTGAGCGCCTCGATCGTCCCATCCGCCTTGAGCGCGGCGATCGCGGCGTTGACCGGCTTCACGAGGTCCGAGCCTTTCGAGAAGATGAAGCCGAAATCCTCGGTGCCGAGCGGGCCGCCGATCAGCTTGAGCTTGCCGCCGGAGGCGTCGACATAGCCCTTGCCGGCGGTGCCGTCGGTCAGCACGACATCGACATCACCGGACTTCAGCGCCTGCACCGAGGCTCCAAAAGTCTCGAACTGCTTGATGCGCGGGTTCTGCTCATTGCCGTCGAGCACGCTGTAGACCGCGGTGTAGAACGGCGTGGTGCCGGCCTGTGCGCCGATCAACCCGTCCTTGAAGTCGGCGAAGGTCTTGGCGTCGGTGAAGCGGCTTTCGTCGCCGCGCACCAGCATGAACTGTTCCGAACGCATGTAGGGGTCGGAGAAATCGACCTTCTCCTTGCGGTCGTCCTTGATGGTGATGCCGGTCATGCCGATGTTGTACTGATTGTCGGAAACCGCCTGGATCATCGCATCCCAGGAGGTGTTCTGGTACTCGACCTTGAAGTTCAGCCGCTTGGCGATCTCGTCCATCGCGTCATATTCCCAGCCGATCTGCTTGCCGGTCTTGGGGTCGATGAACTGCAGCGGCGGATAGGCGTTTTCGGTCACCACCACCACCTTCTTGCCGCCGAGGTCGGGCAGCGCATCGGACGCCCATGCAGCAACGGGCGCGAGGAAACAGGCCAGCAGGCCGGCCAGCAGCAGTTTCGATTTGGTCATGATACACTCCAGGATGAGAAGCCCGCTTGCAGCCGGGCTCACATGAAAATCCAGGCGCGACTTTAGCCGTCCGCAGACGGCTTGCAAGCCGGTCCGGTGCTCAGCGTCCGGTGAAAGTGGATTCCAATGCCTTCAACCGGCGCGGTTTTAGAACGCTTCGCGGTCGGCATTTCTTCCGTGACCCGCTATGGCTAGCTAGGCCGCTTTCGAGCACAAGGGAAACCGTCAAACGACGGGTCAGGATGATGACGCTGCGTCACGCAATTTTGCGACAAACCCGGTCAAGGTCCGGTGCAGCGACCTCAGCTCCTCGACTTCCAGCGGCATGGCGCAGGCAAGGCCGGCGGATACATCCTTGATGCGTGCGCGCAGCGCCTGGCCCTTTGCGGTCGGTTCGACCAGCACGCGGCGCTCGTCGGCTGGGTCGCGTCGGCGGGTGACCAGGCCACCCACCTCAAGCCGCTTGAGCAGCGGCGTCAGCGTCGCCGAATCCAGCCCCAGCGCCTCGCCGAGCTCGCCAACCGTGCTCGGCGCATGCTGCCACAGCGCCAGCATCGCCAGATATTGCGGATAGGTGAGGCCGAGCGGGTCGAGCAGGGGTCGGTAAAATTTGGTCATCAGCCCGCTCGCGGAATAGAGCGCGAAGCAGAGCTGCTGGTCCAGGCGCGGAACAGCGATCGTCCCGGCGGTATCCGCCGGGACTTCTGTGGCTCTGGTTTCGGTCTTCGTCGTCATGCTGCCTTTGCCGCAAGCGCCACTGTCGAAAGCGCCACCTCGACATTGCCCTTGATCGCGTTCGAATAGGGGCAGATCTTGTGCGCTTCCGATACAAGCGCTTCCGCGGCCTCCTGATCAAGGCCCTTCGTCTCGGCGGCGAGCGCGACACCGAGCTTGAAGCCTTCGCCGTTGGGAAGCAGGCTGACGGTCGAGGTCACCGACGCATCGGTCAGCGGCAGCTTTTGCTTGCGCGCGACGAAGCGGATGGCGCTTTCGAAGCAGGCGGCATAGCCGACCGCGAACAGCTGCTCGGGATTGGTGGCGCCACCCTGTCCACCGAGTTCCCTAGGCAAAGCCAGGTCGACCTTGAGCAGGCCGTCGCTGGTTTCGCCATGGCCGGCGCGGCCGCCGGTGACGCGAGCCTGTGTGGTGTAGAGTGCCATTTCAGTTCTCCATTTAATTTGTGTACGATTATTTAGTACACAAGATAATGTGCGGTCAACAGCCGAGCCCCAATTTCTCGGCCGACAATCGTTCACAGTCTGGTGAAACGAAAAAAGGCGGCCGAAGCCGCCTTTCCAAAATCCTTGGTCGAGATCTTATTCGGCCGGGGTGGCTTCCGCAGCGGCCTTGGCTGCCGCTTCAGCCTCGTCGGCGGCCTTCTTCTCGGCGGCTTCCTTGGCGGCCGTCTCGGCGGCCAGCGCCTGGGCGGCGGCGACCTTCTCGGCTTCGATGCGGGCCTTCTCGGCGTTCAGCGCATCGCGCTCCTCATCGTTGAGCTTGCGGGCGCGCACGCCGGTGTTTTCCGAAATACGGGCCGACTTGCCGCGACGGTCGCGCAGATAATAGAGCTTGGCGCGGCGCACCTTGCCGCGGCGCACGATCTCGACGCCCTCGACCATCGGCGAGAAGACCGGGAAAACGCGCTCGACGCCTTCGCCGTAGGAGATCTTGCGGACGGTGAAGTTTTCCTGGAAGCCGGCGCCGGAGCGGGCGATGACGACGCCCTCATAGGCCTGGACACGGGTGCGGGTGCCTTCGGTCACGCGGACCTGGACGCGCACGGTGTCGCCGGGCTGGAATTCGGGAAGCTTGCGCTTGGCTTCGATCTTGGCGGCCTGTTCGGCCTCGAGCTGACGGATGATATCCATCTCAATAGTCCACTTCTTGTTCTTCCGACAGTCAGAGCGTCCGACACTCGCCTTGCAGTTCCATTGACCGCTCGGCTATGCCCTTTGTCTCCGAGACATCTGTCTTCTGGACATCGGGCAGGGGCGACTACACCGTCATTGTTGACGGGTCTGGGAGATTTTTCTCGCCAGTACAGGCGGGCACATACAGCTATTTCACTCACTTGTCACGCCTTGGCCCTGTCTTTTTTGGTCGCATGCCACCACGCAATCGTCCAGTGCAGGGTTGCGCCTGCCCTCCAAGCTTCCTAAGCCGGACGACGCATACTTGTCCGGCGCCACTCTCATGACGATTTTCGACATGTCCGTTCTCGACGCTGCCCTGCTGTTTGCGGCAGGCTTTCTGTCGGGCGCATGCAACGCGGTCGCCGGCGGCGGCACCTTCATTACTTTCGGCGCCATGTCGCTGGTCGGCGTACCGCCGATCGTCGCCAACGCCACCTCCTCGGTGACGCAGTTTCCGGGCTACATCACCTCGACGCTCGCCTACTGGACCGACATCGAGCATTTCTGGCGCGGCGCGCTGCTGCTCTGCCTGATTTCGGCCGCCGGCGCGCTGGCCGGCGCCTTCATCCTTCTGGCGCTTTCCAACCCGTCCTTCCGCGTCATGGTGCCGTGGCTGCTTTTGGCCGCCACAGCGCTTTTCGCCGCCGGACCGTGGCTGAAGCCCGCGCCCAAGCCGGGACACGAGGCCGCGGTCGGCTCGCTCGCCGGGTCGCTGGCGCAGTTCCTCACCGCGG
This sequence comes from Mesorhizobium sp. P2_B5, assembly GCF_056404775.1. Taxonomy (NCBI): domain Bacteria; kingdom Pseudomonadati; phylum Pseudomonadota; class Alphaproteobacteria; order Hyphomicrobiales; family Phyllobacteriaceae; genus Mesorhizobium; species Mesorhizobium sp. P2_B5. The sequence goes on along the minus strand of NZ_JBFUDJ010000001.1, from coordinate 631,074 downwards.
TCTATGGCGGCTTCTTCGGCGCCGGCATGGGCGTGATGATGCTGGCGACGCTCGGCCTGACACAGGCCGGCGACTACCACCGGCTGAATGCGCTGAAGAACATGCTGGCCGTGGTCATCGCGGCAGTAGCGATCATCGTCTTCGTCTCCGGCGGCGTCGTCGCCTGGCCGCAAGCGATCGTCATGATCCCCGGCGGCGCGCTGGGCGGCTACGCCGGCGTGTGGATCGCCAAGCGCGTGCCGCAAAACGCAGTACGCGGCTTCGTCATCGCCGTCGGCCTGTTTCTGGCGTTTTATTATTTTGCCAAGGGCTGAGCGGCGAGCAAATCCGGTCGCCGATCCCTGGTCAGCTTCTCGGACTCCGCGCGGCGCCAGGCGGCGATCTTCTTGTGATTGCCTGACGTCAGCACGTCGGGGATCGGCCTGCCCTCGAATTCCTGTGGCCGCGTGTAGTGCGGATGTTCGAGCAGGCCGTTCTCAAAGCTTTCCTCTTCGCCTGACACCGCATTGCCCATCACGCCGGGCAACAGCCGCACCACGGCGTCGAGCAGCACAAGTGCGGCCGGCTCGCCGCCGGAGAGGATGAAATCGCCGATGGACACCTCCTCCAGGTTCCGCGCCTCGATCAGCCGTTGGTCGACGCCTTCGAAGCGGCCGCAGACGATGACCGCGCCCGGTCCGGCGGCCAGTTCGCGCACACGCGCCTGGGTCAGCGGTTTTCCGCGCGGGCTCATCAGCAACCTTGGCCGCGGATCGCCGGCCGGCGACGTGTGGTCGATCGCCTTGGCCAGCACATCGGCGCGCATCACCATACCGGCGCCGCCGCCGGCCGGTGTGTCGTCCACCGTGTGGTGGCGGTCCTCAGCAAATTCGCGGATCTGGACCGCGTCCAGTGACCACGTACCTGCCTCCAGCGCCCGCCCGGCCAGCGACAGGCCGAGCGGACCCGGAAACATCTCGGGATAGAGCGTCAGCACCGATGCCTTGAACGTCACCGGTTGCCTCCGGCGTCCTTGGGCCCGCGCGGCCGGCCCTTCGCGTCGAAATTGTCTTCACGCGGCGTCTCGCCATCCTCGTCCTCGATCAGACCGGCGGCGGCCGGATCGACGCGGACAAACCCCTCGGCAACCGACACCTGCGGCACGGCGGCCTGGGTGAACGGGATCAGCACGCCTTTGCGCCCGCCGAGTGTGACGTCGAGAATGTCGCCGCCGCCGAAATTGTGCACGGCGACCACCTTGCCAATGACCGCGTCCTTATCGTCGCGGACCTCGAGCCCGACGAGATCGGCGTGGTAGAACTCGTCCTCCTCGCCATCGTCCGGCAGCATCGAGCGGTCGACGAACAGCTCCGTGCCAGCCAGCGCCTCGGCGGCATTGCGGTCGGCAATGCCCTTGAAGCGCACCACGACGACGGTGTTGGCGGGCCGAATGTCGATGATCTGGAAGGCGCGGCCGTCCTTGGCATAGAGCGGCCCATAATCGGCCAGCGCCAGCGGCTCGCCGGTGAAGGTTTTGACCCTGAGCTCGCCCTTGATGCCGTGGGCGGCGCCGATCACGGCCATCTGGACAGGGTTTTGGGGCTTGCTCATGGCTGATGTCCTTTGCCCTGCTCTAACGCCCTCCCGTGGCCATTTCAATGACAGCTTCTTCACTGCTTCCTAACCCGGCTGCCTGACAATGGCCGCATGCAGGAATTTCTCATCCCGGCAAAACCCGACCTCCAGGCGGCGCGCGAGAGCTGGCTGAAGATGCTGGCGCGCGAACGCCGGCTGTCGCCGGCGACAGTCGAAGCCTATGAGCGCGACACGCGCCAGTTCCTGCATTTCCTGACCGGACATTGCGGCGGCTCGCCCGGCATTTCCGACATCGCCACTTTGCGTCCGGCCGATCTGCGCGGCTTTCTTGCCGCGCGGCGCAACGCCGGCGCCGGCGCCCGTACGCTCGGCCGAGGTCTTGCCGGCATCCGCTCACTGCTGCGTTTCCTCGAACGGCGCGGTCTCGCCAACGCGGCGGGAGCAGCAGCGCTGCGCGCCCCGCGCCAGCCGAAATCGCTGCCCAAGCCACTCACCGCCAGCGACGCCAAACATGTCGTCTCGGTGGAAGGCCAATTGGCGGAGGAGCCCTGGATCGCCGCCCGCAACGCCGCCGTGCTGACGCTGCTCTACGGTTCGGGCCTGCGCATTTCCGAAGCGCTTGGCCTCAGTGCCGCCGACCTGGCCTCGGAAGGCGACACCGTGCTGCGCGTCACCGGCAAGGGCGGCAAGACGCGGCTGGTGCCGGTGCTGCCGGTGGCGCTGCGCGCCATCGCCGAATACCGCAAACTGTGCCCTTACCATCTCGACCCCAAGGGCCTTTTGTTTCGTGGCGCTCGCGGCGGACCGCTCAATCCGGCCATCGTCCAGCGCGACATGGCCAAACTGCGCTCGGCGCTCAACCTGCCGGATACCGCCACCCCGCACGCCTTGCGCCACTCCTTCGCTACCCATCTGCTTGGCCGCGGCGGTGACTTGCGCACCATCCAGGAGCTTCTCGGCCATGCCAGCCTGTCGACGACGCAGGTCTATACCGGCGTCGACACCGCAAGGCTGCTCGAAATATATGAGTCCGCCCACCCAAGGGCGTGAACTCTTCAAATTTGCGCCGCCGATTAACCGTTTCGCCGCTTTTCGGTCCTAGAAAAGCGATCATGAAACGCGTCATCGCCATCGCCGACCGCGCGGCCCTTGCGTCGCTGAAGCTGCTTGTCGCGCTCAACACGCTGTTTTTCCTGTCTTTCCTCATCGTGCTGCTGCTCGCCGCCGGTAAGGCGCATGCCGACGTCCCGGTCTGCACCGGCGCTGATCTGCTGTCGGCCCTGCAGAAGGACGACCCCGCCACCCATGCCAGGATCGAGGCGCAAGCGGCGGCGACGCTGAACGGCAAGGGCCTATTGTGGAAGCTGGAAAAATCAGGCGAAAAGCCATCCTTCCTGTTCGGCACCATGCACATGACCGACCCGCGCGTGACCGCGCTGCCGCCGGCCGCCAAGCGGGCCTACGACGCCGCCGGCACCATCATCATCGAAACCACCGACGTGCTCGACAAGCAGAAGATGATGGAGGCCATGCTCAAGGAGCCCGAGCTGATGATGTTCACCGACAGCACGACGCTGTCGTCGCTATTGTCGCCGGAGGATGCGGCGGTGGTGAACAAGGGGCTCGATGCGCGCGGCATTCCGCCGGCGAGCGTCTCCAAGATGAAGCCGTGGCTGCTGTCGGCCATGGTCGCGCTGCCGGTCTGCGAGGTCGCCCGCCAGGCAGGCGGCGCGCCGGTTCTCGACGTCAAGCTGGCTGAGGACGCCAAGGCTAATGGAAAGCCGGTGGAAGGCCTGGAAACCGCCGCCGGCCAGCTCCGCGCCATGGCTTCGCTGCCGATCGCCTTTCACATCAAGGGGCTGGTTGAAACCTTGAAGCTCGGCGACAAGATAAACGACATCAACGAGACCATGATCGTGCTCTACCAGCGCGGCGACACCGGCACGTTCTGGCCGCTCCTGCGGTCAATGTCCCCAGGCGAAGAGGACGACGCTGCAGGGTACGCCGCCTTCGAGCAGGCCATGATTACCGACCGCAACAAGGTGATGGTCGACCATGCCCAGCCGATCCTGGCCAAGGGCAACGCCTTCATGGCGGTCGGCGCCCTGCATCTTCCCGGCCCCGAAGGCCTGGTGGAGGATTTTCGCAAAGCCGGCTATACTGTCACTGCCGTCGACTGATCTGCGCGGCTCCTTGCCTGCCGAATCATGCAAGGCTCGGTTGTGTCTGGGTCCGCAGCTGATTCGCGGTCTGAAGACCGGTTGGCCCTATTCTTGGCGAAAAAGGACAGGTAAGCTCATTTTTGCTCACTCGCGATTGATTTTGCGGGGGAAATACAGGCCACCGAGCGGTTGTAAATCAGAATTTTCCTGCGTTCGGCGATTTCCAGGCCTAGTATGAAACCCGTTCAACGGTTGCGCGTTGATGGGTGTTGTTTGATGCTTTTCATCCATGGAGGACACTTTTATGTCGAACCCTAACGACCCGGGCCCGGCGCCCAAATCGGGCGGTGGCAGCGGCTGGCTGATTGCGCTGGTCGTCGTCATCCTTGCGATTGTCGCGTACTATGTTTTTGGAAGAAGCGGCGAGCCTCCGGCACCCGCCGAGCCGCCGGCAGCCAGCACACCGGCACCTGCGCCTGCACCGGCTGAGCCGATGAAGCCCGCCGAACCGGCTCCCGCGCCAGCCCCGGCGCCCGCACCTGCGCCTGAGCCCGCTCCGGCACCAGCCCCGGCTCCCGCGCCTGCTCCGGCTCCGGCTCCCGCACCGGCCCAGTAATCAGGCCACTGAATTTAATAACGAACGGCCCGCTGCGAAGCGGGCCGTTTTGTTTTGGGGCCTGTTGTTGGCGAGGGTAGCGATCCTTCACCGCCGACGTGCCGCAAACTTCCCTGTCGAAATTAGATATGGATCGGCTTGAAGAACGTGGCCAGTGCCGCTTCCTTGACCGCTTCCGACATTGTCGGGTGCGCGTGGCAGGTGCGGGCGAGGTCTTCGGACGAGCCGCCGAACTCCATCAGTACCGCAGCCTCATGGATCATCTCGCCGGCGCCGAAGCCGACAATGTGGACGCCGAGCACGCGGTCGCTGACCTTGTCAGCGAGGATCTTCACGAAGCCGTCGGTGTGCAGCATGGCGCGCGCGCGGCCGTTGGCGGTGAACGGGAATTTGCCGATCTTGTAATCGATGCCGGCCTTCTTCAGCTCCTCCTCGGTCTTGCCGACCGAAGCGATTTCCGGGCTGGTGTAGACGACGCTCGGGATGACGTCGTAATTCACATGACCGGCCTGGCCGGCAATGGTCTCGGCCACCGCCACGCCTTCGTCCTCGGCCTTGTGCGCCAGCATCGGTCCGGCGATGACATCGCCGATGGCGTAGATGCCCGCCACATTGGTCCGCAGATGCACGTCGGTCTTGACCCGGCCGCGCTCATCGACCTCGACGCCGGCCTCCTTCAGCCCGAGACTGTCGGAATAGGCCCGGCGTCCGGTCGAGATCAGCACCGCATCGGCCTCGATGGTCTCGGCCGCACCGCCGTTGATCGGCTCGAAGGTGACGGTCGCGCCCTTCTTGGTCTTGGACACGCCGGTGACCTTGGCGCCGAGCTTGAACTCGAAGCCCTGCTTGGACAGCAGCCGCTGGAACTGTTTGGAAACCTCGCCGTCCATGCCGCCCAGAATGGTGTCGAGGAACTCGACCACGGTGACCTTGGCGCCGAGCCGCGCCCATACCGAGCCGAGTTCCAGCCCGATGACGCCGCCGCCGACCACCACCAGTCGCTCCGGCACCTTGGCCAGCGATAGGGCGCCGGTCGACGACAGGATCACCTTCTCGTCGATGTCGACCTTAACGCCGGGAATGCCGGCGACATCCGAGCCGGTGGCAATGACGATGTTTTTCGTCTCGATCTCCTCGACCTTGCCGTCCTCAGCCGTCACCGAGACCTTGCCGGCGGCGACCACCTTGCCGGTGCCGCGGAACGAGTCGATCTTGTTCTTCTTGAACAGGAAGGCGACGCCGTTGACGTTGGCCGAAACGGTCGCGTCCTTGTGCGCCATCATCTTCTTCAGATTGAGTTTTGGCGCCGGTATCTCGACCCCCAGCGTATCGAAGGAATGGCCGGCCTCGGCGAACATCTCCGAGGCATAAAGCAGCGCCTTGGAGGGGATGCAGCCGATGTTGAGGCAGGTGCCGCCGAAGGTGGCGTTCTTCTCGACCACCGCGACCTTCAGCCCGAGCTGCGCCGCCTTGATGGCGCAGACATAGCCGCCCGGTCCCGATCCGATGATAACGACGTCATAAGCCATGATGGGTGTCCTTCTTGCCTAGAGCATGATGCCGAAAAGTGTGAAGCGGTTTTCGGAGACCATCATGCTCTATCCCTTTGATTTGTGGCCTTCAGCGGCCGCCGCTAACATTCAGGATCGCGCCCGTCGTATAGGACGCTTCATCCGACAAAAGATAGAGAACGGCATGCGCGACTTCATCCGCCGTGCCGGCGCGCTTCATCGGCAGCATGTCGCGGAACCGCTCGACCCGGTCTGGCTGGCCGCCCGAAGCATGGATCTCGGTGTCGATGATGCCTGGCCGTATCGCATTGACACGCACACCTTCAGTCGCGACTTCGCGCGCCAGCCCGAGCGTGAAGGTGTCGATCGCCGCCTTGGACGCGGCATAGTCGACATATTCGCCGGGCGAGCCGTGTATCGACGCCGCCGACGAAATGTTGACGATGGCGCCGCCCTGGCCGCCATTCTTGCTCGACATGCGCCTGACCGCTTCGCGGGCGCACAGAAACGAGCCGATGACATTGATGCGCATCATGCGCTCCAGCCGCGCCAGGCTCATTTCGTCGACACGCGCCTTGACGTCGACGACGCCGGCATTGTTGACGAGGCCATCGAGCCTGCCGAAGCGGTGGTCGACCGCCTCGAACATTGCCACGATGTCGCCTTCGTTGCCGACGTCACCCTTGACCGCAAAGGCGTCACCGCCCATCGCCTCGACTTCGGCAACCAGCGCCTTGGCGGCGGCCTCGTTCGCGGCATAGTTGACCGCGACCCGGTAGCCGGCCTTCGCCGCAAGCCGGCAGGTGGCCGCGCCAATGCCGCGGCTGCCGCCGGTGACCAGAAGAACCTTCTTGGCCGCGCTCATTCCTGGCAGCCTTTCAACAGAAACACGTCCCACGGCAGTTTCGAGAAACCGTTGGCGCCGAAGGCCGACGACATCTGCAGCGATGGCCCGAGATCGGGGAAGATCAGGCTCTGCGGTGCGTCCGTGCCCTCCGCCGCCATGAGCGCGATGTTGCCCTTGTCGTCGGCGCTGTAGACGACACCTTGCCAGACCGTGCAGGCGGCAAGCTCGTCGCCGGTGACGTCGCCGGTCGGGCATTTGTACATCAGCGATCCGTGCGGCCGCGAAACGCCTGATGTCCACATGACGATGCCGTCGAGCACGACGCCCTTGTCGAGCACCATCTTGAAGGAGTTGGTGACGGTGGCCGCACCCGTCGTCGGCCGAAAATCGATGCCGGCCTCGCTCTCGGCATCGCCATAGACGGCGAGCGCCAGCGGGCAGGCGGCGTGGGCTGTAGATACAGCTTGCGTGACGCCGACCGCACACACTGCCATGAAAACCATTCGGGACCGGAAGCGCGAGGAACGGGTCGTCATGCGGCGGCGCAGTCCTTTCCCCGGCTCAAAACCGACCAGCCTCTAGAGATCAAGCACCAGCCGTTCCGGATCCTCCAGGCTGTCCTTGACGCGGACCAGGAAGGTCACTGCTTCCTTGCCGTCGACGATGCGATGATCGTAGGAGAGCGCCAGGTACATCATCGGCCGGATCACGATCTGGCCGCCGACCACGACGGGGCGGTCTTGGATCTTGTGCATGCCCAGAATGCCCGACTGCGGCGCATTCAAGATCGGCGTCGACATCAGCGAGCCGTAAACGCCGCCGTTGGAGATGGTGAACGTGCCGCCCTGCATGTCGGCGACCGACAGCTTGCCGTCACGCGCGGCAATGCCCAGCCGGCCGATGTCCTTCTCGATCTCGGCGATCGACATCTGGTCGGCGTCGCGCACCACCGGCACGACGAGGCCCTTTTCCGTGCCGACGGCAACGCCGATATGGGCATAGTTCTTGAAGATGATGTCGGTGCCGTCGATCTCGGCATTGACCGAGGGGATTTCTTTCAAGGCATGGGTGACCGCCTTGGTGAAGAAGCCCATGAAGCCGAGCTTCACGCCATGCTTCTTCTCGAAGATGTCCTTGTACTTGGTCCTGAGCGCCATCACCGCTGACATGTCGACCTCGTTGAAGGTGGTCAGCATGGCGGCGGTCGACTGCGCTTCCTTCAGCCGGCGCGCGATAGTCTGGCGCAGCTTGGTCATGCGCACGCGTTCTTCACGCGAGGCATCGTCACCGGAGGACGGCGCGCGCACCGCGACGGCTCTCGGCGTTTCGGCCGGCTGCGACGGTGCGCCCTTGGAAATCGCGTCGAGCACATCGCCCTTCAGCACCTGGCCGCGCTTGCCCGAGCCGGACACCTGGTCGACGGACAGATTGTTCTCGGCGATCAGCTTTGCGGCAGCCGGCGCCGGCGGCATAGAGCGCGGCTCGACCGCGCCGGCATCACCGGCGATCTTGGCGGTCTCGGCCGCGGCCTGCTTGGTCGTATGGGCCGCGTCGGGGCTCGACGCTTGCGAGACGGTTTGCGGCTTGGCCTCCTGCTTGTTTGCAGGTGCGGCGGCGACTCCGCCGGCCGAGATCGACCCGAGAAGGGCGCCGACGCCGACGGTCTCACCTTCCTTGGCGGTGATCTCGCCCAGCGTGCCGGCAGCAGCAGCGGGCACTTCCACCGTCACCTTGTCGGTTTCGAGCTCGACCAGCGGCTCGTCGACGGCAATGGCATCGCCGACCTTCTTGAACCACTTGCCGATGGTCGCCTCGGTGACGGATTCGCCGAGAGTGGGAACGCGGATTTCGGTAGCCATTGTGCCTGTCCGTTTCTTCTCTGTCTGTTCTGTGTGCCGAATTCTATTCGCCCAATGCTGCTTTACTCACCGAGCGCGTCTTCGAGCAGGGCGGCGAGCTGCGCCAAATGCTTCGACATCAACCCGGTCGCCGGCGATGCCGCCGCCGGACGTCCGGTGTAGCGCACCCGCTGATGCTTGGCGTCGATATGCGCCAGCACCCACTCCAGATACGGATCGATGAACGACCAGGCGCCCATGTTCTTCGGCTCTTCCTGGCACCACACCATCTCGGCGTTGCGGAAACGCGACAGTTCGGTGATCAGCGCCTTGGCCGGGAACGGATAGAGCTGTTCGACGCGCAACAGATAGATGTCGTTGATGCCGCGCTTCTCGCGCTCCTCATAGAGGTCGTAATAGACCTTGCCCGAGCACAGCACGACGCGGCGGATCTTGGAATCCTTGACCAGCTTGATCGCCTGGTTCTGCAACAGCTGGGCATCGTCCCACAGCAGCCGGTGGAACGAGCTTTCGCCCGAAATCTCAGGCAGCGTCGACACTGCCCGCTTGTGGCGCAGCAACGACTTCGGCGTCATCAGGATCAGCGGCTTGCGGAAGTCTCGCTTCAGCTGCCGGCGCAGGATGTGGAAATAGTTGGCCGGCGTGGTGCAGTTGGCGACTTGCATATTGTCTTCGGCGCAGAGCTGCAGGAAGCGTTCGAGACGCGCCGAGGAATGCTCCGGACCCTGGCCCTCATAGCCATGCGGCAGCAGGCAGACCAGCCCCGACATGCGCAGCCACTTGCGCTCGCCGCTGGAGATGAACTGGTCGAACACCACCTGGGCGCCGTTGGCGAAATCGCCGAACTGCGCTTCCCATAGCGTAAGCGCCTTCGGTTCGGCCAGGCTGTAGCCATATTCGAAGCCGAGCACCGCCTCTTCCGAAAGCATCGAGTTGATGACTTCGTAGCCCGCCTGCGCCGCAGACAGATTGTTGAGCGGGATATAACGGGTCTCGTCGCGCTGGTCGTAGAGCACGGAATGGCGCTGCGAAAAGGTGCCGCGTTCGGAATCCTGGCCGGAGAGCCGGATCGGATTGCCGTCGAGCAGGATGGCGCCGAAAGCCAGCGCCTCGGCCGTCGACCAATCGATGCCTTCGCCGGATTCGATCGCCTGGCGGCGGTTCTCGAGGAAGCGGATGATGGTCTTGTGTGCCTCGAAACCCTTCGGCACCTCGGTCAGCTTCTTGCCGATCTCCTTCAGCACCTTGACCGGCACGGCGGTCTTGCCGCGGCGCTGTTCGTCCTGGTTGTCGGCGGTGCGCAGGCCTGACCATGCGCCATCCAGCCAGTCGGCCTTGTTGGGCTTGTAGTGCTGGCCGACTTCCCATTCGGATTCCAGATGCGCGCGCCAGTCGGCCTTCATCTTGTCGAGTTCGGCCTGGGTGATATGGCCCTCGGCGATCAGCCGGTCGCCATAGATCTGCACCGTTGTCTTATGATTGCGGATGTTGGCGTACATGATCGGCTGGGTGAATGCCGGCTCATCGCCCTCATTGTGGCCGAAGCGGCGGTAGCAGAACATGTCCACCACCACCGGCTTGTGGAACTTCATGCGGAATTCGATCGCCACCTTGGCGGCATGGACCGTGGCTTCAGGATCGTCGCCATTGACGTGGAAGATCGGCGCCTCGATCATCTTGGCGACGTCGGACGGATAGGGCGACGAACGCGAGAAGCGCGGATTGGTGGTGAAGCCGATCTGGTTGTTGATGATGAAGTGCAGCGTGCCGGCGACGCGATGGCCGCGCAGGCCCGACAGGCCGAGGATCTCGGCAATCACGCCTTGGCCGGCGAAGGCGGCGTCACCATGCAGCAGCAGCGGCAGCACCTTGGCGCGTTCTTCCAGCGGCACGATCTCCTCGCGGCTGCGGCCAAACAGATAGTCCTGCTTGGCGCGCGCCTTGCCCATCACGACCGGATCGACGATTTCCAGATGCGAGGGATTGGCGGTCAACGACAGGTGCACCTTGTTGCCGTCGAACTCGCGGTCCGACGAGGCGCCGAGATGGTACTTGACGTCGCCTGAGCCCTCGACCTCGTCGGGAGCGGCCGAGCCGCCCTTGAACTCGTGGAAGATGGCGCGGTGCGGCTTGGCCATCACCTGGGAGAGCACGTTGAGCCGGCCGCGATGCGCCATGCCGAGCACGATCTCCTTCATGCCGAGCTGGCCGCCGCGCTTGATGATCTGCTCCAGCGCCGGGATCAGCCCTTCGCTGCCATCGAGACCGAAGCGCTTGGTGCCCTTGTACTTGACGTCGATGAACTGCTCGAAGCCTTCGGCCTCGACCAGCTTCTGCAGGATCGCCTTCTTGCCGGTAGCGGTGAAGGATATCTCCTTGTCGGTGCCTTCGATGCGGGCCTGGATCCAGGCCTTCTCCTCGGGATCGGAGATGTGCATGAACTCGACGCCGAGGGTCGAGCAATAGGTGCGAGTGAGAATCTCCAGCATCTGCCGGATGGTGCCGAATTCGAGGCCGAGCACATTGTCGAGGAAGATCGGCCGGTCGTAATCGGCTGATGTAAAACCGTAGTTCTCCGGCGACAGCTCGTTATAGTCCTCGAGCGGCTTGGCGATGCCGAGCGGATCCAGATTGGCGTGCAGATGGCCGCGCATGCGGTAGGCGCGGATCATCATGATAGCGCGCACCGAATCGCGCGTCGCCTGATGCACGTCGGCATCCGACAGCACGACGCCGTTGGTGACGGCCTTGTCCTTGACCTTCTTTTCGACCGTCCTCTCGACCAGGCCCCAATTGCCGTCGAGCGCCGATACCAGCTCGCCATTGGCCTGCAACGGCCAGGAGGGCCTTGCCCAGGAGGCGCCCTTGGCGTTCTTGCGCACATCGCCGGCGTCGTCCTTCAGCGCCGCGAAGAAGTCCTGCCATTCTGGGTTTACCGACTCCGGATCATCCTCATAGGACGCGTAGAGCGCGTCGATGTAGTCGGCGTTCCCGCCGTACAGGAACGAGGTGAGTGAAAACTGGTCGTTGGCCTGATCTTGTCTTGCCATTTTTGTCTGCGGAGCCTGGCTCCGTCTCCTTACGTTTGGAGGGGAGTAGGGCAGAAGCCCTACTCCCTTACTGCCCTAACCCTTGATCGCCTCGACCAGCGTCGTGCCCAGCCGTGCCGGCGATGGCGATACTTTGATGCCGGCCGATTCCATTGCCGCGATCTTGTCTTCCGCGCCGCCCTTGCCGCCGGAGATGACCGCGCCCGCATGGCCCATGGTGCGGCCGGCCGGCGCGGTGCGCCCGGCAATGAAGCCCGCCATCGGTTTCTTGCGGCCGCGCTTGGCTTCGTCCTTGAGGAACTGCGCGGCGTCTTCCTCGGCCGAACCGCCGATCTCGCCGATCATGATGATCGACTTGGTCTCGTCGTCGGCGAGGAACATCTCCAGCACATCGATGAACTCCGTGCCTTTGACGGGGTCGCCGCCAATGCCGACGGCGGTGGTCTGGCCGAGGCCGACATTGGTGGTCTGGAAGACCGCCTCATAGGTAAGCGTTCCCGAGCGCGAAACAACGCCGACGGAGCCCTTTCGGAAGATGTTTCCGGGCATGATGCCGATCTTGCATTCGTCGGGGGTGAGCACACCCGGGCAGTTCGGCCCGATCAGCCGCGAGGTCGAGCGGTCGAGCCGCGCCTTGACCCTGACCATGTCCATCACCGGAATGCCTTCGGTGATGCAGACGATCAGCGGGATCTCGGCCTCGATCGCTTCCAGGATGGCTTCGGCGGCACCTGCCGGCGGCACATAGACGACCGAGGCATTAGCGCCGGTCTTGGCCTTGCCCTCGGCAACGCTGGCAAAGATCGGCAGGCTTTCGCCCTTAGCGCCGGTCCAGGTCTCGCCACCCTTCTTGGGATGGATGCCGCCGACCATCTTGGTGCCGTAATAGGCCAGCGCCTGTTCGGTGTGGAACGTGCCGGTCTTGCCGGTCAGGCCCTGCACCAGCACCTTGGTGTTCTTGTCGATGAGAATGGACATCGGAGCCCTTTTCTAAAAACCGTTGATCGAGGAAGGCGAGACGCGCCGGTAGACGCCGCTCACCATGTCTTGCCAGCTGTCGCCGCCGGCAGGTTTGAAATGCAGTCGCATGCGGTAGGCATCGGCATTGTCGAAAACATATGTCACGCGCGCGGAGCCGCGTGGCGACGCCCGCTCCAGAGTGAGCTCCGCGCCGTTCCATGCGCCTGTGGCCGGCGAGGCCGGCACAAAGCCCATCGAATCGAATTGATGCATGGTGACGACGCTGTTCTGCTGGTCGAAGCCGAACACACTGTGCGACCCGAACGAGACGGTGCCGTCGCGGCGCTGGCGATAGCGCTGCACCACGAACAGCCCGCCGAACTGTGCCTCCGCCAGCACGTCCGATGTCGCTGCGCCGCCATCGGCCCATTGTGTTTCCGCCACCTCTTCCTCGCCGCGCCACGCGCCGACCAGCGCCTGCAGGCGCTGGTGATCGGCCGAGAGCGAGGAGAAGGACGCAGCGTTCATGGTCAGAGCCGCTTCAGATCGGAGACGGTGAGATCGCTCTTGGCATTGCCGGTGTTGAGCGTCGTTGCCGGCTCGAACATCAGCACGATCGGCTCCGCGGTCAGCGACCGTGGCCGGTGCTCGACGCCCTTCGGCACGACGATGAAATCGCCCTCGCCGAGCTCGACCGGACCGTCGCGGAAATCGATGGCGATGCGGCCGCGCAGCACCAGGAAGGCTTCGTCCTCATGCTCATGCGCATGCCAGTCGAAGGTCTCGCCGAACTTGGCGACCTTGGCTTGGCTGTCATTGACGTCGCCGGCAATGTGCGGATCGAAGACCTTGCTGATCTTCTGATCCGCCGCCTCGACGAGGTTAATCTTGCGCGGAGGCATCCGCTCAGCCCTTCACCGCTGCCACGATCTTCTTGGCTGCGTCGTCGAGGTCATCGGCCGACACGACATTCAAGCCGCTGTCGTTGATGATCTTCTTGCCGAGCTCGGCATTGGTGCCTTCGAGACGCACCACCAGCGGCACTTGCAGGCCGACTTCCTTGACCGCGGCAATCACGCCCTCGGCAATGATGTCGCACTTCATGATGCCGCCGAAGATGTTGATCAGGATGCCTTTGACGGCCGGGTCCTTGGTGATGATCTTGAACGCCGCCGTCACCTTCTCCTTGGACGCGCCGCCGCCGACATCGAGGAAGTTGGCGGGTTCGGCACCATAGAGCTTGATGATGTCCATCGTCGCCATGGCAAGGCCTGCGCCGTTGACCATGCAGCCGATATTGCCGTCGAGCGCGACATAGGCGAGGTCGTATTTCGACGCCTCGATCTCCTTTTCGTCCTCTTCGGTGGTGTCGCGCAGTTCCATCAGCTCGGGGTGGCGGAAGAGAGCGTTGTTGTCGAACGACACCTTGGCGTCGAGCACGCGCAGTCGGCCGTTCTTCATCACGATCAGCGGATTGACCTCGAGCAGGCTCATGTCCTTTTCGACAAAGGCCTTGTAGAGGATCGGGAACAGCGTTGCGGCATCCTTGGCGGCGTCGCCAGTGAGCCCCAGCGCTTCCACCAATATGTCGACGTCGATGCTCGTTACGCCGGCCAGCGGATCGATGGCGCGGGTGATGATCTTTTCCGGCGTGTCGTGGGCGACGCCTTCAATGTCCATGCCGCCTTCGGTCGATACGACGAAGGCGATGCGGCCAACCGCGCGGTCGACCAGGATCGACAGATAAAGCTCGCGCTCGATGTCGGCGCCGTCCTCGATGTACAGCCGATTGACCTGCTTGCCGGCCGGTCCCGTCTGCTTGGTCACCAGCGTGTGGCCAAGCATCTCATTGGCGTTGGCGACGACATCGGCCACCGACTTGGCCAGCCGCACGCCGCCCTTGGCGTCCGGGCCAAGCTCCTTGAACTTGCCCTTGCCGCGGCCGCCGGCATGGATCTGGCTCTTCACCACATAGAGCGGGCCGGGCAGCGCCTTGGCGGCGGCTTCCGCCTCGCTCGCCTTGAACACCGGCACGCCTTCGGCCACCGGCGCGCCAAAGCTCTTCAGCAGCGCCTTGCCTTGATATTCATGGATGTTCATCTGGATGGTCTCCGGGGATCACTTCGAGGCGAGATGCGGGGCGATCTTGACGCAGGCCTCGGTCAGGCCCTGCACCGTCGCCACCGAAGCGTCGAACATCTTCTGCTCGCTCTTGTTGAGGTCGATCTCGATGATGCGCTCGACGCCGCCGGCGCCAATGACCACGGGAACGCCGACATAGGTGCCCTTGACGCCATACTGGCCCGAGAGATGCGCAGCGCAAGGCAGCACGCGCTTCTTGTCCTTGAGATAGGATTCGGCCATCGAGATCGCGGAAGCCGCCGGCGCATAGAAGGCCGAACCGGTCTTCAAGAGGCCGACGATCTCGGCGCCGCCGTCACGGGTGCGCTGGACGATCTGGTCGAGCTTTTCCTTCGAGGTCCAGCCCATTTTGATGAGGTCGGGCAGCGGAATGCCCGACACCGTCGAATAGCGGATCATCGGCACCATGGAATCGCCGTGGCCACCGAGCACGAAGGCGGTGACGTCTTCGACCGAGACCTTGAACTCTTCAGCGAGGAAATAGCGGAAGCGCGCGCTGTCGAGCACGCCGGCCATGCCGACGACATGCGTCTTGGGCAGGCCGGAGAACTTCTGCAGCGCCCAGACCATGGCGTCGAGCGGGTTGGTGATGCAGATGACGAAGGCCTTCGGCGCGTACTTCTTCAGGCCGGCACCGACCTGTTCCATGACCTTGAGGTTGATGCCGAGCAGGTCGTCGCGGCTCATGCCCGGCTTGCGCGGCACGCCGGCAGTGACGATGCAGACGTCGGCGCCCTCGATGCCGGCATAGTCATTGACGCCGGTCAGCCTCGAATCGAAGCCGTCGACCGGCGAAGACTGCGCGATATCGAGCCCCTTGCCTTGCGGAATGCCCTCGGCAATATCGAACAGCACCACGTCGCCGAGGTCCTTGAGGCCGATCATGTGAGCGAGAGTGCCGCCGATCATGCCGGAGCCGATGAGCGCTATCTTGTTGCGTGCCATGTGAGGAAATTTTCCCTTTGTCTGTGACGACGCCCAAATCTGTGGCGATCTGGTTGACGGCGTCGAGGAAGAGGCCGGAAGGCTGCGGGATCCGCGAGATTTCGCCGCATCCAGTAGCCCTGGTGGAAAATATATTCAATCGATTATTTTCGAGTGAATAATTTCAATCGGTTAGAAACATCGGGATTTACGTAAACGTCAAAGTTTGTAAGCCGACTTGAGAGGTTTTACACAATGAACGTGGAAATCAGAAGACTATATGCCGGCGATGACGCCCTTGTGAAGCGGATCGCCGAAGACGTGTTCGACGAGCCGGTGCGCCCCGACAGGCTTGCCGCCTACCTCACCTCGCCAGGTCATTTCCTGATTGTCGCGCTGGACGATGGCATCGTGGTCGGCCAGTGCGCCGCCGTCATCCACCGCCACCCCGACAAGGTCAGCGAACTCTACATCGACGAGGTCGGTGTGTCCCCGGCCTTCCAGCGCCAGGGCATCGCCCGAAAGATGCTGGATGCGATGTTCATGATCGGGCGCGAACAGGGCTGTGAAGAGGCATGGGTCGGCACCGAGCCGGACAATGTTGCGGCGCGCTCGCTTTATGAGTCGCGCGGTGCAGTAGCCGAGCCATTCGTGATGTATGTCTACAGGCTCTAGAATGCCCCACGACAACAGGGAGGTTAGCCATGACTGAGACAGAACCGCTCATTCTGCGTCGCTGGTCGTCCGTCATCCGTACACAGGATCGCGTTGCCTATGCCGCCTATGTCGAGAGGACGGGAGGCCTCGACTACGGGGCTACGGCCGGCAATCGCGGTTTCCAGATGCTTATGCGCGATCGCGACGATGACTCGACGGAGGTCGTCACATTGAGCTGGTGGTCATCAATGGACGCCGTGCGAAGCTTTGCCGGGGATGCACCCGAACTGGCCCGCTACTATCCCGAAGACGATCGCTACCTTCTGGAAAAGCCCGAATTCGTCGACCACTACACGGTTGTTGCCGGAACCTTGCCGCCCATTTGAAGGCTTAGGCCATCGCGACCGGAGGCTCGCTATGCCTGCCTTCGGGCTTCTGCGCCTTCTGCCGTTCCGCCCAGTCTTCCAGCCAGTCGCGGCTTTGCATCTCGATCAGCCGTGAGGCGGTGCGTTCGAATTCGAACACCTCGACGCCGCGCTTGGCCGTATAAAGCTCAGACGGCGCGGCCTCGGCGCTCACCACCAGCCGCGTATGGTGATCGTAGAGCGTATCGATCAACAGGATGAAGCGCTTGACCTCGTTGCGCCTGCCTTCGCCGAGCACCGGCACGCGATCGACGAAGATGGTCGAGAAGCGGCCGGCAATGGCCAGGAAATCGCGGGCGCCAAGCGGCTTTTCGCAGAGATCGGCGAAGGAAAACCGCGCCGTGTCGCCCGCAGCGGCCGGCACCACCACCTGCCTGCCCTTCACCGCCACGGTGGTTTCGACGACGGGCGCGCCGCGTGTCATCGCCTGCCAGGCCTCGTCCAGCATACGGTCGGCCTCGGCATCCGCCGGGGTGACATAGACAGGCGTGCGCGCCAGTTTTTCCAGACGGTAGTCCTTGTCGGCATCGAGCGTCAGCACCTGGGCGTGACGCTCGAGAATGCTGATGAAGGGCAGGAAGAGCTGGCGGTTCAGCCCATCGCGATAGAGATTTTCGGGCGCGACATTGGAGGTGGCGACCAGCACCACGCCATTGGCAAACAGCGCCGAAAACAGCCGCGACAGGATCATCGCATCGGCAATGTCGGTGACCGAAAACTCGTCGAAGCACAGCACCCAGGCCTGTTCGGCTAGCTGGAGTGCTACCGGCGGGATCGGATCGTCCTCCTTGGCGTCGCCATTCTTGCGCGCCTGCCGGTGCTTCTGGATGCGATCCTGCACATCGGCCATGAAGTCGTTGAAATGGACACGGCGCTTGCGGCGGACCGGCAGCAGTTCGAAGAACATGTCCATCAGCATGGTCTTGCCGCGGCCGACGCCACCATGGATGTAGAGGCCTTTGACGACCTCGCGCGTCTCGCGCTTGCGGGCAAACAGCCAGCCGAGCGCACTCGACTTGTGCGCCAGCCGCTTGACCGAGATCTCATCGGTCAGCCGGTCGAGTGCGGCGGCGATGCGCACCTGCGCCGGATCGCGTTCGATAGCGCCGGTGTCGACCAGATGGTCGTAGCGCTGCCTGACGGTCGCATGGGTCTGGAGGCCGTCACGCAGATGCATCGGTCACGTCGCTGTCTAGGGATAGGCAGCTTATCTTGTAAGCGAAATCGGCAAGCCGGTGGAAGTCTGGCCGTCGAATTTCGAACCGCCCGACGAATAAAGCCGCGCCAGGGTGCCGCCATTCTCGTCATAGAGCGTCAGCTGCTTGCCGGCGACGTTCCACGACTTGATGCCGTCGATGGGTGCCGGGCAATGCAATGGTCCGGCGCGATAGCCGGCGCCGAATTTGGTCTGTGGCGTCGCCACCTTGCAGCTCTGTCCGGAAACGCTGGCGTTCCAGACGCCGGCGACGCTGGCCGCGGTGAGGTCGGTGGCGCCCGCAGGCGCCGATCCATCCGGCGGCAGCGCGGCGACCTGAGTGCCGGCCGGTGCCGTCGGGAATTGCGACGGGTCGGTTGTGCCCGGCGCTGCCGGCGGCGGCAGCTGGCTTCCGCTCACCGTACCGGCGGGCGCGGGCTGCAGTGGCGCCGGCTGCTGGTCATCCATCGATGAAAAACGCGAGGTCGAACAGCCGCTTGCAAACAGCGCTGCCAGCGATACGGCCACCAGGCCGCTTCTCGAAAAAGTCATTTCAACCTCCGTCGGATCCGGCTGGGGGGAAGCCGTCCGCACACTCTCACCCTCACCAAGATGGAGAAGGTGGCGAAATTTCAACCCGATATGGTTAAAATAGGGTTTGCAGCAAGAATTGTTGCAAATTTATCGCAAAATTCCTGGCGGACGAGGGCGTGCCTTGGCTCTAGCGCGGTTCGAACCGGTAGATTGGTTGCGAGAGCGGCACCTGCTTGCGCCGGAGGCCCTCGTCCCTATCTAGCAAGGACAGAAACCTGCCGGAGCCGAAACCTTGGCCGCGAGAAAGAGAGCCGCCAACCGCTATTACAGCGGCCCGCCCAGCGACCATTTCGACGGTACTCTCTTCTTCAATCCCGACGGCCAGATGCCCGGACGCTTCACAGATCTGCTCAAATGGCAGCTGAGCGGCGAGCGTTCGAAATGGCCGGCAGCCAATCCGAGTCCGTTTGAACCAACGGAGCCGGCGGCGCGCATCGACAGCGACGGGCTGCGGCTGACCATGGTCGGTCATGCGACGCTGCTGATCCAGATCGCCGGCCTCAACATCCTGACCGACCCGGTGTGGTCGCCGCGCGTCTCGCCGCTCTCCTTTGCCGGGCCTAGGCGCGTCAATGCGCCAGGCATCGCGTTTTCCCAGCTGCCGCCGATCGACCTGGTGCTGGTCAGCCACAATCACTACGACCATCTCGACCTTGCCACGCTCAAGCGGCTGAAGGCGAAGCACGATCCGCTTGTGCTGACGCCGCTCGGCAACGACGCCATCATCGATAGCGCCGTGCCGGGCATGCGAACGACGGCGCATGACTGGGGCGAGCGTGTCGAGATTACCAAGGACATCGCCGTCCATGTCGAGCCGGTGCATCACTGGTCGGCGCGTGGCGCGCGCGACCGCCGCATGGCGCTGTGGGCTGGCTTCGTCGTCGAAACCCCCGCCGGAAAGATCTATTTCGCTGGTGACACCGGTTTCCATGGCGGCGCCAATTACCGGCTGATGGCTGAGAAACATGGCGGCTTTCGCCTCGCCATCCTGCCGATCGGCGCCTACGAGCCGCGCTGGTTCATGGCGCCACAGCACCAGAATCCGGAGGAGGCGGTGCAAGGCATGCAGCTGTGCAACGCGGCTCACGCCGCAGGCTGCCACTGGGGCACGTTCCATCTCACCGACGAACCGGTCGACGAGCCGGTTCGAAAACTGGCCGAGGCGCTGGAGGCAGAGGGTGTTCCGCACGAGCGCTTCCGCGCCTTGCGGCCGGGTGAAATCTGGGACGTGCCGGAGGTCTAGGGAAGGAACCCAACGGGCCAAAACGCGTTGTTTGCGCAACGCAATTTGGCCGGGAGCCTTTCCATGATCAAATGGATCATCATTCTCCTGATCGTCGCCGCCGCCGCGAGCCTGCTCGGCATGCCGGCGCTGGCGGGCGCCGCCGCAACCGGCGCGCGCGTCCTTATCGGCATCGTTCTAGTCATCTTCCTGCTGATCGTGCTCGGCGTCTTTGCCGTGACCTGAGACCCCGTCGCACTGGTAATTCCCGCCCGTTTCCGCCATATAGCGGCAAAACGGACAGGAACTACTGGAAGCTATGGCAGGCACGGCCCCCTTCGCCAAGATGAACGGCATCGGCAACGAGATCATCGTTGCCGACATGCGCGGCCGTGCCGATCGAGTGACGGCAGCGTCGGCTGTCGCGCTCAACGCCGATGCGGCGACCAAGTTCGACCAGATCATGGCCATCCATGACGCCCGCACGCCCGGCACCGCCTACTACATCGACATATTGAATTCCGACGGCTCGGGCGCACAGGCCTGCGGCAACGGCATGCGCTGCGTCGTCCAGGCGCTGGCCGCCGAAACCGGCCAGAAGAACTTCACCTTCGAGACCCGCGCCGGCATCCTCAACGCCGTCGAGCACGCTGACGGCACCATATCGGTCGACATGGGCACGCCGCGCTTCGGCTGGCAGGATATTCCGCTGGCGGAAGAGTTTCGCGACACCCGCATGATCGAATTGCAGATCGGCCCGATCGACGCGCCGGTGCTGCATTCGCCTTCGGCTCTCTCGATGGGCAACCCGCACGCCATCTTCTGGGTCGATCGCGACGTCTGGTCCCACGAGCTGGAGCGTTTCGGCCCGCTGCTCGAAAACCATCCGATCTTCCCCGAGCGCGCCAACATCACAATCGCACAGGTGACGTCGCCGGAGACGATGATCATCCGCACCTGGGAGCGCGGCGCCGGCCTGACCAAGGCCTGCGGCTCGGCCGCTTGCGCAGCGGTAGTCGCCGCAGCCCGCACCCGGCGCACCGGCCGCAGCGTCACGCTGATGACGCCAGGCGGCGGCTCGCTGCATGTCGAATGGCGCGAGGACGACCACGTTATCCTGACCGGCGCTGCCGAATGGGAGTTTTCCGGCAGTTTCGATCCGTCGACCGGAAGCTGGGCTCGCGACACTGAAAGCGCGGCCTGATGTCTGGTCTTGCCAACGCAAAAGGCATAGACGTCGTCACCTTCGGCTGCCGCCTCAACACCTATGAATCTGAGGTGATGCGTCGCGAAGCCGAAAGTGCCGGCCTCGGCGCGCTCGCAGGCGGCGCCATCATCTTCAACACCTGCGCCGTCACCTCGGAAGCGGTGCGCCAGGCCAAGCAGTCGATCCGCAAGGCCCGCCGCGAAAACCCGCAGGCGCGCATCATCGTCACCGGCTGCGCGGCGCAGACCGAACCGCAGAATTTCGTTGCCATGGACGAGGTCGACCTCGTGCTCGGCAATGAGGAGAAGCTGAAGGCGAACTCCTACCGCGCGCTGCCGGATTTCGGCGTCAACGACACCGAGAAGGCGCGCGTCAACGACATTTTCTCGGTGCGCGAGACCGCTGGTCACATGGTCGACGCCATCGAGGGCAGGGCACGCGCCTTCGTCCAGGTGCAAAATGGTTGCGACCACCGCTGCACCTTCTGCATCATCCCCTATGGCCGCGGCAATTCACGCTCGGTGCCAATGGGCGCCGTGGTCGAGCAGGTCAAGCGTCTCGCCGGCAACGGCTATGCCGAGATCGTGCTGACCGGCGTCGACATGACCTCCTTCGGCGCCGATCTGCCGGGCGCTCCGAAACTCGGTAAGCTGGTGAAGACCATCCTGAAGCAGGTGCCCGACGTGAAGCGCCTGCGGCTGTCCTCCATCGATTCGATCGAGGCCGACGACGAATTGCTCGACGCCATCGCCACCGAGCCCAGGCTGATGCCGCATCTGCACCTGTCGCTGCAGTCGGGCGACGACATGATCCTGAAGCGGATGAAGCGCAGGCATCTGCGCGACCAGTCGATCCGCTTCTGCGAGGATGTGCGCAAGCTGCGCCCTGACATCGTCTTCGGTGCCGACATCATCGCCGGCTTCCCGACCGAGACCGAGGACATGTTCGAGAATTCGATAAAGATCGTCGAGGAATGCGGGCTGACGCATCTGCACGTCTTCCCGTTCTCGTCCCGCGAAGGCACGCCCGCCGCGCGCATGCCGCAGGTCCGCCGCGAACTGGTGAAGCAGCGCGCCGCAAGGCTGCGCGCCGCCGGCGAGGCCGCGTATCGCCGCCATTTGTCGGCACTCCCGGGAACGCGCCAGTCGATCCTGGTCGAGCGCGACGGCCTCGGCCGCACCGAGGGATTTACGCTGGCCGCCATCGCCGCCGGTGCGCCGGGCGAGATCGTCGAGGCCACCATTACCGGCCATGACGGCGCGCGCCTGACCGCAGCGCCGCTCACCGCCCGCGCCGCCTGAGACGATTGAAGCATGGCCGGTTTTTTCAAGAAGATATTTTCGTTCGGCAAGAAGGAAGTCGTCGAGGCGCGCATCGACGAAACCGCGCCGCTGCCGCCGATCAAATGGGATGCGCTTGAGGCGCTGAAGCCAGCTGCCGAGCAGGTCGTTCCGGAGTTTTTGAAGCGTGACGAGGCGCCAGCGCCCCACCCTCCCCTCGATGGGGAGGGTCGCCACGAAGCGGCGGGGAGGGGTGACAGCGCCGACGCCGATCACCCCCACCCCCAAGCTTCGCTTGGGACCTCCCCCATCGAGGGGGAGGTAAAAGCAGCGCCGGAGCCGGCGCCCGAGGAGCCGAAGCCCGAACCAGCGCCGACCATTCCGCCGGCACCGGAGCCGGTCGTTCCCTCCGAGCCGGAACCGCTGCCGGAGCCTGTGCCGGAGGAAGAGCCGCAACCGGAACCTGAGCCCGAGCCGCTGGAACCTGAGGAGGTTCCTGCGTCGCCCGCCGCTCCGGAGCCCGAACCGCAGCCGCAAGAGGTGCCGCCGGCACCAGCCGAGCCGGAGATCGAACCGTCGCGCCCGGAAAGGCAGCCTGAGCCAGCGCCTGTCGAAGTGCCGCCACCGGCCGAGGTTCCCGCCGAAGCGCCCCCGATCGAGGTGCCGCCACCGGCGCCGTCTCCCGCGCAGCCAACCTCAAAGGCCGGCGCTGCCCCTCATCCGCCTGCCGGCACCTTCTCTCCGTATAGTGACGGGGAGAAGGAAGAAGCTCCTGCGCCGACGCCTCACCCTCCCCTCGATGGCGAGGGTCGACGCGGAGCGGCGGGGTGGGGTGACAGCGCCGACGTTGGCGCCAGTCACCCCCACCCCCGAGCTGCGATCGGGACCTCCCCCATCGAGGGGGAGGTAAAGCGCACACCGCCCGAAGCTACACCCGCGCCGGTCGAAGCACAGCGCGTCATTGCCGAGATCGCGCCCGAACCACAGCCCATCCCCCAACCTTCGCCAGAGCCCAAACCCGCTCCCGGCAAGGTGACCGTCACCAAAAAAGTCGAGCAGAAGGCTGAGCCGGTCAAGGCGCCGGAACCGACGCCGCGTCGTTCGTGGTTCCAGCGCATGCGCGACGGGCTGGCGCGGTCGTCGCGCGAGCTCACCGGCAACATTGCCGGCGTCTTCACCAAGCGCAAGCTGGATGAGGACACGCTGCAGGACCTGGAGGACGTGCTGATCCGCGCCGATCTCGGCCTGGAAACCGCGCTCCGCGTCACCGATGCGCTGGCCTCCAGCCGCTACGGCAAGGATGTCTCCGACGCGGAAGTGCGCGCCGTGATGGCTGCCGAGGTCGAGAAGGTGCTGACCCATGTCGCCATGCCGCTGGAGCTCGACCTTTCGCACAAGCCGCATGTCATCCTGGTCGTCGGCGTCAACGGCACCGGCAAGACCACGACCATCGGCAAGCTGGCGGCAAAACTGACCGATGGCGGGCTGTCGGTGATGCTCGCCGCCGGCGACACGTTTCGCGCTGCAGCCATCGAGCAATTGAAGATCTGGGGTGAGCGGACGAAATCGCCGGTCATCGCCTCCAAGATCGGCGCCGATGCCGCCGGCCTCGCCTACGACGCCTTCGAACGCGCGAAAGAGGCCGGTTCCGATGTGCTGATCATCGACACCGCCGGCCGGCTGCAGAACAAGACCGAACTGATGGCCGAACTGGAAAAGATCGTGCGCGTGCTGGGCAAGCTCGATCCGGAAGCGCCGCACACCGTGCTGCAGACGGTCGACGCCACCACCGGCCAGAATGCGCTCAACCAGGTCGAGATCTTCCGCAATGTCGCCGGCGTCAACGGCCTGGTGATGACCAAGCTGGACGGCACGGCGCGCGGCGGTATTCTGGTGGCGATCGCGGCAAAGCATAAACTGCCGGTCTATTTCATCGGCGTCGGCGAACAGGTCGACGACCTCGAACCTTTCTCAGCCAGCGAATTCGCCAGGGCGATCGCGGGCGTAGCGTAACAGGCAATGATCTCGAAGAGCTGACGGCTTTTTGGACAAGATCATGCGTCAGAAGGAAGTCATGAACCCTCCCATCCTCGAACGCGACCCGTCCGACCCGCAAAAGAAGAAGGAAAGCGTCAATCCGCTGCTCAAGCTGGTGCTGGAACTCGGGCCGCTGATGGTGTTCTTCTTCGCCAATGCGCGCGGCGCCTGGCTGGTCGAGAAATTTCCGGTGCTGGCCGAATTCGGCGGGCCGATCTTCGTCGCCACCGGCCTGTTCATGGCTGCGACCGCAATCGCGCTGATCGCCTCCTGGCTGCTGATGCGCACCTTGCCGATCATGCCGATGGTCTCGGGCGTCGTCGTCTTCATCTTCGGCGCGCTGACGCTCTATCTGCAGGACGATGTCTTCATCAAGATGAAGCCGACCATCGTCAACACGCTGTTCGGCGGCGTGCTGCTTGGCGGCCTGTATTTCGGCCGCTCGCTGCTCGGCTATGTCTTCGATTCGGCCTTTCGCCTCGATGCCGAAGGCTGGCGCAAGCTGACCTTCCGCTGGGGCCTGTTCTTCCTGTTCCTGGCTCTTGCCAATGAAGTGGTGTGGCGGAATTTTTCGACCGACTTCTGGGTTACCTTCAAGGTCTGGGGCATCATGCCGATCACGCTGCTGTTCACCTTCAGCCAGATGCCGCTGATCCTGCGCCATTCGATCGAGGATAAGACCGATAAGGCGGAGGAAGCAGGCAAGTAGAGCAATTCCAGGAAAAGTGTGCAGCGGTTTTCCCGGGAAAAGCGCGTAGCGCTTTCCCTTGGGAATTGCGCTGGAATTGGAGGAGAGGGGCCATGGAATTCGTCACCACAAGCGACGAGTTGAGGACAATCTACAAGACGCCGCGGCCGACCGACGCCTCGATGCGCAAGGAGCTCAGGGCGCTCGACGGCCACTGCCGCTCCTTCATCGGCAAGAGCCCCTTCGTGCTGATCGGTTCTTCCGATAACGCCGGCAATGCCGACGTGACGCCGAAAGGCGACAGGCCCGGCTTCGCCCTTGTCCTCGACGACAAGACCATCGCCATCCCCGACCGGCCCGGCAACAACCGGCTCGACACGCTGG
This sequence comes from Mesorhizobium sp. P2_B5, assembly GCF_056404775.1. Taxonomy (NCBI): domain Bacteria; kingdom Pseudomonadati; phylum Pseudomonadota; class Alphaproteobacteria; order Hyphomicrobiales; family Phyllobacteriaceae; genus Mesorhizobium; species Mesorhizobium sp. P2_B5. Next base: position 605,739 of record NZ_JBFUDJ010000001.1, on the reverse strand, counting down.
AAAACATCCTGCTCAACCCTTCGGTCGGGCTGCTGTTCCTCATCCCCGGCATGAACGAAACGCTGCGCATCAATGGCGACGCCCGCATCACCGTCGATGCGGATTTGCGTGAGCGCCTCAGCGTCGACGGCAAGCAGCCGCAAAGCGTCGTCGTGGTGAGCGTCAAGGCCGCCTACATGCATTGCGCCAAGGCCTTCATGCGCTCGCAATTGTGGAAGCCGGACAGCTGGTACGACCGCGCGACGCTGCCGACGCTCGGCCAGATCCTGTCCGATCAGATGGCGCATGCCGAAACGCCCGATGATTTCGACCGCTCACTGGACGAGGCCTACAGCAAGACCCTGTGGTAGATTTTCGGCGACGATTCGCTCGTCCCGGTTTCCCCCTTGCCCGGTTTCCCCTTTGATTGAAATCCTCGCCATCTCCGGCAGTCTGCGCGCTGCCTCGACCAATTCGGCGCTGCTCGCGGCGCTGGCCGCGAACGCGCCTTCGGATTGCCGCGTAGCCGTTTATGACGGGCTAGGCCTGCTGCCGATCTTCAATCCCGACGACGAAGGCGAGCGCACGCCACGCGAAGCCGCCCGGCTGATCGGGGCCGTCACCAGCGCCGACGGCATTATCGTTTCCAGCCCCGAATATGCGCATGGCGTGCCGGGCGGCATGAAGAACGCGCTCGACTGGCTGGTCTCGCGCGACGCCGCCGTCGACAAGCCGGCCATGCTGGTGCACGCCTCCGCGCGCTCGCTATACGCCCGCGCCGCGCTCGCCGAGATCATGCGGACGATGTCGTTTGCGCTCTGCGAGGAAACGTTCGAGATCGCGCTGCTGGGCAAGAAGCCGGCGGAGGTGGAGACGATCTTGGGCGAAGATGCGAACCGGCAGGCTATGCGCGACGCGGTCCAAGGGTTCGTGGATTTTATACGCAGGCGGCGGTGAGCGGCTTTCCCTTCTCCCACAAGGCGAGAAGGAAGGCGCCTACCCCTTCCGCAGCGTCTCGACGTCGGTCTTGCCGACATACCAGTCGCGCGCATTGACCTCTTCGAACACCACCCAGACATCGTCGTTGCCGAGCCCGGTGGCGTCCATGATGGCCGCCGTGACCTTTTTGGCGATGTCAGCCTTCTTGCCCGCCGGATCAGCGGCGATCACTTCCTTGACGATGCGGATGTTGACGAATGGCATGACGTCCTCCCCTGGAATTGTTCCTGATGCCGCCACTGGCAGATGGCTTAGAAATCCGCTCCGGCGAACCACCTGGCGGCGGTTCCGGCAGCCGCAGCGCAACCGGCGTCGCGGGCATGCGCAGGAGCGCCATCAAGGGCCGCCAGAGAAGTGTTTCCAGCAGCCTCAATAGGTCTTGGCCCCGTTCACCATCAGCCGCACCATGTAAAGCGACGTCGTGCCGGCGATGTAGAGGCAGTTCAGCTTGTTGCCGCCGAACACGCAATTGGCGGTGACTTCCGGCACCTTGACCTTGCCGATCAGCGTGCCGTCGGGATCGTAGCAGTGGATGCCGTCGGCGGCGCTGGTCCAGATGCGGCCGGCCTCGTCGAGCCGGAAGCCGTCGAACAGGCCGGCCGTGCAGTCGGCGAACACCTTGCCGCCCGACACTTTCTTGCCGCCCTTGCCGATGTTGAAGACCCGCATATGCGCCGGGTTTTGTGCGCCATGGGTGCGGCCGGTGTCGACGACATAGAGCTGGCTTTCATCGAGCGAGAAGGCAAGCCCGTTCGGCCTGACCATGTCGGTAATGACAGCCTCGACCTCGCCGCTGTCGGGATCGACCCGGTAGACGTAGCAGGCGCCGATTTCGCTCTCGGCCTTGTCGCCCTCATAGTCAGTGTCGATGCCGTAGCTCGGATCGGTGAACCAGATCGAGCCGTCGGAGCGCACCACGACGTCATTTGGCGAATTCAGCCGCTTGCCTTTCCATTTGGCCGCGATGGTGGTGATCGAGCCGTCATACTCGGTGCGGCTGACGCGGCGGCCCGAATGCTCGCACGTCACCAGCCGGCCCTGGCGGTCGACGGTGTTGCCATTGGAATTGCCGGAGGGCTGACGGAACACGCTGACATTGCCGTCGGTCTCGTCATAGCGCAGCATGCGATTGTTGGGGATGTCGGACCAGACCACATAGCGGCCGGCAGCGAACCAGGCCGGCCCTTCCGCCCACTGACATCCGGTGAACAGTTTTTCCACCTGCGCGTTGCCATTGAACAGCCGCGCGAAACGCGGATCGAGAATTTCGTAATAGTCTGCGGCCGCCATGCTTTTCCTCCGGGCATCACGTGACGCGCGGATCAAGCCAGCCTGCGGGCGAGAAGGCAAGATGGCGCATGCGCAATTTGTAAGACAAAAGGCATGCGGCCCGGCATTGGCTCGCCAGCCTGCCCGGCCGGGTACGGTGCTGTTAGCGCTGCATTAACCGGCTATGCGCTCTGTGCAATGGTGCATTGCAACATCTTCTTTTTGCATCGCACCATTCCTATGTCATGCTGCGTACAGTCAAGGGAGGAACAAATTCGCCGCTGATATGCGGCACGAAAGGACCCTTGCTATGATCTTCGACAGTCTCATGACCCGCGCTCGCACCTCGATTGCCAAGCGCAAGCACTACAACCGCCTCGTCGCCGAAATCGAGAACCTCTCCGGCCGCGACCTCGCCGACCTGCGCGCCGATCGCTCGGAAATGCTCTACCAGGTCCGCAAGCAGATCTACGGCTGAGCTTAATGCCCTGACGGCCCCGCGTTCGAAGCGAGGCGGCCGTCAGCGCGGTGCCGCGAGCGCCTTCTCAATTTCAGGCATCAGCACCGTCTGCGAGGACTCGCCCGTCAGCGGCCCGACATGCTTGTAGGCGATCTTGCCATCCTTGCCGATGACGAACGTTTCCGGCACGCCGTAGACACCCCAGTCGATGGCCGTGCGGCCGGTTTCGTCGACGCCGATGGCCTGGAACGGATTGCCGAGATCGCCGAGGAACCGGCGCGCGTTTTGCGGCTCGTCCTTGTAGTTCAGCGCTGCCATGACGAAGCGCTTGTCTTGCGACAGCGCCAGGAGCACCGGATGTTCTTCCCGGCACGGCGCGCACCACGATGCAAAGACATTGACCAGCGTCACCTTGCCGGCGAAGGTTTTTGAATCGAGGCCGGGCAGGTTTGACCCTTCCAGCGCCGGCAAATTGGTCTGCGGCGCCGGCAGGCCAAGCAGCGCCGACGGCACTTCAGCCTCGTCGCGCCCCGACAAAAGCTGCAACAGGAACAGCCCCGCAAGGCCGAGGAAAACCAGCAGCGGCAACAGCACAATCAGGCGGCGGCGCGGCGGCGCCGGCGTTTCGCTTTCCGTGCTCATGGTTTGTTGGCCCCAGTGCTGGCCCCAGTGCTGGCCTTGTCCGAACGCCGCCGTACGCCTGCTGCCTCTAGTTCTGCCAGTTCGCGTTTGCGCCCACGCTGGTCGAGCAGGATCCAACCGATCAGTCCGGCTAGCACGATCGCCGTGATGCCATAGGCGGCGGTGACATAAAGGGCGTGTGCGCTCATGCAGCCCGCTTCCCTTCCGCTGTCGCTTCGCTGTGCTCGATCATGGCCTTCCCATAGCTTTGCAGCTTCGGCTTCGCAATTGGCCGCTGCGCCGCAGCCGTCACGTCAATCCGTTCCATGCCGCAGCGCCAGCGCTGCCGCCACCGGCCCCAGCACGGCAAGAAACAGCGTCAGCGCGGCAAGAATGAGGAAGGGCTGCGCGAACGGGTCGGGATCGGCCACCGCGCCGTAGCTGGCCGACACGCCGAAGATCAGCACCGGAATGGTCAGCGGCAGCACCAGCACCGAGATCAACAGCCCGCCGCGCGGCAGCGCCACCGCCACCGCCGCGCCCACCGCACCGATGAAGGTGATTGCCGGCGTGCCGACCAGAAGGGTCAGCGCCGTCGCGCCGATGCTGAGTGGCTCCATGTTCATGAATAGGCCGAGCAGAGGGGCGGCGACCACCAGCGGCAGAACGCTGCCCGCCCAATGTGCCAGGCACTTCACCAGCACCGTCAGCGCCAGCATATGGCGGTCATTGCCCAGCACCAGAAGATCGAGGGACCCGTCCTCGCGGTCGGCCTGGAACAGCCGGTCGAGGCCGAGCAGGCAGGCGAGCAGAGCGCCGATCCACAGGATCGCCGGACCGATACGGGCCAGCAGCTTCAGGTCCGGCCCAACGCCGAAGGGGATGGTGGCGATGACGGCGAGGAAGAAGATGACGCCAGTCAACGCTCCGCCGCCGGCACGGATGGAGAGGCGGATGTCGCGGAGGAAGAGGGACCACATTACGAAGTGGTCCTTTGTTGAGGAAGGCGTTCTTGCACGTAGAGGACCGACATCAAGCGGCTTCCCCCATCACCAACGCCTGCGCCCCATCCAACCCCAGCGGCAGATGCGTCGCCGCGACAATGATCCCACCCTCCTCGCAGTGCTTCGCCATCAATCCCGCAAACCGCGCCTCCGAAGCCTTGTCCAGCCCCGCCGTCGGCTCATCGAGCAGCCACAGCGGCCTGTGGCTGACCAGAAGCTTCGCAATCGCCGCGCGCCTTCTTTGCCCGGTCGACAGATAGCCGAATGGCAGATAGCCGATGCCGCCGAGACCGACCGTCTCCAGTGCCTCTTCGACACCCAGCTGGCCATCGCCATTGAAATCGCGCCAGAAGCGCAGATTCTCCGCCACGCTCAGCGCCGTCTTCATCGCATTGAGATGGCCGAGATAATGGACGGCCGAAGCGATCGTCGGAAACGTCTCGCCGCCGCCTTCAAGCCGCACGTCGCCTTCTGCTTTCGGCAGCAGCCCGGCGATGACCCTGAGCAGCGTCGATTTGCCTGATCCGTTCGGTCCGGTGACGACCAGCGCCTGGCCATCCTCAATCACGAAACCGATGCCGGAAAAGACCGTCTCGCCGCCGCGTTCGCCGCCCAGATTTTCGGCGATCAGCCGCATCCTTGCCCGTCCCGAAAACTTTACCGTGCGACAGCTGCCGCATCGCACAAAATTGCCTGTCGCCTGTCTAGAACTATTCCAGAAAATTCTCTATATGCGGTTCATCCGTGCCAGCGGTCGGCACGGGAAGAGAATTTGCGCCGAACCAGCGCACGCGCCGCCTTGAACGGCTCGGGTTGCTTGGGAGCGGACAGCGGAAATGGCCGTACCCGCACCTTTGCGCGTGATTGCATGCCCATCGGCGTCCGTTCCCTTTCAGGCTGAACAGACAAGGACGGACCGCACGTGTCAAAATCCCTCGACAGTTTCAATTGCCGCCGCACCCTCACCGTGGGTGGCGCGGACTATGTCTATTACAATCTGGTCGAGGCCGAGAAGAACGGCCTCACCGGCATCGCCCAGTTGCCCTATTCGATGAAGGTGCTGCTGGAGAACCTTTTGCGCAACGAAGACGGCCGCTCCGTCACCAAGGAATCGATCCAGGCGGTTGCCGGCTGGCTGACCGACAAGGGCACCGCCGGCGTCGAGATCGCCTATCGCCCGGCCCGCGTCCTGATGCAGGATTTCACCGGCGTTCCAGCGGTGGTCGATCTCGCGGCCATGCGCGACGGCCTCAAGGCGCTCGGCGGCGATCCGCAGAAGATCAACCCGCTGGTGCCGGTCGACCTCGTCATCGACCATTCGGTCATCGTCGACGAATTCGGCACGCCGATGGCCTTCGCCCGCAATGTCGAGCTCGAATATGAGCGCAACGAAGAGCGCTACAAGTTCCTGAAATGGGGCCAGCAAGCGTTCCGCAACTTCCGCGTCGTGCCGCCCGGCACCGGCATCTGCCACCAGGTCAACCTCGAATATCTCGGCCAGGTCGTCTGGACCAACACCGAGGACGGCGAAACCACCGCCTATCCCGACACCTGCGTCGGTACCGATTCGCATACCACGATGATAAACGGCCTTGGCGTGCTGGGCTGGGGCGTCGGTGGCATCGAGGCAGAGGCCGCCATGCTCGGTCAGCCGGTCTCCATGCTGTTGCCGGAAGTGATCGGCTTCCGCCTCACCGGCAAGCTGAAAGAAGGCGTCACCGCCACCGACCTCGTGCTCACCGTCACCCAGATGCTGCGCAAGAAGGGCGTCGTCGGCAAGTTCGTCGAGTTCTTCGGCCCCGGCCTCTCCAACATGACGCTGGCCGACCGCGCCACCATCGGCAACATGGCACCCGAATATGGCGCCACCTGCGGCTTCTTCCCGGTCGACGGCGAAACCATCCGCTACCTGACAATGTCGGGTCGTGAGGAAAGCCGCATCGCTCTGGTCGAAGCCTATTCTAAGGCGCAAGGCATGTGGCGCGACACCGGATCGGCCGATCCGGTCTTCACCGACCTGCTCGAGCTTGAACTCAGCGAGGTCGTGCCGTCGATGGCCGGCCCCAAGCGCCCCGAAGGCCGCGTTGCGCTGGAAGGCATTCCGGCCGGCTTCGTCAAGGCGATGGAGACCGAGTACAAGAAGGCCGCCGAAATCCACAAGCGCTACGCCGTCGAAGGCACCGACCATGATCTCGGCCATGGCGACGTCGTCATCGCCGCCATCACCTCCTGCACCAACACCTCGAACCCGAGCGTGCTGATCGGCGCCGGCCTGTTGGCGCGCAACGCCAACCGCCTCGGCCTCAAGCAGAAACCCTGGGTGAAGACCTCGCTTGCCCCCGGCAGCCAGGTGGTCGCCGAATATCTCGAAAAATCCGGCCTGCAGAAGGAGCTCGACCAGATTGGCTTCAACCTGGTCGGCTTCGGCTGCACCACGTGCATCGGCAATTCCGGCCCGCTGCCGGCGCCGATCTCCAAGACCATCAACGACAAAGGTTTGATCGCTGCCGCGGTGCTTTCCGGTAATCGCAATTTCGAAGGCCGCGTCTCGCCCGACGTGCAGGCGAACTACCTGGCGTCGCCGCCGCTGGTCGTCGCGCATGCGCTGGCCGGCACGGTCACCAAGGACCTCACCACCGAACCGCTTGGCGAAGGCCGCGACGGCAAGCCGGTCTACCTCAAGGATATCTGGCCGAGCTCGGCCGAGATCCAGGAGTTCATCGAGAAGAACGTCACCCGCGAGCTGTTCGCCCGCAAATATGCCGACGTCTTCAAGGGCGACGAGTACTGGCAGAACGTCAAGGCGCCGGAAGGCCAGACCTATGCCTGGGACGACAATTCGACCTATGTGCAGAACCCGCCCTATTTCGCTGGGATGACCGCCGGTTTCGGCAAGATCGGCGACATCAAGGGCGCGCGCGTGCTGGGTCTCTTCGGCGACAAGATCACCACCGACCACATCTCGCCGGCGGGTTCGATCAAGGCGGCGTCGCCGGCCGGAAAATACCTCACCGATCACGGCGTCGGCGTTGCCGACTTCAACCAATACGGCACGCGGCGCGGCAATCACGAGGTGATGATGCGCGGCACCTTTGCCAACATCCGCATCCGCAACCACATGCTGGGCGAGAACGGCCGCGAGGGCGGCTACACCATCCACTACCCGTCGAAGGAAGAGGAATCGATCTACGACGCGGCGATGGAGTACAAAAGGGAAGGCGTGCCGCTGGTCATCTTCGCCGGTGTCGAATACGGCAACGGCTCGTCGCGTGACTGGGCGGCCAAGGGCACCAACCTGCTCGGTGTCCGCGCCGTTATCGCCCAGTCCTTCGAGCGCATCCATCGCTCGAACCTGGTCGGCATGGGCGTCATCCCCTTCGTCTTCGAGGAAGGCACCTCATGGGCCTCGCTCAACCTCAAGGGCGACGAGATGGTCGAGATCGACGGCCTGAGCGCCATCAAGCCGCGCCAGACGATGATCGCCAAGGTCACCTATGGCGATGGCACGGTGAAGAACGTGCCGATCATCTGCCGCATCGATACGCTGGATGAACTCGACTACTTCAAGAACGGCGGCATCCTGCAATACGTGCTGCGCGATCTGGCCGCGTAGGGAATAGGGCGTAGGCAGTAGGGAATAAGGCCTTCTACTGCCTACCGCCTAGTCTTTCCAAAGCATTGGCCGGTCGGCCGGAAGTTCCGCCCTGTCCGCCCGCAGTAAAAATCGGTTGGGCTCAGCAAGAGCTGCCGCAAGCTCCTGATGCCATGCTCCCGATCGAACCGGGCGGTGAAGTGCTCCGCCTAATTGCGGCCGTGCACGCCGTTGCAGGAGCAAAAATTTCACCGCAACGTGACTTCCCGTTGACTGTCGCTTCTGCCACAAATCTGGGCAACCAGAACAAGGCCGGCGTCACCGGCGGGAATCGGAACGGCCATGGCACCTCGACAACCTTTACGGCTTGCGGCTTTCGCGCTGGCCTTCTCGGCGCTTGCCGGGACCGGGTTGGCCGAGGAATCGGGAACCACCCAGGCCGAGAAGCCCCAGACCGACAAACCCTTGGGCGTCGTCGAGCTTTTCACCAGCCAGGGCTGTAACTCCTGTCCGCCGGCCGACGCTTTCTTTGCCGAGCTGGCAGCCAAGGACAACGTGGTCGCGCTCGCCTATCACGTCAATTACTGGGACTATCTCGGCTGGCAGGATACGCTGAGCAGCAAGGATAACACCGACCGGCAATATGACTATATGCGCGCCTTCGGCACCCGCTCGGTGTACACGCCGCAAGCAGTCATCAATGGTCGCAGCCATGTCAACGGCGCCAGCCGCAGGGAGGTCGACGGTGCGCTTGCCCGCATGGAGAAGTCGGGCGAAGGCATGCGGGTCAGCATCAAGGTCAGCCGCACCAGCGACCGCGTCATGATCGATACCGGCGACGCCGGCAGCGGCCCGAGCGACGCCCATGTCGTCATCGTCTATTTCGAACCGCCGCAGACGGTTACCATCGCCAAGGGCGAGAACACCGGCCGCAGCATGACCTACTGGAACGCCGTCACCGGCATCCAGACCGCCGGCATGTGGCACGGCAAGGCGCAGCGCTACGAGTTGCCGATGACCGAGATCGCCAAGAAAGGCGGCTGCGCCGTGCTGCTGCAATCGGTCGGTAAGGACGGCCTTCCCGGTCCGATTTTGGGCGCCGCGTTTATTCACAAGCCGTAAAAGGCTGGTCCAGACTCTTTGATATCGGGGGGCAGCACCCCCCTCGGGCCTGCCGGACATCTCCCCCGCAAGGAGGGAGATTGGCAGCTTCGCCATTTCCTGTCCGACGTTTGAGTTTGGCGACAGCAATCGCGAAAATCTGATTTCACCCTTGCGGGGGAGATGTCCGGCAGGACAGAGAGGGGTGTGAAGGATCGCGACGCAACAAGCGCATTGGCGTCGGCCAACAAAAAACCGACGTCAGCTTGCTTCTGACGTCGGTCATTTAGGTTTTGGGATCGTCGCACCCGGTCTCTCCCTAAGGAAAGTCCGAGGTTGGTTCGATCCGACGCAGACCCGTGGGCGGGGGGCTTGGGGTTTACGAGCCGGTGCCGGACCGAACCGTCTCAGGCAACGCCGGTAAATTCGTCGGACATTGGGGCATGAGCGCGGATAAAATAAGGCAGGAATGTGGCGGAGCATCACCAATTCAAACACCGCGTTTTATAAAAGTGACTGGACGTTGCGAAAACAGCGCAGCCCCGGGATGGTTAGCCGGGTCTTGCAATTCCACCGCGAACACGCCAACTTCTGCAAGCGAGATTCATTTTTAAAGGGATCGCGGTATGACCGATCGCAGCAGCGGTGGAGCGGAGGATGGGGACTCATCCGCAATATTGATCCCGCTGCAGGAGGCGCGACGCGAACGCCTCGACCAGCCGGTTCGCTTCGACCGGCGTGAACTCGATGAGATATTGAGGCTCTACGGACGCATGGTCGCCGCCAATGAATGGCGCGACTACGCCATCGATCATCTCGCTGATCGCGCTGTGTTTTCGGTCTTCCGCCGAGCCAGCGAAGTGCCGCTGTTCCAGATCGTCAAGGATCCGAAACTGGCGCGCCGGCAAGGCGCGTTCGCCGTCATCGCTGCCGGCGGCCGCATCCTCAAGCGCGGCCAGGAACTCGGCCGCGTGCTCGGCGTGTTCGATCCCAAGCTGAAAGTTGTCGAGGCCTGAGTTGGGGAATTGAAGAACTTAGGAATTGGGGAATTGAAGAAATAGAGAGCTGAGGAGTCGAGAAGACGGGACTACGCCAGGACTGAGTCCCTTTCTCCAATTCTTCAGTTCATCAATTCTCCAGTTCCTAAGTTCGTCAACCCCACTCACTTCCCGCCAAGACTCTTGCGAAATTTCCGCTCCGGCAGCGAATCCGGATCGGGCGGAGCCGTTGCCCCGCCATTCAGCGGCAGCTGCATGAACACCGTGTCCAGCCAGCGCCCATGCTTGTAGCCGGAACCTTCCAGACGGCCGGAATGGCGAAAGCCAAGCTTTTCATGCAACCGAACCGACGCGCTGTCGGCGTGACCGTCGCCGATCACAGCGATGATCTGGCGAAAACCCGCGACCCGGCACGCCTCGATCAGCGCCTGCATCAGCAGCAGCCCGACGCCCTGGCCCTTGGCGCCAGGCGCGACATAGACCGAATCCTCGACGATGAAGCGGTAGGCTGGGCGCGGGCGGAACGCGCCAGCATAGGCGTAGCCAAGCAGCCCGCCGTCCTTTTCCGCCACCAGATAGGGAAAGCCGCCAGTTGTCAGACTGTCGAAGCGCGCGCCCATCTCGGCACGGCTCGGCGGCTCCAGTTCATAGCTCGCCGTGCCATGCCTCACCGCATCGGCGTAGATCTCGGTGATTCGGTCGAGGTCGCCCTCCAGCGCCGCTCGTATGGTAATAATGCTCATAATTTGTGCAAACGATTCATCTGCCTGGCATCACAGCAAAGGCCGGCACAAAAGAAAAGGGCGGCCGTTAGGCCGCCCTTTCGATATCAGCTGGTCCAGTTGCCTGGATGGAGACCGCTTAGCGACGATCGCCCATGAACTGCAGCAGGAACATGAACAGGTTGATGAAGTCGAGATAGAGCCTCAACGCGCCCATGATCGCCTTGCGACCGGCGACGTCGGCCTGGTCGCCTTCGTAGTACATTTCCTTGATGGTCTGCGTGTCATAGGCGGTGAGGCCGGCGAAGATCAGCACGCCGATCGCCGAGATGGCGAAGCCGAGCGCCGACGACTGCAGGAAGATGTTGATCAGCATGGCGATCACCAGGCCGACGACGCCCATGACCAGGAACGAGCCGAACGCCGAAAGATCACGCTTGGTCGTGTAGCCATAGAGCGACAGTCCGCCGAAGGCGGCCGCCGTGGCGAAGAAGGTCTGGGTGATCGAGGCGCCGGTGTAGACCAGGAAGATGGTCGACAGCGACAGGCCGACCAGGCCCGAATAGACCCAGAAGGTTGTCTGCGCCGCGGCCACGCTCATCGACTGGATCCTGAACGACAGGAAGAAGACCGCGGCGAGCGGGGCCAGGATGACCACCCAGCGGAAGGCGCTGGCATAGATCAGCGTGCCGAAAGCGGTCAGCTGTCCGTCGCCGGTGACGGCGAGCTGGAAAGCGCCCCAGGCGGCGATGCCGGTGATGAGGAGACCAAGCCCCATCAAATTGTAGACCTTCAGCATGTAGCTGCGCAGGCCCTGGTCAATGTCGGCGCGTGCGCCCGGCACGGCCGAAGTCTGGTAATTGCGAATGGGCTCAGCCATTGGAATCCTCTGTTGCTTCTGCCCCGTACGGTGTCAGGCCTTTCCGGACCTGGGCGCCGCTGGCGGGGCTCCAGCATGCCTGTGGCGAAATATGATGGTTCTTGACGTCAAGAACAAGACCGTTACGGGCTGCAACGCTTGGTGAATCGCCGAAAGCCGGTTTTCCGGGCTTTCGCGGCCGCTGCATTACCAAGATTTAATCGGAAACGGCCGGATTCGGCCGGCTTTGCCGCTTGAGACCTAGAGGTCGCGCAGCACCGGCGCCGCCTTGTGGCCGAGCACCCGCCAGGTGCCGGCAAGGCCGATGCCGACGGTGATCGCCAGCGCAAACACCAAAGTCGCCACCGCCACCTCCGGCATGAAATGTGATGGCAGCGTCATGATGCGGGCGACGATGTACCAGGCCGCGATGCCGCCGGCGGCAAGCGCGAACACCGCGGTGGCCAACCCGATCAGCATATATTCGAGCGAAAACGCCGTGATCAGCGTCCGTCTCGTGGCCCCCAGCGTCTTCAGCACCACGGCATCGTGGATGCGGGCGCGGTTGCCGGCCGCGAGCGCGCCGGCCAGCACCAGCACCGAAGCGATCAGCGCCACGCCGGCCGCAGCCCGGATCGCCGTGCCGAGTTGGCCGACCAGTCGGTTGACGATATCGAGCGCGTCCTTGACGCGGACCGTCGTCACCGCCGGAAAGGCACGGGTGACGGCGTTGAGCAGGCGCGCGTCATCCGCTACCGACGCGTCCTTCTCGGTCAGCGTCGCCAGCCAGCCATGCGGGGCGCCGGCAAAAGCGTTGGGCGAGAACACCATGACGAAATTGATGCCCATCGTCTCCCATTGCACCTCGCGGAAATTGGCGATCCTGGCCGTCACGTTGCGGCCCAGCACATTGACGGTGACGGTGTCACCGAGTTTCAGCCCGAGCGCCTTGCCTTCATCGTTGGAAAACGAAACCAATGGCTCGCCGGTATAGCCGTCCGGCCACCAGCTGCCTTCGGTCAATGTCGCATTGGCGGGCTGCTTGGCGTCATAAGTCAGGCCGCGATCGCCGCGCAGCACCCAGGCGCCTTCCGCCGGCACATTGGCCTTGTCGACATCGATGCCGTTCAGCGCCATCACCCGGCCGCGCAGCATCGGCACCTTGACCAGCGTGCCCTTGGGCGCCTCTTTGCCGACCAGCGCCGAGAAGGCGTCGACATCGCCGTTCTGGATGTCGACGAAGAAGAAATTCGGCGCCCGCTCCAGCAGGCTGCCTGAGATCTGCTGCCTGAGATTGCCGTCGATCAGCGCCAACGTCACCAAGAGCGTCAGCCCGAGCCCCAGCGACAGCACGACGGAAGGCGTCAGCGCGCCGGGCCGGTGGATGTTGCCGATGGCGAGTCTGAGCGCGACCGAGCGCACGCGCGGGCTTTTGCGCGCCATCCATTGCACCAGAGCGCCGACGAGGCGCAGCACCAGAAAAGCAAAGATCGTCGCGCCGACGAAGATCGAGGCGATGCGCTGGTCACCGGAAAACAGGATCGCCAAGGCGGCCAAAGCGAGCGCGATGCCGACCGCCGCCGCAAGGTAGGGCAGGCGCGGAAAACCGCGGCCCTCAAACCCCATTTCGCGAAACAGCGCCGTTGCCGGCACATCGCGGGCGCGGCCGAGCGGCAGCAGCGCGAACGCCAGCGTCACCAGCAGCCCGAACAGCGCGGCAAGAGCCAGCGCGCCGGGATAGAAGCCGCCTTCGGCCGGAACCGGAATGACCGACTGCAGCGCGGCACTCGCCGCGAACGGCATGGCGGCGCCGAGGATGAGGCCGAGCACGATGCCGAGGCCGGCGATCATCAGGATCTGTACGAGATAGACGGTGAAGACGAAGCCGCCCGAAGCGCCAAGGCTCTTGAAGGTGGCGATGACGCCGCGCTTGCCGTCGAGATAGGCGCGCACTGCATTGGCGACGCCGACGCCGCCGACCACCAGCGCCGTCAGCCCGACCAGCGTCAGGAACTGCGAGAAGCGTTCGATGTTGGAGGACAGTGCGGGTGCGGCGTTGGAGCGCGTGCGGATCGACCAGCCGGCTTCGGGGAAATCGCTCGCGGCCCGTTTCTGGATGCTTTTGAGATCGGCCTCGCTAGCGCGGGCCGGTAGGCGAACCTTGTAGGCATTCTCGACCAGGCTGCCCGGCTGGATCAGCCCCGACGCGGCAAGCCCCGCGGTCGAGACCATCAGCCGCGGCGCGAAGCCGAATCCATCCGACACCGCGTCCGGCTCGCTCACCAGCCTGGCGCGCAATTCGAATGTCGCGCTGCCGAGTTTCAACCGATCGCCGATCTTCACATTGAGCCGATCGAACAGCAGGTCGGGCGCCACGGCGCCGAAGATTCCGGATTTCTCACCGAACAGATCCTGTCTGCCAAGCTGCGGCTCGGTCTGCAGCGCGCCATAGAGCGGATAGGCGTCGTCGACTGCCTTGGCCTCGACCAGCGCCTGGTCGGAGCCGTCCTCGAGCCGCGCCATCGAGCGCATGTTGGCGCTGTGCGACACAGCACCCAGGCCACCGAGGAAGGCGCTTTCGGCCGGCGTCGTATCGCGCTGGTTGATCTGGAAGCGCAGATCGCCGCCGAGCAGCGTCTGGCCCTGGTCGGCAACGCCGGCGGTGATCGCCTGCGCCACCGAATTGACGCCGCCGATCGCCGCGACGCCAAGTGCGATGCAGGCCAGGAAAATCATGAAGCCGGACAGCCCACCGCGCATCTCGCGCAGCGAAAAGCGGAACGCGAGTTTCAGGGTGCGGAGCCAGGTCGCCCCCTCATCCGGCCGCTTCGCGGCCACCTTCTCCCCGAGGGGAGAAGAGGTCACCAGCGCCGGCGTCAGCCTCTTCCCCCCACCGGGGAGAAGGTGGCCCGAAGGGCCGGATGAGGGGGTCTTTTCCACCATGGCTACGCCGTCACTTTGAGCAGAGGCGCATCCTCGATGCGGCCCGAGCGCATCGACACCTGGCGCGAGCAGCGCGCCGCAAGGGCCGGATCATGAGTGACCAGCACCAGCGTCATGCCGCGCTCGGCCGCCTTGGCGAACAAAAGGTCGGCGACCTGCCGCCCCGTCGCCTGGTCGAGATTGCCGGTCGGTTCGTCGGCGATGAGAATGCGCGGCGCGGGTGCCAGCGCCCGCGCAATCGCCACGCGCTGCTGTTCGCCGCCGGAGAGTTCGCCGGGATAGTGGGTGACGCGGTCGCTGAGGCCTACGGCTGCCAGTTCACGCGCGGCCACGCCGAACGGATCGGCGTGGCCGGCCAGCTCCAGCGGCACGGCGACATTTTCCAGCGCCGTCATATTGGGAATGAGATGGAAGGACTGAAAGACGATGCCGATGTTTCGGCCCCGAAACGATGCGATCTGATCCTCGCTTTTGCCGTTAAGCAATTCGCCGGCGATGCGCACCGTGCCCGAATCGACCCGCTCCAGTCCGGCCAGAACCATCAGCAAGGTCGACTTGCCGGATCCTGAGGGACCGACAATGCCGGTCGCCTCGCCGCGCGTCACGTCGAGGCTGACGCCTTTCAGGACATGCACGGACGACGCGCCTTGGCCGAGGGTCAGGGATATGTCTTTCAGCTCGATGACGGCTTCTGTCACAATTAAAGCGTCCTATATGGAGATGAAGGCTCTGCCTGCCGGAAGCCGTCGCCGGAAGAATTCTTGGTCATATGGGGCCTGCCGCATGTCTTTCAAACGCTCGATTGCCGCAGGGCTCATCCTTTTCCTCACCCTTTGCGGCGCCATTTCGTCGGCGCGGGCCGAGACATTCACCGTCGTCGGCTTCGGCGACAGCCTGATGGCGGGCTTTGGCCTCGGGCCTGGCGAAGGCTTCACCGACAAATTGCAGGCAGCCCTTCGCGCCAAGGGCCTTGATGTGAGCGTCGCCAATGCCGGCGTTTCCGGCGATACGTCGAGCGGTGGCCTGTCGCGGCTCGACTGGTCGGTGCCGGACGGCACCAAGCTTGTCATCCTAGAACTCGGCGCCAACGACATGCTGCGCGGCGTCTCGCCCAGCATTACTGAAAAGAACCTGGACGACATGCTGGCGAAGCTGAAGGCGCGCAAGATCGCCGTGCTTCTGGCCGGCATGCGCGCCGCGCCAAATCTCGGCGCCGACTATCAGAGCGCCTTCGATGCGATCTATCCGAAGCTGGCCGGGAAATACGATGTGCCGCTCTATCCGTTCTTTCTCGATGGCGTTGCCGGCGAGAGCGGGTTCCAACTCGAGGACGGCCTGCACCCCAATGCCAAGGGCGTCGACCGCATGGTCGAGCGCATCCTGCCCACCGCGGAAAAGGCAATTGCAGCGGTCGAGGGCGGCGCCTGAGGCCGGGACATTCGCTCCCGGCGCGGCCTTCCGTCAGGGAAACATTAGGGAAAGCCTGTGACCAACAAACCACTTGCCCTGCTTGAATATCGATGATTCGGTAGGGGCATAGTTCGATTCGAGGAAGGGAGGCTCACCATGCCGCGTCTTTTCACCGCCCTCGAAATACCGCGTGACGCCGCGCTTTCGCTGTCCCTTTTGCGGGGCGGCCTGCCCGGGGCCCGCTGGATCGATGTCGAAAACTACCACATGACGCTGCGCTTCATCGGCGATGTCGAAGGCCATGTCGCTGACGAGATCGCCAACGCGCTCGACCGGGTTCACCGCCAATCCTTCTCGCTGACGCTGTCCGGGGTCGGCGCCTTCGGCCAGAAAAAGCCGCACGCCGTCTGGGCCGGCGTTTTCGCCTCGCCCGACCTTTCCGCACTGCAAGGCGAGATCGACCGTATCTGCCAGCGGCTCGGTCTGCCGGCAGACCCGCGCAAATTCACACCGCATGTGACGCTGGCGCGGCTGCGCAATTCGAGCCCGCTCGACGTCGCGCAATATCTGTCGGCGCGCGGCAATTTCTCGACACTGCCGTTTCGCGTCGGCCGCTTCGTCTTGATGTCGTCGCGCGATTCGGTCGGCGGCGGCCCCTACATCGTCGAGGAAGCCTGGCCGCTGTCCGGCGCCGATGCGCGCTCCTCAAGCAGCTTTGCCAGCGCCTCCGACGCTTCGCGGATCATGCGGTAGACCGAAGCGAAGGCTTCCGCCTCGTCGTAATAGGGATCCGGCACGTCGCGGGCTTTTCCCTGCGCGAACTCCGCAAGCAGATGGATGCGTTCGCCGGCACCGGCCGGCGCCATCACCTTCAGGTCTCGGACATTCTGCCGGTCCATACCGAGGATCAGGTCGAAGCGGGCAAAATCCTCCGGCCGGACCTTGCGCGCCCGCTGCCCGGAAATGTCGATGCCGTGGCGGGCAGCGACCGCGACCGAACGCGGGTCGGGTGCTTCGCCGAGGTTCCAGCCGCCGGTCGCGGCCGAGTCCAGCATCATGGCGCGGCCCCGCTCGGCCAGCACGGCGCGAAACACGCCTTCGGCGAGTGGCGAGCGGCAGATGTTGCCGAGGCAGACGAACAGAATGGAATTTATCGGCTTTATGCTCATTCGATATGCGCCGTTTGTGCATTTGGGATCCCAAAACGCAAGGCACGTTTGGGCGACTTGCATTATGGTGAGGGTCAAGATCGGGATAGCACAGGACATCATCATGACGAGAGAGAAACTCAGCAAGGACGCCATTACAGCTGCACTGGCCGAACTGGGCGGCTGGTCGCTGGCCGCGGACGGCGCTTCCATCAAACGCAGCTTCGTCTTCAAGAACTTTTCCGAAGCCTTCGCCTTCATGACCCGCGTCGCTTTGGCCGCGGAGAAGATGGACCATCACCCCGACTGGTCGAATGTCTACAAGACCGTCGACGTGACGCTGAACACCCACGACGCCGGCGGCGTCACCGCGCTCGACATCGCGCTAGCCAAGAAGATGAACGGCTATTTCGGCGGCTGACAGCGCAGCGTTGCAACGCGCCAGTGCCGGCAAATCGGCGTCGTCCTCTTGTAGCGGACCGGCACTTTCACCACATTTTCCCGTGCCGGCCGCGCGCAACACGGTGCGCGACAGCCAGCAGAGGAGACATTGATGGCGCAACAACCCGGTTTTGATTTCTTCGGCTTCGGCAACAGGCTGGGCGATGAAAGCGAAGTGCGCGCGAAATTCTGGCGCACGGCCAAGAAGGCGGCGCGGCAGATACCCTTCATGGAAGAGGTGGTCGCCGCCTATTACTGCGCGCTCGACAAGAAGACGCCTTTGCGCGCCAAGGGCATATTGCTCGCCGCGCTCGGCTATTTCGTACTGCCGGTCGACGTCATCCCCGATTTCGTCCTCGGCCTCGGCTTCACCGACGACATCGCTGTGCTGACCGCAGCGATCACTGCCGTCAGCACCCATATCACGCCTGCCCATCGCAAGGCCGCCAAGGAAGCGATCGCCGACAAGAGCTGAACCGGCGGCCGTCCCATCAGCGAACTTGTTTTCCAGAAATCCGGCGTTCAAACAGGGCGATAGCGGCTTGGCTTCGGGTTCCGCTGCGGCCGTTGAAAAAGTCAAACTCTTGCCGCTTTCGTGGCCTCCAAGTCGCCGCAGGGACATTGCGAAAGCCGTTTTTCAACAAGCGGCGCGGAAATGGCGGTGGTTTCCATGGGTGAATGTCCTTTTCCGAGGGAAATTCACCGTTTGGTAACCCAGATTAAATCAAAATGAAGCGACGGGCAGGACGCCAAGCCGGCCTGCCCCCGCACCATTTGGAATACGGGAAAAGCGATGCGCGGATTGATTGCACTAGTCTCGAGCCTGGTCCTGGTGGCCTCTGCAGCGCCGGCGCTGGCGCAGCAGGCGACCAAGATTGGCCAGCACAACGCCTGGGGCACCTACAGCTATCAGGCGCAGGGCGGCAAGGTCTGCTACGTCCTGACCGTGCCGACCGACAAGCAGCCGCCGACGCTCGATCATGGTGACATGTTCTTCTTCGTCAGCCAGCGGCCGGGCCAGCAGGTGTCCTACGAGCCGCAATTCATCGCCGGCTACACCTTCCAGGAAGGCTCCAAGGCCACCGTCACCATCGACAAGAAGTCGTTCTCGATGTTCACCCGCGGCAAGTCGGCCTGGGTGGAGAACGCCGCCGAAGAGCCGGTGCTGATCGCCGCCATGAAGACCGGCACCGACATGAAGGTGTCGGCGAAGTCGGGCCGCGGCAACACGACGACCTATGTGTTTTCGCTGAAGGGCATCTCGGCCGCGCTGACGTCGATCGCAAAGTGCAAGTAGGCCAATAGGCCCTGACGGAATTTGAATGAAGGCCAGGCCGCAAGGTCCGGCCTTTGCTTTTTGACGAACTGCCACTCAGTTCAAGACCACTTTCGCGCAGGCATTCGAGATTAGCCCGCCGACGCCTGCGCCGGCCGGAATGCGAGAAGCGAGGCGGTTCGAACCTCACATGGCCATTTTTTCACATTCGGCTTGGGCTTTCTTGGTGGACGTGTCGATCATGTAGGCTTTGCCCTTGGCGTCGGTCATCATCATCATGCAGTGCTTGATCGGCTTTGCCATCTTCATCATCTCGGCGCCCATCTTGGCATCCGGCATCATGGTGCCCATGTGGCCGTCCGGCATGATCGCCGTCACCTGCCCGCCCTTCATCATGGTCATCGTTCCCATCGCATCCTCGGCAAACGCCGGGGCGGCAGACATGCCGATGAGTGCGGCAACAACAATAAGCTTGATTGATTGCATTCCGCGTACTCCCATTTTTACAGAGGCATAGTCGCCCCCTTTCAGATTTCGCGATGGACTGCCAACCGTTACGCCAACACGAACATGTGATCGATTTTCCGCGATGGGGATGGCGCTTCGCCGCCCGCGACGGGTCAGCCGGACGATGGGATCGGCAGGCCGCAACATTCGCCGCCCCGCATGACTCTCGCCGCAAGCTGTGCTATGCGCCGCGCTTCATTTCCGGCACGATGGATGAAATCGGCCGCAATTCGCTTATATTGGCGCTGATATGACCCTTTCCTTCGATCTCACCACTGAGGGCGCACGCGATGCGTTGCGCGCCCGTGCCACATCGGCCGAGAAGCCGTCGCTGATCGGCCTGACCCGGGCCGAGCTCGGCGAAGCCCTTGTCGGCGCCGGCATCGTGCCCGAGCGCCAGGCAAAAATGCGCGCCCAGCAGCTGTGGCACTGGATGTATGTGCGCGGCGTCTCCAACTTCGCCGGCATGTTCAACATCTCCAAGGATCTGCGCGCCGAGCTCGACAAGCATTTCACCGTCGCCCGGCCCGAGATCGTCGAGGAACAGATTTCCTCCGACGGCACGCGCAAGTGGCTGTTCCGCTTTCCGCCGCGCGGCGCCGGCCGTCCGGTCGAGATCGAGACCGTCTACATCCCCGAGGAAGGCCGCGGCACGCTGTGCATCTCCTCGCAGGTCGGCTGCACGCTGACTTGCTCGTTCTGCCACACCGGCACGCAGAAGCTGGTGCGCAACCTGACTGCCGAGGAAATCCTGGCGCAATTGCTCACCGCCCGCGACCGGCTCGGCGATTTTCCTGACCGCGACACACCCGACGGCGCCATCGTGCCGGCCGAGGGCCGCAAAGTCTCCAACATCGTTATGATGGGCATGGGCGAGCCGCTCTACAATTTCGAGGCGGTGAAGAAGGCGCTGCTGATCGCCTCCGACGGCGACGGCCTGTCGCTGTCGAAGCGCCGCATCACGCTGTCAACCTCAGGTGTCGTGCCCGAGATCTTCCGCACCGGCGAAGAAATCGGTGTCATGCTGGCGATCTCGCTGCACGCCACCAATGACGACCTGCGCGACCTCCTGGTGCCGATCAACAAGAAGTATCCGCTGAAGGAACTGATCGCGGCCTGCCGCGCCTATCCGGGCCTGTCCAACGCCAAGCGCATCACCTTCGAATATGTGATGCTGAAGGATGTCAACGATTCCATCGAGGACGCCAAGGGGCTGATCAAACTGCTCAAGGGCATTCCGGCCAAGATCAACCTGATCCCGTTCAACCCGTGGCCGGGCACCAACTACCAGTGCTCGGACTGGGAAACGATCGAGAAGTTTGCCGATTACATCAACAATGCCGGCTACGCTTCGCCGATCCGTACGCCCCGCGGCCGCGATATCCTTGCCGCCTGCGGCCAGCTCAAGTCGGACTCCGAACGCATGCGCAAGGTCGACCGGCTGGCGCTGGAAGCCATGATGATCGCGGGGCACGGCGAGGCGTGAGCCGCGTCATCGCCTATCTCGTCCGCTTCGCCGTCATCCTGTTCGGCTATATCGTCGCCTCGCTGGCGGCGAGCGCCTTTCTCAACGTCCTGTTCCTGGCCTCGCTCGGCTACACGCCGGAACATGCCCACCCGACGGCGACCGCATCGCTGTATTTTTCGATCCCCTTCGTGGCGCTGTTCATCGCTTATTTCGCCTTCTTGCCGGCGGCCATCGTCATCCTGATCTCGGAGATACTCAGCCGCAGAGACTGGCTGTTCTATGCCCTTGCGGGCGGCATCGTGGCCGCGGTGTTCCTCGGCTTCGTCCACCAGAATGCCGACATCAATTTCGACGTCACCGATCCGCACGCCATCGCCGCCGTGATCGGCTGCGGCATGGTCGGCGGCATCTTCTACTGGCTAAGCGCCGGCCGCTGGGCCGGAAGCTGGTGGCAGGCCGCTACTTCGCCTGAGCGGTCAGGATCTTGAGCGCGAAAGCCGAAAACACCCCGGCAAAGAGATAGTCGACCACCCGCGTGACGCGTGGGCTGGCCTTCATCGCCTCCGAGAACTTTTCCGCGGCAAACACCATCGGCGCCGTCACCGGGATCGACAGCACGATGAACATGACGCCGAGGAAGAACAGTTTTCCCGGTGCGTTCGGGTCATGCGCCGAGACGAACTGCGGCAGAAACGTCATGAAAAACAGGATGATCTTCGGGTTGAGCAGATTGACGCCGAGCCCGGCGACCCAACTGCGGAACAGCGAAATCTCAGGGCCGCTCTTCTTCTGCGGCGAAAATGCCGAGCCTTTGGTGAGCGCCTGCCAGGCCAGGAAGACGAGATAGGCAGCGCCAAAAATCTTCAGCACGAGGAAGGCCATTGGCGAGGCGACGATCAGCGCCGAGATGCCGACCGCCACCAAAGTGGTGTGGATCAGCGTGCCGCACAGCGCCCCGACCAGCGAGGCAATGCCGGCAGCGCGGCCCTGGCTCAGCGTGCGCGAGACGAACAGCGTCATGTCTGGCCCCGGCGTTATCGCCAGGATCATGGTGGCGACGGCGAACTGGATCAGCGTCGTGGTGTCGGGAATGAAGGACATTGGCGGCCCCTGGCAGAGCGTCGGACCCAAAAGTGGAAGCCGGTTTTGGGAGAATCCGATGCTTAAACAAAAGGAAGCGCAGCCTATAGCGCAGGCGCTTGGCCCGTTCCAGCCGCTGACGGCCGCAGCATCTGGTCCAGCCTTGATCGGCGTTCGTCCCTTGCGCTGGCCGGAAAGCCCGTGATACCTCGCCCGCGAAGAACCCTTGTCGCGGAACCGCCAACAATGTCGAAGACCAAAGACGTCAAGAAGGTCGTGCTCGCCTATTCCGGCGGCCTCGACACCTCCATCATCCTGAAATGGCTGCAGACCGAACTCGGCGCCGAAGTCGTCACCTTCACCGCCGATCTCGGCCAGGGCGGCGAGCTGGAGCCGGCGCGCAAGAAGGCCGAGATGATGGGCATCAAGGATATCCGGGTCGTCGACGTGCGCGAGGAATTCGTCTCCGACTTCGTCTTCCCGATGTTTCGCGCCAACGCCGTCTATGAAGGCACCTATTTGCTCGGCACCTCGATCGCCCGTCCGCTGATCTCCAAGCATCTCGTCGAGATCGCCAGGGAGACCGGCGCCGACGCGATTGCGCATGGCGCCACCGGCAAGGGCAACGACCAGGTCCGTTTCGAACTGTCGGCCTATGCGCTGAACCCGGACATCAAGGTCATTGCGCCGTGGCGCGACTGGTCGTTCAAGTCGCGCACCGACCTGATCAACTTCGCCGAGCAGCACCAGATCCCGGTGGCGAAGGACAAGCGCGGCGAGGCACCCTTCTCGGTCGACGCCAACCTCTTGCACTCCTCCTCGGAGGGCAAGGTGCTGGAAGACCCGTGGAGCGAACCGCCGGAATTCGTCCACCAGCGCACCGTCTCGCCGATGGATGCGCCCGACAAGGTCACCGAGATCGAGATCGAATTTTTGAAGGGCGATCCGATTGCGCTCAACGGCAAGAAGCTGTCGCCGGCTGCGATGCTGACGGCCCTCAACGATCTTGGCCGCGACAACGGCATTGGCCGGCTCGACCTGGTCGAGAACCGCTTCGTCGGCATGAAGTCGCGCGGCGTCTACGAGACGCCCGGCGGCACCATCCTGATCGTCGCCCACCGCGCCATCGAATCGATCACGCTCGACAGGGGTGCAGGTCACCTTAAAGATGAGTTCATGCCGCGCTACGCCGAGCTCATCTACAACGGCTTCTGGTTCTCGCCCGAGCGCCTGATGCTGCAGGCTATGATCGACAAGAGCCAGGAAGATGTGGAAGGCACGGTGCGCCTGAAGCTCTACAAGGGCAATGTCATGGTCACCGGCCGCAAATCGAAGAAGACGCTCTACTCCGACGCACTGGTTACCTTCGAGGATGACCGCGGCGCCTACGACCAGAAGGACGCCGCCGGTTTCATCCGCCTCAACGCGCTGCGGCTGAGGACACTTGCAGCACGCAATCGCAAGGGTTGAGCCCAACTACTATTACAGGCAGACCCGGCGGAGACGCCGGGTTTTTATTTGGCATCTCTAATATAAGAAAAGTCAAACCAGCCAGGCGGCTCCTGTTGACCTTCTAAAAGCTTCATCTAAATTCCCTCGCGGGACGGAGGGATTCTGATCGTGAAGAACGCTATTTTTTTCCTGCTTGCGGCGGCCACCGCCTTTACAGGATGCCAGTCCGCGCAGGCGGCCGCGAAACGCGAGCAGAATCCAGACGGGTGCATCTCCGCCGTCCATTTATGGAGCATCACGTTCAAGCACGAAATCGCCTCTTTCATGGGCGTCTCGCAGGAGCGCATGCCGGCTTTGTTCTGCCAGCGCCTTGGCGAAGGGATACGCAGCGGGCGGATCAGCTACTCCGACTTGAACCGGCTGCAGCTCGACCAATCGACCGAGATATGGCTGGTCATCAAGGGCAAGTCGAAGGCTGCTACGCAAGCCCCGGCGCCTCGGACGTCCAACTTCCGTACTTGCTACCGTAATAACGGCGCCTTCCAGGTTCCCGTTTCCCAGAAATGCCCGTTGAGCGGCCACGCGCAGTTCGACCAACCGACCAAAATCGAGATGACGGGGAAATCAAAGAAGGCTGCCGCGGCGCCGCGGAACCCCAAATTTCGTACCTGCAGCGGTATTACCGGTACCTTCCAGATTCCCGTTTCCGGGAAATGCCCGTTGAGCGGCTACGCGAATTATTGAGAGAGATCGAATCTGGTCGTTCTGGAGGGCTGTTGACCGTGCAAAACCGTATCTTTCTCTTGCTTGCGGCGGCCGTCGTCTTTACCGGATGCCAGTCCTCGCAGGCGGCCGGAAAACGCGAGCAGAATCCAGACGGGTGCATCTCCGCCGTCCATTTATGGAGCATCACGTTCAAGCACGAAATCGCCTCTTTCATGGGCGTCTCGCAGGAGCGCATGCCGGCCCTGTTCTGCCAACGCATTGGCGAAGGGGTCCGCAGCGGGCGGATCAGCTACTCCGATTTGAACAAAGTGCAGCTCGACCTACCGACCGAGATATGGCTGGTCATCAAGGGCAAATCAAAAGCGCCTCCGCAACCACCGGCGCCGCAGAACTCCAAGTTCCGCACCTGCTCAAATGTTATCACCGGCTCCTTCGAGGTTCTCGCTTCCGAGAAATGCCTCTTGGGCGGCAGCTACTCGCAAGCTGCCGGAGTCCCGACGGTGTTCGAGGGTAGGCCAAAGGCGGCTCCTCCAACGCGGAGGAACTCCAAGTTCCGTACCTGCTCGAACCTTTACGGCGGCACCTTCGAGGTTCCCGCTTCGAAGAGATGCCCCGTGGCCGGCGGTTACGTGAACAATTGAGAGCCAAGGCGCTCGCCGCTCTTGGCATGCCACACGCACCGACAAAAAAGCCCGGCACATGGCCGGGCTTTCCGTTGAATGGGAGATTGTCGCTCAATTGCCGTCGATTGCGTCGGCGATCTGGGCGATGGCCTGCTGATAGACGCTGGCGGAATTCCAGCCGGCAATTGCGCCCATATTGGCACTTGCGCTCGCACCCGCCCGCCAGCCATGAGCCTTGAGGAAGTTGGCGGTGGACGCCAGCGCGGTCGCCTTGTCGCGCAGATTTGCGTTGCCGACCCCATACTTCAGGACATTGCCCGGCAGGAACTGAGTATGGCCGATCTCGCCATGCGCGGCACCCACCGACGAGGCGCTCAGCGCGCCGCGATCGACCAGCTTCAGCGCTGCAATGGCATGCGGGTAGAAGAATCCCGGGCGGCGGCAATCGTAAGCCAGCGTCAGGATGGCAGAGACCGTGTTCTGGTTGCCCAGGGAGGCACCGAAGCCGGTCTCCATGCCCCAGATGGCGAGCAACACGCCCGGCGAGACGCCGTAATTGCTCTCGATCCTGTCGAACATCGCCGCGTTCGACTTCTTCAGCGTACGGCCCTTGGAAATGATGGCAGCCCCGCCACGGCGCTTCATGAAAGCGTCCACCGAGCCGCTGAATGCCTTGTGGATGGCACGGTCGACGGAGATCGTCTTGGTCGCGTAGTTGGCACCGGCCAGAGCAGCCAGACCCTTCCCGCCGACACCCTCGGACCTGGCCTGTGCGGCGAAGTCCGACTTCCACGCGTCAAAGCCCGCGCCGGTCTTGCCGCAGCTGGCGGCCGCCTGCGCGCCCGTCGCCAGCGCAAATACCGCCACTGCCGCGGCCACAAAAACTCTTCCCTTGGCAAACAATGCCATGTTTCTCTCCTGATTGCCTGAATCACGTCCCGGTTGTGAACTTGCCAGTGAAACGCGCCATTGTCACCGTAGCCCCGGCGCCACGCTGGCCAATGCAGCGGAATTTGCCTACGATCAAGTGCTTATTGTGGCGGGGAACCCATGGAAGACGTTGATGTCGTCATCATCGGCGCCGGCTCAGCTGGCTTAGCTGCCGCCAGGACCATTCGTGCCGCAGGCCTTTCCTTCAAGCTGCTCGAAGCCATGGGCCGCATCGGCGGCCGCGCCTGGACCAGCGACCAGCATTTCGGCATCCCGTTCGACATCGGCTGCGCCTGGCTGCACGCCGCCGACCGCAATCCCTATTTTCCCGAAGCGCAGGCTGCCGGCTGGACGCTGCATCACCATGACATGAATGTCGACCATCTCTATTACCGCCAGCGCAAGGCGAGCGAGCAGGAGGAGGCAGAGATGAAGGCCGCCGATGCGCGGCTGTTCGAGCTGCTGGCCACGCATCAGGTCGAACAGGGCGACGACGACCGGCTGTCGACGCTTCTGGCCAAGGGCCAGGCGCCGCGCGCCGCCGCCACTTTCGCCGGACCGATGGATTTCGGCGCCGACGAGGACGAGATCTCGATCCGCGACTTCCAGGCCGCCGCCGATCTCGACCCGAACTATTTCAGCAAAGAAGGCTTCGGCGCGCTGGTCGCCCGCTTCGGCGCCGACCTGCCGGTCGAACTGTCAACTCCGGTGCGCAAGATCCTGTGGGATGTGCCGGGCGTCGCCTGCGTCACCGATCGCGGCACCGTGCGCGCCAAGGCGGTGATCGTCACCGCCTCGCCGGCCGTCCTCGCCTTCGAGGAGATCGAATTCTCGCCTGCACTTCCCGACGCGCATTTTGGCGCCTTCTTCGACCTGCCGATGGGCATGCTGACCAAGCTGCCCGTGGAGATCCGCGGCACCAGGCTCGGCCTGGAGCCCTTCGACGACCTGTTGATCGAACGCATGGCCCGGCACGACATCTATTTCCTGTGCTTCCCCTTCGACCTCGACCTGATGGTCGGTTTTGTCGGCGGCGACTTCGCCTGGGAAATGTCGGCGGCGGGCGAGGCGGCCGGCATCGACTTCGTCGTCGACCGGCTGTGCGGCATTTTCGGCAGCGACACCAGAAAGCATGTGGCACGCGCCATGATGACCAACTGGGGTGGCGAGCGCTTCGTGCGCGGGGCCTATGCCGCGGCCCGTCCCGGACGCTCGGAGGCCCGCGCAACGCTAATGCAGCCGGTGGCGGACAAGATATTCTTCGCCGGCGAGCATCTGGCTGGCCCGCTGATCCAGACCTGCGGCGGCGCGCGCCTGTCGGGTGAGAACGTGGCGCGGCAGGTCGCCGCCCGGCTGGCCGTGAAATAGCCCCGGCAAAAGGGGAACGCCCGCCGGTCACTGGCGTTTTGGGCCGCGCGCCGCGCGTACCATATAACTGCCGTGACGATTTGAGGCCGAGATGAAACTGTTCGACTGTCCGCATTGCGGCCACCGGCTCTATTTCGAGAACGCGCAGTGCCTGAGCTGCTCGAACCTCGTTCTCTACGACCCAGAGCATGCGCGCTTCGCCCTGTCTGATATCGACGGCATCTTCCACTGCACCAACGCCGATGAATGCGCCTGCAACTGGATGGCCGAGCCGGGCCACCCCTTCTGCCGCGCCTGCGTGCTGAACCAGCTGATCCCCGACCTCTCCGTCGACGGCAACCGCCGCCGCTGGATCCGCGTCGAGGCGGCCAAGAAGCGCGCCATCTATTCGCTGCTCGCCTTCGGCCTGCCGGTGGCGCCCAAGCAGAAGCCTGGCGACGAGATCGGGTTGGCCTTCGACTTCCTGGCCGACCCGATCGGCGGCGGTCCCGGCGGCGAACGCATCCTCACCGGTCACGACAACGGCCTAATCACACTCAATGTCGCCGAGGCGGACTCGGCCGAGCGCGAGCGACGGCGCGTCGAGATGGGCGAGAACTACCGCACGCTGCTCGGCCATTTCCGCCATGAGCTCGGCCACTATTATTGGGACCGGCTGATCCGCGACGACCCGCAACGGCTTGACGCCTTCCGGGCGCTGTTCGGCGACGAGCGCGCCGACTATGAGCAGGCGCTGCAGACCTACTACGCCAATGGCGCGGCGCCCGACTGGCAGCAGAACCACATCTCGGCCTACGCGACATCGCATCCGTGGGAGGACTGGGCGGAGACCTGGGCGCACCATCTGCACATCACCGACACGCTTGAGATGGTGCACGCGTTGAACTTTCCGCTCGGCCAGCTGGAGACGATGGAGGCCAATGTGTTGCCGCAGGGCGACACCGGTGGCCGCCTGCAGCCCGCCCCAGCCGAGCCTCACGCCGTGCCCGAGCCGTTCGAAAAGATCCTCGCCCGCTGGCTGGTGCTGTCGGAAGCCTCCAACTCAATCAACCGCTGCATGGGCCTGCCCGACCTCTATCCCTTCGTCATTTCGGACGTGACGGCGCAGAAACTCGCCTTCGTACATGAGCTTCTGACGGGTTTGCCGAAAGAAACCGGAATAAATCGTGAGCCGGCACAGGCATTTTAGCCGGAACGCATAAGGCCCGGTTTCGTTTCGGCTCGCGAGGGACCAACGAAAACGGAGCGAAATCATGAGACGCATACTGTTTCCGGCCGTCGCCGGGGCGCTTGTCGCCATGTCGGGTGCGGCACTCGCCGATACTGCCGTCTCGGCCGTCACCGATCTTAACGTGCGCGCCGGCCCCGGCCCGCAATATCCGGTGATCGGCGTGCTTGCCGCCGGCCAGTCGGCGACGCTCAATGGCTGCATCGAAAACAGCAAATGGTGCACCATCGCCGAAGCCGGCGGCCAGGGCTGGGTCTATTCCGACTACGTGACGGCCGATTTCGGCGGCAGCCGGGTCGTGCTGACGCGCCGCCCTGCCGACGCCGCCATCACCGTCGTTGCACCGCCGCAGGATGATTATCCCGACACCTATACCGGCGCGATACTTTCCGACGACGGCCCCATCGACGCCATCGACAGGCCGCCGGCGGAAGTCGGCACCTATGTCAGCACGCACCGGCTCGACCCGGTCTATCTCGACGGCGAGGTGGTGACAGGCGCGACCTTGCCTGACACCGTCGAACTGCGCGAAATCCCCGATTACCGCTACCGCTATGTCTATGTGAACGGCCAGCCTGCGCTGGTCGACCCGCAGACACGGCGCATCATGTATGTAGTGCGCTGATCGAGTCCCCGAAGGCGGTCCCCATCCGGCGGCCGCCTTCTCCCCGGTGTCGGCTTGGTCAGGCCGCTTGGAGCTGCTCTGTCGATCTCGGCCTTCCTGGCCTTGCTCCCGACGGCGAGGTCATAGCTCGCCTGCGCCGTCGCGGAACGATTATTCCGCACTGCAGCGAACGTTGCGCCGGCTTCGGGCCGGCCCCTAATCGATTGAAGCAATCGCCAGCCTTTTTGTCAGACTAAATGACGTTTCCAAAACGATTTTCTGGCTTTGACGCGGTGCAAAAAGAGCATTAGAAACCGGCTGTCTGAAGTCACACATGAAGGCGGCAAACGCCGCATTCCATTGCGGCTCCGGACTTCGAACTGGGGCAGCCATGAGCAAATCACCAGCCACCCGAACCGCCAGACGTGAACGGCCGCTCTCGCCGCATCTGACGATCTACCGCCCGCCGATCACCATGACGATGTCGATCGTCCATCGCATCACCGGCGGCGCGCTGTATTTCGGCACGCTCCTGGTCGCGGCCTGGCTGATGGCGGCGGCGAGTTCGCAAGGTGCCTTCGATTGGGTCAATTGGGCCTTCGGCACCTGGCTCGGCCGCCTCATCCTGTTCGGCTACACCTGGGCGCTGATGCACCATATGCTGGGCGGCGTGCGCCACCTCGTCTGGGACACCGGCGCCGGGCTCGAGAAACATACGGCATCGAAGATCGCCTGGACGACGCTGGCCGGCTCGGTTGCGCTCACGCTGCTGATCTGGGTCGCCGGCTATATGGCACGGGGAGCCTTGTGATGAGCGGCAGCAACAACGACATGCGCACGCCGCTGGCAAAAGTCCGTGGTCTTGGCTCGTCCCACGAGGGGACACAGCATTTCTGGCGCCAGCGGCTGACGGCGCTCGCCAACATTCCACTGACACTGTTCTTCGTCGGCTTCCTCATCGCGCTCAACGGCGCCGGCTATACCGAGGTGCGGGCAGCGCTCGCCAATCCGTTCGTGGCACTGGTGATGATTCTTTTCCTGATTTCCGGGCTTTACCATATGCGGCTCGGCATGCAGGTGATCATCGAGGACTATGTGATCAGCGAAGGCCTGAAGCTGCTGACGATCGCGCTCAGCACATTTTTCACCATAGCGGTCGGCGTCGCCTCGATCTTCGCCCTGCTCAAGCTCGCATTCGGAGGCTGAGTTGGCCAAGGACGCAAAATCAGCCAACCCGGCTTACACCTATGTCGACCACAAATTCGATGTCGTGATCGTCGGCGCAGGCGGCGCCGGCCTGCGCGCCACGCTCGGCATGGCCGAACAGGGCCTGCGCACCGCCTGCATCACCAAGGTGTTCCCGACCCGCTCGCACACGGTGGCGGCGCAGGGCGGCATTGCTGCTTCGCTTGCCAATATGGGTCCCGACAACTGGCAATGGCATCTCTTCGATACCGTCAAGGGTTCGGACTGGCTGGGCGACATAGACGCGCAGGAATACATGGTCCAGCAGGCGCCCGCCGCCGTCTACGAGCTCGAACATTACGGGGTGCCGTTCTCGCGCACCGAAGAGGGCAAGATCTATCAGCGGCCGTTCGGCGGCATGATGATGAATTTCGGCGAGGGCCCGCCCGTGCAGCGCACATGCGCTGCCGCCGACCGTACCGGCCACGCCATGCTGCACACGCTCTACGGCCAGTCGCTGAAGCACAACGCGCAGTTCTTCATCGAGTATTTCGCACTCGACCTGATCATGGAGCCGGACGGCACCTGCACCGGCGTCGTCGCCTGGAATCTCGATGACGGCACCATCCATCGCTTTTCGGCCAAGATGGTGGTGCTGGCGACGGGCGGTTACGGCCGCGCCTATTTCTCTGCGACGTCGGCGCACACCTGCACTGGCGATGGTGGCGGTATGGCCGCACGCGCCGGCTTCCCGCTGCAGGACATGGAATTCGTGCAGTTCCACCCGACCGGCATCTACGGCGCCGGCTGCCTGATCACCGAAGGCGCGCGCGGCGAGGGCGGCTATCTCGTCAATTCCGAGGGCGAGCGCTTCATGGAGCGCTATGCGCCGTCGGCCAAGGACCTTGCCTCACGCGACGTGGTGTCGCGCTGCATGACGCTGGAAATCCGCGAGGGGCGGGGCGTCGGCCCGAAGAAGGACCATATCTTCCTGCATCTCGATCATCTCGACCCGGCCGTCCTGCATGAGCGGCTACCCGGCATTTCGGAATCGGCCAAGATCTTCGCCGGCGTCGACCTGACCAAGGAGCCGATCCCGGTGCTGCCGACGGTGCACTACAATATGGGCGGCGTGCCGACCAATTACTGGGGCGAGGTGCTGAACCCGACAGGCGAAAATCCCGACCGGGTATCGCCCGGACTGATGGCGGTCGGCGAAGCCGGCTGCGCCTCGGTCCACGGCGCCAACCGGCTGGGCTCGAACTCGCTGATCGATCTCGTGGTGTTCGGCCGCGCCGCGGCGATCCGCGCCGGCCAGGTCATCGACCGCAACTCGGCGATCCCCGCGCCCAACGAAGCCTCGGTCGAAAGGATCATGGACCGCTTCGACCGGCTGCGTCATGCCAACGGCTCGACGCCGACCGCCGTGCTGCGTGAAAAGATGCAAAAGGCGATGCAGGAAGACGCAGCGGTGTTCCGCACCCAGGAATCGCTGGACAATGGCTGCAAGCGCATTTCGCAGATCTGGACCGAGCTCAAGGACGTCAAGGTCTTCGACCGTTCGATGATCTGGAACTCCGACCTGGTCGAGACGCTGGAGTTGGAAAATCTGATGGCCAACGCCATCACCACGGTCTACGGCGCCGCGGCGCGCAAGGAAAGTCGTGGCGCACACGCCCGCGAGGATTTCTCGGCGCGTGACGACACGACCTGGCGCAAGCATACGCTGGCCCACCTCAATGAGGACGGCAAGGTGAGCCTAAGCTACCGCCCCGTGCACACCGAGCCGCTACTGGCCGAGAAGGACGGCGGCATCAGCCTCGCCAAGATCGCGCCCAAGGCCAGGGTGTATTGACCATGGCGCTGTCGGCCTCGGGATATTCGGGCACGCCGCTTCCGGCCAAGCTTGGCCTGAAGGACGGGATGGTCGCGGCGTTCATCGCGCTGCCCGACGATCTCAGCGATCTCACGGAGGCCGTCGATTTCGCCCTGGTCGACCGGCTGGGCGACTGGTCGGCGATTTCGGGAACGTCCCTGAAATACGATGCCGTCCACGCCTTCACGCGGCAGCGCACCGAGATCGAGGATCGCCTCGGCGATGTCGAAGCGGCGATCAAACGCGGCGGCATGGTCTGGGTGTCCTGGCCGAAAAAGGCATCGAAAGTGCCGACCGATGTCACCGAAAGCGTCGTTCGCACTGAAGCGCTGAAGCGCGACCTGGTCGACGTCAAGGTCGCTGCCGTCAATGAAATCTGGTCCGGGCTGAAGCTCGTCATCCGAAAGGACCTGCGGTAATGGTCGAACTCACGCTTCCCAAGAACTCGAAGGTGCAGCCGGGCAAGACCTGGCCCAAGCCGGAGGGCGCCACCAACCTGCGGGAATATCGGATCTACCGCTGGTCGCCGGACGATGACGAGAACCCGCGCATCGACACCTATTTCGTCGACATGGACGATTGCGGACCGATGGTGCTCGACGCGCTTTTGTGGATTAAGAACAAGATCGACCCGACGCTGGCCTTGCGCCGCTCCTGCCGCGAAGGCATTTGCGGCTCCTGCGCCATGAACATAGACGGCTCCAACACGCTGGCCTGCACTAAGGGCTGCGACGACATTTCCGGCGCCGTCAAAGTCTATCCGCTGCCGCATATGCAGGTGGTCAAGGATCTGGTGCCCGACCTCACCAATTTCTACGCCCAGCATGCTTCTATCCAGCCCTGGCTGCAGACGGTTTCGCCGATGCCGGCCAAGGAGTGGCTGCAGAGCCATGAGGACCGCGAGAAGCTCGACGGACTCTACGAGTGCATCCTGTGCGCCTGCTGTTCGACCTCGTGCCCGAGCTACTGGTGGAATGGCGACCGCTATCTCGGCCCGGCAACGCTGCTGCAGGCCTATCGCTGGCTGATCGACAGCCGCGACGAAGCCAAGGGCGAGCGGCTCGACAATCTCGAAGACCCGTTCCGGCTCTATCGCTGCCACACCATCATGAACTGCGCCCAGACCTGTCCGAAGGGGTTGAACCCGGCCAAGGCGATTGCCGAAATCAAGAAGATGATGGTGGAGAGAAGGGTTTAGGCCCGGCGGGCCGCTCGCGGCGATCTCGAACGCAGCGATCCTTCGCGCCCCTCTGTCCTGCCGGCCATCTCCCCCACAGGTGGGGAGATTGGGCTGTCATCCCGTCGTTCGCCAATCTCCCAGGTTGAAGGATGGCGCGCTGTCGGCGAAGCTGGCGATCTCCCCTCATGTGGGGGAGATGTCCGGCAGGACAAAGGGGCTGTCCCGCCAGCCTCAGAAAGGATTGCAACCCAATGAGCGACGACCTTCCCATCCTTAATCCCGTCGAAGCTCGCGTGCTCGGCTGCCTGATCGAAAAGAAGGAGCTGACGCCTGACGTCTATCCGCTGACGCTGAATGCGGCACTTGCCGCAGCCAATCAGAAGACGGCGCGCGAGCCTGTCATGGCGCTGGAGCAGACGGAGGTGCACCGCGGGCTGAAGCTGCTCGAGCAGAAGGGGCTGGTGCGGCAGATGTTCGGTTCGCGCGTCGAGCGCTATGAGCATCAGATGGCGCAGCGCTTCTCGCTGACCACACCGCAGACCGCCTTACTCGGGCTGCTCCTGTTGCGTGGACCGCAGACGGCGCATGAGCTCCTGGCGCGAGCTGAGCGCATGGCGCGGTTCTCGTCGATCGAGGATTTGCGCGCCGAACTCGACATGCTGATCGGTCGCCGGCCGCCGCTGATCCAGGAAATCCCACGCGGGCCAGGCCAGCGCGAGGACCGCTACGTGCATCTGCTCGCTGGAGCGGTGGACGTCGCAGCATTATCGGTACAGCGCAGCGCGCAAGCCATGCCTGCTTCCGACCTGGAAGAGCGCGTGAGGGTGCTGGAAGAAGATGTTGCCGCGCTGCGCGCCCGGCTCGAAGCGCTGGGCGGGTAAGATTTCCGAAGTTAGCGCTGCCCCTCATCGCCCTGCCGGGCACTTCTCCCCGTATAGTGACGGGGAGAAGGAGGCCGGCCGCAACCGCGACGCATTTCTTGCAACGTTGGCGGTTGGCGAAACCGTCGATAACAGCATCCCTCGCCCCGTTTACGGGGAGAGGATGGCGGCAGCCAGGTGAGGGGCGGCGCTGACGGCGAAAGTACGGTGCAGACCCTGCCGGCCCTTCACCCCAATTTCGCGTCGAGCGACACCTTGATGGCCCCGAGCGCCTTCGAGACCGGGCATTCGGCCTTGGCCTTTTCGGCCAATTCCTTGAACTTCGCCGCGTCGATGCCCGGCACCTTGCCGACCAAAGTGATGGCGCTGCCGGTGATGCCGGTGCCGGGCACCAGGGTCACCACCGCCTTGGCGTCGAGTTCGGTGGCCGGCGTGCCGTTCTCGGCCAGGAAATGCGATAGCTGCATGGCGTAGCAGCCGGCGTGCGCGGCGGCGATCAACTCTTCGGGATTGGTGCCGGATTTGCCGCTCTCGTCCTCGAAACGTGCCTTGAACGAATAGGGGGTGCCCTTCAAGGCGCCGCTCTGCGTGTCGAGCGTGCCGTTGCCCTCTTTCAGATTGCCTTTCCAGACGGCGTTTGCGGTGCGGTCCATGAAGTCCTCCTTGATTGCAGCGATAGCGCCGGCCTGGCGGCGTTCCCATCAACTATAGCGCGGCGGCAGGGGAAGACCATCGCGCTGTTTTGGCGTGACTGCGGCGCCGCCGAGCCCTGCCGAATCTTTTTGAAAAAATCTGCGTGCAAAAATGTCGACTTGCACCTGCGCCGACCGTCCTGCGGGCGGCCACGGATTCTCGTGGCGGATGGAGGTACCCATGAACAATCTGTTTTCTGCCCATTGGAACAGCACCGGCGGAAGGCCGCAACACATCGACTGCTCGCGACCTTCCGGCTTCGGCCGGCTGCTTTTGGCGATCGCCATCATCGGTCTTGCGGTCTGCGTGCTCGACCACGTCTCCGCCGGCAGGGCTGCAACCGGCACGTTGATCGCCTATGGTTCGTCCGAGCAAGGGAGCTGGAAATGAAATATGTCTGTCTGGTCTACGGCGAGGAAAAAGATCTCCATGCCATGACGCCGCAGCGTCTGGCCAAGCTCGACGCCGATTCGATGGCCTATGACCGGTCACTGGATCAGCAAGGCAAGCTCATCATCGCGCAGGCGCTGCAATCGGTGAAAACGTCGAAGACGGTGCGGCGGCGCCAGGGCAAGCGGCTGATCACGGACGGCCCCTTCGCCGAAACCAAGGAGCAATTGCTCGGTTTCGTCATGATCGAGGCCGATACTCTCGACGCGGCGCTGGAGATCGCCGGCGAGATTCCTCTGGCCGAAATCGGTACCATCGAGGTGCGGGCGATCTACGACGTGCCTGGGTCATAAGAAGGTCGGAGCGCTTCGTCGGCCGCGCGTGGGCAGACTCACGCCGGTCGGCGGATCATGTCGGCTGCCTTTTCGGCGATCATCACCACCGGCGAGGCTGTGTTGCCGGAAACGATGCGCGGCATGATCGAGGCGTCGATGACGCGCAGGCTCTCGACGCCGGTGACGCGCAAATCCGGCCTGACGACGGCGCGGTCGTCGACGCCCATCCGGCAGGTGCCGACGGGATGGAAGATCGTCGTCGCGATCGAGCCGATCTGGTGCAGCAAATCATCGTCGGACTGGTGGGCAAGACCGGGCAAGATTTCTTCCGGATGGAAGGCTTCAAGCGCCTTGGCAGTCATGATCGAGCGTGCCTGGCGCACCGAGCGCAGCGCAATCTCGCGGTCGCGCACCGTGGACAGATAATTCAACCGGATTTCCGGCTGCACGGCCAGTTCGCGCGTCGTGGCGTGCACGGAGCCGACGCTGTCGGGCCGCAGATTGCAGACCGACATGGTGATCGCCGGGAACGGATGCAGCGGGTCGCCCAGCCGGTCGGTCGACAGCGGCTGGACATGATATTCCAGGTCCGGCGTCGCCATCGACGGATCGGATTTGCTGAACATGCCGAACTGGCTCGGCGCCATCGACATCGGCCCCGATCGGGCAAAGGCATATTGCAGCGCGATGCGCGCCTTGCCGGTCAGACTGTTGGCAAGGGTGTTGAGGGTCAGCGCCGACGACACTTTGTAGACGGTGCGGATCTGCAGGTGGTCCTGCAGGTTTTCGCCTACATCGGGGCTGGCGTGCACCACGTCGACGCCGAGTGCGGCGAGGCGATCCGGCTGGCCGACGCCGGAAAGCTCGAGCAGTTTCGGCGTGTTGATCGAGCCTGCCGTCAGCAGCACCTCACTTCCGGCCTTTGCCTCGATGGCTTCGCCGCCGGCGAGATAGCGGACGCCGATCGCGCGCTTGCCGTCAAACAGCACCTTCTCGACATGCGCGTTGACAACCAGCCGAAGGTTGGGCCGCCGCAGCACCGGGCGCAGGAACGCCTTGGCCGTGTTCCAGCGCACGCCCTTGCTCTGGTTCACTTCGAAGAAGCCGGAGCCCTCATTGTCGCCGTCGTTGAAGTCCTCGCGCGGCATGATGCCGAATTCCTTCGCGGCTTCCTGCACCGTGTTGAGGATCGGCCAGGACAGGCGTTGCCGCGCCACTTTCCATTCGCCGCCGGAACCATGCAGCCTGGTCTTGCCGCCATGATGGTCCTCGGATTTGAGGAAGTAGGGCAGCACATCGTCCCAGCCCCAGCCGACATTGCCCATCTGCCGCCAGCCATCGTAATCCGCCGCCTGGCCGCGCATGTAGATCATGCCGTTGACCGAGGTGCAGCCACCCAGCACCTTGCCCCGGGGATAGACCAGCGAGCGGCCGTTCAGGCCTGCTTCCGGGGCGGTCTTCATCATCCAGTCGGTGCGCGGATTGCCGATGCAATAGAGATAGCCGACGGGGATATGCACCCAGTGGTAATTGTCGCTGCCGCCGGCCTCGAGCAAAAGCACGCGTGTCGCCGGGTTTTCGCTCAGGCGGTTGGCCAGCACGCAGCCGGCGGTGCCCGCGCCGACGATGATGTAGTCGTAGTCGCCATCGAGCCGTTGGGTCATTGCGGTGTTCTACTCGGTTCTGCGGCCTGTTCGGCCCAGAACGATCGCAGCGTATCGGCGAGGCCGCAATAGGCGCGATAACGCCTGTTGTAATGGTCCCGCATGGCGGGGTCCGGCCGATAGGCGGCGCTTGACCGGGTCATGGCGTCGACGCCGGCTTCATAGTCGGCGAACAGGCCGACCGCGACGCCGGCGCCGATGGCCGCGCCGAGCGCGCCGGTCTCGCGCGCTTCGGGTACGGTGATCGGCACGCCAAGCCCGTCGGCGAAGATTTGCGGCCAGTGTTCGCTGCGCGAGCCGCCGCCCGACAGCACAGCCTTGTCGAAGCCGACGCCGGCGTTCTTCAACACGTCGATGTGGCGCCTGTGCTCGAACATCACGCCTTCGAACAGCGCACGCAGCAAATGGCCTTCTTTGTGCCAGCCGGCGAGGCCGTAGAAGCCGGCGCGGAATTCCGCGCCTTGCCCCGAGCCGTAGAGAAACGGATGGAAAATCGGATCGTCCCAGGCCGGCGTCACCGCACCGACCGCCGCGTTGCAGTGAGCGAAGGGGTCGTGATGGTGATTGCTGCGCTCGACGAATTCGCGCACATACCATTCGAGATTGGCGGCCGATGTCGCGCTGGATTCGATGTTGGCGAAGCGGCCGGGGCCGAAGCGTGCCACCATGAAAACATTGGGGTCGACCACCGGCGCGGTCGAGAAAACCTGATTGACCGACCAGGTGCCGGCGATGACAGAGGCTTCGCCGGGCCGCACGACGCCGGCGCCCATGGCGCTGGCGACAACGTCGAAATAGCCCGCAATGACCGGCGTGCCTTCAGCCAGCCCGGTCTCCTCAGCTGCCTTCGCGGTCACCGCACCGGCAATGTCGGCGCTGTCCAACAATCGCGGCAGTTTGGCTTGCGCATCTTCAATGCCGTAAAGTGCGAGAAGCTCGGCATCGTAGACGCCTTCGGGCATGCGGACGAGGCCACAACCGGACATGTCGGAGACATCGCTCACTCGCTCACCCGTCAGGCGAAATGTGATGAAATCCTTGCACAGCATCGCCGTGCCGGTCGCGGCATAGAGGTCCGGTGCGTGCTGCTTGACCCAGGCCAGCAAGGCCGGGGTCTGCGCCGGCCACGGCTTTTGCAGGCAGATGGCGTGCAGTGCCTCGGCGTTGCGCGACGCCAGCGTCGTCGCCGTGCCGGCGGCGCGTGTATCGAGCGACTGGATGCCGATCAGCGGGGCGCCGGCGCGGTCGATCAGATAGAGGCCATTGCCATGGCCGGCGCAGCCGATGGCAGCGATCTCACGCGCATCGATGCCGGCCTGCGCCATGCAGGCGCGGATGGCGTCGCGCGCATCGGCCCACATGCCGCCGAGGTCGCGCTCGACATAACCGGGTTGCGGCGTGTGCGAGCGGCCGGCGACGGCATGCATGGCGAGCTGCCGACCGGTTTGGTCGAACAGCACCGCCTTGATGATGGTGTTGCCGGCGTCGAGGCCGAGCAGATATGCGGCTTGATCAGCCATTGTTATAGATGTCCCAGGCCTCTTCGCCGCCGGCGTCGTTGTGGATCATCGCCATCAGCGCGTTGACCACCGCCTTCGGCTTGGCATGCTGATAGATGTTGCGGCCATAGACCAGCCCTTTGGCGCCTTGCCTGAGCAGGGCCGACGATTTCGCCAGCACCGTCTTGAGGTCATCCTTGCCGCCGCCACGAACCAGGACCGGCACGCGCGCTGCCTCGACGACGCGGTGGAAATCCTCCGGCCGGTCAGTCGGGTCGGCCTTGATGATGTCGGCGCCCATTTCGGCGGCGAGCCGCACCAGGGTCACGATCTTCTCGGCGTCGCCATCGACCTCGTAGCCGCCCCTGATATCGTTGGGCAGCATCACCAGCGGCTCGATCATCAGGGGC
This sequence comes from Mesorhizobium sp. P2_B5, assembly GCF_056404775.1. Lineage (NCBI taxonomy): Bacteria > Pseudomonadati > Pseudomonadota > Alphaproteobacteria > Hyphomicrobiales > Phyllobacteriaceae > Mesorhizobium > Mesorhizobium sp. P2_B5. The sequence goes on along the minus strand of NZ_JBFUDJ010000001.1, from coordinate 566,818 downwards.
ATGCCGTAGCGGTGACAGGCAGCGCGGACCTTGCTGATGTTTTCGACGCATTGGCGAAACAGCTCTGGCTCGTCCGGCAGCATGAACAGGTTGACGACAACGCAGGCCGCGTCCATCTCCAGCGCGCCGATGATCGGCTCATCATGGTTCTGCAGCATCGACCACATCACCCGGTGGCGCTCAGCGTTATAGGGATTGCCCATGTCGATGCGCATGACCAGGGCCGGCTTGTCCTCGTCCGGCCGTGATTGCAGGAGATCGGCCTGGCCGTAAGCGAGCTGTAGCGCGTCGGGGCCTGCCGCGATCAGCGTGTCGATGACCCTGGGCATGTCCTCCAGGCCGACGAGGAAACCGGGCTCATTGCAGACGCCGTGATCGAGCGCCACGTCGAGGCAATTGCCGTTGGTGAACATCCGGTTCATCCGGGCTTTGGCGCTGAGTTTCATTTTGTGCTCCTGAGATCGTGCGTTGGTCGAGCATCTCTTGCGAGACGCCGTGATAGGTGTCGAGTTCGGCGATCAGGTTTTTTATCTCGTCGTCGCGATGCTGGTGGTTCCAGCCGCGCTCGGCGGCCAGAGCATCGGCGATGCGCTCGATCGACACGATCGAGATGTCGCCGGCAATGGCAAGCGAGGTGCGACGCAGGACAAGGTCCGACAGGCAGGTCACGAACTCATGCCGGATGAGGTAGACGATCTCGGCCGCCGTGGTTTCGGTCCGGTCGTCCAGCCTGATATCGTCGGGACGTCCGAGACAGAACAGGATGATGTCGCGCGCGCCGCTGCCGTAACGATCGACGAGATAGGCGGCGCGTTCGCCGCTGATCGCAAACTCACCCGCCAGATCGGCAGCCAGCGACGCCGGGTGTGCGGGGAATCCGAGGCCGCCACCGATCGGCAGGGTCAGCGTGCCGCAAAGGCGTTCGCGGCCAAGCTCGGCCAGCACTTCGTCGGCCGCCTGTTCGGCGAAGGCGCGGAAGGTCGTCCACTTGCCGCCGATCATGCAGAATTGCGGGATGTCGCCGGCAATGCGATGCACGGAATGGCCACGCGAGATCCGGCCGGTGAAGGCATGGTCGCTCTTCGGCAATGGCCGGATGCCGCTATAGGTGAAGACGACATCGGCGGCATTGACAGGAATGGACGGGAAGACCAGGCGCGCCGCCGCCAATATGTAGTCGGTCTCGGCCGGTTCGCAGCGCACGCGCCCGGCTTGGCTGACGCGGATATCCGTCGAACCGACCAGCACCTTGCCGAGATAGGGAAACATGATGCAGACGCGGCCGTCGGCATTCTCAAAGAAGATCATGTGGCCGCCGAGCGCCTGGTATAGTGGCTCGTTATCGAGGATGAGATGCGAGCCCTTGGTGCCTTCGACCAAGGGCGCTGCCGGCTTTTCGGAGGCGTCGAGGCGGGCGATCGCCGAATCCAGCCACGCACCTGTCGCATTGACGATCGCCTTGGCGGTGATGATGAAACGTTCTCCACCCGCCGTGTCGGTGAGTTCGAAGGCCGAGCCCACCCGCGCGATCTCTGCGCGGTTGAGCGCAAGGCTGTCGGGCGCCAGACGTGCGGTGTCGCGCAGCAATTCGATGCCGAGCCGTTCGGGATAGCTGATCCAGGCGTCGTAGTAGGTGGCGGAAAAGCGCAGTTTCGGGTCGAGCGCCGGCCATTGCGCGAGTGTCGCTTTGGCGCCGCGGAAATTGTGACGCGGCAGAACGCGGCGCTTGCGCGTCGTCCAGTCGTAGAGCGCCAGTCCGGCCTTGATCGCCAGCGCGCCGCGGCTGGAAGGCGTTTCCGAAAGCCCGAGAAAGCCGGCCGCGCCGTTCATCAGCCCGGAGAAGACGGATCGGATCGGAATTGTCGTCGGCAGCGGCCGCACCATATGCGGCGCATTGGCCAGCAGCGCGTCGCGTTCGCGCAGCGATTCCTGCACCAGGCCGAACTCGCCATTTTCGAGATAGCGCAGGCCGCCATGGATCATGCGCGAAGGGGCGGCGCTGCAGCCGGAGCAGAAATCGTTGCGCTCGACCAGCAGTACCCTCAGGCCCTGCAGCGCCAGCTCGCGAAAGACGCCGATGCCGTTGATGCCGCCGCCCACGACGACGACATCGAACGCGCCGTTGCGGCGGATCGTCTCGAGGATGACGGTTCTCTGGTCAGGCATGGCTTTGCCGGGCAAGGTTGGCCGTTCTGCCGTCCGGTGGGCGGCAGCTCAACTGGTTTCGGTTATGGATGGCGTCAGGCGTCGAGTTTGGTCAGATGGCGGCTGGCTGCCTCACTGATCTGGTTCAACTCTTCACCGGACAATCTGATGCGGCCGGCTTGTGCGTTTTCCCTGGCCTGCTGCGGGCTGCGCGCGCCGCAGAGCGAGAAGGTGATGCCCGGCTGCTGCAGCGTCCAGGCGATGACCACCTGCGCCTCGCTGGCGCCGTGCGCCTCGGCGATCGGCCGGATCGCCTCCATCAGCGCTGCAACTTTGCGTCGATTGGCCAGCGAGAAGCGCGGATTGTCCTTGCGCTGATCGTCGCCGGTAAAGACGCGGTCCGGACCGATCTTGCCCGAGAGAAGGCCGAGCGCCAGCGAGGAATAGCTGAGCACCGACACGTTATTTGCCGCGCAGAAGGGCAACAGGTCGCGCTCCATGTCGCGCACCACCATGCTGTATTCCTGTTGGACGGCGTCGAGCTGGCCAGCCGCGAGATAGGCCTGCACGTCGGCAACGCTGACATTGCTGGCGCCGATGGAGCGGATCTTGCCCTGGGCTTTGAGCCGGTCGAGCGCTTCCATCGTCTCGGCGACCGGCGTCGTCGGATCCTGCCAGTGGGTGATGTAATGGTCGATATGGTCGGTACCGAGGCGGCGCAGGCTCTGCTCCACCTCATAGACCACCGAGTCGGCGCCGAGATAACGATGCACCGGCACGCCGTCATAATCGAAGAAGTGGTTGCCCTTCTTCGTGTGCCAGACCAGCCCAAGTTTGGTGGCGAGCACTACCTTGTCGCGGCGGCCCTTGATCGCCTTGCCGACGATTTCCTCTGACAGGCCCTGCCCATAGGCCGGCGCGGTGTCGATCAGCGAAACGCCTTCGTCGATCGAGGCGCGGATGGTGTCGATGGACTGTGCCTCGTCGGTGCCGCCCCACATCCAACCGCCGATGGCCCAGGTGCCTAGGCCAATCGCGGAGGCGGAGATTCCCGACGCGCCAATGGTGCGCGTCAACATTTCAGGCGACATTGCGTATGCTCCCCGCATTGCTCAGGACTGCGTTGGCCGTCTCTTCGTCGACGACCAGTGATTTCAGATAACCGCCGCGCAGTGCGGCGCGTATCGGCCAGACTTTTTCGGCGCCGCTGGCCACGCCCATCACGGACCGGCAGCGGCCGAGCTCCGAAGGCGCCAGCGCCACAAGGCGGTCATTGGGCGGGTAGTCGGCCAGCGTGCCGTCGTCGCGGATGAGATGCGCAAGGAACTCACCGACCGCACCGCTGGCGGCGAGCTTTTCGCGATCGGGGTCGAGGCCCGGGTGGAGGTCGTAATAGCTCGATCCCGGCGTCTGGATCGACCCGACGCCGACGAGCGCGATCGCGGCCTTGCGCGCCAGGTCGAAGATTTCGCGCACCGAGGCCATCTGCAGCAGCAGATCGCGCTGCTCGCGGCTTTCGGCGAACAGCGGCGCATGCAAGAGCATGCTGGAGCCGCCGAGCCGCTCGGCCAGCCGCGTCGCCAGATGGTTGACGTCGGTATAGTGCTTACCCTGCACACCGCCGGTCAGCGGCACGACGGTGATGTCGAAGGCGCGCTCCGGCTGCAGGTTCTCGACCAGGGCGCTGATCGCCTTGCCGCCGGTAATGGCGATGACGTCGCCGTCACGCAAGGTCTCGAGCAGCTGGTTGGCCGCCGCGCGTCCCACCTGCTGCAGCGTGCTGTCGGGACTGCCGGCCACGGTTGGCGTCACGATCGCGCCCGCCAATTGGGCGACTTCGATCAATTGCTTTTCGATATCGACCAAACGCTGGAACGGGCTCTCGACCGCGATCCTCAGCATGCCGAGCTTGCGACCCTGGGCAATCAGGCGATTGACCTTGGACGCCGACAGATTGAGCGCCGCGGCTATGTCGTTCTGCTTCATGCCGTCGACGAAGTGCAGCACCAGCACCGTGTGGATCTGCCGGATCGCCTCGAAATCTTCCCTGCCGTCCGCCATCTCAGCCCCGCCGCTTGTTGAAGTAGTAATCGGCGGTGACCGCCGTCAGCAGAATGGACCCGCGGATGATGTCCTGCCAATAGACGGACACGTCGAGCAGGGCTAGCGAGCTTGAAACGACGGAGAGCAGGATGGTGCCGAGGATGGCGCCGAGAATTGTGCCGGAGCCGCCGGTCAGGCTGGCGCCGCCGATCACCGCCGCGGCAATGACGTTCAGCTCCATGCCGGCGCCGAATGTCGGCTGGGCCGAACCGAAGCGGGCCATGTAGATGACCCCGGCAAAGCCGCACAGCGTCGAGCAGAGCGTCGTCGTCAGGAACACGACCTTCTTGGTGCGGATGCCGGAATAGGCCGCCGCCTTCTCATTGCTGCCGGTATAGAAGACTTTGCGGAACATCGTCGTGCGGCGCAGCATGAAGTCGGACAGGACGGTGAAGACGATGAAGATGATGATGACGACCGGAATGCCGCCAATGGCGCCCTGGCCGATGAATTTGAACTCGGGCGGCAGCGTATAGAGCCCGAGCGGCCGGCCGCCGGTGCCGAGCAGGCAGAGGCCGCGTGCAATCACCATCACCGCCAGCGAGACGATGAAGTGGTGCAGCCCCACTCTGGTGACGAAGAACCCCATGAAGGCGCCGATGCCGGCGCAGGCTGCAATCGCTGCCAGTGACGCCAGCCAGGGGTCGACACCGCCGAGGAACAGCAGGCCGGCGATCACCATGGCGAGTGCGGTGACCGAGCCGACCGAAAGGTCGATGCCGCCCGAAATCAGCAGGATGGTCATGCCGACGACGACAATGCCTTCGACCGCGAAGGCCATCGCCATCGCCCGCATATTGTCCCAGGTCAGGAAATAGGGTGAAGCGAACGACATGACGGCAAACAGCACGGCGATGATCAGGATCAGGCCGATCTCGCGCATCCTGATCAGGCCGCCAAGCCTTTCGCCGAGACCCATCCGGGCGGCTCGCGTCGCGCTGTCCATGCTTTCCCCCACGATGCTCATGCGGCGCTCCGTTCCCGGTCTTCATCGGCAAGCGATGCCAGGACCATGATGTTTTCTTCCGTCATCGCGTCGCCGGTGACCTCGCCGGTGATACGGCCCTCGCGCACGATAAGCACCCGGTCGCAGACGCCGATCAGTTCCGGCAACTCGGACGAGATGACCACGATGCCGACGCCGTCACGCGCCAGCTTGCGCAGGATGCGGTGGATCTCGGCCTTGGCGCCGACATCGACGCCGCGCGTCGGCTCGTCGAGGAAGATCACCTTGGGGTCGACCGACAGCATCTTGGCGATCGCCACCTTCTGCTGGTTGCCGCCCGACAGCGTCGAAACCGGCTGCCCGACATGGCCGCATTTCAGCGACAGCTGCCTGCCGATGGTCTCGGCCCGCTGCTTCTCGCGCCGCTCGTTGATGAGGCCGAAGCGGGTGGCGATGCGGTCGACCGCGAGTGCTGAGATGTTGGCGGCGATCGACATGTCGAGGAACAGCCCGTCGCCCTTGCGGTCCTCCGAGAGGTAGACGATCCCTGCGGCGATGCTGTCGCCATAGTGGGTCAGCGACAGCGGCTTGCCGTGCAGGCTGACATCGCCGGTGACCTGACCCTCCAGCCGGCAGATGCCCTTGACGATCTCGCTGCGGCCGGCGCCGATCAGGCCGCCAATGCCGAGGATCTCGCCCTTGCGCAGCTGGAAGCTGATGTCGCGAAAGGTGCGAGCCTCGCAGAGGTTGCTGACCTCGAGCAGGATGTCTTCGGACCTTTCGTCGTCGCGCAGCTTCTCGGGATAGAGGCTGTCGATGACGCGGCCAACCATGGACGCCACCACCTGTTCGGGCGTCGTCGCTGGGATGTCGAGCGTGGTGATGTACTGGCCGTCGCGCAGCACCGTGACGCGGTCGCAATTGTCGAAGATCTCGGCCATGCGGTGCGAGATATAGATGATGCCGATGCCTTCGCCGGCAAGCTGGTGAATGATCTCGAACAGTTTCTTGGCCTCGCGCTCGGTCAGCGCTGCGGTCGGTTCGTCGAAGATGAGGATGCGGCAGTCGAGCGTCAGCGCCTTGGCGATCTCGACCAGCTGCTGCTGGGAAATCGACAGGCTGCGCACCATCGCGGTCGGATCGATGTTGCCGAGCCGCGCCAGGATTGCCGCTGCGCGTTTCTCGAGGTCGCGGTAGTTCATCAGCAGCGCCTCGCTGGCGTTGGTGATCGACATGAAGATGTTTTCGGCCACCGAGACATCGGGGCAGAGCGCAATCTCCTGATGCACGAAGCCGATGCCGAGCTTCTGCGCCGCCAGCGGCGAGGGGATCGACACGGAGCGGCCGTCGACCTGGATGTCGCCGCTGTCGGGCGGCAGGATGCCGTCGATGACCTTCATCAGCGTCGACTTGCCGGCGCCGTTCTCGCCGGCGATGGCGTGGATTTCGCCGGCGCGCAGCTCGAAGGAGACATCACGCAACGCCCGGACAGGGCCGAACGATTTGCTGAGGCCGGATATTGTGAGAAGGGCCGGAGTTTCCACTTGTGCGCTCGCCTGGGAAGGGTGAGGCAACCGCGCCTGACGGCGCGGCTGCTCAATTGGGACGGATCAGCTGGGATCGCGGCCTTGCATGTATTTGTTCAGGTCGAATGAGTCGGCATTCTCCTTGGTGATGACGGCAAAGCCGTTATCGGCGAAGGGGATGCTCATCGGGTTGTAGCCCGACGTCTTGTAGTCGTTGAACGGGTCGATCAGCTCGGGGTGCGCCGCCATGAAAGTGGCGACGAAACCGAGATAGCCCTGCATGCCCTGGTTCGGGCTCAACGCCATGTGGATGTTGCCGGCCTTGATCTGTTCCAGCGTCGCCGGGGTGATGTCGGCGTGCATGATCAGCACCTTGGCCTTGGCTTCGAGAACGGCAGCGACCGCGCCTTCTGCCGAACCGGCTTCCGGAATCCACAGCGCCTTCAGGTTCGGGTTGGCCTGCAGCATCGAGGCCACCGCCTTGTTGGCGACATTGGTGTCCTGGTTGGAGGCCTGGCGTCCCACCAGCTTCATCTTCGGATAGTTCTTGGCGAGGTAATCGATGAAGGCGGTGACGCGCAGATCGTGGTTGCTCTGGCCGGGGTTCTCCAGCACGCCGTATTCGGCATCGTCGCCGACCTGCTTGACGATCTCCTCGGCGGCAAACTTGGCTTCCGCCAGATTGTCCGAGGTGATGTAGGACACGCGCTTGGACTTCGGCGAGTCGGCGGCGAAGGTGACGACGGTGGTGCCGTTTTCGATGGCGCGGTTGATCGGCTCGATGAACGGATCGGCCTGCATCGGGTGCAGCAGCACGCCGGCCGGCTTCTTGATCAGATCCTGTTCGAAGGACGCGATCTGCTTGGCGATGTCATAGTCCGGCGTGCCCGAAAACACGGTCTTGCAGCCCATCGCCGCTGCTGCCTGCTTGAAGCCCTGGTAGACCGGCACCCAATAAGGATGCGCGGAGACCATGACGTTCATCACATAGGTCTCATCCGGCTTGCACTGAAACTTGCTCTCTGCCGACGCTGCGCCTGGCATCGCCAGGGTCAGCGTCATCACGGCGGCGCTCAATACGCCCGCCAGCCCAATCCTGTTCATTCTCTCCTCCGGGTTCCCCGACGATGAAAGCCTCGTCGCGTCAGCTTGCAAGAAATTTCATCATGTGAAATCTCTGGCGAACTTGAGTAGGCCGGGATTTTTTGCGTGTCAATGAGTATGCATTAAAAATCATGCAGTGAAATTTCTTGCATGAGGGGTGCTGAGCCGGATAATGGCGTTATCGCAAAAGGGGCATCGTCTGATTGGCTTTGCGGCCGGCGACCTGAAAACAAGATGTTCGGTCCCGGTGTCGGTGCTCCAGGGGGAAACCCTCTGTTTTCTTAACCAGCCGCAATTCTTGCGTGTTGAAGCAACGTCGGAGTTCTCTTATCGTCGCCGGGATTTTGGGGGAATTTTCGACATGCCTTTTCTGATTGCTCTTCTCGGCGTGCTGGGAGCGGCGGCGTTCTGGTGGTACCGCATGAAGGCCATGAACGACGCCGCGCGCGAGGTCGCCGATGTCGTCGGGCGCGTCCAGGGCAACATCCGCCGCAAGAAGCTGCGCAAGCAGGCGGCGCTGTCGCCGCTGACGGCGATCGACGACCCGGTCGTGGCGGCGGCAACGCTGATCACTGCCATGGCTGCGGAGCACGGCCCGATCCTGCCGAAGCGCGAAACCATCATCCGCGAAGTGATTTCGCAGATTGCCGAGAACCAGAAGAAAACCGACGAGGCCGTCGTCTACGCCAAGTGGGCCTCGGCGCAGATCGACGACACGACCATCGTCATCGACAAGCTGGCGCCTTTCCTGCGCGAGCGCCTCGATCCGCACGAGCGGGAAGATCTGCTGCAGATGCTGAACCGCGTCGCGCAAGGTGGCGAGCAGAGCTTCAAGGTCGCCGACCAGCGCATGCTGCGGCTGCGGCAGAAGCTGGGTTTCGAGGTGAACTGAGGTGTGCCGATATTCGGGGCGGTTGCTTCAGATTTGAATCCATGGCCAGCGTTTGCGCTGCCCCTCACCTGCCTGCCGGCATCCTCTCCCCGTATAGGGACGGGGAGAGGGGGCGCTCTCATCGATGATTTCGCTAATCTCCAGCGTTGCAAGAAATAGTGCCGAGGGTGCGGTAAGCCCTTTCTCCCCGTCACTATACGGGGAGAAATGCCCGGCAGGGCAATGAGGGGCGGCGCTGACCTTCGATAATCTGTCGCTCGCACCGTGAGGGCTTCAAATCGCCTCACCCTTGAGCAGCTTTGGCGTGTCGCCCGACAGCCCCGACGCTTGGCGGATGAAGAACTCCTTCAGCCGGGGCATGCGTTCGACGAGGCCGAGGCCGATGTCGCGGAGCTGGCGCAGCGGGCCGATGTCGTTGGAAAATAGCCGGTTCAGCACATCGGTGGTGACGCCCATCTGCACGGTGTCGAAGCGGCGCCATTGCTGGTAGCGCTCGAGCACGTCGAGCGCGCCGATGTCCTGCCCAAGGCGATCGGCCTCGACAATCACTTCGGCCAGCGCCGCCACATCCTTGAAGCCGAGATTGAGGCCCTGGCCGGCAATCGGGTGGATGCCGTGGGCGGCGTCGCCGGCAAGCGCGATGCGCGGGGCGACGAAGGCGCGCGCGAGGGTCAGGCCGAGCGGCCAGGCGCGTGGCTTGTCGGTGACGCGGATCTCGCCGAGCTTGAGGCCGAAGCGGAGTTCCAGCTCATGCTCGAAGACGAGGTCGTCGCCGGCCACCAGTTTTTCGGCATCCTCGGAGCGTTCGACCCAGACCAGCGATGAACGGTTGGTGCCGTCCTCGGTCGGCTTCAGCGGCAAAGTGGCAAACGGGCCGGCGGGCAGGAAATGCTCCTCGGCGCGGCCATTGTGCGGGCGCTCATGCGCCACCGTGCAGACGATGCCGGACTGGCCATATTCCCATTTCACCGTCTTGATGCCAGCCATGTCGCGCAATTTCGAATTGACGCCGTCGGCGGCGACAAGCAGCCGCGCTTTGAGCGTCGCGCCGTCGGCCAGATGCACGGTGACGCCGGCGCCGTTCGTGTCGAAGGCGCTGACCGCGACACCTTCGATGATATCGATGCCAAGCTTTTGCGCGCGGCGGCGCAAGGCGCCGTTCAGATCCCGGTTGGCGACCATGTGGGCGAACGGTTCGCCCGGCGCGACCTCGCCGTCGAAGGTGAGGAACACCGGGCGCACCGGATCGGCGGTTCGCGAATCGGTGACGATCATTTCGGTGATAGCTTGCGAGTGGCCGACGATTTCCTGCCAGACGCCGAGCTGGTCGAGCATGCGGCAAGCGGCGGCGGCGATCGCCGAGGCGCGGCCGTCCTTCTGCCAGACGCCGGCTGGAGCTGCATCGACGACGGCAACCGCCAGGTTCGGCCGCGCCTGTTTCAGCGAGACGGCGGCGGCGAGGCCAACATAGCCGGCGCCGGCGATCAGCACATCGAGCGAGTTTTTTGCATCCGTCTTGCGGTCTGCCATGTCAATTCCTTTCGAAGCCATGACCGCCCTGCCTCCATGGGGACATTGCGGCCTTGACTGCCTGCCATTCCTGTCCGAAACCGCCATAGCATCTTTAAGGCGAGGTCACGAAGCATGACAGCGGCCATGGACGAGCTTCTCAGCATTCTCGACCTCGAGCAGCTGGAACACAATCTGTACCGTGGTCGCAGCCCAAAGCTCGACTGGCAGCGCGTCTTCGGCGGCCAGACCATCGCCCAGGCGCTGGTCGCCGCCCAGCGCACGGTCGAGCCCGAGCGCCATGTGCATTCCCTGCACGGCTATTTCATGCGGCCGGGCGACACCAAGGTGCCGATCGTCTACGAGGTCGACCGCATCCGCGACGGCGGCTCCTTCACCACGCGCCGCGTGGTGGCGATCCAGCATGGCCAGGCGATCTTTTCGCTGGAGGCCTCGTTCCAGCAGGACGAGGTGGGACTGGAGCATCAGCTGCCGATGCCGCGCGACGTGCCGGCGCCCGACAGCCTGTTGTCGCAGCGTGAATTGCTGGGCAAATTCGGCGAGGCGGTGCCGGACGGCATCAGGCGCTACTGGGAGCGCGACCGGCCGATCGAGATGAAGCCGGTGATGCTGAAACACTACACCAGCCGCGAAAAGCTGGAGCCGCAGCAGAACATCTGGATCCGCACCACCGGCCCGGTGCCGGCCGACCGCGGCATACAGGCTGCGGTGCTTTCCTACCTCTCGGACATGACGTTGCTGGACACTTCGACCTTTGCGCACGGACGCGCCATTTTCGACCGCGACATCCAGGCGGCGAGCCTCGACCACGCCATGTGGTTTCACCGCAGCCATCCGCTCGACGACTGGATCCTGTACACGCAGGACAGCCCGTCGACGCAAGGGTCGCGCGGCTTCACCCGCGGCTCGTTGTTTGCCCGTGACGGCACGCTGATCGCCTCGGTTGCCCAGGAAGGCCTGATCCGCCTGAAGCGTCCGCCTGCCGAATAGGCATTTTCTAAAAATTGCCCATTTTTTAATCAGTGACTGCCCGGTGACAATGTGCACCGCGCTGCTGCGGCCCGGTCAATCTGTTTGTTTACAATGAGTTAAAACACTGCTTCGGCAATTGGCACGGAGCTTGAATCCTGTTGGGCACTCTCCGGGCTCTTTGGGATCGGTGAAGGTGTAAAACGCGGGGGACCGCAACAGCAAAGGGTGAAACCTTATGAAAATCGTGATGGCAATCATCAAGCCGTTCAAGCTCGACGAGGTGCGCGAAGCGCTCACCGCCGTCGGCATCCAGGGCCTGACCGTCACCGAAGTCAAAGGCTACGGGCGTCAGAAGGGACACACGGAAATCTATCGCGGTGCGGAATACGCGGTCAGTTTCCTGCCGAAAATCAAGATCGAAGTCGCGGTCAGCACCGACCTGGTCGACAAGGCCGTCGAAGCCATCACGGCGGCAGCCAAGACCGGCCAGATCGGCGACGGCAAGATCTTCGTCTTCGGCATCGATCAGGCGGTGCGCATCCGTACCGGCGAAACAGACACCGACGCGCTCTAAGCGGCGAACACGTATTCCAATGGAGAGTTCAATGAATATTCCTTCCACCTTGAAGACAGTGGCGCGCTCCGCGCTGCTGGGCTCGTTCGCGCTCGGAGCATTGGGCACGGTTGCTGCCTTGGCGCAGGAAGCGGCACCCGCCGTGGTCGCGGCAGCGCCAGCAGCGCCGGCCTTTACCGTCGACAAGGGCGACACCACGTGGATGATGATCTCCACCGTGCTGGTGCTGTTGATGACCATTCCCGGCCTTGCGCTTTTCTACGGCGGCCTGGTTCGCACCAAGAACATGCTGTCGGTGCTGATGCAGGTCTTCACCATCACCAGCGTGGTCATGATCATCTGGGTTTTCTACGGCTACAGCCTCGCTTTCACCCCGGGCAACGCCTTCGTCGGCGGCCTCTCCAAGATGTTTCTCTCCGGCGTCAATGTGTCGACGCTGTCGGAAACCTTCAGCAAGGGCGTCGCCATTCCTGAACTGGTGTTCGTTGTCTTCCAGATGACTTTCGCCTGCATCACGCCGGCCCTGATCGTTGGCGCCTTCGCCGAACGCGTCAAATTCTCCGCCTTGATCCTTTTCGTTATCCTCTGGGTGACGGTCATCTACTTCCCGATCGCGCACATGGTCTGGTTCTGGGGGGGGCCGAGCGCCTATGCCGACCCGTCCGGCCTGATCTTCAGCTTCGGCGCCATCGATTTCGCCGGCGGCACGGTCGTTCACATCAATGCGGGCATTGCCGGCCTCGTCGGCGCGCTGATGATCGGCAAGCGCATCGGCTACAAGAAGGACATCATGGCGCCGCACTCGATGACGCTGACAATGGTCGGCGCCTCGCTGCTGTGGGTCGGCTGGTTCGGCTTCAACGCCGGTTCGAACCTCGAAGCGAACGCCTATGCGGTGCTGGCCATGATCAACACCTTCGTCGCCACGGCGGCGGCGGCAGTGACCTGGATCGTGCTTGAATCGCTGCTGCGCGGCAAAGCCTCCATGCTCGGCGCTGTTTCGGGTGCGGTCACCGGCCTCGTCGCGGTCACGCCGGCGGCCGGTTTTGCCGGTCCGATGGGCGCCATCGTGCTTGGCATCGTCGCCACCTTCGTCTGCTATTTCTTCGTCTCGGTGGTGAAGAACACGTTCGACTATGACGACAGCCTCGATGTCTTCGGTGTCCATTGCATCGGTGGCATCATCGGTGCGCTCGGCACAGGCATATTGGTCAATCCCGCCCTCGGCGGCGCCGGCATCGTCGATTATTCGACCGCCGACTTCGCCGCCGGCTATGCCGGCACGGCCACACAGCTTCTGGCGCAAGGCAAGGGCGTCCTGGTGACCCTGCTGTGGTCGGGCATCGGCAGCGCCATCCTCTACAAGATCGTTGACCTGATCATCGGTCTGCGGCCGACGGCCGATGCCGAGCGCGAAGGCCTCGACCTGACCTCGCATGGCGAAGCGGCCTATCACTCGTAAGCCTTCCGGGGGGCGGCCTCGGCCGCCCCCGCATTCTCCCATCCCGTCGTGACGCTCCCGAAAAGGGCTCACGCTTTGAGGCCCGGGTCATTCCGGGCCTCTTTTTTTGCATTACCGTCATCCGGGCGCCCGGCGGCGCCAACTGATGATCGACGCAAGTGATGGCCCCAGCGTCCCCGCGCGGGGGATGCAAGCGCCGGACCGGTGTGGCACCTCGTGGAAGATCGCGAGATTCGCGACCTCACTCGAACAGGACGTCTCACCATGAAAAAAGCCTATGAGAAGCCGACGCTGTCAAAGCGTTAAAAACTGTCCCGTGTCACCGCTGGCATCCCTTTGTCGCAGCAGGCATGAGTCGAAACGGCCGTGGCGCGCTCTGTGCAAGATCGTTGCCCACGGCCTTATAGTTAATGCGGCCTTAACCTTCCCCCCGATAGTCTGGCGTTCGAATCTGCCGGAGTGCGTCATGCGCCCGGCCAGGCAAAAACAGACGGGGAAGAGCATGCGTTCAGGGGCTTCAGCACCGCTCGCGCTGACCGATACGGGGCACGGCATCCAGGCATTCGCGCGGCGCCAGGTCGGGCGGCTGGTCGGCGCCGGCCTGTTTATGCTGGTCGCCTTTGGGGTCGCGGCGCTGGCCACCTGGAACGTCGCCGATCCAAGCTTCTCGCACGCCACCGACAACATCGTCACCAACGCCATGGGCTATGCGGGCGCGGTGTTCTCCGACCTCGCCATGCAGTTCTTCGGCCTCGCCGCCGTTGCCGCGCTGGTGCCGGCGGTGATCTGGGGCTTTCTCCTGTTTTCGGCGCGTGGCGTCGACAGGCTGCCGAAGCGCGGCCTCGCCTGGTTCGGCTTCGCGCTGCTTGCAGCGGCGATGGCCGGCTGCGTGGTGCCGCCCAAGACCTGGCCGCTGCCGACCGGCCTCGGGGGCGTGTTCGGCGACATGGTGCTTAACATCCCGGGCCTGCTCATTGGCGGCTACCCGACCGGCCTCGTTGCCAGCATCATTGCGATCCTGCTCATTGCGCCGGCGCTGTGGCTGTTTGCCTATGGCTCGGCGCTGATTGCGCGCAAGAACGGCTTTGCCGTCATGGAGCGGACTGCCGAGCCCGATCCCCGAGAGGACGACCTGCTCTTCGACGAAGACGAGGACGAGGGCGACGAAGGCATATTGGCGCTCGGCGCAATTACGCACTGGTGGCTGTCGTTCCGTGCCTGGATGCATCGCCGGGCCGTACGTCGCCAGCAGGAGCGCGACGAGTACGAACCGGAGATGGAGCAGCGCTCCACCGCATGGCGCCGTGCCGCCGAACGGGTCGAATCGGCGGAATTCGCCGAAGCGCGGATGAGCCCGGATGGCCGAGCCCGCGTCGAGCCGGAATTCTTCGCCGCCATGGTCAATGACCGCAGCGTTTCCGTCGATCCGGACGATGACGACGTCCTCGATGCCGGGTTCGACAATGGTGACGAAGAGGTCGATCTCGACGACGAGCCGGTCCAACGCCGTGCCGCGCCGAATGCCAAGGTGCAGAACTTCCGCTCCGATGCTGTGACCCGTGTTGCAGCACCTGCGCCGCGTCCCGCTCCTGGCGCCCGCGTCCAGCGCGAGGCGCAGACCTCGCTGATCGGCTCGGAGACCTTCGAAATGCCATCGCTGCATTTCCTGTCCGAGCCGAAGAATGTGGTGCGCGACGCCAGCCTGTCCAAGGACGCGCTGGAGCAGAATGCGCGCCTGCTCGAAGGCGTGCTTGAGGATTTCGGCGTCAAGGGTGAGATCATTGCCGTCCGGCCCGGCCCGGTGGTCACGCTCTATGAGCTGGAACCGGCGCCCGGCATCAAATCGTCGCGCGTCATCGGCCTGTCCGACGACATCGCCCGTTCGATGAGCGCCATCGCCTGCCGTGTCGCCGTGGTGCCCGGCCGCAACGCCATCGGCATCGAACTGCCGAATGCCAAGCGCGAGACCGTCTATCTCAGGGAGATCATGGCCAGCCGCGATTTCGAAACGACCAAGGCCAAGCTGGCGCTGGCGCTGGGCAAGACCATCAATGGCGAGGCGGTCATCGTCGACATAGCCAAGATGCCGCACGTGCTGGTCGCCGGCACCACCGGCTCCGGCAAATCGGTCGCCATCAACACCATGATCCTGTCGCTACTCTACCGGCTGACGCCGCAGGACTGCCGGCTGATCATGATTGATCCGAAGATGCTTGAACTCTCGGTCTATGACGGCATCCCGCACCTTTTGACGCCTGTCGTCACCGATCCGAAGAAAGCGGTGGTGGCGCTGAAATGGACCGTGCGCGAGATGGAAGACCGCTACCGCAAGATGTCCAAGGTCGGCGTGCGCAACATCGACGGCTTCAACGCGCGCGTGCAATTGGCCGAGAAGAAGGGCGAAAAAATCTCGCGCACCGTGCAGACCGGCTTCGACCGCCAGACCGGCGAGGCGATCTACGAAACCGAGAATCTCGACCTCGAGCCGATGCCCTATATCGTCGTTATCATCGACGAGATGGCCGATTTGATGATGGTCGCCGGCAAGGACATCGAAGGCGCGGTGCAGCGCCTGGCGCAGATGGCGCGCGCCGCCGGCATCCATGTCATCATGGCCACCCAGCGCCCGTCCGTCGACGTCATCACCGGCACCATCAAGGCCAATTTCCCCACCCGCATCTCCTTCCAGGTGACGTCGAAGATCGACAGCCGCACCATTCTGGGCGAGCAGGGCGCCGAGCAGCTGCTGGGCATGGGCGACATGCTCTACATGGCCGGCGGCGGCCGCATCCAGCGCGTGCACGGTCCGTTCGTTTCCGACGACGAGGTCGAGAGGATCGTCGCGCATCTGAAGCTGCAGGGCGTGCCCGAATATCTCGACGCCATCACCGAAGATGACGGCGAAGACGATGACGACGAGCCGTCAGGCAAGGGCGGCGGCGGCGGTGGCGGTAATTTCGAGGATTCCGACGATCCCTACGACCAGGCGGTGGCCGTGGTGCTGCGCGACGGCAAGGCCTCGACCAGCTACATCCAGCGCCGGCTCGGCATCGGCTACAACCGCGCGGCGTCGATCATCGAGAAGATGGAGAAGGAAGGCATTGTCGGCCCGGCCAACCATGCCGGCAAACGCGAGATCCTGGTGCCGACGGAGGACGACAAGTTCTGATTGGCCAATAGCGCCGGGGCAAAGACCGCCCGGCGGCAACCTTGAACCTTTTGGCGCGTTCAAGCGACAGAGTGCCGTTCGGCCGCCAAACTTAAGTCTAACTGGGGGTCCACGGACTGCAACGAGACACACACCACACGAGAGTGACCGGCATGAAAAACGATCCTTCCGCGCTCAGCGATTTCGCTCCAAACCGCCGCCAGCTGCTCGGCCTTGGCCTGGTTCTTGCCGGCGCCGCGGCCGTCAATGTCATGCCGGGGTTCCAGCTTCTGGCCTCTGCGCAGGCGGCGGTGCCGCCGACGGCGCAAAAGATCGCCGACCACTTCTCCTCGGTCAAATCGATGAGCGGCGAGTTCGTCCAGTTCGGGCCCAACAACCAGCAGACCGGCGGCAAGTTCTTCCTCGAGCGGCCGGGCAAAATCCGCTTCAACTATGAGGGCAAGTCGAATTTCCGGGTGATTTCCGACGGCAAGTCGGTGGTCATCCTCAACAAGCGGCTGAACACGTCCGATCTCTATCCGCTGTCGAAGACGCCGCTGAAGCTGTTGCTCGACAACCGGATCGACCTCTCCGGCGGGCGCGTCAAATCGATCAAGGAAGAGAGCGACCTCACCACCATCCAACTCGCCGACAAGTCGGTGTTCGGCAATTCGAAGATCACCATGATGTTCGATCCGAAATCCTATGATCTGCGCCAGTGGACCATCACCGACGCACAGGGCAAGGACACCACGGTGATGATCTACAACACCAAGGAAGGCGTCAGCTTCCCTGCGGATACCTTTGCCATCGATTATACGGCGAACCGCGAGCTGAACACCAAGACCAGATAGTGTTCTGCCGCTGCGGGCATTCCTCCTGCCCCGTTGGCGGTTAACGCCCGCTTGTTTTTAGATCGTGTGGCTGGCAGTAGTTCCAGGACCAATTTCATAGGCACAATGTCCTGTCGGGCTGTCCCGGCGGGATTTTCGCTGCCTCGAACCGGACTCCTGCATGCCCTTTTCCATCGCCACCTGGAACATCAACTCCGTGCGCCTGCGCATGCCGATCGTCGAGCGGCTGCTGGCGGAGCAGGCGCCTGATGTGCTCTGCCTGCAGGAGACGAAGGTTCCCGACGAGCTGTTTCCGGAAAAAGCCTTCCGCAAGGCGGGCTACGAGCACATCGCCTTCCATGGCCAGAAGGGCTATCACGGCGTGGCGACGGTGGCGCGGCGGCCGATCGAGGTGGTCGAAAAGCGGCGCTTCTGCGAGATCGACGACAGTCGGCATTTGTCGGTCAAGGTACAGGCCGGCGGCAAGGCGATCCTCATCCACAATTTCTATGTGCCGGCCGGTGGCGACGAGCCCGATCCCGAGATCAACAGCAAGTTCCGGCACAAGTTGGATTTCGTCGCCGAGATGAACGCCATCCGCGCCGCGCATGATGAGGTGTCAGCCTCGATCCTGGTCGGCGACCTCAACATCGCGCCGCTGGAGCACGATGTCTGGTCGCACAAGCAATTGCTCAACGTCGTCAGCCACACGCCGATCGAGACGGAAAATTTCGAGGCGATGCGGATCGCCGGCGACTGGGTCGACCTGATGCGGCTCACCGTGCCGCTTGAAGAAAAGCTCTACACTTGGTGGAGCTACCGGGCGCAGGACTGGGAAGCTTCAAACCGTGGCCGGCGGCTCGACCATGTCTGGTCGTCGCCGAACCTGGTGCCCAATTTTGCCGGCTACGAGATCCTTCGCGCCGCGCGCGGCTGGGAGCGACCGTCGGACCATGTGCCGGTGATTGCGCGGTTCGATCTGGAGTCGTCCGCGAGCCAAAGGGGTCGTTGAATGGAGATAGTGGCAGCGCGAGAGCCGGATGTGACATCGGCGGCCGACTGTCTGGCGGCTGCCTTTGCCGATGATCCGCAGATGAGTTTTTTCTTCGATCCTCCGCAGCGTCAGTACCTGGTGACGGAGTTCTTCTCGATCCTGATGGCGGCGCGCTTGGCGCTTGGAATGCCTGTGCTGTTGCTAAAGAGCGAGGGTCGCATCCTTGGTGCGGTGATGGGCTATGATACGCAGCGGCATGAATGGCTTCCGGCTCACCAGGAGAGATGGGCTCTGCTTCAGCAAAGGCAGGCATCGATGGCTTCCCGCTTCGATAGGGCTGACGCCATCAGCGAGAAATACAAGCCGCAGGAACCGCATTTCTATCTTGGGGTCTTGGGCGTTCACCCCTCAATGCAGGGAAAAGGGGCTGGCGGCTCGCTCATCAAGGCCTATTGCGATCTTGCCGAAAGAGATCCTGTCTCGGAAGGGACGTTTCTCGAAACCGCACAACGAAAGAATTTGGCTTTCTATGAGCGTTGCGGGTTTCAACTCCTCGGCCAAGGTGAACTTGCACCCGGAAAGCCATTCTGGTGCCTGTTCAGGCCAAAACCCGTTCGAGACGGTAATTAGACTTATTCGCCAAACCGCGGCGCCAGCTTCTCTATGCGGGCGATCATGGCCTGGAAATCGTCGAGGATGTGCTGGTGCAGTTTCACCGCCACGTCGGGGTACTCCTCGAGGATGCGGCGGAACATCTTGCGGCTGAGGCGGATCACTTCCGAATCGGTCTCGGCCGAGGCGCTGGTCAGTCGCCTTGAGTCGGCGATCAGCGCCAGTTCGCTCAGGATCGTGCCCGGACCGGCGGTGCCGATCGGGATGCGGTCGCCATCCTGCTCGCGGTAGAGCACGATCTTCCCACTGACCACGATATAGGCTGAATCGGCTTCGTCGTCTTCGCGGTACAGCTTGCGGTCGGCCTGCAGATGCGTGGCTTCGGCGCCGAAGGCGAGCAGACGCAGCTGTTCCTGCGTGAAACCCTCAAAGAGCTTCACGGCAGACAGGATGCGGATGTCGTCATCCAACGCCATCTCTAGCTGCGTCCCCGAACGGTCAGTCCAATCCCTCCCTTAGAGCGCCGCGCGTCCTCCTGGTCGCGCAAAGACGCTCCAACATTTTCAATCTGCGCAGCGTTCTTCCCCAAAACCGAATCGATTTTGGGCCGATGCGCGGGTCGATCCAGGCCCCTCCAGCCGGATCGTACCCGAAACAGTCCCGCCCCGACCGCCTATTGAATAATGAAATGTTTAAGGAACCAGCTTGTAGCCGCCGCTTTCTGTCACAAGAATTTCAGCATTGGAAGGATCGCGCTCGATCTTCTGGCGCAGCCGGTAGACGTGGGTTTCCAGCGTGTGCGTGGTGACGCCGGAATTGTAGCCCCACACTTCCTCGAGCAAGACGTCGCGCGTTACCACCTTCTGGTCGGCGCGATAGAGATATTTGATGATCGAGGCCTCTTTCTCCGTCAGCCGCACCTTGGCGCCGCGTTGGTCGATCAGAAGCTTCTGGCTGGGCTTGAACGTATAGGGACCGACCGAGAAGGTGGCGTCCTCGCTCTGCTCGTGCTGGCGCAGTTGCGCACGGATACGGGCAAGCAGCACGGCGAAGCGGAACGGCTTGGTGACATAGTCGTTGGCGCCGGCCTCGAGGCCCAGAATCGTGTCGGAATCGGTGTCGTGGCCGGTCAGCATGATGATCGGCGCCTTGTAGCCGCCCTTGCGCAGGATCTTCACTGCCTCGCGGCCATCCATGTCGGGCAGGCCGACATCCATGATGAGCAGGTCGATGAGCCCACCGCGCGCAGCAGCAACACCTTTGGCGGCGGTCGCTTCCTGCAGGACGTCGAATTCTTCGTAAAGGGCTAGTTGCTCGACGAGGGTTCCGCGCAGGTCGTCATCGTCGTCAACGATAAGAATGGTACGTGATGTCATGGATCAATCCGTTGTTTTGAAAAGAATTTTCAGTTGACCGACCCCCATTTATGCGGAAGCTGACCGGCGCAACAGTCCGATCACAGTGATTTGTTCCGTGACACGATCATACAAGAAAAAACGCGTTCGCAATGCAGCCGGCGCAATTTTGCCTAAAGGGCTGCGGGTGCTGGTGGTACGGGCGAGGCCCGGCAACCCAAGCCAGGGGATTTTGCAGGCCGGCAGCAAGGTGTTCGCGTGCGCGCTCGGACGCGGCGGCATCTCCGCCAACAAGCGCGAGGGCGATGGCGCGACGCCGCTTGGCGAGATGCGGATTCTATCGGGATATTTTCGGGGCGATCATTTTCCGGCGGCCCGCAAAACCCGGCTGGCAATGGCGCCGATCGGCCCAGACCTCGGCTGGTGCGAGGTGCCGGACGACCGCAATTACAACCGGCCGGTGAAAATCCCCTACGGCGCCAGCCATGAGCGGATGCGGCGCGATGATCGCCTCTATGACGCCTGCCTGGTGCTCGACTGGAACATGGCGCCGCGCCAGCGCGGGCGCGGCAGCGCCATTTTCTTCCACCTGGCGCGTCCCGGCTTCACGCCGACGCAAGGCTGCGTGGCGGTAACCGCGCGGACGATGGCGCGGCTGTTGCCGCTGGTGTCGGACAGGACGGTGGTGAGGGTGGTTAGGTAGGCAGGAGGCAGGAGGCAGGAGGCAGGAGGCAGGAGGCAGGAGGCAGGAGGCAGGAGGCAGGAGGGCCGCGTGTCGGTGCCGTCTCATTTTTCCCCTACTGCCTACTGCCTTTTCACCACTGCCTATTCCTCTGCCAGCCAATATCCAGCAGTCCCAGCCTGCCCAGCTCCCGGTCCATGGCGTGGGCGACATCCTTGCGTTCGCCGCCAATGTCGCGCAGCTCGCGGTCGGAGAGATCCTCGACGTCCTGGTGGACGACATTTTGCTGGGTGAGGTGGATCGCGATCCTGGCGTGACGAAGCCAGTCGAGCACGGCGCGCAGCCAAGACGGCCGGGCGATCGGTGAATGAAAAGCGACGGTGGACATGGTGTGATCCGTTCCTCCGGATATCAAATCCGGTTTGATGGTGTTTCGATTGCGCCCATCATGTCGGATTGAAAGACAAAGGAGAAACGAGTAGTTTTCTCCATATCATCAAGTTTTATTTGGAGATCGATTGGCCCGCCTGCTGCCCGGAACCCGCGCACTGAGGACGCTGGAAGCGGCGGCCCGGCACCTCAATTTCACCCGGGCCGCGGACGAGCTCGGGCTGACGCCGGCGGCGGTCAGCCACCAGATCAAGGAAATCGAGGATCAGCTCGGCATCGTTCTGTTTACCCGCACCAGCCGGACCATCCGGTTGACCGAGGCAGGCACGGTGCTTTTCGAAGCCTCGCTCGATGCGCTCGACCTGCTCAACCGGGCGGTGTCGCGGGCACAAAAGATGACGCGCGGTATGGCGCTCCTGAAAATTACGCTCGACCCGCAATTTGCGACCAAATGGCTAATGCGGCGTGTCGACGATTTCCGCAAGCATCAACCCGGGATCGAACTTCGCTTCGACATCACCTATGAGGTGCGCGATTTCGATCGCGACGACGTCGATATCGGCATTCGCTTCGGCACCGGGAAATATCCGGGCATTGTCAGCCACCGTCTGTTCGACAACATCATCATTCCGGTGTGCAGCCCGGCTTTGCTGACCTCCGGTCCACCGCTTCGAGAGCCGCGCGACCTGTTCCGGCACACGCTTGCCCATATTGTATGGGCGCGCCAGGGCGTGACCTGGCCGAACTGGCGCATGTGGATGGCGGCGGCAGGCATCGACGATTTTGATGACAGCCGGACCATCGTTTTCGGCTCTTCGTCAGATGCGGTGCAGGCGGCGCTCGACGGCAATGCGGTGGCGCTCGCCGATTTCGCCATGGTGGCCAACGACCTGTCGGAGGGACGGCTGGTGCGGCCATTCGAACTCGGCCTCAAGGTCGCGGCTGAGTTCGCCTATTTCCTGGTTTATCCAGCCGCATCGGCAAACGACGCCAGGATCATCGCGTTCAAGGACTGGATCCTGGGCGAAGTCCACAACCCGCAGCCGGACCCGACGCGCCGGACATGGGACGAGTTATAGGTCATCCTCGACTCTGGAAGGGCCTCAGCCGGCGACGACCGGTGCACCGAACCAGCCGATCACCGCGCCGATGATCAAAAGCACGCCGAGCCAGTGGCCGCCATCGATCAGGGTCAGGTCCCAGCCGAAATTCTCATAGCGGTGGTTGGCCGTCAGCGTCGTGGCGACGAAGCCCAGCCAGAGGACGAAGCCGAAGACCAGGCCGGCGGTAAGGGCCGGCTCGCCGCCGGTCATGGCCCCGACAACCAGAGCAACAACCAGCGCCATGATGAGTTCGGCTATGAAGGAGATGACGAAGGGCAGCTTCGACTTGCTCATCGTCGCCGGATCGAGCTTGGCCGCCTTCAGCCACGGCTTGCTCAAAGCCATGTACCAGACGGCGCCGAACAGCCACGCCACCACGGCCGCGACAACGACCGCCAGCCAGTTCACTGCTGAAAAATCCATAAAGTCCTCCCCTCAAGCATGTCGCGGTCTTGGGATAACGACATGCGTATTCTCAAATCAATCCCGCGATGGAACGCCTGTTCGGCAGCGCCGTCAAGCGAAGCGCCAGACGGTGGTGCGCTTGACCAGCGCATCCTCCAGCGCCCGCGTCACGGCCACTTCGTAGACGGCCAGCGGCTCCAGTCCGGCCTTGGGCATGTAGGAGCGGCCGGGATCGCCAACGAGGATGTCGGCGCCGCGCGCCTTCAGCGTCGAAAACCACGGCATCAGCGTGTCGGCGAAGGATCGGTCGTAGAAAACGTCGCCGGCTAAAATCACATCCCAGCTGGCATCGGTGCCGATGCAGTCTGTGCCGCAAAACTCGATGGCAACACCGTTGGCCTCGGCGTTGAGGCGGATCGCCGTCTCGCAGAACGGGTCGATGTCGGCGGCGATCACTTGTGAACCACCGGCCTTGGCGGCGGCGATGGCGACAAGCCCGGAGCCGGAAGCGAAGTCGAGCACACGTTTGCCGCGCACTTCAGACGGGTTGTCGAGGATATAGCGGGCAAGGCCCTGGCCACCGGCCCAGGCAAAGGCCCAGAAGGGCGGCGGCAAGCCGATTTCGGCCAACTCGTCCTCGGTTCGCTGCCAGAGGTCATGCGCCTCATCGGCAAGGCGCAGAAAAATTTCCGGCACGTGCGGCGGCGTCATCAGAGCCGTGTTGTCGAGAATGAACTTTTTCGCGCTGTTCGGCGTGAGGACCGTCACGGAGCGGGCGTCAGGCCGCCCATGCGGCAGACTTCCTTCCATTCGGCCGGAGTCACCGGCTGCACGGAAAGCCGCCCGAGCCTGACCAGCGCCATCTCGGCGAGTTTCGGATTGGCCTTGACCTGTTCCAGCGTCGGCGGGTTCGGCACGTCCTTGAAGGCGCGGATATCGACACATTCCCAGCGCGGATCGTCGGTGGTGCTGTCGGGATGGGCAAGCGCGCAGACTTCGGCGATGCCGACGACGTTCAGCCCCTCGTTGGAATGGTAGAAGAAGCCGAGATCGCCGATCTGCATCGCCTTCATGTTGTTGCGCGCCGCATAGTTGCGCACGCCGTCCCATTGCGTGCCGGCCTTGCCCTTGGCCTTCAGCGCCTCGAAGGAAAAGACCGAAGGTTCGGATTTGAACAGCCAGTAGTTCATGTCTTTGCTCCTCCTTGGCGTAGCCCGAATTAACTAGCCGCCGGCTTGTTGAAGGTCCAGTTCCACTGGCGGATTTCGACTGTTTCAAACAGCCCTGCCTTGGCATAGGGGTCGGCGGCCGACAGCGCCTGCGCACCGGCCAGATCCGGGGCCTCGACGACGACGAGGCTGCCGTTCGGCTTGCCGTCGGCATCGAGGAACGGACCGGCAAAGGCCAATGTCCTGTCGGTGTTCAAGCCCTCGAGAAAGGCGACGTGGGCGGGCCGCGTGTCGACGCGCACCTGCAGGCTGCCGGGCTTGTCCTTGCAAATCAACGCAAACAGCATCTTTTCAATACTCCGGTTTGTCCGAGATCAGAGATCAGCTTCGGTCTTCAGCGGCCGCGTCATCAGGGCGGACACAGCCTGCCGTATGGTGATCGTGCCATCCAGTATCGCCGACACCGCAGTAATGATCGGCGCGTCGATGTCGCGCTCGGTGGCGATGCGGGCAGCGATCGCCGCCGTCGGCACGCCTTCGGCGAGCGGCAGGCCGGCAAGCGGTTTGCCTTGCCCCAAGGCCAAGCCATAGGCGAAATTACGCGACTGGGCGGACGAGCAGGTCAGCAGCAAATCGCCGAGGCCGGAAAGCCCCATCAGCGTCTCCGGTTTTGCACCGAAGGACGCGCCGATGCGGCGCAATTCGACGAACCCGCGCGTCACCATGGCGGCCTGCGCGCTGGCGCCGAGCCCGGCGCCGGTGACGGCACCGGCGGCGATGGCAAAGACATTCTTCAGCGCGCCGCCGATCTCGACGCCGATCAAATCGTCGCTGGAATAGCAGCGCAGGTTTTCCGCCGAAAAGCGGGCGGCAAGCTCGGCCGCCAGGGCGTCATCACGGGCGGCAACCACGACGGCGGTCGGCAGGCCCCTGGCGACATCGGCGGCGAAGCTTGGGCCGGACAAGGCTGCGACCGGGGTTTCCGGTAAAATGTCCGCGACGATTGCCGACAACAGCGCGCCGGTGTCGCGCTCAATGCCCTTGGCGCAAAGAACCAGCGGAATGCCTTTCGGCATATGGGGCTTTGTCGTCGTCAGCATGGCGCGTAGCGCTTGCGCCGGCGCCACGGCCAGCACGCAATCGGCGTCAGTCAGCGCAGCGCCAATATCGCTCGTCGCCGCGATGCCGGGCTCGATGGCGATGCCGGGGAGATAGCGCGGGTTCTCACCGCGGTGGATGGCGGCGACCGTTTCTTCATCACGGGCGTAGAGCCGGACATCGTGGCCGGCGCGCAGCATGGCCAGCGCCAGCGCAGTGCCCCAGGCGCCGCCGCCGAGCACGGCGACGCGCCAGCCGGTCTTGTCCCTGTCGCTTGCCTTGCTGCCGGTCATGCTTTCGCTCCACGCCGGCCGGAACCGACCATCGGCGCCGAAATGCTGTCCAGCGGCCAGCGCGAACGCGGCACGAAATCGAAACCGTTCTCTTGCGACAACCCAGCCCGCAGCCGCTCAATGCCGGCCCAGGCGATCATCGCTGCATTGTCGGTGCACAGTTTCAGCGGCGGCGCGACGAAGGCAAAGCCGGCCTCGGCGCACAGCTTGTGCAACGTCGCCTTGATCGTGCGATTGGCGGCGACGCCGCCGGCAACGACCAGCGAGGGCATGGCCTTGTCCGGAAATTCCTGGCGAAAGCGGGCCAGCGCACGGGCAACGCGGTCGCCCAGCGCATCGGCCACCGCCGCCTGGAACGAGGCGCAGATGTCGGCGACATCTTGCTCGCTCAGCGGCTGGATGGCGGTTGCCGCCTGGCGCACGGCGGTCTTCAAACCGGAGAAGGAGAAATCGGGCTGCGCCGAGCCTTTCATCGGCCGTGGAAAGGCAAAGCGGGTCGCATCGCCCGTTGCTGCCGCCTTCTCGACATTCGGGCCGCCGGGATAGGGCAGGCCGAGCATTTTCGCCGTCTTGTCGAAAGCTTCGCCGAGCGCGTCGTCGATGGTCGTCGCCCAGCGCTGGTAGTCGCCGACGCCGCGCACGGCGACGATTTGCGTGTGGCCGCCGGAGACCAGCAGCAGCAGATAGGGAAAGTCGAGCCCGTCGGTCAGCCTTGCGGTCAGGGCATGGCCTTCGAGATGGTTGATGGCGATCAGCGGCTTGCCGGCGGCGGCCGCAATCGCCTTGGCCGTCATCAGGCCGACAATCAGCCCGCCGACCAGACCAGGCCCGGCGGTGGCGGCAATGGCGTCGATGTCGGCAAGCGTTGTGCCCGAATCGGCAAGGGCTGCCTCGACGATCCCGTCCAGCGCCTCGACATGGGCGCGCGCGGCGATCTCCGGCACGACGCCGCCGAAGGCGGCGTGCTCCTCGATCTGGCTGAGCACGATGTTGGACGCAATGACCGGCGCGGAAGCGCCGTCCAACGTCACCACGCTGGCGGCGGTCTCGTCGCAACTCGTCTCAATGCCCAGAACGCGGATCAATTCGTCGCTGTCTCCAGAGATTGTGTCGCCGGACTTTCCTAGTTAGTAGAGGCGGGCCTCGTTAGGGAGAGTGCCGGAAACGCAAAGCCAGCCGGGGGGTTATCACGGACCGCGCGCCATGCAAACTTTGAAAATCGGAACACGCGGCAGCCCGCTCGCGCTCGCTCAGGCGCATGAGACGCAGGCGCGGCTGATGGAAGCGCATGGCATGCCGGCGGAAGCCTTCGAGGTCGTCGTCATCTCGACCAGCGGCGACCGCATCCAGGACCGGCCGCTGTCGGAAGCCGGCGGCAAGGGGCTTTTCACCAAGGAGATCGAAGAGGCGCTGCTGGCCGGCACGATCGATATCGCCGTGCATTCCTCCAAGGACATGCCGACGGTCTTGCCGGATGGGCTTGAGCTGTCCGCCTTCCTGCCGCGCGAGGACGCGCGCGATGCCTTCATAGGCAAGGCAGTAGAGCGGATTGTCGACCTGCCGCAAGGCGCCAAGGTCGGCTCGTCCTCGCTGCGGCGCCAGGCGCTGATCCGGCGCATGCGGCCGGACCTCGACGTGGTGATGTTCCGCGGCAATGTGCAGACCAGGCTGCGCAAGCTGGACGAAGGCGTCGCCGAAGGCACGATCCTCGCTTATGCCGGGTTGAAGCGACTCGGGCTCGGCCATGTCGTCACCGATCTGATGCCGCTCGACGCCTTTCCGCCAGCGCCGGGGCAAGGCGCGATCGGCATCGAAACCCGCGTCGGCGACAGCGCTGTGGAACAGATGCTGACCGCCATCCATGATGTGCCGACGGGCCAGGCGCTGGCCTGCGAGCGCGCCTTTCTGGCGGCACTCGACGGCTCCTGCCGCACGCCGATCGCCGGCTATGCCACGATAGCGGACGGCACGCTGACCTTCGCCGGGCTGATCATTTCGCCCGACGGCACGCAGTCGCATGAGGTTAAGGCCGAGGGTCCGGCGCAGGATGCCGCCCGTATCGGCATGGACGCCGCCAAAACGGTGCGGGCCAAGGCCGGCGAAACCTTCTTCGACGGCTGGGTCTGATATGCGTGTCCTGGTGACGCGGCCGCAACCCGGGGCGTCGCGCACCATGCGGCGGTTGCAGGGGCTGGGATTTGAGCCGATCCTTCTGCCATTGACCGAAACCGTCGCGCTGCCGGTCGATGCTAGCGCAGCAGGCGACAATGCCGTGGCCGTCGCGATCACCAGCGCCAATGCCGTGCGCCATGCGCCTAAAGAGCTCATCGCGGCGCTTGCCGCCTTGCCTTGCCATGCCGTCGGCGCAAGGACGGCTGAAGCGGCGCGCGCGGTTGGGTTTTTGTCGGTCCACGAAGGGCCGGGCGACGCCGAGAAACTGGCCGAAGCGATTGCCGCCGGCATTTTCGGCAAGGCAATCGTCTATCTCACGGGACGCGTGCGGTTTCCGGCTTTCGAGACGCGGCTGCGGCAGGCCAGTGTCGAGGTCCGCGCCATCGAAACCTACGACACTGTCTCACTGAACCATTCCGATGATGAAATCCGTGCGCGCCTGTCCGGTCAGGCGGTTGATGCGGTGCTGCTCTATTCGGCCAAGGGGGCGGCAGCGTTGCAGGCCTTGGCCAAGCGGGCGGAATTGGGCGATCTCCTTGGAAAGGCGCGGATTTTTGCCCTCTCTGAGCGCATAGCAGCTGCCTTCGGCAATGCCGCCGGCAAAAAAATAGTGATTGCCCGGGAACCGCAGGAGGAGGCGTTGCTTGAGCTGTTGCGTGCGGCCCCCTGACCCCCGTGTCATCACGCCGCCCCTTTTCACCGCTTGGTGATGTGCTAGACCATTTTTAAACCATCACGCGCCGTCAGGCGTTGAGACGAAGCAGGATTTGCGGAGCCCAGGCATGGTCAAGACGCCAAAGATGCGACATTCGAAAGGCCGCCGCGAGCCGGTGACCATCGAGCTCGAACCCGGCGCCGTCTCGCGCATCGTCGATGCGGATGCCGCCAAGGCGGATGGCGATGTGGCGGCATCCCCTAGCCCCGATGCGACCGAGACCTCGGCCGAATCGGTCATGCACGAGGAGGCGGCTGCCACGGCCGATGCACAGCCGGAGACGCCTGACGAGCCGGTTCATGCTGACCAAGCTGATCTCGAGCCGTGGGAGCATTCCGACGCCGCGGCGCAGGCCGCGCCGGAGAGCACCGGTGCCAAGGTGTCCGGCGAACCGGAGAGGCCCTATCCCGCCGCCTCGGACGCGCCGTCGCACGCCAGGACCTCCGATTACAGTTTCGAGGATGCCTCGCCCAAGCCGGGTGCATCTAAGGAAACGCCTGATACAGCCGAGGTGAGGAGCCAGCCCATGGCAGCGCAGCCGAAGCGTTCCAACGGCATTGCCGCCGGCATCATTGGCGGTGTCATCGCGCTGGCCGCCGCCGGCGGGCTGCAGTTTGCCGGCGTGCTCGGCGCTCCGGGTTCGGGCGGTGGCACGGTCTCGCTCGACGGCGTCAATGGCGAGATCGCCTCGCTGAAGAGCGAAATCGCCGACCTCAGGGAAGCCAGCGGCAGTGGCGCCGCAACGGCCAAGGTGGACGGGCTGTCGTCGGCTCTGGATCAGGTGAAGGCCGATGTCGCATCGCTGAAATCGGCGGTCGAGCAAGGCGGCGCCGGCGACAATGCCGGGCTTGCCGCGCTCGGCGACAAGGTCAAGCAGATCGAGACAGCGGTCGCCGCGCTCGGCCAGGCCGGCAGCACGGCGCCCGTCGACCTCGCGCCGCTCACCGAAAAGCTGGCTGGTCTGGATACGTTGGTGAAATCGGCCGGCGAGGCAGCCAAAGCGCAGGAGGCCAAGATCGCCGCGCTCGAACAGTCGGTGACGCAGCTCGCTGGCAAGGTCGATGCGCAGGCCTCGCAGCCGAAGATCGCGATGGCCATCGCCGCTTCGGCGCTGAAGTCGGCGCTCGACCGTGGCGCGCCGTTTGCCGCCGAGCTGGAAACCTTCGCGGCGATCTCGCCCGATGCGCCGCAGATTGCGGCGCTGCGCCCCTATGCCGAAAAGGGCGTGCCGACCCGCACCGAAATCGCCGGCGAGGTTGATGCCGCGGCCAATGCGATGGTCGCTGCCGCGACGCCGGTCGACGAAAATGCTGGCTTCTTCCAGAACCTTTTGTCGAGTGCCGAATCGCTGGTCAAGGTACGGCCGATCGGTGCCGTAGAGGGCGTCGGCGCGCCCGAAACCGTGGCGCGCATGGAGGTGGCGGTCAACCAGGGCGACTACGCCAAGGCGCTCAGCGAGTATGCGACGCTGCCCGATGCGGTCAAGGCGGCGGGCGCCGACTTTGCCGGCAAACTGAAGGCGCGCATCGAGGTCGAGACGCAGGTCGACGCGCTGATTGCCGGCGCGATGAAGGCATGAGGACGACACGATGATCCGCATTCTCACCTTTCTCGCCGCCGTCTTCGCGCTCGGCCTGGGTTTTGCCTGGCTGGCCGACCGTCCCGGCGAGATGGTCGTCACCTTCAACGGCTATCAGTACCAGGTCAGCCTGATGGTGGCGGCGGTGGCGATCGTTGCCGTCGTCGCTGCGGTGATGATCGTCTGGTGGCTGATCAAGTCGCTGTGGAACAGCCCGTACACGATCTCGCGCTATTTCCGCGTGCGCCGCCGCGACCGTGGGTACCAGGCGCTGTCGACCGGCATGATCGCCGCCGGCGCCGGCGATGGCGCGCTGGCGCGCAAGAAGACCAAGGAAGCGGCCAAGCTGATCCGGTCCGACCAGGAACCGCTGATCCATCTGCTCGAAGCGCAAGCCTCGCTGCTCGAAGGCGACCATGAGGGCGCGCGCGAGAAATTCGAGGCGATGCTCGACGATCCCGAAATGCGGCTGCTCGGCTTGCGCGGGCTCTATCTCGAAGCCGAGCGGCTGGGCGACCGCAACGCAGCGCGCCACTATGCCGGCCGCGCCGCTGCCGTGGCGCCGCAACTGGCCTGGGCCGCGGAATCGACACTCGAAGACCTGACCGGGCGCGGCGACTGGGATAGCGCTCTGAAACTGGTCGAGGCGCAGAAGTCGACGCGGCAGATCGAACGCGACGCCGCCAATCGCCGCCGCGCTGTGCTGTTGACCGCCAAGGCGCAGGCGCTGACCGACAGCGACCCTAACGCGGCGAAGACAGCGGCAGTCGAGGCCAACAAGCTGGCGCCCGATTTCGCACCGGCCGCGGTTGCGGCGGCCAATCTTCTGTTCAAGCAGAATGACGTGCGCAAAGGCTCCAAGATACTCGAGGCAGCCTGGAAAGCTGAGCCGCATCCGGAGATCGCAGAGCTCTACACGCATGCAAGGCCGGGCGATGCGGTGGTCGACCGCCTGAACCGGGCGAAGAAGCTGCAAGAGCTGAAGCGCAACAATGCCGAATCGTCGATGACGGTGGCGCGCGCCGCGCTCGACGCGCAGGATTTTTCCACCGCCCGCCGCGAGGCCGAAGCGGCGATCCGCATCGACCGTCGCGAAGGCGCCTACCTGCTTCTGGCCGACATCGAGGAGGCCGAGACCGGCGACCAGGGCAAGATCAGGCAATTGCTGTCCAAGGCGGTCAGGGCGCCGCGCGATCCGGCCTGGGTTGCTGACGGCGTCGTCTCCGAACGCTGGGCGCCGGTGTCGCCGGTCAGCGGCAAGCTCGACGCCTTCACCTGGCGCGCACCGATGGAACGGCTCGGCCAGCTCATCGACAGCCATGAGGACGCGCCGGCAGCCGAGGTGCCGGTGCTTGCGGCACCGGCCAAGCCGGCAAAGGAGGCCGAGGTTGTCGAGCATCCGGCCGTCGCCAGAACGACCAGCGAGGCGCCGATTGAGCCGAAGTCTGTGGTGGGCGACGACCATGTCACGCCGGTCACCGCCGCAGCTTTTGCTGCCGTGCCGATGGATAGCGAAGCGGTCGAGCCGGCCGAGGAGGTTATCCGGTTGCCAGACGACCCCGGCGTCGACCCCGAAGACGAAGCGGAGAAATCACCACGCCGGTTCCGCCTGTTTTGAACCCTGACCTGATGTGAGCACCATGTTCGAACGCGTTCTGTCCTTTCTGAAAGACCTGCCGGCCGGCGCGGGGGCTCGCGCCAATGCCGACGATCCGCGCGTTGCCGCTTCGGCTTTGCTCTATCATGTGATGAGCGCTGACGGCGTGCGCCAGGATGTCGAGTGGGAGCGGTTCAAGCAGGTGCTGGCGCAGAGCTATTCGATCAGCGGCGATGAGCTCGATGCGCTGGCTGCAGCCGGCGAGCGCGCCGACAATGAGGCGATCGACCTCTATGCCTTTACCAGCGTCTTGAAACGCCATCTCGATGCTGATGCGCGCAAGGGCTTCATCGGCCTGATGTGGGAGATCGTCTATGCCGACGGCGAACTGCATGAGTTGGAAGACAACACGGTCTGGCGCGTCGCCGAACTGATCGGCGTCGAGCGCCACGATCGCGTCGAGGCGCGCCGCAAGGCGGCCGCCGCCGCGCCTGGGGCCAGCGGAACGTCGAGCGACGAATAGGATCCCAGCTCTCCATGCCGCCTAGACCGAGCTCGAAACCGAAAATCCTGATCGTGCTGCATCAGGAGACTTCGAGCCCCGGCCGGGTCGGCCACATGCTGCTCGAGGAAGGTTTCGATCTCGACATCCGTCGGCCGCCGCTCGGCGACAGCCTGCCGGAAACACTGGATTTGCATGCCGGCGCAGTCGTGTTCGGCGGGCCGATGAGCGCCAATGACGAGGATGAATTCGTCCGCCGCGAGACCAACTGGCTGAATGTGCCGCTGCGCGAGAACCGGCCCTTCCTCGGCATCTGTCTTGGTGCGCAGATGCTGGCCAACCATCTCGGCGGCAAGGTCGAAGGGCATGGCGAGGGGCTGGTCGAGATCGGCTGGTATCCGCTGATGCCGACCGAAGCCGGCAAAAAGCTGATGCACTGGCCCGACATGGTCTACCAGTTCCACCGCGAAGGCTTTTCGCTGCCCAGGGATGCGACGCTTCTGGCGACGGCGGAAACCTACCCCAACCAGGCCTTCCGCTATGGCGGCAATGCCTGGGGCATCCAGTTTCATGGTGAGCTGACCCGGTTGATGATGCAGCGCTGGGTGGTGCGAGGAGCGAACCGTTTCGAGCTGCCCGGCGCGCAGCCCGGCCGCGACCATCTCGGTGGCCGGCTGATCTGGGACATGCACCTCAAGCGCTGGCTGAGCGAGTTTTTGCAGCTGATCTTCGGCAAGCCTACCGAGGGATAGAGTAAAGTCCAATTACTCTGAACGGCCGAGCTTGACCGAAAGACGACTTACGTCTGCCGAGGCGTGAAAAGGCGAGCGCAGCCCACAGGTGCAAACGTTGCGAGGGTTCCGTAGCTTGGATCGATGGATCGAAAAACTCCGTGGCGCATTTAAGCTTCGGCTAACAATGGCCTCAGGAGAGAACCAATGAAGAAGACGCTGCTCATTTTGAGCCTACTCGTTCCGCTCGCGGCATGCTCCCGCACCGAACAAGGCGCTGCCGTCGGTGGCTTGGGTGGCGCAGCTGTAGGCGCAGCAGTGGCCGGCGACCCGGTGAAAGGAGCGGTTGTTGGCGGCGCGGTCGGAGCGCTAGCCGGAGCGGTCATCGGGCACGCCAGCGAAGCCGGCCAGTGCAGATATCGCGATCAGTACGGTCGAGTGTACGTTGCACGGTGCCCGGACGGCTACTGATCTCAAAGGCGCGTGACCTCTTTAGATCACGCGCCTGCTCGGGGTAGGATAACTGAATGGCATATAGAATCAAAAGACTGCTGGCTTTCTGGTTTGCCGTTGTCAGCGCTGCCGCGATAAACGTCGAACTTACGACCGCGGTCTCGGCCGCACCTGTAGAAGCGAAGGCGATTGCCGATCACTTCTCATCGGTAAAGTCGATGTCCGGGGACTTTGTCCAGTCGGGCCCAAGAGCGGAAAGGACCAAAGGGAAATTTTTTCTCCAGCGGCCGGGCAAGATTCGTTTCAACTATGCAGGCCAATCAGGGATCAGCGTAATTGCAGATGGAAAATCCTTGGTGGTCTATAACAAGAAGCTCAAGACATCGCGGCTTTATGCTCTTTCGAAGACGCCGCTTAAGCTGCTCCTCGACAACCAGGTCAACTTTTCCGGCAATCGCCTCAAAAGCATCAGAGACGATGGCACCCAAGTGATCGTCAAGCTGGCCGACAAGTCGGTCTTCGGCAATTCGAATATCATTATGGTGTTTGACAGGGAGTCGCTCGATCTACGCAGATGGAGCCTCACTGACGAAAGGGGCCTTACCACGACAGTCACAATATCCAACGTGAGGACGGGCGTTCGCGCTCCTCCGGGTACCTTCACTATCGACTATGCGGCAAACCGTGAATTCAATACCAAAACGAAATAGTCGGCAGCGCGACTGACCGTGGAAGCCGGCGCGCTCGATCAGTTGCTGCTGTTGAGATGCCGCACCCGGCGCAGCTGCGGAAACAGCACCGCCCATAGGCCGGCGACGGCAATCGCTCCGATGCCGCCGATCACCACTGCCGGCACCGTGCCGATCAGCGCCGCCATGGTGCCGGCGCGGAATTCGCCGACTTCGTTGGAGGCGCCGACGAAGACCTGGTTGACGGCGTTGACGCGGCCGCGCACCTCGTCCGGGGTCCACAGCTGGATCAGCGTCTCCCTGATATAGACGCTGAACATGTCGGTGGCGCCGAGGCCGGCAAGGGCCAGGATCGACAGCCAGGTGATGGTGGAAACGCCGAACAGCACGGTGAAGGCGCCAAAGCCTGCGACGAAGCCGAGCATGATCTTGCCGGCATTGTCGCGCAGCGGGTGCCCGGCCAGCCAGACCGCAACGCAGATGGCGCCGATGCCGGGCGCCGAGCGCAGCAGGCCGAGGCCCCAGGGACCGAGCTCGAGAATATCGCGGGCATAGACCGGCAGCAGCGCCGAGGCGCCCGACAGAAGCACGGCAAAGAGGTCGAGCGAGATGGCGCCGAGCACGATCTTCTCGCTCCAGATGTAGCGGAAGCCGGCAAACAAAGTTTCCATCGTCGGCTTGTCGGTGACGCTCCGCTGGGCCGGCTTGGGAATGGTGAGGATCAGCAGACCGGCCACCAGCATCAGCACGGAGGCGGTGGCGTAAGCGGCTTCGGCGGAGACGCCATAGAGGAGGCCGCCGGCGACCGGGCCGACAATGGTCGCCGTCTGCCAGGCCGATGAGTTCCAGGCGATCGCATTGCCGAAATCCTCCGGCGGCACCAGATTGGCAAACAGCGACGACGAGGCAGGGCCGTAAAAGGCGCGCGCCATGCCGAACAGCGCCAGCACGACGAAGATAGGCAGCGGACTGACGAGGCCGCGCAGCGTGAAATACAACAGAACAAGCGCACAGCCCGCCTCGGTCACGGTCGCCAGCGCCATGATCAGGCGGCGCCCAAAACGGTCGGCGACGACGCCGGTGACCAGCACAAGCAGCAGCGACGGCAGGAACTGGACGATGCCGACGATGCCGAGATCGAAGGGATCGCGTGTCAGATCGTAGATCTGCCAGCCGACGGCGACGGACACGATCATGGTGGCGAAGGTGGTGAGGAAGCGCGCCGCCCAGTAGCTCAGGAAGGAGCGGTGGCGGAAAGCGGCGTAGCGCTGGTCCGGCGGCGTGTGGGAATGGGATGTCATGGATATGGCCCCGTTGCGATTTGCACTGGCCAGCGGGGCACTTCCCGGAGATGGGCGCTGTTCCGGCCAATGAGAGGTATCAAAGTTCGGGGCGCGTATGCGTTATAATCGGGCCTGGATCAAGAGTTTTTCGATCAATCCGCCCGACTGCGCGGCGAAGTTACTGCCTCAGCGCAGCCGAGATGGCGTCGAGGCCGCCTTGCAATTCGGCCTCTTTCGGCCAGCCGAAGCCGATGCGGAAAAACCGCTTCGGCATGTCGAACCAGTGGCCCGGGCCGACATAGGTGCCGTGGCTTTCCAGCAGATTGACGTAGAAACGGTCGAGGTCGAAGCCGGCATCGACATTAAGCTTGGGAAAGCCGACGACGCCGCCTTGCGGCCTCACCCAGTCGACCAGCGGCTCGCGGTCGATCCAGGCCTGGACGATGTCGCGGCGCTTGGCCATTTCGGGCAGCAGTGCGGCCAGGAAGGCGTCGCGGCGCTCCAGCATGCCATGCGCAATGCCTTCGTCGATGACGCTGCCGCAAATGCCGATCTGCTCCTTGGCGGCGAGGAAGCGTTCCTGCAGTTCGGCGTCCCTCGTGATCAGCCAGCCGATGCGGATGCCGGGAATGCCGAAGGCTTTCGACAGCGACGAGACGCTGATGGCCTTGGGACTGAGCGAAGCGCCCGCCGGCAGGCGCTGTCCGTAGGAGAGGTCGCGATAGGTCTCGTCGACCAGCAGATGGCAGTTGCGGCTTTCGGCGAGCGCAATCAGCGCATCGAGATCGGCCCGGCCCATCATCGTCCCGGTCGGGTTGTGCGGGCAGGTGACGCTGATCAGCCTGGTGTTCGGTTGCAGCTGGGCCGCGACGCGGTCGACATCGATGGCAAAACCTCTGTCGAAGTCGAGGTCGACATAGGAGATGGCGCAGCCGATCGCCTTGGGGGTCTCGATGTTGGTGGCGTAGTTCGGCCGGACGACGACGAGGTGGTCGCGCTCGGACAAAAGCGAGGTCGAGATGATGAACAGCGCGCCGGCCGCACCGGCCGTGACCAGTACATCGTCAGCGGAGATGCCTTTGTCCTGCGCCGCGATCAGCGCCCGCAACTCCTTGTCACCAC
Organism: Mesorhizobium sp. P2_B5; assembly: GCF_056404775.1. Taxonomy (NCBI): domain Bacteria; kingdom Pseudomonadati; phylum Pseudomonadota; class Alphaproteobacteria; order Hyphomicrobiales; family Phyllobacteriaceae; genus Mesorhizobium; species Mesorhizobium sp. P2_B5. The sequence goes on along the minus strand of NZ_JBFUDJ010000001.1, from coordinate 530,639 downwards.
GATGCTCGCCATAGAACAAAGTGAGGTCCGGTAGCGACAGGCCGATGTCGGAGAGTTTTTGATCGGCGATCGAGCTTTCCGAGAGATTGAACCGAATGCGGTCGTAGCCGTATTCCTCCGGCGCCTCTTTCTCGATCACCATTCTGGCGTAGTTCATGGCCGCTCCCCTAGCTTGCGCTGATATCCAAGCCACAAAAGCATGAAGCCTGCCTAGAGCCGGATGATTTCAGGTCTTTTCGCCCTGAAATCTGAATCCGTCTCTAAATCAAAGAGAGAGCATGATGTCGTCCGAAAACCGCTTCACACTTTTCGGCATCATGCTCTAGCTCATTCGCCGGCAGGCTTCTGTTCCAGTCACCCAAACTGTTGGCTCAGCGCCGAGACACCGATGATCAGGCCGGGACTTTGGCCTTGCGACCCTTGGCTTTGGCCGGTGCGACCGCGGCGGCCTTGCGGCCGAGGCCAATCGACTTGGCCAGCTCGGAGCGCGACGCCGCGTAGTTGGGGGCAACCATCGGATAATCGGCCGGCAGGCCCCATTTGGTGCGGTAGGCTTCCGGCGTCAGGTTGAAATGGACGCCGAGATGGCGCTTCAGCGATTTGAATTTCTTGCCGTCTTCGAGGCAGATGATGTAGTCCGCCGTCACCGACCGCTTGGGATTGACGGCTGGGATTTGCGGCGGCGCCACCGGAGCCGGCGGTTGGCTGAGCCCGCCGATCGATGCCGCAACGCTGGCGATGAGATCGCTCAGGCCGGCAACGGGCAAGCGGTTCTTCTCGACGTAAGCGGACACGATATGGGCGGTTAGTTCGAGCAGGTCGATGTCCTTGTCAGAGTCGTTGCTGTCGTCGGCCAATTTATCTCTCCGTCGCTAGGGGGTGGCGGAAACTCCCAGAGCTGTCCCAGCGGAACCGGAAATCCGCTCTAGTCATTTGTCTTGCCGCATTTGTACCGCTGCACCCAGATGATTCCATCCGGTGCAACCGCTCTAATCGCCAAATCTGCGTAACGCAATACTTCGCATCGCATCACACGTCATTTTGAACAACTATACTGAATTTTAATACTATCAGACGATCAGCGCCTTGTCGCGCCATAGTCGAAAGCCGCCCTCGAAGGCGCGCGTATTATCGCCGCGCCTCGATTTGGCGGGCAATTCATCCAGTCTGTCGACATTGCCGCCGCCAATGACGATGTAGTCCGGCTGCAGGGCTGCACGCAGCCGCTCGACGATGTCGAAGACGTATTTGCGCCATTTCTTCTTGCCGTATTTCTCCAGGCCGCGCTCGCCGACATAGTCCTCGAAACTGCGGCCCTTGCGGTAAGGCAGATGCGCCAGCTCCATCGGCTGGCCGACATTGTCGAGGATCATCGCCGCGCCGAGGCCGGTGCCGAGACCGAGGAACAGCATGCGCCCGCGATCGTAGCTGCCGATCGCTTGCAGCAGCGCATCGTTGACGACCTTGACCGGCTTGCCGAAGGCGGCCGCGAAGTCATAGCCGTCCCAGCCCTTGCCGAGATTGGCGGGATCGAGCGACGGCTTGTTGTTCCTGACAGGGCCGGGGTAGCCCATCGAGATCACGTCATAGGCCAGCCCCTCGGCAAGCGTCTTCACCGTGGCGACCATCTGCTGCGGCGTCAGGTCCGGTCCGGAATCGGCGCGGCGCGGCTCGCCGCCGGCGCTGGTGAGGATTTTTACATGCGAGCCGCCGACATCGATCGTCAGCACGACCGGTTCGGCCCCGGTCGTGGCGGGCTTGGCTGCCTTGGCCATGTCGTCTCCTCCGCTCACTTGGTCGGATTGATCCAGCCGTTGGGCGGACCGAATGAGGCCATCGCCTCGGCCGGGCCCCAGGTTTTCGGCTCGTAGATATGCGGCGGCGTGGTGTCGCCAAGCACCGGGCCGACGATGCGCCAGGCGAGTTCGCTGGCGTCCTGACGGGTGAACAGCTGACCATTGCCGTTCATGGCGTCGCCGATCAGCCGCTCATAGGGCGGCATGTCGCTCTTCGAGTCGTCAAGCGCGGTGAGTTCGACCTGCTCGCCGACCATGTCGTCGCCGGCCGCCTTGCGCTGCGCGCCGATCGAGATCGCCACCTGGGGGTCGATGCGGAAGCGGACATAATTGGCGTCGCCAGGCTTGATCGGGTCGAAGACGTCGAGCGGCGGCCGCTTCAGCCGCACGATCACCTCGGTCACATGCACCGGCATGTTCTTGCCGGTGCGGATGAAGAACGGGACGTCCCGCCAGCGCCATGTGTCGACCATGAAGCGCACCGCGGCAAAGGTCTCGACCGGCGAGTTCGGCTTCACACCGGGCTCAGTGAGATAGCCTGTGAACTGGCCGCGCACGACGTCGTCCTTGGTCAGCGTGCGGATGGCGCGCAGCACCTGCACCTTCTCGTCGATCAGGTCGTCGGCGGAGCGGCCGACCGGCGGCTCCATGGCGAGCAGCAAAAGGATGTTGAGCAGATGGTTCTCGATCACGTCGCGGATAGCGCCGACGTCGTCATAGAAGCGGCCACGGCCATCGATGCCGAAATCCTCGGCCATGGTGATCTGCACGCTCTCGACGAAGTTGCGGTTCCAGATCGGCTCGAGGAAGGAATTGGCGAAGCGGAAATAGAGCAGGTTCTGGATCGCTTCCTTGCCGAGATAATGGTCGATGCGGAAGATCGACTGCTCGTCAAACACCAGATGCAACACCCGGTTCAGCCAGCGTGCCGATTGCAGATCGTGGCCGAACGGCTTTTCCACCATCAGACGCGCGCCACGGGCGGTACCGGACTGTTCCAGCCCCTGAACCACCGTCTCGAACATGGTTGGCGGCACCGCCATGTAGTGCAGCGGCCGCTGCGCCGAGCCGAGCGCGGTCTTCAGCTTTGCGAAGGTCGCGCCGTCCCGGTAGTCGCCGCTGACATAGCGCAGCAAATTGGCGAATTTGGCGAAGATCTTTTCGTCGATCTTGCCGAGCGCGTTGACGATGCCGTCGCGGGCGCGTGCCTGCAGCTGCTTGATGTCCCAGGCGTCGAAGGCGACGCCGATCACCGGCTCGGTCAGCGTCCCCTTGGCGACCATCTGGTAAAGGGCGGGAAATATCTTCTTGTGGGCGAGGTCGCCGGTTGCCCCGAAGAGCACCAGCGTGTCGGACCGGTCCTGGCTCATGCGTTCGTCTCCCCTGTCGGCTTCACTTGCCGGCCTTCGGCTTCTCGACATGGCCGCCGAAGGCATAGCGCATGGCCGACAAAAGCTTGTCGGAGAATTCGGATTCGCCTTGCGAGGAGAAGCGGTCGAACAGCGCCGAGGACAGCACCGGCGCCGGCACGCCGGTGTCGATCGCCGCCTTCAGTGTCCAGCGTCCCTCGCCGGAGTCCGAGACGCGGCCGCCGAACTGGGCCAGCCCCGGGTCGCTCTTCAGCGCGCCGGCGGTGAGGTCGAGCAGCCAGGAGCCGATCACACTGCCATGGCGCCAGACTTCGGCGACCTGCGGCAGGTCGATGTCGAACTGGTAGTATTGCGGATTTTCCAGCGGGCTGGTCTCGGCATCCGCGGTGCGCTGCCTTTTGCCGGCATTGGCCGATTTCAGGATGTTCATGCCTTCGGCGTAGGCGGCCATGACGCCATATTCGATGCCGTTGTGGATCATCTTGACGAAATGACCGGCGCCGCTCGGTCCGCAATGCAGATAGCCGAAGGGTGCGGTCCCCGCAGCCTTGTCCGGCGTGGCGCCGGCATCGGCGCCGGGCGCCAGCGTGGCGAAGATCGGATCCAGATGTTTGACCGCAACGTCGGGGCCGCCGATCATCAGGCAGTAGCCGCGCTCCAGGCCCCAGACGCCGCCGCTGGTGCCGACATCGACATAGTGCAGGCCCTTGACTGCCAGCTCGGCGGCCTGGTCGACCGCGTCGTGGTAGTAGGAGTTGCCGCCGTCGATGATGATGTCGCCGGGCTCCATCAGTGCTGCCACCTGGTCGGCGATCTTGCCGGTGATTGCCGCCGGCAGCATCAGCCAGGCGCTGCGCGGCTTGGACAGCTTGCCGACGAACTCCTCCATCGAGGCGGCGCCGATGGCGCCGTCGGCGACCAGGCCGGCAACGCTTGCCGGGTTGATGTCGTAGACGACGCATTCATGGCCGTCGCGCATCAGGCGGCGCACCATGTTGGCGCCCATCCTGCCCAGTCCCATCATTCCGATCTGCATGGTGTTGTCCTAGTCGCTGGAGGAAAGAAAATTACTGGCGAGTTAGTTCTTCAATGCCGACGGTGAAGTCGACATTCTCCCAACGGTTGCCGTCGGGCCAGAAAAAAGTGAAGACGATGGTGTTACCCGGCGGAATATCGGCCACGGGCAAGTCAGCCAGATGAACGCCCAGAGCGTTTTCGGCTGTGTCGATTTCGTGGATGGTCTGCCAATGGTCGCCGCTCCACCGGATCAGCGCCGGCTGCAGCAATTCGATGCGTAGGCTCTTGCCGGCCTGCATCGTGCGCAGCTTGTTGTTGAAGCGCCATATCCTGAGCGGCGAACCGATCTTGCCCTCGATGTAGCGCTTAACGCCTTGCGGCGGCATGTCGAAGACGGCGCCGTCGCGCAGCGAACGCAAGAGCTTGATGTGCTCCGAATGTGCCCAGACCAGCGGCATGGCGCTGCCCGATGGCTTGCCCAACCATAATTCGCGCTCGGGTAAATCGGCGCCGTCCCAGACCTGTTCCGGCAGCAGGCCGCCTTGCCCGGCGGACGCCTCGAATGTCTTGAGCAGGCTTGCCGCTTTGTCCTTGTTTCCGGCGGCCAATTCGTAGTGGGCGCGTTCGCCGGCGAGCAGCGGCCAGGGGCGGCCCTCGCCGGTGCCATCGAAGGGCGCGCCGTCGGCGTGTTCGCCATAGCCGTCGCTGGTGTAGCGATACCAGAGAGGTCCTTGCGGCAGGTCGCAGCGCAATTGCGCGTCGATGATCGTGACCGTGTCGACGATGCGCGGATCATCCGCGGCTCTGAGGCCAAATCGGACCAGCGCCAGCGCGTCCGGGCTGACGATCGCCTCGGCCGGCTTGTCGGTATCGCCCGGCGGCCGGTTCTTGATCGGCACGAAGCCGTCCTTCGGCGATGCGGCGCCTGAAGCGTCGACTGGCGCGATGCGGACGTAGTAGCCGTCGACGCCGGCCTTCTGGCACTCCGGCGTGCCGCTGACGTAGGTCCAGCGCTCGATCTGGTCGTTCCAGCAGTCGGCGACCTCGCGCAAATAGTTAGCCGGCTCCGCCATGCCCGAGGCTTCGAACAGATCGGCGGCGCCAAGCAGCGCCGATGTCTCGACGGCAAGCGTGAACGGACTGTAGCCGGCATCTTCTTCCCAGCGGTCCTGCCCGGTAACGGGGCCGTTGCGCACGACATAGGACGCCGCCTTCTCGACCATCGGCATGAAAGCGGCGAGTTTGGCGCGCGGCAGATGTCCGGCACGGTGCAGCGCATCGGCCAGCAGCAGCGGGAAGGCACATTCGTCCATCTGGATGCCCGGCCAATAAAGCGATCCGTCAAGCCACACATTCTGCGGCCAGTGGCCGTCCGGTTGCTGGATCGAGCGGAGATAGGTGAGGATCTGCAACGCCTGCGCGGAGTCGCCGGCGGCGAGGAAGCCGCCGGCGGTCTCGACCAGGTCGCGCGGCCAGACCAGGTGATAGCCGCCGAGGTCGTCATCGCCCTTGCTGAACCCCCAGGGGATCGACAGGCTGGCGACGGCCGCACCGGGCTTGGCCAGCGACAGGTGCGTCGCCAGCACCGCTGTGCTGACGCGGTAGGTGTTGAGGCCGGATGCATCATGGTGGTCGAGCGGCAGCAGCCCAGCCTGCCATTTCTGCCATTTCGCGACATAGGCCTTTGCGGCAGGCTCAAAACCGCGCTTCAGGCTGGCGGCAGCATGTTTGGCGGCTTCGTCCGGCGTCGAACCGAAGCCGAGCGCCAGCAAGGCCCTGCTGTTGCCTGAGGAAAAGCCGATCTCGCCGGTCAGCGCGACATTGCCGTCCTCGGCGCGTTGACAGGCCGGATCGAGGCGCCCGTCGCGGCTGAGCTGCTGCCAGCCATCGGAAAAGCCGACATAACCGGCCGAGCAATCGGCCCAGGGCAGCGACGAGGCGAGCGCCAGGCAGGTGCCGCGCCCGAATGCGAACAGCATCGGCTTGCCCTTGTGCTCGCCGACCCAGGCGGTGTTGCCCATGCCGGCATTGACCAGATGCGGTGCCAAAAGCGCGTAGACCCGGTAGTCAGCGGCATTACCTTCGAGCGCCGTAAAACTGGTTTCCTGTAAAAGAGCCGGGTGCGCCGGATCGGCCACGATGCGCTTTTCGATCCGGTAGCGGGCTGTGGAGTTGACCAGCCGGTAGGCGGGCACGCCGTCCTCGAACGGCGCGATGACGTGGGTGGCGTCGCGCTTCTCCTCGGAGAACCAGCCGCCGGGGCCGGTGACCAGCAGCCCCATGTCGCGCGTGCAGGCGCTGTCGAGGCCGGGATAATAGACCTCGTTGACGATGCCGTGGCTGAGCGTGAACCAGATGCGGCTCGCCGGCGACAGCGCTGCGCCAACGCCGCTCTTGGCGCTCGACGTCCAGCGCGCCGGAATTCCGGGCGCGCCTTCGGCTAGGGTGGGCGGCGTCGCTGCCATGCATGGTCTCCTCGACCCTTCCCTAGACCAGCACATGAAGGCTTTTCAATCATCGCACCTGAAGTTGATCGCCAAAGCGGGGCCGATCGCAGTTGACAAGCGGGCGCATCTGCATTTGTCTGAGAATAGATAAAAAACAGGCAGCCAACGCCAAAATCATCAGCAACAGTCGGCGGGGCCGACAATCCATGGGAGGATAATGACATGAAGAAACTGCTCGTCCTGAGCGCGCTTGCGGCAATGCTCGCCTCGGGCACGGCGCTGGCCGACACCAGCGGCAAGAAGATCGCCTTCTCCAACAATTACGCCGGCAATTCGTGGCGCCAGGCGATGCTCGACAGCTACGGCATCGTCACCAAGAAGGCGGTCGAGGACAAGATCGTTGGCGCCGCCGACATCTTCACCACCGCAGACAAGGAAGTGCCGACCCAGGCAGCGCAGGTGCAGAACCTGATCCTGCAGGGCTATGACGCCATAGTCATCAATGCCGCCTCGCCGGATGCGCTCAACGGCGCCATCAAGCAGGCCTGCGACGCCGGCATCGTCGTCGTCTCTTTCGATGGCATCGTCACCGAACCTTGTGCCTACCGCGTCGTCGTCGACTTCAAGGACATGGGCAAGCAGGAAGTCGAGCAGATGGCCAAGTTCCAGCCCAAGGGCGGCAATCTGCTTGAAATCCGCGGCCTTGCCGGCACGTCGATCGACGACGCCATCCATGCCGGCATCCTCGAAGGCGTCGCCGCCCATCCCGAATTCAAGATCGTCGGGTCGGTGACCGGCGACTGGGACCAGACGACGGCGCAGAAGGCGGTCGCGACGATCCTGCCGTCGCTGCCGGATGTCGTCGGCATCGTCGACCAGGGCGGTGACGGCTATGGCGCCGCGCAAGCCTTCGCCGCCGCCGGCAAGCCGCGCCCGACCATCATCATGGGCAATCGGCAGGACGAGCTGAAATGGTGGAAGGAGCAGAAGGAGAAGGACGGCTACCAGACCTGGTCGGCTTCGATCGCACCAGGTGTGTCGACGCTCGCCTTCTGGGTGGCGCAGCAGGTGCTCGACGGCCGCAAGGATATTCCGCACGATCTCCTGGTGCCGTATCTGGCCTTCACCCAGGACGATTTCGAGGCCGCGCTGCCGAAGATCAAGGAAGGCGGCGTCGCCACCCACGAATACACGCAGGAAGAAGCCATCGCGGCGATCAAAGCCAATATCAAGTGATGCAAGTCCGGTTGCCGTCCGCATTGCCGACCGGATATCGTTGAGCATGCTCAAGGCGAATACCGACATCATCAGGCTGAACGGCGCCGAAAAACATTTCGGCGCCGTTCGTGCCCTTGACGGCGTCGACTTTCATGTCGGCGCCGGCGAATGCGTCGGGCTGGTCGGCCATAACGGCGCCGGCAAGTCGACGCTGATGCATATGGTGGCCGGCACGCTGCGGCCGGACGGTGGCGAGATCGCGGTGCGCGGCAATGCGGAAATCGACTACTCGGTGGCGCGGGCGCTCACGCTCGGCATACGCTGCGTGTTCCAGGAACTGTCGCTGTGCCCGAACCTCAGCATCGCCGAGAACACGCGCATCAATCATCCAGCGCTGACCGGCCTCGGCTGGCGGCGCAAAGCCGCTAATCTTATCGCCGCCAAGCTCGAAGAAATTTTCCCGGATCACGGCATTTCCGCCGACGACATTGCCGGCGACCTGTCGATCGGCCGGCGGCAGATGGTCGAGGTGGCGCGTGCCTTCACGGTGACGCGCGATCCGCTCGACCTGGTGATCCTCGACGAGCCGACCTCCTCGCTCGACGCACACACGGCCGGCCAGCTGCTAGCCTTCGTGCGCCGCTTCGTCGCCGCCGGCGGCAGCTGCATCCTGATCTCGCATGTGCTGGGCGAGGTGTTGCAAAATGCCGACCGCATCGTGGTGATGCGCGATGGCAAGGTGGTCGCCGCCGACGCCGCAAAGGCGTTCGACCGCGACCGGCTGGTGGCGACGATGGGCGGTGCGGAAGCCCGCGAGAAGATCGCGGCGGAGATTGCAGCCGCCAGGCCGGTGGACAGCCCCATCAGGGTGCGGGCGCGGCCTGCCCGGCAAGAGGACGGCAGGGAACTTGTCGCTCGTGCCGGCGAGATCATCGGGCTTGCCGGGCTTGCCGGCCATGGCCAGACCGATCTTCTGCTGGCGATCTTTGCCGCCGCGGCGCGCCGAAGGCCGGGCATCGAAGTGACCGCGCCGGTGGCACTGGTGGCGGGCGACCGCCAATCGGACGGCATTTTCCCGCAATGGTCGATCTCGGAAAACATAGGCATCCGCTCGCTTTCGCGACTGCGCAAAGGCCTGCTGATCTCGTCGCAGCGCGAGGCCGAGCTTGCCGAATTCTGGAAGCAGAAGATCGGCATCCGCACGCCTGACATGGCCAACAACATCTTTTCGCTGTCGGGCGGCAACCAGCAGAAGGCGCTGTTTGCCCGCGCACTGGGTTCCGATGCGCAGATCGTGCTGATGGACGATCCGATGCGCGGCGTCGACATCGGCACCAAGCTCGAAGTCTACGATCTCGTGCGCGAGGAAGCGGCCAAGGGCCGCACCTTCCTCTGGTACACCACCGAGACCGAAGAGCTCGACAATTGCGACCATATCCATGTCTTCAAGAATGGCCGCATCGTCGCCAATCTGACGCGCGACGAACTGACGGAGGAAAAGATCATCCAGTCCTCATTCGGTGATGCGGCCTGAGATGACGGCTATCGCTCCCGGCACGACCCCAACTTCCTCGCCGCGCAGCAGTGCCGCGCGGGCCCGACTGCTGCGCAGCCTGTTGCCGGCGCTGTCGCTGGCGCTGGTGCTGCTTGCCATCGCCTGGCTCAACCCGCGCGCCATCAGCTATTTCGGTTTCAGCCTGATGCTCAACCTGGCGATCCCGATCGCGCTGGCGACGATCGCGCAGATGTTCGTTATATCAGGCAATGAGCTTGACCTGTCGATCGGCACCTTTGTCGGTTTCGTCGGCTGCGTCACCGCGACCTGGCTGAAGGATGCGCCGCTGATCGGCATGATCATCCTGCTCGGCTCCATCGGCGTCTACGCGCTGCTCGGCGCGCTGATCCATCTGCGCAATCTGCCGTCGATCGTGGTGACACTGGGCATGAGCTTCGTCTGGCAAGGGCTCGCCATTCTGGTCCTGCCCAAACCCGGCGGCAAGGCGCCGGACTGGCTGCTGGGGTTGATGGCGTTCAAGCCGCCCTTCATTCCGTTCCCGATCATCGCCGCGCTGGTGATCGCGGCGGTCGTGCATTTCGGCCTGATGCGCACTTCCTATGGCGTGATCCTGCGCGGCTCGGGCGGCAATCCGGCGGCGCTCAGGCGCGCCGGCTGGTCGCTGCTGCGCACCAAGATCGTGCTGTTTGCGCTGACCGGCCTGTTCGGCGTGCTGTCCGGCATGGCGCTGATCGGCATCACCACCTCGGCCGACGCCAATATCGGCAATGGCTACACGCTGCTGGCGATTGCCGGCGTCATTCTCGGTGGCGGCGAATTCGTCGGCGGCCGGGTGTCGCCGATCGGCGCCGTGCTTGGCGCGCTGACGCTGGCGCTGGCGGCGTCGCCGCTGCTCACCTTCATGCACATCCCGCCGGACTGGCAGGTCGCCGCCAACGGCGCCATCCTGATCATCGTGCTGGCGGCTCGCGTCCTGATCAGCCGCAGGGAGAGGTAGCGATGACGCTGGTTAAATCGCTTATCGCCAAACCCTGGATCTGGTCGTTCATCGGCGCGCTGTTGGTCTGGCTGGCGACCATCGCTTTCACTGGCGGCTATGGCGGCGGCGGCATGATCACGGCAGCCCTTTCGCTGGCGGTGTTCACCGTCATCGTTGGCGTCGGCCAGATGTTCGTCATCACCCTCGGGCCCGGCAATGTCGACCTGTCGCTGCCGGCCAATATCGGGCTTGCCAGCGCCGTCGCCATGAAGGTGATGGGCGGCAGCGATTCCATGATCGTGGTCGGCCTGCTTGCAGCACTTGCCTGCGGCGCTGCCATCGGCGCCGTCAACTATCTGCTGATCTGGGCGCTCAGGATTCCGCCGATCATCGCCACGCTGTCGGCCAGCTTCATCATCCAGTCGATAGACATCAGCTACGGGCGCGGCCTGCAGATCAAGCCGCCGCCGGGCTTTGCCGACTTCGCCAACTGGCAGGTCCTTGGCATTCCGGTGCTGGCGATCCTGACCGTGCTGTTCACCATTGCTGCTGCCATCGCTTTGCAGCGCATGATCTATGGCCGCTCGGTGCTGGCGATCGGCCAGAACATTCGCGCGGCGTGGCTGGCCGGCGTCAATGTCGGCCGCACCCGCTTTCTCACCTATACGCTGTCGGGTGCGCTTGGCGGCATCGATGGCGCGCTGCTTGCCGGCTATTTCCGCGGCGCCAATGTCGACATCGGCAACGAGTATCTGCTGGCCTCGATTGCCGTCGTCGTCATCGGCGGCACTTCGGTTGCCGGCGGCAAGGCCAATGTTCCCGGCGTCTGGGGCGCGGCGCTGTTCCTGGTGCTGCTGTTGACCATGCTCAACACATTCGGCGTCAGCGCCGGCGTTCGTCTGCTGCTGACCGGGCTGATCATCGTCGGTGTCATCACTGTGGCCGGTGGCGAGAAGGCCTCGCGATAAATCGCGCCAAATTTGACCATGTGGACAAAAGTCCGCACCCGTTCCATAGTTCCGTGTCTGATTTCGGAACAGCCGGCTCGACACGGCTGTCAAACAGAGGGGCACTAGATGGAAAACCGAAAGAACAAATCGCAATCGACCGGCTTGTCGCGTCGCAACGTGCTGGAACTCGGAGCGCTTGGCATGGTTGCAGCCATGCTGCCGACTGCCGCCTTCGCCAAGGACAAGAAGCTCAAGGTGGCGGCGATCTTCGCCACGCCGATCGAGGAGCCGTGGGACAACCAGATCCACGTCGCCTTGCAGAAGGCCGAGAAGGAACTCGGCATCGAATACAAATGGTCGGAGAAGGTGCAGACCGCTGATTTCAGCCGCGTCATGCGCGAATATGCGCAAGGCGGCTATCAGCTGGTGCTGGGCGATGCCTTTGCCGCCGAGCGCGAATCGCGCCGCACGGCAAAACAGTTCCCGAAGACCGCCTGGCTGTTCGGCTCCGGCGCCGGCCCGGCCGAACCCAATTTCGGCGTCTTCGACAACTGGATCCATGAGCCGGCCTATCTCTCCGGCATCATCGCCGGCAAGATGTCCAAGTCGGGCACGATCGGCGCCGTCGCGGCGATGGGCATTCCGGAGGTGAACCGGCTGGTCAACGCCTTCTTTGCCGGCGCCAAGGAGGTCAACCCGAACATCAAGAAGAAGGTCGCCTTCATCGGTTCCTTCTTCGACCCGCCCAAGGCCAAGGAAGCGGCGGTCGCCCAGATCGACGCCGGCGTCGACGTCATCTATGCCGAGCGCTTCGGCGTCATCGAGGCGGCGGTGGAGAAGAAGATCTACGCCATTTCCAACATGTCAGACCAGTCGAGCCTCGGTCCCGACACGGTCATTACCGGCCCGGTCTGGGACATGTACCCGACGGTCGAGCAGGCGATCAAACTGGTCAAGGCCGGTGTCTTCACAGCGCAGGACTACGGCGATTTCTCGCGCATGGCCAAGGGTGGTTCGTTCCTGGCGCCGTACCACAAATTCGACAAGACGCTGCCGGCGGATGTGAAGGATTTGGTCGAGAAGAAGAAGGCCGAGATCCTGGAAGGCAATTTCCGGGTGGATGTGGATGAGAATACGCCGGTCTCGGATTGAGCGCCGGCTTCCCCCTCCCCCTCGAGGGGAGGGTGGCCCGAAGGGCCGGGTGGGGTCCTCTGCGAAGTGCTCCATCTTGTTAAGTCACAGGTCGAGGCGGTTGAGGTGACCCCACCCGCCTCGCTTCGCTCGGCACCCTCCCCTCGAGGGGGAGGGGTATCAGCGCAGGAGCATCCTTGTCCGCCCCTCTCATCGAAATGCGCGGCATCACCAAGAGCTTCGGCGCCGTGAAGGCGAACGAGGCCGTCGATCTCAGCGTTGCACCCGGCGAAATCCTCGGGCTGCTGGGCGAAAACGGCGCCGGCAAGACGACGCTGATGAACGTGCTGTTCGGCGCCTATGCGCCGGATGCCGGCGAAATACTCATCCAGGGCGAGCCGGTGCGGATCACCAGTTCGGCCGATGCGCTGGCCGCCGGCATCGGCATGGTGCATCAGCATTTTCATCTGGCGCCGCGGCTGACGGTTCTGGAAAACCTGCTCATCGGCATATCAGGCAAATCCGGCCGCATCGATCGCTCCGGTGGGCTTGCCCGGTTGTCTGACATCAGCCGCCAGCATGGATTGACGCTCGACCCCGATTTGCCGGTCTCTGCGCTGTCGGTCGGCGAGCAGCAGCGGCTTGAAATCGTCAAGGCGCTGTTTCGCGGTGCGAGGCTTTTGATCCTCGACGAACCGACGGCGGTGCTGGCGCCGAGCGAGGTCGACGGGTTGTTTTCGGCATTGCGTTCGATGGCGGCGCAAGGCCTCGGCATCATTTTCATCTCGCACAAGCTGAACGAGGTGCGGGCGCTTACCCATCGCTGCACGGTGCTGCGGCATGGCCGGGTTGCGGGCCGCGTAGACGATCCGGCCAACACGACGTCGTCTGAGATGGCGCAGATGATGTGCGGCCACGAGATCGTGCCGCCGGCGAGGGGGCCGTCGACGCCGGGTGCGGCGGTGCTGACGCTCGACGGCATTTCCACCTCAAGGCACGCGGGCACGCCGCTGCGCGATATATCGCTGTCGGTGCGAGCCGGCGAAATCCTCGGCATTGCTGGCGTCTCCGGCAACGGCCAGCGGGCGCTGGCCGAAGTGATTTCCGGGGTGCGCGCGCCTGATGCCGGCGCGATGACGATAGCCGGCAAAGCAGTGACACGGTTCTCGCCGCGAGAGGTGCAGGCGCTCGGCCTTGGCCGCATCCCGGAAGACCGCATGACAACCGGGCTGGTGACCAATCTGCCGCTCGCCGATTCCATGGTGCTGCCGCGCATCGGCACCGAGGCGTTCAGCAGCAAGGGCCTGCTCAAGCCGGATGCAATCCGTGCCTTCGCCGAAGCGCAGATCAAGGCCTATGATATCAGGTGCCCCGGGCCGATGACCCGCGCCGGCGCGCTGTCCGGCGGCAATCTGCAGAAGGCGCTCTTGGCACGCGAGCTCGCCTTCGATCCGAAGGTGCTGATCGTGTCGCAGCCGACGCGCGGCCTCGACATCGGTGCGGCCCGCTTCATCCACGAAAAGTTCCTCGACATGCGCGCCAAGGGCTGCGGCATCATTGTCATCGGCGAGGATCTCGAGGAGCTGCTGGTGCTCTGCGACCGTATCGTGGTGATGTATGAGGGCCGCATCGCCGGCACACTCGACAGTGCCGATGCCACCATCGCGCGGCTCGGCCTGTTGATGACCGGGGCGGAGGGGAGGGCTTGAACCATGCTGTTGCCTAACTTTCTCGGACGTCATCCACAACACATTGCCTTGGGCGTCAGCGCTGCCCCTCACCTGCCTACCGGCATCCTCTCCCCGTATAGAGACGGGGAGAGGGGCGCTCTCATCACTGGTTTCGCCAATCGCCACAGTCGCAAGAGGGGAGCTGCCATAGCGCCCAACCCCCTTCTCCCCGTCTCTATACGGAGAGAAGGTGCCGGCAGGCGGATGAGGGGCAGCGCGAACGCCAGATACATCGGTTCGACTACTACGCCGAGGGCAGAGGGCCACAGCTGATGTTCCGCCTGGAAGCCCGCACCTCTACCCCCGCATGGTTCAACCTGGCGCTCCCACTCATCGCGATCGCAGCCACGCTCATCCTGTGCAGCGGCTTGATCGCATTGGCTGGTGCCGGTGTGCTCGAGGCCTATGGCGTGATGCTGTCGGCCTCGTTCGGCGACAGCTATGCCATCACCGAAACGCTGGTGCGCGCAGCACCCATGATCTTCACCGGGCTGGCGGTCGCGGTGGCCTTCCGGGCCAAATTCTGGAACATCGGCGCGGAAGGCCAATTGCTGGCCGGCGCCGTGGCCAGCTGCTTCGTCGGCACCATCCCGATGCCGGGGGCGCTCGCAATCCTGTTGATGGCGCTGGCGGGCGCTGCTGCCGGTGCCCTTGTCGCGCTGGTGCCAGCGACCCTGCGAGTGAAATTCAAGGTCGATGACGTCGTCAGTTCGCTGCTGCTCAACTCGGTCATCTACTATGCTCTGATGGCGCTGATCGAGGGACCGTGGAAGGACTCCTTCAGCGGCTATCCGATCTCGCCGCCGATCGAGGATTCGGCGAATTTCCCAGTGCTGCTCGAAGGCACAAGGCTGCATCTCGGCGTCATCGCGGCGCTGATCGCGGCACCCCTGATCTGGTTCCTGATCGTGCGCACCACGCTCGGCTTCCGCAT
This sequence comes from Mesorhizobium sp. P2_B5, assembly GCF_056404775.1. Taxonomy (NCBI): domain Bacteria; kingdom Pseudomonadati; phylum Pseudomonadota; class Alphaproteobacteria; order Hyphomicrobiales; family Phyllobacteriaceae; genus Mesorhizobium; species Mesorhizobium sp. P2_B5. Next base: position 515,551 of record NZ_JBFUDJ010000001.1, on the reverse strand, counting down.
CAGGGTCTCCGGCGAAAGCCCGGAGGCCGCACGCTATGGCGGCATCAATGTTGAACGCGTGTTGCTCTCGACGGCATTGCTCTCCGGCGCGCTGGCCGGACTCGCCGGCGTCGGCGAGGTCGGCGGCGTGCATTTCCAGGTGATGAGCGACATCTCGCCGGGCTATGGTTATTCCGGCATCGTCGTTGCCATGCTGGCCAGGCTCAACCCGCTCGGCGTCGTGCCGGCGGCGATCTTCCTGGCCGCCGTGATGACCGGCGCCGAGGCGATGTCGCGCGCCACCGGCGTTCCGGCCTTCCTCAGCGATGTCATCCAGGGAACCGCGCTGCTTGCCATGCTGGTGGCGCTGCTCTTCACGGCCTACCGCATCCGCCGCGTCGGAGCGGCGTCATGAGCGCGGTGTTCGAACAGATTTTTCAGGTCGGTTTTCTCGCCGCCATCATCCGTATCGCCACGCCGCTGGCTTTCGCGACGCTCGGCGAAATGTTTTCCGAGCGCGCCGGCGTGCTCAATCTTGGCATCGAAGGCATCATGCTCTTGTCGGCGATGACCGGCTTCACCGCCGCCAGCCTCAGCGGCAGCCTGTGGCTCGGCGTGCTGGCGGCTGTATTGACCGGCATGCTGATGGGCGCGCTGCATGCGCTGTTCACAGTGGCGCTCGGCCTCAGCCAACATGTCTGCGGCATCGGCGTGACCTTGTTCTCGTCGGGTCTTGCCTATTTTCTCTACCGGCTGATCTTCGGCCAGCAATCGGTGCCGCCGAGCATCAAGGGTTTTCAGACCCTGCCGATCCCGATCCTTTCCGACATTCCCGTTCTGGGCCCGGCGGTGTTCAACCAGTTTGCGCTGGTCTACATGGCGATCATCGCCGTCCCGCTCGCCGCCTTCATACTCTACCGCACGCCTTGGGGCCTGTCTGTGCGCATGGTCGGGGAAAACCCGCGCGCTGCCGATTCCGCCGGGGTCAGCGTCATTGCCACGCGCGTCCAGGCGGTCATCCTCGGCGGCGCGCTGATGGGGCTCGCCGGCGCCTTCCTCACCATGGCCCAGTTCAACGCCTTCACCTTCGGCGTCGTCTCCGGGCGTGGCTGGGTGGCGATCGCGCTGGTCGTGTTCGGCCGCTGGGACCCGTGGCGCTCGGCCGGTGCGGCACTGCTGTTCGCCTTCGTCGATGCCTTGCAACTGCGCATGCAGGCGAGCGGGCTCGGGCATATCCCCTATGAGGCGTTCCTGATGCTGCCGTTCATCTTCACCATCGTGGCGATGGCCGTGATGTCGCGCAACGCGGTGGCGCCGTCAGCGCTGCTGAAGCCGTTTCGACGGGAAGAGCGGTAAGACGGGCTTGGCATCCTTTGCTCTCCCCCGATCACGGGCAGGGCAATCGCATATGGACTCTTTCGAGGAATCGAACGGCGAACAAATCGGAATCGCGTCGAGAACAACCGTCGCGAGATTCCATCTTTGTTCCGCATATGCATTCCCCTGCGATCACGGGGGAGAGGAAGGGCACCAAGCCTGGGATACTCACATCGCGGTAAAGCCGTTGTCGACGAACAGATGCGTACCGTTGACGAAGCTGGATTCGTCGCTGGCCAGATACAGCGCGGCCTTTGCGACCTCTTCCGGCTCACCGATGCGACCCTGCTGCGCGGCAAGCGCTGCGTCTGAAACATCGACGCCGAGCTTGCCGAGATCGGCAACCTCGCGCAGGCCGTGCGGGGTGCGGATGAAGCCGGGACAGACGGCGTTGCAACGGATGTTGCGGTCGCGGAACTCGACCGCAATCGCCCGCGCGAACATATGGCAGGCGCCTTTTGTGGTGTCGTAGAGCACCTCCATCGGTGTGGCCGCCACCGCCGAAATCGACGAGGTGCAGACGATCGAGCCGCCACCGGCCGCGATCATGCCGGGCAGCACGGCGCGGGTCATCAGGAACATGGAGCGGACATTGACTGCATGCAGCCAGTCCCACTCCTGCACCGTCGTTTCCAGGAACGGTTTTATCACGATGGTGCCGGCATGGTTGAACAGCACGGTGGCCGGGCCGAGCTTGACCGTCGCCGCTTTCACCGCCGCCTCGACTTGCGCTTCATCAGAGACATCGGCGACCAAATGCTCGGCGACATGCCCCCGCGCCCGGATCGCCGCCGCGGTTGCGGCCGCCGCCTCGCCGTTGCGGTCGATGATCGCCACTTTGGCGCCTTCGGCCGCGAACAATTCCGACGCCGCTCCGCCCATTCCCGTTGCGCCTCCCGAGATGATGGCGACCTTGCCGGCCAGTCTTGCACCCATGTTTTGTTCCCCATGCCCTGATTGAAATCGTCCGCTTTTACGCGGAAAGGGCGATGCTATCCTCGAAGTGAAGGCCGGCCAAGCTGGCTGGTCGCTTGCCGCGAATTGCGGCCTCCCAGCAATTTCAGACCAATTCACATGGAAATTTGAGAAAATTGTTCTGCGGGTAGTCAAAAAATAGCAATCGACAAAGTCTACTGATTTTATAGATTAATGGCTAAGACGGAGGTCGATATGTCCTATATCCAGAACGCCGAGACGGACCGCAGCAGTCAGAGGCTGGCCAATGCCCAGGCTTTCCGCCCCGCCTATGCAGGCGCCTTCGCCTATCTCGTCTTTGCCCTTGCGTTCGCGTTCACCGGGGCAGTTGTGCTCGGCCTGATTCCCTGACCCGTTCAGGCCGAAAGGGTGGCGACCCAAAGCGATTCCAGGAAAAGTGTGAAGCGGTTTTCCGTCGGGAATTGCGAGAAACAAAGAGATAGAGCGGTTCGCCGTGGCGAAACGCTCTAGCGCCTTCAGGTAACCGGGGTTGATGAACCGAACGCGGATGCGCTTTGGCGCGGACCGCTTTGTTTTTTGCATGTCGCTGCCCCAAACCCGGGGGCCACGTTTGAGCGGCATGCATCCAACGTGATGGAGGAGATGGCAATGCCGATCGAGTTCACGCATGTTCCCGGTAAAACACAGGCCGCCGACGCCGGTTCGGCCGTGCCTTTCTTCTATGATTTCGTCGAGACGGCGACAAAGCTGTCGCTGATCGAGGATTCCGGCTTTCAGAGGATCGTCGTCGACGATCAGGCCGGGCTTCTGACCAATATGGACATTGCCGCCCAGGCGCTCGACCGCACCTCGTCGCTGGAAGTGGTGCTGACGCATTGGGCCGGCGTGATCGCGCCCGCGGTTGCGGCGCGGCAGCTGGCGGCGCTCGACGCCAGGAGCGGCGGCCGGCTGTCGGTGAGGATGCTGAGCGAGCCGCTGGATGACGACGATGCCGAAACGCGCCCGGTCGGCCACACCGTGGTCTGGCAGCGCATCGATGAATATCTGGTGCTGTTGAAGCGGCTGTGGTCGAACGACAAGCCCTTCGACCATGAAGGCGCCTTCTACAGCATCAAGGGCGGCTATGTGCCGCGCAAGGGGCCGCATGGCGCCGACATCACCATCCGCATGGGTGGCCAATCGGGCACAGCGCTCCGGGTCGCCGGACGGCATGCCAACGTCTTTGAGCTGGCGGCTGGTTCGCTGGACGAGATCCGCCAGCTAATGGAGCGGGCACGCGCGGCCGCCGCCGAACATGGCCGCGCCGGCAAGCTGCGTTTTGCGCTTCCAGTCCGCATTCGTGCCGAAGGCGGAGTCTCCGGCGCCCACAAGGCAGTCGAGCTTTCGGGACCGCCAGCGCACATCGCTTTGTCGCTGCTGCCCTACGCGGCGCTGGGCATCAGTGAATTCATGATCGTCGGCATTGACCGACCGAGCGAGATTGCGAGCATCGGCCGCGAGACGATCGCCCTCTTACGCAACTCGCTGGCACGCCGCGAGGCCGAGGTGCCGCAGCCCGGTGCGTTTGCATCGCGGGGTGTGAATGAGGTTCACGCCGTAAGGTAACAACTTACCGAAACCATCCGCAGCGGATTGCGATCCGCAAACGTCGGCGGGACAGAGGAGGTGTGACGGGACGCCACGAAACGTTCTTGTCCCGCTAACCAGCCTTCCCATCCAACCGCGCCAGCGCCGCCAGCACAGCGCCCGATTCCGCCAGTGTGCCGAAAACCCCATCCTCCACCGTCACCATATGTAGCGCCGCCTCATGCGCGTACTGGTCACCGCTGGCGCAGGCGTCGGCTATGGTCAGGCACTGGAAATTGCGGTCGCAGGCCTCGCGCAGCGTGGTGTGGACGCAGACGTCGGTTGTGCAGCCGGAAAACATCAGATGCGTGATGCCTCGTGCGCGCAGCACAAGCTCAAGGTCGGTATAGGTGAAGGCGCTGTTGCAGGTCTTGTCGACGATGATGTCGTCGGGCGCGACCTCGATGTCGGCGACGATCTGGAAGCCGGGGCCGGAGCGCAGCAGCACGTCGGTGCCTTCGAGGCCCGCCCGCTTGCGGCGCCATTTCTCGTAAGGCGTCATGTCGGCCATGTCGCCGCGATAGCCTTGTCTGGTGTGGATGACGGTGAGACCAGCGGAGCGTGCGGCCGCGACCAATCGGTTGACCGTCGGCAGGATGGCGCGCAGCGGCGCAGGGTCGTACCCTTTCCTGGCGAAATAGCCCGATGTCGAGAGAAAGTCCTCCTGCAGGTCGATGACCAGCAGCGCGGTATTTTGCGGCACAAGCTGGCCGTCATAGGGGAAATCGAACGGTGTCGCCTTGATCATCGGCTGCTTGCCTCAATTGCTGCCCGGCATCGTGGCCCAGCAACGCCGCCGCCGTCTATCCCTCAGTGCGACGCGGCAAGTAGACCGACACAAAGACGATGCGCCGGTATCGCGCCAAAGACCGTTGGCCAAAAAAAGATCTTGTTTGTTGACTAGTAAACTCATGTTTTATAGTCAAGCGGGGGCGCGGCCGCCTGAATTGGTTTCCAGCGGCTGTGCCGCGTTTGAGAGAAAGCCAGAATCCATGCTGGTATTTTCGGCGTCGAGATGGGGGTGTTCGCGCATCCCGTCACCGGCCAACCCATCGGTTACGTGCAATGACGAAGCGGGGACGAAGCGTGTCCAGAAATGGTTTGTTGGCGGCGCTGGCCGCGGTCATCCTGTCTGCCGGCAGCGCTGCTGCGCAAGAGCAGCCGAGCACGCAACCGGCCACGCAGCCCAGGGTTACGACGGAACCAGCAGCAACCGCCCTGCCGGCGCCAGTCTCGCCGCCAGCGGCGGTGGAAAAGGCGGCACCGACTGCGCTTGCCGCGCAGACGTTACCAGCCGCCGGACAAGTCGCGCCGGCTGCGCCAGTGCCGGCCAGCCAGCCCGGCGCAACCGCGCAGCCTGATCCTTCGGCGATTTCGCTGATCCTGCCGCACGACCTGTCGCCCTGGGGCATGTTCATGGCCGCCGACGTCATCGTCAAGGCGGTGATGATCGGGCTTGCCTTCGCCTCCCTCGTCACCTGGACGGTGTGGCTGGCCAAGTCGCTGGAAATCCTGTTCGGCAAGCTCAGCGCCCGGCGCGCGGCGCGCGCAATCGGCAATGCCGCCACCTTGCTGCAGGCCAGTCGTGCGCTTGGCAACAGCGGCGGCCCCGGCGCGCTCCTGGTGCAGGCAGCCGCGCAAGAAGCCGCGCTTTCGGCCAGCGCGCTCGACCACGTCACCGGCGACGGGCTGAAGGAACGCGTCACATCACGCCTGTCGCGCATCGAGGCGGCGGCGGCGCGGCGCATGTCGCGCGGCACCGGCGTGCTGGCGACGATCGGCTCGACGGCGCCCTTTGTCGGCCTGTTCGGCACCGTCTGGGGCATCATGAATGCCTTTATCGGCATATCGCAGGCGCAGACCACCAACCTCGCCATCGTCGCGCCCGGCATCGCCGAGGCGCTGCTGGCCACCGCCATGGGCCTGGTCGCGGCCATTCCCGCTGTTGTCATCTACAACGTGTTTGCGCGCTCCATATCCGGCTACCGGCAGATCCTCGCCGATGCGTCGGCCGGCGTCGAACGGCTGGTCAGCCGCGATCTGGATTTCCGCACGGTGCCGCAGGCGCCCGCGCTCGCGGCCGAATGATGGAGCGAGGCCATGGCGGCTAGAATTCGCGAGACCTTCGACGGCGATCTCGAGGAAAACCACGAGATCAACGTTACGCCGTTCATCGACGTCATCCTGGTGCTGCTGATCATCTTCATGGTCGCGGCGCCTTTGGCGACGGTTGACGTCAATGTCGATCTGCCAGGCTCCACCGCGACGCCGGCACCGCGGCCGGAAACGCCGCTGTTCCTGACGCTGAAGGACGATCTGACGCTGGCGATCGGCAATGACAGTGTGCCGCGCGCGGCTTTTGCCGCCGTGCTCGACGGCAAGACAAAGGGCGACAAGCAGACCCGCATCTTCCTGCGCGCCGACAAGGCGGTCGGCTATGGCGATCTGATGGAGGTGATGAATCTCCTGCGCGGCGCCGGCTATCTGAAGATCGCGCTGGTCGGGCTGGAGGTGCCGGCGGATCCGGCGGCGCCGCAACCAGGCGCCGTCCCATGACGCATCTGGCCGCCGCCGTTCCCATGGCCGATCCGCCGCGCACAGGCGCGCGCGAGATCGGTTTGTGGGTGGCTGCGGCCATTCTCATTGTCGGCGCGCATGTCGCGATCGCCTATGCCGTGCAGAATTTCAGCCTGGCCAACGAGATGGATGGCGGCCCGCCGCCGGCGGTGGCGATCGAACTGTCGCCGATGATGGTCGCACCAGCGGTGCCTGAGGACACGATGGCCGATGTGGTGACGCCGGAGCCGACGAACCAGGTCGAGGAGACCGTCGCCGACGCAAGACCCGTCGTGGAACCGGCCGTCGACAAGCCGGAGCCGGTTGCCGATGAGGCGGAAGCGATTCAACCCGACGAGACCGCACCGGTCGAGACAGCGGCGGCCGAACAACCCGACCGGCCGCCGCTCGATGAGGTCGTGCCCGACATCGTCCCGACCGTGGCGCCGGACGTGGTCATTCCGCTGCCGCAAGCCAAGCTTGTGGAGGACAAGCCGGTCGAGATGGCAAAGAAGACAGTCGAAAGGCCCAAGCCGCGCCCGAAGAAAGAGAAAAAGGAAAGGGCCGCGCCGGCGAAAGCGGTCGTGACCGCCAGCGTCGATGCGAAGGTGGGCGCACAAGCGTCGGCGCCGAAGGCTTCGCAATCGAGTGGATCATCGGTCAGCCCGGCCAAGTGGAACTCGCAGCTGATTGGATGGATCAACCGGCACAAGCGTTACCCTTCCGCGGCGAGGTTCAGAAAGGCTGAGGGCACCGCCAATGTGACCTTCGTCGTCAGCGCCTCGGGCAAGGTGACCTCCGCCCGCCTGACGCGATCTTCGGGTGACGCGGACCTCGATCGCGCTGCGCTGAGCATTCTGCAGGGTGCGACGGTGCCCGCACCACCGCCAGAGAAGGTCGGTACGGCAGTCGTGGCGCCTTTGATGTTCACGCTGCGGTAAAGTGGAGTCCAGCGAACGGTACCGACCTTGTTGCCTGACGCTTGCATGTGCCGACGACCTGTCAACGGCTTTCCAAAACCATCCGCGTGGGCCTGAAAAGCCGGTTACGACGTAGCGGTGGAGCCGATGCGGGATGCGGGCTTTGTGCCCAGCATCCCCTTTTCGATCAACGCCCCTGGTGCAAGCGCGCTTCCCGCTTCTTGCGCCACGGCGCGTTGGCCTCCCAGTCACCGGCCATGATGCAGCCATAGGGCAGCACCTCGTCGACGATCTCCGCCAGGCCGAAATGCTCGATCTGGCGGCGCATCGAGGCCGCGTTCTTGTAGGTCCTCGGCAGCTCCGAAATATCCGTCACGCCAGAGAAGAAGCGGGGTCGATGTCCTTCGTCCCCTGCGCAAAGATATCGGCGTCGCTGCGCCCCGCCTGCATGCGCCTGTGCTTGGTGCGCGAAAAATTGGGCCCGGCGCCATGCGGCGAGAAGCCAAGCCCGTTCTCTGCATTCTTGCCGCGCACGATCATCACCATGGCAAGCGGAAGGATGGCGACTCCCGATACTCGCCTCGCTCGGCCACCTTTTCGTGAAGCTGAACGGGTTGAACCGCTCGCCTGTTTGCCTAGGTAAAGAGCGTGGCCGGGCGCATTGCAAATCTGACAATTGGTATGACATTTTCCTGTATTAGAAAGCTTGCCCTTCCTGTTCTTGTCGTCGGCGTCCAGTCTTCCTGCGTCATTCCCGACGATACATCACGCATCGCCAAGGTTGACCCCACGGTGGCGGCGGCTCGCAAGGAGATGGTCGGCCTCAGCGAAGCCGACGTCCGGATGTGCGCGGGGTTTCCGACCGCCACCGCAGACGTTGGCGGGTCTGGCCAGATCTGGACCTACAAGCGCGTCGTTCAGCGCGGCAATCTCAGCATTGCCGTCCCAACCATGGCGATAGGCGCGATCCCGGCGGTCGGCGGCTCCGTCAATGTCGCTCCCGGCGGTTATTGCGACACGCAAATTCGCATGGCCAACGGCCGCGTCGCCGAAGTCGCCTACGCGGGCGACAACAATTTGCCGAACAGACGGGACGCGCTTTGTGTCAGTACGGTGGACGCCTGTGTGGCCTATGCCCGCCAACACAGTCAAAGAGCGACAGCCAGATAGCTGGTCACGGCTGATTGGCGAGCCGTGGCGTTGCATGTCGACGTCGGTAAGGGCTTGACTGACCCGCCGGAGCGAATACGCTAAGGTGAAATACCGGCCCTGATCGCCGGGCGGCAAATATGCCTCGTATGCCTCGCCCCTGCGGTGCTGGCTGCGGGGCATTGTCATTTCTGGGGTCCAGTTTGAAACGGCGTATCGAGATCGGCATCCTCTATTCGCGCTCGGGCAGCTATCAGCTGGTCTCCGATGCGTGCCGGATGGGCGCCATGCGCGCCATTGCCGACATCAATGCCGACCGCAGCTCGGGCATCGAACTGGTGCCGGTCGAGCGCGATCCGCAAAGCAACGCCGATCGCTACGCGACGCTGTGCGAAGACATTTTCAGGACCAGCAGCGCCCGCCATGTCGTGGGCTGCGTCACCTCGTGGAGCCGCAAGGAGACCATCCCCGTGCTGGAGAAGGCGGGCGGCATGCTCTGGTATGCCTGCCCCTATGAGGGCTTCGAGGCCAACGAGCACGTCGTTTACATGCACGCTTGCCCCAACCAGCACCTGGTGCCGCTGATGGCGCATGTCGTGCCTCGCTTCGGCGCCAACGGCTTCCTGCTCGGCTCGAACTACATCTGGGGCTGGGAGATGAACCGCGTGGCGCGCGACCTGATCGCGGATGCCGGCGGCAAGGTGCTGGGCGAACGCTATCTGCGCATCGGCGAGACCGATGTGTCGCGGCTGATCGCAGAAATACGGGCAACGCGGCCGAATTTCATCCTCAACAATCTGATCGGCACCTCGTCCTATGCCTTCCTCGCCGCCTATCGCGATCTGGGCGACGAGGATGCGGCGTTCAGGCCGGAAAACTGCCCGGTCGTTTCCTGCAACCTCACCGAGGGCGAACTGCCGGCGATCGGCGAAACCGGCAAGGGACATTTGTCGGTCGGGCCGTATTTCGCGCCGCGGCCGGCTGCCTTCGCCTCGTCCTTCGAGGCTTCCGCCTATGCCTCGGTGCAAGTGATGGCAGAGGTGCTGTCGCGCGACGCCGACGCCGGTCCGGCGGAGTTCTCGAAAGCCTTCGCCGAGCGGCGCTTCCCGACGCGGCTCGGGCCGATCGCCATTGACGCCCATTCCCAGCACGCGACACTGCCGGTGATCATCGGCCGGATCGCCGACGGCTTCTTCGAGGTCGTCAGTCGCGAGGATGAGGTGGCGCCGGATCCGTATCTGTCCCGCTACGATCCGGCAAAAACGTTCGGCCGTCCGCGCCTGAGGGTGGTGTCGTGACCAGGGCGCGCATTCCCAATCTTGGCGGCGCCAGGGCCTTCATCCTGCATCGACCGCACCCGACGGTGCAGGCGATCACCCGGCAATTGTCGGCCATCGGCCTGATCACTGTCGACTGCTGGCCGGAATTGCCGCCTGGGGTGCTGGCGGCCGATTTCGTCTTCTTCGACGCCGATCTCGGCTTTGACGAGCAATTCCCGTGGCAGCCGGGCGAGGCGCCGATGCCGCTGGTGGCGCTGATCGGTTCCGAGGCGCCCGGCCGCATCGAATGGGCGCTGTCGCACAAGGCCGATGCGCAACTCTTGAAGCCGGTCGGCAACGCCGGTGTGTACAGCGCGCTTCTGATCGCGAGGCAGAGTTTCGAGGCGCGAAAACATTTAGCCGGCGAAATTGCGTCGCTGCGCCAGCGCGTCGCCGAGCGCCAGACCATCGTGCGGGCGGTGGCGGCCCTGTCGAAGGGCAGCGACGACGAGCGCGCCTATGCGCAGCTGCGCTCGCTGGCGATGAGCTGGCAGATCAGCGTCGAGGATGCAGCGCGCCGGATCGTGGCGATGACAAGTGAGGAAGGAACGGGCGAGGAAGGCGGCGATGACCAGTCCCATCGCGCCTGACCTACCGGTGCGTATGCCGGCCAAACCACGCGCCGGCGTCTGGCGCCGACTGATCAAACGCCGGCTGGCGCTGCTCGGGCTGGTCATCGTTGCCATCGTCGTCGCCGGCGCCATCCTGGCGCCGTGGCTGACCGGCTACGATCCCAACGAGCAGATGTTCGACGGCCTGACCATCGAGGGGTCGCCCTTACCGCCGAGCGCCCAGTACTGGCTCGGCACCGACCTGCTCGGCCGCGACCTGCTGACCCGCATCCTCTACGGCGCCCGCACCTCGCTGATCATCGGCATTGTCGCCAATGGCGTGGCGCTTCTGATCGGCACGCTGGTCGGCGTCACCGCCGGCTATTTCCGCGGCTGGGTCGGCAGCGCGCTGATGCGCTTCACCGATCTGATGATGGCGTTCCCAGCCCTGCTGCTCGCCATCTGCCTGGCGGCGGTGTTCCAGCCGAGCCTGTGGATCGTCGCCATGGTCATCGCGCTGGTCAACTGGGTGCAGACCGCGCGCGTCATCTACACCGAAACATCCTCACTCGCTGAGCGTGAATTCATCGACGCTGAACGCACCATCGGCGCCGGTGCGCCGCGCATCCTGTTTCGCCACATCCTGCCGCATCTCCTGCCGACCATCATCGTCTGGGGCACACTCGGCATCTCGACCACGGTGCTGCTGGAAGCGACTCTCTCCTTCCTCGGCATTGGCGTGCAGCCACCAACGGCGTCGTGGGGCAACATCATTTTCGAAAACCAGACCTATTTCCAGGCCGCACCCTGGCTGGTGTTCATCCCCGGTGCGGCGATCCTGGCGCTGGCGCTGGCCTTCAACCTGATCGGCGATGCGCTGCGCGACATCCTCGATCCGACGCAAAGAGGCCGGGCATGATCGCCTATCTCGGCCGCCGCCTGATCCAGTCGCTGCTGATCCTGCTCGGCGTCTCGCTGATCACCTTTGCGCTGCTCTACCTCTTGCCGGCCGACCCTGTGCGCCAGATCGCCGGCCGCAGCGCCACGCCGCAGACGGTGGAAAACATCCGCCAGCAGCTCGGCCTCGACCAGCCTTTCGTCGTTCAGTACTGGCACTATCTCACCAAGCTCATCAGCGGTGATCTCGGACGCTCCTACATCCAGCGCTCAGAAGTCACCGAACTGATTGTCTCTCGGCTACCGGCAAGCCTGCTTTTGATGGTCGGCGCCATCCTGTGCGAATTGCTGATCGGCCTGAGCATGGGCCTGATCGCCGCCGTCAAGCGCGGCACAGCCACCGACCAGACCTTGATGGTCGCTTCCTTCGTCGGCGTCTCGGCGCCGCAATTCGTCGTCGGCCTTTTGCTGCTCTACGTCTTTGCCGTGCGGCTCAGCTGGTTCCCGATCGGCGGCTACGGCACCTGGCGCCATCTGGTGCTGCCGTCGCTGACCATGGGCATACTCGGCGCCGGCTGGTATGCGCGCATGATGCGCTCGTCGATGATCGACGTGCTGCGCCAGGACTATGTCCGCACTGCGCGAGCCAAGGGCCTGGCGCGCAGCGCCATCATTTTCCGCCACGCACTGCCCAACGCCATCCTGCCGGTCATCGCCATGATCGGCATCGACATCGGCATCTTCATGGGCGGCATCGTCGTCGTCGAAAGCGTGTTCGGCTGGCCCGGCATCGGCCAGCTGGCGTGGCAAGCCATCCAGCGCGTCGACATTCCGATCATCATGGGCGTCACGCTGGTCTCGGCCTTCGCCATCGTGCTCGGCAATCTGCTCGCCGACATCGTCGCGCCCTTTATCGACCCCCGCATCAAGCTCAGATGAAAACTCAACAAACTGAATAACAAAACAGAGAAAGGGAACATGTGATGAAGAGATTTCTGGCATCCACCGTCGCGGCCTCAGCGCTCGCGCTGATGCTCGGCATGGCAAGCGCACGCGCCGAAGACGCCGTCGACCCGAACGCCAAGCAGGGCGGCGAGATTGTCGCCACATACAAGGACGACGTCACGACGCTCGACCCGGCGATCGGCTATGATTGGCAGAACTGGTCGATGATCAAGAGCCTGTTCGACGGGCTGATGGATTACGAGCCGGGCACGACCAATCTGAAGCCGGACCTTGCAGAAAGCTACGAGATTTCGACGGACGGCAAGACCTTCACCTTCAAGCTGCGCCACGGGGTGAAGTTCCACAACGGCCGCGAAATGACCGCCGACGATGTGAAATACTCGCTCGACCGCGTCACCAACCCGAAGACGCAGAGCCCGGGTGCGGGCTTCTTCGGCTCGATCAAGGGTTATGACGATGTCGTTGCCGGCAAGGCCGAAAGCCTCTCCGGCGTCACCGTCGTCGATCCCTATACGGTCAAATTCGAACTGAGCCGGCCCGACGCCACCTTCCTGCATGTCATGGCGATCAACTTCGCCCATGTCGTGCCGAAGGAGGAGGTCGAGAAATACGGCGCCGATTTCGGCAAGCACCCGGTCGGCACCGGCGCCTTCAAGCTTGCGGAATGGACGCTCGGACAGCGCATCGTCTTCGAGCTCAATCCGGACTATTGGCACAAGGGCCTGCCGCATCTGGACAAGATCACCTTCGAGGTTGGCCAAGAGCCGATCGTGGCGCTGCTGCGCCTGCAGAAGGGCGAGATCGACCTGGCTCTCGACGGCATTCCTCCAGCCAAGTTCCAGGAGGTGATGGCCGATCCAGAGCAAAAGTCGCACGTCATCGAAGGCGGCCAGTTGCACACCGGCTACATCACCATGAACACAACGATGGCGCCCTTCGACAATGTGAAGGTGCGCCAGGCCGTCAACATGGCGATCAACAAGGCGCGCATCGTCCAGATTATCAACAATCGGGCAGTGCCGGCCAACCAGCCGCTGCCGCCGTCGATGCCCGGCTACGACAAGGACTACAAGGGTTATCCCTATGACGTCGCCAAGGCCAAGGCACTGCTCGCGGAAGCCGGCCATCCCAATGGTTTTGAGACGCAGCTGTTCGCCATGAACACCGATCCCAACCCGCGCATCGCCCAGGCGATCCAGCAGGACCTGGCGGCAATCGGCATCAAGGCCAGTATCCAGGCACTGGCACAGGCCAATGTCATTGCGGCCGGCGGCGACAAGGCCGGCGCGCCGATGATCTGGTCCGGCGGTATGGCCTGGATCGCCGACTTCCCCGACCCGTCGAATTTCTACGGACCTATCCTCGGCTGTGCGGGTGCTGTGCCCGGCGGCTGGAACTGGTCGTGGTACTGCAACAAGGATCTCGACGCCAAGGCGGCGGAAGCCGACTCTATGACCGATCCGGCCAAATCAGCTGAGCGCAACAAGATGTGGAGCGGGATCTACGACAAGATCATGGAGGACGCACCATGGGCGCCTGTCTTCAACGAGCAGCGCTTCACTATTAGATCCGCGCGCATGGGCGGGGCCGACAACCTCTATGTCGACCCGGTCCATGTCTTCATCAACTATGACAATGTGTACGTAAAAGATGTGCAATAGCTGCGACTACACCATCCACGGGCGCCATCACCATTTCGGCTGGGACAATTCCTTTGCCCCGGCCGAACGAGTGGCGCCCGGCTCGACCATCGAGTTCCAGTGCCTCGATGCGGGCGGCGGCCAGTTGAACGCCGACAGCACGGTCGCCGACGTCGCCAAGCTCGACTTCGAAAGGGTCAACCCGGTGACCGGACCGATCTTCGTCGAGGGTGCGGAGCCGGGCGATGCGCTGAAGGTGACGATCGAAATGTTCAAACCGTCCGGCTTCGGCTGGACGGCGAACATTCCTGGTTTCGGCCTGCTTGCCGACGATTTTACAGAGCCGGCGCTGAACATCTGGAAATACGACGCCGCCTCGCTCGAGCCGGCGCTGTTCGGCAAAAATGCGCGCGTGCCGCTGAAGCCTTTCGCCGGCACCATCGGCAACGCCCCGGCTGAGGTGGGGCTTCACTCGGTGGTGCCGCCGCGGCGCGTCGGCGGCAATCTCGACATCCGCGACCTCGCCGCCGGCACCACACTCTATCTGCCGGTGGAAGTGGCGGGTGCGCTGTTCTCGGTTGGTGATACGCATGCCGCGCAAGGCGACGGCGAGGTCTGCGGCACGGCGATCGAAAGCCCGATGGACGTCGTGCTCAAGCTCGATCTGGTCAAGGACGCCAGGCTGAAGACGCCGCGCTTCACCACGTCGGGCCCGGTGACGCGCCATCTCGACGCCAAGGGTTATGAGGTAACGACCGGCATCGGCCCGGACCTGATGATGGGTGCGAAGGAGGCGGTCGCGCAGATGGTCGACCTGCTGGCTGGGCGGTACCGAATCGATCCCGTCGAGGCTTATATGCTGGCTTCGGTGTGCGGCGACCTTCGCATCAGCGAGATCGTCGACGTGCCGAACTGGGTGGTATCGTTCTATTTTCCGCGCTGCGTGTTTGAATGAACGCGTCCCTCGCCCGGCTGCGCCTGCGATGACCGGCGAAACAAACCCCGTCCTTGACATCGCCAACCTCTCCGTCAGCGTGCGTGGCGAGGACGGTGAGCGGGAGGTTGTCTCCAACCTGTCGCTGACGCTGGCGCGTGGCGAGACACTCTGCATTGCCGGCGAGTCTGGCTCCGGGAAGTCGATGACCGCACTGGCGATCATGCAACTCCTGCCGCAGCCGGCTGCGCGTATTTCGTCTGGCAAGATCCATCTCGGCGACACCGATCTGGCAACCCTCGACGAGCGCCAGATGCGGCGCATCCGCGGTGACCGCATCGCCATGATCTTCCAAGAGCCGATGACCTCGCTCAACCCGGTGCTGTCGATCGGTCGGCAGCTGACCGAATCCATCGAGGCGCATACCAGCCTGTCGCAGGCCGAGGCCCGCCAGCGCGCCATCGAAGCGCTCAAGGCGGTGCGCATCTCTGAAGCCGAAAGCCGGCTAAAACAGTTTCCGCATGAGCTGTCCGGCGGCATGCGCCAGCGGGTGATGATCGCCATGGCGCTGGCGCTCGAGCCCGATGTGCTGATCGCTGACGAACCGACGACGGCGCTCGACGTCACCGTGCAGGGCGAGGTGCTGGAACTGTTGCGCGACCTGCAGCGTCAGCACGGCACCAGTGTCATCTTGATCACCCACGATATGGGCGTGGTCGCCGAAATGGCCGACCGCGTCATCATCATGCGGCATGGCCGCATGGTCGAGGAGGGCAAGACCGCTGATATCTTTGCCCGACCGCAGGCCGATTACACGTGCGAACTGCTGGCCGCCGTGCCGCGCATCGGCAGCGGCGTCGGGCGGCAGAAATCCAGGGATGTGCTTGAAACCTCAAAACCGGCCAATGTCGCCGAGGTCAACGGCTTGCATGTCCGTTTCGATCTGCGCGGCGGCATCTTTGGCCAGGTCACCCGCCGCGTCCACGCCGTCGAAGGCGTCAGCTTCTCGATCGCGCCCAACGAGACGCTGGCGCTGGTCGGCGAATCCGGCTGCGGGAAGTCGACCACCGCCAAGGCACTGGCCGGACTGGTGTCGTATAGCGGTGACATCGTTATCGGCGGGCGCAATCTGTCGGGCCTCGGCCGCGTCGAGCGCAAGGCGGTGCGCCGCGACGTGCAGATGATTTTCCAGGACCCGTTCGCCTCGCTCGATCCGCGCATGCGTGTCGGCGATCTCGTCGCCGAGCCGTTGGTGATCCACGGCATCGCCTCGAAGGACGAGCGCCGCGATCGCGTGGCAGCGCTATTCGAGCGCGTCGGCCTGTCGGCCGACCAGATGGAGCTCTATCCGCATGAATTCTCCGGCGGCCAGCGCCAGCGCGTCTGCATTGCACGGGCGCTGGCGCTGCGGCCAAAGCTGATCATCGCCGACGAAAGCGTGTCGGCGCTCGACGTCTCGGTGCAGGCGCGCGTGCTCGATCTGTTGAAGGAATTGCAGCGCGAATTCGGCGTCGCCTATCTCTTCATCTCGCATGACATGGCGGTGGTCGAGAACATCTCCGATCGCGTCGCCGTCATGTATCTCGGCCAGATCGTCGAAATGGGCACACGCGACCAGGTGTTTTCCAACCCGCGCCATCCCTACACCAGGCGGCTGATCGAAGCCGTGCCGGTGCCAGACCCGGCGCAGCGCAGAACCCGATTCGCCCGCCTCGACCAGGAGATACCGAGCGCGACCCGCAAGATCGGCGAAGCGCCGCTGAAGCTGGCGCTGAACGATGTCGGCAACGGCCATCTCGTCGCTGCGGAAGGCTGAGCCCGCACTGGTCGGCGATTGCAGCTGTTCTTTCACCTTGTTGAGCACAACCAAGACTTGTCATCTCGGGTTTACCTCGCCTTAGGTGGATGACGACCACTATACGGTCGGCGTTCTTGCCTCAGGGGGAAACAGTGCTGAAGGCGGTTCTGCAGCTGCTGCCGGGTCGGTTCATGGATGTGCGTATGCGCGTGTCCGACGGCTACGAGACGCGCGTCGTGGAGCGGCCCGGGCGCTGGATGAAGGCAGCCGAGCTGGAGCAGTTGAGCAACGATCTGCGGCTGGTGGCGTCGAAGACGCTGGAGGCCGGCAGCCTGACCTATGGCGTGTTTTCCGGCGATCGCAGCCGGCTGGAACATTCCATCATCACCATCGTCTACCGGCGCAGCGACGGGCGGCCGATCGCCTTCAACGCGCTGGCGCTGATGGAGATTTCACTGACCGGCAAGCCGTATGAGGTCCTGCATCTCGGCCTCGTCATGGTCGATCCGGACGAGCGCAGCCGGGGGCTGAGCTGGATCCTCTACGGCCTGACCTGCTTCCTGATGTTCCTGCGCAACCAGCTGCGGCCGATCTGGATCTCCAACGTCACCCAGGTGCCCGCCGTCGTCGGTATGGTCGCCGAAGCCTTCACCAATGTATTTCCCGGACCGCATGCCGGCGCGCGGCGCTCGCTGACCCATGTGCTTTTTGCGCGGCAGATCATGGCGCGCCACCGCCATGTCTTCGGCGTTGGCCCCGAGGCGGGCTTCGACGACGAGCGCTTCGTCATCACCAATGCCTATACAGGCGGCTCGGACGATCTGAAAAAGACCTTCGACGAGGCGGCCAAGCATCGCGTCGAAACCTACAACGCGTTCTGCCGCAAAGAGCTCGACTATGGGCGCGGCGATGACGTGCTGCAGATCGGCCAGATGAGTTTTCAGTCCGCGCGCACCTATCTCGCCGACGCGGGCCGCGCGGCTCGCTTGCCGCCCTTGCCGTGGCGGGTGCCGCCGCCACGCTGCAGCGGCTGGTGCTGCCGGTGGTTCACTGGGCGGATTCGAGCCGGCAATGGAATGTGCTGAGACCATGGACACGCTAGCGGCCTCAGATGCGGTACGCCGTTTCACGCTCAAGCTGATGGCAGCGGAGCCATGAGTTTCGATGACACACTCGTCGCCGACACCATCACCTCGCTGGCGGCGCTGTTCGGCCTGCTGATCGTGATATCGGTCGTCGGCGGGCGCGACGATGGGTTGTCGCGCCGCTTCCTGTTTGGGTTGCGTGTGCTGGTGGTGCTGCTCGCCTGCCGCATTCTGGACTGGACGACCGGCCTCGCCCTCTTCCGCTTCGTCACGATCGCGGCAGCGGGCCTGCTGCCGCTGGCCGCTCTTTTGCTGACTGAGGGCTTGCTGCGCCGGCATGCGCCGTTTGCGCTTAAATTCTTCGCCGCAAGTGGCGCCCTGCTGTTCCTCCTGCTGGCTCCGATCCCGGAAAGCTTTGCAGAGCCATGGCGGATGGCGATGCTTCTGGCCTTCCAGTTCGGCGGTTTTGTCGCCATCGGCTGGCTGGTGATGACGCGCGATCGCGACAGCCTGTCGGCGGCCGAGAACCGCACCGTGGAGCGCATGGCGCTGTCGCTGCTGCTGATCCTTCCGTTCATGGTCACCGACTATCGGCCCGGCCTGTTCGAAGTGCCGGTGCGGCTCGGCGGCATCGCCATCCTGTTCCTGTGCTGGCTGACAATCGGCCTTGGGCGCGGGAGCCTCGGCCATCGCGACACGATCGGCGCCTTCGCCGTCATCGCGCTGAGCTCGGTGTTTGCCGGGCTGGCGCTGGGCGGCATCGACGATCTCGGCTGGCGCGGCAGCGTGCAGGGCGTGGTGATCGTGCTTTCTGCGACGCTGCTCGCCGTCATCTACAATGACAGCGTCAGCCTGACCGCCGAAAAGCGCCGCGACTCGCTGCTCAAGCATATAGCGGAGGGCGATCTCACCGATTCGGCGCACTTTCTACGCGGGCTTCAGCACCACATTCTCGTCGACGGCGCCTTGATCCTGCCGGCCGCCGACCTCGGCGATTTCGACCTGAAGGTGCTGGCGCGGGCGCTGGCACAGGAGCCGGTGCGCTCGCTCGCCGATGTGCAGCCGGGTGCGCCTGTCGACCAGGATATACGCGAGCAGCTGGCCTGGCTGTTCGAGAAATACGAGGCGACGCATGTGCTGCTGGCGACACTCGACCCGTTAACCGTCGTGGTGCTCAACATGCCGGCGCTGGCTTCGTCGCCCGGCGTGGAACTGGAATTGCGCGCCGTGCAGCGTATGGCCATGCTGATCGCGCAGCGGAAGGCCGTGACGTGACGACAAGAAGGGCCGGCGTTTTGTGCCGACCTTCTTGTGAGTGGATCAGGCGGCCTTGGTCTTCATGGCCTCTTCGTCGCGCACCATCTTGGTCACGGCGGCGAAGTCGAGTTTGCCGGAGCCGAGCACTGGCACTTTCGCAACGACGCGCACTTCGGCCGGCACCATCAGGTCCATGGCGCCGTTGGCCTTGGCGAAGGCTAGGAATTGCGCGCGTGTGGCGTCGGCGGCCTCGGTGATGAGGATCAGCTTTTCGCCCTTGCGCGCATCCGGCACCGTGGCAACGGCCGATAGCAAGCCCTTCCACAATTCGCCTGCGAGGGCCTCCACGGCAGCCAGCGAGATCATCTCGCCGCCGATCTTGGCAAAGCGCTTGGCACGGCCGCGAATGGTGATGAAGCCGCCCTCGTCGATGGCGACGACGTCGCCCGTATCATGCCAGCCGTCTTCCAGCGGTTCGAGCACGCCGGGCTTCTCGGCCCGGAGATAGCCGGCCATGACGTTCGGTCCGCGCACGAACAGCCGGCCGCCATCGTCGACGCCAGGCACCGGGTCGAGGCGATATTCCATGCCGGGCATGATCTTGCCGACGGTTCCGGAGCGGTTGTACATCGGCGTGTTGATCGAGATCACCGGCGCCGTCTCGGTGACGCCGTAGCCCTCGAGGATGCGCACGCCGAACTTCTCCATATAGGTCATGCGCGTCGCTGCCTTGACCGGTTCTGCGCCGGCAAAACAATAGCGTATCGAGCGGAAGTCGTAGGGGTGCGCGGTGCGTGCATAGCCTGAGAGGAACGTGTCGGTGCCGAAGATGATCGTCGCGTTCGAGCCGTAGATCAGTTCGGGCACGAGGCGGTAGTGCAGCGGCGAGGGGTAGAAATAGACCGGCACGCCCGAGATCAGCGGCAGTACGGTGCCCGCCGTCATGCCGAAGGAATGGAAGATCGGCAGCACGTTGAAGACCTTGTCGCCCGAGTGGAAGTCGATGCGCGACGCCGCCTGGGCGGCATTGGCCAGGATGTTGCGGTGGGTCAGCACCACGCCCTTGGGCGTGCCTTCCGAACCCGAGGTGAACAGGATCACCGCAGGATCGCCGGGCTTGCGGGCAACGCGCGGCGTGCTTTTGCGCAGCAGGCCCAGGAGCTTGTCCTTGAGGCCAATGGTGGCGCGCAAATCATCGAGCCAGACGATGTTCACCGAGCGGCCGAGCTCCTCGACCACGGCGCCGAGTTTTGCCTGTTCGATAAAGGCGCGCGAGGTGAGCACGGTCTTCACCTCGGCGGCCTTGCAGGCGGAGAGGATGTTGGCGGCGCCGGCGGTGAAGTTCATCATCGCCGGAACCTTGCCGGAAGACATGACACCGAGCAGCGTCGCGCAGGAGCCGTTGGCGTTGGGCAGCATGATGCCGAGCGTCTGCTGGCCGGCGTAGAGGTTCTTGAATTTCTCGCCAAGCACGGCAGCAGCCGTCAGCAGCTTGCCGTAGCTCAGCGAACCGGTGACCGGGTCCTGCACGGCGAGCTCTCTCATGCCGCGTTCGGTGGCGGTCTGGATGATCTTTTCCAGCACTGTCTTGTCGATGTCCTGGGTGCGGAAGACGAGGTCCGACATCACCTGATAGAGGGCAGACCCGGCCGCGGCGCGGCGCTTGCGACCCTTCAGTTCCTGCGGCACTTCGAGCTTGACCGGCTCCAGAATGGTCACCTTGACCTTTGGGAACAGCCGGCGGCGCACATGCTGCGAGCTCAGCCGCGAGAAGTAGGTCTTCTCCAACCCGTCGATACGCACCGGCACAACCATCGAGCCGGTCTTGTCGGCGACCATGGCAGCGCCGTCATAGACCTTCATCAGGCCACCGGTGACAGTGATGCGGCCCTCCGGGAAGATGACCAGCGGATCGCCACCCTGCACGACCTTGATCAGCGTGCGGGTGGACATCGGCTTGGCCGGATTGAGCGGCAAAGCGCGTGCAAGTTTCATGAACGGCTTCATCCACCAGGCCTGGGCGATGAAGTAGTCGATGGCGAAGACCGGCTCCTCGTCGGTCAACGTCAGCGCCAGCGGACCGTCGAGGAAGCTGACATGGTTGAGCGCCAGGATCGGCGCCTTGCCGGCCGCCTTGAGGTTGTCCATGCCCTCGACCTCCAGGCGCAGGAAGGCGCGGAACAGGATGGAGACGAAATCGCGGAAGGGGTTGGTCGGCAGATATTTCAGCATCAACCAGGCGGCAATCGCGTTGGCCGCGGCAAGGCCGAACAGGATGCCGCCGGTGGAGACTTTGGTCTGGATCACGGCGACGATAATGCCGCCGACGGTCATGAAACCGGCATTGACGATGCTGACGGCAGCAACGACACGGGCACGGCGCGCCTCGGGCGACCAGGCCTGTACGGCGGCGAAGGTCGGCACCACCAGGAAGGCGGCTGCGATGGCCATGCCGGCGAGGTCGATGGCGACCCGGATCGTGTTCGGGCCAGCGAAGAATGCACCAAGGGTTTCTGCCTGGGGCGAAGGCGTCATGCTCCATATGGTCCAGGCCAGATGCAGGCCGAACAGCGCCAGCAGCGCCGTGCCGACCGGTGCCGGCAGAAGCACGATGCGGCCCTGCGACATCCAGGCGGCGATGGCCGAGCCGATGGCGATCGAGACGGCGAAGACCGCGAGATAGACGGTGACCGCCATCTCGTTGCCGCCGAGCGAATCCTTGACCAGGGTCGGCAGGATCGACAGCACGATGGCGCCGATCAACCAGAACCACGAGGTCATCAGGCCGGCGCGCCAGATGCGCATGTCGGTGCGCAACTCGGCAACCTGACGCCAGGTCGAGCGGAAGATGTTCTTGTCGATGACAAGGTCGGGCGCCGCCGAGCCGGTGGATGGGATGTAGCGGCTGACGAGCCAGCAGCCGACGGCCAAGGTCATCATGATCGGCCCGAACACTGTGACACCGATGCCATCGGCGGAAACGACGCCGCCGGCAATGGTGCCGCCGAGGATTGCGGCAAAGGTGGCGGACTCGATCCAGGCGTTGGCCTTGGGCAGTTCCTTGCGCTCGAGGTGATCGGGCAGGATGCCGTATTTGATCGGCCCGAACAGCGCCGAGATGATGCCGAACATCAGCAGCGCCACCATCAGCACGGGAATGGACGACAGCGCGATGCCGACGACGGAGACACCTGCGGCGGCGATCTCGGCGAATTTCAGACGTTTGGCGATGAGGGCCTTGTCGAAGCGGTCGGCGATCTCGCCGCCAAGCGCCGACAGAAGCAGGAAGGGGGCCATGAAGACGGCGCCAGCCAGAGTGACCAGAGACGCCGCCTGATCCGCCGCCAGCGTGAACAGAATAAGGAACACCAGCGTGTTCTTCAGGAAATTGTCGTTGAAGGCGGACAGGAACTGCGTCCAGAACAAAGGCGCAAAGCGCCGGGATGTCATCAGATGAGCTGTGGGACGGTTGATCGGGGCGATTTCCATAGCGGCGACTTCCATTGGGCAACACCGGTGAAATCCTGTTGGGATTGATCAGCGGGCTTGCGCGGTTTGAGCCTTGTTTTAGCGGGAACCCGGTTACACTTCGTTACTGCGGCTGACATCCATCAGCAGCTTCTCTGTCTTGGCGTCTTCCAGCCGGTTGATGAAACGGCTTGCTTCTTCCGCGTCACGCAACGTCTTGGTGATGGTGATCGAGGTGTGCACGAGCATGATGGCGGCCATGGCGTAGAACCCCTTGGCGGCGAAGCTTGCCTCCATGAAGTAGATGCCGCCGGCCATCATCGCGGCGGCAATGACGAAACTGGCCATGGTGAAGGTCTTCCAGGCGGCTGTGTCCTTGGGTGCGTAGGTGTTAGAGGTCATCGGTATAATCCTTTCGTTTCAGGGTTAGGTTGGTTGGGCGTGGATCTGTTTCAGGCCGGATACAATCAGGCCGGCTTGGTCATGGTCTTCGCCAGCCGTTCGAGCACGGCGTCGGCGCTGCTTCTCAACGGGGCGCCGCAGCCGGCGGCCGCGAGCTTTTCGCTGACCGCGGCCGGATCGCCCGACTGTTCCATCTCGGCCATGGCGGCCGCGGTGGCGTCGATCTGCTTTTGCCGTGTGCGCAGGCGCAGCAGCGTCTCCTCGGCGTCCTTGAGCGCCGAGAGGCTTGAGCCCGGCGCGCTTTCGCGCAGGCGCTGGGTCGAGTCGACCGCGGCAACGATGCGCTGGCCGCGCTGCAATTCACGCAGGCGCATTTCAGAGACGCGAATAATCCGCTTCAGCCGTTCGATTTCGGTGCTGAGGCTTTTCTGCGCCTCGCTGGAGGCATCGCGTTCGGCTTCCAGCATGGCGATCGTTTCGGCGGCCTCGCGGGCCAGTTCATTCTGTCCCTGCTCGATCGCGGCGATCGTGCGCTTCTCCAGGTCGTCGATGCGAGCGACCAGTTTCTTGAACTGCGCGACTTCCTGTTCGTTCTGGGCGATGGCAATTGCGACCGCCCGGCGGGCAGAGGCGATGGCGTCGGCACAATCGCGGATCTGCTGGCGCAAGATCACCAGCGCGTTGCGGTTGACGACCGTCTCTGCTGCTTCGTAGCTGCGGCCGCGAACGAGAGCAAAAAACTGTTTCAACATTCCCGCTTCTCCTCTATGAACGTTGTTCACAAATGCAACGTAACACATCGTGAACGGCGTTCAAGAGAAAAATGAACGGTGTTCATGAATTCCGGAGCAAGACGGTTAATGACGGCAAAACGGGACGCCAAACGTGAGGGTCTCAGGAGCAGGCTGATCGAGGCCGCCCAGGCGCGAATTCAATCCTCGGGGCTCGCCGGGCTGCGCGCACGCGACATCACGGCCGATGCCGGCTGCGCGCTCGGTGCGCTCTACACTGCCTTTGCCGACCTCGACGAGCTCATCCTGCACGTCAATTCGATTACGCTGGCGCGGCTGGGAGAGGCCTTGCAGCAGGAGGCGACGGGCGCCGCAGAGCCAAGGGCGAGGCTGAAGGCGCTGGCCAAGGCCTATCTCGGCTTCGCCCGCGACAACCGCATGGCGTGGAAGGCGCTGTTCGAACACCGCATGGCGCCAGGCGTGGCGGTGCCCGAATGGCACCTGGCCGAACATGCGGTGCTGATCCAGCATCTGGTCGAGCCGCTTGCCCAGCTGCTCCCCGCGCTGGACTCGCACGATCTGCTGGCCCGCGCGCGCACCCTGTTCTCCGCCGTCCACGGCATCGTCGCCATCTCGCTCGAAGACCGCTTCATTGGCCTCGCGCCCACTGACCTCGAAAGCGAGCTGCTGGGTTTCGTCGACACGCTGGTGAGCGGGCTGGAGACGGAAAGAGAATGAGCTGCCGCGATCGGCTCTTGCCTCACCGCTCTCTGCCCTTATGAAGACCGTAGCGCGGACTGGCCTGTTGATTAAGGCCGACTGAAACTGTTGGGGACATCAGGTGACAATTAATCAGGAACGTCGGTTTCGGCCCGAAATACAAGGGTTGCGCGGACTGGCCGTCACTCTGGTCGTCATCTTTCACCTGTGGCCCTATGTTCTTCCCGGTGGATACATCGGCGTCGACGTCTTTTTCGTCATCTCGGGCTATCTGATCACCGGCTTGCTGGCGCAGATGGCGCTGCGCGACGGTCGCGTCTCGGTGATAGAATTCTATTCGCGACGGATTCGGAGGCTTCTGCCGGCAGCGATCCTCGTGCTTCTGGTGACGCTGCTCGGCACGCTGCTGTTCATTTCCAAGGCGCGCTGGGAGGAAACCGCCAAGCAGATCCTGGCCAGCGCGCTCTATGTCGAGAACTGGCGTCTGGCCCACGAGGCTGTCAGCTATCTCGACGCCGACAATCTGCCGACGCCGGTGCAGCATTACTGGTCGCTTTCCATCGAAGAGCAGTTCTACATCGTCTGGCCGGTGCTGATGATCGGTGTGATCTGGCTGGCGCGGCGATGGCAGCTCTCCTTGAGGCGATGCCTGGCGACGACATTGTCGCTTGTTTTCGTGGCATCGCTGGTCGCCTCGATTGTTCTGACGAAAACAGACCCCGCCCAGGCCTATTTCGTCAGTCACACCCGCCTGTGGGAATTAGCGCTGGGTGGGCTTCTGGTGCTTGGCGCGCACCGGTTTCGATTGGGCGCGGGTACAAGGCGGCTGATGGCGCTTGCTGGCATCGCCGGCATCCTCGCATCCGCTTTTCTGTTTTCCGCGGCGACACCGTTCCCCGGCGTCAGTGCGTTGCTGCCAACCTTGGCCACCGTGCTCGTCATCCTGGCTGGCGGAGTCCAAGCCGGCCGGTTTCGTGGGCTCGATTTGTGGCCGCTTCGTTTCATCGGCGATCGGTCATACTCGATCTATCTCTGGCATTGGCCACTGATCACATTCTTCCTGGGACAGGGCCATTCGCTGACATTTGCCAGTGGTGTCGGCCTGATTGCGGTGACCCTGGTCCTGTCGGACCTGTCTTATCGCTATGTCGAACAACCTTATCGACAACCCCGGGGCGGCGCGTGGTGGAAGCCGCTGGGATACGGCACCATCGCGGTCCTGGCATGCGTGGCGGCATCCGAGGGGCTGCTGCATTTTGTGACGACGCAACGCACCGACATTACGCTGATTGGCACGCCTGCCTATCCTGGGCCCGCCGCTCTGCTGGCCGACGCCGCGGTTCCGGACGATGTGGACCTCCTGCCGCCGCTGGCCCGGCTGAGGCGGGACGTGTCGAGCTTGTTCTCGGCGGGATGTCAGCAGAACCTGAAAGGCGCCAACCCGGTGGGATGTGTGCTGGGCGACCCGGCCGGCGCGAAAACCATCGTCCTCGTGGGCGATTCTCACGCTGCCCAGTGGGGTCCAGCCCTAAACAAGATCGCCAGGGACCGCAAATTCAAGCTGGTTTCTTTCTCGAAATCCGCCTGTGCATTCGCGCGTGCGCCCACCATGTCGGACGGCAAACCGTATCCATCTTGCTACGAGTGGCGAGAGAAAGTGCTGGCCGAAATCCTCAAGCTCAGACCGTTCGCTGTTATCACCAGCCAGTCCAACGCAGGATCGGTTCCGGATGACCTGATGATCGAAGGGCTGCGCGACGTCTGGAGCAGACTGACGGAGGCGGGCTCCCGGATCATCGTCATCCGCAACACGCCCTTGATGGCATTTGAGCCCGGCGATTGCCTGAGCGCCACGCCTGTAAAATGCTTCACCAAAAGAAGCGACGCCGAGCTCGACGACGTGTTGGCGCTTGCTGCAGAGGGTCAGAAAAATGTGCGCGTCGTCGATATGACCGACGCCATGTGCGGGCCGGAACTATGCCCGGCGGTTATCGGCAATATGATCGTCTGGCGCGACAATGGTCATTTGACGGCCACCTATTCGCTTGCGCTCGCGCCCTATCTCGCTCCCAGGCTCGGGCTTTGACGCAATTCCCGAGAGGAAAGCGCTGCGCGCTTTTCCGAATCCGTTCGGGACGAGCAAGGAATGGGAAAAATTCCGCTGGTGGAGCTGAGGAGGATCGAACTCCTGACCTCGTCATTGCGAACGACGCGCTCTCCCAGCTGAGCTACAGCCCCGTCCAGCGGATGGCGCATTTATCGAAGGCTGCGGTTTCCTGTCAAGGCGGGGGGTTGCCGAAATCCCTTGTCGTCATGCGCCGCGTCGGGCGCTGTGCAAAGGCTGCCCTTGCCGGTTTCGTGCGCAATGGCTACATGTCGGCAACAATTGGAGACCGGCATGCTCGCCCTCATTCAAACAATCGTCATGGCGCTCGACCTCTACTGGTGGGTCATCATCGCCTCAGCGATCTTTTCCTGGCTTTATGCCTTCAACGTCGTCAACTCGCGCAATCAGTTCGTCGGCAGCATCGGCAACATGCTCTACCGGCTGACCGAGCCGGCGCTGCGGCCGATCCGTCGGTTCATGCCCGACCTTGGCGGTGTCGACATCTCGCCGATCATCCTGCTTTTGCTCCTGTTCTTCCTCAGGCAGCTCATTCTCACCACGATAGCGCCGCTGGTCCTGTGAGGCCGAAGATCGCTTGAGCGCGCCTTTTCGTACCCGCGAGAATGGCATCGACCTGTTCGTCCGGCTGACGCCGAAGTCTTCCGCGGACAGGCTTGAAGGCGTCGAAACATCGGCGGACGGGCGAAGCTATTTGAAGGCGCGCGTGCGCGCCGTGCCGGAGAATGGTGCGGCCAACGCCGCGCTGGAGCGGCTGATTGGTAAGGCGCTCGGTGTGCCGGCATCGACCGTGTCGGTTGTCGGTGGAGGTACTTCACGGCTGAAGACACTGCGTGTCGCGGGTGATCCGGCTGTGCTGGCGCTGCGCGTTGAAACGCTCAGTGGCTGATCCAAGATCCAGCGTTGCGGCATGTACACCCTTGATCTGTCGGCGGGACAGCGCCCCCCTCTGTCCTGCCGGCTTTCGTCGCTCGCAAAGCCAAGCAATTGGCTTTGCGTCCGCAATGCGGACCGCTCCTCAACCCCCACGAGGGGGGAGATTGGCAGCTTCTGCGTCGCTCTCAATCCCCCAGCGGCAGCTTCGGATCGTCGACCTTCAGCGTGTTCACGCTCTGCTTGATGCGGCGCAGGTTTTCGAGAACCCTGGGTCCGCGCGTCTCGGCGACGGAAGTGACAATCATGTCGACGATCGACAGCAAGGCATAGCGCGACGAGGTCGGCTTGTAGATGTTGCCGTCTTCCAGCGATTGGAACTGGATGACCGTGTCGGCGGCTTTGGCGAGTGCTGAGTCCGGCGGGGTGATGGCGATGGTGGTGGCGCCATATTGCTGGGCAACCTGGACCGCATCGATGACCGAGCGCGCATAGCCGGACACCGAGAAGGCGATCAGCGTCGTCTCTGATGTGGCGACCGCGGCATACATGCGCTGCAATTGCCCGTCGATCTGCGCCAGCACCGGCACGCCCAGCCGAAACAACCGGTTCTGCATCTCCGTCGCCATCATCGAGGAAATGCCGCCGGAGCCGATGCACAGCACATTGCCTGAATTGACGATGCGCGCGGCGACGCCCACCAGCGTCTTCATGTCGAGGTTTTCGCTGGCACGCTGGATGGCGGCAATTGCCGCTTCGGTGATGGCTGAGGCGATGCGCTGCTCGCGCGCATCGCGGCTGAGCGGCTCGGGCGACAGATACTGGCCGCCAATCGCGATGGCCTGCGCCAGATAGAATTTAAAGTCGCGCAAGCCCTCGCAGCCGAGATTGCGGCAGAAGCGGGTCACCGTCGGCTCGCTGACGCCGACACGCGCGGCGATCTCGGAGATCGCAGCCTTGGAGGCGAAATCGAGATCGGTCAGCACGAGGCCGGCCAGCCGGCGGTCCGATTTGGTACCATCCTGCAACATCAGCTGCAGGCGCGTGATGATGTCGGCCGGCGTTTTCATTTCTGGGTTGTCGTCTTCATCCCTGGATTTTCGTTTTCATACCGGCGCTTTCATAGCGGCAGGCCTGTCGCCTTGTCGAACAGATGGATGTTGCCCGGCGCGACGGAGACCGGCAGCATTTCACCCGGCTTGACCTGTATCCGGTCGCGGAACACGGCACGGACCGTATCGGCACCGATGGCGCCATAGACATGGGTTTCCGAGCCGGTCGGTTCGACGACATCGACCTTGATCGCCATCGCGTCGACAGCCTCGCCGATGACGAAGTGTTCGGGCCTTATGCCGGCCTCGACCGTGCTGCCCGCCGGCACCGTCTTGCCGCCGAGCGCCAGCCGCCCGCCGCCGGCCGACTCGAACCAGCTTTTCTCGGGCGTGGTCTTCAGCGCGCCGGACACGAAGCTCATCGACGGCGAGCCGATGAAGGAGGCGACGAATTTGTTGGCGGGACGGTCGTAGAGCTCCAGTGGCGCGCCGACCTGCTGGATCTTGCCGCGGTCCATCACCACGATGCGGTCGGCCATGGTCATCGCCTCGATCTGGTCGTGCGTGACATAGACGATGGTCGATTTCAGCCGCTGGTGCAGTGCCTTGATCTCGGTGCGCATCTGCACGCGCAGCTGAGCGTCGAGGTTGCTGAGCGGCTCGTCGAACAGGAACACCGAAGGTTCGCGCACGATGGCGCGGCCCATGGCGACGCGCTGGCGCTGGCCGCCCGACAGCTCCCGGGGGTAGCGGTCGAGATAGGAGAACAGGTTGAGGATGCCCGACGCCTTCTTGACCTTCTCATCGATGGCAGGGCGCGCCTCGCCGCGAATCTTTGGACCGAAGCCGATATTGTCTGCCGCCTTCAGGTGCGGGAACAGCGCATAGGACTGGAACACCATCGCAATATTGCGCTGCTGCGGCGGCAAATCGTTGGCGCGCACGCCGCCGATCAGAAGGTCGCCCGAGGTGATCGGCTCCAGTCCCGCCAGCATGCGCAGCAAGGTCGACTTGCCGCAGCCGGACGGCCCGACCAGCACGACGAACTCGCCGCTTTTGATGTCGAGGCTGATGTTCTCGAGGATCTTGTGTCGCCCGAAGGATTTCGACAGGTCGCGGAACTCGACATCGGTCATGGTCAGGCTCCCAATATGTCGTCGATGAAGGGCAAGAAGCCGGCGGTCAGTCCAGCGTCCACCGGCACCACCGCCCCCGCTATGCCCGATGCGCGCTCCGAGGCAAGGAAGGCCACCGCTTCGGCCACTTCCGTGGCATCGACGATGCGGCCGAGCGGATAGAGCCGCTGCAGCTTGCCGAGAATATCCGGGTTCTTGGCCAGGCGATGGTCCCATGCGGCGGTGCGGATCGAACCGGGGCAGACGACATTGGCGCGCAGGCCGCTGCGTCCGAGTTCCACCGCGACCGCTTTGGCATAGGCGTTGATGCCGGCCTTGGCTGCGGCATAGGCGGGGTTGCCGAAATGGGAAATCGCATTGACCGAGGAGATGAAAACCACGTTGCCCGAACCACGCGCTGCCATCGCCTTGATCAGCGGATCGGCGAACAGCATCACCCCGGTCAGATTGAGGTCGAGCTCGTGCTCGATCTTGTCGGGGGTCAGCGCGGCAAGCGTCTCGGCACGCGTCCAGCCGGCATTATTGATCAGGATGTCGGGAACGCCGTCTTTCTCGAGGATCGCTGGTATCGCCGCTTCGATGGAAGCCCGGTCGAGCAGGTCGAAGACGTGGCACGACGCCAGATGCGGGCTGCCGAGTTGACCTTCCGATTGGTCGCAGCCGACGACCCGTGCGCCGCGCTCCGCCAGAAGCGCCACGATGGCCGAGCCGAGGCCGCCGCCGGCGCCGGTGACCAGCACAGTCTTACTTGCAAATTCGGCCTTTGAAACCACCCTGTGCGTCTCCCTGGGTCTACGATAGTCGCAAAACGCTATTTTATGAAATGTAATTAAGCAACAGGATAATCCGCTTGCGCAGCGCGAAATGATGGATAATGTAGGAAAGTCACATAAAGCCGAGGCCGCCTGAAAGCCGCAAGTGCGCAGGCGCCAATCAATGGGAGAGATCATATGACGCTTGCGAAATGGACCATAGGCCTGATGGCCGGAATGAGCATGCTGGCGATGACGGCGCAGGCGGACGCCGGCGAAGTGCGCGTCACCGTCGCCGAATACAGCGCCAAGACCGGGCCGTATTTCGAAGCGGTGAAGAAGGAATTCGAAGCCGCCAATCCCGGCATCACCGTCAAGTTCGAAGTGGTGCCGTGGGAAGTTCTGCTGCAGAAGCTGACCACCGACATCACCGCCGGCACCAATGCGGACCTGTCGATCATCGGCACGCGCTGGCTGATCGACTTCGTCCAGCAGGATGTCGCCGAGTCGCTCGACGGCTACATCACGCCCGACTTCAAGGGCCGCTTCATCGACACTTTCCTGTCGCCGTCGATCATGGAGGGCAAGACCTACGGCCTGCCGATCGCGGCTTCGGCGCGGGCGATGTACTACAACAAGGAATTGTTCGAGAAGGCCGGCATCGCCAACCCGCCGGAAACCTGGACCGAACTGCAGGAAGATGCGCGCAAGATCAAGGCGCTGGGCTCCGGCACGTTCGGTTTCGGCCTGCAGGGCAAGGAGATCGAGACCGACGTCTATTACTACTATGCGATGTGGTCACAGGGCACCGAGATCCTCAACAAGGACGGCACGTCCGGCCTCGGCACGCCAGGGGCACTCGAAGCCGCAAAGCTCTACAAGTCGATGATCGATGAAGGCCTGACGGAGCCCGGCGTCACCTCCAACAACCGCGAGGACGTGCAGAACCTGTTCAAGCAGGGCAAGGTCGGCATGATGATCACCGCCCCGTTCCTGTCCAACCAGATCAAGGACGAGGCGCCGAACCTGAAATATGGCGTGGCTGCCATCCCGGCCGGGCCGACCGGCGCGCGCGGCACGTATGGCGTCACCGATTCCATCATCATGTTCAAGAATTCCAAGAACAAGGATGAGGCCTGGAAGCTGCTCGACTTCCTGTTCACCACCGAACAGCGCGCCAAGTTCACGCAAGGCGAAGGCTTCCTGCCGGTGAACAAGGAAGAGGCCAAGATGGATTATTACGTCAACAATGCCGATCTGGCCGCCTTCACCGCACTTCTGCCCGATGCCCGCTTCGCGCCGGTCATTCCGGGCTGGGAAGAAGTCGCCCAGATTACCTCGGATGCCATGCAGAAAATCTATCTTGGCGGCGACCCCGAGGCAGGCCTGAAGGAAGCGGCTGATAAGGCCAACGCGGTGCTGAAGAAATAGGGCGTATCTCCCTGCGCCCGGCGCGCCCCTAGAAATCGGGGCGCGCCACTACTTTCAGTCTTCAGCAGAAAGACAGATTCGTTGATGTCAGTGCTGCCCCTCATTGCCCTGCCGGGCATTTCTCCCCGTATAGTGACGGGGAGAAAGGGGCCGGCCGCAGCCTTGGCGCTATTCCTGAAACGCCGAAGATTGGCGAAACCGTCGATGACTGCGCCCCTCTCCCCGTCCCTATACGGGGAGAGGATGCCGGCAGGCAGGTGAGGGGCAGCGCAAACGTCTGCAGGAGATTCAACGCCTGGAGCGCTGCTCTAGAACGATATGCAAGACTGATCCGAGCTGGGCACGCCAGCGCCACTGATGTCCAAACACGGTACGAAACCGGCCGATGCAAAATCGCTTCCTGCCCTATATGCTGACCTTGCCCAGCCTGCTGCTGGCGGCTGTGGTCATCTTCTGGCCGGTCTGGGACCTGATCCAGATCTCGACGCATGATGTCAGCCGCTTCGGCCAGCTGCGCGACTTCAACAATTTCGCCAACTACGCCGCCTTCCTCGCCGATCCCGATTTCCTGGCGGCGCTCTGGCGCACCGGCCTGTGGACGCTGCTGGTTGTCGGTGGTGCGCTGCTTTTGTCGGTGCCGGTGGCGATGGTCCTCAACACCGATTTCTACGGCCGCGGCATTGCCCGCGTCATCATCATGCTGCCCTGGGCGGTGTCGCTGACGATGACGGCCGTGGTCTGGCGCTGGGCGCTCAACGGCGAAAGCGGCATGCTGAATTCGGCACTGATCGGGCTCGGCCTGATCCATGAGAACATCCAGTGGCTGGCGCGTGCCGAGACCGCCTTTCCGATGCAGGTACTGATCGGCATATTGGTGACGGTGCCATTCACGACGACGATCTTCCTCGGCGGCCTGTCGTCAATCCCCGACGATCTCTACGAGGCGGCGGCGCTGGAGGGTGCCACGCCGCTGCAGCAATTCCGCGAGATCACCTTTCCGCTGCTGAAACCGTTCATCAACATCGCCATCGTGCTCAACACCATATACGTCTTCAACTCGTTCCCGATCATCTGGGTGATGACGCAGGGCGGGCCGGCCAATTCCACCGACATATTGGTCACCCATCTCTACAAACTGGCTTTCCGCATCGGCAAGCTGGGAGAAGCGTCGGCGGTGTCGCTGCTGATGTTCGCCATCCTTTTGATCTTCACCATGATCTATGTGCGCCTCGCCATGCGGGAGCAACGCGCATGACGCCCAAGCTGAAGCGCACGATCATCGCCTGGCTGCTGCTTTCGCCGCTGCTCGTGGTGACGATCTTTCCGTTTGCCGTGATGTTCCTAACCGCGGTCAAACCGAGGCAGGAAGTGCTGTCGCCGACCTGGTGGCCGAGCGAATTCCGCTGGTCGAATTTCGCCGACATGTGGGTGGCGACCGGCTTCGGCCAGGCGCTGGCCAATTCGCTTTATGTCTCTGTCATCGCCACGGCCGGCGCCATCCTGATCTCGGTGCCGGCCGCCTATGCCATGTCGCGTTTCCGCTTTGCCGGCTACGGCGCCCTCCGCCAGTTCCTGCTGATCTCGCAGATGATCTCGCCGATCGTGCTGGTGCTCGGCCTGTTCCGGCTGATGGCAGCCTGGGGGCTGATCGAATCAACGACCGCGCTCGGCGTCATCTATATGGCCTTCAACGTCGCCTTCACCGTGTGGATGCTGCAGAGCTATTTCGACACGATCCCGCGCGATCTCGAGGAAGCCGCCTGGATGGAAGGCGCCGGCCGCTGGCTGACACTGCGAAAAGTGTTCCTGCCGCTCTGCCTGCCGGCGATCGCGGTCACCGCCATCTTCACCTTCATCAATGCCTGGAACGAGTTCGTCGTCGCACTCACCATGCTGCGCAGCCAGGAAAGCTACACGCTGCCGATCCAGGTGTTCTCGCTGGTCGCCGGCCGCTATACGATCGAATGGCACCATGTGATGGCGGCGACGCTGCTGGCGACCCTGCCGGTGGCGATCCTGTTCATCTGGCTGCAGCGCTATCTCGTCAGAGGGCTGGCGCTCGGGGCGGTCAAATAGCCTGACACCACGGAGCTTCCATGCGTATCTTCACCGCCTCGCTGGCGACGGAAACCAACACTTTCTCGCCGGTGCCGACCGACCGGGCGTCGTTCGAGATGGCGTTCTATGCCGGTCCGGGCAAGCATCCGGACACGCCGACCTTGTGCTCGTCGCCAATGGTCGCGCTGCGCCGGCGTGCAGCCAAGGATGGGCTGACCGTCATCGAAGGCACCGCCACCTGGGCAGAGCCGGGCGGCCTGGTGCAACGCCAGACCTATGAGGCGTTGCGCGACGAGATCCTGGGCCAGCTCAAGGCGGCGCTGCCGATCGACGCCGTCATTCTTGGCCTGCATGGCGCCATGGTCGCGCAAGGCTATGACGATTGCGAAGGCGATCTGCTGGACCGAGTCCGCGCAATGGTCGGGCCGGATGTGGTGATCGCGGTGGAGCTCGATCCGCACAGCCATCTGACGCCGAAGCGCGTCGCGGCGTCAAACGTCATGGCCTACTTCCTCGAATTCCCGCACACCGATTTCTACGAGCGCGGCGAGCATGTAGTCGAGCTTGGGTTGGCTGCCGCGCGTGGCGAGATCAGGCCTGTGATCTCGACCTTCGATTGCCGCATGATCCAGGTGCTGCCGACCAGCCGCGAGCCGATGCGCTCCTTTGTCGACCGCATCAAGGCGCTGCATGGCAAGGACGGCGTGCTGTCGGTCTCGGTCATCCACGGTTTCATGGCGGCCGACGTGCCGGAAATGGGCACGCGCATCCTCGTCGTCACCAACAATGACAAGGCCAAGGGCGATGCGCTGGCGGAGCGCTTGGGGCGTGAACTCTATGCCATGCGCGAGAAGACCGCGATGACGATGCTGAACACCGAGGACGGCATTGCGCGGGCGCTGGCTGTGCGCAAGGAAAACCCGGACAGACCGGTGGTCATCGCGGACATATGGGACAATCCCGGCGGCGGCGTCGCCGGCGACGGCACCGTCGTGCTGCGCGCCATGCTGGCACGCGGCATCGACAATGTCGGCGTGGCGACGATCTGGGACCCGATCGCGGTCACCTTCTGCCAGGCTGCCGGCGAGGGCGCCGTCATCGACCTGCGCTTCGGCGGCAAGGCCGGCCCGCTGGCCGGCGAACCGATCGACGCGCGCGTGAAAGTGCTGAAGGCGGTTGCCGAGGGCTGGCAGAGTTTCGGGCCGAGCCGGGTGACGCTCGGGCCGACGGCGCTGGTGCGCATCGAAGGCACCGAAATCGACATCATCCTCAACACCAACCGCACGCAAACCTTCGAGCCGGATATTTTCTCCAACATCGGCGTCGATCCGATGAGCAAGGATATCTTGCTGATCAAGTCGACCAACCATTTCTACGCCGGCTTCGAACCGATCGCGGCGGAGATTATTTATCTGTCGGCGCCGAGCTCGTACCCGAGCAATCCGGCGGTGACGGATTACAGGAAGCTGACGCGGCCGGTGTGGCCGAGGGTGGCCGACCCGTGGAAGGATGATGCCGGTAATCTCCCCCCTTGAGGGGGAGATGTCGCCACAGGCGAGAGAGGGGGTCGCCTCGCGTGAAGCGCTAACCCCCTGCGCCGAAGATGAGGGGCGCGCCCGGTCGGACCGACCCCCTCTGGCCGCTTTGGGGCCATCTCCCCCTCGAGGGGGAGATTAACTGCGCTACACCAATCCGCGCTTCACCATCATCGCCTCCGGCGACGGCATCTTGCCACGAAACGCCGTGTACAGCTCTTCCGGGTCCTTCGAGCCACCGGCGGCGTAGATGTTCTTCCGCAGCCGTTCGGCCAGCGCCGGGTTGAAGGGGTCTCCGGTTTCCTCGAAGGCGGCGAAGGCATCGGCATCGAGCACTTCCGACCACATGTAGGAATAGTAGCCGGCTGAATAACCGTCGCCGGAGAAGACATGGCCGAAATGCGGGGTGCGGTGGCGCATGGCGATGGTGTCAGGCATGTGCAGCTTCTCCAGCGTTTCGGCTTCGAATTGAAGCGGCTGGTCCGGCGCATCCGAGCGCGCGTGATAGGCCATGTCGATCAGCGCCGACGCCGTGAACTCGACCGTGGCGAAGCCGGCGCCGAAGGTGCGGGCGGCCAGCATCTTGTCGAGCAGCGCCTTCGGCATCGGCTTGCCGGTTTTCACATGCAGCGCATGCTTTTCCAGCACCGCCGGCACCGTCAGCCAATGCTCGTAGAGCTGCGAGGGCAGTTCGACGAAATCGCGGCTGACCGAAGTGCCCGCCACGGAAGGCCAGGTGACGTCGGTCAGCATGCCATGCAGGGCATGGCCGAATTCGTGGAACAGGGTCTTGGCCTCATCGACCGACAGAAGGGCGGCTTCGCCGGCCGGCGGCTTGGCAAAATTCATGATGTTGTAGATCACCGGCTTCGACCCGTTACCGAGCTTACAGCCGGACTTCAGCGCGCTCATCCAGGCGCCGGAACGTTTGGAGGAGCGGGCGAAATAGTCGGCAAGAAACAGGCCGCGTTCGCTGCCGTCGGCATTCTTCACCAAGAAGGTGCGCGCGTCGGGATGCCAGGTGGCAATGCCCTTCTTCTCCTCGAAGGTGATTCCGAACAGTTTGGTCGCAACGTCGAAGCAGGCGTCGATGACGCGGTCGAGCTGCAGATAGGGCTTCAGTTCCGCCTCGTCGAAGGCGAATTTTTCCGTGCGCAATTTCTCCTGGTAGAAGCGCCAGTCCCAGGCGGCAAATTTTTCGTTGCTGCCGGCCGCGGTCGCCAGCCGCTCCAGCTGCTTCTGGTCGGCGGCGGCCTTCTCCAGCGCCTTCTCCCAGACCGGATCGAGCAAATCGTGCACGGCTTTCGGCGTCTTGGCCATGGTGTCGTCGAGCTTGAGCGCGGCGAAGGAGGCATAGCCGAGCAGCTTGGCCTTTTCGGCGCGCAATTTCAGCATGTCGCGCACCACTGACGCGTTGTCGCTGGCGCCGCCATTCTGGCCGCGCATGGTGAAGGCGCGGAAGGCGGTCTCGCGCAGGTCGCGGCGCTCGGAGAAGGTGGTGAACGGCTCATAGATCGAGCGCGACAAAGTTACGGCGTAGCGGCCCTTCTGGCCGCGCGTCTCGGCGGCTTCGGCCATCGAGCTCTTCACGAAGTCCGGCAGGCCGGCGAGATCGGCCTCGTCGAGGAACAGCGCCCAGTCGCGCTCGTCGGCCAGCACGTTCTGGCCAAAAGTGGTGCCAAGCGAGGACAGTTCCTCGCTGATGTTGGCCAACCGCTTCTTGCCGTCGGCGTCGAGCTTGGCGCCGGAGCGGACAAAGCCTTTCCAGGTCTTTTCCAGCACGCGCAGCGTCTCGGCGTCCAGTTTGAGCGTTTCGCGGCGCTGATAGAGATCGTCGATGCGGGCAAACAGCTTCTCGTTCATCGAGATCGCCGAGAAATGCCTCGACATCTTTGGCGAAATCTCGCGCTCCAGCGCCTGGATCGCGTCGTTGGTGTGGGCGCCGGCCCGGTACCAGAAGATCGACGAGACATGGTCGAGCGGCTCGCCAGCAAGCTCAAGTGCTGCGAGCGTGTTGTCGATGGTCGGCGCATCCTTGTTGCCGGCAATGGCATCGATCTCGGCCTCATGCGCCTTCAGCGCTGCGTCGAACACTGCGGAGAAATCGCCGTCGCCGATGCTGGCGAAATCCGGCAGGCCGAGCGGCCCTTGCCATTTGGTCAGCGGATGGGCGGCGAGGTCGACGGTTTTCGTGGACGGCATGGGGATCTTTCGATGATTGGCGGGGCTTGCTGACCGATGTAGGGCGATGCCTGGCGCTGCGCAACAGCGCGACCGTTCAAGCTGGCGTCAGAAGCCGTCGCAATTTTCCGCGATCGCCGCTTGCGAACTGGCGGTGATGCGGTTGCCGGTGACGGCAAACGTCTCCTGCATCAGCATGTCATTGTTGGGAAAATCGTAGCAGGCGATGACCGTGGTGATGCCGGCCTCGCTTTTTTCGATGCGATGCCGGATCGCGGCGCCGGCGACCGCACCCTTCCATTCGTCGATTGAAGCGATGAATTCCTGTTTCGACTGCACGACGCCGAGATCGTCGAGCTTGATGCGGGCATCGTCGGCGAGCAGCTCCGACAGTTCGGTGCGATCGGCAACCAGCAGCGCCGAATACCAACGGTCGATGATGGCGCCGTCATCGGCGCGGGCAGGGGTGAGCGAGAAGAGCAGCGCCACCACGGCGAAAACGATCGAATGGCGATTCCGCATGGCTGCCTCCTCTTATTTGACCATGATCTTATCCGAAAACCGGTGCCCACTTTTCCGGATCATGATCTATGTCAAATCCGGCCGCTCGAAGTCGCCGGTGTCCTTGTTCATCACCCAGAGTTCGCCGGTCGAAATGTCGAACCAGGCGCCGTGCAGCGCCAGCCGTCCCTTGCCTTCGAGGATCGAAACGCAAGGGAAAGTCCTCAGATTGGCAATCGAATAGCGGATGGAAATGCGCTCGAGCGCCGTCTGCCGTTCGGTCGCCGTCATGAAGGTGCTGGACGACACGGTCTCGGCCGCCGGCGCGATCAGGCTCATCCATTTGCCGATAAAGTCGCCGGGCGACAGCGGCGCCGAATTCGGATCGAGCGCGGCGC
Source organism: Mesorhizobium sp. P2_B5 (assembly GCF_056404775.1). Taxonomy (NCBI): domain Bacteria; kingdom Pseudomonadati; phylum Pseudomonadota; class Alphaproteobacteria; order Hyphomicrobiales; family Phyllobacteriaceae; genus Mesorhizobium; species Mesorhizobium sp. P2_B5. The sequence continues at coordinate 477,198 of NZ_JBFUDJ010000001.1, read as the reverse complement.
GGATGCCGCCGCAGCGGCCATGGCCCATCACCACGATGTTTTTCACCTTCAGGCTCTGCACGGCGAATTCGAGCGCGGCGGAGGTCGAGTGGAACTCACCATCCGGCGCATAGGGGGGCACCAGATTGCCGACATTGCGCAACACGAAGAGTTCGCCGGGGCCGGCGTCGAAGATCGCTTCGGGGGCGGCGCGGGAATCGCAGCAGGCAACGATCATGGTTTCGGGCGACTGCCCCTCGCGGGCGAGCTCACGATAGCGTCCGCTCTCGGTGAGATAGCGGCCGTTCATGAAGTTGCGATAGCCGTTGAGAAGGTGTTCGGGGAGGTGGGGCATGGGCGGAGGACGGAGCCTTTCCGGGTTGGAGACGGCAGCTCGTTTTCAGTTGAGAAAGCCTCTAACGGCAAATGCCCGTCGCGGGCAATGCCGAATTGCGGATGGTTTCGTCGCAAATCGCCATGCGGCACGCATGGGTCGCGGCCTGCCTTACGCCCAAATGGCGACGGGAATGCCGAAACGGTCGGCAAGTGGTGGGTCGGGAAACGGTCTTGCCTTGCCGCTGGCGATGCGTCCGGCGATCAGCATCATGGCGGCCGCGTCGAGGAAATCGTCGGCAGCAGCCCCTTTCGGCGGCTTCTGGTCGAGAAAGTCCCTGAGATAGCCATGCCGGCACAGCAGCGCCTTGCGCTCTTCCATGCCAGCCGGATTGACGGCGCCCTTGATCTTCTTCGGCAGCGTCATCGGCTTTTCGCCATTCAGCCGACAGAAGGCGACTTCCGGGTGCGATTCGTAGACGCGGCTGCGCAGTTCTGGGCGCGCGATCAGCAGCGCGTCGATCTCGCGGATCTTGGCAAAAATGCCGAAAGCCTGGATCGAGACGCCACGTGGCGGATCGGAGGTCGCCTTGGCGATTTCGCTGGCGCGGCGATGCGCTTCGTACCAGGCCTCCACCGTGGTGAAGTCGTTGGTGTCGGCATAAAGGGCTGCGCGCGAGGGAATGGCAAAAACGCTGGATTGCCTGGCCCCGATCAGCGGCCGCACCAGTGCTTCCGGTCCGCGCCCGCCTTTCTGCGAAAAATCCGGCAGGCCGATGGGCATGTCGACGGCCATGATCGCATCGGCCGGCAAGGCGTCGAGCAAGGCCGCGAAGCTTACGAAGACGGAGACCGATGGCGAAGCGTCCGGATCGCGGTGGACAGCGATCCAGCCTGTTTTGCAGCCGTCGACGCCGACCAGCATACCGGACGTCACGCCCGGCGGTCCCGCCCTGGATGTGTGAGATGGCGCAGCTGCACCATCGCCATCGGGTGCGACAGGCTTTGCGCATCGGTTTCGAGCTGCAGTTCGTCGCCGCCGCGCTTGGCTGTGCGTGCCAGGATCTCGTAGACCGCCGCCGTGGTCGACTGCAGCGCCTTGATCGGCGGCTGTCCCGACAGGATGCGGGCGAGGTAGACGGCAGCCGTGAGGTCACCCAGCCCATTCGGCGGCTTGTCGATGAGGCGGTGTTCGGCCAGCAGCGCCTGGCTGCCGTCGAGTAGCAGATTGCCGGTGCCGCCGGTCATCATCGACGGCGCCGACGTCACCAGCATGGTGCGTGGTCCGGCATGAAGGGCAGCTGCAATGACCGATTTCAGATCGGGCAAGGGCGCGCCCGCCATCCACTCCAGCTCGTAGCGGTTGGGGGTGGCGATATCCGCGATCGGCATCAGCCGGTCGCGCATGGCGGCGGCCGTCGGCTCGGGCACGTAGAGCCCGCCGGAATCGCCCATCACCGGGTCACATATATAGACCGCGTCCGGCGTCTTCGCCTTGACCGCAGCAACCAGCGAAGCGACGGCCTCGGCCTGGCCGGCCTCGCCGAGATAGCCCGACAGCACGGCGCCGACCTCGCCCAGCCAGGGCGCGCGCTCGAGATCGGCCATCAGCGCCTTGAACTGGTCGAGCGGCGGCACGATGCGCGTGGCCCGCCCATGGCCGGGATGCCAGGGCAGGATGACCGTCGGCACCGCCCACACCGGGAAGCCCAGCGTTTCCAGCGCAAACACGGCGGCGCGGTTGCCGACCGAGCCGCGGGCGACATGGCTGGAAATGACGATGACCGCGCGCGGCGCGTCGGCTTTTTCGCTGTTCATGGAATTCCTAGCTGCCCCGGGAGACGAAATACACCAGCCAGATCAAAAGGCCGAGGGCGACGATGAGCCCAAGCGTTCGGCCAATGCGGGTGCCCCAGACCTCGATCGGATCGGAGCGGTCGGCCTCGGCGGCGGTGACGTGATCGCGCGCGCCTTTCGCGGCACGCGCGATGAACGACGTCCCGCCCGGGCCGCTCTCGTTTGCCACGCGCTCGATAATGCGGCGCGATTCGCTGTCATCGTCTTGGCGTTGCGCCATGATCCTGTCCTGTTTGCCGGCGACCTTATCGTGTTCGCGCGGTCAATCACAGGGCCTCGCGAGCGCATGCGTGCGCGCCAGCCGCAGACATTTTCTTGAGCGCAGATTGTGCTAATGCTTCCCATGCAACTTCTGTCGAGGGACCACACCATGTTTGCCCAGCGTCTTGCCTTCCCCTTCCGCAGCCTGCCGGCCGTGCTGATGATGGCCATTGTGCTGCCGCTGCTTGCCGGCTGCGGCTACAACACCATCCCGACAGCGGAGGAAAACGCCAAGGCAGCCTGGAGCGAGGTGCTGAACCAGTATCAGCGCCGCTCCGACCTGATCCCGAACCTGGTCGAGACGGTCAAGGGCTATGCGGCGCATGAAAAGGACACGCTCGACGCGGTGGTCGAAGCGCGCGCCAAGGCGACGCAGATCACGGTGACGCCGGAAACGCTGAAGGATCCCGAAGCCGTCAAGAGGTTCCAGGATGCCCAGGCAGGGCTGACCAGCGCACTGTCACGGCTGATCGCGGTGTCCGAGGCCTATCCCGATCTCAAGGCCAATCAGAATTTCCTGGCACTGCAGGCGCAGCTCGAAGGCACAGAGAACCGCATTGCAGTGGCGCGGCGCGACTACATCCTGGCGGTCAAGGACTACAATCTGACACTGAGGACCTTCCCCTCGGTGCTGTGGGCAACCTTCTGGTTCCGCAGCAACGAGCCCTTCGCCAACTTCACCGTCGAAGAAGACAAGATGCAGCCGCCGAAGGTCGATTTCGGCACGAAGCAGGGCGGATAAGCGATCGGTTGGCAAGCTTGGTCATTTTCGGCCTTGTATTCCTTCACACCCCCCTCTGTCCTGCCGGACATCTCCCCCGCAAGGGGGGAGATTGGCAGCTTCGTGGCCGGACATCTCTTTCAAACGGTGAAAATTGGCGAAAGCACAGATGACGTCCGATCTCCCCCCTTGCGGGGGAGATGGCCGGCAGGACAGAGGGGGGTGGGACGGGACGCCTACCTAGCCTTCCTTGGCATACTTCTCTGCTTCCTCTTCCCCCTGACAGCCTTCGCCGCCGATCTCCCCGCGCTGACCGGCCGTGTCGTCGACAATGCCGGCATCATCGATGCGGCGACCGAGGCGGCGCTCACCCAAAAACTCGCCGACTTCGAGACAAAGGGCTCCGATCAGATCGTCGTCGCCACCATCCCCAGCCTCGACGGGGAGGAGATCGAGCCTTACGCCAACCGGCTGTTCCGCTTCTGGAAACTCGGCCAGGCCAAGGAGAACAACGGCGTGCTGCTTGTGGTGGCGCCGAACGACCGCAAGATGCGCATCGAGGTCGGCTATGGGCTGGAAGGCACGCTGACCGACCTGCACACCAGGCTGATCATCGAAAACGACATGGTGCCGGCGTTTCGCGCCGGCGATTTCTCCGGCGGGATTTCCAAAGCCGTCGACGACATGGTCATGGTGCTGGAAGGCAATCCGGAAGAACTGGAGGCGCGCGGAAAGCGCAATGAGCAACCGCCCATCGACATGGACAATCTGTTCTTCACCGTCTTCATAACCATCTGGGCGATCATCTTCTTCGGCAGCATGGCGGCCTCCATCCTACCGCCGATCTTCGGCAAGAAACTCGGCCCCGGCCGCTATCGCTGGCTGGGCATGACATTCGAGCCAGGCCGGCGGTCATCCAGCAGCGGCTGGTCTTCGGGCAGTTCGGGCGGCGGCTGGTCGTCGGGTTCAAGCGGTGGTGGCGGCTTTTCAGGCGGTGGCGGTTCGTCCGGCGGCGGCGGCTCCTCGGGAAGCTGGTGACATGACCGCACGCACCATCAATTCCTGGCATCGCCGTCTCGTCACTATGACCGGCGCTGTTTTGCTGGGCCTGGCGGTTTTGCTCGTCGGCTTCGCAGCGCTGGCGGCGGAGTTGCCCGTACTCACCGGTCGTGTCGTCGACAATGCCGACATCATCGACGCCGCGACCGAGGCGGCGCTGACGCAGAAGCTGGCGGATTTCGAGACCAAAGGCTCCGACCAGATCGTCGTCGCCACGATCAACAGCCTCGGCGGCGAGGAGATCGAACCTTACGCCAACCGGCTGTTCAACTTCTGGCAGCTCGGCCAGGTGGGCAAGAACAATGGCGTGCTTCTGCTGGTGGCCAGGAACGACCGCAAGATGCGCATCGAGGTCGGCTATGGGCTGGAGGGCGCGCTGACCAATTCGCACGCCACACGGATCATTGAAAACGACATGGTGCCGGCCTTCCGCGTCGGCGATTTCTCCGGTGGCCTTTCCAAGGCCGTCGACGACATCATCAAGGTGCTCGAGGACAGTCATGGCGCTTGAGGGCAATCCGGAAGCGTTGGAGGCGGTGTCGATATGATGATGCCCATCATCAGCCCCTCCAGGCGTTTCACCGCCGGTGCGTTGTTTGCCTTGGCGGTGTTGATCTTCGGCTTTGCCGCCATGGCGGCGGAGTTGCCCGCGCTCACCGGTCGCGTCGTCGACGATGCCGGTATCATCGACCCCGCGACCGAGGCGGCGCTGACCCAGAAACTGGCCGACTTCGAGACAAAGGGCTCCGACCAGATCGTCGTGGCAACGATCAACAGTCTCGGCGGAGAGGAGATCGAGCCCTACGCCAACCGGCTGTTCCGCTTCTGGAAGCTCGGCCAGGCCGGCGAGAACAATGGCGTGCTTTTGCTGGTGGCGCCGAACGACCACAAGATGCGCATCGAGGTCGGTTATGGGCTGGAAGGCACGCTGACCGATCTGCACACAAAACTGATCATCGAAAACGATATGGTGCCGGCTTTTCGTGCCGGCGATTTCTCCGGCGGCATTTCCAAAGCAGTCGACGACATGGTCATGGTGCTGGAAGGCAATCCCGAAGAGCTGGAGGCGCGCGGCAAACGCAATCCGGCCGACAACAGCACGCCCATCGATCCTATCGTCGCGATCTTCCTGATCCTGTGGGCGACGATGTTCTTCGGCGGCCTGGCGATGGCCTTCCTGCCGCCGATCTTCGGCACCAAGCTGTCGCCGGGCGTGTATAAATGGCTGGGCATGACTTTTCGCTATGGCCAGGGACCGAGGGGATCGTCTTCGGGTTCAAGCAGCTGGACAACGAGTTCGTCGTCGGGCTGGTCCTCGGGCAGTGGATGGTCGTCAGGAAGTTCGGGCAGCAGCTGGTCGTCGGGCTCAAGCAGCGGCGGTGGGTTTTCAGGTGGCGGCGGTTCGTCCGGCGGTGGCGGGTCTTCAGGGAGCTGGTGAGAGACATGGCAACACGACCGATCAGCCCGCAGGAGCATGAGCGCATCGCCACCGCGATCCGCGCCGCCGAATCGAAAACCGACGGCGAGATCTACTGCGTCGTCGCGCATGCCAGCGACGGCTATTTCTTTCCGGCTGCCTTCATGGCGACATCCGGCATGCTGATCGTCAGTCTCGCCGTCGCCTATGGGCTGGAAGCCTGGTGGCTGTCGATCCGGCTGCCGCATTTCGTCATTGTACAGCTGCTGGCGCTGGCCTCGGTGCTGGTGCTGTTATGGGCGCTGCCCGCTTTGCGCATCCATCTGGTGCCGCGCCGGCAGCGTTACCAGGCAGCACATGACAATGCGCTCAGGCAGTTCCTCGCCCGTAACGTCCATCGCACCACGGCGCGCACCGGCGTGCTGGTCTTCGTGTCGATCGCCGAGCGCTATGCCGAAGTGGTCGCCGACTCGGGCATCAACAGCAAAGTCGGCCAGCATGTCTGGGACGGCCTCATCCGCGACCTTACGCAGCATGCCGGCGACGACCGGCTCGCCGACGGCTTCGTCAAGGCGATCGGGCAGGTCGGCGCGGTGCTTGCCGAGCATTTCCCGGTTACGTCGGGCGACGCCAATGAGCTGGACGACCATCTGGTCGAGATCTGAAAAGCCTGCAAACGCTACCCTGACGACCGTTTGACCGCCTCGGCTGCGCGCGTTTTCAAGCCGGCTCTGGCCCGATGTCACCAGTGTCGTGGTCGGCTGTGAGAAAGCGGTTGGCGAGTTGGCCTCGACTCTTGCAAATGGCCGATGCGGGTTTATGGTTAACAAATCATGAATACGCTGAGCATCGACATCAGGAAGGCAGAACCACGCGACGCTGGCGCCATCGCCGACGTGCACCAGCAGGCTTGGGAGGGCGCCTATTCCGGCATCATCCCGCATCGCTCGCTGACCTCGATGATCAACCGTCGTGGCGCAGACTGGTGGGCGAATGCGATTCGCCGTGCCGCCACCGTGCTGGTGGTCGAGATCGGCGGCACCATTGCCGGCTATGCCACGATCGGCAAGAACCGCGCCCGCGAACTTCGCCAGCAGGGCGAGATCTACGAGCTTTATTTGCGTCCGGAATATCAGGGCATCGGGCTCGGCAGCCGGCTGTTCAAGGCGGCGCGGGCACGGCTTGCCGATCACGGGCTGAAAGGCATGGTGGTGTGGGCGCTGGAAGACAACCAGAACGCGCTCGCCTTCTACACCGGCGCCGGCGGCCGCGATGTTGCCGAGGGCGTCGAGATTTTCGAGCAGAAGGCGCTGAAGAAGGTCGCCTTCGTCTGGGAATAGCAGGCGCCGCCTCGGTTACAGCCCATTCACAAACTGTGCGCTTCCATGAGCGCTGCGTACCAATCGCCGCATTGCGCCCTTGCGCTTCGCCCGCTATCGATCTTGGAAATCGAGAGAGGGATTGAGCCATGCGCATTGAAGCCGTTGCCAGCGGAAAGAACCCGCCTGAGGACGTCAACGTCATCATCGAGGTGCCGATCGGCGGCGAGCCGATCAAATACGAGATGGACAAGGAGGCCGGCACTTTGTTCGTCGACCGCTTCCTGCACACCTCGATGCGCTACCCCGGCAATTACGGTTTCGTGCCGCACACGCTGTCGGGTGATGGCGACCCGATCGACGTTCTGGTCTGCAACACGCGCGCGCTGGTGCCGGGCTGCGTCATCAATGTGCGGCCGATCGGCGTCTTGATCATGGAAGACAATGCCGGCCAGGACGAGAAGATCATCGCCGTGCCGTCGCCGAAGCTGACGCTGCGCTACGAAAACGTCACCGAATACACGCAGCTGCCCGAGATCACCCGTGACCAGGTGCAGCACTTCTTCGAGCACTACAAGGATCTCGAACCCGGTAAATGGGTCAAGATCGAAGGCTGGCACGATTCCAAATACGCCAAGAAGATGATTATCGACGCGATCGCGCGGGCGAAGGCGGCGAAGTAGGAGGCGAGGCTGGGGGTGCGAGCGGCCGCTAAGCACGGCGCCGCCCCTCATCCGCCTGCCGGCACCTTCTCCCCGTGTAGTGACGGGGAGAAGGGAGTAGCCCGGCCCTCGGCTTCTCATTCTGCAACGTGTGTAATTGGCGAAAGCTGCGATGACAGCGTCTTTCTCCCCGTCACTATACGGGGAGAAATGTCCGGCAGGACAATGAGGGGCAGCACGAACCGACGACACTGCATAAGGGGCGTTCCAACGCGAACGGCCCTTAGTTATCCACCCTACCAAACGCCGGCACATCGCCAATGACGGTGTGCTTGTCCTTGCCGCAGGCGAAACTCTTCGCCTTTTCGTCGGCCAGCTTGCGCGCCTGGTCGTTGGCTTGAGGGTTGCCGGTGGCGAGCACAAGGCCGATGGTGCAGCCATCGCGGGCTTCCATCTGGCCAACCTTGGCGACGAGCAGCACTTCGGTCGGCTTGTTCTCATCCTCGGGATTGCTGATCGAGCGGCGGTGGATGACGGCGAAAGGAACGGCGACGTCGCCCTTGCTCTCGATGCGCCATTCGACCTTGGCGCCGGACGAGTTGAAGCCGGAAAAGCTCTCCCAGACCGAGGTCATGTCGCCGCCGGGTGGAAAACCGTAAAACAGTGATTCACGCGCATCGTCATAGGCGATCAGCACGGGATAACCGCGATAGCCGGAGCAGGCGAGTTCGGCCCAGTCGCCGTCGCCCTCGTCCGCCTGCGCATAGGTCACGCAATCCTTTTGCGAATCGAGGTCGGTGTAGGCGCTGGATATGCCGTCGGCATGGGCTGCCTGGCAGAGGCCGGCAAGGGCAAAGGGGACAAGCAGCAGGGTGCGCATGTGGACGTCTCCCGTGGAGTTCGTTCCAGCCTATCGTCAAATTTTCGACAGGCCTAGCGTGCGCTATCAGGGGTTGGCGCCGCCCCTCATTGCCCTGCCGGGCATTTCTCCCCGTGAACGGGGAGAAAGAGGCTGGCCGCGCCCCGGCGATACTCTTGCAACGTCGGTGATTGGCGAAATCGGTGATGGGAGCGCCCCTCGCCCCGTTTACGGGGAGAGGATGCCGGCAGGCAGGTGAGGGGCGGCGCCAACGCTCGAAAATGTTATTTCTTCAAGCTCGCCTCGATCAGCAGGTCGGCGTTGCGGGCGACCGATGCCGCGGGTCCGCCGAGGCCGAACAGCTGGCCGCTGATATAGGCGCCCTCGATCAGGAGCAGCAGGCCGTCGCCGAGCGTGTCAGGGTCTTGTGCACCCATCGCTGCCGCCATTTCGCGCAAGCGGCGGCGCAGTTCCTGCTTGTTGGCTTCGCTGACGACGCGTGCCGGATGGCCGTGTTCGGGGTATTCCACCGCCGCGTTGGTCATGCCGCAGCCGCGATAGTCCGGTCTTTGCGTACGCTTGCCGACGCGGGTCAGGAAGGCGCTGATCTGCGCGCGCGGGTTGCCGGGATGGGCGGCCACGGCTTCGTCGAAACGCTCCCAATATTCACGGTCATATTGCCGCAGATACGAAGCGGCGAGCTCGTCCTTGGAGGGAAAGCTGCGGTAGAGGCTGGGCTTGGTCACGCCGGCGCGCTTGACGATTTCGTCGACGCCGATCGCCCTGATGCCGCGCCGGTAGAACAGGTCGTAGGCGACGTCGAGGATCTTCTTGGCAGCTTTGGGCGGCGCCGCTGCATGACCGTCGTTGATGGTCAGTTCAATATTTTTGTCCGTTGGCATAATATGACTCGATTGACAATGTTACCGATCGGTACGTATACCTGCCTCCACCCTGCAACGTACCGGTCAGTAACATGATAGCTCAATCCCGTCCCTTTGGCCAGCGCTACGCTTTCGTCGTGGTCGGCGTCATCTTCCTCTGCCTGCTGATCGCGGCCGGTCTGCGTTCGGCTCCCTCCGTGATGATGCTGCCGCTGGATAAGAGCTTCGGCTGGGGACGGGATACCGTTTCGATTGCCGCTGCCATCGGCATCTTCCTCTATGGCCTGACCGGGCCGTTCGCCGCCGCCCTGATGGAGCGGATCGGTCTGCGCCGCACGCTGCTCGCTTCGCTGGTGGTCATGTCGGGCTCAACCGCGCTCAGCCTGCTGATGACCGAGCCCTGGCATCTGTTCCTCACCTGGGGCGTGTTTTCCGGCATCGGCTCGGGCGCTGTCGCCACCGTGCTCGGCGCCACCATCGTCAATCGCTGGTTCAAGACCAATCGCGGCCTCGTCATGGGGCTGATGTCGGCCTCCAGCGCCACCGGCTTGCTGGTGTTCCTGCCGCTGCTCGCCTCGCTCGCCCAGTCGGGCGGCTGGCAGCCGGTCGCCATTGCCGTCTCTGTTGCCACCGCCTGTCTTCTGCCGCTGGTCTGGCTGCTGGTGCCGGAGCGCCCGGCTTCGATCGGCATGGTGCGCTATGGCGCCGAGGCCGATGACGTGCCGCCGGTGTCGCCGGCCTCGCAAGGCAATTTCCTGGCGCATACGCTCAACACGCTGCGCCGCGCCGCGGGAACCAGGGTATTCTGGTATCTGTTTGCCACCTTCTTCGTCTGCGGATTCACGACCAACGGGTTGGTCGGCACCCATCTGATCTCCTTTTGCGGCGATATGGGCATCGGCGAGGTGCAGGCGGCCGGCCTTTTGTCGATGATGGGCATTTTCGACCTGATCGGCACGACGCTGTCGGGCTGGCTCACCGACCGTTTCGACCCGCGCAAGCTGCTCGGTGTCTACTATGGCATTCGCGGCCTGTCGCTGATTTACCTGCCCTATTCCGGCTTCTCGGCGACCAGCCTGATCATCTTTGCCGTGCTCTACGGTCTCGACTGGATCGCCACCGTGCCGCCGACGCTCAGGCTCGCCAACGAAGCCTTCGGCGACCGCAGCGGCCCGATCGTGTTCGGCTGGATCGTCGCCGGTCATCAGGTCGGTGCGGCAGCCGCCGCAGCCTTCGGCGGCACCATGCGGGAATTGCAGGGCAATTATGAACTGGCCTTCCTGATCGCCGGCATGACGGCGATTGTGGCGGCGTGTCTGTCGCTGCTGATCAACACCACCCGGCCGGCCTTCGACCCGGAGCCGCAGGCGGCTTAAGCGCGACGCTAATCTCCCCCCTTGAGGGGGAGATGGCCGCGAAGCGGCCAGAGGAGGTCGGTCCGACTGGGCTCGGCGTCCTTGCGGCGAAGGAGGAGGTCAGCGCTCTACGCGCGGCGACCCCCTCTGTCGCCTTTGGCGACATCTCCCCCTCAAGGGGGGAGATCATCTGTCCATTGTTATCAAAACTTCATCTTTCCGAGATGCGGCTGAAACATTGAGGCTGGACGCTGGTGGCGGACGTTCAAGCCATCAGGAGACAGCCATGAACAAGATCTCGATGACCCGCCGCGCCTTCGTCACCTCAGCGAGTGCGGCCGGTCTGCTCGGCGCATCGGGCCTCGCTTTGCCCTATTATTCGCGCGCCAGCCAGCGCCCGGCGTTTACCCATGGCGTCCAGTCCGGCGATGTCGATGCCTCGAACGGCATGGTGTGGACGCGCACCGATCGACCCTCGCGCGTCATGTTCGAAGTGTCGTCGACCGAGAATTTCGCCAACGCCACCCGGCTGGCGCCGCTCGATACCTCGCCGGCCAGCGACTTTACGGTCAAGCGGCTGCTCACCGACTTGGCTGCCGACCAGGACATCTTCTACCGCATGACGGCCGCCGACCTCGCCGACATCAATGTCGTTTCCGAGCCGATCGTCGGGCGCTTCCGCACTGCACCCGCCTCGAAGCGCGATATCAAATTCGCCTGGTCGGGCGACACGGCCGGCCAGGGCTGGGGCATCGACGAGACCGGCATGAAGACCTACGCCACCATCGCGAAGCACACGCCCGACTTCTTCCTGCATTCCGGCGACACGATCTATGCCGATGGCGCCATGAAGGATGAGGTCGACCTGCCTGGCGGCGGCAAATGGAAGAACGTCGTCCTCATCGACGGCAAGCGCAAGGTGGCCGAGACGCTGGACGAGTACCGCGACCAGTGGAAGTACAACATGATGGACAAGAACGTTCTCGCCCTGAGCGCCATCTGCCCGACCTTCTACCAGTGGGACGACCACGAAGTGCTGAACAACTGGTCGGATTCGAAGGATTTGAGCGCCGACAGCCGCTACACCGAAAAATCCATCCATGTGCTGGCGGCGCGTGCGGCGCGCGCCTTCCATGAGATGACGACGATCCGCTACGAACCGTCGGAGCCGGGCCGCGTCTATCGCAAGATATCCCATGGGCCGCTGCTCGACGTGTTCTTCCTCGACATGCGCTCCTATCGCGGCCCCAACGGCCCTGACATGCAGGACACTATGACGCCGGAGTCCCGTATACTTGGCGAACAGCAGACCAAATGGCTGAAGCGCGAACTGGCCAACTCCAAGGCGACCTGGAAGATCATCGCCGCCGACATGCCGCTCGGCCTCGTCGTCTGGGACGACGGCACCAAGAAGGTCGGCGCGGAAGCCGTCAGCAATGGCGACAACGGTCTGCCCAAGGGCCGCGAGCTCGAGATCGCCGACCTTTTGCGCTACATCAAGAACGCCGGCATCACCAACACAGTGTGGCTGACGGCCGACGTGCATTACACGGCCGCGCACTATTACAACCCCGACAAGGCGCAGTTCCAGGACTTCAACCCGTTCTGGGAATTCGTCTCCGGCCCGATCCATGCCGGCACGTTCGGCCCCAACGATTTCGACATGACCTTTGGGCCGGAACTGAAATTCATCAAGGCGCCGACCGCCGAACAGGGCCAGAACCTGCCGCCCTCGGCTGGGCTCCAGTTCTTCGGGCTGGTCGATATTTCAGGGGCGACCGAGCAACTGACGGTGCGGCTGATGGATCGCGATGATAACGAGCTCTACAAGGTGACGCTGGATCCGGTGCGGTCGGCTTAGCCTGGATAGGTCGGCAGGACAGCACCCCCCTCTGTCCTGCCGGACATCTCCCCCGCAAGGGGGGAGATTAGCAGTTCTGCCGCTGGCGCAGGTTCTTCCGCGTTGACGATTGGCGAAAGCCGACGCGACATCTGATCTCCCCCCTTGCGGGGGAGATGCCCGGCAGGGCAGAGGGGGGTGTGACGGATCGCTACGCTTGGAGTAGGTGGGAACTGTCAATCCGGATAGCAAACCGTCGGAATTTTCGGCCAAACCGCGCTGTCGCACCCTGCCGCTTGCTGCCTCTGCCTGAACGATGCGCTGACCGGGCCGGTGACCACGGGGTCGACGCCATCAGGGGCGTCGGCGAACATCTGCTCGGCCGTCTGGTCAGAGGACGAGACTGGATTGGCTTCCTTCAGCGTCGCGGCCGATTGCGCGGCATTGGCCGCCAGCAGGGCAGCGAATGCGACCGAAGCGATGAGTGGCCAAAATCGGTTGAGTTTGTCGGTCATGAATTTCGAACTGCCCAGGCCCCGAAAGGTTCCCGCCTTGGTTAACAAAACCATCTCACACCGAGATGCTTAAGATTTGATGAGTATTTGGTGATGCGCCTCCTCTTTCGCAATTGCGAAAAACCCTGTATGAGCCGCGCAACCGAAAGAGGCGGCGCCTTTTGGCCTGCTGCCTGCAACGCTCCCGAGACCACAACATGAAAATTCGTAATATCGCGATCATCGCGCACGTCGACCATGGAAAAACCACCCTCGTCGACCAGTTGCTCCGGCAATCCGGCTCCTTCCGCGACAATCAGCGCGTCGCCGAGCGCGCTATGGATTCCAACGACCTGGAAAAGGAACGCGGCATCACCATCCTGGCCAAGGCGACCTCGGTCGACTGGAAGGACACCCGCATCAATATCGTCGACACCCCCGGCCACGCCGATTTCGGCGGTGAGGTCGAGCGCATCCTGTCGATGGTGGATTCGGCCATCGTGCTGGTCGACGCCGCCGAGGGCCCGATGCCGCAGACCAAATTCGTCGTCGGCAAGGCGCTCAAGGTCGGCTTGAAGCCGATCGTCGTCATCAACAAGATCGACCGTCCGGATGCCCGACACGTCGAGGTGGTCAACGAGGTGTTCGACCTGTTTGCCGCGCTCGACGCCACCGACGAGCAGCTCGACTTCCCGATCCTCTACGGTTCGGGCCGCGATGGCTGGGTCTCCGAAAACCCGGAAGGCCCGAAGGACCAAGGCCTGGCACCGCTGTTCGACCTCGTCATCAAGCATGTGCCGGCGCCGACCGTTCACCCCGGTCCGTTCCGCATGATCGGCACCATTCTGGAAGCCAATCCCTTCCTCGGCCGCATCATCACCGGCCGCATCGAGTCCGGCACGTTGAAGTCCAACCAGCCGGTCAAGGTGCTGCACCATGACGGCACGCTGGTCGAAACCGGCCGTATTTCCAAGATCCTCGCTTTCCGTGGCCTCGAGCGCCAGCCGATCGAAGAGGCGCAGGCGGGCGACATTGTCGCCATTGCCGGCCTGTCGAAAGGCACCGTTGCCGACACGTTCTGCGATCCGGCTGTGACCGAACCGCTGCATGCGCAGCCGATCGATCCGCCGACCGTGACCATGTCCTTCCTGGTCAATGACTCGCCGCTCGCCGGCACCGAAGGCGACAAGGTCACCAGCCGCGTCATCCGCGACCGCCTGCTGCGCGAAGCCGAAGGCAATGTTGCGCTCAAGATCGAGGAATCGCCCGATAAGGATTCGTTCTTCGTCTCCGGCCGCGGCGAATTGCAGCTGGCCGTGCTGATCGAGACGATGCGTCGCGAAGGCTTTGAGATCGCCGTGTCGCGTCCCCGCGTCGTCATGCAGAACGGCGAGAACGGCGAATTGCTGGAGCCGGTCGAGGAAGTCGTCATCGACGTCGACGAGGAGCATGCCGGCATCGTCGTGCAGAAGATGTCGGAGCGTAAGGCCGAGATGGTCGAACTGCGCCCCTCCGGCGGCAACCGCCAGCGCATCGTCTTCCACGCGCCGACACGCGGCCTGATCGGCTACCAGTCGGAACTCTTGACCGACACGCGCGGCACCGCCGTGATGAACCGGCTGTTCCATGCCTACCAGCCCTACAAGGGCGAATTGCCCGGCCGCACCAATGGCGTGCTGATCTCCAACGAACAGGGCGAAGCAGTGGCCTACGCCATGTGGAACCTGGAAGACCGCGGCCCGATGGTCATCGACCCGGGCGTCAAGGTCTATCAGGGCATGATCATCGGCATCCATTCCAGAGACAACGACCTCGAAGTGAACGTGCTGAAGGGCAAGAAGCTGACCAACATCCGCGCCGCCGGCAAGGACGAGGCGGTCAAGCTGACGCCGCCGATCCGCATGACACTGGAACGCGCGCTGGCCTGGATCCAGGACGACGAACTGGTCGAAGTGACGCCGAAGACCATCCGCCTGCGCAAGCTCTATCTCGACCCGAACGAGCGCAAGCGCTTCGAGAAGTCGGCGAAAGTGGTCGGCGCGGCTTAATCGTCTGATTTTTCCGGATATGGAAAGGGGCGAAGCACCAACATGCTTCGCCCCTTTCGTTTATCCGCTGGCCGCTAAGATAATGGCTTTGCGGTCGGCTTCGCCTGCGAGATCAATCCGCACGGTGGTGCCGTTGCGGGCCGGCTTGCGCAAAGCCTTGGCCCCTTCCGGATCAACCACCAGCAATCGCTTCTCCTCCAGCGCCTGAAGCCTCGACCGTGAGATGCCGAGCTCGCCGGCAAGCAAACGGTCAAGCCGCAGCGATGTCGGCATTTCAAGCGCGAGCCTGAGTTCGAGTGCGCTTGCACGTTCGCCCTCGTCGCCGAGCCTCTGTTTGTGAACGGCGACGTCGGAAAACTCCTCGACGCGTCCGACCCGGCTTCGCAGCGTCACGACATCGAAGGCGTGGCGGCGGGCGAGGGCCGGGTCGTTGCTTTCAAGGGCGGCCAGCAGCGCCGGTTCGATGTCGCGGCGGTTGCAGCGTTCGAAAATGCCGAAATTCCACGAATTGTCGCAGTCGATACAGCGATAGATCAGCCAGACGTCGATTCGCTTGCCATTGGCGTTGACGCGGAATTTGTCGCTGCAGCAATAGGCTTTCACGGCGCCGCAGCGGTTGCAGTTGACGAGAGGTCGAGGTGCGATTTCGGGCGCAATCGCCCAGTGGATGCGCAAAGTGCCGGACATGCCGATAAGCCCTTCCCGTCGGGAAGTTCTTCAGGCCGGCGATGTCGAGATGCCCATGCGGGCACGGCGTGGCGAGAGCTAGCTTGGTCGGAGGTCAGGTGTCACGGGCGGAGCCACGCGACAGCGGTTCAGCAGTGCCAAACCGGTCTCGAACCGCCGCCTGAGGAACACGTGAAAATGAAGCAGGCACCGCTGATGCGGCGCCCTGCCAGGTGTGAACAGGGGAGTTGGCGAGACCGGCGGTTACTGAGGCAAAGTGAAGCTCGAACTGGATGTCGGGACGGCTCTTCTAGCGACAAGATGCCACGCGGGCAAGGCTCATAGCGGGTGTTCCGCCATGCTCAGGCGAAGGCGATCTGCACCTTCATGGATTGGGTGCGGTCGCCGGCGATCTCGAACGCCGCAACCGCCTCGTCCATCGGATAGATGCCGGTCAGCAGCGGCTTGACGTCGACACGACGGTTGTTGATCAGGTCGACGGCCAGCGCGAACTCGTCGTGGAAACGGAAGCTGCCACGCATCTCGATCTCCTTGGCGACGATGAGATTCTGCGGCAAGGACATGTCGCCGCCAAGGCCGAGTTGAACAAGCACGCCGCGCGGCTTCAGCACGTCGAACCCCGCCCGCACCGCGCGCTCGTTGCCGGAGCACTCGAACATCACGTCGAAACTGCCCTTTTCGATGTTGTAGGCGGCGAGGCTGGCGCCGTCGGTGGCGACATTGATGGTGCGGTCGGCGCCGATCTCACGGGCCTTGACCAGAACGGCGTCCATGACATCGGTGGCGACGATCTCGCGCGCGCCGTGGACGCGCGCAGCCAGGATGCAGAGCGCGCCGATCGGCCCGCTGCCGGTGACCAGCACCCGCTTGCCTAGCAGCGAGCCGGCGCGGTTCACGGCGTGCAGCGTCACCGCGAAGGGCTCGGCGAAGGCAGCTTCGTTGATGGAGACATGGTCCGCTATTTTGTGGCATTGCCAAGCCTCGGCGACGAGGCGCTGGCGGAAGGCGCCCTGTATATGCGGCATCGGCATGGCGCTGCCGTAAAAGCGCATGTTGCGGCATTGGTTCTGCATGCCTTGCAGGCAGTAGCGGCAGGCATTGCAGGGCCGGCTGGGCGAAATCGCGACACGGTCGCCAACGGCGAGGCTTGAGACACCAGCGCCAAGCGCCCTCACCGTGCCGGCGACCTCATGTCCCAGGATCATCGGCTCGCGCAGGCGCACGACGCCGAAGCCGCCATGATTGTAATAGTGCAGATCCGAGCCGCAGATGCCGCCGGCTTCGACTGAAATCTCGACCTGTCCGGCGCCCGGCGTGCCTGGATCGGTCTCCTCGATGCGAAGGTCTTTTGCCGCGTGGATGACGATTGATTTCATGGCCGCGATCCTTTCTCAAACCATAGGTGCGGGCAAGGTGCGAGCGCTGAGATTGTCGCGCGCCGCAGGACTTGGGTTCCTCGCTCCCGCCAGAGCGGGGGAGAGGTGGCCGCGAAGCGGTCGGAGAGGGGGCCCGCGACGCTGGCGAGCTTTCTTCGAAGTCCTGCGGAAGCCGAGCTTCCCGGCTTCGCCGAGCCACCTCTCCCCCCACTCGCGTGGGGGCGAGGAACCGCGTCTGCTTTGCCAAGCCGCCCGGAGTCGGGCTAATGTCGCTTGACCAAAACCGAGATCCTGCCATGCACCTCACCTCGCTGCTGATTTTCGCCGCCGCTCTCTTCGTCGCCGCCGGCTCGCCCGGCCCATCGATCGCAGCACTTGTCGCTCGCGTCATCTCGAAGGGCTTTCGCGATGTGTTTCCGTTCCTGCTCGCCATGTGGATTGGCGAGGGCATCTGGCTGTCGCTGGCGGTGTTCGGGCTGGCTGTCGTGGCGCAGACTTTTCATTTCGCCTTCGTCATCGTGAAATGGGTCGGTGTCGCCTACCTCGCTTATCTCGCGTGGAAGATGTGGACCGCACCGGTCGAGGCCAGGGAAGGCGAGATGCCGCGTGAAGATTCGGCGGTAAAACTGTTCTTCGCCGGCATGGCGGTGACGCTCGGCAATCCCAAGATCATGATGTTCTACTTGGCGCTGCTGCCGACGATCATCGACCTGGCTTCGGTCAGTGTCGTCGGCTGGGTCGAGCTGACTGCGACCATGGCGGTTGTCCTCATCGCCATCGATCTCGCCTGGGTGCTCGCGGCCTCGCAGGCGCGCAAGCTCCTGAAAAGCAAGCGCGCCATGAAGATCGCCAACCGCGTCAGCGCCACGACGATGGCCGGTGCTGCCGCGGCCATCGCGGCGCGGTCATAGGGCACGATCCGGAACCGAAGGACCGGGTCAGCGAAAAGCGAAACCCGGTTTGCTTTGGTCCCGAAGATCATGCTGGAACAAACGGCACGTCACATCATTTCGATGATCGGCGCGATCTCGACGCTGAAGGCCGGGTCCATCAGGATGGGACAGTCCTTGGCCTTGGCGACGGCATCGTTGATGTCCTTTGCTTCGACGATGGTGTAGCCGGCGGTGGGATTGCTGCCGCCATTGTTCTCGACCTTGCCGCCGGGCAGCACCATCTTCGACATGCCGACCGGATTGCCGCCGTCGACGACGGCCGAGCCGAGCTTGCCATACCAGTCCGTCCAGGCATCCGTTGCCGCTTTCCGTTCGGCCTCCTCGGTCGGCATCTTGCCCGAGCCATGATAGACATAGAGAAACTTCGCCATGTTCTCCTCCCTTGATCGGCAGCGTCGAACCGGCATGCGGCCGCGCCGCCCTGCGATATGCGGCCTTGCCGCAATCGTTGATCATCGGACCAGAATGGCGGAGACGCAATGAGAATGCGTAATCGCTAGTATATAGGTGCTGGCGGTCCGTCAGCGCGCCATGGCGTGGTATTCGTCGTTCGGGCGCATGTCGATCGCGGCGGCGACGCGGTTCGACATGTTGAAGAAGGCCGCCGTCGAGGCGATGTCCCAGATGTCGCGGTCGGTGAAGCCAGCCGCGCGCAACGCCGCCCGGTCGGCCTCGACGATCCTGGCCGGCTCCTCCGTCAGCTTGACGGCGAATTCGAGCATCGCCGTCTGCTTCTGCGAAAGCTCGGCGGCGCGGAAATTCATCACCATCATCTCGCCGAAAGCCGGGTCGCCGGAGAGCTGCCGCACCGCCGCGCCATGCGCGGTCAGGCAATAGTAGCAGTGGTTGATCGAGGAGACGACGACCGCGATCATCTCGCGTTCCAGCTTCGACAGGCCCGAATCGCCCAGCATCAGGTCGTTGTAGGTGTCGGTGAAGGCGCGCAGCTTCTTCTCGTCGAAGGCATAGGACAGAAGCACGTTGGGAACGAGGCCGAGCTTCTCCTCGCATTTGGCGAAGTAGGCTTTTGTCGCATCGCTGAGTTCGCCAGGGGCGAGGTCAAGTGCCGTGATCTTTCTGCTCATGCTGGCGGGGGTCTTGCCGGTCATGGGGGGCCGTTCTCCTCACTCGTCGCTGATATCAGCCAAAATTCCGAATAATCTTCGCAAGCCGTCAAACCTTTGTCGCCAAACAGCAGTCATCTGCTACCATAATCGCAAAAGCATATGACGGGAGGGAATAGCATCATGGCCAGCCTGAAAACCGCAAGCCAGCCGAAAAAGACGGCTCCGGCCAAGGCAAGCGCGGCAAGGACGAGCGAAAGACAAGGCGGACTCGCCGACTATCTTCTGGCGCGCGCGCCGGCCGAAGACGTCGCCGCCTACGATGCCGCCGATCTCGAACGCGCCGCCGATCTGGCCGGGCGCGCCGTCGCCAGGCACAAGAAGGGCGATTGCGTCGTCGCCATCGACGTCGACTCCGGCGTCGTGCGCCAGGGCCGGCCGCTGACGGTGATCACCGTCGTCAATGACAACATGCCGTTCCTATTCGATTCCATCCTCGGCGAGATTACCGAGAGTGCCGGCGAGCCGCTGCTGGTCACGCATCCGGTCATCGTCGTCAAGCATGGCAAAAGCGGCGTCGAGGAAATCCTCGGCGATGGCGGCTTCGCCAAGGGTGATCGCAGCCTTGACCGGCTGAGCGTGATTCATGTGCATATCGGCCGCCTTCCGGTCGACCAGGCCGAGGCTTTGGCCGGGCGGTTGAGGAAACTGCTGGGCCAGGTGCGCGCTGCCGTCACCGACTGGAAACCAATGCTGGCCCGCCTTGACCAGGCAATCCATGAATTCCGCTATGCGCCGGTGCCGCTCGACAAGGCCAGTGTAACCGAGGCCATCGCCTTCCTCGAATGGCTGCGCGACGACAATTTCACCTTCCTCGGCATGCGCGAGTTCAAATATACCGGTGGCGAAAAGAGCGGCACGCTGGAGCGCGCCGACAAGCCCGGCCTCGGCATCCTGTCCGATCCGGACGTGTTGGTGCTCAGGCGCGGCACGGAAGCGGTGACGACGACGCCGGAAATCCGCGCCTTCCTGCACGGGCCGGAACCGCTGATCGTCACCAAAGCCAACGCCAAGTCAGCCGTGCATCGCCGCATCTATCTCGATTACATCGGCGTCAAGACCTACACCGACAAGGGCACGCTTCTGGGCGAATTGCGCATCGTTGGCCTGTTCACCTCGACCGCCTACACGCGCTCGGTGATGAAGATTCCCTATCTCCGGTCGAAGGCCGAGACCATCATCGCCAAGTCCGGCTTCAATCCAGGCGATCATTCCGGGAAGGCGCTGATCAATGTGCTGGAGAGCTATCCGCGCGACGAGCTGTTCCAGGTCCCGGTGCCGATACTGCGGAAGCATGCCGAAGCCATATTGGGACTGGTGGAGAGGCCGCGGGTCAGGGCGCTG
Organism: Mesorhizobium sp. P2_B5; assembly: GCF_056404775.1. Classification (NCBI taxonomy): domain Bacteria; kingdom Pseudomonadati; phylum Pseudomonadota; class Alphaproteobacteria; order Hyphomicrobiales; family Phyllobacteriaceae; genus Mesorhizobium; species Mesorhizobium sp. P2_B5. The sequence continues at coordinate 456,626 of NZ_JBFUDJ010000001.1, read as the reverse complement.
GTGCGCGCCGACCAGTTCGACCGCTTCGTCTCGATCCTGGTCTTCGTGCCGCGCGACCGCTACGACAGCGTCGTGCGCGAGAAGATCGGGGCGTACCTGAAGACGGCATTCGAAGGCCGCCTGTCGGCCTATTATCCAGCCTTCCCGGAAGGTGGCCTGGCGCGCGTGCATTTCATTATCGGCCGCTCCGGCGGCAAGAAACCGAAGATCGAGCAAGCCACCATCGAGGCGGCGATCCGCGACATCGTGCGCACCTGGGATGACGCGCTGCGCGAAACCGCGGCCGAGACCGGCGCCGACGCGGCGATGACCGCGATCGCCTCACGCTTTTCGGAAAGCTATCGCGACAGCTTCCCGCCGGCGGTGGCGCTGGCGGACGCTGGGCGCATCGCCAAGATCAGCCCGGCCAATCCGATCGCCATCGACTACTACCGCCATGGCGACCAGGAGCCGCAGCAGGCGTCGCTGAAGATCTATCACCACGGCAACCCGGTGGCGCTGTCCAGGCGTGTGCCGGTGCTGGAAAACATCGGCTTCCGCGTCATCAGCGAGCGCACCTTCGAGGTCGGTGACGATCCATCCAGAATGGTCTTCATCCACGACATGGAGCTCGAGAACAGCTACGGCAAGCCGATCGACCTCGGCGACGGCGGCGCGCTGTTCGAGGACGCCTTCCTGTCGGTCTGGCGCGGCGACGTCGACAATGACGGCTATAATGGCCTTGCCCAGACCGCCGGCCTGTGGTCGGACGAGGTCACCATCCTGCGCGCCTATGGCCGCTATCTGCAGCAGGCCGGCATTCCGCAGAGCCAGGATTTCATTGCCGCCGCACTCAACCGCTACCCCGACATTGCACGCGGCCTGCATGCGCTGTTCGTCGCCCGCCTCGGGCCGACGGCCGGGACGGAAGGCGTGGTGGCCGCCAAGCATCTCAAGGCCAAGATCAAGGACGCCCTGGAAGAGGTGCCCAATATCGATGACGACACCATCATCCGCCGCTACCTCAATCTGATCGAATCTTCGCTGCGAACAAACCATTTCGTCGCCGAAACGAAGGCGAGAGGCCAGTCGCTGGCGATCAAGCTGGACTCGCAGGCGGTCGAGGGTCTGCCGGCGCCGCGGCCATGGCGCGAGATTTTCGTGTACGGGTCCGAGGTCGAAGGCGTGCATCTGCGCTTCGGCCCGGTGGCGCGCGGCGGCCTGCGCTGGTCGGACCGCGCCCAGGATTACCGCACCGAGGTGCTCGGCCTGGTCAAGGCGCAGCAGGTCAAGAACGCCGTCATTGTGCCGGTCGGCGCCAAGGGCGGCTTTTTCCCCAAGCGCCTGCCCGCGGGCGGCAGCCGCGACGCCATCTTCGAGGCCGGCACCTCGGCCTACAAGAACTTCGTCTCCAGCCTGCTGTCGATCACCGACAATATCGGCCTGGATGGAGTGATCCCGCCTGCCGGCGTTGTCAGGCGCGACCCCGACGATCCTTATTTCGTCGTTGCTGCAGACAAGGGCACGGCGACCTTCTCCGACACTGCCAACGCAATCTCGGAGAAACACGGCTTCTGGCTCGACGACGCCTTTGCCAGCGGCGGCTCGGCCGGCTATGACCATAAGAAGATGGGCATCACCGCCAAGGGCGCCTGGGAAGCGGTGAAGCGGCATTTCCGCGAGATGAACCGCGACATCCAGACCTCGCCCTTCACCGTCGTCGGCGTCGGCGACATGTCGGGCGACGTGTTCGGCAACGGCATGCTGTTGTCGCCGCAGACCAGGCTGATCGCCGCCTTCGACCATCGCGACATCTTCATCGATCCCGATCCGGACAGGGTGGCGTCAATGGCCGAGCGCGAGCGCATGTTCGCGCTGCCGCGTTCGAGTTGGCAGGATTACGACAAGACCAAACTGTCGGAAGGCGGCGTGATCGTCTCGCGCAGCCAGAAGTCGATCACGCTACCCGCGGCAGCCGCCGCCGCGATCGGCCTCACCAAGACCACCGCGACCCCGGTCGAGATCATGACCGCCATCCTCAAGGCGAATGTCGACCTTCTGTGGTTCGGCGGCATTGGCACTTACTTGCGGGCATCGGGCGAAACCAATGCCGAAGTCGGTGACCGCGCCAATGACGCCATCCGCATCACCGCGCTCGACGTCCGGGCGAAAGTGATCGGCGAGGGCGCCAATCTCGGCGTCACGCAGCGCGCCCGCATCGAGTTCGGTATGAATGGCGGCCGCTGCAATTCCGACGCCATCGACAATTCGGGTGGCGTCAACTGCTCCGATGTCGAGGTCAACATCAAGATCGCGCTGGCCTCCGCCATGCGCAAGGGACTGCTGACCCGGCCTGCGCGCAACAAATTGCTGGCTGAAATGACCGACGAGGTCAGCGGGCTGGTTCTGTCCAACAATTACGAACAGACGCTGGCGCTTTCGATCGCGCGCAAGCGTGGCCTCGCCGACATCGCGCATCAGAGCCGCTTCATGACGGCGCTGGAGGCGCGCGGCCTGCTCGACCGTGCGGTCGAGACGCTGCCGTCGCCGGCAGCCCTTGCCGAGCGCGAGGCGCGCGGCGAGCCGCTGACCCGGGCCGAGCTCGGCGTGCTGCTTGCCTATGCCAAGATCGTGCTGTTCTCCGACATCGTCGCCAGCGACGTGCCGGACGATGCGCATTTCGACCGCGACCTGATGGGCTATTTCCCCGACCGGATGGCGAAGAAATACGCCACCGAAATCCATGGCCACCGTCTGCGCCGCGAGATCATCGCTCGCGTCGTCGCCAACGATCTCGTCAACCGCGGCGGCCCGTCCTTCGTCAACCGGCTGCAGGAAGCCACCGGCCGCAGTGCCGCCGACGTGGTGCGCACCTTCGCCGTGGTGCGCGATGGCTTTGGACTGCCGGCGCTCTACCGCGAGATCGACGCGCTCGACAGTCAGATCGATGGCCAGGCACAGCTCGACCTCTACCAGTCCGTCAGCCGGCTTATCTTTGTGACCAGCGGATGGTATCTGAAGAACGATGCGGGGGCCGCAGCGCTCGGCCAGCGCATCGCCGAATTGCAGGAGGCGCGCAAGGCACTGGAGCCGAAGCTCATCTCGCTGCTGCCGGGCTTCTCGCGCGAGCGGATCGAGGAGCGGCGGCACGGCCTGTTCAAGGTCGGCGCACCGGAAAAACTGGCCGAAAAGCTGGCGCTGGCCGATCTGGCGGAGCTGATCCCCGATATCGCACTGACGGCGCGCACGGCCAATGCCGACATCGTCGCGGCGGCCAAGGCGTTCTTCGCCGTCAGCGACGCCTTCCGCATTCCGCGCGTCGAAGAGGCGGCGCGGTCGATCACACCGTCGGATTATTACGACCAGCTGGCGCTGTCGCGTGCCACAGACACGATCGGCGCGGCGCGACGCGGCATCGCGGTCGCCGCTCTCACCGGCCATGCCGGCACGGCGGACCCGGTGGCCGCCTGGCTGGAGGCCGGCGGCGAGCGGGTGGCCCGCATCCGCGAGCGGCTGCAGGCGCTGACCGAAGGCGGCGACATCACCGTGTCACGGCTGTCGGTGGCGTCGGGGCTGATGAGCGATTTGACGGGGATGTGAGGCTTCGCAAGGCCTTGGGTTCCTCGCCCCCCCAAAGCGGGGGAGAGGTGGCCGCGAAGCGGCCGGAGAGGGGGCTTCGTGAGGCTGAGCCTTGACCAGTAAATCCAAACGTACGGCGCTTTTGCCCCTCTCCGTCTCGGCTTCGCCGAGCCACCTCTCCCCCACTTCGTGGGGGCGAGCAACCCGAGAGCAATGAGGTGGGGCAGCGCACGCTTGCTAATTGCATGAGCACTGGAAACATGCAGACATGGCGCCCGATACGGGCGGAGCAGGATCTTCAGCATGGCGGCGGTAGAAACAGTGCAGCGGGCATCGGGACGCGGCATCTGGGGATGGATGCTGTTCGACTGGGCGGCGCAGCCCTTTTTCACCGTCGTCACCACCTTTATCTTCGGCCCTTACTTCGTCTCGCGCATGGCCAGCGATCCCGAAAGCGGACAGGCCGCCTGGGGTTATGGCATCGCCGCTGCGGGCCTGGTCATCGCCGTCTTGTCGCCGATCCTCGGTTCGATTGCCGACCAGACCGGCCCTCGCAAGCCATGGATCGCCTTCTTCGCCTCGATCAAGATCATCAGTCTTTGCCTGCTGTGGTTCGCCGCTCCCGGTTCGAACCTTTTCCTGGTGGTGCTGTTCTTCTCTCTCGCATCAGTGGCGGCGGAGTTTTCGACCGTGTTCAACGATTCGATGATGCCGCGCCTGGTGCCGAAGAGCGAGATCGGCCACATCTCGAATATGGCCTGGGGCCTCGGCTATCTCGGCGGCATGATCGCGCTGATCTTTGTCGTCACCTGCCTGGCGGGTTCGGCGGAGACCGGCAAGACGATCATCGGCATCGAGCCGCTCTTCGGGCTCGACCCGAAACTCGGCGAGGACGCACGCGCCACCGGGCCGCTGTCTGCCGGCTGGTATTTCCTGTTCATCCTGCCGATGTTTTTCTTCACGCCGGACGCCATCAAAGGCATTCCGATTGGGCCGGCGGTCCGCGAAGGCCTGTCGGAGCTGAAGTCGACACTGACCGAAGTGCGCCAGCGCAGTGGCATCCTTCGCTTCCTTGTCGCTCGCATGATCTATCAGGACGGCGTCAACGCGCTGCTCGCCTTGGGCGGCACATTTGCGGCGGCGATGTTCCACTGGTCGATCACCGAGATCGGCATGTTCGGCATCATCCTCAATGTCGTCGCTATCGTCGGTTGCCTGGTTGCCGCGCGTCTCGACACCGCGCTCGGCTCCAAGACCATCGTGATGATTTCGCTCGTCATGCTCAGCCTCGCCACCATCGGCATCGTTTCGACCGGGCCGGGCTACACGCTGTTCGGCGCCTGGATGATGCCGGGAGCCGATAGCGGCGGCCTGTTCGGCACGGCGGCGGAAAAGGCCTACATCTTCTACGGCTTGTTGATCGGGCTGGCCTTCGGGCCGGTCCAGGCATCGTCGCGCTCCTATATGGCGCGCAGCGTGACCGCTGCCGAGTCCGGCCGCTATTTCGGCATCTATGCGTTGGCCGGAAGGGCGACCAGTTTCCTGGCGCCGTTCATGGTGGCGACGATTACGCTCGCCAGCGGCTCGGCGCGACTAGGCATGGCGGCGATCGTGCTGTTCCTCGGCGTGGGGATCGCGATATTGATCTGGACGCCGTATCCAGCGGATCAGCCGGTAGAGTGACTGCGTTCTTCCTTCCCCCACAAGGGGGAAGGGGAGAGGGCGCTCAATGCCTGAAATGCCTGACACCCGTAAACACCATCGCGATGCCATGCTCGTCCGCGGCGGCGATGACGTCTTCGTCGCGCATCGAGCCACCGGGCTGGATGACCGCTGTGGCGCCGGCTTCGATGGCTGAGATCAGCCCGTCGGCGAAGGGGAAGAAGGCATCGGAGGCAACCACCGAGCCTTTGGTCAGCGGCTCCGCCAGGCCAGCCGCTTCCGCGGCGTCGAGCGCCTTGCGGGCGGCAATGCGCGAGGAATCGACGCGGCTCATCTGGCCGGCGCCGATGCCGACCGTGGCGCCGTCCTTGGCGTAGACAATGGCGTTCGACTTGACGTGCTTGGCGATGCGGAAGGCGAATTTGAGATCGGCCATCTCAGCCGCTGTCGGCGCGCGCCTGGTCACCACCTTGAGTTCGAGATCGTCGACCACCGCATTGTCGCGGCCCTGGACGAGCATACCGCCGGCGACGGACTTCACCGTGGTGCCGGCAGAACGCGGATCGGGCAGGCCGCCGGTGACCAGCAGGCGCAAATTCTTCTTGGCGGCAACGATACGGATGGCGTCTTCCGAAGCGTTCGGCGCAATGATCACTTCTGTGAAGGTTTTGACGATCTCCTCCGCCGCCTCGGCATCGAGTATGCGGTTCATGGCGACGATGCCGCCAAAGGCCGAGACCGGGTCGCAAGCCAGCGCCCGTGCATAGGCCGCCGTCAACGAAGCGCCTTCGGCGACGCCGCACGGGTTGGCGTGCTTGATGATCGCAACCGCGGCGCAGCGGTTGGGATCGAACTCGCCGACCAGTTCGAAGGCGGCGTCGGTGTCGTTGATGTTGTTGTAGGACAGCTGCTTGCCCTGCAACTGGCGGGCCGTGGCGACGCCCGGCCGCTTGTCGCCATTGACGTAGAAGCCGGCGCCCTGATGCGGGTTCTCGCCATAGCGCATGACGCTCTCCAGCCGGCCGCCGAAAGCGCGCCAGGTCGGATGCTCGATCTCCAGCGTCTCGGCGAACCAGCCGGAAATCGCCGCATCGTAGGTCGCGGTGCGGGCAAAGGCCTTGGCCGCCAGTTTCTTGCGGAAATCCAGCGACAGCGAGCCGATGTTCATTTCCAGCGCATTCAACACCGAGGCGTAGTCGCCGGGATCGGTGACGATGGCGACATAGGCGTGGTTCTTGGCCGAGGCGCGGATCATCGCCGGACCGCCAATGTCGATGTTCTCGACGATCGCTGCATAGTCGGCGCCGGAGCGGCGGACCTCCTCGAACGGGTAGAGATTGGAGACGAGGAGATCGATTGGCTCGATGCCGTGATCGTGCATGGCCTTTGCATGTTCGGGATCGTCGCGCACGCCGAGCAGCGCGCCATGCACCGACGGATGCAGCGTCTTGACGCGGCCGTCCATGATCTCGGGAAAGCCGGTCAGCTCGGAAACGTCGCGCACGGCCAGCCCCGCATCGGCAATCGATTTTGCCGTGCCGCCGGTCGACACCAGCTCGACGCCGGCCGCGGCCAGGCCTTTGGCGAAGTCGATCAGGCCGGTCTTGTCGAAAACGGAAAGCAGGGCGCGGCGGATCGGAACGAGGTCAGGTGCCGGAATGTTCTTGGCGGCGACGGCCATGGGCTGGCGGCCTTTCAGGGCTGATTGGAGAGCGTTGCCGGGCCGTAGCACATAAGGTCAGGAAATCAAGCCGGAAGCTCGATCAAGCCGGTGCCGGCAACGACGCTCAGTTGTTCTCGGGGTAGCCGGCGATGCCGGTGCGCGTCAGCTGCCAATGGACTTCTGCAATCTCCGAGGCCTTGAAGGCAAGCACGATCTGGCGGCTGCGGCGCGGACCGCCGAGGCCGGCGAAATAGATCGATTCCTCCACCTCCGGCGCCACCTCGGTGCAGGTGAACACCCAGGTGTCGGCCTCGTCGGCGGTTAGCACCAGGCGGTCATGCTCGTCTTGCAGCAGGTTGATGTCGGGATGAATGTGGAAGCGCACCACGACGAAGTCGCGGCCATTGTTGCGGATCGCCGCACCGCCGGGGCGCAGGAAGCGGTCCCGTCCGGCAAGCACATTGCCCTCGCTCGACAGTTTCAGCTCACGCTCATGCTGGAAGCCAAAGCGCTGGACGTAGCCGTCATGGCGGGCGATGAAGCCTTGCGCGCCCTTCTGGTCGATGCGCTTGCACGGCACATGCTGCGGGCCACCGAGCAATGGGGTGCCGAGCAGGTCGTTGACGCGCAGCGAATGGGAAAACCGCGCCGACGAGGTGTCGTTGATGGTGGCGGTCGAATGCGCCGCGGTGGCGCGGGCCAGCGGCCGGAATTCGGCGGCGCCATAGGTGTCGATACCGGCATTGACGACATAGTGCTGGCGGCCCGAGGACAGTTCGAAGGCCAGGCAGCCGGCATGCGCAGCGTTGGAGACGTCGATGGGCGGCGACGCGCCGGTATCGGCAATGACAGTCACGCCGCCCATAGACAGCCGCTCATAGCCCGAATGCGGTGCATGCAGCAGCGGTGCGCCGGCGGTGTCGTCGTGGCGCAATATGGTGGCGATGCGGTCGTGGATGGTTGCGCCCATGCCGTTGAAGCGGGCGAGGCTGCCGTCCTGGTGACGGAAGAAGCGTAGCGCCGGCAGCATGCGGTCGATGGCACCCATAAGTGCTGCCGGTGGCGTTTCGGCCTGGTTGGCATAGGTCTGGCGCAGCGGCAGAAGGTCGGCAAGCAGTTCCAGCACCGCCATCGGGTTGCGCGAAATATGGCCGCCGTCGGGAAGGATCTGGCGGTCGAGTTCTTCCGCCAGATTGCGGGTGGCGCCGCGCAGTGCCGAGGCCGGCGCCGGCAGCGACAGCGCGGCGAAGGCAAGCGCGATGCGGGCGCGCAGCCTGTCCTTGCCATCCGGCATTTCGCGCGCCATCGAGCGCAGATAGCGGATCTGCACAGCGAGCGATTTCAGGAAGGCGCGATAGAACGGAAACTCGGCCCCTTGTAGGACAACCGAGGAATGTTGGAGCCAGGCGATGACGCGCTTGGCGGTGGTGCCGGGCTCCCAGGCGATGCCGGAAATCTGGTTGCCGTGCATGGCGATCCAGTCGGAAACCAGCGCGCGGGCGTTGGCTGCGGCCAGCTCGGTGCCGGCGGCGCGCATGTGGCGCAGCCAACGGAAACCGTGCAGCGTTTTCACCCAACCACGATTGGCAACGTCGATCTGGAACGGCGATTTGCCGCCGGTCTCGACCAGATGGCCCGACAGCGGATAGCGGCCGTAATAGATTTCGAGCGCGATCTGCGGGTCGGCGAGCCTGAGATCCGGCGGCGCAATCAGGACGCGCTCCGGCGTGCGTCCGGAATAGCGCCAGCGATAGACTGGCCCTGCCCGCAGGCGCCGGCGCGTCTTGCGCCAAAACTCCTTAGCGACAAGCGTCCACAGACGTGTCGTACTGCCGGCAGCCAGTGCCAAAACCCCTCCTCGTCGTCCACTTCCCAAGCACAAGCTTATATGATTCAAGAACTTATGCGAAGTCGAATTCGGCCGACGTGAAGGGCTTCACGCTGCCGGCGGCCGGTCAACTCCGAAAAAAGTCGAGCGATTTCCGGGGGTAAGCCCGACAATCCGGCACTCACTTGCGGTTGTGACGCGGTTGATCACCAAGGTCTGCGGTCGGCAACCTGAACCGACGACCCTAGGCCGCGCGCCGCATGCGGGCGGCGAAGAAGCCGTCCAGGCCGGAAATCCCCGGCGAACCTAGGTCGAAATCGGCGGGCGTTGTGCGCAGCGTGCCCTGGCTGGTCAGGAAAGCATCGATGCCGTCGATCTCGCCCGGCTGCAATGGATCGTCGGCGATGGTTCTGTTTCCGGCCAGAAAGACGCGATAAAGATCTTCGCCTTCGATAGGGTCGAGCGAGCAGTTGGAAAAAACAATCCGACCGCCCGGTTTGACCAAGGTGACGGCGCGGGCGAGCAGCCTTGCCTGCAGGTCGGCGAGCTTTTCGACGTCGGCCATGGTCTTCGTCCACGGCACGTCGGGATGCCGCCGCACCGTGCCGGTGGAAGAGCAGGGCGCGTCGAGCAGCACGGCGTCGAACAGCTCCGCCGGCTGGTATTTCAGCAGATCGGCCTGGACGATGTCCACTGACAGGCCGAGCCGTTCGAGGTTGTGGGTCAGCCGCGCCAGCCGGTTCTTCGAGTTGTCGACGGCGGTGACTTTTGCGCCGGCAAGGATCAGCTGGGCGGTCTTGCCGCCCGGGGCGGCGCAGAGGTCGGCGATGCGCAGGCCTTTGACCTCGCCGAACAGCCGCGCCGGAAAACTGGCGGCGGCGTCCTGAACCCACCAGGCGCCGTCGCCGAAGCCGGGCAGTTCGGTGACGGAGGCACTGAGCTTTTCCACTCGGATCGTGCCGGTCGGCAGCACGATGCCGCCGAGCTTTTCAGCCCAGAGTTCGGGATCGGCCTTGACGGTGAAGTCGACCGGCGCCTCGACCCGGTGAGCAGCGAGAATCTGCTTCGTCTTGTCGGCGCCATAGGCGGCCTTCAGCCTATCGGAGAACCACTTTGGCGCTTCGTCGGTGGCGGCGAGGGCTGCCGGCAGTTCGGTTTCCTTGGCGCGTGCCAACGTGCGCAGCACGCCGTTGACGAGGCCGGAAAAGCGCTGCGTGCGGGGATCGGACTTGGCGTGGGTCACGGCAAGGTCGACGGCGGCGCTGTCGGGAATGTCGAGGAACAGGATCTGCGCCGCTGCGACATGGAGGACGTGCGACAGAGCCGTGGCGTTGGGTGGCAGCGGCTTTTCGAGGCGCTTGGCCAAAAGCCCGGCAATCGTCATGCGGTAGCGCAGCGCGGTGACCAGTATGGCGCGCACCAGGCCACGGTCGCGCAGGTCGAGCGCCTTGTATTGCGGATGGCCGTTCTCGTGGTCGGTCAGCCCGTCGAGCGGCGTGCGCGCATCGATGACAGCAGCGAGCAGCCGCGCCGCCGCCTTGCGCGCGGCAAGGCCGGCGACGGGCTCGCCTGCGTTGTCTTCACGATCGCCTGAATGTGCGGGCCGGCGTCTGGCTTCGCTCACGACCACGGACCTTTGGGTCCGGTCGGGTTGCGGCCCCACGGGTTGGGCTTTGGCTGTTCCGGTTCGGCCGGCGGCGCGGGCCGCGCCGGCCTGCCCCATGGGCCTTGATGGTCATCGGAGTGCAGTTCTTCGGTGGGCACGGGCGCCTGGCGCGGCACCGGCTGGTTGGTGCGGCCAGCCATGTCGCGCGCCATCTCTTGCAGCGCGGCGATGCGGTTGTCGGTGTTCGGGTGGGTCGAAAACAGGCTGTCCATGCGCTCGCCGTGAAGGGGATTGATGATGAAGAGATGCGCGGTCGCGGGGTTGCGTTCGGCATCCAGGTTGCGGATGCGTTCTGCGCCGCGAGCGATCTTGTCAAGCGCTGATGCCAGCCAAAGCGGATTTCCGACGATTTCAGCACCCCGCCTGTCGGCCTCGTATTCGCGCGTGCGGCTGACCGCCATCTGCACGATCATGGCGGCGAAGGGCGCGACCAGCATCGCCACCAGCACGCCGACAAAGCCGAACGGATTGTTGTTGTCGCGGCTGCCGCCGAAGAAGAAGGCGAAATTGCCGAGCATCGAGATGGCGCCGGCGAGCGTGGCGACGATGGTCATGGTCAGCGTATCGCGGTGCTGGATGTGGGCGAGCTCATGCGCCATGACCGCCGCCACTTCCTCATGCGAAAGGCGCTCCAGCAGGCCAGTCGAGGCCGCGACGGCGGCGTTCTCGGGATTGCGGCCGGTGGCGAAGGCGTTGGGCTGCGGGTTGTCGATCAGATAAGTCTTCGGCATCGGCAGGCCGGCCTGCTTGGCCAGCGCCTCGACGATGGCGTAAAATTCGGGCGCATTCCTGGCGTCGACCTCGACGGCGTGGTTCATCGACAACACCATCTTGTCGGCGTTCCAATAGCTGAACAGGTTGGTGCCGGCGGCGACCAGGAAGGCGATCATCATGCCGCCGGTGCCGCCGATCAGAAAGCCGACGCCCATGAACAGCGCCGTCATTGCGGCCAGAAGCATGGCGGTGCGTAGCGTGCTCATCGTCTGCTCCGTTTGCGGCCGTGGCAAAAAGGGGTCGATCCGGGTGTCATCATCGCTATATGATGGGAAACGCCGCCTCTCGTTTCAATCCGCCGGAACTATCGCATGACCGACGAAACCAGCAAAGCCGACGCCGATCCGGATGGCGCTGCGCCTCCGAAGGACCTGACACCCGCCGCCCGCCGCGCGCTGGCAGAGGCCAAGGCGCGCCGTGACGAGTATCGCCAGAAGGAAGCTGCGCTGCCCAAGGAAATCGGCGGCCGCGGCGGCAAGGAACCCGGCCGCTACGGCGACTGGGAAATCAAAGGCCTGACCAGCGATTTCTGAGGATATGCCGGGATTCAGGTGATGCCGGCCTGCGAACAACCGCTTCCTCCGCTTCCGGTACTCACGGACCCGAAAGTCCGCTCCGTTCCGGTTCTCGGAATCGATTGTTCTCGACCCGGCCTGACCTGAATCGCGACATTTCCTAGGCGCTAGTTTAGGCCGCGCTGCGCTGCGGCTCCAGCGTCATCCAGCCGCCGTCATCGATGCCGATGGAGACGGTGTCGTAGCCGGCAATCGCGGTGTGCAGTGTCGCCATCGGGTGCTGGTGGGTGGCGCTGATCACCATCACCGACGCTCCCGCCGCCTCGGCGGCGGCGATGCCGGCCGGCGCGTCCTCGAAGACCAGGCAGTCGCCGATATCGACGCCGAGCCGTTTTGCCGCCAGCAGGAAACAGTCGGGCTCCGGTTTGCCGTGCGAAACGTCCTCGCCCGTGACCATCAGGGCCGGAACCGGGATGCCGGCCGCCTGCATGCGCAGCAGCGCCAGCGGGCGCGGCGCCGAGGTGACGATCGCCCAGCGCTCGGGCGGCAAAGCGTTGAGAAACGGTACGGCGCCGGCGATCGGCAGCACGCCTTCGACATCGTCCGACTCGGCCTGCAACAGTACATGCGCCTCATGCACCGGATCGACGCCGGGAAGCGCCAGCCTGGCGATGGTCTCGACGGCGCGCACGCCGTGGATCGTCGGCAGGAAGTTTTCGACGTCGAGACCATGCCTAAGCGCCCACGCCGCCCAGACCCGCTCGGCCGAAGCAATCGAATTGAGCACCGTGCCATCCATATCGAAGAGGAAGGCGGCGAATCTTCTGCCTGCAAACATAAGATTTTCCAACGGGGTCAGGGAGCGTTTCAGGAGGGTCATGTCGTTCGACCGTAACGTCGCCACGCCTGCCTGGGAAGGCGTGGGCGGTCCTTTTCGATAGTTCCAGGGAACCATGGTCCCGCTTCTGGCGTTTGAGCAAAACTGTTTTCCACGAGATCGAGGGGGACTTGCGATGCTGATCCGGCTTGGCTACGAAATCGCCATTGACTGCGTGGACGCCACGCCGGTCATCTCGCTTCTCGAGATCCATGCGGACCGGCAGGCCGACATCAAGCGGCAGACGCGCGTGCTGACCTCGCCTTCGGTGCCGAGCAAGGTCTATCACGACCTGTTCGGCAATGCCTGCCGCCGCTTTGTCGCGCCCGCCGGCAATTTCCGTATCCTCTACGACGCTGCCGTCGAGGACAGCGGCGAGCCCGATGCGGTCAACACGCTGGCCAGGGAAGTGCCTGTGGCCGAACTGCCGGACGATGTGCTCGGCTATCTCCTCGGCAGCCGCTATTGCGAGACCGACCATCTGAGCGGGCTGGCCTGGCAGCTTTTCGGCCATCTGCCGTCCGGCTGGGCGCGGGTGCAGGCGATCGTCGACTATGTCCATAACCGGCTGTCCTTTGGCTATGGCTATGCCCGTCCGACGCGTACGGCCGCACAGGCGAATGAGGAGCGGGTCGGAGTCTGCCGCGACTTCGCCCATCTGGCGATCACGCTGTGCCGTTGCATGAACATCCCGGCCCGCTATGTGAACGGCTATCTCGGCGACATTGGCGTGCCGGTCGATCCGGCGCCGATGGATTTCTCGGCCTGGATGGAAGTCTACCTCGACGGCAAGTGGTACACGTTCGACCCCCGCCACAACACGCCCAGGATCGGCCGCGTCGTCATCGCGCGCGGCCGCGACGCCACGGATGTGCCGCTGCTGCACAGTTTCGGCCCGCATCGGCTCAGCCTGTTCAAGGTCTGGACCCATGAGCAGGAAGGCAAGCTGTTCAATCCGCCCTATCACGGCGTCGACAAGACCGTCAGCGCGCACATGCTCGCATAGAGCGGTTCTTGGCCCGGATTCTGATCCGCTTCGACACACTGCATCCTCCGGACATCTGTGCCGGATCGGGACCGGCATTCGGCACGCAGTGGATCATGGTAAGCACTTCGTAAACGAAGTCGCTTGCGTGAATTTCCGTTTACCGCCCGTTCACTTTGCTGCGATGCAGAACCCAGCAAAAACAACGGCTTGAATGATAGTTGGCTGCTTTCGCGGAGGCAACCGCGCGATCCGGCCGGAATCCTGCATTGGCCTTCCTGCGGCGACTGGGCCGAGGCGAACGGAGGCTGAAGGATGCGGAATTACGGGGGTCTTATTCAGGCGGCGGGTGTTTTCACCAGGGATCGCAGTGGAAGTTTCGCGGTGCTGTTCGGCCTTGCCGCTTCGGTCCTGGCGCTCAGCGTCGGCTTTGCCGTCAACATCTCCCAGATTTACAACGCCAAATCGAGCCTGCAGGGCGTGGTCGATGCCGCTGTCACCTCGACCGCGCGCGACCTGACCACCGGGGTGATCAGGGAAGCCGATGCCAACAAGTCGGTGCAGGCCTTTCTCGACGGCAACAGCATGGCCGGCATACTGCAACCCAACCAGATCGTTCTCGACAAGCTCACCGTCGACAGGACCGCCAACACGGTCACGGCCGACGCCCACGTCGATGTCGGGCTCTACTTTCCGCTGTTCAGCGTCGGCGACATGCAGCGCGTCGGTGCTTCCACCTCCGCGCTCTATTCGGACAAGCAGGTCGAGATCGCCATGATGCTCGACATAACGGGATCGATGGCGAAGCGGGGCAGTGTCGACAAGATCGGCGATCTGAAGGCTGCCGCGAAAAACGCCGTCCAGACGATGCTGCGGAACCAGGATCCGAAGAACCCCCGCATCCGCGTCGCGATTGTGCCTTACGCATCTGGCGTGAACGCCGGCAAGCTGGCGGAAAACGTCTATGCCGAGAAGGCAGGCAGTTCTGACCTGCCGCCGGTCGCCGGCAGTTCGCTTCTCGTCGCCAAGACGGGCAAGAACCTGCTGCCGTCCTTCAGCGACTATATATCCATTGTTGGCGCGGCGGTGCCAAACCCCGATAATTGCGGCACGGAGCGCAAGGACAAAAACGGCAATGCCGATTTGAGCGCCGATGGCCCGGATACGATTCGCACGGACAAGAGCGGCAAGAAATATTATGCCCTGGTCAACCGGGATGATCATCTCGGTGGCGGAGGCATGAACAGGTGCCCCGATGCGGAAGTGATCCCGCTGACCGCCGATTCCGGGGTATTGCTCGATGCGATCGACGACTTCCGGGCCGATGGTTATACGGCCGGCGCGATCGCCATTCAGTGGACCTATTATATGCTGTCGCCGCAATGGCGTACCGCGATCAAGAATGCGGGTCTCGGCAAGGGTGCGGCGGATGCCAATGCCAAGAAGATTGCCAAGGTCGCGATCCTGATGACCGATGGCCAGTTCAACACCGCCTTCGCCGGCGCCGCCGGCAACTACAACAGCCAAGGCAACCTTACGCGCAGCAACGCCCAATCACTGTGCGGCAATATGAAAAATGACGGCATCGAGATTTTCACCATCGGCTTTGATCTAAACGACAAGGCCATGTCGGCAACCGAGCGAGACCAGGCAAAGGCGGTGCTGAAGGACTGTTCGTCGAAAGACACTTCCGCCGCCAATCATTATTTCGAGGCGTCCACCGGAGCAGAATTGGACGCTGCCTTTCAGGAAATCATCAGCAACACCGAAAAGGTCGCACTGACCCAGTAACGCTCCAAAGGAAAAGGCCGCCGCTTCTTGACGAAGCCGGCGGCCTTCCGTGTTTCCGTCCATGGCGCGGCCGATGGCGGCGACCGAAGTCACCCACCGCGCTTCTCGCGCCTTAACGGGAAGACTGCTTCCCGAAAGTGCAATCCGCTGAGGCCACGTTCTGGAAAACGAAATCACTCGACATCGGATCACCTCCTTTCGATTTGTTGAACACACCGTCATGATGGGGTGCGTCGCAGCAAAAGACAAGATGCCGGTTTGAAATAGCCGGCGGGCTGGCTTTTCCGGGCCGGGTTGCGATCGGCCGTCCAGCCGGGCAAACTCCCGCTGGGAGACCAGCATTCGGAGGAATGGCATGGAGGCAGCCGAGAAGGCCGCGCGTATCGTTCGCACGGTGATCGAGACGCTGAAGCCGGGTTTTGCCGTCAGGCTGTGGACCGGCGAGCGGATCGGCCCTGCCACCGGTCCGGTGCTGACCATCAACGACCAGGACATCGTCTGGCAGGTGGTGAAGCGTCCATCGTTGTCGACACTGATCGAGATGTGGATTTCCAAGACGATAGATATCGAAGACGGGACGATTTTCGATTTCTACGCCCTGCCGTCGCAAGGCAAGCTCAGAACCAAGATCAAGTCGCTGCCGAAGCTGGCGATCCTGCGCGACCTGCCGGCGGTGCTCTTGTCACGCAAACAGATGAGTGCGCGGACCGATCTGTCGGGGCGCAACCCCTATGTCAGCGGCTCGAGCCAGGAGGCGATCCAGCATCACTACGACATTTCGAATGCCTTCTACCGGCTCTTCCTCGACGAGCGCATGGTCTACAGCTGCGGCTACTTTACGGATTTCGCCAACGGCATCGATCAGGCGCAGGCCGACAAGCTCGACCATATCTGCCGCAAACTCCGGCTGAAGCCGGGCGAAAAGCTGCTCGACATTGGCTGCGGCTGGGGCGCCATGCTGATCCATGCGGCAAAGCATTACGGCGTCGTTGGCCACGGCGTGTCGCTGTCGCAGGCGCAGACCGATCTTGCCCGCGAGCGCATCCGCGCCGAGGGGCTGGAAGACCGCGTCACCATCGAGATCAAATCCTATGCGGAGCTCGAAGGCAGCTTCGACAAGATATCCTCGATCGGCATGTTCGAGCATCTCGGGCTCGCCAACCACGCCACCTATTTCAAGACCATCCATCGCCTGCTCAAGCCGGGCGGCATCTACCTGCACCACGCCATCACAAGGCGCAGCAAGGGAGATTTGAAGAAGACCTTGCGCAAGGGGCCGGAGTTCAAGGCGCTGCTCAAATACATTTTCCCCGGCGGCGAACTCGACACGATCGGCATGACGCTCGGCAATTTCGAGGCGCATGGCTTCCTGGTCTATGACGTCGAGAATTTGCGCGAACACTATGCGCGCACCTGCCGGCTGTGGGCCGAACGGCTGCAGGCCCGTTTCGACGAAGCGGTCGCCGAAGTCGGAGAGGCCAAGGCGCGGCTGTGGCTGCTCTATCTCACCGGCTGTTCGATCACCTTCGAGCGCGCCTCGGCACAGATTTTCCAGACCGTCGTCACCAAACGCGCGCGCGGCCCGAGCGGCCTGCCGCCGACACGGGCGGACTTGTATCGTTAGTGATCTGTCTGATCCGGGGCTGGCCCGGCGCTAATCCTGAACGAAGCGCATCGGCGCGCCGATCTCGACGCTGGCTGGCCTGTCCACCGTGCAATAGACGCCGAGATTGTGGGCGTTGTGGCGGACCAGATTGCGCAGGATGCCGGGGTCGTGGTCGAAGCCGTCCTGGGAGATGATGGTGAAGCCGCAGCGGCGGCATGGTGCCGAGATGGTCACCAGCAGGTCGCCGATGGCGAGCTTGCGGCCGATCCATTCGGTCTCGGGAAACGAGCCTTCGACCGCCGCCATGTCGACGACGATGTTGGGGCGGAAGCGGCGCGGATCGGGGACGCCGTCGGGGTGTAGCGCCTTCAGCCGCGCCAGCGATGCGGTGGTCAAGAGATGGATCGGCGCCTTGCGGTAGCGCTCGGCGGTCAGTGGGCCGGTGTAGCCGGGCGCGTTATCCTGGCTGAACGGCCGGATCGAGGCGGCGAAGCCGAGATAGGCCGAGATGGCGCGGTCGCATTCAGCACCTGGTGCTGCCAGCCAGTCGCCATCGGGAACGGCGATCTCCAGCTGCCGGTCGTTGCTCAGCCTTGTGCGGATGCGCGGCACCTTGTGCCATTTCGCATCGCGATCGGGCCGCGCGATCTCGTTGTCCGAGACATCGACGAGGCCGAACAGCCGGTCACCGCCGATGGTCTCAAGGCCGACCGAAATGGCGTCCCGGCGCTCGCCGGCAAGCGAGCTTGCCGGGTAACGCCAGAGCTCCGTAACCGCCCCCAGTGCAGGCATCAAACGCGTCAGGTCTTCTTGTTCTGGCGGTTGGCGATCAGGTCGTCGACCACGGCCGGGTCAGCCAGTGTCGAGGTGTCGCCAAGTGCGGAAAAATCGTCCTCAGCGATCTTGCGCAGGATGCGGCGCATGATCTTGCCGGAGCGGGTTTTCGGCAGGCCGGGAGCGAACTGGAGCTTGTCGGGCGACGCGATGGCGCCGATCTCCTTGCGGACATGGGCGACGAGCTCCTTGCGCAGCTCCTCGGTCGGTTCCACGCCTTTCATCAAGGTGACGTAGCTGTAGATTCCCTGGCCCTTGATGTCGTGAGGATAGCCGACGACGGCGGCCTCCGAAACCTTGTCATGGCTGACCAGTGCCGATTCGACTTCCGCCGTGCCCATGCGGTGGCCGGAGACGTTGATGACGTCGTCGACGCGGCCGGTGATCCAGTAATAGCCATCGGCGTCGCGCCGGCAGCCGTCGCCGGTAAAGTATTTGCCCTTGTAGGTGGAGAAATAGGTCTGCACGAAGCGGTCGTGGTCGCCATAGACGGTGCGCATCATGCCCGGCCAAGAATCGGTGATGCAGAGATTGCCGTCGGCGGCACCCTCCAGCACCTTGCCCTCGCCGTCGACCAGCTGCGGCTTGACGCCGAAGAAGGGCCGCGTCGCCGAGCCGGCCTTGAGGTCGGTGGCGCCGGGCAACGGTGTGATCAGAATGCCGCCGGTTTCGGTCTGCCACCAGGTGTCGACGATCGGCACCTTGCCGTTGCCGACGACGTTGAAATACCACTCCCAGGCTTCCGGGTTGATCGGCTCGCCGACCGAACCGAGTACGCGCAGCGATTTGCGCGAGGTCTTCTTCACCGGGTCGTCGCCGGCGCCCATCAGCGCACGCAGCGCCGTCGGTGCGGTGTAGAAGATGTTGACCTTGTGCTTGTCGATGACTTCCCAGAAGCGCGACTGCGAGGGGTAGTTCGGCACACCCTCGAACATCAGCGTGGTGGCGCCGTTGGCGAGCGGGCCATAGACGATGTAGCTATGACCGGTGACCCAGCCGACATCGGCGGTGCACCAGTAGATGTCGCCGTCATGGTAGTCGAAAACATATTGGTGCGTCATCGAGGCATAGACGAGATAGCCGGCGGTGGTGTGCAGCACGCCCTTCGGCTTGCCGGTCGAGCCCGATGTGTAGAGGATGAACAGCGGATCCTCGGCTTTCATCTTCTCCGGCTTGCAGTCCGCCTTCACGGTGGCGATCTCGTCATGGTACCAGACGTCGCGGCCCTGGACCCAGCCGGCTTTGCCGCCGGTGCGGCGCACGACCACCACCTTTTCGACCTTGGTGCCGGCCTTGGCCGCGATCTCGATCGCCTTGTCGGTGTTGTCCTTCAGCGGAATCGGTTTGCCGCCGCGCAGCCCTTCATCGGCGGTGATGACGAAGGTCGACTTGCAGTCGTCGATGCGGCCGGCCAGCGCGTCCGGCGAGAAGCCGCCGAAGACGATCGAATGGATGGCGCCAATCCGCGTACAGGCCAGCATCGCATAAGCGGCCTCCGGGATCATCGGCATGTAGATGGTGACGCGGTCGCCCTTCTTGACGCCGTGCTTCTTCATCACATTGGCCAGCCGGCAGACGCGCTCGTAAAGCTCGTTATAGGTGATTTTCTTGTCGTCGTAGGGGTTATCGCCTTCCCAGATGATGGCGGTCTGGTTGCCGCGCTTCTTCAAATGGCGGTCGATGCAGTTGTAGGAGACGTTGGTCTCGCCGTCCTCGAACCATTTGATCGAGACCTTGCCGTCGAAGGAGGTGTTCTTGACCTTGCTGAACGGCTTGAACCAGTCGATGCGCTTGCCGTGCTTGCCCCAGAACTTGTCCGGATTCTTCACGCTGTCGGCATACCATTTCAGGTAGGTGTCGTTGTCGATCAGCGCGTTCTTCTTCCACGCCGGCTGGACGCGGTGGACATGAACCTCGGACATTTCTGGCATTCCTCCCCAAACTATCCGCCGATTTGATCATTGGCGGGATCGCGGCGATGCGGCCGCGAATTCGCGCGCATTATTAACAGTTCCGGCATGACGGCAACATTAGACGTTGGATTCGCGCGGCGGGATGACGCAGGGGCGTCGTCCGGTACTGTCAGCACTCTGCCAAGGTCGCTGCTAACTGCATGTTTTAGCGTAGAAAATGCCCAGGACGATCAAAAAAAATCAATAGACAGTTAAGCAAGTGAGCGCAGAATCCAACATTGGGAGGAAAGGAGATCGACGCAGGGGGCTGCAATGCGTGACCATGCCGAAATGGACTTGATGCTCAAAGGCTATGGGCTGACCACGGCCAAGATTCTCTATCACTTCCCCGACCACCCGCACCTGCTGCAGAGCTTCATCTGGCAGGATTACGACCTCGCACCGAAATTCCCGGTGCTGGTCCGCTTCATCGAATTCTGGCAGGCCAAGCTCGACGGCCCGCTGCATTCGGTGACCTACACGCATCAGAAGCTGATCGCGCCGAATGAGTGGCGGAAGGTCGATGGGGAGTTCGTGCTGCACTAGGTCAAAACTCAACCCGCCATCTGCGGCGGCTAGCGCCGAGAGGATGGAAAGGGGCGATCAGGGTTGCCCTATCGCGTCATCAGCTCCTCTATGCTTAGGAGCTGAGGGTTTCCACGCAGGAGGACCTCGCCATACCATGATATTCTATCGTGTGATGGCAGAAGAAGAGGTGACGGCTTCAGGCCTAACAGGGCGCGCTCCATTGCCTCGCCAAAAGTGCGGCCCATAAGGCATATGCCTTGCATGTCCGGGAACACCGCAAACACCCGGCCTTCTCTATCGATATAGAGGCTTTCGTGATTGTTGTGGGCGCTTGCAAAGCCAGCCAGCTCTGTCTGAAGCAGGGCTCCAATTTCGGAAATTTCTTCGTAGTCTTCGTCTGACGGCCACCTGAAGACGACGTCGCTCCGGCCGCATTCCACCCCAGGACCGGTCTCACCCACCTTGAGGCCATCGAACTCACTGAGAATGGCAGCCGCCGGATGGCCGGCCGGGACCGTTGGAGATACGGGCACCTTGCGCCCGGGAAACCATCCGGCTGCGGCAAAGATCGGCAAAACAGCTGGCGGTAGAGTCGTCATAGTGCAGTTATGAGCGGTGATCCCAACGTCCGCAACGGGTCGACTGCGGACGTTAGTCGTAGATGAACAGCTTGTCGTCAGCCGCCCGGCGACGCCCTCACACCGCGGGCGGGTTCAGACGGGCAAAGCCCTCCTGGCGGCGATAGGGGAAGTACGGGTAGGGTGCGGTGACTTCGCTTGCCGCATCGAGCTTCTTGATCTGCTCCGGCGTCAAGGCCCAGCCGACGGCGCCGAGGTTCTGGCGCAGCTGTTCCTCGTTGCGGGCGCCGATGATGACGGAGGACACGGTCGGGCGCTGCAGCAGCCAGTTGATGGCGATCTGTGGAACGGTCCTGCCGGTTTCTTCGGCCACCGCGTCGAGCGCATCCATGACCCGATAGAGATGCTCGTCGGCGACCGGCGGGCCGAAATCGGCGGTGTCGTGCAGCCGGCTCTTTTCCGGCAGGGGCTGGCCGCGGCGGATCTTGCCGGTCAGTCGGCCCCAGCCGAGCGGGCTCCACACCAGCGCGCCGACACTCTGGTCGAGGCCGAGCGGCATCAGCTCCCACTCATAGTCGCGGCCGACCAGCGAGTAGTAGACCTGATGCGCGGCGTAGCGGGGATAACCGTGCTTGTCGGCTTCCGCCAGCGACTTCATCACTTGCCAGCCGGAGAAGTTGGAGACGCCGACATAGCGCAGCTTGCCGACGCGTACGAGATCGTCCAGCGTCGACAGCACTTCCTCGATTGGTGTGCCGGCGTCGAAGGCGTGCAACTGCAAAAGGTCGATGTAATCGGTGCCGAGGCGCTTCAGTGCCGCGTCGACGGATTTGATCAGGCGCGAGCGCGACGAGCCGTAATCGGCTGGCCCATCGCCCATCGGCAGCGAGGTCTTGGTAGAGATCAACACGGCGTCGCGGCGGCCCTTGATGGCTTCGCCCAGCACCTCTTCGGAAGCGCCATTCGAATAGACATCGGCCGTGTCGAACAGATTGACGCCGGCCTCGAGACAGATGTCGATCAGCCGCCGCGCCTCCTTGGCGTCGCTGTTGCCCCAGGCGCCGAACAGCGGGCCGGAGCCGCCGAAAGTGCCGGCGCCGAAGGAGAGTGCGGGCACTTTCAGGCCCGATGAGCCGAGACGTCGATAATCCATTTTATGTCCTTTCAAAGTGTGAAGCAGCGGATGCGTCGCTCAGTTTTTGACCAGTGTGGCGAGGTCGATGGCGTCGGCCATGGCCTGGTTTCCCTCGTCACCTGGATGCAGATGGTCGCCGGAATCGAATTCGGGCAGCAGACGTGTCGGATGCGCCGGATCGCGCAGCAGGAGGTCGAAATCGACCACGGCATCGAAGGCGCCGCTGGTGCGGATCCAGGTGTTGACCTTTTGGCGCAGCGCATCCTTTTCCGCCGTATAGTAGGCATCGAGCGGCGTCCCGCTCAATGCGCCTTCGAAGGGCGTCAGCGTGGCGCCGACAATGCTGAGATTGTGGGCGTGGGCCTGGGCGGCGAGCTGCAGGTAGGCGCTTGTCAAGGTTTCGAAAGCGGGCAGGGATTTTTCGCGCACGAAGGGCGTGCCTGGCCAGCTGATGTCGTTGATGCCGATGAGCAGGATCACCGCCTTGACGCCGGGCTGGGCAAGGACATCGCGGTCGAAGCGCGCGGATGCCTTCTCGCCCATGGCGTCGTCCAGCAGCCTTGCGCCGGATATGCCGGCGTTGAGCACCGCTACCTGTTTCGGCGCGAGGCGCGCGGCCAGGAAATCGGGCCAGCGGTTGTCCGCATCCAAAGTGGCGCCATTGCCGTCGGTGATCGAATCGCCGATAGCGACGACAGCGCCGTCATTTGCGGGTGCGTCGACCAGGATTTCGCTGAGCAGGATGCGTGCGTCGGTGGTCTGCGTGGCCGCGAACGCGTCCGAAGCCATCTGGTTGCCGTTGCCGATATAGGCGGTCTGCTTGCCGTCCCAATGGAAGGTGGCGAGCGGCGTTTCCTGCGGCAGATAGACCGAGACCGAAAGCCGGCTCAAGGCATCGAGCGGCAGGTCCACCGGGTCGCTGATCAGAAATGTGCCCGGCGCGATTGCGGCCTTGGCCTGTCCGCCAAAGGTCAGCGCTCGATCGGTGCCGGCGATAATTTTCGATCCCTTGCCGGCGACCGCCACATGGGCCCCGCCGATCTGGACCGGCGTGGCGGCATACTCGTTCGACAGGACGACGCGGAATTTCTCGCCACCGAGGCTGATCCGGACCGTCTGGCGAATGGTCTGGTTCTCAAGCTGCGGCGATATCTTCACCGGCAAGGCAAAATCGGCGCCCCATGTCGATTGCGGACTGGCCAACCAGGTGCCGACCCACCCTTGCCTTTCGCCGGCTATCGCCGGATCGAACATCAACGACGCCGCCAGGGCGATAGGAACGAGCCTCAAATGCCTGACCGCATTGGCAAGGATGGCGTAGCGAACCGGATCTCTGCTGTTGGTCACAACGGTTTCTCCTGTTGGGTTCGTGTCTTGGCTTCTGTCGAGGTAGGAATGTTTCGGAGCTACGGTCACTCCGCGGCGCTTGGGCAGACGGCGGCCGGCACCAATCGCTCGCCGTTTCTGTCGAGGCGCAGCGCCAGGGCGGCGACGCCGAGTGCCGAGACCGGCAGCAAGGCGGCGACCCAGGTCAGCGAGCCGAGGCCGAGGCCATGGGCAATCACCGCGCCGCCGAGCCAGGCGCCGGCGGCATTGCCGAGATTAAAGGCGGCGATGTTGAAGGACGAGGCGAGGCTCTGGCCGGCACCTTGCGCCTTTTCCAGCACCCACATCTGCAGCGGTGCCACGGTGGCGAAGGCTGCGGCACCCAGCAGGCCGACATAGATCACGGCCAGGACCTGGCTGTGGACGGCAAAGGTCATGGTTGCCAGCACCAGCGCCAGCACCACGAGGCTGCCGAGCACCGCCGGTACCAGCCAGCGGTCGGCGACTTTGCCGCCAAGCAGATTGCCGGCGATGAGACCGCCGCCGAAGACGAGCAGGATCGGCGACACGGCCGCTTCCTTGAAGCCGCTGATCTCGGTCAGCAATGGGGCGATGTAGGTGAAGACGGCGAAGACTCCGGCATAGCCGAGCACGGTGGTGGCAAGGCCGAGCAGCACCGGCGTGCGGCGCAGCACGGCGAGGTCGGCTCGCAAATTGGTCTTCTCGGGCGGCGTCTGGCTGCGCGGCACCAGAAGGAGGATGACGGCGAAGGCTGCCAAACCGACCAGGGTTACTGCCCAGAAGGTGGCGCGCCAGCCGAAGGCTTGGCCGAGCCATGTGCCGAAGGGGACGCCGAGAATGTTGGCGATGGTCAGGCCGGTGAACATCAGCGCGATCGCCGAGGCCTTCTTGTTGGGCGCGACCAAGCCGGTGGCGACCACCGAGCCGACGCCGAAGAAGGTGCCGTGGGCAAAGGCGGTGATGATGCGGGCGCCCATCAGCGTCCAGTAGTCGGGCGCCAGCGCACAGGCGAGGTTGCCGAGGGTGAAGATGGCCATCAGCGCCAAGAGCACGGTCTTGCGCGGCCAATTGCCGGTGGCGATGGTCAAAAGCGGCGCGCCGATGACGACGCCAAGTGCATAGCCTGAAATCAGCTGGCCGGCGGCCGAGATCGAGACGCCGAGATCTTTGCTGACATCGATCAGCAGGCCCATGATGACGAATTCGGTGACACCGATGCCGAAGGCACCGGCGGCGAGGGCATAGAGAGCAAGAGGCATGGCGGTTTCCACTTCCAAGACGATGAGCGCCTTGTCCAATCCGCGCCCCGACCCAAGAGATCGTACACCCACGCCTTGTGAACCAGACTTGCCTTAGGCATATTTCCTGTGAAATAGATTCACAGATGGCCAGGCCCGACATCAACCGCTCCGGCGAGATCGAAGTGTTCGTGCGCGTTGTCGAGGCGGGCAGCTTTTCGGCTGCCGCTCGCGCGTTGCGCATGACGCCGTCGGCGGTCAGCAAACTGATAGCGCGGCTGGAGGCAAGGCTCGGGGCGCGGCTGGTCAGCCGCTCGACGCGCAAGCTGCAGCTGACGCCGGAAGGGACGGCCTTCTACGACAGCGGGCTGCGCATCCTGGCCGACATGGCGGCGGCCGAACGCGAGGCCGCCGTGGGTGCGGCACCGCGCGGACGGCTGCGCGTCAACAGCTATGTGCCCTTCGGGGTGCACCGGCTGATCCCGCTGCTGCCGCGCTTCCTCGAACGCTATCCTGAGATTTCGGTCGATCTGGTGCTGACCGACAGCGTCATCGACCTGATGCAGGAGCGCGCCGACGTCGCCATCCGCGCCGGTCCGCTCGGCGAATCGCGGCTGGTGGCGCGCAAGCTCGGGCAATGTCGGATGGTGGTCGTTGCAGCACCGTCCTACCTAGTCACACATGGCACGCCACTGACACCTGCCGATCTCGACCGGCACAATCGCATGGCTTTCGGCTTTGTCCGGCATGTCGATGGCTGGCAGTTCGTCGACGCAGCCGGCAACGCCGTCACGGTGCCGATAATGGGAAACACGGTGGTCAGCGATGGCGAGTCGATGCGGCTGATGGCGGTTGCCGGCGCCGGCATCGCCCGGCTGGCACATTGGCATGTGGCTGATGACATTGCGGCGGGCCGGCTGACGGGGCTGCTGGAGGATTTCAATCCGGGCGACGAGGAGCCTAGCCACGCCGTCTATGTCGGCCAGGGCCGGCATTTGCCGGCACGGGTGCGGGCCTTTCTCGACTTTCTGGTTGAGAGCGTGCGGATGGCCTGACAGACGTTCGGGAGCCAAATGGCTCCCGAGGCATCAGGCCGAGATGCGCCTACCTCTTCGGCACGAATGGCGCCGGGCGGCGGCCGGCGCCCTGACGCTCCAGCATCCAGCCGGGATATTCGGAGGGCAGCGCGCTGACCTCGTCCAGTTTGGCGAGATCGTCGACGTCGAGCTTCACATCGGCCGCGGCAAGGTTCTGTTCCAGCTGCTCCATGCGGCTGGCGCCGATGATGACGCTCATCACGAAAGGTTTTGCCAGGACATAGCCGAGCGCCACGGTGGCGACGCTGACGTCGTGCTTCTTGGCGATGTCGCGCATGACGGCGACAGCTGCCCAGGCGCGATCCTCATTGACCGGCGGGAAGTTGAAGGCGGCGCGGCGGCCTTCGCCATTGCCGGGCGCGCCGGGGCCGTATTTGCCCGACAGCAGGCCACCGGCCATCGGCGACCACACCATCAGCCCGAGCTTCTCCTCGTTGATGAGCGGCACGATCTCGCGCTCGAGGTCGCGGCCGGCGATCGAATAATAGGACTGGATGGTCTCGAAGCGGGAAAAGCCCTTGCGCTCGGCAATGCCCAGCGCCTTGGCGATGCGCCAGGCCTGCCAGTTGGAGACGCCGACATAGCGAACCTTGCCGCTGGCGACGAGATCGTCCAGCGCCCGCAGCGTCTCGTCGATCGGCGTCACCGTGTCGGTGCCGTGCAACTGGTAGAGGTCGATATGGTCGAGCTGCAGCCGCTCCAGGCTAGCGTCGACCGAATCCATGATGTGGCCGCGCGACGAGCCGCGCTCGTTCGGGCCCTGGCCCATGGCGCCGTGGACTTTGGTGGCGATGATGACGTCGGAGCGCTTGACACCGAGATCCCTGAGCGACTGGCCGAGCAGACGCTCGGACTGGCCGAACGAATAGACGTCGGCCGTGTCGAAGAAATTGACGCCGGCGGCGATGGAGCGGGCAACGATGTCGTTGACGCCCTTCTGGTCGAGACTGGCGATGAGGCCCCATTGGGCATTCTCGCCGGCGGCGCCGAAAGTCATGGTGCCGAGGCAGAGTTCGGAGACGAACATCCCCGTATTTCCGAGTTGGTTGTAGCGCATGGTGGCGGCTCCAGAAGATTTGGTGAAGGCACACCCCATATAGGAACGGTCCGTTTCGTTTCCAGTCGTGGCGCAATGAACCTTTCGTAGCTGGCATCATAGGTTCGCCACTTGTCGGTGGGGCGATGAAATAAATGTGACCGGCGCCGACCCGCGGCCCATGGTTTCCTGGAACTTTGGAGGTTGACCGAAACATTTCTCACTTCGTCATCCACGGGCGGAGCAGCCGCGAAGCGGCGTCGCGAAGACCCGAGGATCCATGCCGCGACCCTGGCCAAAGGGCGCGACGGAGCAGAAATTCTTCACTGCAGCGGCGCTCTGAAGTCCCGGCATGGATCCCGGGGTCTACGCCGCGTCGCTTCGCTCCTTGCTCCGCCCCAGGATGACGAAGGTTCTGTCGACGCGGCCAATCGCGTATGGCGGAAATGGACCTACCGGCTGCCGAAGATCGCCGAGCCGACCCGGATGCTGGTGGCGCCGAAGGCGATGGCTGTTTCATAATCGCCGGACATGCCCATCGACAGTTTGGCGACGCCGGCCTCGCGCGCCAGCTTTTCCAGCAAAGCGAAATGCGGTCCGGGGTTTTCGTCCGCCGGCGGGATGCACATCAGGCCTTCGATGGCCAGCCCGTGAATGTCGCGGCAATGAGCAACAAAGGCGACGGCGTCACGCGGCTCGATGCCGGCCTTTTGCGGCTCCGAACCGGTGTTGACCTGGACATAGAGTTTTGGCGTCCGGCCTTGCCTGGTGATCTCTTTGGCAAGTTCGGCGGCGATCTTCTCGCGGTCGACGGTCTCGATGACGTCGGCCAAAGCAACCGCTTCCTTCGCCTTGTTCGACTGCAGCGGGCCGATGAGGTGCAGCTCGATGTCGGGGAATTCCTGTTTCAGTGCCGGCCATTTGGCCTGCGCCTCCTGGACGCGGTTTTCGCCGAAGACGCGCTGGCCGGCTTCGATGACGGGGCGGATGGCGTCGGCCTCAAAAGTCTTCGACACGGCAACCAGCGTCACGGAACCGGCGTCGCGGCCGGCTTCGCGCTCTGCAGTGGCGATCCTTGTCTTGACGGCGAAAAACTGTTCGACGGCGCTGGCCATGCCTATATCCTGCCTGTCTTTCTAGCCCTCGCCGGCTCGCCGCAGTTGACGGGTCCGGCAATCCATGGTGAACACCGCGACGACATTTACCTCGGCCACCGGGCCTTGTCCGGCGGCTTGCGCCTGCTTTTAAGTGAAAATCATCCGATGGCAACCGAACGATACAATCCGCGCGCGTCAGAGCCCAAATGGCAGAAAGCCTGGGCCGAAAAGAAGCTGTTCGAAGCGCACAATGACGACCCGAAGCCGAAATACTATGTGCTGGAGATGTTTCCCTATCCTTCGGGGAAGATCCATATCGGCCATACCCGCAACTACACGATGGGCGACGTGGTGGCGCGCTACAAGCGGGCCAAGGGTTTCAACGTGCTGCACCCGATGGGCTGGGATGCCTTCGGCATGCCGGCCGAAAATGCGGCGATGCAGAACAAGGTCCATCCCAAGGAATGGACCTACGCCAACATCGCCGCCATGCGCGAACAGCTCAAGATGATGGGCTTGTCGCTGGACTGGGCGCGCGAATTCGCCACCTGCGACGTCGACTATTACCACCGCCAGCAGATGCTGTTCCTCGATTTCGTCGAGAAGGGGCTGGTGACGCGCAAATCCTCCAAGGTCAACTGGGACCCGGAGGACATGACGGTGCTCGCCAACGAGCAGGTCATCGACGGGCGCGGCTGGCGCTCCGGCGCCCTGGTCGAACAGCGTGAGCTGACGCAGTGGTTCTTCAAGATCACCGATTATGCGCAGGATCTGCTGGATTCGCTGAACGGTCTCGGCGAGTGGCCGGAAAAGGTCAAGCTGATGCAGCAGAACTGGATCGGCCGCTCCGAAGGGCTGCTGATCCGCTGGCCGCTGGCAGCACCCGTTGGCGACACGCACGAGCTGGAAGTTTACACGACCAGGCCCGACACCATCTTCGGCGCCTCTTTCATGGCAGTTGCCGCCGATCATCCGCTGGCCAAAAAGGCGGCGGAGACCAATGTCGAGCTGGCCAAGTTCATCGACGAAGTGCGCCATATGGGCACGTCGGTGGCCGCACTGGAGACGGCCGAGAAGAAGGGCTTCGACACCGGGATCCGCGTCGTCCATCCGTTCGACGACTCGTGGACGCTGCCGGTCTATGTCGCCAATTTCGTGCTGATGGAATACGGCACCGGCGCCATTTTCGGCTGCCCGTCGGGCGACCAGCGCGACCTCGACTTCGCCAACAAATACGGCCTGCCGGTGACCCCGGTGGTGATGCCGGAAGATGCCGACGCAAAGACCTTCCAGATCACGGAAGAGGCCTATGTCGATGACGGCGTGATGATCAATTCGCGCTTCCTCGACGGCATGAAGCCGGAGCAGGCGTTCGACGAAGTGGCGAAGCTGCTGGAGCAGAAAAGCATCGGTGGCCGGCCGATGGCCGAGCGCAAGGTGAACTTCCGCCTGCGCGACTGGGGCATTTCGCGCCAGCGCTATTGGGGCTGCCCGATCCCGATGATCCATTGCGAGGATTGCGGCGTGGTGCCGGTGCCGAAGGCCGACCTGCCGGTCAAACTGCCCGACGACATCGAGTTCGACCGTCCCGGTAATCCGCTCGACCGTCACCCGACCTGGCGGCATGTCAAATGCCCGCAATGCGGCAAGGACGCACGGCGCGAGACCGACACGATGGACACGTTCGTCGATTCGTCCTGGTATTTCGCGCGCTTCACCGCGCCCTGGGCCAACGAACCGACCGAACCCAAGGCTGCCGACGATTGGCTGGCGGTCGACCAGTATATTGGCGGCATCGAGCACGCGATCCTGCATCTGCTCTATTCGCGCTTCTTCACCCGCGCCATGCGCGAGACCGGGCATCTCGATCTCGCCGAGCCGTTCAAGGGCCTGTTCACGCAAGGCATGGTGGTGCACGAGACCTACCGCGTCGGCGGCGCCTCGACCAATGGACGCTGGCTGTCGCCAAGTGAGGTCAGGATCGAGGATGCCGGCGGCAAGCGCCGCGCCATCGAGATCGCCACCGGCGAAGAGGCGGCGATCGGCTCGCTCGAAAAGATGTCGAAGTCGAAGAAGAACACGGTGAGCCCGGAAGACATCACCGACGGTTACGGTGCCGACACCGCGCGCTGGTTCATGCTGTCGGATTCGCCGCCGGAGCGCGACGTCGAATGGACCGACGATGGCGCCGCCGGCGCGCACCGCTTCATCCAGCGCGTCTGGCGCCTGGTGTCGATCGCCGCCGAGACGCTCGACGGCGTCAAGCCGCAGGCGGCGAAGGAAGGCGAGGCCGGCGCCGTTTCCAAGGCCGCGCACAAGATCCTGAAGGCCATCGGCGAGGACATCGAGAAGCTCGGCTTCAACCGCGCCATCGCCCGCATCTACGAGCTGGCCAACGCCTTGACCACGCCGCTCAATGACGTCGCCGAGGGCAAGGCCGATGCAGCTCTCAAAGGCGCCTGCTGCGAGGCCGTGGAGATCCTGGTGCATGTGGTTGCGCCGGTCATGCCGCATCTGGCGGAGGAGTGCTGGCACACGCTGGGCGGCACCGATCTGGTCGCCGAACGGCCGTGGCCGGTCTACGATCCGGCGCTGGTCGTCGACAACGAGATCGTGCTGCCGGTCCAGGTCAACGGCAAGAAGCGTGGGGATTTGACAATTGCCCGCGACGCGGACCAAGGTGCGGTCGAAAAAGCGGTGCTGGCCCTCGACTTCGTGCAAAAAGCGCTGGAAGGTAAGGCGCCCCGCAAGGTGATCATCGTGCCGCAGAGGATCGTCAATGTCGTTGCCTGATCTGGAAAAGACGACGCATTTGCTGCGCCGCGCCGCGCTGTACGGCATGGTCGCCTCGATAGCGCTGGTTTCGGCCTGCACGGTCAGGCCGCTCTATTCCAGTGCGCCGTTGACGGCGGGCTCGACCGTCAGCGCTTCAGCCGAACTGGCGTCGATCGCGGTCAAGCCGGTCAAGACCCGCTATGCCCAGCAGGTCCGCAACAATCTGATCTTTGCCTTTGGCCAGGGCGCCGGCGAGCCGCCAGCGCCGGTCTACATGCTCGATCTCGGCGTCACCGAACTGGTCGAATCGGCCGCTGTGGTGCAGGTCCAGACCGACGAGGATGAGCCGACCGCAGGCACGGTGACGCTGACGGCGAACTATGTGCTGACCGATGCCAAGACCGGCGCGGTAATCGCCACCGGCAAGCGCTCGATCCCGTCATCCTTCGACAAGCCAAGGCAGGAGTTCGCTTCCTACCGTGCGCAGCTCGACGCCGAGAACCGCGCCGCGCGCGAACTGGCCGAAATGGTGAGCCTGTCGGTCGCCCAGGATCTGGTCAGGCACGGCAAAAAGGCCTGAGAGACCGTTTGGAAATTCTACTCCGGCGGTCATCTGATGGCGTTTTCTGCGCTTCCGGTGCTCACGGACCGAAATGTCCGCTGCGCTCCGGTTCTCGAAACCACCACCATATGACTCGCCAGAGCGAATTTCGAAATGGTCTCTGAGCGTTCCCCAATATGCGGATCGCAATAAAAAAGGCCGGTTTCCCGGCCTTTTTGTTGATATCGAAGCTTGGTCTCAGCCGATCTTCTGGCCAGTCTTGGCCCAGTCGGCGAGGAACTGCTCGAGGCCCTTGTCGGTCAGCGGGTGCTTGACCAGCGCCTTGAGCGTCGCTGCCGGCGCGGTAACGACATCGGCGCCGATCAGGGCCGCCTGCTTGACGTGGTTCACGGTGCGAACCGATGCGACGAGGATTTCGGTGTCGAAATCATAATTGTCGTAGATATGACGGATTTCCTCGATCAGCTCCATGCCGTTCGCGCCGGTGTCGTCGACGCGGCCGACGAAGGGCGAGATGAAGGAGGCGCCGGCCTTGGCGGCGAGCAGCGCCTGGTTGGCCGAGAAGCACAGCGTCACATTGACCAAGCGGTTCATCTCGGTGCGGATCGTCCTGCAGGCGCGCAGGCCGTCCAGCGTCAGCGGCACCTTGATGCAGATGTTGTCGGCGATCTTGGCCAGGATCTTGGCCTCGGCCATCATGTCCTTGTATTCGGTGGCGACGACCTCGGCCGAAACCGGGCCCTTGACGATGTCGCAGATCTGCTTGGTGACATCGGCGATCTTGCCGCCGGATTTCAGGATCAGCGAGGGATTGGTGGTAACGCCGTCGAGCAGCCCCAGGTCGTTCAGTTCCTTGATGTCCTTGATGTCAGCGGTGTCGACAAAAAATTTCATGGGGTCTCCTGAAAGATTTCCATGTGCAGGTCATGCACATTCGGGGTTGCCCTTTGATCTAGACCAAAGTCGGGGCAAGGTCACGCCCGATGATCGAAGATTCGCTCTTTGTCGCAGCCGCGCCGGTGCTGGTGCCGATGCCCGCCGAACGGCCCTACACCTATGCGGTGCCTGCCGGCATGCGCGTGGTGCCGGGCTCGATCGTGCGCGTGCCGCTCGGTTCGCGCCAGGTTGCCGGCATCGTCTGGGACGGCTTGACCGAACAGGTCGACGCGAAGAAATTGCGGCCGATCGAGCAGGTTTTCGACTGCCCGCCGATCGACCGCGGCATGCGCCGCTTCGTCGACTGGATCGCGCAGTACACGCTGTCGCCGCCCGGCATGGTGGCGCGCATGCTGCTCAGGGCGCCGGAGGCGTTCGATCCCGAACCATGGATCGAGGGTCTGCAGCGGACGCTTCTCATGCCCGATCGGATGACGGACGCCAGGACACGCGTGCTGGAGACGGCGGAAGGTGGCCTCGCCTGGACGCGATCCGGGTTGGCGCATGCGGCAGGCGTGTCGTCGACGGTGATCGAGGGGCTCAAGGCGCAAGGCGTGTTCGAGACGGTGATGATCCCGCCGCGACCGGTGGTCGCAGCGCCCGATGCCTCTTACGCCCTGCCGGAGCTTATGCCGGACCAGGCTGATGCGGCCGCCATGCTGCGCGCCAATGTCGCGGCCGGTGCTTTCAACGTGACGCTTCTGGACGGTGTTACCGGATCGGGCAAGACGGAGGTCTATTTCGAAGCGGTGGCGGCGGCTCTCGACCAGGGCAAGCAGGTGCTGATCCTGTTGCCGGAAATCGCGCTGACGCATGCCTTCCTCGAACGCTTCCAGCAGCGCTTCGGCG
The DNA here is from genome assembly GCF_056404775.1 of Mesorhizobium sp. P2_B5. Classification (NCBI taxonomy): domain Bacteria; kingdom Pseudomonadati; phylum Pseudomonadota; class Alphaproteobacteria; order Hyphomicrobiales; family Phyllobacteriaceae; genus Mesorhizobium; species Mesorhizobium sp. P2_B5. The sequence goes on along the minus strand of NZ_JBFUDJ010000001.1, from coordinate 423,737 downwards.
CCAAGCCGGCCGAATGGCATTCCGACCTGCCGCCCAGAATGCGCGAAAAGGTCTGGCGGCAAGTGGCGGAAGGCGGCGTGCGCGTCGTCGCCGGCGCGCGCTCGGCGCTGTTTCTCCCGTTCCGCGAGCTCGGCCTCATCGTCGTCGACGAGGAGCACGACCCCGCCTACAAGCAGGAGGACCGCGTCTTCTACAATGCCCGCGACATGGCGGTGGTGCGCGGCCATATCAGCAGCTTTCCGGTGGTGCTGGCATCAGCGACGCCGTCCGTCGAAAGCCGGGTCAATGCGCAGCAGGGCCGCTACAGCAGGGCGGTGCTTTCGGCGCGCTTTGCCGAGGCCGCCCTTCCCGACCTCAAGACCATCGACATGCGGCGCGCGCCGCCGGCGCGCGGCGGCTTCCTGTCGCCGCTGCTGATCGATCAGATGCAGCGCACGCTGGAGAAAAAAGAACAGTCGCTGCTGTTCCTCAACCGGCGTGGCTATGCGCCGCTGACGCTGTGCCGGGTCTGCGGCCACCGCTTCGGCTGCCCGGTCTGCTCGGCCTGGCTGGTCGAGCACCGCTTTCGCGGCCAGCTTGTCTGCCATCATTGCGGGCACAATGAAAAGCGGCCGGAGGCCTGTCCCGAATGCGGCACGCTCGACCATCTTGTCGCCTGTGGGCCGGGCGTCGAGCGCATCGCCGAAGAGGTTGTGGCGCATTTCCCCGACGCGCGCACCATCGTCTTGTCCTCCGACCTGATGGGCGGCGTGCGGCGGCTGCGGCTGGAGCTGGAGGCCATCGCCAATGGCGAGGCCGATATCGTCATCGGCACGCAGCTGGTCGCCAAAGGGCATAACTTCCCCAACATGACGCTGGTCGGTGTCGTCGATGCGGATCTGGGTCTCGCCAATGGCGATCCGCGCGCTGCCGAGCGCACCTTCCAGTTGCTCAGCCAGGTGACAGGCCGCGCGGGGCGCACCGGCAAGAAGAGCCTCGGCCTGCTGCAGACTTTTCAGCCGGACCATCCGGTGATGCGGGCGATCGTCTCGGGCGACGCCGAGGCGTTTTACGAACGTGAGATCACCGAGCGCGAACGGGCGGCCCTGCCGCCTTTCGGCCGGCTCGCCGGCGTCATTGTCAGCGCGGTGACGCGGGCGGAGGCCGAAGGCCACGCTCGTGGTTTGCGCCGCGCAGCACCCCAGGCCAGCGACCTGTTCGTGCTTGGCCCGGCCGAGGCGCCGCTGTCCCTGCTTGGCGGGCGCCACCGCTTCCGCTTGCTGATCCAGGGCGAGCGACGGGCCGACATGCAAGGCTTCATCCGCACCATGCTGGCTGAAGGGCCGAAGCAACGCGGCTCGGTCCGCGTACAGGTCGACATCGACCCGCAAAGCTTTTTGTAAGCAAAGGCTAACGCCCCGCGGCGGCGCCCCGAAGTCGTTTTGTCAAGAAAGCTCAGTATCTTAGCATACGCTAAAATGCGCGTGGCTCATATACCTGACTGCCGTTTCGTTTGCTGAGTAATCCTGATCAAAAAACTCATAAAATAAATGTTGACTCGTTTTATCATGAATTATAACTGGGCCTTTCCGCTTTGGCACTGGGGACCAGGGCATGGTTGGGGGCAGCATGCGCAGATTTTATATTTCACTTCTCTGGTCATCGGCTTTGGGTTCGTCGATCCTGGCAGGCGCGGCATTCGCCCAGGAGGCCACCCCAACGGATAGTCAGGGAGCCACCGTGCTCGACCAGATCCTGGTCACCGGCCGCAATGAAAGGTCCATTTCCAGCGTTGCCCAGTCTGTCCAGGTCGTGGAACGGGAACAGGTCGAGGAAGCTGCGCAGGAGAACATCGACGCCGCGACCCTGATCAGCCGCATCGTCCCCGGCTACGCGCCACGCAACCAGACCATTTCGGGCGCCTCGGAAACCTTCCGCGGGCGCAGCGTGCTCATCATGGTCGACGGCGTGCCGCGCAACACGCCGCTGCGTGACGTGTCACGCATCCTGTCGATGATCGACCTGAATTCGGTTGAGCGCATCGAGGTCATCAACGGTGCGTCCAGCCTCTATGGCGCCGGCGCCACCGGCGGCACGATCAACTTCATCACCAAGCGCGGCGACAGCGACAAGCCGAAGGTGACGGTGCGCACCGGCGTCACCGCCTTCACCGAGAATACCGGCAAATCGGCCGGGCCCAGCACCAGCGTTTCGGTCGAGGGCAAGAAAGGCGATTTCGACTATTTCTTCTCGGCCTCCGGCGATCTGTCGCGCCGCACCTATGACGGCCACGGCAACGAGATGGCTTCCGACGCCATGCTTGGGCAAGGCGGCGGCGACCGCACCGGCACGGGCAATCTGTTCGGCGTGGCCGGTTATCAGTTCGATGCGCGGCGCTTTGAGGTCAGTGTCGACTGGACCTATGCCAACCAGAAGCCGGACTGGTTCACCGATTACACGACCAATCCTGTCTCCCCGGATTTCGGCGATCCCTATGAAGGCAAGCCGCTGAAGGAAGATTCGAAATACCTGACCGCCAAATACACCGACAGCGACTTCGCGCTCGGAAACCTCGAGGTCAAGGCGTTCTACAACGACATCTTCAAGCAGTCGCCCTTCACCAAATTCTCTGCCGTCAACAGCCAGGTCTACCTGCCGACAAACCCGACGCGGCCGGTGATCCTGCCGCCGGGCACGGACCCGACGGCCGACTTCAACCAGACGGCGCTGCAGTCACGGCGCAGCGGCGTCAATCTGACCGTCAACACGCCGATGGACTTCATAAAGGAGGGCAGCACGCTGACCTGGGGCGCCGACTACGTCTTCGATGCCACCGATCAACAGCTGACCAACGGTCAGGACGCCATCTCGCCCACGACCCAGAACTCGGTCGCCTTGTTTGCGCAGGGCGAAATTCCGGTGACGGATCGTTTTCGCATCAGCGGCGGGGCGCGCTTCGACCAGTTCTACCTCAATGTCGAGGATTTCACCCGGCCCGCCGCAGCCGTCCTGCTTGGCAGCAACATCATCGGCCTGCCGGCGATCCGGGTGACCGGCGGGTTGTTCGACTACAACGCCGTCACCTTCAATGTCGGCGCCGTCTACGACCTGACCGAAAGGATGCAGCTTTTCGGCAATTTTTCGCAAGGCTACAGCCTGACCGACATTGGCGGCTTCACCCGCCGCGCCGGGTTGAACTCCAACGCTGAAACCTGCGACGCCTACGGCACGGCCATCAGGCCGCTGCTGCCGTGCACCAATGCGCCGGACTATGCGATCAGCTATGCCGATATCGCACCGGAACCCCAGCTGGTGAACACTTGGGAAGCCGGCCTGCGCGGCGACTGGGGCGACTATCGTGGTGGCGTCAGCACCTATCTGTCGACCTCGGACAACGGCGTCAGCTACGACATCGCAAACAACCGGGTGTCGCAGCAGAAGGAACGCATCTGGGGCGTCGAAGCCAATATCGAGGCCGACCTCAGCGGCATGTTCACGCTTGGCGGATCGGTCGGCTATGTCGAAGGCAAATACGATGCGGATCGCGACGGCCACATCGAAGCCAACGAATATTTGCCCAACAACCGCATTCCCTCGACCTACAAGGGGCTGGTCTATCTCACGACCCATTTCGAGAACGAGCTGACCCTGCGCAGCGAGCTGGAGCTGTTTTCCGGCCGCGACCGCATCGCCACCCAGGAACTGGACGGTGCCGCGCTGGTCAATCTCGCCGTCTCGAAGAAGTTCGCCAATGAGACCGTGCTGAACCTTGCGGTGCGCAACGTGTTCGACACCTACTACATCAACCCTTCCGCATCGGCGACGCGCGGTGCCGACGTTCCCGGTCTGGGACGTTCGGTCGCGCTGTCCTACCAGATCACCTTCTGAGGGGCGGCGATGGCGGTGTCTCTCCAACGAAACGGTGCATTGGTCTCGCTGCTGGCAGAGGCTCCCGCCGATCCGGCGGATGGCGGGGCCTATGTCGAGGCGCTCGGCCGCCTTTCGCTGGAACAAGAGCCGTTCGTGCTGCTGGTCGATATCGGCATCGAGATCGCGCTAAGCGACACCCAGCGCAAGGCGCAAAACCTCTGGTACAAGGCAGAACACGAGCGGCTCGAAAAGGTCTGCCGCGCCTGCGCGCTGGTGCGCCCCGCGGCCGACGCGAACATGCAGCGCGTCTGGCAAAGCCTGCTCGGCTTTCCGGTGCTCGTCACCCGCAGCCGGGCGGAGGCCGACGCCTTCCTGAGCGGCTACGCGCCGAAGGGACATGCCAAATGAGCGGCGACGCCGACCGACCGGCGCCTGCCGGGCTTTCGCGCCTGCGGCTCTTCGTCGTCCTGGCCTGCCTCTATCTGGCGCAGGCCATTCCGAGCTATCTGTTCGCGGCGGCGATCCCGCCGATCCTGCGCGAGCAGGGCGTCTCGCGCACCGCCATCGGCATGATGGCGCTGCTGATGCTGCCGCTGGTGTTGAAATTCCTGTGGGCGCCGCTGGTCGACCGCTTCCGGCCGCTGGCCCGCGCGCATCGCGCCGGCTGGGTCATCATCACCCAGATCGGCGTCATCGCCGGCATCGCCGCCATGCTGTGGATCGAGCCGACCGATGTCACCGGTATCTTTGCCGTCGGCCTTGTCGTGAGCCTGCTGATGTCGACGCAGGACATCGCCACCGATGGCTACGCAGCCAAATATCTCGATCCGAAGGACAGGCCGATCGGCAATGCGATCCAGGGCGGCGCCGTGGCGCTCGGTGTCGTTCTCGGCGGCACGCTCGGCCTGTTGGCCTATCATCATGCCGGTTGGCAGACCATGGTGGCCATGGTGGCCGCGCTGTCCGTCATACCGCTGTTCGCCGCCTTCGCCATGCGCGAGACGGATCCCGTCGCCAGCGCGCCGCAGCCGGTCATAAGCCGCCCCTCCATCCTGCGCTTCCTGCGCCGGCCCGAGGCGCGCCAGATCCTCTGGATCGCACTCATCTACCGCGCCAGCGAAGGGCTGGTGAAGTCGATGGAGGGTTCCTATCTCGTCGATGCCGGCGTGCCGCTCGACATCATCGGTTACCTCTCGGGCGGTGCCGCGCTCACCGTCGGGCTCGGCGGCTCGGCGCTGGCAGCGTGGCTGCTGCACAAAAGGGGCGCCGCTTCGGTGCTCGGGCTGCTCGGCGCGCTGCGCACCTTATGCTTCCTGATCTTCGCGCTGCATGCTTTCGGCGCCATTGCCGGCTTCTGGCCGATCTTCGGCGCCTCGTTCCTGCAGACGCTGGTGCGCTACATGGAGATCGTGGCGCTCTACAGCCTGTTCATGACTGTTACCTCGTCGGACCAGCCGGGCACCGATTTCACCATCCTGTCCTGCGCCCAGCTCATCGTCTACCTCGTCGGCTCCATGGTTGCCGGGCGCCTCGCCGACATGCTCGGCTACGCCGCGCTGTTCACCCTGGCGACCGTGCTGTCGGCCATTGCCGTGATGGCGACCTATCGCATGCTGAACGCCCATTTTGCCGATGCCGCAAAAGCCCGTCCGGGCGCTCCGAGGCAGCCGCTGCCGGAGGTCGCCGAATGAGCGCGGTTTGGCTAGTGCTTGCGAAGCATGGCGGCGAGACAGGCGGCGGCCAGCGCCAGCGCCGCGCAGCCGGCCAGCGGCGCAAAGGGCCAGAGCGTGAAGGCAAAGCCGCCGGCCAATGCGCCGATGCTCTGGCCGAGCACATGGGTGCTGGTGAGCCAGCCGGCCGCGGCGCCTTGCTCGGCGGGCTCCAGGCGCTTCATCAGCCAGGCGGTGTAGCCGGGCGTCGCCAGCGCTATGCCGGCGGCCGCAACCACCAGGGCCGCTGCCGAGACGATATGGCTGGCCGTGACGGCCAGTATCGTCATGCCGGCGCAAACCAGGACGCAGCCGACGACAACACTGTTGCGCTCCGCCAACCGCAGGCGGGCTACGACCAGCCCCTGAATCAGAACCATGACGATGGCCACCAGCATCAAAGCGAGGCCGGTCACCGTCGTCGCCTGCGCCGCGCCAAGGGCGAAACGCTGCTGGACCATGGGGCCGAGCATCATCTGCACCTGTCCGAAGCCCAGCGTCAGGCACAAGCCGATCGCCAGGCAAGGCAGAGCGCGGCGATCGAAGGGCGATATTCCGCGGCCGGCATCGGCCGCCTTGGCATCGCTCTGTCCGCCGCTTTGCTCTCTGCCCGGCGCGAGCCACAGCAGCAGCGGACTGAACAGGAACAGGATGGGCGGCAGCAGCGGCGACAGCACGGCAGCCGCCGCCGGCAGCGCGCCGGCCAGCCGTCCCATGCTGACGCCGGCGCCGAGCAGCCCCAACGCGGCCTGGCGCCGGTCGTCGGCAACCGAGCGGCTGGCCCAGACCTGCGCAGTCGGCATGACGCCCGATGCGGCGAAGCCGTAGACGAAGCGCGAGAGCATCAGCAGGGCGATGCCGAGCGCGGCTTTGGTCCCGGCTGTCAGCAGCATGGCGAACACCGCCTGACCGGCCAGCATGGCGAGGCCAAGCAGGCGCAACAGCCTGGCGTGGCCAAGCCGTTCGCCCATGCGGCCCCACAGCGGCGAGCCGACCAGGAACGCCGCCGCGCCGACAGCGGTTGCCGCGCCGACGGCAAATGTGTCGAGCCTCAGCCGCTCCATCACCAGGGGAACGAGCGACACGAAGGCCGACTGGCCGAAGCCGATCGCGGAGACCGCGATTGCCAGGCGGCGCAGAAGCGAAGATCGTTTTTTCATATTGCTCATCACAACGAAAAGCTTATTTCTTATTTTTATTAGATGATCAATAGAAATATTGAATCTATAAAAGTATAATATCCTGTAGATGCAATATCGTTCAGAGTGTATGAGGACGGGTATGGAGCGAATAAGACCAGAAGCTTCCTCTGCATTAAGCCCGTTCCTCAACGCGTTGCTGCGGGAATGGGATGGCTGGGAATTCATCGACGCGAGCCAAACCGGATTGTTCCGGCCGCAGGCGAATGTGCTGCGCCTGAATTTCCCTGCCTCGCTCGCAGCGGTGCTTGTCGAGGCGCGGCATCGCTCGAAGGTCGGTTACCACGATTTCGCGATGCCGCTCTGGCGGCTCGATGCCGATGGCGAAGCGACCGAGCTTGACCTTTTCAGCCTTTTGGCGCTGATCCTGGCGGAGCCAGACATTGCCGGCCGGGCGACACCGAAAAGCCGGCTGACTTTCCTGCGCCGCAGCCTGGCCAGCATCGCCGCGATCGCAGAGGCGACTGCGGCCCGCGGATCGTCGCGGCCCTTCTCCGAACGCGATCCGGATTTCATCGAAGCCGAGAGCGCGCTGCGTTTTGGCCACGCCGTGCATCCGGCGCCGATGAGCCGCGAAGAATTCACGCAGACGGATTCCGAGCGCTTCGGACACGAATACGGCAAAGCGTTCAAACTGCGCTGGTGGGCCGTCGACCCGGCCATACTCGCCGGCGGCAGTGTCGAACCGCTTGAAATCACCGAGATGGCCCGCGGGCTCGCCGTCAGCGATGCGCAGCTGCTCGCCCGAGCCAGCCGGGAGCAAGGCAAGGTTCTCGTTCCGATGCATCCGTGGCAGGCGGCGCGGCTGATGCTGGAAGACCGCGTCGAAAGCCTGTTCCGCGCCGGCCGTATCGTCGATCTCGGGCTCGGCGGGCCAGCATGGCGGGCCACGACCTCGCTGCGTACGGTTCATTCAGCTGAAACCGAGTGGATGCTGAAATTCTCGCTCAGCCTGCGCCTGACCAACTCCCGGCGCATCGTTGAGGAACACGAATGCCGGCGCGGCCTTTCGGTGCACCGGCTGGTCAAGGGCAAACTTGGCGACGCCTTGAAGACCCGCTGCCCGACCATGACGGTGCTGGGCGAGCCGGGCTGGTTCGGCCTGCGCGACGAGGACGGCCGGCTGATGACGGACACCATCGTCTCGTTTCGCGAAAATCCGTTCCGCGGCACGGGCAGCCCGCGGGCTGCCGTTCTCGGCGCGCTTTGCGAGCGCCATCCCGGCTGTAGCGAGAGCCATCTGTCCGACCTGATCCGCCGCATCGCCCGCGACGAGAAGAGACCTGTCGAGGAAACGGCGCGTCAGTGGCTTCAGCGTTTCCTCGAAACCGCAATCGAGCCTTTTATCGTTGCCTTCTCGGAATTCGGCCTGCTGTTCGGCGCCCACCAGCAGAACCTTGTCGTCGGCCTTTCCGGAGGCTGGCCGAATGCGCTCTATTTCCGCGACTGCCAGGGCACCGGTTATGTCGAGGAATTCCTGCCCAGGCTGCGCGAATTCCTGCCCGAGGCCGGTCGGGCGGGAGATCATGTCTTCCCGGCGGAAGCAGCCGCGAAGCTGTTCGGCTACTATTTGATCGTCAACGGCGCCTTCGCCGCCATCGCAGCGCTTGCCGCCGCTGGCCTCGCCAGGGAAGACGACCTGCTGGTGATATTCCGCCGTTCGCTCGAGCGGCTGGCCGCCACGCCGATGGCCGACCGGTCCTGCGTCGACTATCTGCTCAACGCGCCGACACTAGCCGCCAAAGGCAATTTCCTGATCGCCCTGCGCGACATCAACGAGAACACCGAAGTGACCGACCCGCTGGCCGGTTACGTCGAGCTTCCCAACCCCCTGCATGTGAGAGAGTACGCATGAACATCGAGGCTGCGAAAAACTGGTCGCCCGCCACCGCTGCCGGCAACGAAGGATGGCAGCATTTGGCCTCGGCCGCGGAGCCGCTCGCCATCCGTGCCGGCGATGGCCATGTCAGCTTGGTCGATGCTGACGGAACAGCGGCCGGACAGGCCCGCATCTCCGTCGCGGATGGCCGCCTGCTGATCGATGACGTCGCCTTCGCCGGCGGACGTCTCGACCAACCGCAGATCCTGGCGGGTCTGGTCGAAGCCGCGCTGCGCCTGCATCCCTCGTTCGACCGCGCTTTCCTGCCGGTTGCCAAGACGCTGTGGCCGGTTTCGACGCTGGCCACCGAGGCGGCAGCGGGTGAACCGGAACGCGCGATCATCCATCGCTCGGTCCTGCGCCAGCTGCCGCTCTTGTGGCGCAGCCAGGCCTCGCATTCCACCTATCCGGCGCTGACGACCGCGATCGGCCCGGAAGACCGACTGCCGCCGTTGCGTCAGCCGCGTCCCTGCGGCCCGATGTACGAGCGCTGGATTGCCGAGATCGGCCTCACCGTGTCGCTGCGTCCGATCGACCGCCGGACCGATCTCGATCTCTTCCATCGCTGGATGAACGATGGCCGTGTCGCCTTTTTCTGGGAGCTTGCCCAGAGCCATGAGGAGCTCGACAAATATCTCGCCGAGCAGGAAAGCGATCCGCACATCTTCGGCGTCATCGCCAGTTTCGACGGCGAGCCAACCGGCTATTTCGAGTTCTACTGGGCCAAGGAGGATCGGCTCGGGCCCTATTACGAGCCGCTCGACTGGGACCGTGGCTGGCATGGGTTGATCGGCAATACGCGCCATCTCGGCCGGCCGAAGACACTGGCTCTGTTCCGTTCCGTTACCCACTATCTGTTCCTGGACGAGCCGCGCACGCAGCGCATCGTCGGCGAGCCGCGCGCGGCGCACCAGAAGATGCTGAGCTATTGCGCCGATGCCGCCTACGACAAGGTCAAGGAGTTCGATTTTCCGCACAAGCGCGCGGCGCTGGTCTGCTGCGAGCGCGAGCGCTTCTTCCGCGAGGTGCCGCTGTGACGGTGCAGCAACCGATCGCCAAGGCGGGGACACGCTGGACCGCGGTCAACCGCGAGGCGGTCGCCAAGGCCATTTCCGAACTGACCTTCGAGGAGTGCCTTTCGCCGCGCGAGCTTTTGCCCGGCCGATGGGAGCTGACGCCCGGCCCCGGCGTGACCTATCGTTTTGCCGCAACACGGCGCATATGGGGCCAGATCGCCGTCCGCCCCGAGACGCTGACCCGCGATGCCGGCATCGAGCTGCCGGTCGACGATGCGGTCGCCTTCTTCGCCGACGCACGCGAGACGCTTGGCATGTCGCCGGCAACGTTCTGCACCTATGCGAAGGAACTCTACAACACGCTGATGGCCGACATGCGCATTGCCAAGGCGCGCGGCAGCCGACCGGCGGCCGAGCTTGCGGCGCTGCCGGACACCGAGTTGCAGGCCTTGCTCGACGGCCATCCGAAGGCGCCTGCCAACAAGGGCCGGCTCGGCTGGGGGCGGGAGGATTTCGAGCGCTACGCGCCTGAATCCGTCGCGGCCGTCCAGCTCTTCTGGCTTGCCGCCGCACGCGACCGTTGTCAGCTGGCGCTCGACAGCGGGCTTGACGAAGAGGCGCTGCTGCAGGCCGCACTCGGTGGCGAGGAGCGCGCAAGGCTCGAAACGGCCTTCACCGCCGCTGGGGTCTCGCGGTCGACGCACAGGCTGCTGCCGGTGCACCCCTGGCAATGGCAGGCGATGATCGCCTCGCAATATGGTGGCGAGATTGCCGCCGGCCGGCTGGTGCCGCTTGGCCCGTTCGGCGACCCGTTCCTGCCCTTGCAGTCGCTGCGCACACTTGCCAATGCGGCACGGCCCGAGGCGCTGCACGTCAAGCTGCCGCTGACCATCCTCAACACCTCGGCCTGGCGCGGGGTGCCCGGAAAATACATGGAGATCGGCGCCGATCTGTCGCGCTGGCTGGCCACGGTGGCGGCCGCGGACCCGGTGCTCAAGAACGTCAAGGTCTTAAGGGAAGTCGCCGGCGCCTTCTATCCGCATCCGCACTACACCGGCGTTGATGGCGCGCCCTATCAGTTTTGCGAGATGCTGGGCGCCATCTGGCGCGAAAGCCCCGAAAAGGATCTGGCCACGGGCCAGCGCCCGATGATGATGGGCGCCTTGCCGCAGCGCGACGCCCATGGCCGGCCGATCGCCAGCGCCCTGATCGAACAATCCGGCCTTGGTCCGGAGGCATGGCTGGACCGCCTGTTCTCCACGGTCTTCGTGCCGCTCTACCACTTCATGTGCCGCTACGGCGTCGGCTTCATCGCCCATGGCCAGAACGTCACGATCATCCTCGACGGAGCGACGCCTGTCGGCGTGGCGGTCAAGGACTTTCAGGGCGACCTTGACCTGGTCGACCAGCCGTTTCCCGAACTTGCCGGCCTCGACCCAAAAATCCTGTCGACGCTGAAGCGCCGGCCGCCGGCGCATCTTCTCCAGCATTTGCAGACCGGCCACATCGTCAGCGTCCTGCGCTTTCTGTCCGAGGCGCTGGTCGCCTATGACCGCTTCGACGAGAGGACGTTCTACGGCATCCTCGCCGGCGCCATCCGGCGCTACCAGGTGCAGAATCCTGAACTGGCGGACCGGTTCGCGCTTTTCGATCTGTTTGCGCCAAAAATCCCGCGCATCGCCATCAACAAGGTGCGGTTCGCGATCGGCTATGGCGATAGCGGCGAACGCCCTCTGCCCGACCTCGGCACACCGCTCGACAATCCGCTCAACCCGAGTCAGCCCGGCGACCTCCCATCAGCCCAGCCAGCTCCAGAAGGAGTTCGCCATGACCCAAGCACTTGACCTCGCAGGCATCGGTATCGGGCCGTTCAACCTCAGCCTCGCCGCCCATCTCGATGCGGTGGACGGCGTCGAAGCGCGCTTCTTCGACCGGGCGACGCGGCTTGAATGGCACCCCGGCATGATGCTGCCGGGCGTCGAACTGCAGACGTCTTTTCTCAAGGACCTCGTCACCGCGACGCATCCGACCAGTCCATGGTCGTTCATGTCCTATCTGGTCGCGCAGAAGCGGTTCTACGAGTTTCTCAACGCGGATTTCTCCGCCATCCCGCGGCCGGAATTCGCCCGCTATCTCGCATGGGTCGGCGAGAACCTGTCTTCGCTGCGCTTTGCCAGTGCCGTCGATCAGATCGACTTCGACGGAACGAATTTCAGGCTCCGTATTGGCCGCGAGGAGGTGAGCGCGCGCAATCTTGCCATTGCCGTCGGGCTGAAGCCCAACATCCCTGCCTGGGCGCGAGCGGCGGCCTCCGACCAATGCTTCCACAACGCCCAGGCCACCAACCGTCTCAATCGCCTGACCGGGCAGCGTATTGCCGTCATCGGCGGTGGCCAGAGCGGCGCCGAAGTGCTGCTGCATCTGATCTCCTCCGACCGCTTTGCCGGCCGCGAGATCGAGTGGATCTCGATGCGGCCAAATTTCCTGCCGCTGGACGACTCGCCCTTCACCGACGAGCTCTTTACGCCGGGCTATGTGGAAAACTTCCATCGGCTGCCGCAAGGGCGGCGCGAGACCATCCTGGAACAGCAGCTGCTTGCCGGCGACGGCGCATCGACGAGCACGCTGAAGGCGATCTACCGCCGGCTTTACACGCTGCGGCATCTTTCCGAGGAGATGACGGCGGTCAACATGACGCCGCACCGCGAAGTGCTGAACGTGACACGGGAAGGCAGTGAATACCGGCTGATCATGCGCAACGGCTTCGACGGCGCCATCGAGACGCGTACCGTCGATGCGGTGGTGCTGGCCACCGGCTATGCCTTTGCGATTCCCGACTGCATGGCGCCGCTGATGGACAGGATCGCGCTGGACGAGCGCGGCCACTACCGGCTCAACGCCAGCTTCGAGGTTGAGTGGGACGGGCCGGATGACCGGCGCATCTACGCGCTCAATGCCGGCCGGCTCAGCCATGGCATAGCCGAGCCGCAGCTCAGCCTGATGGCCTGGCGCAGCGCCAAGATCGTCAATTCACTGCTCGGGAGGGCACATTTCGATCTCGATTTGCCCGACCCGCCGGTTGCCTGGAGTTCGAGGCATACGGCACAAAGCCTGCATCACCTCGGCACCAGTGCGAGGATGACCGAATCGGGTGCGCGCTGACATTTGGGCGTGGGCCGTAGGGCGGTTCGGCTCGCCTTCAGGTTGACATCGACCTGCAAAGCTTTTCTGTGAGAGAGATTGTTCGGTCCTGCTGGAGTTTCAGCGTATGAAAACCCTTGGCCTGCTCGGCGGCATGAGCTGGGAATCGACCGCCATCTACTACCGCCTGCTCAACGAGATTGTGCGCGAGCGATTGGGCGGGCTGCATTCGGCAAAGCTGCTGCTCCATTCCTTCGACTTCGCCGAGATCGCCGAGCGGCAGCATCACGGCGACTGGGACGGTGCGGGCGTGCTTCTGGCGGATGCCGCGCGTAAGCTGGAGGCGGGCGGCGCCGAGGGGCTGCTGATTTGCACCAACACAATGCACAAGCTCGCCGGCCAGGTGCAGGCGGCGGTGTCCATTCCACTTATCCACATCGTCGATGCCACGGCAGTGGCGGTCAAGGGCGCCGGCGTCAGACGGCCGGCGCTGCTGGCGACGCGTTTCACCATGGAGCAGGATTTCTACAAGGGCCGGCTGGCCGACAAATATGGCCTCGAGCCGATGGTGCCGGACCAGGCCGGCCGCGACATGGTGCATCGGGTGATCTATGACGAGCTCTGCCAGGGCATCGTCAGCGCACCATCGAAGGCGGCCTACCTCGACGAGGTCACCCGCTTGCGGCGCGATGAAAAGATTGACGGCGTCATCATGGGCTGCACCGAGATCGCCATGCTGATCGGCCAAGGCGATTTCGACATTCCAGTGTTCGACACCACGCGCATCCATGCCGAGGCGGCGGTCAATTTCGCGCTCTCTTGATGCGCCGTTGTTAAACTGCCCACCGCCATCTGGCGCGCAGTCTTTCCTTCGCTAGAATGCTCGCGATTTCAGAGAGCCATTTGCGAGGGGACAAAGATGGAGTTTGCGTTTCCGTGGCCGACCAGCCAGGGCGAATGGCTGGCGTGGTCGAGCGCCGTCGTCACCTTGGCGCTGGGCCTCATATTCTTCCTCGCGCCGGGGTTCGCCTTTCGCATCCTCAGGCTGCAGGTTCGACCGGAAAAGGCAGCGGCCATCGCCGAAGGGCGCGGCCGCATGTCGGGCTTCTATCTCGGCGTCAGCCTGTGCTGCATTCTTTTGGCGCAGCCATGGCTCTACATGGCGCTTGGCTTCTCCTGGCTGTTCACCGCTTTCGGCCGTTTGCTGTCGATGATGTCGGATGGCGCGAACACGCCTTTCAACTGGGCGTCGATCATTGTCGAGCTGGCGCTGGCCGCACTGCCGCTCGCCTTCGTCTTCGGCTTTCTGCCCTGAATCGGCGGGCAATCCGAAGGCTTTGGTTGAACTCTGCCGCCGGATGCGACAATAGTGCCTGAAAAGCATGCGGAACGACGCATTGCGGTCTTAAAATGCCTGTGCTAGACGGCAATCGACTTTCGGCCGGGGATAGCGGAAGCCGCGTCTTCGTGCTTGGAAAAACTTAGTAAGGTCAAAGATTTAGCCAGAGTTTTTTGCTCGCGCCAACAATCTGCGGCCTGTCAGACAAGAGAAAAGACGGTCCGTGGCTCAATCGTCATCGCCAATCTCAGGTGTCGCAGAACGCTACGCGGGTTCGCTGTTCGAACTCGCACTGCAGTCCAATTCAGTGGCCAAGGTCGAGGCCGACCTCAACAGTTTCGCTGAGATGCTGGATGGCAGCGCCGACCTGACCCGCCTCATCAACAGCCCGGTGTTCTCCAGCGAGGACCAGGCCAAGGCGATCGCGGCAATCGCCGACAAGGCCGGCATCACTGGTCTCACCGGCAATTTCCTGCGTGTTGTCGCCCGCAACCGTCGCCTCTTCGCTGTGCCCGGCATGATCAAGGCATTCCGCCAGATCGCCGCCGAGCATCGCGGCGAGACCGCTGCCGAGGTCACCTCGGCGCATGAACTGACGGCGGCGCAGCAGACCGAACTCAAGGCCGCGCTGAAAAGCGTCGCCGGCAAGGACGTGGCCATCGCCGTCACCGTCGATCCGTCACTGCTCGGCGGGCTGGTGGTCAAGATGGGCTCGCGCCAGATCGATACGTCGCTCAAAACCAAACTCAATTCGCTCAAGCTTGCACTGAAAGAGGTCGGCTGATGGACATCCGCGCCGCGGAAATTTCCGCAATTCTGAAAGACCAGATCAAGAATTTCGGCAAGGAGGCCGAGGTCTCCGAAGTTGGACAGGTGCTGTCCGTCGGTGACGGTATCGCCCGCGTCTATGGCCTCGACAATGTCCAGGCCGGCGAGATGGTCGAATTCCCCGGCGGCATCCGCGGCATGGCCCTCAACCTTGAAGCCGACAATGTCGGCGTCGTCATCTTCGGCGCCGACCGCGACATCAAGGAAGGCGACACCGTCAAGCGGACCGGCGCCATCGTCGATGCGCCAGTCGGCATGGGCCTGCTCGGCCGCGTCGTCGACGCGCTCGGCAACCCGATCGACGGTAAGGGCCCGATCAAGGCGACCGAACGCAAGCGCGTCGACGTCAAAGCGCCCGGCATCATCCCGCGCAAGTCGGTGAACGAGCCGATGTCGACCGGCCTCAAGGCCATCGACGCACTGATCCCGGTCGGCCGCGGCCAGCGCGAGCTGGTCATCGGTGACCGCCAGACCGGCAAGACCGCCATCATTCTCGACACGATGCTCAACCAGAAGGCGGTCCATGACAACGGCCCGGAGAAGGAAAAGCTCTACTGCGTCTACGTCGCCATCGGTCAGAAGCGCTCGACCGTCGCGCAGTTCGTGAAAGTGCTCGAAGAGCGCGGCGCGCTCGACTATTCGATCATCGTCGCGGCCACCGCTTCCGATCCGGCGCCGATGCAGTTCCTGGCGCCGTTCACCGCCTGCACCATGGGCGAATATTTCCGCGACAACGGCATGCACGCGCTGATCAGCTATGACGATCTGTCGAAGCAGGCCGTCGCCTATCGCCAGATGTCGCTCTTGCTGCGCCGCCCGCCGGGCCGCGAAGCCTATCCGGGCGACGTGTTCTACCTGCATTCGCGCCTGCTCGAGCGCGCCGCCAAGCTCAATGACGACAATGGCGGCGGTTCGCTGACCGCGCTGCCGATCATCGAGACGCAGGCCAACGACGTGTCGGCCTACATCCCGACCAACGTGATCTCGATCACCGACGGCCAGATCTTCCTCGAAACCAATCTGTTCTTCCAGGGCGTTCGCCCGGCCGTCAACGTCGGTCTGTCGGTGTCGCGCGTCGGTTCGTCGGCGCAGATCAAGGCGATGAAGCAGGTCGCCGGCTCCATCAAGGGCGAGCTTGCGCAGTACCGCGAAATGGCGGCCTTCGCGCAGTTCGGCTCCGATCTCGACGCCGCCACGCAGCGCCTGCTCAATCGCGGTTCGCGTCTGACCGAACTCCTGAAGCAGCCGCAGTTCTCGCCGCTCAAGGTCGAGGAACAGGTCGCGGTGATCTTCGCCGGTGTCAACGGCTACCTCGACAAGCTGGCGATCAATCAGGTCGGCAAGTTCGAGCATGGCCTGCTCAGCCACATGCGCTCGGCCGGTAAGGACGTGCTTGACGGCATCCGCAAGGAGAAGGCGCTGTCGGACGATCTGCGCGCCAAGCTGAAGGCCGAGATCGACGCCTTCGCCAAGACCTTCGCTTGAGAAAGCCGGACGCACGGGATCAGGTTTGAAGCATGCCTTCGTTAAAAGACCTTCGTAACCGTATCGCCTCGGTCAAGGCGACGCAGAAGATCACCAAGGCGATGCAGATGGTCGCCGCGGCGAAGCTGCGCCGCGCGCAGGAAGCCGCGGAAGCCGCGCGCCCCTATTCGGAGCGCATGGGTCTGGTGCTCGCCAACATCACGCAGGCGATCGGCGGCGGCGGCGATGCCCCGGCGCTGATGACCGGCACTGGCAAGGACGATGTGCATCTGCTCGTCGTCTGCACCGCCGAGCGCGGCCTGTGCGGCGGCTTCAATTCGCAGATTGCGCGCCTCGCCCGAGACCACATCCGCCGGCTGTTGGCCGACGGCAAGCAGGTCAAGATCATTTGCGTCGGCAAGAAGGGTTTCGACATCCTGCGCCGCGACTACGGTTCGATGATCCTCGAACGCGTCGATCTGCGTGAGGTCAAAACGCTCGGCTTCGTCAATGCCGACGCCATTGCTCGCAAGGTCATCCATCTGTTCGGCGAGGGCGGCTTCGACATCTGCACGCTGTTCTATTCGCAGTTCAAGTCGGTGATCAGCCAGATTCCGACGGCACAGCAGATCATCCCGGCCGGTGTGGCCTCCGCGCCCGCCGAGGCGACCGCCGGCGGCAATGCCGTCTACGAATACGAGCCGGAGCCAGGCGAAATCCTGACCGACCTCATTCCGCGCAACATCTCGGTCCAGGTCTTCCGCGCGCTGCTCGAAAACGCAGCCGGCGAGATGGGTGCCAAGATGAGCGCCATGGACAATGCGACGCGCAATGCCGGCGACATGATCAACAAGTTGTCGATCACCTACAACCGCCAGCGGCAGGCGCAGATCACCAAGGAACTGATCGAAATCATTTCGGGCGCCGAGGCGCTCTAGGCGCGGCCGCCAGGAGGTCATCGACCTTGTGGTGGAGCGTGAGAAACAAAGGACGAAAAGGGTAAAGACGATGGCGAAAGCAGCGACCCCGAAGGCGGCAGCTCCCAAAGCGGCCGCAAAGGCTCCGGCAACAGCGGCGAAGGCCGCTCCGGCCAAGACGGCGGCTGCGCCCGCCAAGGCAGCGGCCCCGGCCAAGGCTACGGCAGCGAAGACGACGGCCGCCGTTGTGAAGAAGACCGGCGTTGTCGGCAAGGTCCGCCAGGTCATCGGCGCTGTCGTCGACGTCCAGTTCGGCGATCACCTGCCGGCCATTCTGAACGCCATCGAGACGACCAATGTCGGCAATCGCCTGGTGCTCGAAGTTGCCCAGCATCTCGGTGAAAACACCGTGCGCTGCATCGCCATGGACTCCACCGAAGGTCTGGTTCGCGGTCAGGACGTCTATGACACTGGCGCGCCGATCACCGTGCCGGTCGGCCCGGGCATGCTCGGCCGCATCATCAACGTCATCGGCGAGCCGGTCGACGAAGAAGGCCCGGTCGACGGTATCGAAATGCGCGCCATTCACCAGCCGGCTCCGTCCTATGTCGAACAGTCGACGGAAGCGCAGATCCTGATCACCGGCATCAAGGTTCTCGACCTTCTGGCGCCCTACGCCCGCGGCGGCAAGATCGGCCTGTTCGGCGGTGCCGGCGTCGGCAAGACCGTGCTGATCCAGGAACTGATCAACAACGTCGCCAAGGCTCACGGCGGCTTCTCGGTGTTCGCCGGCGTCGGCGAGCGCACCCGCGAAGGCAACGATCTCTATCACGAGTTCATCGAGTCCGGCGTCAACAAGAAGGGCGGCGGCGAAGGCTCCAAGGCGGCACTGGTCTATGGCCAGATGAACGAGCCGCCGGGCGCACGTGCCCGCGTCGGCCTGACCGGTCTGACGGTCGCTGAATATTTCCGCGACCAGGGCCAGGATGTGCTGTTCTTCGTCGACAACATCTTCCGCTTCACGCAAGCGGGTTCGGAAGTGTCGGCGCTGCTCGGCCGTATTCCTTCGGCCGTGGGCTATCAGCCGACGCTGGCCACCGACATGGGCGCGCTACAGGAACGCATCACGACGACGACCAAGGGCTCGATCACCTCGGTGCAGGCGATCTACGTGCCCGCCGACGATTTGACCGATCCGGCGCCGGCAACCTCGTTCGCCCACCTTGACGCGACGACCGTGCTCAACCGCGCGATCTCGGAAAAAGGCATCTATCCGGCGGTCGATCCGCTCGATTCGACTTCGCGCATGCTCGACCCGCTGGTCGTCGGCGAAGAGCACTATGCCGTGGCTCGTCAGGTGCAGTCGATCCTCCAGCGCTACAAGTCGCTGCAGGACATCATCGCCATCCTGGGCATGGACGAGCTCTCGGAAGAGGACAAGCAGACCGTGGCTCGCGCCCGCAAGATCGAGCGCTTCCTGTCGCAGCCCTTCTTCGTCGCCGAAGTGTTCACCGGTTCGCCGGGCAAGCTGGTCGACCTCGCCGATACCATCAAGGGCTTCAAGGGCCTCTGCAACGGCGACTACGATCACCTGCCGGAAGCCGCCTTCTACATGGTCGGCGGCATCGACGAAGCGGTCGAGAAGGCACAGCGTCTCGCGGCTGAAGCGGCGTAAAGAAGCGAATAGCGAATAGGGAGTAGCGAATAGGGGAAATATGAGAGCGGGCTTCTTCACTACTCGCTACTCACTATTCCCTACTCGCTAGATTGATCATGGCTGAAGCTTTCCAATTCGAACTGGTCTCGCCGGAGCGGCTGCTCGTTTCCGAGCAGGTCGAAGCCGTCGTCATTCCGGGCGCCGAAGGCGAGATGACCGTGATGGCGCATCACGCGCCGGTCATGACCACGATCAAGCCGGGCGTCGTCACGGTGAAGACCGCCGGCGGCAAGGAAGAGCGCTATGTGGTGTTCGGCGGCTTTGCCGACATCCTGCCTTCCGGCTGCACGCTGCTGGCCGAATCGGCGGTTGCCGTCGGCGACATCGACCGCGCCGATCTCGCCCGCCGCATCCAGGACGCCAAGGAAGACGCTGCCGATGCCAAGGACGATCAGTCCCGCAGCAAGGCCGAGCAGTTCCTTAGCCAGCTCACCACGCTCGAAAGTGCGCTGCTGGCAGCTTAGGCCGCAGGCGAAAACAAACTACGAGACAGGCCGGGTTCAACTCGGCCTTTTTTGTGCCCACAGATATGGCTGAAGCACGTCAGCAGTCGGACGGAATGGCGACTTGCCGGCTCGGCAATGCGGGCTCTTTCGGATCAGAATCCGGGCCTGGATCGCCGTTAGGCCCGGCTCGTCTTTCCGAGCGCTGCGAGCGCAAGCGCTATCCCGCCTTGCCGGATATGGACGCGATGGGCGGCGACCAGTTCGATGAGCGGCTGACGCTCGGGCTTGCCGCTGGCGAAGCCGGCGAGGTCGAATACCGCCGCTACACGTTCCTGCGTCCGCCGTTCGCCGATAGCTGCCAGTGCGGCGTCGAGCGGATCGGTGAAGTGGGCTTCCGGCAAGCTTTTGCCGCGCGCCTCGCAGGCTGCGATCCAGGCGGCGATCACCAGCGTCAGATGCTCCGGGACCAGGCCGGCCTGGATACGCTCGATGGCGGAAGCGACGATGCGCTGCGGCAATTTCTGGCTGCCGTCATTGGCGATCTGCGCCGTGCGGTGCGCGAGTGCTGTGTTGGAGAAGCGCTCGGCAAGTTCGGCCGTATAGGCCGACGTGTCGAGCCCGGCATCGGCGGGCAAGGTAGGGATCGCTTCGGTCCAGAGCCGGTCGACGAATTCACGGATCGCCGGGTCGGCGAAGGCACGGTCGACGGTGGCATGGCCACCGAGCAGGCCGAGATAGGCGATGCCCGAATGGGCGCCGTTAAGCAGTCTCAGCTTCATGTCCTCGAACGGCCTGACATCCTCGACCATGGTGACGCCGAATTTTTCCCAGGCCGGTCGTCCCGCCGGGAACCTGTCTTCGATCACCCATTGCCGGAACGGCTCAGTCATCACCGGCCAGGCATCTTGGACGCCGAGCTCACCGGCGATGCGCGCGCGGTCGGCATCGATGGTTGCCGGCACGATGCGGTCGACCATGCTCGAGGGGAATGCCACCGCATCGACGATGTGTTCCGCGAGCAGGGCATCGCCCGATGCAGCGGCCCGGGCATCGCGCAATTTGGCGAACGCGATCAGCAACCGGTGCAGCGTGGCGCCGTTGGCCGGCAGGTTGTCGCAGCACAGCACGGTGAAGGGTGGCGTGCCGGCGGCACGGCGGTGCGCCAGCGCTTCAGCCAGAAAGCCATGCGCGGTTTTCGGCGATCCGGGATTGGCAAGATCGTGGACGATATCGGGATGTTTTTCGTCGAGGCTGCCGTCGGCTGCTCTCAAATAGGCCTTTTCGGTGATGGTCAGCGTGACGATGCGGGTGCGCGGATCGGTCAGCGCGGCGAGCACCGCGCCGGGATCTTCCGGCGCCACCAGCATCGACTGGATCGAGCCGATTATTTGAAGCGCTTCGCCATCGCTGCCGCGCACCGCCAGCGTGTAGAGCCCGTCCTGCGGCGTCAGCGCATCGCGCGTTTCGGGGCTGCGCAGCGACACGCCGATGATACCCCAGCCGCTCTCGCCGGCGGCCAGGCAGTCATCGACATAGGCTGCCTGATGGGCGCGGTGAAAGGCGCCGACGCCGAGATGGACGATGCCTGGGGCGACGGCGGCGCGGTCATAGGCCGGGATCGCAACCGAGGCCGGCAAGGATCGCACCGTGTCGTTGCAAAGGCGTCTGGTTGTCATGGTTTGGCTTGTCGGGCTCGGATTGATCGGTCGGGAGGCTAGCGGCGTAACATCCGTTCTCCCGCCGCACAATGACCCGGTGTTGGCTAAAAGTCATCATACAACAATCCAATTTTTGTATGTTGACATTACTTCTTCCCAATCCTACCGATAGCGCCCTTGGGAGGAGTGACGTGGCAGGATTGACCCACCCCGATCTGCTTTTTGCCGCTGAAGGGCGTGCGCTTTCGATCGCGCGCGATCTCTATGCCGGGGTCAAGGACCTGCCAATCGTCAGCCCGCACGGCCACACCGATCCACGCTGGTATGCGCTCAACGAGCCGTTTCCGGACCCGGCGCAATTGCTGGTCGCGCCCGACCACTACATTTTCCGTATGCTGTTCAGCCAGGGCGTGCGGCTGGAGGATCTCGGCATATCACCGCTCGACGGCTCGCCGGTCGAGAGCGACCCAAGGGCGATCTGGCGGCGCTTTGCCGAGCATTATTACCTGTTTCGCGGCACGCCGACGCGACTGTGGCTCGACCATGTGCTCGAGCATCTGTTCGGCATTGAAGAGCAGCTCAGCGCCAGCACTGCCGACCGCCACTACGATACCATCGCCGGCCTGCTCAAACAGGACGACTATCGCCCGCGTGCACTGTTCGAGCGCTTCAACATCGAGGTCATTGCGACGACCGAGGGGGCGCTGGACGATCTCCAATGGCACAAGGCGATCCGCGACAGCGCCTGGCAAGGTCGCGTGGTCACCGCCTACCGGCCGGATGCCGTCGTCGATCCAGACTTCGAGGGCTTCTTAGGCAACCTCGACCGTCTCGGCGAGGTCAGCGGCTGCGATACCGGCACATGGGCCGGCTATCTCGACGCGCATCGCCAGCGCCGCGCCTTCTTCAAGACGTTCGGTGCGACCTCGTCCGACCATGGCCATCCGACGGCCGAGACCGCCAATCTTTCCGACGCGGCGGCGGAAGAGCTGTTCAACCGCATCCGCCACGGCTCCGACGACGAGCGCGAGCGCAAACTGTTTCGCGCCCAGATGCTGACCGAAATGGCCAAGATGAGCCGCGACGACGGGCTGGTGATGCAGATCCATCCCGGTTCCTGGCGCAACCATTCGCCCGGCATTTTCCAGAAATTCGGCCGTGACAAGGGCTTCGACATTCCGACCCGCACCGATTATGCGGCAGCGCTCAAACCTTTGCTCGACTGCGTCGGGCTAGAACGCGACCTGACCATCATCCTGTTCACGCTCGACGAGACGAGCTATGCGCGCGAACTGGCGCCGCTCGCCGGCGTCTATCCGGCGCTGAAGCTCGGACCTGCCTGGTGGTTCCACGACAGCCCGGAAGGCATGCGCCGCTTCCGCGAGATGACCACCGAGACCGCCGGCTTCTACAACACCGTCGGTTTCAATGACGACACCCGCGCCTTTCCATCCATACCCGCGCGTCACGATGTGGCGCGCCGGGTCGACTGCGCCTTTCTCGCCCGTCTCGTCGCCGAACACCGGCTACGGGAGGACGAGGCGCACGAGTTGGCGCGGGAGCTTGCCTACACGCTTGCCAAGAAGGCGTATCGGCTCTGAGCCGGGCGCTTTGATTTCTACAAGGGAGGAAGACAGTCATGTTGCATTTTTCAAAACTGACGGCAGCCACATTCGCCTTCGGCTCACTGATGATCGGCGTCGCCAACGCCCAGACCGTGCTGCGTTCGGCCGACACCCATCCGGATGGATATCCGACCGTCGAGGCCGTCAAATATATGGGCGAGCTGATCAAGGAGCGCACCGCCGGGCGCTATTCGGTGGAGGTCTATCATTCGGCGCAGCTCGGCGAAGAGAAGGACACGATCGAGCAGACGCAGACCGGTGTCATCGATTTGAACCGCGTCTCGATGGGGCCGTTCAACGGCATCGTGCCGGAAACCGCTGTGCCGTCGCTGCCCTACATGTTCCGCTCGGTCGACCAGATGCGCCATGTCATGGACGGGCCGATCGGTGACGAGATCCTGAAGGCCTTCGAGGCGCATGATCTGGTCGGTCTCGCCTTCTACGATTCCGGTGCGCGTTCCTTCTACAACACCAAGAAGGACATCACCTCGATCGCCGATCTCAAGGGCATGAAGTTCCGCGTCATCCAGTCCGACGTGTTCGTCGACATGGTCAATGCGCTCGGCGCCAACGCCACGCCGATGGCCTATGGCGAGGTCTATTCGGCGCTCGAAACCGGCGTCATCGACGGCGCCGAGAACAACTGGCCGAGCTTCGAATCCGCCAAGCACTATGAGGTCGCCAAGCACTACACCGTCGACCAGCACCAGATCGTGCCGGAAGTGCTGGTGATGGCGAAGCCGAGCTGGGACAAGCTGTCGCCGGAAGACCAGGCGATCGTCAAGCAGGCGGCAAAGGACAGCGTCGTCAAGATGCGCGAACTGTGGGATGCGCAGGAGAAGAAGTCGCGCGACATCGTCGAGAAGGCCGGCGTCAAGGTCAGCGAGATCGACAAGCAGCCGCTGATCGATGCGATGAAGCCGGTTTACGACAAGTACCTGTCGACGCCGGAACTCAAGGATCTCGCCACGCGCATCCAGGCAACCAAGTAATCTCCTGGCGGGGCGGCAGAGCGGCGCCCCGCCAATCATTTCAGGAACGGAAGGCCGGGAGGATCGGATGACTGCGGGAAATGCCAGGAGCGGCGCGCCGCCGCGCTTCAGCGCGGTGCTCTCGAAGATTTGCGACGGCGCGCTCTATCTCGCCTGTGTCGGGATGGTCGTCATGACCGCGCTTGTGGCCTACCAGGTGTTTTCCCGCTTCGTGCTCAACGCGTCGCCGAGCTGGACGGAAGTCACCGCCATCATGCTGATGAACTGGTTCATCTTCCTGGGCGCGGCGGTCGGCGTGCGCGAGAACTACCATATGGGCTTCGACGTGCTGCTCTACATCCTGCCGAAAGGCAGCAAATGGGCGCTGCGCACATTGTCCGACCTGATCGCGTTCGGCTTTGGCTTCGGCATGGTCTGGTATGGTTGCAAGCTGGTCGGGTTGACCTGGCACACCGTCATTCCGGCGCTCGAACTTCCGGGCGGTTTCGACTATCTGCCGCTGGTCGCCGGCGGCGTTTTGATCTGCCTGTTCTCGGCCGAACGCATCGTGCTGCGCTGGTCGGGCGTCGACATCGACAAGGACATCAATCTCGAAGACGTGCCGGAAATGCCGGCCGTGCAGGAGGCCTAGATGGAACTCTGGATCCTGTTCGGCGTCTTCACGCTGTTGATGTTTGCCGGTACGCCAATCGCGTTTTGCCTGGGTGCGGCATCTTTCGCCACCGTGCTTTATCTCGGCCTGCCGCCCCTGGTGGTCTTCCAGCAATTGAAATCAGGCATGTCGGCGTTCTCGCTGATGGCGATCCCGTTCTTCATCTTCGCCGGCGACCTGATGGTGCGCGGCGGCATCGCGCAGCGCATCGTCTCCTTTGCTGGCTCACTGGTCGGCCATGTCCGCGGCGGGCTCGGTCAGGTCAACATCATCGCCGCGACATTGTTCGGCGGCATTTCCGGCTCGGCGGTGGCTGAAGCCGCCGCCGTCGGCGGGCTGATGATTCCGCAGATGAAAGAGCGCGGCTACGGCGCGGACTACGCTGTCAACGTCACCTCGATGGCGGCGCTGATCGCGCTGCTTTTGCCGCCGTCGCAGAACATGATCATCTATTCGATCGCCGGCGGCGGCAAGATTTCGATCGCCGACCTGTTCACCGCCGGCATCCTGCCCGGTCTGCTGTTCGCCGCGTCGCTGATGGTCACCGCCTATTTTGTCGCCCGCAGCCGCGGTTATCCGGTCGAGGCCTTCCCCGGCTTCTCGCGCGTCGGCCAGCTGGCGGTGATCGCGGTGCCCGGGCTCTTGCTCATCGGCATCATCTTCGGCGGCGTTCGCTCGGGTATTTTCACGGCGACGGAAAGCTCCTGCATCGCCATCATCTACGCCTTGCTGGTCACCGTCTTCGTCTACCGGTCGATGGCCTGGAGCGATTTCGTCCATGCCACTAAGGGCGCGGTGCGCACGACCTCGATGGTGCTGCTGATCATCGGCACGGCGGCCTCGTTCAGCTGGCTGATGGCCTATCTCAAAGTGCCGGTGCTGCTTATCGCGGGGATGAACGCCATCTCCACCGACCCACTGGTGGTGCTGCTTTTGCTCAACGTCCTGATGCTGCTGCTCGGCACCTTCATGGATATGGGGCCGATGATCATCATCTGTACGCCGATCTTCCTGCCGCTGGTGACGCATTACGGCGTCGACCCCGTGCATTTCGGCGTCATCACCATCCTAAACCTCGGCATCGGGTTGAACACGCCGCCGGTCGGCACGGTGCAGTTCGTCGCCTGCGCCGTGGGAAAGATCACGGTGTGGGAAGCGATGCGGTCGATCTGGCCGTTCTATGGCGCGGGTATCGTGGTCCTCGGGCTGGTGACGTATATTCCGGCGATCTCGCTCTGGCTGCCGAGTGTCTTCAAATAGGGCGTCTTCAAACAGGGGTGCGACATGGCATCGGATAGCGCTGTTGATCTCAGGGTCGAGAGAAAACCCAAACTGTCGGAGACTGTCGTCGCGGCGATCCGCAAGCAGCTGCATGCGGGCGAGATCCTACCGGGCCACAAATTGCCGACCGAGGGACAGTTGACCGAGACTTTCGGCGTCAGCCGCACCGTCATCCGCGAGGCGCTGGCCAAGCTTGCCGCCGACGGCCTGGTCGAGGCGCGCCAGGGTGCCGGCGTCTTCGTCACCGAACACATCTCGACCATGTTCGGCGCGCTTGCCGCCGACATGGGAGCCAAGGATTCGGTCGCGCTCAACGTGCTCGAAGTGCGCCTGGCCGTCGAAATCGAATCGGCGGGGCTCGCCGCCATCCGCCGCAATGCGGCGCAGGAAGCGGCGATCCAGGAAGCCTTCTTCGAATTCGAGCGCCTGCTTCTCAACAGCGAGCCGACCGGTCCGGCCGATCTCGCTTTCCACCGGGCAATCGCCAGCGCCACCAACAACCCGTTCTATGTCGAGATGCTCGATGTGCTGGGCCGGCGAGCCATTCCCTGCGACGTGACCTCGCCCTGGTCGACCGAACTGGTGCAGTCCGACAGCTATCAGCGCGGGCTGCAGCGAGAGCATCTGGTGATCCTGAATGCGATCACGTCAGGCGACGCCGAAGCCGCGCGCGAGGCGATGCGCGCCCATCTCACCGCCAGCCAGCAGCGTTATCGCGAGCGCCTGCACGCACGCCAGGTCTTTTATGCCGACTCGGTCAAGGCGGCGGAAACCGAATAGAAGAATCAGCTGGAGCAATGATGGATAATCCCCATACCGACTATACCTCGCGTTTCGCCATCGACCCGGTAGCCGCGGCGTCCATGGGAACCGACGAGTTGCGTCACAACTTCCACATTGACGACCTGTTCCAGCCGGGACGCGTCAGCCTGACCTATACCCATTATGACCGCATGATCGTCGGCGGCGCCGTGCCGGTGGCGGAATCGCTGCCGCTGGAAGCGATCAAGCCGACGGGCACCAGGAATTTTCTCGACCGCCGCGAGCTGATCATCGTCAACATCGGCGGCGCCGGCTCGGTGACGGCAAATGGCGAAACCCACCCATTGCAGGCACGCGACATGCTTTATCTCGGCATGGGCAGCACCGATGTGTCGTTCGCGTCGGCCGATACGGGCCAGCCGGCCAAGTTCTACCTGCTCAGCGCGCCGGCGCATCACACCCATCGGAACCGATTGATCCGTATCGGCGATGCGAAGCGTCTCGACCTCGGCAGCAAGGAGACCTGCAACGAGCGCTCGATCTTCCAGTTCATCCATGCCGAGGGCGTCAAGACCTGTCAGCTGGTGGTCGGCATGACCCAGCTGGCGCCGGGCTCGGTGTGGAACACTATCCCTTGCCATGTGCATGACCGACGCATGGAGGCCTATCTCTATTTCGATCTGCCGGAGACGGCGCGCGTCTTCCATTTCATGGGCGAGCCGGACGAAACCCGCCATCTGGTGATGGCCAATGAGGAGGCGGTGCTGTCGCCGGGCTGGTCGATCCATTCGGGCGCCGGCACCTCCAACTATGCCTTCATATGGGCGATGGCCGGCGACAATGCCGACTACACCGATGTCGATCCGGTGCCGCTGGGCGAATTGCGTTGAGCGGGCCGTCCGCCTTCAGCCTCGCCGGCAGGCGCATCCTGGTCACCGGCGCCAATACCGGCATCGGCCAGGGCATAGCGGTCTCCATCGCGCGCGCCGGCGGCACCGTCATCGGTGTCGGCCGCTCGGCGATGGATGACACGCAAAGGAAGGTCGGCGAGGCCGGCGGGCAGTTCGAGGCCGTGCGGTGTGATCTCGCCGATCATGACGCCGCCAAGGCGATGCTCGACCAGGTCTGGGAAAAGACCGCACCGATCGACGGCCTGGTCAACAATGCCGGCATCATCCGGCGCGCCGATGCGGTCGATTTCACCGAGGCCGACTGGGACGACGTCGTCGACGTCAATCTGAAGACCCTGTTCTTTTTGAGCCAGGCTTTTGCCAGGCGCGTGCTGGCCGATCCCGGGCGCCGTGGCAAGATCGTCAACATCGCCTCGGTGCTGAGTTTCCAGGGCGGCATCCGCGTGGCGTCCTACACCGCGTCGAAACATGGCGCGCTCGGCATAACAAGGCTGCTCGCCTGCGAATGGGCGGCAAAAGGCATCAACGTCAACGCCATTGCGCCGGGCTATATCGAAACCAACAACACCGAGGCGCTGCGCGCCGATCCCGACCGCAGTGCGGCCATACTGGCGCGCATCCCGGCCGGTCGCTGGGGCGAGCCGGAAGACATAGGCGACGCCGCCGTCTTCCTGCTGGCGCCGGCGTCCGACTATATGCATGGCGCGGTGGTTCCGGTCGACGGCGGCTGGCTGGCGCGATGAGGAGACGGTCATGACCGAGCAGAAGATTTTCACGCAGCCCGGCGAGAGCGCCTGGATGCCGACTCCGGACGGCAACAGGCGGCGCGTTCTCCTGCACACCGATGAGCTGATGCTGGTCGAATTCGGCTTCGACAAGGGCGGTGTCGGCGCCCTGCATTCGCACCCGCATGTCCAGGCCAGCTATGTCGCCGAAGGCCGATTCGAGGTCACCATCGACGGTCGCACCGAAACCATCGAGACCGGCGGCAGCTTCATCGTGCCGTCCAATCTGGTGCACGGCGTCAAGGCGCTGGAGGCCGGCCGCCTCGTTGACAGCTTTACCCCGCATCGGGCCGATTTCCTGGCCTGATAGCGTTTCAGGTCTGTTCCAGAAACGGAAAACCCGCGCCTCCTGGGAGGCGCGGGCCTGTTGCCTGTGCGCTCGTAGCGCAGCGGTACTCGAAACATCGCCGCAGGGTTCGGACGGTGCCGCAACATTGTGAAGATAGATTTAACGGCGCCGGCCAGGTCGATCATCGGTGGGATGTTGCTGCTGCTTGTTGTGGTCGGACGGGGGCTGGGCTAATCGTTGCCCCATGCCGCTACTTCGGGCGGCCGATCGAAAACATCAGTGATGCAGATATCGACGACGAGCGTTTCGACGCACGATCCCAAACGGCGCGTCCTGAAGGACGTGTTCGGCTTCGACGATTTTCGCCCCGGCCAGGCCGCCGTGATGGAGGCGCTGCTCGCCGGCCGTCATGTGCTGGCCGTGATGCCGACGGGGGCGGGCAAGTCGCTCTGCTACCAGGTGCCGGCGCTGGTCAAGGGCGGGCTGACGATCGTCGTGTCGCCGCTGGTGGCGTTGATGCAGGATCAGGTCGCGGCACTGCGCCTTGCCGGCGTCGCGGCTGACACGATCAACTCGTCGATCGATCGCGACGCCAATGTCGCGGCATGGCGGCGTGTTGCGTCGGGCCAGACGCGGCTGCTCTATCTGGCGCCGGAGCGGCTGATGACCGAGCGCATGCTCGATGCGTTGGCCAGGCTCGATGTCAGGCTGATCGCCATCGACGAGGCGCATTGCATTTCGCAATGGGGGCCGGCGTTCCGGCGCGAATATGAAGATCTGTCGCAGCTGCGCGGCATCTTTCCCGACGTGCCGATCATTGCGGTGACGGCGACGGCGGACGAGACGACGCGGGCAGACATCGAGACGCGGCTGTTTGGCGGGCGTGTGGAAACGCAGGTTCTTGGTTTCGACCGGCCTAACATCAAGCTTGCCATCGAACCCAAGCAGGACAGCAAGCGGCAATTGCTCAATTTCATCGAGCGCCATCAGGGCCGCAGCGGCATCGTCTATTGCCTGTCGCGCAAGAAGACCGAAGAGATGGCGGCCTTCCTCGAGAAGAACGGCGTCACCGCGCTCGCCTATCACGCCGGGATGAGCAAGGAGGCGCGTGACGCCAACCAGAACGCTTTCATGACGCTGTCCGGCGTCGTCATGGTGGCGACCATCGCCTTCGGCATGGGCATCGACAAGCCTGACGTCGCCTATGTCTTCCACACCGATCTGCCGGGCAGCCTGGAGGCATATTACCAGGAAATCGGTCGCGCTGGCCGCGACGGGCGAGCAGCGGAAGCTCATATGCTGTACGGCCTCGGCGATATCCGCATGCGCCGCATGTTCATCGAGGACGAGGACGCTGCTGTCGAGCACAAGCGCCGCTCGCATGGCCGGCTCGACACGCTGATCGGCTATTGCGAGACGGCGGAGTGCCGGCGCCAGGTGCTGCTCGGCTATTTCGGCGAAGAGGCTTCGCCTTGCGGCAATTGCGACAACTGCCTGGAGCAGGCGCCGCGCGCCGACGGCACCACCGAGGCTGGCATTATACTGGCGGCGGTCGCGCAGAGCGGCGAGCGCTTCGGCGCCGGCCATGTCATCGACATTCTGCTTGGTCACGAGACCGAAAAGGTGGCGGCAAGGGGCCATCACAGGCTGGCCGGTTTCGGCAGCGGCGCCGCGCACAAAAAGGACTTTTGGCAGTCGCTGATCCGTCAGTTGGTCGCGAACGGCTTCCTAGTGCCGGATCCGGGTGGCCATGGCGGCTTGGCCATCGCCGACAAGGGCCATGCGCTCGGCCGTGGCGAGGTTCCGTTCCAGTACCGCGTCGAGACGCGCACCCGCGCGGCGCGCCGCGCGGCTCGTGCCGGCCAGACTCCCCAAGGCGAAAATGTCGATGCATCGCTGCTTGCCGCGCTCAAGACGCTGCGGCTGCGGTTGGCCAAGGAGCGTCAGGTTCCGGCCTATGTGGTGTTTTCGGACCGCACGCTGATCGACATGGCCGAGCGTCGTCCGCAAGACCTCGACGATTTTGCCGAGGTGAACGGTGTCGGCGCCGCCAAGCTCAAGGAGTTCGGCAAGGTATTCCTGAGCGCAATCGCTGCGCACCCGTCAGAGGCCCAAGGCTGAGAGGCTGGACCAAAGCCCGATTGGGCATCAGTACGCTTTCAACTTGCCCGACCAGCGATCCCGCCCTACCCAATAAGGGCATCGCGGGCAGACGCCTCCTTCCGGGTAGTCAGTCCCTTCTTCGTGTGGGCAACCGAGAATTCCGTTGACCATGACCACGGAATGGACTTCGTGCTCCTGCAAGAACGCAGCGATTTCGCCAAAGATCGTATCGTCCTTGCGCAGATCGCCCGTTTCGGCAAACCATCGGCGCATCTCGGTCGCGTCGGAGTGCTGGTCAGGAATGATGGCGACGGCCGCCTTGGTGGCGCGCCTGTCATCGGGACCATAGAAGGCGATGGTGCCGACGGGTTAGTTTCGTAAACCCTTCTTGGCCTTCTTCTCGATCCACTTCCTTGCCCGCGATTCCGGTTTCATGCTTGCTAGCCGTTGCAGTCATTGGACAAGATGGGAACATAAATCAACTAGACGAGAGTGGATCAACCGAATGCCAAGCCCGATTGTACAAAGGACGCAAAGCCCGACGCCGTCAACGACCGGATCGCCAGCTTCTGCAAAGCTGTGTGAGGGTTTCACAGAGGCGGACTTAGACAGGGCTAATATGCCTGAATTCAGCGAAGCAAGAGAGTCAGGTTCTCTATTCCGCACCAATGTTCGCTGAGCTTCGGGGGAAGTTCTTACAGCTTGCATCAAAACGAATCGGGCGCGCCGAATTTTCGGCGCCCGCTTGGCTATGGGAGCAGGGGCATGCCGACGCGTGAAGGGATCGACGTTTCGCACTATCAGAACGAGGCCGGCGGCGGCGGCGCCAGCGCCATCAAATGGGCGAAAATTGCCAGCGCCGGGGTCAAGTTCACCTTCGTCAAGATATCCGACAAGACCAGCAAGGACGCATTCGCGGTGCGCAATGTTGCCGATGCCAAGGCGGCGGGATTGCTGGTGGGGGGATATCACTTCCTGCGCAACACCGCTTCGGGCGCCGACCAGGCGCATGCCTTCCTCAACACGGTGTCGTTCGGCAGCGGCGACCTCATTCCGTCGCTCGACATCGAACTCATTCCGGCAACGCCGGCGGCGCGGGCCGCCTATGTCCAGAAGGCGAAGGATTGGGTGGCGGCGGTGCGGTCTGCCCATAGTGGCCGTTGGCCGTTCATCTACACCCGCGCCAATATCTGGCAGGCGCTGGGCAACCCGAGCGGCTTCGGCAACTGCCCGCTCTGGCTCGCCCGCTACGGCTCGAGCCCGCCGCCGATACCGTCAGGCTTCACCAACTATGCCATCTGGCAATTCAGCCAGTCGGGCAGCATCGACGGGATCACCGGCAAGGTGGACGAGAACCATCTGGCGATGTCCTTCGCCGAGTTTCGCTCGCGCTACAGCCTGTAGGCAAGGTGATCCGGCATCGGATCGCCTGCTCAGGCGGCTTCGCGTTCGCCCTGCGCCGGCGAGTCCGTTTCCAGGCGCCGGCTGTATTGGCGCGGCGAACAACCCATGACGCGCTTGAACGCCGTGCTGAAGGCGCTTTCGGATTCATAGCCGAGCGCCAGCGCAATAACGGACACCGGATCGCCGGAATGCATCAACCTGTCGCCCGCGAGCATCATGCGCCAGCGCGTCAGATAATCCAGGGGTGAGGCCCCGACCGTCTGCTTGAACTTCAGCGCAAAGGTCGATCGCGACATGCCGGCGCGCTCGGCCAGCGTCTGCAATGTCCAGGCATGCGCCGGGTCTTCGTGCATGGCGGCGATCGCGGCGCCGATCTGCCTGTCGGTCAGCGCGAACAGCCAGCCGACGCTGTCACGAGCCCCCATATGCAGGCGCAAGGCCTCGATCAGGATCATATGGGCGAGATGCTCGACGATGAGAAAGCCGCCGGGACGCCGCTGGCGCAATTCCTGCATCATCCGCTCCACCGGCCAACGCAGCGCCGAGTGGTCGCTGTCCCCACGGATATGGACGATGGGCGGCAGCATCCGCAACAGGATGCCGGCATGGTCGCCGGACAGCGCGAAGCGGCTGCTGACCAGCAGGAAATCGCCGCCGCCATTGTGGGTGGTGATGCCGCCGGTGCGCGCCGGTGAAAAGATCGTTCGGGCGTCGACCGTCGGCAGGCCTAGATCGCTGGCAAGCCGAAAAGGCCGGCCGCGCGGCAGCAGGAAACAGTCGCCGGCGTCAAGGCGCACCGCGTCAGCGACCCCCTCGACCGACAGCCAGCACCGACCGGAGACCACGGCGCCGCATTTGATGGCGGCCTGCTGGTCGGGAAACTGGATCGCCCAGTCGCCACCGGCCTCCAGGCCTGCGGACAGGTAATTGCGCGGCTTCAGCAGCGACAGCACGTCTGACAGCGGATCCATGAGCAGTCCCGGACGATTGCGAAGATATTTCGGATTTTACAGCATAGATCGTATGATCTCAACCTTCTATCTCCTTCGGCATGCGGGCTGCCTGTGCGGCCTTCGACAAACCCGAGGAGAAATCATCATGCGTGTGTTCGTTACCGGTGCCACCGGTTTTGTCGGTTCGGCCGTTGTGCAGGAATTGCTTAGGGCGGGCCATCAGGTGCTTGGCCTCGCGCGCTCGGAAGCGGGTGCGATGTCGATCGTGGCCGCGGGTGCCGAGGCGCACCGCGGCGATATCGAAGACCTGGACAGCCTGCGCGGCGGCGCTGCCCGAGCGGACGGCGTCATCCACACGGCCTTCAACCACGATTTTTCGAGATTCGCCGCCAGTTGCGCAGCGGACCAGCGCGCCATCGAGACGCTTGGCGCGGCGCTCGAAGGTTCGGAGCGGCCATTGCTTG
The DNA here is from genome assembly GCF_056404775.1 of Mesorhizobium sp. P2_B5. NCBI lineage: Bacteria > Pseudomonadati > Pseudomonadota > Alphaproteobacteria > Hyphomicrobiales > Phyllobacteriaceae > Mesorhizobium > Mesorhizobium sp. P2_B5. The sequence goes on along the minus strand of NZ_JBFUDJ010000001.1, from coordinate 390,354 downwards.
TCACCTCCGGCCTCGCCGGGTTTGCGCAGGGAAGGGCAGCGGCCGAGGACGACAAACCCGCGCCTCCATCCGCCGCCATGCCGCGCGCTTCGGAAGCGACGGCCATGGCGCTTGCCGCGCGCGGGGTGCGCGCATCGACGGTACGGCTTGCGCCGACCGTCCACGGCGCCGGCGACCACGGCTTCGTGCCGATGCTGATTGCCATTGCGCGTGAAAAAGGCGTCTCGGCCTATGTTGGCGACGGTATGAACCGCTGGGCCGCGGTGCACCGGTCCGACGCTGCCACGCTGTACAGGCTGGCGCTGGAGAAGGGCGCCCGCGGCGTCAGCTATCATGCGGTTGCCGAACAGGGCGTGGCGGCCAGGGAGATCGCCGAGATCATCGGCCGCCGCCTCAACCTGCCGGTCGTTTCCAAAAGCCTCGAGGAGGCGGCCGGGCATTTCGGCTTCCTCGGCCATTTCATCGGCAGGGATCTGTCGGCGTCGAGCGAGCAGACCCGCAACGCGCTGGGATGGCTGCCGACCGGGCTGGGGCTCATCGCCGATCTCGATCGTGTCAGCTATTTCGAGAGCTGAATGGGTCAGGGCCAGTTGCGTTGCATTGCATCAAGCGACAGCCAGGCGATCAGCGGCAGGGCGAGCAGAAGGGCCATCCGCAACCCGACGATCGCGCTCCGTCCATGTCGTCTCGCCGGAGCCGCAGCAAAGCCTGCACGGCTGCGGCAAGGACGAACAGGGCATAAAGGCTGCCCAGAGCCCAGACGAGTTGTTCGCCCGTCACTGGAATACCGGCCCGATGCAGCGCATCGCCGATGGCCGCTCCCGGAATCGCGATGAAGAAGGCGGCCGTGATGCCGAACAGGAAGCCGATCATAGCGCCGGGAAAGGCGGTCGCCGACAGCGCTACGACCACCGCCAGCAGGATGAGCAGGATGACGAATGCGGGCTGCGACACTGCCGGGAAACTCCGCCAATTGACGACCGAGTAGCAGCAAAGGCCTGGAGATCTGTTCCGATCGGCTCGGATTGCGCTCGGCGACCCGTCATTTGTCCCGGTAAAGGATCATGCCGGCGTGGTGCAGCACGCCATCAACAAAGTCTCCGTCGGCGGTGAAGCCGGTGTCGTCCCAATAATCGATGTGATTGCCCGTCACGACATATCGCCCGAGATAGGCGCGTTCGCGTTTTCCCCTTGCCTCGACATAGCGGCCGTTGGCCAGGAGTTCGTGGCGGATATTACGGTCGGCGGTGACCCACACGCCGACATAAGGATTGGTGTTCATCCGGTGGTGCTCGGTGGTTGCGGAGTTGAATAGCGCCAAGACAAGCGACGCGGCGACGGAACGCGTCAATGCGCCGCCCGCGTCGGGCGCACGACGATCTCGTTGATGTCGACATCGTCCGGCTGCTCGATGGCAAAGCGCACCGCCCGGCCGATGGCGTCGGGCTGCAGCGCGATGGCGCGATAGCTGCTCATCGCCGCTGCCGCTGCCGGGTCGGTGATCGTGCCGGCAAGTTCGCTCTCGACCACGCCCGGGTGGATGCAAGTGACGCGGATGTCGTTGCGTTCCTGCCGCAGTCCGTCGGAAATGGCGCGCACGGCATACTTGGTCGCGCAATAGACCGCCGCCGTCGGCGACACGGTAAGCGCCCCGACCGAGGCAATGTTGATGATGTGGCCCGAACCCCGCGCCGTCATCTCCGGCAACACCGCCGCGATGCCGTTGAGCACGCCCTTGATGTTGACCTCGACCATCTGGTCCCATTCATCCGTTTTCATCGATGCCATCAGGGACAGCGGCATGATGCCGGCATTGTTGACGATGACGTCGACCCGGCCCCAGGCCTGGCGCGCCGCGTCGGCGAAGGTCGCGACATCGGCGCGGTCGGTGACGTCGAGCCGGCGGGTCATGATCTCGCCGCCGCCTGCGCGGATTTTCTGGGCCAGAATTTCCAGCCGGTCGGTGCGGCGGGCGCCGAGCATCAGCCTGGCGCCGGCGGCGCCGAGTTCGCGAGCGATGCCGGCGCCGATGCCGCTGGAGCCACCGGTGACGAGAACGATCTTGTCGAGGGACATGGCAACTTTCCTTTATGTCTGGACTGAGAGGTGGGTTGCCAAGGAGATACGCCGAGAGCATTGTTGCGATAAGACACCCATTTCTCCACACTATGGAAAGCGGAGCTAACCAGTGTCGCCTGACATCAATGCACTGGTGGTCTTTGCGCTTGTCGCCGAGGAGCGGAATTTCCGCGCTGCAGCCGATCGGCTGGGCGTCAGCCGCTCGGCCGTCAGCCAGACGATCAAGCGGCTGGAGGAGAGCCTTGGCATTGCCCTGGTGCAACGCACCACGCGCAGCGTTAGCCTGACCGAAGCCGGCGAGAGGCTCCATGCCGAAGTCGGACCGGCCATTGCCGACATGCGCTCCGCGCTCGAGGCGACACAGGCACTGCGCGACCGCCCGCGCGGCCAGTTGCGGCTGGCCGTATCCTCGATTGCCGAACGCTTCCTGTCAGGGCCGTTTCTCGCGGCTTTCTGCACTGCCAATCCCGATATCCAGCTCGACATCACGGTGACCGACGAAGAGTTCGACATCGTCGCCGAAGGCTATGATGCCGGGGTGCGGTTGGGAGAGGTGATCGACGAGGACATGATCGCCGTGCCGGTGGCGGGTGACGAGCGGCAGATTGCCGTCTGCTCGCCTGCCTATCGCGACCGCTTCGGCCTGCCGTCTCATCCCGCGGAACTTGCCCAACATCGCTGCATCGGCTGGCGTCCGGCGCCGAAGGTTGCGCCCTATCGCTGGGAATTCGCCGATCAGGGCCGCGAATTCCGGGTCGAGGTCGCGCCGGAGATCACGACCAACGAGATGAGCCTGATGATCAAGCTCGCTGTCGCCGGAGCAGGCATCACCTTCGGCATGGAAGAGAGCTTTCGCCGCGCAATCGAACGCGGCGACCTGATACCAGTGCTCGAAAACTACGGCCCGCGCTTTGCCGGCTTCTACCTCTATTATCCGAGCCGCAGGAATGCCGCGCCGAAGCTGCGCGCGCTGATCGACCATCTTAAGCGCTGGCAGCTGTGATGCCGAAAAGAGACCCGCGCGATTCCCCGCACTGTGTCAGTTAGAGGTCGCCCTTCCTGACTTTGCCGTAAACGATATTTCGGTTCGAGCCATAATAGACTTTCGCGTCGAAAGAGCTCCCACCGAGGGCGGCATTGATGATGTCCCACATATCGTCAGCCGAACGCAGGATGAGCGGCCAATCCATGAAGGTCTCCATGTAACCATCGGTCGTGATCTCGTCGCTGAAATTGGCAAACAGGAATTCGCCACCAGGCTTGACGAATTCCATGGCTCTTTGCAGCAGGCGGACGCCGATGGCACGCGGCAGGTAATCGTAAAGCCCCGATGCGTAGACGAGATCGAATGTGCCAAGAGCATAGGCGCGGCGAAGAATGCCGCGTACAGAGCCCTGGAGTGCCTCGACTGCCGTGCCGGCAAAGTCGTGGTTCACCGTGGCTACGCTGATGGGGTCCTGGTCCAGGCCGACCCAACGTTGTAATTTGCGCTTGGCCAACGCGTCGGAGCGTTCGGCTTCCCGCAGGTGGCCGCAGGCAATTGCCAGGACCTCCGCCTTCGCCACACCGCTGGCCGTCTCGTCGACGGTCCTGGCCAGGATATCCCGCCGCTCGCGCCCCGCCACCGAACTGGCGGCTTCACTGGTGTACGCGTAAATTTGCCGACCAAGTAAGGTCGACGAAGCCACGGCATCGTCGGCAGCGGGATGCTTGTAATAAATGTCCAGCAGGCCTGCATCGCCTGAATACCCGCGCGGTTTTTCGACCGACCAACGCGTGAACGGATCCTGGATCAAATATTCCGCGACCCGATGCTGCTGAGCCAACGGGACGAGTTTCTGCCAGACCGCGGGAGCAACCTGCCGGCGGAGCTTATGGAGTCTGCCTGCCAGGCGGTGGACGATGGGGGCGGCCGGTTTGTGCCGCATGAAGGCTTGGTGAGCAAGATCCAGTATCAGGGCGAGCTGGGCCGTCCTGTCCCTCAACTCGTTAGTGTCAATCGTCTCTTCAGAGGTAGGGGCATGTTTCTTCATCAGTCTGGTGGTGACGAGGCTGTATTCGTCGAGCTGCACTTTTGGGTCGATTGGCATGCCGTTTACTCTCCGGTTTTACCCCCTGGTCCCCGGCAAACAGCATAGGTGCGTCGCTGCATGATGCGAACTATTTTAATAAAATTTTAATAAAACTTTAGCCAATTGGGCGGTCCTTCACCGTGCTGAACTGGCTAAATCCGAACCGCCTGTTTACCGTCGGTTAGCGACATCCGACGTTTCCTGCGGACAGTGGCGCCTTCATTCTCCGATGGCAGGCAACCTCGGCTATTGCATTCGCTACTGCAGATCGCAGAGGAGCGTTGCAATGCAACTGAGCGAGGACGTTGCCCAGAAGGTGGCGGTTGCGATTGCACGCCCGCGGTGGCATTCGGCCGATCCGGAACTCCTGGCGCTGTTCCTGCAGAAAGATGCCGATGAAAATCGCAGGCTCGTGCGATGGGGTATTGCGGCTGCTGTAGTCAGCTACGTGGCCTACGGCCTCTTCGATTGGTTTCTTTTTCCGGATATCGCCGATCGGCTTGTTTTGACCCGCGTTGTGCTGGGGATCACTTCCTTGGCGCTTGTCGAATTTGTCGCCCGACGGGGCTTCGCCCTTGCCACCTTGCACCTTGTAGCGGCGTTGGCGATTGTATCCGGGGCCCTTGGATGGCTCGTCTCCGCTCTTGGAACAGGGCATCAGGATGCCCTCTCCCATTTCATGGTTTTTGGCACCGTGTTTATCCTGGGTGCGAATTTGTTCTTCAACTTCCGGTTTTGGCTTTCGGCCATTGCCTCCGCGACGGTCGCCGCAAGCTTTGTGTGCGCCGCGCTCTTCTTCCTCCAGGCCGACATCGTGGGCCGGGTCGTGCTGTCGGCCTATTTCGTGAATTGTCTGGTGTTGTCGCTGTATCTTTCCTGGCGACTTAGCCTGGAGCGGTACCAGACTTTCCTGCACGCACTTCGGGCACAGTTCCAGGAGCAGGCTGCTATCAGGAAGGGGCAGAAGCTAACCGAAATCGCGGACACGGATCCGCTCACGGGAATGAAAAACCGGAGAGCGATCATTCGAGAGTTCTCGGAGCTGCGCGAAGACTGGGTCGCGGACGACGACGAGATAGGCCTCATTCTGATCGACGTCGACTACTTCAAAAGGTTCAATGACGGACTTGGTCATCAAGCCGGCGACGATTGTCTGATCAAACTCGCCCAGGTCCTTTCCGAAATAGCGGCTTCGAACAACGCCGTCGCGGCACGCTATGGCGGAGAAGAATTCGTCATTCTCTGCAAGGTCACCGGACGGGCTCACCTTCACGAAATAACGCAGCAATTTTGTCGCGCTGTGGAGGACTTGGACATCTATCACCCTGATCGGGGTGACAAGCTCAACATTGTCACGATCAGTGCCGGAGCCTCGTTGACGCGCGCCGATCAGAGCATAGAGCTTAGAATCCTGCTGCAGGAAGCAGACCGCGCACTCTACGCGTCCAAGTTTGCGGGTCGGGCTACGTTCACAATTTACGATCCGCACGCCACCGGCCGGGATCGCTCCGGCGAAAATCTTTCAGAACTGCTGAAGCTGGCAGTTTCCAACCAGCTCGTTTCTGTCGCCTACCAGCCAATTTGCGACCTGGCGTCTGGACGGGTGCTGGGCCACGAGACGCTGATGCGGGTATGTGACTTCGACGGTACCATGATCAGTCCGTCCGTATTCATACCCGTTGCCGAGCAAACTGGCGCGATAGTGGAACTTGGTACGTGGCTGGTCGATCGAGCCTGCGGTGACATGGCCGAATACGGATTGGGCTCGGTCGTGACCGTGAACGTATCTGTTTTTCAGCTCAAGGTTCCTAACTTTTCACTCCGGATCACCGAAATCCTTGGTCGGCACGGCCTCGCGCCACAGAAACTGGCCATCGAAATCACCGAAGGCAGTGACATCTTTCTAGAGGCGCAAGCGGTAAGAAACGTGGAGCGGCTGCGAAAATTGGGCGTTCAGATCTGGCTGGACGACTTCGGAACGGGATTTGCTGGCCTTACATGGCTCCGCCGTTTCAAATTCGACGTGGTCAAGATCGACCGTAGCTTCCTCCACGATTGCCAGACGTCTCATGGCCTTAGCCTGTTAAGGGACATGGTCGGACTGCTTCGCAATCTCGGCCATGTCGTGCTCGCCGAGGGCGTTGAAACGGAAGAGCAGTACATATTGCTGCAGCGCCTGGGGGTGGATTTGATGCAGGGCTTCCTCACCGGGCATCCGGTCCCGATCGAAGAGGTAAACCAAATCAGGCAAGGCCTCGTTGCCTAGCAGGCGCCGATCGGGCGCTGGCTGCTACGCAACAAGGCGTCACTGCCCCACGGTCATTTCGGGCCATGGCTCGATAAGCAACAAGGGCTTTCCCGCTGTATGGCGTTGCAGTGCATGGCGCTGGCCACAGGCGGGCACCGGGACGCGCGGAGGGCTTCGCGGGCGTAGGAGCCCCGGCCGCCTGGCGGGCCTATTGCGCCCTCTGTCTCTTGGCTTGTGCGGCAATAGCGCAGAGGAAAGCCAATGCGGCAGCGTCGCATGCCGTCCGCGACGGTCCTTTGGCGAAGAGCACGGCGTCCGCAATTGGGATCGTAAGGCCGTACTTTTGGGCGAAAGAGGTGATTTCGTACGGCTGATCGTCAGACGGATGGCGGATGTCGAATTCGAAATCCATGTGTCTAGTTCCTCCCAGTTCGCGACCCTTCCACTCCTTGGCCTGATGCAAAATTAAACTACCGACGCATCGCGCGAGTCCAGCAATTGGAAATTGAGTAAAACGATGCACTTTCCGGTCGCGCCAACATTGGCAGACAGCGGTCGGCATAAATGCGCGCTGGCGCGGCTACTGGCGGCCCAGCGGTCAAGGGCGGGGGGCTTGGGGTTTGACCACCGGGCCTAACCGGCAATGGGTGCCGGCTGACAAGGGATCATACGCCGATGTAACGTGTTGTAGAATGGGCTCCTTCCGTTCCTGAACCGTGCAGGAGACGTTCCTTTACGTCAGGGAAGGCTAAACAAACCCGCCGTCGCCTGGCGATGATCCAGGCGCCGCGCTATTATCGGCCGGATGGGCCACCAGCAGTCCGCCGCGTGCCCCCACGCGACGGACCTCTGATAGGAGCGGCTACATCCCTAAGGAATCGACCGCTTGTAGATGTATTGTGAACTGGCGGGATCACGTTAGCCTATGGTGTGATCGCGGAAGCCCGAGGAGATTGGCGCCATGGGCGAAGGGCCAGGCGGCCATACATTGAAAAGGTCTGGCGGACGCCCGATCGATCTGGAACCTCCCGGAAGGTGCGTTCACGCCGGAAAACCGGCCTTTCTGAAGCCTGACATGAAAAGCTTGAGGCCGACTTGGTCGGCGAACGGGAAACCTGAAAACAGCCGGAGACTCAGGTCGTGTTTCCTCGTCAGTGCTTCCTCGACTTCAGCTCGCGCCTTCTGCGTCTCGCCCAAATGTGCGTACGCCGCTGCGAGGAAGGTATGGATGAAGAATTGGTCGCCGGCCTTCTGATACGAACCGACGGCTTCCGCGTACCTTCCAAGCAGGAAGAGGGAGCTGCCCTTCACCTCCCAGAACCATACCGGAGGTAACGGGTCGCGCAGGAGCGCAGTTTCGAGCACGTTCAGCGCCGTCTCGGCCCGTCCGCCGTAGTTGAGCCAGCTTGCGTAGTCCCCAGCTATGTTCACGTCCAGCGGGTTCAACGAGCGCGCTTGCTCGAAATGCACTCCCGCATCGCTGTGCTGGCGCATATGCGTAAGCACAAGCCCCATGCTCTGGTGACAGACGCCATCGCTCCTGTCGAGAGCGAGCGCCGTTCGTGCCGAGTCCCAAGCCTTCTGTAGCGTCCGCGGATCGTTGTCGTACCAAAATCTGCCGACGAGGGCCTGCGCTAGGAAGGCGTGGCCTTGAGCGAACGTCGAATCGAGCTCGACACACCGGGCGAATAGGGGCTCGGACTCGTCCAGCTCATACCGGTGGAAGTGCGCGCGCCCCTGCAGATAGTTGTCGTATGCATCCCAATCGGCCGGCGGCTTGCGTCTGGTCCGGCTCGCCGAATCGGCCTCCGCCTGGCCTTCGGCCATCGAGGCGATAAGCGCCGCAACCTCGTCTTGCCATGCGAAGATATCGTCGAGGGCCCGGTCGTACCGTTGGGCCCACAGGTGGGTGCCGGTGGCGGCGTCAATCAACTGTGTGGTGATCCGAATGCGATCACCGAGCTTTCGTATGCTGCCTTCGACGAGGTAGCGAACTCCGAGTTTGCGATGGACTTCGGCGATGTCCAATGCCGGATGGCGAAACTGAAAAGATGAATTGCGCGCGATGACAAGGAGGGAGCGGAACCTGGCCAGCTCCGTAATTATGTCCTCGGTTATGCCGTCGCTGAGATACTGCTGGTCCTGATCGCCGCTCAAATTGGCAAAAGGCAGCACTGCAATCGACGGCTTGCCGGACGGTGGTATCGGTCCGCGGGATGCGCTCGCCACCGGCTCGACAGTCCCGGTGAAGCGGTAGCCGATGCGAGGCACCGTGGCGATCCACTCGCCGCCGTTGTCAGCCGGACCGAGTGCCTTTCTTAGTGTCGCGATTTGGACGGTAAGGTTGCCTTCCTCGACGGCAGTGCCCGGCCAGGCAGCGTCCATCAGCTCGGCCTTGGTCAGGATCTCACCGGGCCGTGCCGTAAGCGCGGCAAGCAGCGTCAGCCCACGATGCCCAACAGCGATCGGGATCTGCTCTTTAAGGAGCGTCCCGATGTCGGGATCGAGTACGAACGGACCAAAAGCGATGCGAGTCCCCGGCATGTGGGCATACTAGACGTTTCGTACGTTTCCGGAACAGTTTCGATCGGTTTTTCAGCAGCGTGTCACCCGACCTCGCACAACGGCGGTGACGGCGACCTCGTCGCCCACTTTGATATTACCCCGAGCCATGCCGATGATTCTGGTGCGGCCGGCGCCGTCGCAGCATCATTTGTTATGCGGGAGTCCAAGGCACGGGGACCGTCCTCATCTGTTCGGCCGATGTGCCGGGCAAAGGAAGGCGCCAAATTGCACATGTGATCCTCCCCGGGTCACACCGCCGAACAGCCCTTCAGCTAGTCCCTAAGTGGGCTGTTCCAAGAGCCCCACCCGCTGATTCCGGTGGGGCATCTTGCCTAGGAGCCCCGCCGGCCGTCTGGCGAGCCTATTGCGCCCTCTGTCTCTTGGCTTGTGCGGCAATAGCGCAGAGGAAAGCCAATGCGGCAGCGTCGCATGCCGTCCGCGACGGTCCTCTAGCGAAGAGCACGGCGTCCGCAATTGGGATCGTAAGGCCGTACTTTTGGGCGAAAGAGGTGATTTCGTACGGCTGATCGTCAGACGGATGGCGGATGTCGAATTCGAAATCCATGTGTCTAGTTCCTCCCAGTTCGCGACCCTTCCACTCCTTGGCCTGATGCAAAAATTAAACTACCGACGCATCGCGCGAGTCCAGCAATTGGAAATTGAGTAAACGATGCACTTTCCTGTCGCGCCAACATTGGCAGACGGTCGGCATAAATGCGCGCTGGCGCGGCTACTGGCGGCCCAGCGGTCAAGGGCGGGGGGCTTGGGGTTTGACCACCGGGCCTAACCGGCAATGGGTGCCGGCTGACAAGAGATCATATTACGTTAGGGAAGCCTAAACAAACGCGCCGGGATGATCGTGCTATAATCCCGCATGGCCGTCCGAATAGTGGCTGTCCTGGCGCTTCTTTTCGCCTTCGCCTACGGATTCGCAAAACTGGTGGAACGTTATGGCGGAGTTGGCGATCGGCCTCCTGCGTGTGAGCAATTGTCTGATTGCCCCGACCCGAACGCGCCGCCTCCTGAACCTGGGCTTAAGCCTTACTGAAGCCTCACCCCCGGGCGCTCACCATCACTAGCATGGCCGCGCTTAGGGAGTAGCGACATACTTCAGGACGGCAAGCACACCACCCATGCTGGCGATAACCAGTGCCAGCAAGATGCCAGTAATCTGCACAACACTGAAAGCGCTTGGGAGATGATCGACCTTCGCACGCAGCGAAGTCATATCGGATTGGATCGATGATAGCTTAGTGTCGATCTTCTCAAACTTGTCCTCTTTCCCTGTCATCTTCAAGCCTTGCCTCCTATATTTCCCCTCGTTGCGGCGACCCCTCGAATGGAGATCGCCATGCCTCAAAAAACCCTCGCCGACACCCTTGCCGCCCGCGAATCTGTCTACGTCAATTGCGCGCACCCGGTTTGCTGCAAATCCACAAAGCCAGACGTTCAGGCGCTCATCGACAGGCTTGGTCCTGATCACGGGTCAATGCATCAGGATCTCGTCGGGCTGTTCGCCTGCTCGGATTGCAAGGCTGCCGACCGCGGCCGCCGGCCGGTGTTCTTCACCGTGGTGCCTGACTATGACGGAAGAAGCAAATCACCACCGCACCGCCGGCACAAGAGTGCAAGGCACGGGGACCGTCCTCATCTGTTCGGCCGATGTGCCGGGCAAAGGAAGGCGCCAAATTGCACATGTGATCCTCCCCGGGTCACACCGCCGAACAGCCCCGTCAGCTAGTCCCTAAGTGGGCTGTTCCAAGAGCCCCACCGGCTGATTCCGGTGGGGCATCTTGCTATCCAGGCGGCGCGTCAGTAGTTGATTTTTCTCGATCCCATAGGGCCAAGCCCATCCGACACACGTCTCGCGACGTCCCTGACCAAATGATGGATCGCACTCGGCTCATGCGTCGCGTATGCCGTGAAGAATTCCATGGACTGTGCGACCAGATAAATCTCGCGGAAGTTCTGGGACATCAGCTCGTCATTATCGTCGAACGGATTCAACATGACATGTTCCATTCGCTCTACGGCGTCCGGGAACCTCGCGACGTAGACTTTTAGGAATTCCTCGATCTGTTCGTCGCGGAAATGCTTGCCCATAGTCTCCTCACGAAAAGGCGCTAGCGAAACAGCATATAGGCGCCCATGCCGGCCATCAGGAGGCATGCAGCCATCCCGAAGCTTACCCCCGCAAGGGCGCGCTTGACGATTTCAGCCCCGGCAGCGACACGGCGCCGAGCCTATGGCTCGCTACAGGGCCAATCTTCAGGCCTCGTCAAGCCGGAAGGCAACTCGGTCCGGGCGTCTCCGCAAGCCATGTTGAGCTGCCACTGGGATAGACCCGCCGAATTGGAAAGATCGAGGCCCTCGATACGGGTCAGAAAGAAAAAAGCGCGGTCAAAGTCTATCGGCGCGGTGAACGTCGCTCCTCGGAAGTCCGCCCGCGCGAGATTGGCAAACGAAAAGCGGCTGCCGCTGATATCGGCGTCATGGAACTGCGCTCGCCCCAATTCCGCCTTTGTGAAATCAACATTGGTCAGATTGGCGTCCTGGAAATTCGAGCGCTGCACTTCCGCGCCCGTAAACACAGCGCCCTGCGCGTCCATATGGCTGAAGTCGGTCCTGTAGGCCTCGATTTTGTCGAACCGGGCGCCTTTGGCGGTCGAGTCGGCCAGGGAAGCACGCACAAGCGTTGCCTTCTCAAAATTTGCCGCAAGGAGATTGCTGTTCCTGAGGTCGGTCGAAGTGAAATCAACACCGATCAGGTTCGCCCCGCTCAGGTCCTGTCCTTTTAGGATGAGAAGCTTTTTGTCACAGTCCTGCCAATTGACGCCAGGCGTCGCGGCTGCGTCGCAATCTTGAGCGGCAGCGGCGTTCTGCCAAGCAAATACAATGCAAACGGCTAGAACCAAGCTGGATGTGCCGTAGGCTCTGGTTCGTCTCAAAGTCATTGTTGCTGGACCTCTGCTACTCGCCGACACTCAACCTTACCACATCTGCTGACACTCGAAAGCGACGGCATTTTGCCCGCTAATCCCGCTAGTCCCCACCGCCAAATGAAAAGCCCGCAACCGTTGAGGCTGCGGGCTAAAATGGTGGGCGTCGGACCTATTGAATGCAAGAGCCCGGCGGGTAGCGCTCAGGGTCGTAGTGCGACGGCGAGACGAGCATGAAATCGTCTTGAGTGCGCACAGGGATCATTCCGAAGTTTGTTGCGGTAAGCGTGGTGGAACGGCAGAACGATCATGTCGTTGCTCGGCTCGATCGCTGCTGTGGCTGGGCTCTCCAAAGTACTCCGAACCGGAATAGCTTTCAGTTAACGTTCGGCGGCGTGTAGCTCTCCCACCGCGATAGACGGGTCTTGATGTCGAAGCGGGACGCCTCGAAGTTGGTGCCGGTGATGACCTTGTTTTTGCCGTCGATCAGCCGATAAAGCTCGTTGTTCTCGACATCGTCGACAGGGTGGGTCGATCGCACCACCCGCAGCCATAGCAATCGTGCTCGATCGCAAACGTCCTTGACCCGGTTCATTTCTTCCTCCCGTCAGTCTCCGTGCTGCTCGAGGTCTTCATCGCACACGCGGTCTCGGCCGGGCCGCCCGGGCTCGGTCAGTGCGCTCAACTTTGCTCCTGATCTGTCATCCCGTCAATGTCATCTCATCCAGTCAGAGCCCGCTGCGTCGAAGCAGCAAACGCCGCTTCGATCCCGCCGGTAGCGCATCCCCCGGCATTTCCAGCAGACGGGGCGGGTTCGAAAGTGGGGCCTCCACGATCTGCACGAGTGACCGCCCGCTAATCTTTAGGCGGATTTCCGACGTCGAGAACCTTTGTAGTATAGGCGACCCGCGTCAAACCTATCACGTGTCGCGGTCGGTGGACGCCGTAATCGCGAGTCGGCCTTAACTAGGCCCGTCGTTGCCGAGAAAGGCCGACAACGGTCGACAAGCGATCCCGCCGAGATCGCCTTTTTCCGACGAAGCAAGGAACTCGGGAAATTTACCATCTTTGCCACGGTGACGAAAAGATAAGCGGAAACCGACGGGGGCAGTTCGGGGGCTATCGTTATAATGCGAGAAAATATCTAATAACTTCAATGTGGGATGGCGGAGAGGGAGACCGCCAGACGATTGATTTTGCTGACTTTATTGTCAGGCGACCCCTTGCTTTTCCTAATCCCCATGCAAATATCCCAGAACATATTGCACGTTAATGACTTTGCTGGCAACCATGCTCGTTAGGAAAGCCGTTAGGAAAGAATGGCGCGCCACAAACTTCGGGATACACAAATAAAGGGCCTGCCGGCCGGTCGGCATGGCGATGGCGATGGCCTGTGGCTCTATGTTCAGAAGTCCGGAACGCGCAGTTGGGTTTTCATATTCATTCGCCAGGGCGTGCGCCGGGAGTTCGGACTCGGCTCCTACGGTAATGCGTCAGGCAAGATCAGTCTGGCCGATGCGCGAAGCCGGGCCGACGAGGCGCGCGAGATTATCAAGCACGGCGGCGACCCTACGAAAGAGATGGCGCATCGGCGGCGATCGGTAAAGCTGCGCACCTTCGGAGAGTGCGCCGACGAGTTGCTCACCTCGAAAGAGAACACCTTCCGGAACGCGAAGCACGCGGCACAATGGAAGATGACACTGACGGAATACGCGCTGCCGCTGCGCAAGATCCCCGTCGGCGACGTCACCACAGATGAGGTGGTCCGGGTGCTTCGGCCGCTATGGGCAGAGAAGCAGGAAACCGCCTCCCGGCTGCGCGGCCGCATCGAGAAGGTGCTCGACTATGCCAAGGCGGTCGGGCTGCGGTCAGGCGAAAATCCAGCCCGTTGGAAAGGTCACCTCGACCATATCCTGCCGGCCCGCCAGAGGCTCGCCAGAGGTCACCATGCAGCTATGGCCTATGCAGACGTCCCGGCCTTCATGGTTGAACTCGCGGGCGTTGATGGCTTCGGCGCCAGGGCACTCGAACTCTGCATTCTCACCGCGACACGGTCGGGCGAAGTGCTGAACGCGAAGTGGCCAGAGTTCGACTTAGGGAAAGCCCTGTGGGCGATCCCCGCCGAGCGGATGAAGATGGGCAAGGAACACGTTGTCCCGCTCTCAGCGCGCGCCGTTGCCGTGCTCAAGGGCCTTCAGGCGAAGCGGCTATCCGACTATGTATTCCCCGGTGCCGCGCCGAAAAAGCCGCTGTCCAACATGGCGATGACGGCTGTCCTGCGTCGGATGAAAAAAGGCGAGTTCACCGTGCACGGCTTCAGGTCGAGTTTCCGGGACTGGTGCGGCGATGCAACGAATTTCCCGCGGGATGTCGCCGAGATGGCGCTGGCGCACAAGGTCGGCGACGAGGTCGAGCAGGCATACCGCCGCGGCTCGGCGCTGGCGAAGCGCAAGAAGCTGATGGACGCATGGGCGGCCTATGTGTCGAGCACGAAGGGCGGCACGAATGTGGTGCCGATCGGCAAGGCGGAGCGAAATGGACACTGAGGCCTGGTTCGAGGATGCCTTAGCAAGGGAGGAAGCACGTTGGCGAGCTGGCGACTTTCGCGGCTTGGTGATGGCCTTCATGCTTATGTTTGAAAATGGCAGACCGCTTCCGGAGTGGCTAGGTAAAGCCGTGGCCACTGAATTGAGCGGGATCTACACAGGCAACGGAGCGCGCAAAAAAGGCGGAATGAAACCGGCCTTAGCCGCCTTCCACAACCAGCGGCATGTCGTGCGCTGGTCCTTGGCTAGAAGAGCATTGGCGGGTCGCTCTTCGGTCGCTGGCAAAGAAAAGGCTTGGCTTAAACTCGCTGGCTATGCCGACAACCAGGATGGGGCTTTCCAATGGGCGTCAGACCAGTTGAAGGGTGCTCCAGCGCGGGGAAGCCGCGGTGCAATTGAGACAAGTTACAAGCTTGTCAACGACGCGATAGCCGAGGGCAACGGCGCTCTATACGGCATCGTTGAGGAAGCCGGGTAAAAAATTCCCGAAATTCTTCCTTCTAGCGGATCAATCCGAAACCCTATCAATAGACGACACCGTCAACAGCGACGACGGTGGCGACCATAGAGGCCACCTAACTCGCATAGCGAAAGGTGGCAAATATGGACAGCGACGCTGTTCTGATTTCGATCAAGGAAGCGGCTCGGATTACCAGCCTCTCCCGAACTTCCATCAACGAAAAGCGAGCGGCGGGCAAATTTCCGCAGCCGGTTCCGCTCGGTGACAAGCGCATCGCCTTTGTCAAATCCGAGGTGGAAGACTGGATTCGCTCGCGCATCGCCGCGCGTCAGCCGGTGGCCGCATAAGATGGCCATCACCCTCTGCACCGCCGTCGCCTTCCTGATGAGCATCGTCATGGGGTGGGCGCCATGAGCATCGATCTTCAGCCCGACGAAGCAGTCGCCGCCGCTGCACGGTGGCTTGCAACAGATCCCGACCATGTTGGCAAAGCGATCGTCCCGACGATCAAGACTAGATTCGGCCTAGATACGCCTTCTGCAATCGAAGCCGTCCGGCAAGCCAACATCCTCCGCCGACAGGGAGGCGCGGATGGGACCTCCTAACGAGAAACCCGCCGCGGGCGGGGCGGCGGGCTCATCGGAGATGTCGAAAGGTTGGGACCGGATCGACAGGTATCAGAATACCTCAGGCGATCCATCTCCGCAAGCAAGCGGTGGCGGCTGATGGGCAACACTTCCCGTGAACCTCGCCATCTGCGCCTATACGAATGGCTGACCAAATGCCCGGCGTGGCGATCGCTCGACGTGTACGAGCGCTCTCTCTATGTCGAGTTCAAGGCCAGGTATAACGGCTCGAACAATGGCGACATCGGCTTCAGCGGCGACGAGATGTGCGCCGCCATCAATTGCAGCAACCGACCCGCCGACCGCGCTTGCGACAGGCTGGTGGAACTGGGATTCGTCAAACTCGCGAAGAAAGGACACTTCGACTGGAAAGCACGCGCTGAAGGCCGCAGCCGGGCAAGCACCTGGACATTGACGGAATACCCACTCGACTATCCGACACACAGCGCAATGCCGGCGACGAAGGACTTCATGAAATGGCGGAAGGAAACTCTCCCTCCCCGGAAAAAAACGCGGGGTGACCACGTCACCCGAATGGCAGTACGTCGTCACCCCATTTCAAAGAGCATGGCAGTACCACGTCACCCGATTGGGGTGACCACGTCACCCGATAACGACGGAAATGCCGACTTGGATGGGGTGACCACGTCACCTGCATATAGTTTACCACATACCCTTGGTGCTGATCGGCCTACAGACACCCCGCCTTCCCAATCCATTGAGACCAGCCCGGCACTTGCCAGAGCTATGGAACGGCGCGGCTGGACTGACAGACGGCGGGGCCGCTCATGACCGGCGAGCACCGTTCCCCAGGGGAACACCCCCATTCCGACCAGCCAAACTTCACGCTCGATGACTATCTCGGCATGTGCAACAGCGGCGAGGCTGAGTTTTCCGTAGCTGAGGCGGCACGCGTCATGGGCGTTTCCCGCGCCTATGTCTACCGATGCATGCTGTTCGCCAGCATCCCGGAAGACGAGTTCGAAGACGTTTTGGCTCATGTCCGGGCGACCAAAGGCCTGAATTCCACGACGGCTGTTGCCGACGAGATCAAGCGGCGCACCGGCAAGGCGAAACGCTACGTCGAGAGCTGTCCGCATTGCGGCGGCGCGCTCAGGACGCGAACGCGATGACCGGCGGCAAAGCGAGAACCGCCGATCAGCGGCGCGAGGCCGACCGGATTCGGAAGCAAGAGGAGCGAGCGCGCTACGACGCTGGCATCATCCTGCTCAATGTTCCGGTGCATAAGAAACGCATTAGCGCACTCCTGGTAAATTTGCAGAAGCTCGATCCAGACGTTGCCAACGACAAGAAGGCTATCGAGGCGGCAGCGTCCGAGTTGCTGGCAAGTCTGAAGGCCGTTGATATCTTTCCCCGATAAAATCCATTGCGTCACGTGTGACAATTCTTTCTGTTGCTTGGGAACGATGATTTCTTTGATTTGGAGATTCCAATGCGCGCCGCAATTTCAATGGTCGACAATCCGAGCACCGCCAACATGGCGTTGTGGGTTAAGGCAATCGCCATGGGCGGCGGCCAACTAAACGAGGCTGTCGAGTTCGCCGAACGAATGCGCATGCCGGACCGCGTCAAGGCGGCAGTCGCGCCGCATTTATCGACCGACAGCGACCAGGAGGCGCTCGCCAACACAAGGACGATCCTGACGTCGTTCGCGCCATTGCTTCGCAACTCGTCGGCGTTTTTCCGCCTGCTCGACGGTTCGATGATGATGCGGGCGCCACTTCGGCAGCGCGTTTCATATCTGACCAGTGCCGCCCAGGTGACCAGGGTTGGCGAGGCGCAGGCGATCAAGGTTCAGCGCAGCGCTCTAGACAGCGTCAATCTGGATCCGATGAAAGCGACCTCGATCCTGGTTTTCTCTGAGGAACTTTTGAATTGGCTGAGCACGGCCGGCGAGGCGTTTTTATCGAACGAATTGCGCAAGGCGATTTCAGCGGGCGTCGACGTCGGATTCTTCGCCGCGATCACCGATGGCTCGACGCCTACGCAGGCTTCATCCGGTTCGACCGAATCGGCAGCCCTGGCTGACTGCTACGCGTTGTTCGAGGCCGTCCAAATCACAGCGGAATCCAAGCCGTTGTTTGTCATGTCGCCGGATGTCGGGCGCCGCGCCGCGACGTTGATCGGCGGTGGCGGTAGAGCGTTTCCGCTGATGGGTCCGACAGGCGGCGAAATGTGCGGCGTGCCTGCGATGGCCGTTGATGGATTGTCGGCCGGCACCTTGGGATTGATCGACGGCGCCGGCATTGCGGGCGATGCTGAAGGCGTCGAGATCAAGAGCGCGAAGCATGCCAGTCTGCAGCTATCCGACTCGCCAGATTCGCCGGCGACCACGTCAACCACGATGATTTCGCTATGGCAACGAAATCTGACCGGTGTGATGCCGTCGATCTACTTCGCCGCGCAGCGTCTCCGAGACAATGCCTTCGCCACGATCAGCGCCGTCCAGTGGAACGCGTCTGGCAACAGCCCGACGTAGGAGAAACGATCATGAGCTATGCAGTGGTGAATGCCGAAACCTGGCAGCGCGGCAAGGAATTTTCTGAAGGCGCACGCGTCGAGCATGAGGGCATTGTCTGGGAGGCGCTGCTGCCGATCCCGGCAAACTTCAGGCCGCAGAACGCCAAGGGAATTTGGCGGATGCTCGGCCCTGTCGATACCAAACGGACCTTCGAACAGTTCGGTGCGACCCATGGCTGACGACTTTGAAAAGCTGGTCGACGTGGAATGCGAACGTGTCCGAAAGGCGTTAAAGAACGGCCTCGCAAAGATGAAGGCCAACAGCACTCCGAAGGGCAACGAATTCTGCAGCATCACGCACAATCAGTATCACTGGCTTGTAGAGATGGCATGCAACGGCATTGGCCTAGCGCGTGCTGTTGGTCTCAGAGCAAGTGAACGCCTCACTGCAGCGGAAGCCCGCATCAAAGCGCTGGAAGAGGGCAAGGTGATAGGGGTCAAGTATCTCGGCACCTATCAACGCGCCGTGCCCTACGACAAGGGCGCCGTGGTCACCTACCAGGGCGACATGTGGACGTGCCTTCAGAATGTCGCAGAAGGCATCGTGCCCGGCAGCAACACCGCCGCATGGCAACTGTC
Organism: Mesorhizobium sp. P2_B5; assembly: GCF_056404775.1. Lineage (NCBI taxonomy): Bacteria > Pseudomonadati > Pseudomonadota > Alphaproteobacteria > Hyphomicrobiales > Phyllobacteriaceae > Mesorhizobium > Mesorhizobium sp. P2_B5. The sequence continues at coordinate 371,699 of NZ_JBFUDJ010000001.1, read as the reverse complement.
ATCCAGAGCCGGCAAGCCTGTCACTGTCACCAAACCAAGAGGCAGCAAATGATCATCAACATCAACCTAGACGGACTGACGCCAGAGCAGATTGAGGCGAAGAACGGCGCTGCGTTCGATCTCGCCATTCAACGCCAGCTTGAGCGCGACGAGTTGTTTCTGTTCGACCACGGCGACCCCACTCCCGAAGAGGTTGCCGACTTCCTTGAGCTTCGCCGCGCCGTCCATGCAGAGTGGAAAGCCGAATGCCTGGCAGAGGTGAGACGCTGGCTCCTCGATGAGAATGCGCCGGCCAAGCTGCAGTGACCCAGGGGCGGGCCATCGCGACAAATTTTAGGTCCAAACCGCCGACCGCTCCGGGAGCTTCACGTTCAATTTCGTCCAGAATTTTCGCTGAAGGTTAGAAATTCGCAATGGGTGCCAGAGGCAGAAAATCCGCGGTTGAAACAACCACGATCTCATCCAAGGTCGACGGTAAGATTATGCAGCCGCCGGAAGCTATGAGCCAGGCCGAAACCGATGTTTGGCTGGACGTTCTCCGGTGCCTCCCGGTGGATTTCATCGCCAGAGAATCGGCCGAATTGCTGGCAGGCTACTGTCGGCACGCTGTCTCGACGCGAGATCTCTCGACCATGATAGCCCGCTTCAATCCCAAATGGCTGAAGGTCGATGGCGGGATTGCTCGCTACGAAAAGCTTCTGCGGATGCGCTCTGTCGAGAGCCGGGCGATGCTCGCCTGCGCCCGAAGCCTGCGCCTGACCTCGCAAAGCAGGGTCGACCCGAAAACAGCCGGCCGCGCGCGGCGCAATGGAATGCTGCCCAGTTATTACGATCTCGAAGGCAACAAGGATGAGTTTTTCGATGACTGAGGGACTCCAGCGCACGCCAAACCTGCCTGTAAGGGGCTTCCTGAAGCCAGGTGAGAAAGCCGACGGCTCGCACCTTGATCCTATCGATCGGGAGGCGCTTGAGAGGTGTATCGAAATCGCGCGCCAGGATACGCGCCCAGGCCGCGCCGAGCAGATCACATGGATGATCGCAAACAACGGTGGCGGCTGGTTCGAGGCCGCAATCTTCGCGTCATACTGCTGCCAGATGCATTCATTGCGGTTGAAGCCGTGGGAATCGCCGCCGGTTCACGGTCGCATAGAAGATCCGCCGTCTTGGCGCCTCCTGCAGCGCATGTTGAGGGCAAACCTTTCGCAGTTTGAGCCTGACCCGCCAGCGGCGCTAATGAGGGCCAAGCCATGACAGACAGCGTCGCCATCAACGACAAGTTCGCTCTCGGCATGAGGATGGGGCCTGTATTCCAAACCACGATCACGCCGCTTTCTGGCGGCTATGAAGACCGCAATCAGGACTGGCCCGTTGCGCTGTGGAAATACGAGGTCTCGCTGAATAATCGGCCGATCGCCGAGATTCGGGCCTTCATGGCTCATGTGCTTGGCCGGCGCGGCGCTGCCAATTCCTTCCCGCTTCGTGATCCGCTCGACAACACGCTGACAGACGAAAACATCGGCACCGGCAACGGCGTCACGCTCGAATTTCAAATCAAGAAAACCTATGCCGATGCCGATCGCCCATACCGCCGGCCGATTGCCATCGTGTCCAACCTCGTCGTGAAGGTCGCTGGCGTTACGCAGGTCGAAGATGTTGACTACGTGCAAGAGGATGGGTGGATAGGCTTCACGAGCGCGCCGACATCTGGACAAGCGATCACCGTGACATGTGACTGGCTGGTTGCGGTCAGATTTGAGGCCGACCAGAACCCCCTCACGCTGCCGATCGGTCCAGGTACGTCGAATGCCTTCGCTTCGGCAGGGCCGTTCGTGTTGTTGGAAAGGCCGGTCCCGAAGCCGGATCTTGGCACGCCACCACCGCCGCCCACCCCCTCAACAATCGCCAGTGTGGCCACAGCTTCCGCTCTCGTCGCTGGCGGCAGCCCGTCATTTGCAGGCATGAGTTTCGGGGCGGAAGCCGACGACCGTGTTTTAATCGCGTTCATTTGCTACGATGGCACTGTTTCAGGAGCGGGCTTTCCGTCGACAATAACGATCGGAGGCGTAACGGCCAACAAGAGGGTTCAGCACCTTGCGACCGGCGGCAAGAATATTGCCGGCTATGCCGCTGCGGTGCCAACCGGCACGAGCGGCACCGTGTCGTTGACGCTCACCAATCCAGGCGCCAGCAATATCGGCTATCTCTGCTCGCTGCTGCGCGCGACGGCAATAGCGACGACGATATCGGACACCGCCACACCAGCAGTTGTCAGCGCGACTTCCGTCAGCGCTTCCATAAACTGTCCGGCAGGCGGCGTTATCGCTGCCGCGGTGTTCGACGAGGTCAACGCCAGTGCCCAGACGTGGACCAATCTGACGGAATTGAATGACTTCGGCGCCTTTTTCGTGGAGCTTTCCGCCGCTGGTGACGTGTTTGCCAGTGCACAGACGGGAAGGACGATCACGGTAGGGCCAGGGGCTACGCATACGCTGCGGCTCGTCGCGGCATCCTTCGCGCACTCGCCCTGAGTAACGGGAACAATGTCGGACCTGATTTGTACTCCGGACACCACGCCGAACGCCTACCGCAAAGCAAGCCAATGACGGACAAGCCGGCCAGGTAAGCGCTGGAAGTAAGGTCTGCAGGCGGCCTGCGTCATCTTGAATCAGGCGGCAAGGGAACGTTCATACGTTTCGTTTATTGCGTTTATACGCGAATGCGATCATACCTCTGACCACTGCAAGGGGAGAAAAACAGCCATGCTACTCGAATATCCTGGCACTGTTGTGCCAACGCCGGCTGAAGTCGAGCTGGCAGCTAAGGCAAGCCGAACTCTATCTCGGCATACAAAACAGGCCCTCCGCATACGGTTGGATGATGGCGAGGAGTTAACACTGCCGACGGCCGCGGCGAGGTTGCTTACCCACCTCCTAACTGAGATGTCTCAGGGCAACGCGGTGACCTTAATCCCGCTCCATGCCGAGCTGACAACCCGGCAGGCGGCAGACTATCTCAACGTGTCTCGGCCTCATGTGGTGAAGCTTTTGGAGATGAAGAAAATCGCCTTCCACAAGGTGGGGACACATCGTCGGATTAGATTTAGCGACGTAGCCGCGTTTAAACAGGTTCAGGAGGGAGCACGCCGCGAGGCGCTTGATGAGTTGGCTGCTCAGGCCCAAGAGATGGGGATGGGCTATTAGAATCGCCGGCTATACAGTCATTCTGGACGCCTGTGTGCTTTATCCCGCTCCGCTGCGAGACTTCATATTGGAGCTGGCCGGGAGCGGGATTTATCGAGCCCGTTGGACTGAAATGATCCATGATGAGTGGACAAGAAGTCTCTTAAAGGACCGTCCTGATTTGGATCCGGCAAAGCTTGACCGAACCCGGAAACTCATGAACGCGAGCGTTCTCGGTTGCCTGGTCGAAGGCTTTGAAGGCTTGATACCTGCTCTTGAATTGCCCGATCCGGATGATCGCCACGTCTTAGCCGCGGCAATTCACACGGGCGCCGATGCGATCGTAACCATGAATTTGAAGGACTTCCCAGCCAGCGTTTCCCAGCAATACGAGCTTGAGATCCTACACCCGGATGAATTCCTCTATCAGCAATTCGGTCTTGATCCCGCTGCGGTGGTAATCGCCGCTCGCAACTGTCGTGCTCGGCTGAAAAATCCGTCGAAAACGCCCTCCGAATTTCTCGGCACTCTGCAGGCGCAATCTTTGCCGCTTCTCGTCGATGAGCTAGTCGCCTACCAAGATTTGATCTGAAGGGGTCGGGGGAGATCAAACGAAAAGCCCGCCACCGTGAGGGGACGGGCCAAACTTCCAAAGCGGAAGTTCCGATCAGTCGTGGTCTGGCTGCTCGCCGTTCTCCCTGATTGCTTCAAGCGTCGCAACCCCTGCCTTGAGCTTCGCCAGACCTTCGCTCAGCACAGCTTCAATAGCACTGCGTTCCTGCATGTCATCGATGTCGGCCAACGCCATCAGCGCTGCGAAAAACAGATGCTTTGCCATGTTGAGGTTGTCGATGGCGTCGATTGTGTCGCTCATGAGGGCACCTGTTGAATTTCCCGGAGGCGCTGCATTGCCTTGCGGGCCAAGTGACGGGCGGCGGGGTCGCGCTCGTCGCCCGTACACATTTCATCTTCATTGCCGATGTAGTCGGTTTCGTCGCCGTTCGGCTCGGTGTCGCCGCCGTCCTCGTCGTCGGCATTGTCCAGCTCAAGGTCGCATGTGTCGCTGCCGTGGCCGAGGTTTGGCGCACTGTATGACGCCAAGCCTGATCCGCCGCGCTCCGTCCAGCCGAGCGACGGCTCGTCGTCGTCTGTGCTTTCCAGATCGCAGTCGGCTTCCATGAGGTCGAGCGCCGTTATCAGGCTCATGGCGCAGTCAAGGTGGTCGTTAAGGCGCTTCTCGACCGATTGGCGCCATTGTCTCGGGTCCATGCCCCTGGGCATGCCGTAGGGCTTTAGAAGACGCATGTGTGCGCTCATGGCTTCTCCTCCCGCTCGACTTGGCGAATGACGCGGCTGCCGGCGTCGCCCAGTGTGTTCGACAGGCGGAGGAGTCTCAGCGCAAGGTGAAGGCGTAGAAGGCGCGTGCGGAGCCCCGCTGCGGCAAGCAGCAGGCATATTGCGAGGTAAGTTATGACGTGCATTTCCCTGTCTCCTTCGGTTGCATTTTCCTTGGGAAACGCATTGGGAAGGAGGCAAGCGGCGTCGACAACTATCCTACAAAATCAATCTGTTAGGCAAGAAATCTGGCGGAGAGGGAGGGATTCGAACCCCCGATGGGCTTGCACCCATGCCGCATTTCGAGTGCGGTGCATTCGACCACTCTGCCACCTCTCCGCGGTCATGGTCGGCCGTTGCCGGCGCGGCGCACTAGATAACGGCTGGGCGGGCAGGTTACAAGGCCAAATCCGCGGGGAAATTCCGCTTCCTTTGCGGGCCTTGCCTGATCAGGCATTGGCGGCGTCGACAGGCGCCGCCGGTCCGCGCTCTGGAGCAAGGACCGGAACCGCAGGGAATCGGGCCGTTTGCCTTGACTTCACCCGAACCTTCGGTTAGGGGAAGCGCGCAATCGGCGTGGAGGGTTCTTCCGCGCCGCTTGTTTTTTGAACCCGCAGACTGACAAAAAGACGGCCGAACCGCCAGAGGCGGTTCATCAAGGCCGACCGAACAGCGAAAGGCAAAAAATGTTCGCAGTCATTAAAACGGGCGGTAAGCAGTATCGCGTTGCCGCCAACGATCTCCTGAAGATCGAAAAGCTTGAAGCCAATGTCGGCGATATCGTCGAAATCGGCAGCGTTCTCGCGCATGGCGAGGGCGAAAATGTTACCTTCGGCGCACCGTTCGTCGATGGCGCTCTGGTCACGGCGGAAGTTGTCGAGCAGGGCAAGAACCGCACCGTCATCGCTTTCAAGAAGCGCCGCCGGCAGAATTCGCGCCGCAAGATCGGCCACCGCCAGCTTCTGACCACGGTCAGGATCGCCGAGATCCTGCTGGGTGGCGCTAAGCCTTCCAAGAAGGCCGCAGCCAAGGTCGAAGCCAAGGCGCTGGAAGCCAAGGCCGACGTAGCGCCCGAGGCGAAGGCCGAGGCCGCGCCGAAGGAAACCAAGGCCAAGAAGGAAGCCAAGGCAGAAGCTGCCCCGAAGGCGGAAGCCAAGGCCGAGACCGCCGTCGCGGCGCCGCTGTTCAAGGCGCCGAAGGGCGAGCCGGACGACCTGACCGTGATCAAGGGCATCGGCCCGGTCGCCGCCAAGGATCTGGCCGAACAGGGCATCATCACCTTCGCGCAGCTGGCCAAGCTGACCGACAAGGATGTCGCCAAGATCGACGAGCACATGCCCTTCAGCGCCGACCAGATCAAGGACTGGCGCGAGCAGGCCAAGGAACTGGCGAAGAAGTGATTTTTCCGGCGACAAGGTCGCCGGATCGGACTTGAAACGGAACGCGAACGCGTTCATAAGACCATTCAAGCGCCTCTTGAGGCGCATCGGAGTTAGTTAGATGGCACACAAGAAAGCTGGCGGCTCGTCGCGCAACGGTCGCGACTCGCATTCCAAGCGCCTGGGCGTGAAGAAGTTCGGTGGCGAAGCCGTCATCCCGGGCAACATCATCATCCGTCAACGTGGCACCACCTGGCATCCCGGCGTCAATGTCGGCATGGGCACGGACCACACCCTTTTTGCGCTTGAGACCGGCGCAGTCACCTTCAACAAAAAAGCCAACGGCCGAACCTACGTATCGGTCAACCCGATTACCAAAGCCGCGGAGTAGCCGGTTCCGCACTACAAAACCGGCGCCCATCTCGGGAACCGGTGTCTGGCCAACCAGTGAATGGATCGGGCCAGGAAAAGGATCAGGGGAGATGGGTTTTCCATCTCCCCTTTTTTCTTGCCTGGAGGACTGAAAATGGTTGCCGAAGCGGAAGACACCGAAGACGAAAGTTACGCGATAGACTGCCCGGTGCTGGCCACGGAGCGGCTGGTGATGCGGGCGCCCTGCGAAGCCGATATTGCGCAACTGGTTGAGCTTGCCGACAACCGTCATGTCGCCGAAATGCTGGCCCGCATGCCGCACCCCTATGGCGAGGCCGAGGCGCGCGCCTTCCTGGCCATGACCCGGTCGCGCCGGGCCGGCATTGCGTACGCCCTGACGCTCGCCGGCACCGACACCTTCGTCGGCTGTGCCGGCCTCAACATGACCGATCGCGGACTGGAGCTCGGCTACTGGATCGGCGAGCCCTACTGGAAGCGCGGCTATGCGACGGAGGCAGCGCATGCGCTGGTCGACCTCGCCTTCCAGCGGACGTCGACCCAGGTGCTGCAGGCCTCGACCAGGGTCATCAATCCGGCCTCGCGCCGGGTCATCCACAAGTGCGGCTTCCAGTATGCCGGCCAGGGCATGCTGAACTCGATCGTCGCCGGCCAGGTGCCGGTCGAGCGGTATCGGCTAGACAGGAAGACGTGGATAAGTCTGCGAAACTGGGTCCACTTCTAGGTGTATTGATATTCAGGTGAGGCCGGTCTGCGAATGGCGGCTTCCTGCGCTTCCGGTGCTCACGTACTTAAGTGCGCTCCGCTCCGGTTCTCGGAAGCCACCATTCTCGACTCGGCCAGACCTGAATCTCAACACACCTAGGCGCGTGGCTCCAAACGACAGGTTTGGAAACGTCGGTTGTGGATCGGGCTTAGCTCAGCCCATCTCGACCCAGACCGGGAGATGATCGGAACCGACGGCTTTTTGATCGACCCACAGGCGCTTCAGCGATCCGGCGAGCGAGGCTGAGGTGAAGATGTAGTCGATGCGCTTGTGGCGGCTTGTGTCCTGCGGCCGGTTGGGATCGACCCAGGTGACGATGTCCGGCGCGTTGAGGCGCTGGGCGACATCGACGGCGAGATCGGCGGTCAGCGGCATGCCGAACTCATGGTCCGAGCGGCCGACGAGTTCGACATATTCCGAGGAGCCGGACAGCATGTTGAAGTCGCCCATCACGATGAAGGCTTCCGGATAGGGCAGGTCCGGCAGGCCGATCTCGGGAATGCCGGAGAGACCGCCGCCTTCGAGAGCATAGTTCAACAGGCGCTGGCGCAGAAAACGGATCTGGCTGGCGCGTTCAACCGGACTGCGATGGTCGAGATGGGTGGAATAGAAGCGCACGAAGCCGAGCGGGGTCTCGATCAGCGCCTCGAGCGCGCCGCGTTGGAAGTTCATCGCCTCCAGGCTGCGGCTGCGCGGCAAAAGCAGATTGCGCGACAGTTGGATGGGCGTCTTCGACAGCACCATGTTGCCGAGCTGGAAGGTCGTGGTGATGGCGCGGCCGGCCTCCAGGCGCGAGCCGACATTGACCTCGAAATTGCTGCCATAAGCGGCAAAATACTCGGGCAGCGCCTCGCCGATCTCGGCCACCATGTCGCGGTTGCCGTTCCTCGGATTGTTGCGGGTCACTTCCTGCAGCGCGATCACGTCGGCGCCGCGTACCGCATCGGTGATGCGGCCGAGATCGTAGCGGCCATCCAGACCGATGCCGTACTGGATGTTATAGGTGACGACCTTCATTCCCACGCCCCCCACGCTCCGTCTCGCGAACACTGCTACCGCTTGCCCGGCAAAAGGGCATCCGGCGCTTTAGTCGCAAATCGGCCTCGCCCTTCGGTCCGCCTTGGTTTAGAGCAAGGCGCAAGGTTAGAGCAAAGCCGCAAGGCCAACAGCAGAAACTGCGTAGTCCAATGAAATTTCTCGATCAAGCCAAGGTCTATATCCGCTCCGGCGACGGCGGCGCCGGTTCGGTGTCGTTCCGGCGCGAAAAGTTCATCGAGTTCGGCGGCCCCGACGGCGGCGATGGCGGCCGCGGCGGCGATGTCTGGCTGGAAGCCGTCAACGGGCTGAACACGCTGATCGACTACCGCTACCAGCAGCATTTCAAGGCCAAGACCGGCGTCCACGGCATGGGCCGCAACATGACCGGCGCCAAGGGCGCCGACGTGACTCTGAAGGTGCCGGCCGGAACCCAGGTCTTTGCCGAGGACAATGAGACGCTGATCTGCGACCTGACCGTGGTCGGCCAGCGCTTCCTGCTCGCCAAGGGCGGCAATGGCGGTTTCGGCAATCAACATTTCAAGACCTCGACCAACCAGGCGCCGCGCCGCGCCAATCCGGGCCTGCCCGGCGAAGAGATGAATATCTGGCTGCGGCTGAAGCTGATCGCCGATGCCGGCCTGGTCGGGCTGCCCAATGCCGGCAAGTCGACTTTTCTTGCGGCGGTGACCGCCGCCAAGCCGAAGATCGCCGACTATCCTTTCACCACGCTGCATCCCGGCCTTGGCGTCGCCCGCATCGATGCGCGCGAATTCGTAATTGCCGACATTCCGGGTCTTATCGAAGGCGCGCATGAGGGTGTCGGCATTGGCGACCGGTTCCTCGGCCATGTCGAGCGCACGCGGGTTTTGTTGCACCTGGTCTCGGCGCAGGAGGAAAATCCGGGCAAGGCCTACAAGACCGTGCGCGCCGAACTCGATGCCTATGGCAATGGCTTGACCGACAAGGTCGAGATCGTGGCGCTCAGCCAGGTCGACATCCTCGACGCCGATGAGCGCAAGAAGAAGGCCGCGTCGCTGAAACGCGCCGCCGGTCGCGCGCCGATGCTGTTGTCGGCGGTCACCGGCGAAGGCGTCGAAGCAGTGCTGCGGGCGCTGATGGCGGTGGTTGGCGAAGCGCGCAACGCGACTGCCGCTCCCGTCGAGACCCGCTGGAACTCATAGCGATGACGGCGCAGTCGCTGACAAAATACCGGCGCATCACGGTCAAGATCGGTTCGGCCTTGCTGGTCGATCGCACCAGCGGGCTGAAGCGCGACTGGCTGGCCTCGCTGGCCGACGACATTGCGGTGCTGGCCAATGGCGGCGCCGAAATCCTGGTCGTGTCGTCCGGCGCCATTGCACTCGGCCGCACCATTCTCGGTCTCGGCAAGCGGGCGTTGAAGCTTGAGGAAAGCCAGGCGGCGGCCGCCGTCGGGCAAATCGCGCTGGCCGGCGCATGGTCGGATGCACTCGGCAAGGGCGGGCTGAAGTCGGGCCAGATCCTGCTGACGCTGGGCGACACTGAAGAGCGCCGCCGCTATCTCAATGCGCGCGCCACGATCTCGACGCTGCTCAAGATGAAGGCGGTGCCGGTCATCAACGAGAACGACACGGTAGCGACCTCCGAAATCCGCTATGGTGACAATGACCGGCTGGCGGCGCGGGTGGCGACGATGATGGGCGCCGATCTTCTGGTGCTGCTCTCCGATATTGACGGGCTCTACACCGCACCGCCGGCGCGCGATCCGCAGGCGAAGTTCATCTCCGTGGTCGACCGCATCACGCCCGATATCGAGGCGATGGCGGGGGCGGCGGCTTCCGAGCTGTCGCGCGGCGGCATGCGCACCAAGCTCGACGCCGGCAAGATCGCCACCGCCGCCGGCACCGCGATGATCATCACCTCCGGCACCAGGCTGTCGCCGCTGATGGCGATCGAACGTGGCGAGCGCGCCACCTTCTTCAAGCCGAGCGCCAATCCGGTGAAGGGCTACAAGACCTGGATCGCCGGCCAGCTCGAACCGGCAGGGCGGCTCACCGTCGATGCCGGCGCCATCGGCGCGCTGCTCTCCGGCAAATCGCTGCTGCCGGCCGGCGTCAGGCTGGTCAGCGGCAATTTCTCGCGCGGCGATACGGTGGCGATCCTGTCGCCCGAGGGCCGCGAGATCGCGCGCGGGCTGGTTGCCTACGATGCCGCCGATGCCGTAAGGATCGCAGGCCTGAAAACCGCCGAGATCGAAACAGTGCTCGGCTACGAGGCGCGCTCGGCGATGATCCACAGGGATGACCTTGTGGTGAGCGATCCGGGTGACCAGATACGAGCTGCCGGCCAGCTATGGGCCGGGGGCGACGTAAGCGGAGGATGAGCCATGCTGAAGCTGCATGAAAAATCCGGCGATGACACGATCGCGCTGATGGCCGATATCGGCCGCCGCGCCCACGCCGCCGCCCGACCGCTGGCCATCGCCACCACCACCGCCAAGAATGCCGCGCTTCTCGCCATGGCCGACGCGATCATCGCGCGCCAGCAGGAGATTCTCGACGCCAACGCCATCGACGTCTCGAACGGCCACGAATCGGGCTTGTCCGCCTCCTTCATGGATCGGCTGAAGCTCGATCCGGCGCGCATCCGCGCCATGGCTGACGGCATTCGTGAAATCGCCGAACTCAAGGATCCGGTCGGCGATGTGATCGCTGCCTGGGAGCGGCCGAACGGCCTGCATATCGAGCGCGTGCGCACACCGCTCGGCGTCGTCGGCGTCATCTATGAGAGCCGGCCGAATGTGACGGCCGATGCCGGCGCACTCTGCCTCAAGGCAGGCAATCCAGTGATCCTGCGCGGTGGCTCGGACTCGCTCAATTCATCCGCCGCCATCCATGCCTGCCTGGTCGAGGGGCTGAAAGCCGCTGGCCTGCCGGAAGACGCCATCCAGCTGGTGCCGACCACCGACCGCGCCGCCGTCGGCGAGATGCTGAAGGGTCTCTCCGGCAATCTCGACGTCATCATTCCGCGCGGCGGCAAAAGCCTGGTCGGGCGGGTGCAGAGCGAGGCGCGGGTGCCGGTCTTTGCCCATCTCGAAGGCATCTGCCATCTCTATATCGACCGCTCGGCCGACCTCGACATGGCGGTCAAGATCGCCGTCAACGCCAAGATGCGTCGCACCGGTGTCTGCGGCGCTGCCGAGACGCTGCTGGTCGATCGTGCCGTGGCGTCGACCCATCTGGTGCCGATCCTCGACGCGCTGCGTGCGGCCGGCTGCGAAATCCATGCTGATCTGGAGGTGATGAAGCTGTTCTTCGACGCCAAGCCCGCGACCGATGCCGACTGGGTGACCGAATATCTCGACGCCATCATCGCGGTGAAGCTGGTCGACGGCATTGCCGGCGCCATCGACCATATCGAAACGTTCTCCTCGCATCATACCGAGGCAATCATCGCCGAGGATGCAAAGGCGGTGGAGCGCTTCTTCAACGAGATCGATTCGGCGATTCTCTTGCACAATGCCTCGACCCAGTTCGCCGATGGCGGCGAGTTCGGCATGGGCGCCGAGATCGGCATCGCCACCGGCAAGATGCACGCGCGCGGACCGGTCGGCGTCGAGCAGCTGACCTCGTTCAAATACCGCGTGCGCGGGTCGGGACAGGTGAGGCCTTGAGCGCTGGCCTTACCCTCCCCCTTGTGGGGAGGGTGGCGAGCGTAGCGAGCCGGGTGGGGGTACGACGCTGAATTCTGCAACACCCCCACCCCGCTCCGCTTCGCGGATCGACCCTCCCCACAAGGGGGAGGGTAAGGGCGCTATTTCCTCTCGCTATCTCCGCATGCCCCACGCCGAGAAGGGCCTTGCCGTCGGCCTGTTTGGCGGCTCGTTCAACCCGCCGCATGCCGGCCACGCGCTGGTGGCGGAAATCGCGCTGCGGCGGCTGGCGCTTGACCAGCTGTGGTGGATGGTGACCCCGGGCAATCCGCTGAAGAGCACCAGGGAATTGGCGCCGCTCGGCGACCGGCTGCTTCAGTCGGAGCAGATCGCCAAGAACCCGAAGATCAAGGTCACGGCTTTCGAGGCGGCGCATCATATCCGCTTCACCGCCGACACGCTGGAGCTGGTCAAGGCGCGCAATCCCGGCGTCGACTTCGTCTGGATCATGGGTGCCGACTCGTTGCGCGACTTCCACCGCTGGCAACGCTGGCGCCAGATCGTCATGACCTTCCCGATCGCCGTCATCGACCGCCCGGGTGCGACGCTGTCCTTCCTGTCCTCGGTCGTCGCCAAGACCTTCGACTATGCCCGCGTCGACGAGGGCGACGCGCCCCGGCTTGCGCGGATGAAAGCGCCGGCCTGGACTTTTATTCACGGCCCGCGCTCCTCGCTGTCGTCGAGCGCCATTCGCAGGGCTGCGAAGGTGCGCTGACTTTCCCCTTCCCCCCCTGGGGGGAAGGTGTCGCCGAAGGCGGCGGATGAGGGGTGTTGGAAGGATCGCTACGCTCAAGAATTAAGCGCTTAGAATCCCTCAATCTTTTTACGTCTCATTCCGCTGGAACACCCCTCATCCGTCTCGGCGCTGCGCGCCGATCCACCTTCTCCCACAGGGGGAGAAGGGAAGACCTGCCGATGTCGCTTTTGCGGCGGCCTTTCGTTGCCGCGTAGGCGATGCTCTGCGGATATGGCCACGTTCGCAAAGACCCACATCGACCCGGACCATGGCGCCGCGCCGCCGCCGGTGATCGCCATTGCCAGTGTCGTCGTGTCGATGGCGCTGATTGCGGTCGGCAATGGGTTGATGTTTGCCTACATCCCGGTCCGGCTCGGTGTGGAGCATTTCGATCCGACATGGGCCGGGCTGATCATCACCGGCCTGTCGGCCGGCGGCCTTGCCGGCTGCATCCTGACAGGACCTCTCGTCAGAAGGGTCGGGCATGCCCGCGCGTTCATGGTGCTGTCGGCGCTGATTGCGCTCTCCAACGCGGCCATTGGCGCCGGCACCTATCCACTGCTGTGGATCGCGGCGCGCGCGCTTTATGGCTTTGCCATATGCGGCCTGTTCATCGTTGCCCAGAGCTGGCTCAACGATGCCGTAGCCAACGCCATTCGCGGCCGGGTGATGGCGGTGTTCTACGTCGCCTATGTCGCCGGGCTCGGCGTTGGCTATGCCCTGCTTGCGGCGGTCGACATCGCATCGGCGCAGGCGCCGCTGATCGGCATTGCCTTCACCGCGGTGTCGATCCTGCCGGTGGGGATGACCCGTCTAGCTCAACCGCCACCACCTCGCGCGGCCTCGGTGGCGCTCGGGCGCGCCTGGCGAATCTCACCGGTCGGTGTGGCCGGCATGTTGGCCGTCGGCGGCCTGTCGATGGCGATTTCGGGCTTCGCGCCGATACACGCCACGGCCAAGGGCTACAGCCAGGCCGATGTGGCGCTGCTGCTCTCGGCCATGCCGGTCGGCACGCTGATCCTGCAGATCCCGCTCGGCTGGATCTCCGACCGTACCGACCGCCGCTACGTGCTGGCCGGCGCTGCAGCACTCGCCATCGTCGCCGGCCTGCTCGCCATCGGCTTCGACGGCGGCGCTCTGGCGTTGCTGGTGGTGATCTATGTGATCTGGGACGGCGCCTCGGAATCGATCTACTCGCTGGCCAGTGCGCATGCGGCCGACCGCGCCGGCAAGGACGACATGGTGGCGCTGTCGAGTTCGCTGCTGTTTGCCTGGTCGCTGTCTGGTTTCATCGTGCCTGGCATCGTGACGGCGCTGTCGGCTGTCTATGGAACGCAGGCCTTCATCTATGTGGCGATCGTCATCGCCACCGTCTTCTGCCTGTTCGTGCTGTGGCGGGTGGCGACGACTCGCGCCGTCCCCGCCACGGAGACCGGCAGTTTCGCGCCGATGTCGGCGCAGGCGCCGCTGCCGGTGGAGCTCGCTTTCGCCCCTGAAGAGCAGCGCTAGACGGGTTCCACAAACCTACTGTCGGGTGGCGGAAGCCTCCTGCCGGGCCTCCGGCGGCGGCGCCGGAACCGAGATGGCCTCGGCGTCGAAGGCCTGCTTGACGCGTTTGGTGAGATCGATCTGGGTGGCGAAGAAATCCGCCGCCGATGTCCAGTAGCGCAAGGTGATGGCGACGGTGGCATCGCCGACGGTGGCGACAAAGGCAATCGGCGCCGGCTCGCGCTTGATGCGGCGCTCGGCGCCGGCAACGCCCAGCATCGTCTTCTGCGCCAGGTCGATGTCGTTCCAGGAGCCGATGGTCAGCGTGATGTCGCTGCGGCGCACGCCGTTGCGGGTAAAATTGCGGACCGGCTGGTTCCAGAGGGTCGAATTGGGGGCCAAGACATAGACGCCGTCCGTCGTGCGAAGCTTGGTGGCGAACAGGCCGATTTCCTCGATGGTGCCGGCAATGGCGCCGACCTCGACATATTCGCCGATGCGGAATGGCCTGAGCGCCAGAAGCATGATGCCGGCGGCGATGTTCTGCAGCGTGCCTTGCAGCGCAAGACCAATCGCCAGGCCGATGGCGCCGATCGCGGCAATGATCGAAGCCGTCTGGACGCCGAACTGGCCGAGCACCATGATGACGACCAGGATCAGGATGGCGTATCGGACGATCTTCGAGAAGAAATGGCGCAGCGTCGCGTCGAAGCCATGGATATGGCCGAGCCCGGCTGAGATCGAGCGTTCGGCGAGACCGGCAACGAGGTAGCCGACAACCAGCAGGATGACGGCGCCGATGGCGGAGAAGGAATAGGAAACGATCAGGGTGCTCAGTTGCGCAAGGCCGGCCTGCACGGTGAGAAGCGTGTTTTGGGGGTCGATGGGCATCAGAGAAATTCCGGTTTGGGGGGTGTGTCGATAACCCCTGTGGACGCCATGGGTTCCGATTTTTTTGAAGCCCGGCGGAACCGCAAGGTGGGCGCCACGTTCGCCCCGGCAGAGCCTGCGTCTTGAAACTGCAACGGAACTCTGCCTATCTATGGGGTGTCACCTGATTTCATGGGTGATTTGGTTGTTCTTGCTGCGAAAGGAAATACACTGAGAACAGCACTGCGGAAGAAGGCCGACATCGTGCCTTCGCCGGCCAGGATCAGCGTAGACGACGCCGTATCCCGTGCCATCAAGACAGTCCTTGCCAGTCTGGAAGACTCCAAGGCCGAAAATATTGTCTCAATCGACATTCAGGGGAAATCGAGCCTCGGCGACTATATGGTCGTCGCGTCGGGTCGATCGCACCGTCATGTCTCGGCTGTCGCCGACCATCTCCTCAAGGCGCTCAAGGATGCCGGCCTCGGCATGGCGCGCGTCGAGGGGTTGTCCGGCGCCGACTGGGTCCTGATCGATTCGGGTGATATCATCGTCCATGTCTTCCGCCCCGAAGTCCGCGAATTCTACAATCTTGAAAAGATGTGGCAGGCGCCGGATCTCGAGGAAGAGACCCTCCACTAAGCCGCTCGCGCGGCTTATAGAGGCGGGATGAAAGTATTCGTTCATGCCGTGGGCCGGATGAAGACCGGCCCCGAGAGAGAACTCGCCGACCGCTATTTCGAGCGTTTCGCCAAGAGCGGCCCGGCGATCGGGCTCGAATTCTCCGGTGTCGCCGAGATTGCCGAGGGACGCGCCCAGAACGCCAATGAGCGCCGCCGCGAGGAAAGCCAGAAGCTGCAGGCGCAGCTGCAGCCGGGCACGGCCCTTTTCCTGCTCGACGAACGCGGCAAAAACCTGTCCTCAGACGATTTCGCCGGCCGCATCGGCCAACTGCGCGATGGGGGCCGCAAGGCGCTGGTGATCGCCATTGGCGGTGCCGACGGACACGACCAGCCGCTGCGCGACCAGGCCGATCTGGTGCTGTCGTTCGGCGCGGCAACCTGGCCGCACCAGCTGGTGCGCGTCATGCTGGGCGAGCAGCTTTATCGCGCGGCGACAATTCTCTCGGGCCATCCGTACCATCGGTCGTAAACCGGTGGACGCAATCACCGTCATACCGATTTCCGCCCCAATGCGCGGCTGTCTTATGCTAGGCTTCGGTTTCGATCATGGTTGATGGTTCGTTAACGAAGCCACGCATAGAGTCGGGCTTCAATGGCTGACAACGGGAAATCAGGAACGGGCTTCTGGCACGCACGCTGCGGCATCGCTGCAGTCGTGGTTTTGCTGTCGGTCGGCCTTGCGCGGGCTGAAAACACGCTCGACGTGGCGCCCGATCCGGACCAGAGCCGGGCCGAATATGAGAAGGTGTCGGCCGAGATCACGCTGTCGTCCGAACGGCTGGCCAAGCTTGCCGCCGACATTGCGGCGGTCAAGAAGGACCATGCCTCGATCACCGCGGCGCTGATCCAGTCGGCGATGACCGAGCAGAAGCTCGGCCAGGACATCGAGGATATCGGCGCCAGGCTGGAAGGGCTGAAGGGCGAGGAACAGAAGATCCGCGTCTCGCTGGCGGCGCGACGCGACGTGCTGGCTGAAGTGCTGGGCGCGCTGCAGCGCATGGGGCTCAATCCGCCGCCGGCGATCCTGGTCAAGCCGGAAGACGCGCTGTCGTCGGTGCGCAGCGCCATCCTGCTCGGCGCGGTGGTGCCGGAACTGCGCCAGCAGACCGACAAATTGCTGGCCGACCTCAAGGAGCAGACGCGGGTAACGGCCTCGATCGAGGCCGAGCGGACCCGGCTGACGGCGGCGGTCGGCGAGCAGACGGCGGAAAAGAAACGCCTCTCCATGCTGCTCGAGGCCAAGCAGAAGCTTGAGGCCGACACCTGGACGGCAATGGCGGCGGAAAAGCAGCGATCCCAGGCCCTCGCAGCCAAGGCCGGCAGCCTGAAGGAACTGATCGCCTCGCTCGAGGCCGACAAGAGCCGCAAGGCGGCCGATGCAGTTAAGGCAGGCGAGCAGAAGGCGGCTGACGGCGACAAGCCGGACGCGGATACCACCGCGTCGACGGAGCTCGCCTCGCTGCCAGTGCCGGAAGGTAATCGCCTCACCGCCTCGGCGCCGTTTTCGGCGCTTCAGGGTCAAGTCGCGCTGCCGGTCACCGGCAAGATCAAGCGCCGTTTCGGGGCCGATGACGGTAACGGCGCGGTGATGCTTGGCGACATGGTTGCGACACAATCGGGAGCCATCGTCACGGCACCGGCGGACGGAAATGTGCTTTATGCGGGGCCTTTTCGCTCCTATGGTCAACTCTTGATCCTCAATGCGGGAGACGGCTATCATGTCGTCCTGGCGGGGATGAGCAGAATCAGCGTCGCGTCTGGCCAGTCGGTGCTCGCAGGAGAGCCGGTCGGCGCGATGGGAGAGGCCCGGGTGGCAAGCACCTCGGCCTCGAAGAATGGAAATGCCACGCCGGAACTCTACGTCGAGTTCCGCAAGGATGGAAAACCCGTCGATCCGACCCCATGGTGGGCGGACCGCTTCTCTGGAAGGACGTGAAATGATGCGGAAACTGTCGCTTCTTATTGCCGGTGCGCTGATGGGCGCGTCAGCGATGAGCCTGGTCTATGGCGCGCCCGGCTCGACGGCGAACGCTGCAGGCTCCGAAACCTACAAGCAACTGGCGATCTTCGGTGACATCTTCGAGCGCGTGCGGGCGCAGTATGTGACGCCGCCGGACGACAAGTCGCTGGTCGAAAACGCCATCAACGGCATGCTCGCTTCGCTCGATCCGCACTCGTCCTACATGAATGCCGAGCAGGCGCAGGACATGCGCGTGCAGACCAAGGGTGAATTCGGCGGCCTCGGCATCGAGGTCACCATGGAGAACGACCTGGTCAAGGTGATCACGCCGATCGACGACACACCGGCCGCCAAGGCGGGCGTGCTGGCCGGCGACTATATCGCCAAGATCGACGGCGAAGAGGTTCGCGGCCTGACGCTGAACGACGCGGTCGAGAAGATGCGCGGCCTGGTCAACACGCCGATCAAGCTCACCATCCTGCGCCAGGGCGCCGACAAGCCGATCGAGCTGACGGTTGTGCGCGACATCATCAAGGTCAAGGCGGTCAAGTTCCGGGTCGAGAACGACATCGGCTACATGAAGATCACCTCCTTCACCGAAAAGACCTATGACGACCTCGAGAACGCTATCGACACCATCAAGAAGCAGGTGCCGAACGATAAGCTCAAGGGCTATGTGCTCGATCTGCGCCTCAACCCGGGCGGCCTGCTAGACCAGGCGGTGAGCGTGTCCGACGCCTTCCTCGACCGTGGCGAGATTGTCTCGACCCGCGGCCGCGACCCGAAGGATGTCACCCGCTTCGACGCCAAGGCAGGCGACGACATCGGCGCCAAGCCGCTGATCGTGCTGGTCAATGGCGGTTCGGCCAGTGCTTCGGAGATCGTCGCCGGCGCGCTGCAGGACCTACGCCGCGCCACCGTGGTAGGCACGCAGTCCTTCGGCAAGGGCTCGGTGCAGACGATCATCCCGCTCGGCGAGAACGGCGCTCTGCGCCTGACGACGGCGCTCTATTACACGCCGTCGGGCAAGTCGATCCAGGGTAAAGGCATTACGCCCGACATCAAGGTCGACCAGCCGCTGCCGCCCGAACTGCAGGGCAGGGATTTGACGCGTGGCGAATCGGACCTCAAGGGCCACATCAAGGGCGCCGACGAGGGTGAGACCGGTTCGGGCTCGGCAGCATATGTGCCGCCGGATCCGAAGGACGATCTGCAACTGATCTACGCCGAACAGCTGCTGCGCGGCCAGAAGACCGATCCGGCGTTCCCGCCGAATCCGGAGAAGGCCGTGCTCAACCAGTAAGTCGACCGGCAGCACTGGCTGCCTGATCGAAGCAATGCAATGCTGCCGGGACCGCAAGGTTCCGGCAGTTTGATTCGGAGGCAGTGGCTGGAGAGGGGTGCCTCAAAAGGCGCGCCGAGGACGCGCCGTCAGTTTTGGATCTGCGCATGGCGAAAAGGTTTCGCTGATCATGCGCCCGGGGATACGGCTTGGCTGACATCGGCAACGACATAGAACGCCCGCTCGGACAGACCGTCCGGCCGCGCGCTGCGTCGCGCGGGTTGAGCGCCCGTACTGTCGCGACGACGCTGGTCGTCCTGGCCGCGCTCGGCATCTCCGGCGCGATCGCGCTTCGCGAAAAGCCGTTCCGCAAGCCCGAACAGGCGGCGGTCTCGACGCCGAAGGTGACGGCGGCGGCGGAGCCTGCCGCGGCGGCACCGACTGCCGAGCCCGCGGCGCCGAAGGCGGAAACGCCGCCCAAGGCAGCCGGGCCGCAGATCATCCATATGCAGGAGGGCGACGGTCCGCCGAATGCAGCCATCGTCATCCATGACCCGTCGACGATCGGTCAGAATCTGAAGATTGCACATATTCCTGATAAGGCGCTGATCGAGGCCAGCGACACCGGCCCGCTGCCGGTACGCGCCGCCGACGGCAGGCGGCCGTTCGACGTCTATGCGCGGCCGTGGTCCGGGTCGCGCGGCGCCCGCGTGGCGATTGTCATCGGTGGGCTTGCCGTGTCGCAGACCGGAACCCAGGCAGCAATCGCCAAGCTGCCGGCGGAAGTGACGCTGGGCTTTGCGCCGCAAGGCAACAGCATCGGCCGCTGGATGCAGGCGGCGCGTCAGAGCGGGCACGAGGTCGTCATGCAGGTGCCGCTAGAGCCGTTCGACTATCCCAACGTTAACCCCGGCCGCAACACGCTGACGGTGGCGGCGAGCCCGGACGACAATTTGAAGAACCTGCGCTGGGCGCTGTCGCGGACCACCAACTATACGGGCGTCATGAACTATATGGGTGCGCGCTTTTCGGCCGACGCGGCGGCGATGGGCCCCTTCATGGCCGAGCTAGGCAAACGCGGCCTTGCCTATATCGACGACGGCTCGTCCGCGCGGAGCCTGGCGCCCGATCTCGCCTTGAAGGACGGCGTGCCGTTTGTCGCCGGTGATATGGCGATCGATGCCGTACAGGACCGTGGCGCCATCCTGAAAAAGCTCGACGCGCTGGAAGCCACAGCGCGCGCCAAAGGCTCCGCCGTCGGCATCGGCTCGGCCTTCGATCTTACCGTCGACGCGGTTGCGGCGTGGGTGCTCGAGGCGAAAAAGCGCGGCATCGAGATCGTGCCGATCTCGGCGGTGGCCATCGACCCAGAAAAAAATTAGCGCGAACTCCCGAAACGGCTGGACCTGACTGATGGCTAAAAAGATCGATCCCGAGACGCTGCCCTACCGCCCCTGCGTCGGACTGATGATCCTCAATGGCGACGGGATGGTCTGGGTCGGCCATCGCATCGCCGAGCCGGACAGCGAATTTGCCGGCACGAAGCAGCTCTGGCAGATGCCGCAAGGCGGCATCGACAAGGGCGAGGAGCCGCTGCAGGCGGCCGGGCGCGAGCTCTATGAGGAGACCGGCATGCGCTCGGTCACGCTGCTGGCCGAGGCGCCGCACTGGATCAATTACGATCTGCCGGCCGATCTGGTCGGCATCGCCTTCAAGGGCCGCTATCGTGGCCAGACGCAGAAATGGTTCGCCTACCGCTTTCATGGCGAGACCAGCGAAATCCAGATCAATCCGCCGCCCGGCGGCCATACCGCCGAATTCGATGAATGGGCCTGGCGGCCGATGCAGGACCTGCCCGACCTGATCGTGCCGTTCAAGCGCAAGGTCTATGAGGATGTGGTGGCGGCATTCCGTCACTTGGCGTAGGCCGCTCAGCTGTTGCGGCGTCCACGATCTGTCCGTACTGATAGAGTTGTTTGGTGCTCTGGTCAGGAGCCGGGATGGGCAGCGCCTCGGGGAAGTCACTGGATTCAGCATGTGAGGCCGGCCTGCGGCCGATCAGCGAAGCGGCGGCCGGCGCGATCCTGACCATCGATCTCGGCGCTATCCAAGAAAACTACCGGCGGCTGAAGGCGAAGCTCGGCGGCGTGCGCTGCGCCGGCGTCGTCAAGGCCGACGGTTACGGGCTCGGCGCGCGGCAAGTGGCGGCGGCACTGGTTGCCGAAGGCTGCGACATCTTCTTTGTCGCGCATCTCACTGAGGGTGTCGCGCTGCGCGAGGCACTCGGGCCGCGGCCGCAGATCCATGTGCTGAACGGCTTGCCGCCGGGATCGGAGCCGGAGGCGATTGCGGCAGATCTTGTGCCCGTCATCAACAGCGCCGGGCAACTGAAGGCATGGAGCGAGGCCGGCCAAAAGGTCGGCCGCAAGCTCAAGGCGGCCGTTCAGGTCGATAGCGGCATGTCACGGCTGGGGATGGCGCCTGCGGAGGTCGAGGCGCTTGCGGCCGATGCCTTCGCCGGCGTCGACGTTGTCCTGGTCATGAGCCATCTGGCCCGGGCCGACGAACCCACCAATGCGGCTAATGATGCGCAACTCATGGAATTCGAACGGTTGCGCAAAATGCTGCCCAAGGCGCCGGCGTCGCTCGACAATTCCTCCGGCATCTTTCTCGGGCCGCGCTATCGGTACGACCTCGCCCGCCCAGGTGCAGCGCTCTACGGCATCAACCCGACGCCAAGCGAGGCGAACCCGATGCTGCCGGTGGTGCGGCTCGAGGCAAAGATCATCCAGACGCGTAGCATCGAAAAGGGTGCGGGCGTCGGCTACGGCCATGCCTTCCTGGCCAGCGGTCCCTTGCGCGCAGCGACAATCTCGCTCGGCTATGCCGATGGCTGGCACCGGCGCGCCGCGTCGGCCGCCTGGTTCGAAGGTGTCAGGCTGCCCTTTGTCGGACGCGTGTCGATGGATTCGATCATCCTCGACATCTCGGCGCTGCCGGCCGGCCGCTTGCGCGAGGGCGACCTTGTCGAGCTGATGGGTCCGTCACAAAGCGTCGACGATGCGGCCGGCCACGCCGGCACCATCGGCTATGAAATCCTGACCAGTCTCGGCCCGCGCTTTCATCGCCGCTACATCAACGAATAGAGGCGCGACACGCCACCCCTTGGCGGACGCGGCAAAATCCGGCAGACAGGAGGCGACGGCTTCAGGCTCGGATAAGATGTCGTCGTGGAGAGTGATGCGATGAAGATCTTCGTGTTGGGCGGCGGCGTTATCGGGGTCACCACAGCCTACTACCTCGCCGAGGCCGGCCACGAGGTCACGGTGTTCGACCGCCAGAAAGGGCCGGCGCTGGAAACCAGCTTCGCCAACGCCGGCGAGGTTTCGCCCGGCTATGCCTCGCCCTGGGCCGGTCCCGGCATTCCGCTGAAGGCGATCAAATGGCTGTTGATGAAGCATGGCCCGCTGGTCGTGCGACCGGCCTTCGATCCTTACATGTGGACGTGGCTGCTCAAGATGCTGCGCAACTGCACTGCCGATCGCTACGCCATCAACAAGGCGCGCATGGTGCCGCTCGCCGAATACAGCCGCGACACGCTGAAGGCGCTGCGCGAGGCGACCGGCATCGCTTATGACGAGCGGACCAAGGGCACGCTGCAGCTGTTTCGCACGCAAAAGCAGCTCGACGGCACTGGCGGCGATGTCGAGGTCCTAAAGAAATATGGCGTGCCCTACGAGTTGCTCGATCCCGATGGCTGCATCGCGGCCGAGCCGGCGCTGGCCGGCGTGCGGGAAAAGTTCGTCGGCGGCCTCAGGCTGCCCGGCGACGAAACCGGCGACTGCAAGATGTTCACCGACAGATTGGCCGAGCTCTGCGTGGCGCGCGGCGTTACCTTCGAATATGGCACGCAGATCAGGCGCTTCACCAAGAACCGCAATCGCATCGTCAGCTTCGGCACGGACCAGCGCTCGCGCGCGGCCGACGCCTATGTGCTGGCGCTGGGCAGCTATTCGGCGCGCTTCATGCGACTGCTCAGGCGTCCGATCCCGGTCTATCCGGTCAAGGGTTACTCGATCACCGTGCCGATCAAGGATGCGGCGGCTGCACCGGTATCGACGGTGATGGACGAAACCTACAAGGTGGCGATCACCAGGCTAGGCGGCCGCATCCGCGTCGGCGGCACGGCAGAGATTTCGGGCTTCGATCTCAGGCTGCACGAATCGCGCCGGCGCACACTCGAACATTCGGTCGGCGATCTGTTCCCGGATGGCGGCGACCTCAAGGCCGCGTCGTTTTGGTGCGGACTGCGGCCGATGACGCCGGATGGGCCGCCGCTGATCGGCCGCACCGAGTTCTCCAATCTGTATCTCAACACCGGCCACGGCACGCTCGGCTGGACCATGGCCTGCGGCTCGGCCAAGGTGCTGTCCGACATCATCTCCAGCAAGGTGCCGGATATCGATGTGCGGGAGTTGGGGCCGGAGCGGTATTTGAGGTAGGGATCAGAACGCTTCCTTCACCCAGCCTTTCGAGAACAACCACCGGTAGGCCCAGGGTATCGTCACCTTGGTCGATACCGGGTTCGAATGGGCGACATAGTCGTCATAAACCGGTTTCATTCTGGTGTAGAAGGCGGGGTCGAGCACCATCATGCCGTTCTCCAGATCGTGGAAGAAGCTGCGGTTGTTGAGGTTAACCGACGAGATCGTCACCAGCCGTTCGTCGATCATCATGATTTTGGAATGCAGCACGACATCGGGCGCCTTGAATTCGCGGATGTTGATGCGGTCGCCATATTTCTCGACGAACAGCTTGTTGAGCGCGGTCAGCAACTTGCCGCCAATGTCGCCCTTGAGGTCGATGCGGCCGATAATGTCGATCCTGACACCACGCGCCAGTGCCCGCTCGATGGCCAGGCTGAGCTTCGGCGTCAGATTGAGGTAGGGATTGACGATTTCGATGTGATGCTGGGCAGTGTCGATCAGTTCGACGAAATACGTCTCCAGCGCGGAGAACAGCTCGCGTTTTGATCCGCACCAGCTTTGCAATAAGATGTCCCACCCGGCGCAGCCAGTCCCACGTGATCGGCGACATTGCGCTTGCCGCCACACTCGCCGACTTTGTGGCTTTGATTTGGCGCATGTCCGCACCCGACCCGATTCCGATTTTCACAGCCATGCGCTACACGAACAGCCCGCGCTCCCTCTCCACCGCCTTGGTGATGAAGTTGGCGACGATCTGCACGCGGCGGAGAGGGCGAACCGATTCATGATAGACCAGCCAGTAGGCGCGGCGGATCGGCGCCACGATGTCGACGGGGATCAGCTCCGGCATCGAGCGGGCGACGAAGGTGTGCAGGATGCCAATGCCGGCGCCGGAGCGCACCGCCTCGGCCTGGCCGAGGGCCGAGGAAATGGCAAAGCTGGTGCGCCAGTCCGGGCTGAACTCGGCCGCATAGTCGAGCGATGGGCTGACGATGAGGTCCGGCACATAGCCGATCAGCGTATGCTGGCTAAGTTCCGCTGATGTCCGCGGCAGGCCATGTGCCTCAACATAGACGCGGGAGGCAAACAGGCCGAGCGTGTAGTCGACCAGCTTTCCCGCCACCAGCCTGCCTTCGCTCGGCCGCTCGACGGTGATGGCGATGTCGGCCTCGCGCCGTGACAGCGAGAAGGAACGCGGCACCGGCACCAGCTGGATGGTCAGTTCGCGGTGCAGCGCCGTCAGCGCACCGAGACGCGTGGCGAGGAAGGCGACGCCGAACCCGTCGGGCGCGCCGATGCGCACCGTGCCGGAAATATCGTCGCCTTCGCCCGACACGGTTGAGCGCGCAGCGATCATGTCGCCCTCCATTCGCTCGGCAATGTCGAGAAAGCGCTCGCCGGCCGGCGTCAGCTCGCTGCCGGTGGTGAGCCGGCGAAAGAGTTTTGTGCGCAGCGCATCCTCGAGCGCCGCGATGCGGCGTGAGACGGTGGCGTGGTTGAGCTCGAGGCGCTTGGCGGCACCGAGGATCTGGCCAGCGCGGGCCACGGCGAGGAAGATGCGGACGTCATCCCAGTTCATGGGGATAGTCCGATTTAATAGCGAACGCCGCGTTCCCGCCCACCCCCCTCTGGTCTGCCGGCCATCTCCCCCGCAAGGGGGGAGATTGGATGTCACTCCGGCTTTCGCCAATCTTGACCGCTGAAAGAAAGGCACCGTCGCTGACGCTGCTGATCTCCCCCCTTGCGGGGGAGATGGCCGGCAGGCCAGAGGGGGGTGTGAAGGATCGCAACTCTCTATCCTTGCTGCCAATCAACAGAACATCGCTATTTGCGGCAATTAATGCACACCCATCGGCTGTTGTCTATTTGCCGCACAACGGTTGCGTTCTCCCTCGCGTTGCCTTCGCGCCTGCAAAGGCGTTGAATGCATCATCACAAACTCAGGGAGAGAAACCATGATCGAATACGGTCATTTCATCGGCGGCAAGCATGTCGCCGGGACCAGCGGGCGCAAGCAGGATGTCATGCAGCCGATGGACGGCACGGTGCGCGGCACGGTGGCGCTGGCTTCGCCAGCGGAACTGCGCGCGGCAGTCGAGAATGCCAAGGAGGCGCAGCCGAAATGGGCCGCCACCAACCCGCAGCGCCGCGTGCGCGTCTTGATGAAATTCCTCGAACTGGTCGCCCGCGACTATGACGAACTGGCCGACATACTGGCGCGCGAGCATGGCAAGACCATCGCCGACGCCAAGGGCGACATCCAGCGCGGCCTCGAAGTGGTTGAAGTCTGCATCGGCGCGCCGCACATGATGAAGGGCGAATTCACCGACGGCGCCGGCCCCGGCATCGACGTCTATTCGATGCGCCAGCCGCTCGGCGTCGTCGCCGGCATCACGCCGTTCAATTTCCCGGCGATGATCCCGTTGTGGAAGATCGCGCCGGCAATCGCTTGCGGCAACGCGTTCATCCTGAAACCTTCCGAGCGTGACCCGGGCGTGCCGATGCGCATCGCCGAACTGTTCATCGAGGCCGGCTTGCCGGCCGGCATCCTCAACGTCGTCAATGGCGACAAGGATGTCGTCGACGCCATTCTCGACGATGCCGATATCAAGGCCATCGGCTTTGTCGGCTCGACGCCGATCGCCCATTACATCTATTCGCGCGGCACGGCGGCGGGAAAACGGGTGCAGTGCTTCGGCGGCGCCAAGAACCACATGATCATCATGCCCGACGCCGACATGGACCAGACGGTCGATGCGCTGATCGGCGCCGGCTACGGCTCGGCCGGTGAGCGCTGCATGGCGATCTCGGTGGCGGTGCCTGTCGGCAACGACACCGCCAACCGGCTGATGGAAAAACTGGTCCCGCGTGTCGAAAGCCTAAAGGTTGGCCCATCGACCGATTCCTCCGCTGATTTCGGCCCGCTGGTGACGCGCCAAGCTCTGGAGCGGGTCAAGGGCTATGTCGACATCGGCGTCAAGGAAGGCGCCAAGCTGGTCGTCGACGGCCGCGGCTTCTCCATGCAGGGCTACGAGGACGGCTACTATATGGGCGGCTGCCTGTTCGACAATGTCACCGCCGACATGCGCATCTACAAGGAAGAGATTTTTGGGCCGGTGCTGTCGGTGGTGCGCGCGCCGACCTATGAGAACGCCATCAAGCTCGCCAACGATCACGAAATGGGCAATGGCGTCGCCATCTTCACCCGCGACGGCGATGCCGCGCGTGACTTTGCTTCCCGAGTTCAGGTCGGCATGGTCGGCGTCAACGTGCCGATCCCCGTGCCGATCGCCTATTACACGTTCGGCGGCTGGAAGGCCTCGTCCTTTGGCGATCTCAACCAGCACGGCCCGGATGCATTCCGCTTCTACACCAAGACCAAGACGGTGACGTCGCGCTGGCCGTCCGGCATCAAGGATGGCGCGGAATTCGTTATCCCGACGATGAACTGACGTCTGGTACTTGTTCCACGGTCAGGGGCGCAACTTTGTTGCGCCCCTGATCTTTTGCATGACGTCACACCGTCGGAATCGTGCCGCCGTCGATGACGTATTCGGCGCCGTGGATCGCCGAGGCGCGGTCGGAAACAAGGAAAGCCACCAGTTCCGCAACCTCTTGCGGCCATGCCGGCCGGCCGATCGGGATGCCGCCCAGCGCATCCATGATGCCCTGGCGGGCGGTTGCCTCGTCCGAACCCGAGTGGGATGCCAGCCGCCTCACCATGGCTTCTGAAGCGGTGGTGTGGATCCAGCCCGGCGCCACGGTGTTGACGCGAATCCCTTTCGGCCCGAGCTCCTTGGACAGCGCCTTGCTGTAGGTCGATAGGGCCGCCTTGGCTGCCGCATAGGCGATGGTGGATTCGTGTAGCGGCAGGCGGCGCTGGATCGACGATATATGGACGATGGCGCCGGAGCCTTGCTCGATCATATGCGGGACAAGCAGGCGATCGAGCCGCACAGCCGCCAGCAGGTTGAGGTTTAGTTCATCTTGCCAGGCCTGCTCCGACAGTCCGGCAAATCCTCCCCCTGGGCTCTTCGAACCGCCGACGCTGTGAACGATGATGTCGACGCCACCAAGCTGTTCCATGACATTTGCGGCCACTTTTTCGGTCCCTGCCAGAGTGCTGACGTCGGCCTGCACGAACAGCTTCGGCGATGATGCTTCGGTTGCCGAACGAGCGATGGTGACAACCAGCGCGCCCGCCGCCGAAAGCCTGGCAACGATGGCCTCGCCGGCACCCTTGGTGCCGCCGGTGACCAGAACGCGACTGCCGGCAAATTCCTGGGCGTCGACCGCAAATTTCTGGACGATGGTCATGCGCCGATCTCCAGCCGCGCGATCCGGTCGCCCGCCAGCGTGAAGTTGTAATGGAGCGTCGCAGGGCTGCCGGGGAAATTACCTGAGACGAGGCCGGCGACCCGCCATGCCTGACCATTGGCCGTCGCGTCGGCGACCTCGACAGTCACCCGGTATTTGCGTGTGGTTGCATCCATCCAGTCGCGGATGGCGTCCGACCCCTGATGGATTTCGCCTTCGTCGCGAACCGTCGCATCCGGTGCGAAGGGGGTGAGCATGGCGTCGATGTCGTGCCGGTTCTTGGCAGCAAAATAATCCGCCAGCAACTGGGGAAGTTTTACGGTCATGATTTCGTCTCCGGTTCCGGTTGTCGCTCCGCCGGCTTGACGTCGGCGGTGCTTGTCCGGCCCCTAAAGTGAGGTATGCTGCGGAAATGACAAGAACCGACGAAAAGGTAAGGTACTTACCCGAAAGTAAGGTTGAGCCTGAAAGCAAGGTCGAGCCGCTGACGCCCTCATCTGCTGCAAGCGGCGTAGAGAATGTGCTGCGAATCCTCGAAGGCCGCTGGAAACTGGTGATCCTGTTCCACCTGTTCGGCGGCAAGGTGCTGCGCTTCTCCGATCTCGAACGGGCGATCCCGGCGATCTCGCAGAAGATGCTGATCCAGCAGCTGCGGCAGATGGAGTCCGATGGCATCGTTCGCCGTATCGTGCATCACCAGGTGCCGCCGAAGGTCGAGTATTGTCTGACCGACTGGGGTCAGGCCCTGTGCCCGGCGCTCGATGCCTTGCTGAAATGGGCAGCACTTCGCGAACCGGCGGAAGTCTGACGCCGATCGTTGTCCTGCAACGCGCCGCAAGCCCCGAATGGTGCTTGTTTTCGGATCGGGGCCTCACCATATCGATTCAAGGGAATGATAAAATTCCCTGACGACAGACCGGAAAACCAGAAGGAGTGACGTGATGAAGACGTCGAACCCGGCCTGGAGCGTTTCGGTGTATTGAGGCTGCCCCATGTGCCTCCCTTTGCCGGAACGCCAAGGCGAAGGAGGTGCCCGATGGCACACAAATTTTCGTTTCGATGGATCAGGATAGCCGCGATCGGCACCGCGCTGGTGCTGTCGACGCTATCGGCGCAGGCGCAATTTATCTGCGGTGGTCACAGCGACCTCGTCGCGGGGCTGGCGCAGGCCTTTCAACAAAAGCAGATCGGCTACGGTGTGGTCGGCGAGGCCGCCATTGTCGAGATCTATGTTGCGGCAAATGGGACCTGGTCGATGCTGGTGACCGACGTGAAGGGCCGAAGCTGCATCTTCGCGACCGGTGACGGATGGGAGAATACCGCCATCGCCACCGCGCAAGGGATCTGATCGCCCGTTCAGCGCGTCGCCGCCGTCTCGGCATGGCCACGCAGCAGCGCCATCAGGCGCTTGGCGTCCTTGGCGGCGGCTTCCTCATCGCCGTCCAGGATCGAGCGGATCAGCGCGACATGGTGCTCGGCGGATTCGGCGAGCCCCGTATCGGCCTTGTAGCGAAACCAGAAGCGGCGGCTGTGGGTCTGCAAGGGCGCGGCCAGCCGGGCTGCGAACGGGTTGTCGGCGGCCAGCGCCAGCGCCTCGTCGAGCGCCTTGTCGGCCTGGATGAAGGCCAGCACGTTGCCCGAGATGACCGCCTTCTGCATGGCAAGTGCTGCGTCGTGAAACATGTCGGCGGCCTCGCGGGTGACGAAACGGGCGGCTGAGCGTGCCAGCACCACCTCGACGCCGCGGCGCGCGTCAAGCACGCGCAGCCAGTCGCCGGGGTGCAGCGGGGCAATGGCGATGCCGGCGCGTGGCCTTATGTCGAGCAAGCCTTCCCAGGCCAGGCGCTGGATCGCCTCGCGCACTGGCGTGCGGCCGAGGCCGAGCCTTTCGATCAGGGCGCCCTCGGTGACAAAGCTCGCCGGCGCCAGTTCCAGCGTCACGATCATATGCTCGAGCGCGCGATAGGCCTTGGTGGCAGCCGGCTCTGGGGATGCAGTGTCGGTGGATATCAAAGGTCCGCTCCTGATATATTTTAGATATATCATGGCAGATTCCGCATTGACAGTGGATTTCTTAGCAGATATACGGCTGATATATCAGATGGAGATTCAGCTATGTGGACCGGAGTTTTCCCCGCCGTCACGACCAAATTCACTGCTGACGACCGCCTCGACCATGCCGAGATGGAGCGCTGCTTTGCCTTGCAGATGGAGGCCGGCTGCGACGGCATCATCGTCTGCGGCTCGCTCGGCGAAGGCCCGATGCTGTCGCATGACGAAAAGATCGAGGTGCTGAAGACGGCACAGAAAGTCGCCGGGAACAAGCCGGTGCTGCTGACGGTCAACGAGGCCGGCACCCGCGAGGCGGCAAGCATCGCCAAGCGCGCCGCCAAGGAAGGCGCCAACGGGCTGATGGTGGTGCCGAGCCCGATCTATCACACCAACCCGGAAGAGACGGTCGCCGCCTTGCGCGCCGTCGCCCAGGCCGGCG
Source organism: Mesorhizobium sp. P2_B5 (assembly GCF_056404775.1). NCBI lineage: Bacteria > Pseudomonadati > Pseudomonadota > Alphaproteobacteria > Hyphomicrobiales > Phyllobacteriaceae > Mesorhizobium > Mesorhizobium sp. P2_B5. The sequence continues at coordinate 341,607 of NZ_JBFUDJ010000001.1, read as the reverse complement.
ACCTGCCGGTGATGATCTACTCCAACCGGCTCGCCTACCGCGTCGACGTCACCGTCGACCAGATGGAGGAGCTGGCCGCCGACAAGCGCTTCGTCGCCATCAAGGAATCGTCCGACGAGATCCGCCGTTCGACCGAGATCATCAACCGCTTCGGCGACCGCTACGACCTCTTCACCGGCGTCGACAATCTCGCTTTCGAGGCGCTGTCGGTCGGCGCCATCGGCTGGGTAGCTGGTCTGGTCACGGCCTTCCCGCGCGAGACCGTCGCCATCTACCAACTGATGAAGCAGGGCCGCCGCGAGGAGGCGCTTTCGATCTACCGGTGGTTCCGGCCGCTGCTCGATCTCGACGTGTCGACCTATCTGGTGCAGAACATCAAGCTTGCCGAAGTGTTCGCCATCCAGACCAACGACCGCGTGCGCATGCCGCGCCAGCCGCTGTCAGGCGAGCGCCGCAAGACAGTCGAGAAGATCGTCAAGGACGCATTGGCGGTACGGCCGAAGCTGCCGACGTTCTGAAAGCTTTCTTCTCCCCGTTCACGGGGAGAAGATGGCGGCAGCCAGAAGAGAGGCAGCGCCAGCGTGCAAGGAAATTCCAAATCGGCAGAGGCGGGGCGCCGCCCCTCATCCGCCCTTCGGGCACCGCAGCCCTTCGCTGGCGCTCCGGGCGTTCGTCGTTCTCAAAGCCAAGCAATTGGCTTTTCGTCCGCTGCGCGGACCACTCCTCACCCCCGTGAGCGGGGAGAAGGGGAAGACATCGCCATCGTCGGTGGCGGCATTGTCGGCATCTGTGCCGCAGCCCTGCTGGCTGAGGCCGGGCGCAGCGTCACCATCTTCGACCGGACCGGCATTTGCGAGGAAACCAGCTCCGGCAATGCCGCCGCCTTCGCCTTCTCCGATGTGCTGCCGATGGCGCATAAGGGCATGATGCGGCAATTGCCGAAATGGCTTGCCGATCCGCTCGGACCGCTCAGTATCCCACCGGCCTATCTGCCGAAGCTCCTGCCATGGCTGTTCCGCTTCTGGCGCGCTGGCGCGCCGCGGCATTATGAGGCGAGCCTTGTGGCACAGGCGGGCATGATGAGGCTCGCCGAGGCCGAATGGATGGGGTTGCTCGAGCGGTCCGGCACGCGGCCGATGCTGCACGAGGATGGTTCGCTGGAACTTTACGAAAGCGAGGCAGAGTTCCAGGCCGGACTGTCGGGATGGGCGGCGCGAGAGCGCTTCGGCATCGGCTTTCGCCATGTCGAAGGCGAGGAACTGGCGCGGCTGCAGCCTGGGCTGTCGCCGCGCTTCATCAAGGGCACGTTCGTGCCGGGATGGAAGACCGTTGCTGACCCGAAACTGCTCGGCAAGGCAGTGTGGGCCTATGCCGAAGGGTTGGGCGCGCGTTTCGAAAAGGGGCGCATCGAGCGCGTCGTGGCCGATCATGCTGGCGCGACGCTGACGCTGGCCGACGGCACGACCAGACAGGCGAGACACCTTGTCGTCGCGGCCGGGGCATGGTCGCATCTGCTGGCCAAGAACCTCGGCGACATTATCCCGCTGGAGACCGAGCGCGGCTACAACACGACATTGCCGAAGACCGCCTTCGCCGTGCAGCGGATGCTGATCTTCTCCGGCCACGGTTTCGTCATCACGCCGCTCGACACAGGCTTGCGCGTCGGCGGCGCCGTCGAGTTGGGCGGACTTGACCGGCCGCCGAATTTTGCACGCTCGAAGGCGATGCTGGAAAAAGCCCGACAATTCCTTCCGGGGCTGGACCCGTCAGGCGGCCGCGAATGGATGGGCTATCGTCCGTCGCTGCCGGATTCGCTGCCGGTCATAGGCACGGCGCGCACTGCGCCCAACGTTGTCTACGCCTTTGGCCATGGCCATCTCGGCCTGACCCAGGCGGCGGCCAGCGGCCGCTTGATCCGCGATCTCGTTCTCGGGCAGACTTCGCCGATCGATCTTACCCCCTTCAGCCCGCAACGGTTTTGAGTTCGAGGAAATCATGGCCAAAAAATCCTTCTTCTGCATCGACGGCCATACTTGCGGCAATCCGGTGCGGCTGGTTGCAGGCGGCGGTCCCTTGCTCGAGGGGTCGACGATGATGGAACGGCGGGCGCATTTCCTGGCGGAGTATGACTGGATCCGCACCGGGCTGATGTTCGAGCCGCGCGGCCATGACGTGATGTCGGGCTCGATCCTTTATCCGCCGACGCGCGAGGATTGCGACATCGCCATCCTGTTCATCGAAACGTCGGGCTGCCTGCCGATGTGCGGCCACGGCACGATCGGCACGGTGACGATGGCCATCGAACATGGGCTGATCAAGCCGAAAACGCCGGGTGTGCTCAGGCTCGACACGCCGGCCGGGCTGGTCATCGCCGAATACAAACAGGTTGGTGATTATGTCGAAGAGGTGCGTATCACCAATGTGCCGTCCTTCCTTTATGCGGAAGGGCTGACGGTGGAGTGTCCGCAGCTTGGCGAGATTACCGTCGATGTCGCTTATGGCGGCAATTTCTACGCCATCGTCGAACCGCAGGCGAATTACCGCGATATGGCTGACTACTCCGCTGGCGATTTCATCGCCTGGAGCCCGGTGGTGCGGCAGCGGCTCAACGAGAAGTATTCGTTCGTGCATCCGGAAAATCCTGAGATCAACCGGCTGTCGCACATGCTGTGGACGGGCAAGCCGACGGTGGCGGGCGCCGATGCGCGCAATGCCGTCTTCTATGGCGACAAGGCGATCGACCGCTCGCCCTGCGGCACAGGCACTTCGGCACGCATGGCGCAGCTTCACGCCAAGGGCAAGCTCAAGGCCGGCGACAGCTTCGTCCATGAATCGATTATCGGTTCGCTGTTCAAGGGTAAGGTCGAAGAGGACGTCACCGTTGCCGGTAAGCCGGCCATCATCCCTTCGATCGGCGGCTGGGCGCGGATGACCGGTCTGAACACTATCTTCATCGACGACCGCGATCCGTTCGCGCATGGGTTCGTTGTCAAGTGAGATTGCTGGGCGGCTGATCATCCGGCCCGACAGAAACCTCACGACGGAACCAGTCGGCGAAGGTGAGTGCGGCGGGGGCGGCATTCGCCGCCATGGTCAGGAAGTAAGCCTTGTCGCGGTTCGTCGATATGTCGGACAGGACCACCAGGTCGCCGCGCTTCAGTTCGTCGCGAAAGACATCGACCGGGCATAGCGCCACGCCATGCCCGGCGATGACCGCGGTGGCAAGGATGTTGAAGTCGGCAAAGACCGGCCCGTTGCCGACATCGACCTTGGCCAGTCCGGCCTCGGCAAACCAATCGCTCCAGCCCTGGCGGTTCTCGTCGTGCAGCAGGTCGGCGCCGGCGATCCCGGCAGGTATCCTGAGATGCTCCCTGCCGGCCAGATAGTAGGGGCTGCACACTGGGCGGTTGAGGCGCGAAAACAGTTTCAGGCTGGTGGCGCCGGGCGTCGGATCGGCGCCGAGCGTGATCAGCACATCATTGTCGCCATCGCCAAGCCTGTCCTCGGCTTTGGCATAGGCGACGCGCATGCCGATGTCGGGGTGACTGGCGGTGAAGGCTGGCAGGCGAGGCACAAGCCAGCGGCTGGCGATGGACGGGATGCAGCCGACAGAAATCGTCGCCGCCGCGGCATTGCGGCGGATGCGCCGGCAGGTGGCGCCGAGTTCGGCAAGGGCTGCGCTCGCTGACGCCTGCAGGATCACGCCGGCATCGGTCAGCCTTACCTTGCGCGCGTCGCGGTGGAACAGAGGCACGCCCAGCCACTCCTCCAGGCGCCTTATCTGGTGACTGATCGCCGGATGGGTCACATGCAACTCTTCGGCGGCAACGGAAAAGCTCAAGCGGCGGGAGGCAGCCTCAAAGGCCCGGATGGCATTCAGCGGAATGTAGTCCATCTGTAAGATTTACTAACATGACCGGTGAGAAGCAATCATTTGAAAGTCCGCCCGGCATGCGGCATCTCTGCCGTGGATCACCAATCCATCCGCAACTTCCCGGTCCTTGGCCGGCATCCGCAGGGAAATCATCATGTTCACCAGACAATTGGCTGATGTAGAAAAATCTGACTTCTTCGTGAATTGGGGCAATGGCACCAGCCACCGGCTGCTGACCCGGCAGGACGGCATGGGCTTCACCGTCTGCCACACTGTCGTGCGCGCCGGCAGCGAATCGCGCCTCCACTATGTCAGGCATTTCGAGGCCTGCTACTGCATCGCCGGCGCCGGCGAGGTCGAGGACATGTCCGGTACGGTGCATCGCATCGAACCGGGTACGATCTATGTGCTCAATGAGCATGACGAGCACTATCTGCGGGCCGACGCTGCAGGCGACATGATCCTGGTCAGCGTTTTCAATCCGCCCTTGAAGGGCACGGAGCGGCATGCGCTGAGCGACGACGGTGGATCCGCCTACTGATCACAGACGCGCAGCCGCTTCCTTGCCCGGCGGTCTGGCCTGGAAGCCCGGTTTTTTTTATACTGTCTTCTATCGACCATCACGATCCACTTGCGCACAGCCAAGGCCAAGCGGCAAGAATCTTGCCCCCGAGGAAAGGAATGTGGCTAAAAAACGAAGCCTCTCAGAAGCGCAACGAATCGTCTCATCACCTAATTTTGACGGCGATTTCTTCGAAATGAGGTGCATGGTCCGGCTGAATCGTCAAAGACATTGCGTTATGCCAATGATAGGGTCCGCGATAGTCCAGGGGTCGGGAGCAAAAAAACGGACAATCGGAAGGCGTGCCGGCAAAACACGCACGACGTTTGAAAAATCACGTTGCAATCCGGGCTCGAAACTTTACGACTAGGGGAAATACGAAAAGGAATGCGTCTGCATGGGCGACATTCCAGGGGAGCCATGTACACATGCAGTACTTTGTCCAGCAGCTTATCAATGGGCTGACGCTGGGATCGATCTATGGGCTGATCGCAATCGGCTACACGATGGTCTACGGCATCATCGGCATGATCAACTTCGCCCACGGCGACATTTTCATGGTCGGGGCCTTCGCCGCCCTCGTCGTCTTCCTCATTCTCGGCTCCTTGTTCTATTCGGTGCCGATCGTCCTGGCGCTGCTGATCATGATGATCGTGGCGATGCTGCTCACCAGCCTCTACAACTGGACGATCGAGAAGGTGGCCTACCGGCCGCTGCGCGGTTCGTTCCGGCTGGCGCCGCTGATCACCGCCATCGGCATGTCGATCGCGCTGTCGAACTTCATCCAGGTGACGCAGGGTCCGCGCAACAAACCGATCCCGCCGATGGTCAGCCAGGTCTACAACATCAACGGCATCAGCGTGTCGCTGAAGCAGATCATTATCGTCATCGTCACCGCGCTGCTGCTGGCGCTGTTCTGGTACCTGGTCAACAGGACCTCGCTTGGCCGCGCCCAGCGCGCCTGCGAACAGGATCGCAAGATGGCCGCGCTGCTCGGCGTCGACGTCGACCGTACGATCTCGATCACCTTCATCATGGGCGCAGCGCTTGCGGCCGTCGCCGGCACGCTGTTCCTGATGTACTACGGCGTTATCGCCTTCTCCGACGGCTTCGTGCCGGGGGTCAAGGCCTTCACCGCGGCCGTTCTCGGCGGCATCGGGTCTCTGCCGGGCGCCGTGCTTGGCGGGCTGCTGATCGGCTTCATCGAAAGCATGTGGTCGGCCTATTTCTCGATCGACTACAAGGACGTCGCGGCGTTCTCCATCCTGGCGATCGTGCTGATCTTCCTGCCTTCCGGCATTTTGGGCCGGCCAGAAGTCGAAAAGGTCTGAGACAATGGCGGTTACCGTATCCTCGGAGCGCGACACCGTCGCCTCCCCCGTGCAGCGCGCATTTCGTGAGGCGCTCTATGCCGGTGCCATCTCGCTGGGCCTGTTCGTTCTGTTCATCGGCCTGAAGACCGACCAGAACATCAGCAACCAGCTGATCCTGGTGACGCGCTGGTGGCTGCTCATCACCGTGGTCGTGCTGACCATGCTTGGCCGCTTCTTCTACATTGCCTATGGCCAGCCCTTCATGGCCAATCAGAAGATCGCCAATGTCGCCACCGGTCTGTTGCCGGCCAGCGTGGCGTCGCGCTTCTTCCTGCTTCCGGCCTTTATCGTGGCCATCGTGCTGGCAGCGATACTGTTTGTGTTCGGCGGCGCCTTGCCGGGCCTGGTAGGCGAGGGTCTGGCCGGCTATCTGCAGTTCCTGCGCGCGCTGGCCGTCATCTATGCGCTGGCCTGTGTGATCTTTTACTTCCGCGCCTACATCCATGACAATTTCACCAAGCTCGGGATCACCGCATTGGTGCTCTATCCGGTCCTGGTCGTCGGCGTGTTGTCGCTGATGTCGTGGTCGTTCGTCGGCGGGCTGCAGGGCTCACTGAAGTGGATCGACAATTTCGGCATCCAGATCCTGATCTATGTGATGCTGGCCTGGGGGCTGAACATCGTCGTCGGCCTCGCCGGTCTGCTCGATCTCGGTTACGTCGCCTTCTACGCGGTCGGCGCCTATGCCTATGCGCTGCTCGGCTCTCACTACGGCCTGTCGTTCTGGATCCTGCTGCCGGCGGCCGGCGCCATGGCCGCCTTCTGGGGCGTGATGCTCGGCTTTCCGGTGCTCCGGCTGCGTGGCGACTACCTGGCGATCGTCACTCTGGCCTTCGGCGAGATCATCCGCCTGGTGCTGATCAACTGGCGTGAAGTCACCAACGGCTCGGCCGGCATCTCTGGTATTCCGAAGGTCACGTTCTTCGGCCTGATGACGTTCAATTCGACGGACCCGAACTATATCGGCAAGGTGCTGCACATCGCCCAGTCGAGCGCCTACTACAAGATATTCCTCTACTATCTGATCCTGGCGCTGGCGCTGCTGACCGCCTTCGTCACGATACGGCTCAGGCGCATGCCTGTCGGCCGCGCCTGGGAGGCACTGCGCGAGGACGAGATCGCCTGCCGCTCGCTCGGCATCAACACCACCACCACCAAGCTCACCGCCTTTGCCACCGGCGCCATGTTCGGCGGTTTTGCCGGCGCTTTCTTCTCCGCACGGCAGGGCTTCGTCAGCCCTGAATCCTTCGTCTTCCTGGAATCGGCGATCATCCTGGCCATCGTTGTGCTCGGTGGCATGGGCTCGCTGGTCGGTATCGCGGTCGCCGCAATGGTGATGATCGGCGGCACCGAGGCATTGCGGGAACTCGACTTTCTCAAGCAGGTCTTCGGCAAGGATTTCACGCCGGAGCTTTACCGCATGCTTCTGTTCGGCATGGCCATGGTCATCGTCATGCTGTGGAAGCCGCGCGGCTTCGTCGGTAGTCGTGAACCGACAGCCTTCCTCAAGGAGCGAAGAGCGGTCTCCAGTTCCTTCACCAAGGAAGGACACGGCTGATGAATGCGAGTTCGATTCAGAAGACCAATCCGGGCATGAAAGACGCCATCCTCCAGGTCGAGCATCTGTCGATGAAGTTCGGCGGCCTGGTCGCCATCGGCGACCTGTCCTTCCAGGCCAAGCGTGGCGAGATCACCGCGCTGATCGGACCCAACGGCGCCGGCAAGACCACCGTGTTCAACTGCATCACCGGCTTCTACAAGCCGTCGGAAGGCATGATCACGCTTAACGGTGCCGACGGCTCGACCTTCCTGCTCGAACGGTTGCCCAACCACGAGATCCCGGCGCGCGCCAAGGTGGCGCGCACCTTCCAGAACATTCGCCTGTTCTCGGGCATGACGCTGTTGGAGAACCTCTTGGTTGCCCAGCACAACAAGCTGATGAAGGCATCGGGCTATACGATCCTGGGCCTGTTCGGGATCGGCGGCTACCGCAGGGCTTCGGCCGAATCGGTGGAGCTTGCCAAGCACTGGTTGGAAAAGGCCGATCTCGTCGATCGCGCCGACGATCCGGCCGGCGATTTGCCTTATGGCGCGCAGCGGCGCCTCGAGATCGCGCGCGCCATGTGCACGGGGCCCGAGCTTCTGTGCCTCGACGAGCCGGCGGCCGGTCTCAATCCGAAGGAATCGGCCGCGCTCAATTCGCTGCTGATGGACATCAAGAGCAGCACCTCGATCCTGCTGATCGAGCACGACATGTCGGTGGTCATGCAGATTTCCGACCATGTCGTGGTGCTCGAATATGGCCGCAAGATTTCCGACGGCAGCCCGCAATCGGTGCGCACCGACCCACGCGTCATCGCCGCCTATCTCGGCGTCGACGACGAGGAGGTCGAGACGGTGCTGACCGAGGTCGGCGATGAAGACGTCATCGAGCAGTTGGACATAGGGCCTGACACAGCGCACGGACCAGGCACGTCGTCGTCTTATCTCGCCGGCCCGGTGAGCGACACGATCGGCCACAGCGAGGGCGAGCGGGTCACGGTGTCGAAGGGCGCCTCGAAGGCAGCTCAATTCGATGCAAAGGCCAACGTCGCGCCGAGAAAACCAACCGAGCGGGCCACGGCCAAGCCCGCCGGGAAATCCCCGACATCCAAGCCGCGCGGAGGGCGTAAATGATGGCCGAGACAACGTTGCTCGACATCAAGGGCGTCGAGACCTACTACGGCAACATCAAGGCGCTGAACGGCGTCAATGTCCACGTCAACGAGGGCGAGATCGTCGCTTTGATCGGCGCCAACGGCGCCGGCAAGTCGACGCTGATGATGACCATCTTCGGGGCGCCGCGGGCTCGCGCCGGCACCATCACTTTCGCGGGCACCGACATCACCCAGATGCCGACGCACGAGATCGCGCGCATGCGCATCGCGCAGTCGCCGGAGGGCAGGCGCATTTTCCCGCGCATGACGGTGATGGAAAACCTGCAGATGGGCGCCGGTCTCGACAACCTCAAGCACTATGACGAGGATGCCGAGAAGGTGTTCACACTGTTCCCGCGCCTCAAGGAGCGCATTGCCCAGCGCGGCGGGACGCTGTCGGGCGGCGAGCAGCAGATGCTGTCGATCGGACGCGCGCTGATGGCGCGGCCGAAGCTGCTTTTGCTCGACGAGCCGTCGCTGGGCCTGGCGCCGCTGATCGTCAAGCAGATCTTCGACGCCATCCGCGAGCTGAACCGCACGCAAGGGCTGACCGTGTTCCTGGTCGAGCAGAACGCCTTCGGCGCGCTCAAGCTCGCCACGCGCGGCTATGTCATGGTCAACGGCAACGTGACCATGAGCGGCACCGGCAAGGAATTGCTCGCCAATCCGGAAGTGCGCGCGGCCTATCTCGAAGGCGGCCATCACTGAGTTTGGAGCGGAATCCATGCATACAGTATTCCGCTCCAATTTGTTTGTTTGTCGCATGACCTTTGTCCGAAAAGTCTGCAACTTTTCGGGATCATGCTAGGGAGTCTTCACGATGCAAGGCATTCTTCACGAGGAACCTTCCATCTGGCAGTTCTTCTTCGTCACCTGTCTGCTCGGCGGCTGGGCGGCATGGATGACCGGCAAGGCAAGCGCCCAGACATGGCGCAGCCTGCCGACGCTGTTCGCCTACCTGCTGGGGCTCGGCATCGGCATCAGGTTCATCCATCATGCCCTGTTCGGCGGTACAATGTTTTCGCTGCAATACTATGTCGTGGACACAATCGTGCTCATGATATTGGGGTTTGTCGGCTATCAATACACGCGCACCAACCAGATGGTGACGCAGTATAATTGGCTTTACGAACGTGCTTCGATCTTAAGCTGGAAACCGAAAGGCTGACGTTCATCATTAACGCCGTTCCGGGGATGAATCGGCGTGACAAGGGCCTGAAAATCGGCAAAGTACGCTTTCTGCGATAAGGGTGGGCATCGCATGAAAGTATCATCCACGCCCACCTCGTAAATGGGAGCGTTTAAATGAAGAAATCACTTTTGTCCGCCGTTGCCCTGACCGCGCTTGTCGCGTTCGGCGGTAACGCATGGGCTGATGTCCTCGTCGGCGTCGCCGGTCCGATCACCGGCCCGAATGCGGCCTTCGGTGCGCAGCTGCAGAAGGGTACGGAAGCGGCTGTCGCCGATATCAACGCAGCAGGCGGCATGAATGGCGAGCAGATCAAGCTTGAAGTCGGCGACGACGTCTCCGATCCGAAGCAAGGCATCTCGGTCGCCAACAAGTTCGTCGGCGATGGCGTCAAGTTCGTGGTTGGCCACTTCAACTCGGGCGTCTCGATTCCGGTGTCGCAGGAAGTCTACGTCGACAACAATATCGTCGAAGTGACCCCAGCGGCGACCAACCCGAAATTCACCGAGCGCGGCCTGTGGAACGTGTTCCGCACCTGCGGACGCGACGACCAGCAGGGCGGCATCGCCGGCGCCTACATTGCGGCCAACTTCAAGGACGCCAAGGTTGCCGTCATCCACGACAAGACCCCCTACGGTCAGGGCCTTGCCGACGAAACCAAGAAGGCGATGAACGCAGCCGGCCTGACGGAAGTCATGTACGAAGGCGTCAATGTCGGCGACAAGGACTTCTCGGCACTGATCGCCAAGATGAAGGACGCCGGCGTCACCCTGATCTATTGGGGCGGCCTGCACACCGAAGCCGGCCTGATCATCCGCCAGTCGGCTGACCAGGGCCTCAAGGCTACCTTGATGTCGGGCGACGGCATCGTCACCGACGAGCTGGCTGCGATCGCCGGCGACGCGGTTATCGGCACGCTCAACACCTTCGGCCCGGATCCGCGCCTGATCCCCGAGAACAAGGCACTGGTCGAGAAGTTCCGCGCCCAGGGCTTTGAGCCGGAAGCCTACACGCTCTACTCCTACGCTGCCATGCAGGTCATTGCTGCGGCCGCTGCCGTGGCCAAGTCGAACGACCCGGTGGAAGTGGCGAAGGCGATGCATGAGAAGGGTCCGTTCAAGACCGTTCTGGGCGACCTCGCCTATGACGAGAAGGGCGATCCGAAGCTCCCGGGCTACATCATGTACGAGTGGAAGAAGGGTCCGGACGGCAAGATCACCTGGCTGCCGAAGACCTGATCGGATAACGCAATCCCTACGAAATGCCCGGCGCTTGCGCCGGGCATTTTTCTTTTAACCTGCCGGAGCGCGTAGCGACGGCATTGGCTAAAAAAGAACCATTGGCCGGGAGCGGATTGTGCGCGGGATGACAATTCGCGTCACTTGGCGACGCCATTCGCACGCAGTCTTTCGCTTTGCAGTGCTAGAATCCATTTAAATCGGTTTAATCGCCTCCCGATTTTGGTTGCACTGCAGCATTTTCGCGTTAATCATTGCTGAGCCCATCCCTCCCTGTCCGGAGCCTTCTTCCTTGGCCATCACGAAGATCCTCGTCGCCAACCGGTCCGAAATTGCCATCCGCGTCTTTCGCGCGGCCAACGAGCTCGGCCTCAAAACCGTGGCGATCTGGGCCGAGGAGGACAAATATTCGCTGCATCGGTTCAAGGCCGATGAAAGCTACCAGGTCGGGCGCGGGCCGCATCTGGCCAAGGACATGGGGCCGATCGAAAGCTATCTGTCGATCGAGGAAGTGATCCGCGTCGCCAAGTTGTCCGGCGCCGACGCCATCCATCCGGGCTATGGCCTTTTGTCGGAAAGCCCTGAATTCGCAGATGCCTGCGCCGAGGCCGGCATCACCTTTATCGGCCCGAAGCCAGACACGATGCGCCGGCTCGGCAACAAGGTCGCCGCGCGCAATCTCGCCATCGAGGTCGGCGTGCCGGTGATCCCGGCAACCGACCCGCTGCCGGACGACATGGACGCGGTCAAGAAATTGGCCAAGGAAATCGGCTATCCGGTGATGCTCAAGGCATCGTGGGGCGGTGGCGGGCGCGGCATGCGCGCCATCCGCGCCGAGGCCGATCTGGTCCGCGAAGTCACCGAAGGCAAACGTGAGGCCAAGGCCGCGTTCGGCAAGGACGAGGTCTATCTCGAAAAGCTGATCGAGCGCGCCCGCCATGTCGAGGTCCAGGTGCTTGGCGACACGCACGGCAATGCCGTGCATCTGTTCGAGCGCGACTGTTCGATCCAGCGCCGCAACCAGAAGGTCGTCGAGCGGGCGCCGGCGCCCTACCTCAGCGAGGCATTGCGCCAGGAGCTTTGCGGCTATGCGCTCAAGATCGCACGCGAGACCAGCTATATCGGCGCCGGCACGGTGGAATTCCTGCAGGACGCCGACACCGGCAAATTCTACTTCATCGAGGTCAATCCGCGCATCCAGGTCGAGCACACCGTCACCGAGCAGGTGACCGGCATCGACATCGTCAAGGCGCAGATCCACATATTGGACGGCTTTGCCATCGGCACGAAGGAGTCGGGCGTGCCGGCGCAGGCCGACATCAGGCTGAACGGCCACGCGCTGCAGTGCCGCATCACCACCGAGGATCCGGAGCATAGTTTCATTCCGGATTACGGCCGCATCACCGCCTATCGCGAAGCCGCCGGTTTCGGTATCCGCCTCGACGGCGGCACCGCCTATTCGGGCGCGGTCATCACCCGCTTCTACGATCCGCTGCTGGAGAAGGTGACGGCCTGGGCGCCGACACCGGCAGAGGCGATCGCCCGCATGAACCGGGCCTTGCGCGAGTTCCGCATCCGCGGCGTGGCGACCAACCTCACCTTCCTCGAGGCGATCATCAATCACCCGCGCTTCGCTGACAATTCCTACACGACCAGGTTCATCGACACGACGCCGGAGCTATTCGCGCAGGTCAAGCGCCAGGACCGCGCCACCAAGCTGCTCAACTATCTGGCCGACGTCAGCGTCAACGGCCATCCCGAAACCCGCGGCCGTCCGATGCCGAAGGCCGATGCGGCAGCGCCCGTCGTGCCCTATCTCAACGGCAATGTGCCGGGCGGCAGCAAGCAGAAACTCGACGCGCTGGGGCCGGAGAAATTTGCTGCCTGGATGCGTGAGCAAAAAGAGGTGCTGGTCACCGACACGACGATGCGCGACGGCCACCAGTCGCTGCTCGCCACCCGCATGCGCACGCATGACATTGCCGGGATTGCCGGCACCTATGCGCGGGCACTGCCGCGGCTGCTGTCGCTGGAATGCTGGGGCGGCGCCACTTTCGACGTCGCCATGCGCTTCCTCACCGAGGATCCGTGGGAGCGGCTGAGCAAAGTGCGCGAGGCCGCTCCCAACCTTTTGCTGCAGATGCTTCTACGCGGCGCCAACGGCGTCGGCTACACCAACTATCCCGACAATGTCGTGCAGCATTTCGTCAAACAGGCAGCGGTTGGCGGCGTCGACCTGTTCCGCGTCTTCGACTGCCTGAACTGGGTCGAGAATATGCGCGTCGCCATGGACGCGGTGGGCGCCGAGGGCAAGCTGGTCGAAGCGGCGATCTGCTACACCGGCGACATCCTCGATCCGGCGCGCGCCAAATACGACCTCAAATACTATGTCGGGCTGGCGAAGGAATTGCAGGCCGCGGGCGCCCACATCATCGCCGTCAAGGACATGGCGGGGCTGTTGAAGCCGGCCGCCGCACGCGTGCTGTTCAAGGCGCTGCGAGAGGCGACCGATTTGCCGATCCACTTCCACACCCACGACACGTCAGGCCTGTCGGCGGCGACGGTGCTGGCGGGCGTGGAAAGCGGCGTCGACGCCATCGATGCGGCGATGGATTCCTTCTCCGGCAACACCTCGCAGCCTTGCCTCGGCTCGATTGTCGAGGCGCTGAAGGGAACCGAGCGCGATCCCGGCCTCGACCCGCAATGGATCCGCAACATCTCGTTCTACTGGGAAGCGGTGCGCAACCAGTACGCCGCCTTTGAAAGCGACCTCAAGGGGCCGGCCTCGGAGGTCTATTTGCACGAGATGCCGGGCGGCCAGTTCACCAACCTCAAGGAACAGGCGCGCTCGCTCGGGCTGGAGACGCGCTGGCACGAGGTGGCCCAAGCCTATCACGACGTCAATCTGATGTTCGGGGACATCGTCAAGGTGACGCCGTCATCCAAGGTGGTCGGCGACATGGCGCTGATGATGGTGAGCCAGGACCTCACCGTCGCCGACGTCGAAAACCCGGCCAAGGACATCGCCTTCCCGGACTCGGTCATCTCGATGCTGCGCGGCGATCTCGGCCAGTCGCCCGGCGGCTGGCCTGCGAAGCTGCAGAAGAAGGCGCTGAAGGACAACAAGCCGATCACCGTGCGGCCGGGCTCGCTGCTCAAGCCGGCCGACCTCAAGGCCAGCCGCAAGGAAATCGAGGAGAAGCTGGAGCGCAAGCTCTCGGAGTACGAATTCGCGTCCTGGCTGATGTATCCGAAGGTGTTCACCGACTTTGCCGCCGCGCAGGAGACCTACGGGCCGGTCAGCGTGTTGCCGACGCCGACCTATTTCTACGGCATGAAATCCGAGGACGAGATCTTCCTGGACATCGAGAAAGGCAAGACGCTTGTGGTGCGCTGCCTTGCCATCGGCGATGTCGATGAGAAGGGCATGGTCACCGTGTTTTTCGAGCTCAACGGCCAGCCACGCCGCGTCCGGGTGCCGGACAGGGCGCACGGCGCCTCGGCGGCCAAGGCACGGCGCAAGGCCGAGCCCGGCAACGAGGCGCATGTCGGCGCGCCGATGCCGGGCGTGGTCTCCGCGCTTGCGGTTGCCGCCGGCCAGGCGGTCAAGGCTGGTGACGTGCTGCTCTCCATCGAAGCCATGAAGATGGAGACGGCGCTGCATGCCGAGCGCGACGGCACGATCGCCGAAGTGCTGGTCAAGGCCGGCGATCAGATCGACGCGAAGGATCTGCTGATCGCCTTTGGCTAAGGCGTACTGATATTCAGGTGAGGCCGGGCCTGCAAACGGCGGCGTCCTGCGCTTCCGGTGCTCACGTACTTTGAGTACGCTCCGCTCCGGTTCTCGGAAGCCACCATTTTCGGCTCGGCCTGACCTGAATCTCAACACGCCTTAAGGCGTGCGGAACTCTTCATGCCGCATCGATAATGGCTTGACCCGCCGCGCCCGCTCGGGCATCGAACCCGCTCCAATTTTGCCGCGCCAGAATCGCGGCGCCTAAAAAGAAGCGGAGAAAAACATGGCCGACGACATCACCGAGACCAGCCAGACTGTTGCCGCCGGCCAGTTGCGCGCCTTCATCGAGCGCATCGAGCGGCTCGAGGAAGAAAAGAAGACCATCGCCGACGACATCAAGGAGGTGTTCGCCGAAGCCAAGGGCACCGGCTTCGACACCAAGGCGATGCGCTCGATCATCCGGCTGCGCAAGAAGGACCAGGCCGAGCGCCAAGAGGAAGAATCCATCCTCGATCTGTACAAGGCCGCGCTCGGCATGGTGTAAGGCCGGGGCAGCCTCCGGGCGTCGATAGCGGCGCCTTTCGACGGGTTGAACCATGAGCGAATTCGACTTTGGCGCCCGCCGCGCCTCTGAATTCCGCCAACGCAACTTCTGGGCGCTGTTCGCCGAACGGCATCCGGAGGAACGCGCATCCATGGCGCGGCGCGGTCCCTGGTTCTGGCAGCGCGGGCTGCCGGACTTCGCCCTGGTCCTGTCCATGTATGTCGCGCCGGCGCAAAACCATGTCGGCGTCTTCTTCGGCCGTAACGAGAAGTTCGGCGCCACTGAAGCCTGGTCGCGGCTGAAGCCTTTCCAGCCGGCGATCGAAGGCAGGCTGAAGCTCAGGCCGGAGCAGAGCTGCGAGGGTCTCGGCATCAATTCGATGTGGCGGGTGAACTGCTTTGCCGAGGACAACTGGCCGGCCATGGCCGACTGGCTGGTGACGGAATGCTCGCGCTTCGAGCGGGCGGTCACCGACGTTCTGGGGCAAGCCGAGGCCACCTGGCGCTAGAGCGTTTCACCGTTTAACGGAAACGGCGAGACGCTCTATCTCTTTGTTTTGACGCAATTCCCAAGGGAAAGCGCTACGCGCTTTTCCCGGGAAAACCGCTCACACTTTTCCTGGAATTGCTCTAATTCGGCTTCGGCGCGTCGCGGCCGATCTCATCCAGATGCTGCTGCAACGCCATGTGGTCCAGCGCGTCCATCGGCAGGTTGGTGAACAGCGATATGCGGTTGTTGAGCATGCGATAGGCATCGGCGAAGGCCAGATGCATTTCGGCGTCGGTGCCTTGTGCCTTGGCCGGATCCGGTATCGCCCACAGTGCGGTCATCGGGTGACCGGGCCAGACCGGGCAGGTCTCGTTGGCGGTGCTATCGCAGACGGTGAAGACGAAATCCATTTCCGGCGCGTCGGGTTTTGCGAACTCGTCCCAGCCTTTTGAGCGGGCGAAGCCGGTGTCGTAGTTGAGGCTCTCAAGCAGCTGCAGCGCGTAGGGATTGACGGTGCCCTTCGGCTGCGACCCGGCGGAGAAGGCCTTGAATTTCTCGGCGCCAACCCGGTTGAGGATGGCTTCGCCCATGATCGAGCGCGCCGCATTGGCGTTGCACAAGAACAGCACATTGTAGCTTTTGTCGCTCATCAAAGACCTCCCTCGCAGGCGACCGGGATGAAGGAACGGCACGTTGTGCAAGGTAGCTTCGCGGCGGATGCCGGCAAGGGGCCATCCGGAAAGATTTCGCGATTGTTTGACGGCGATCGCCAGGCCATATGCTTCTACGCGATCATCATGCGCGCCTGCCGCGCCCGGGATCGTTCCGAATGAAAGAGTTGAGCTGATGCCAGGACCCGCGGAAAGCGAAGACGGCAAGATGGGCGGAACGGCCGGCTTCTTCCGCTCCCGCTGGCACGGTGCCGTGTCGCTCGATCGTCTGTTCTGGCGCGACCTGGTCGTTGTCGGCACCGCGATCAACGTCGCGTCGTCGGTGGTCGCGCTCGTCCTGCTCGGGCTGAAGCTGCCGCTGGCCGTGGTGCTGGCCGTGCATTTCGCGCCGGTGCCCTACAACATATTCCTGACCCTGGCCGTCTGGCGAGTCGCGGAAAAGGCCGGCGGCGCCAAGGCCTCGCTGATGATGCTCGGTTCCGCGCTATGGTTGATCCTGGTGGTCGTTGTTTGAGACGCCGGCAGGGCACGAAAAAGGGCGGCCGGAGCCGCCCTTTCCAAGAGATGATGACCGCGCTGCGGTTTAAGCCGCCGGCTCGAATTTCAGCGCCACGCCGTTGATGCAATAGCGCAGGCCGGTCGGCGGCGGGCCGTCCTCGAAGACATGGCCGAGATGGCTGCCGCAGCGGGCGCAGTGGCATTCGGTGCGGACCATGCCGTAGCTGCGGTCGACGGTGTTTTCGACCGAACCCGGCACCGGGTCGTTGAAGCTCGGCCAGCCGGTGCCGCTCTCGAACTTCAGCTTGGATTCGAACAGCGGCTGGTCGCAGCCGACGCAGGAAAAGGTGCCGGCGCGCTTTTCGTAGAGCAGGGCGCAGCTTCCGGGCCGTTCGGTGCCGTGGCCGCGCATGACGGCATACTGCTCCGGCGTCAGCCGGGCACGCCATTCGGCGTCAGTGCGGGTAACGGGGTAGGTGTGGGTATCCATCCAATCTCCTCAGCCTTGGCGGCTTGTTGTTGGTTGCAGCCAGTATTCGCACCAACATATGCATTTGTTACACGCCTGCCCAGCGCAGAGGCGTGTTTGGGGCTCAATGCTTGCGTGAGAGCTGCTTGGTCGCGGCTTCGAGCCCGGCCAGCGTCAGCGGGAACATGCGGCCGCCGAAGATATCGCGGATCATCGCGATCGAGTGGGTGAAGCCCCAGTTCTTCTGGTTTTCGGGGTTCAGCCAGACCGCGTTCGGCCATTGTTGCAGCAGGCGGCCGAGCCAGACGGCGCCGGCTTCCGGGTTCCAGTGCTCGACCGAACCGCCGGGGTGCGCAATCTCGTAAGGGCTCATCGAGGCGTCGCCGACGACGATCACCTTGTAGTCCGGACCGTATTTGTGAAGCAGGTCGAAGGTCGAAATCACCTCGGCATGGCGGCGGCGGTTGTCCTTCCACACGCCCTCATAGAGGCAGTTGTGGAAGTAAAAATATTCGAGCTGGCGGAACTCGGCGCGGGCGGCCGAAAACAGCTCCTCGACGCTTTTGATGTGGTCGTCCATTGAGCCGCCGACATCGAAGAACATCAGAAGCTTCACAGCATTGCGCCGTTCGGGGCGCGTCTGCACGTCGAGATAGCCGTGCTCGGCGGTGGCATGGATGGTGCCGGGCAGGTCGAACTCTTCCTCCGCGCCCTCGCGCACCCACCGGCGCAGCCGCTTCAGCGCCACCTTGATGTTGCGGGTGCCGAGCTCTACGGCGTCGTCGAAATTCCTGAACTCGCGCATGTCCCACACCTTCACCGCACGGCGGTTGCGGCTTTCGTGCTGGCCGATGCGCACGCCTTCGGGATTGTAGCCATAGGCGCCGAAAGGCGAAGTGCCGCCGGTGCCGATCCATTTCGATCCGCCCTGGTGCCGGCCTCTTTGTTCCTCGAGCCGCTGCTTCAGCGTCTCCATCAACTTGTCGAAACCACCGAGCGCCTCGACCAGTTTTTTCTCTTCCTCTGTCAGGTGCTTTTCGGCGAGACGGCGCAGCCACTCCTCGGGGATGTTGGCGACATCGACCGCATCCGGTCCGCCCAGCGCCTCGATGCCCTTGAAGACATGCGCAAACACCTGATCGAAGCGGTCGATATGACGCTCGTCCTTCACCAAAGCGGCGCGGGCGAGGTAATAAAAACCCTCGACGTCATAATCGACCAGACCGGCTTCCAGCCCCTCCAGCAGCGACAGATATTCCCTGAGCGAAACGGGTACCCGCGCGGCCTTCAGTTCGAGGAAGAAAGGGATGAACATGGGCTATCTACAGCAGATCGTACTCGATGAAGCCAGTCCGCCGGGCAACGCGGTCGTAGAGCTTGCGCGCGGTGGTGTTGGTTTCGTGGGTCATCCAGTAGACGTTCTTGACGCCGATCTTGCCGGCCTCCTGCTTTACCGCTTCGATCAGCGCCGCACCCACGCCCTTGCCGCGCACATCAGGGTCGGCGAACAGGTCCTGCAGGTAGCAGTTGTTTTTTTCGGACCAGCCGGAGCGATGGTAGAGATAGTGGGTCAGGCCGACCGCCTTGCCGTCGAGCGTGGCGATAAAACCCTTCGGCTCGAATTCTCCGTCAGTGAACAGCCGTTTCCAGGTGATGTCATACACCTCGTCCGGCAGCTTGGTTTCGTAGAAGGTGAGGTAGGCGGTCCACAGACGCCGCCAGTCGGCATGGTCGGCCTGCGCCAGCGGGCGGACGGTGATCTCGGTCATTTAGGTTCCTCCAAAGCATGACCCGTTCCGGCGGAATCAGATCAGGTACAGCTTCGCCTATACCACCGGCGAATTGTACTCGCGAAATGCGGTCGCCAGCACATGCAGGGCCTCGCGCGCTCGTGGTGCCAGTGCGTGCGAATGCAGCACCACTTCGGACGGGTCAAGCGGCGGCAGGCCAAGCTTGCGGCCAACCTCGACCAGGCCGGGAGGAACGACCCGGTGGGCCAGCGCCGAAATGGCAAAGCCCGCCGATACAGCAATGTTGACGGCCGCCCCGCCGCCGCCGACGAAGGCCTCTTCCCAGGCTATGCCTGCCTTGTCCAGCGTCTCGACCGCTCGCACACGGTCCGGGCAGCTGCATATCGTGCTTAGAAGCGCCAGGCGTAACGGCGTTCCGCGCTGCCATTCGAAGGAAGGGGTCGCGAACCAGCCATAGTGGTTGCGCGACAAGGTCCGGCCCGGACGGCTGTCGCCTTCGCGGTGTACGATGATCGCATCCAGTTCGCCGCGATCGAACGATTCCTTCAGAATGGTGCTGGTGTCGATCCTCAAACTGAGCGTGAGCGAGGGATCGTGCGCATGGAGCTGGGCAATCAGGACGGAAAGCTCGGGGCCGGCGACATGATCGACAAAGCCGAGCGCGAGCCGGCAAGGTGCTTCGGCAAACTCGGCCATGGCGCGCTCATGCGCGGCCAGGAAATCGCGTGCGGAGGGCAGGAAAACAGCGCCCTTGGCCGACAGGCTGACGCGGCGCGGCGTGCGTTCGATCAGCCGCGCTCCGAGCTTTTCCTCGAGACGGCGCAGCTTGACGCTGATCGTGGCCTGCGTGCTGCCGAGCGCTGCAGCGGCGCGGGTGAAGCTCTGCAGGTCGGCCACCATCACGAAGGTGCGGACGGCATCGACATCAAGGCTGGTCATTTACAACCTTCCATTGGGCAGCATGCCAATTTGTCATTTCTGATATAGCCGACCATAGCCTTTTTTCATGGTCAAGTCTCCTCTATTTCAGCCTGATCGCGGTTTGAAGAGCTTCGCCGCCCCATGTTCCGATGGAGAGAGATCGATATGCCGTTGCCCATTCAACGAAACACCATTGCGCTTACCGGCGTGTGCTTGGCCTCGCTGCTGTTCGGGCTCGAAATCTCCAGCGTGCCGGTCATCCTGCCGAAACTGGAAAGCGTGCTCGCCGCCGACTTCAAGGATTTGCAGTGGATCATGAATGCCTACACCATTGCCTGCACCACGGTGCTGATGGCGACGGGGACGTTGGCCGACCGTTTCGGCCGCAAGAGCGTGATGGTGATCACCACCGTCGCCTTCGGCCTCGCTTCGCTGCTGTGCGGCCTCGCCCCCAGCGCCCCGCTGCTGATCGCCGCCCGCTTCCTGCAAGGTCTTGCCGGCGGCGCGATGCTGACCTGCAGCGTGGCGGTGCTGTCGCACCAGTTCCAGGACGGAAAGGCGCGCGGCAAGGCTTTTGTCGCCTGGAGCGTCGTCGCGGGCATCGGGCTTGGGTTCGGTCCAGCCATCGGCGGTCTGATCGTGGCGCTGTCGAACTGGCAGTGGGTCTTCCTCATCCACGTGCCGCTGGCGATCCTGGCGCTCGCCTTCATCGGCGCCGGCGTCACGCAATCGCGCGATCACAACGCCCAGAAGCTCGACTGGGCCGGCATGCTGACGCTGTCAGCGGCTGTGTTCGGCTTCTCCTATCTGATCACGCAAGGTGCGGATCTCGGAGCTAGCGCTCGTATCGGCGTGATTGCGGCGTCGATGGCGGCTTTCATCGCTTTCCTCGTCGCCGAGAGGGTCAATGCCTATCCGATGTTCGATTTTTCGGTGTTCCGCGTCCGCCAGTTTTCCGGCGCGATCATGGGCGCCATCGGCATGAATTTCAGCTACTGGCCGTTCATCATCTATCTACCGATCTACTATTCGGGCGTACTCGGCTATGACAGCACGACGACCGGCCTTTTGCTGCTCGTCTACACGCTGCCCTTCATGGTGATGCCGCCGATCGCCGAGCGCATTCGCGCGCGCTATCAGGCGCGGATCGCCATCCCGCTCGGCCTTTTGACATTGGGGATCGGCTTCATCGCCATGTGGATCGGCTCCCGGATCGAGGGGGCGACATGGCTGACCATGCTGCCCGGCACGCTGATCGCCGGCATCGGCATCGGCCTCACCAATTCGCCGACCACCAACACCACGACCGGCGCGGTGTCGCCGGATCGCGCCGGCATGGCGTCCGGCATCGATATCAGCGCACGCCTGATCACGCTCGCCATCAACATTGCGGTGCTCGGCCTGTTGCTGACGCAGGGTATCGTCTCTTATCTCAGCAGCGCACTTGGCACAGCTTTGAGCCCAGGCGCGGTGCGCGCGCTGGCGGAAAGGATCGCCACCGGCAATCTCCACGACCTTGCGCAAGGGACGCCTGAGCTCGCAACCCTCGACCCCTCCGGCGCCATCGTGCGCGACGCTCTGGTCAATGGCTTCGGCTGGGTCATGCTCTATTGCGGGATTGGTGTTCTTGCCCTGTCGGTCATCGGCTTTGTCATCTTCGGACCGAAGCGCGTCGCGCCGCAGGAGACAGAGTTTGTTCCCGCCGAGTGAGCGGTGGAAACCGGCTCACAGCTGTCAACTCGGCCGAATGATCCTCATCCCTGCCGCCTGGCCATGAAAGCCAGGCGTTCGAACAGATGCACATCCTGCTCGTTCTTCAACAGCGCGCCGTGCAGCTTGGGCAGCGCGTTCTTGGGGTCGGCGCGCAGATCCTCGGGTGCTATGTCGTCGGCGACCAGCAGGCGGATCCAGTCGAGCGCTTCCGAGGTCGACGGCTTCTTCTTCAGGCCGGGCACCTCGCGGATTTCGTAGAACTGGGTGAGTGCCGCGCGCACCAGATTCTGCTTGATGCCGGGATAGTGCACGTCGACAATTTTGTGCAGCGTGTCGACGTCGGGGAAGCGGATGTAGTGGAAGAAGCAGCGGCGCAGAAAGGCGTCCGGCAGTTCCTTCTCATTGTTGGAGGTGATGATGACGATCGGTCGGACCGCGGCGCGGATCGTTTCGCCGGTCTCGTAGACGAAGAACTCCATCCGGTCGAGTTCCTGCAGCAGGTCGTTCGGAAACTCGATGTCGGCCTTGTCGATCTCGTCGATCAGCAGCACGACCTTCTTGCCGGCCGCGAACGCCTCCCACAGCTTGCCGCGCTTGATGTAGTTCCTGATGTCGTTGAAGCGCTCGTCGCCGAGCTGGCTATCGCGCAGCCGCGAGACCGCGTCATATTCATAGAGTCCTTGCTGCGCGCGCGTCGTCGACTTGACGTGCCATTCGATCAGGTCGAGGCCGAGTGCCGCCGCCACTTGCCTGGCAAGTTCGGTCTTGCCAGTACCGGGCTCGCCCTTGACCAGCAAGGGCCGCTCCAGCGCGATCGCCGCATTGACCGCCACCATCAGATCCTTGTCGGCGACATAGGCCGCCGTGCCTTCAAAACGCATGCTTGCTCCTCGGTTGGTCATCGCGACCGTAAGGACGCCGCCCGGCCTGTGCAAGGGCGAGCCGGTCGCGACGAAAAGGGCGTGCATCCGAAATGGAAACATCGGCTCGTGTCACTGGCGCTGGACCAACCAGCGGCCTATATTGGGGGGGACGGTCTGTGCTTCCCGGCAGGAGAACATTTTCCCCGGGGCCTTAACGATCCTTAGGGAGCTGTCCCTGGGAAGACCCGTGGGTTTTCTCATACGGCGCCCACCTACTTTGTAGGTTCCCGGGATCGCTCTCTCCACCGGTTGTGTGGATCGTCACTTCTTGCCTGCATCCACGCATTTGGTGGATGATGCGGTAGAAAACGTCGCTCCTAAAACGCCGCCAGAAACCGACCTTTTCTATCGTTCAGCGCATGACATCCTTAAAAGACCTGAAGAAACAACTGCGCCGCGAAGCTCTCGGCCGCCGCGATGCGCTCGATCCGATGTGGCGGGTGGAGATAGCGCTTGAGATGGCCGAGACGGCGCGCGATCACCTCGCTATCGAGCCCGGCCAGATCGTTTCAGCCTTCTGGCCGATGCGGTCGGAAGTCGACGTCAGGCCGCTGATGTTTGCCTTGCGCGAGAAGGGAGCCAGGCTTTGCCTGCCGGCCATTCTCGACAAGACCACAATCGTCTTTCGCGAACTGGTGCGAGGCGCGCCGATGGTCGAGATGGGTTTTGGCACGGTCGGTCCGCATGAGGAAGCCGAGGTTCTCGATCCCGCGGTGATGCTGGTGCCGCTCGCTGCTTTCGATGCCCGCGGCCATCGCCTTGGCTACGGCGCCGGCCACTATGACCGGGCGATCGCGCGCCTGCACGCCATGGGGCGCCAACCCCGATTGATCGGCATCGCCTTCGACTGCCAGGAGGTAGCGCGGGTTCCCGACGAGCCACATGACGTCGTCATTCCGGAAATACTCACCGAGAGCGGCTTACGCCGCTTCGATATCGCTTAAGAAGTCGCGATCCGCTTAACGCGTTTCCAAGACATGCCGGGGTAGTATTTTGCTCAATACGACCCGAGTCGATGGCGGCCATGATGTTTGTCTTATCGCGCTTCCTGCTGATGCCGTTCGTCCTCATCGCGGTGACGCTGTTCGCGATGGGCTTGCACATTGTCGGAACCGCCCTGCATCACCAGTTCGCCTGGCATCAGACGGTTGCCACCGTGACGGACGTCAGCTCCTATACCGAAACGCAGAAAAACGGCATGGCCACGAAAGGCATCAATGTCGCCATCGGCTATGTCGCCAACGATGCGCCGATGAGCTGGTCCGGCAAGGGAAAGGACGTTGGTCTCTACACCGCGTCCAAAGGCGACCAGGTGGAACTGTACTACGACCCCACCGATCCATCGTCCCTCGATACCGCCGCAATGAAGGGCTGGCGCGGCGGGTTGCTGCTCTTTGCCGGTACGGGCGGGTTCACCGCTTTCTACGTCTGGTTCTTCTGGCTGCGCGGACGCAACGCGCCGCCGACGATGTCTTCGGCCGGCCGCGTCCCAAGCGCGGGACAGCCGCAACCGCAGCGCGGCACTTTCGGCCGGCGTTAGGACCAGAACGGCGTGTTGCACCGTGTCATCGCTTGACGCGCGTGACCATCCGGCCGATACTACTGAATTCCAGTAGGTCTGCATGCTTGAATTCGAATGGGGCGATGAGAAAGCAGCCGGTAATGTTGCCAAGCATAGTGTGGCATTCTCCGATGCTTGCCGCCTCTTCAATGGCATTTACGCGCTGCACTACATCGACCGCTCCATGATTTATGAGGAAGAGCGGTTCGTCAGCATAGGTATCGTCAATGGCGTAGTGCTGACAGTGGTTTACACCGAGCATAGCGACCGAATAAGACTGATCTCCGCCAGGAAGGCGACACTCCATGAGCAGCAAGCGTATGACGAAGCACGAATCTGAGACCGACTGGGATCGGCTGCGCGCCATGAGCGATGCTGCGGCCGAGGCGGGCGCGTTGGCTGATGCAGACAATCCTCCCGTGAGCGTGGATCGGCTGACGCCTGTTGCGGGCGTCAAAGTCATCCGCCGCGCTCTGCATCTTACGCAGGAAGAGTTTTCGATCCGCTACCTCATTCCGCTCGGGACGCTTCGCGACTGGGAGCAAGGCAGAACCGAGCCGGACCAGGCAGCGCAGGCCTATCTCAGGGTTATCGCCAAGGAGCCGGAAACGGTGTCGCGGGCGCTCGGCACGCGCAGCGCCGCATGAGACTTCTCTTCCTCGGCGACATGGTGGGCAAATCGGGACGTACGGCGGTGTGGGAACAACTGCCCGGCCTGATCTCCGATTTCAAACTCGATTTCGTCATCGTCAATGGTGAGAACGCCGCCGGTGGTTTCGGCATCACCGAAGATATTTTTCGCGACACCATCGCCGCCGGCGCCGATGTCGTCACCACCGGCAACCATGTCTGGGACCAGCGCGACGCGCTGATCTTTGCGCCGCGCGAGGAACGTTTCCTGCGTCCCTCCAATTTTCCCAAGGGCACGCCGGGGCGCGGCTCCGGGGTCTACATCGCCAAAAACGGCGCGCGCGTGCTGGTCGCCAACATTATGGGCCGGGTGTTCATGCATCCCGAACTCGACGATCCGTTCCAGGCCGGTGAACGCGAGCTGGCCGCCTGTCCGCTGGGCGAGCAGGCCGATGCCGTGGTCATCGACTTTCACGCCGAGGCGACTTCGGAGAAAATGTGCTTCGCGCATTTCGTCGACGGCCGCGCCAGCCTTGTCATCGGCACCCACACGCACCAGCCGACGGCCGACCACCAGATCCTCAATGGCGGCACCGGCTACATGTCCGACGCAGGCATGTGCGGCGACTATGATTCCTCGCTCGGCATGGACAAGGAAGAACCGCTCAACCGCTTCCTGTCGAAAGTGCCGAAAGGCCGCTTCGAGGCGGCGACCGGACCGGCGACATTGTGTGGCATCGGCGTCACTATTTCCGACCGCACGGGCCTGACCGAGAAGATCGCGCCGTTTCGTCGCGGGCCTCGGCTTGAAGAAACCGCACCATCCTTCTGGTCGTGACATTGATATGCTGGAATATAGTACCTAACTGGCGACGAAACTGCTCTAGATCGTAGAGGGGACGACCTCCATGCAGCTCGTTGAATTCCTGGCACCGCATTTTCAATTTGTCTCTGACCCCACCGCCTGGGTCGCGTTGCTGACGCTAATCGTGCTCGAGGTCGTGCTCGGCATCGACAATTTGATCTTCATCTCGATCCTGACCAACAAATTACCGGAAGCGCAGCGCGCCCGCGCCCGCCGTCTCGGCATCTCGGCGGCGCTGATCATGCGGCTGGTGCTGCTTGCCACCATTTCCATCATCGTCCAGCTGACGACGCCGGTGTTCACCGCTTTCGGCCACGGCTTTTCCTGGCGCGACCTGATCCTGATCGCCGGCGGCCTGTTCCTGGTGTGGAAGGCGACCAAGGAAATCCATCACACGGTCGACCCGGAAGACCACAAGGACACGATGATGGGCGAGACACTGCAGATCTCGCTTGCCGGCGCCATCTTCCAGATACTGCTGCTCGACCTCGTCTTCTCGATCGATTCCATCATCACCGCCGTCGGCATGACCGACGAGATCGCCATCATGTATATCGCGGTCATTGTGGCGGTGAGCGTGATGATGCTGGCGGCCGGGCCGCTGGCCAATTTCATCGCCAAGAACCCGAGCATTGTCATGCTGGCGCTGGGCTTCCTGCTGATGATCGGCATGACGCTGATCGCCGACGGCATGGGCTACCATGTGCCCAAGGGCTATATTTACGCCGCGATGGGTTTTTCGGCGTTGGTCGAAGGACTCAACATGCTGGCGCGGCGGCGCAGGAAATCAGGTCGCGGGCATTGAAGCTGCTCGCCGGGGCGCTGTGAACGCCGTGTCTGGACGAATTGAGCCGATTTATCTATAAGCCGGCCATTCCGACAGAGAACGCCGTATGCCTTCGCAGGCATGCGAGAGACGTTCTGAATTTAATTCGAGCATTTGCGGGAAGACCGGGTATCGCCGCCTCGCTTCGCGATGCTCTAGCCGAAGACGACAGGGGTGCCATGGCTGGCCATTCACAGTTCAAGAACATCATGCACCGCAAGGGCCGCCAGGACGCGGTGCGGTCGAAAATGTTTTCCAAGCTGGCGCGCGAAATCACCGTCGCCGCCAAGAGCGGGACGCCGGATCCGTCGATGAACCCGCGCCTGCGCCTGGCCATCCAGAACGCCAAGGCGGTGTCGATGCCGAAGGACAACATCCAGCGCGCCATCAACAAGGCGTCGATGGGCGATGCCGAGAATTACGAAGCGGTGCGCTATGAAGGCTACGGGCCGGGCGGCGTGGCGCTGATCGTCGAGGCACTGACCGACAACCGCAACCGTTCGGCATCGAACGTACGCGCCGCCTTCACCAAGGCCGGCGGGGCGCTCGGCGAAACCGGCTCGGTGTCGTTCATGTGGAACCGCGCCGGTGAAATCTACTATCCGGCCTCCGTCGGCAGCGCCGACAAGGTGATGGACGCGGCGATCGAGGCCGGCGCCGATGACGTGGAATCGGACGAGGAAGGCCATACTATCTACTGTGCCTTCGAGAGCATGGGCGAAGTGTCGAAGGCGCTGGAAGCCTCGCTCGGCGAGGCCGAATCGGTGAAGCCGATCTGGCAGCCGCAGAACAATGTTCCGGTCGACGAAGAACGCGCCCAGTCGCTGATGAAGCTGGTCGCGACGCTCGAAGACGATGACGACGTGCAGAGCGTCTACGCCAATTTCGAGGTCGACGACGAGACGATGGCCAAGCTCAGCGCGGCGTGATCGAAACTCGGACATGAGCGAACTCCCCACCATCCGCATCACCTATTGCACGCAGTGCCAGTGGCTGCTGCGCGCCGGATGGATGGCGCAGGAGCTGCTCTCGACCTTCGGTACGGATCTGGGCGAAGTGACGCTGGTGCCGGGCACCGGCGGCATCTTCACCATTTCCTGCAACGAGGTGCTGGTCTGGGACCGCAAGCGCGACGGCGGCTTTCCCGACGCCGCCAAGCTCAAGCAGCTGGTGCGCGACGTCATCGATCCGGACCGCGATCTCGGCCACTCCGACCGCAAGGGTCACACGCAAAAAGACCCCGCCTGAGCGGGGTCTTTTTGCTTTCAGACAACGCCTCCTAGAGCAATGCGAAGATGAAGCAGGCCATCGACACGATGGCGGTGATGGTGCGGACGTGGTTCCACATCACCCATTGGTTCAGATGGTCCGCCCACACGGCGGCGCCATTGGCGCTGGCTGGGTCGACGGCGGCGAGCGCATCGTTGAGCGGCACATTGAAGACCATGGTCACGATCGGGTTGCCGATCAGGTAGATCACCGCGCCGGCAAGCAACCAGTACGAGCCGGACTGGCTCCAGCCCATGATGGCGGCGGCGATAAGCACCAGGCAGAGCAGGCCGGTGCCGAACAGCGCCGTCATGAAGGTCGGGGTGATAACCGTGATGTTGATCGAATTCATCGCCGCAATGCCCTGAGGGACGGGCAGCCGGGCAAGCGCCGCCATGACGAAGTTGGAAAAGGCGAAGAACACGCCGCCGACGACGCCCGAACCGATTGCAGCAATGATGGTGAGGGTGGGAAGAAGCTTGATCATCTCAGTTGCTCCACACGCCGGTTGCGGCGGTTTCATGTGCGTAAGCGGAAAAGTCTTTCGGCGCACGGCCGAGCACACGCTGGACGCCATCGGTCAGCGTCTCGTTGCGGCCGTCAAGCACTTCGGTGAACAGCTCGTTGAGCAGCCAGGTGATTTCGGGCGGCAGTTCATATGTGGCCATCGCGGTGGCGAATTCGTCATGCGAGACCTTGACGTAACGGATGTCGCGCCCGGCAGCCCTGGCGATCTCGGCGACCGCGTCGGCGAAGGTCAGCAGCCGCGGCCCGGTCAGCTCGTAGAGCTGGCAGACATGGCCTTGTTCGGTCAGCGCGACAAAGGCGGCGTCGGCAATGTCGTCGGCATCGATGAAGGGCTCGCCGACAGTGCCGACCGGCAGGGCTACTTCGCCCCCGAGCAAGGACTCGATGAGAAAGCCTTCGCTGAAGTTCTGCGAAAACCAGGCACAGCGCAGGATCGTCCAGTCGGCGCCCGAAGCTTTGACCATCTCCTCGGCGCGCTGGGCCTCCGTCTCGCCGCGGCCGGAGAGCAGCACCAGGCGGGTGATGCCGCTGGCCACTGCAAGCCTGGCGAAGGCGCCGACGGTATCTGCGGCGCCCGGCACGGCGATGTCGGGATAGTAGCTGATGTAGACGGCACGCACGCCTTGCAGGGCCGGCCCCCAGGTCGCCGGAACCTCCCAGTCGAAGCGTGGGCTGCCGGAGCGCGAGCCGATGCGCACGGGAACGGCCTGTGCGGTCAGCCGCTCGGCGAGGCGACGGCCGGTCTTGCCGGTGCCGCCGAGGATCAGGATTGGTTTGGTGTCAGTCATTGTGGTTTTTCCTCTGTTTGAAAATATGAGTAATCCTCACATTTGCAAAACGTGATAAACCCTCGTATTTTGCGAGTCAAGCCGTTGTTGGCAATTTTCTCGAGACCGGAGACAGTCATGGAAGACACAGCAGCGCCCGCATCTGCCCAGGAGCAGGTCGCATCGCCGCGGCGGGCGCCGACGCAGCAGCGCAGCCGCGAGCGGGTCGAACGGATGCTGGCCGCAGCCTCTGCGTTGATTGCCCAACAAGGCAGCGACGCCATGCGCATGGGCGAGGTGGCAGAACGGGCCGGGGTGTCGATCGGTTCGCTCTACCAGTTCTTTCCCGACAAGCGGGCGATCGTCTGGGCACTGGCCGAGCGCTACACCGCGGAAAGCCAAGCCTGCATCTCCTCGGCACTCAAGGATGTCACCGACGCCGAAGGCCTGCGGCAGGCGTTTTCAGAACTGGTCGATATTTACTACCAACTATTCCTGGCCGAGCCGGTGATGCGCGACATCTGGTCGGGCACGCAGGCCGACAAGGCGCTGCGCCAGCTCGAACTCGCCGACAGCCGCGCCAATGCCGAATTCCTGACCGCCGTGCTGAAGCGGCTGCAACCCGGCGCCGATCCGGTGGCGCTGGAGACGACGGCGTTTCTGGTCTGGCAGATGGGCGAGGCCGCGGTGCGGCTGGCGATCTCGGTCGACCGGCAGGAGGGCGACAGGCTGGTGGCCGCCTACAAGCGCATGGCGCTACGGGAGTTATTGGAAGGGTAGTGACGACCCGAGCTTGGGCTTGTACGGCAGCGCTGGCGATTGGCGAAACCATAGGGAGAGCGCCCCTCTCCCCGTCACTATACGGGGAGAGGATGCCGGCAGGCAGGTGAGGGGCAGCGCTGACCTATGATTTGACGTCGCTTCGTCGCAAACCGTCACTGAATTTCTCAGGCCGGCTATTTTTGCTGATGATCAAACTTGCCAATGCTGGCACTGCCCCTCATCCGCCTGCCGGCACCTTCTCCCCGTATAGTGACGGGGAGAAGGGGGCTGTGGCCAATAAATAAAAAACCCGCCTTTGGGGGCGGGTTCTTTAAATTATTCTGCAGGGCTTGTCCGGCTTAGAGGCCGAAACCTTCGAAGCGCTTCTTGAACTTCGACAGGCGGCCGCCGCGGTCGAGCAGGGTCTGCTGGCCGCCGGTCCAGGCCGGGTGCGTGGTCGGGTCGATATCGAGGTTCATCGTATCGCCTTCCTTGCCCCAGGTCGAACGGGTCATGTATTCGGTACCATCGGTCATGACGACCTTGATGGTGTGGTAGTCGGGATGGATATCGGCCTTCATTGTCGTGCTTCCTGGCTTGTGGCGCTGCCGACGGGCCCGTGGCCTGCGTCGATGCGCCCCTTTTTAAAACTCGAAGCCGCAGCTATTGAAAAAGCCACGGCTTCTAAAACGGTCGGCGAGCCTATACATCAGCCGGAATTGAATCACAAGGCCGCGGCGGGCGCATATTGACAGCGCTCACCTGGAAGCGGCCAGAGGAAACGGTCATGGCGGATATCAGCGGCGGACAGGACGAGCGCAGACGCTCGCTCGGACCGCTCAGGCGCCTCTATCCCTATATCGCCCGCTACCGCAAATTGGTCATCGGCGCCGTCATCTCGCTGGCCATCGCGGCGGCGACGACGCTCACCCTGCCGCTCGCCGTGCGGCGCATGATCGACCACGGTTTCAGCGCGTCCAGCACCACCTTCATCGCCGAGTATTTCGCCGCTTTGGTGGCGATGGCAGCCATTCTGGCGGCTGCATCGGCCGGCCGCTATTATTTCGTCATCACGCTCGGTGAACGGGTTGTTGCCGACATCCGCAGCGATGTGTTTTCGCATGTCACGACGCTGTCGCCGTCCTTTTTCGACACGGCGCAGTCGGGTGAGATCGTCTCGCGCCTCGCGGCCGATACGACGCAGGTGAAATCCGCCGTCGGCGCCACCGCCTCGGTGGCGCTGCGCAATGTCATCCTCGGCCTCGGCGCGGTGGCGATGATGGTCGTCACCAGCCCGAAACTGTCCGGCCTGGTCATCGCGGCCATTCCAGTGATCGTGCTGCCGCTGGTCGCCTTCGGTCGTTCGGTCCGGCGCCGGTCGCGGCAGGCGCAGGACACGCTGGCGCAAGCCACCGCCTATGCCAGCGAGCAGATCGGCGCGGTGCGCACGCTGCAGGCCTTCACCAACGAGACGCTGGTCACCGGGCGGTTCTCGGCTGCGGTGGAAGCCGCCTTCCAGGCAGCACGCTCGTCGATTTTCGCCCGCTCTTTCCTCACCTTCTTTGCCATCTTCACGATCTTTTCCTCGGTCGTGGCGGTGCTGTGGTTCGGTTCGCGCGACGTGCTCGCCGGCACGATGTCGCCCGGCACGCTCGGCCAGTTCCTGCTTTATTCGGTGTTTGCCGCCGGCGCGCTCGGCGCGCTGTCGGAAGTATGGGGCGAGCTCTCCCAGGCGGCGGGTGCTGCCGAACGGCTGACCGAGATCTTGGACGAGACGCCGGCGATCCTGGCGCCGGCCAAGCCATTGCCGCTGCCGGCCAAGGCGAAAGGCGCGATCAGTTTCGACGACGTCTCCTTCTCCTATCCGGCGCGGCCCGACCGTGCCGCCGTCCACGGCTTGAGCTTCCAGGTGAAGCCGGGCGAGACGGTGGCGATCGTCGGCCCCTCGGGCGCCGGAAAAAGCACTGTCTTTTCGCTGATCCTGCGTTTTTACGACCCCGAGGCCGGCCGCATCGCCATCGACGGCGTCGACGTGCGCGAGGCCGATCCGGCCGATGTCCGCGAGCGGATCGCCATCGTACCGCAGGATGTCACCATTTTTGCGGCGAGTGCGCGCGACAATATCGGCTTTGGCCGGCCGGGCGCCACGAATGCCGAGATCGAGACGGCCGCCACGGACGCGCTGGCCGACGAATTCATCCTCAAACTCGACAAGGGCTATGACAGCCAGGTCGGCGAGCGCGGCGTGACCTTGTCCGGCGGCCAGCGCCAGCGCGTGGCGATCGCCCGCGCCATCCTGCGCGACGCGCCGATCCTGTTGCTCGACGAGGCGACCTCGGCGCTCGATGCCGAAAGCGAAACACTGGTGCAGACGGCTCTGGAACGGTTGATGCAGGGCCGCACCACCATCGTCATCGCCCACCGTCTTGCGACGGTGCTGAAGGCCGACCGCATCCTGGTCATGGATGGCGGCCGCATCGTCGAGGAAGGCACGCATCAGAGCCTGGTTGCCAAGGGCGGTATCTACTCGCGGCTGGCCAAGCTGCAGTTCGAAACCGGAGCCAGCGCGTTCAAAGGTGCCGCGGAGTAGGTGCTGCGGCGCAGATAGAGTTCAGCCGCGGGCAGGCTGGCGCCGGCCACGCCGGACAGCGATGAATACCGGGACACCGACGAACAAGGTCAACTGGAACATGCTGGCGATGATCTGTCGCTGTTCCGTGTCCGGATCGCTGACCTTCACTTCGACGGGCGGCGGATCGACGTAGGTAAATGCCCTATGTTTTGGATGCCGTGCCAGCCGAAATGGCTCAAGCCCCGTATCGCTGCTGCAGGTGACGGGTGAAATGCGCGGCATTCAGTTTTTCGCCGGTGGCGCGTTCGAGCAGTTCGGGCGTCGACCAGTGTGAGCCCTGCGACCAGATATTGTCGCGGCGCCAGCCGTTGATGGCCTCGAAGTTTCCCTTCGCAAGGTCGTCGTCGGCGGAAGGATGCTTGCTGGTCAGGGCCGCCCACTGCTGCGCTGCCATCATGGCGCCCAGCGTATAGGACGGGAAATAGCCGAAGGCCGCACCTGGCCAATGCACGTCCTGCATCGGTCCGTCGGCCGGGTTGTCGATGGTCGACAGGCCAAGATACTCCCGCATCTTGGCGTCCCACGCCTCGGGCAGGTCGGCAGCCTGCAGCCGCCCCGAGACAAGCTCCTGCTCCAACTCGTAGCGCAGGATGACATGCAGCGGGTAGGTGACCTCGTCGGCGTCGACGCGGATCAGGCCGCGCTCGACCCGGTGTACATGGGGCAGGATGTCGTCGAGCGACCAGGCTTCGCCGAGATGCTTTTCGACCACGGGCAGCGCCCAGCGCCAGAATTCGGGGTTGCGGCCGATCTGCTTCTCGACGAACAGGCTCTGGCTTTCATGCACCGCCATGCCGCGCGCCTTGCCCAGCGGCCAGTGCGCCCAGGCCTTCGGCAGGTTCTGTTCGTATAGCGCGTGGCCGGTCTCGTGCAGCACGCCCATCAATGCCGACAGGAAATCCGAGGTCTTGTAGCGGGTGGTGATGCGCACGTCGCTCGGCACGCCGCCGCAGAAAGGATGATGCGACACCGACAGCGAGCCATGGGTGAGGTCGAAGCCAACCGCCGCCATCATGGCGAGGCCAAGCTCGCGCTGCCGGTCTATCGCATAGCTGCCCGAGAGCGGCTTAAGCGGATGGCTGGCCAGCCGCGCTTCCTGCACGGCCAGCGCCTCAGGCACGAAGCCTTTCAGGAACGTCTTCAACTCAGTGAAGACCGGCGTAATGTCGGCGGCGCGGTTGCCGGGATCGTATTGCTCCATCAGCGCGTCGTAGGGATCAAGGCCGAGCGCATCGGCGCGCAGTGCGGCCTCCTCGCGGACCAGCGCGATGACACCTTCGAGTGCCGGCAGGAAGCCGGCCCAGTCGTTCTTGGCGCGCAGGTCACGCCAGAGCTGCTCGGAGCGCATGCGCGCCACCGTCTGGCGCTCGACGAACTCGACCGGCAGGCAGGTCAGGTTGGTGTATTGCCGGCGCAATTCCCGGACCGCCGCCTGCTGCTCCTCGTTCAGCACCTCCTGTTCGGCGGCAGCGAGCCAGTCGGCGATTTCCGGCGCCGTTGCCCGGGCATGCAGCATGCCGGCCAGGGAAGACATGGCTTCGGCGCGCTTCTCACCGCCACCGACGGCCATGTGGGTCGCCTCGTCGGCGCCGAGGATGGCGAGCGCATGTTCCAGCGCTTCGAGCTTGTGGCCGAGATCATCGAGTTTCTGAAAGGACATGGCAGGTTCCGCGTTTTGGACGGCGGGAAAAGATACCAATGCGCCAGGCTTGGCAACCCTGCACAAG
This sequence comes from Mesorhizobium sp. P2_B5, assembly GCF_056404775.1. Lineage (NCBI taxonomy): Bacteria > Pseudomonadati > Pseudomonadota > Alphaproteobacteria > Hyphomicrobiales > Phyllobacteriaceae > Mesorhizobium > Mesorhizobium sp. P2_B5. Next base: position 307,393 of record NZ_JBFUDJ010000001.1, on the reverse strand, counting down.
TGTCGGTTAATGGGGGCAAGGCGGCGCAAGCTTGCACGCCGTGGCGGGCGTGCTCAATATGGCCCGACGGCGTGATGCCGCCTGGGGGGAGAACGACATGATCGCCAACATACTGGTCGGGCTGGTGGCGCTGATCCACCTCTACATCGTCTATCTGGAGATGGTGGCATGGGACACGCCGCGCGGGCACAAGGCGTTCAACCTCAAGCCGGACTTCGCCAGTGCCTCGAAAGTGCTTGCCGCCAATCAGGGGCTCTACAACGGCTTCCTTGCCGCCGGGCTGATCTGGGGCCTTTATCTCGGCGCGGACGGATTCCAGATCAAGGTGTTCTTCCTGCTTTGCGTCGCCAGCGCCGGGCTCTATGGCGCGGCGACCGCCAGCAGGAAGATCCTGTATATCCAGACCGTGCCGGCGGTGGTTGCGCTCGTCGCGCTCTTGCTCGGCTGGTAAAAAGACGCCCCCGGACCAGATCCCGCGGGCGTCAGACTGTCCCGTCCTCATTCTTTGGATATCCGAGGATATCGCAGCGGGTTCTCAGCCGTTCGGATAATTGCCGCCGTCGGAACCGTCACCGATCATGAAGCCACTACCGGTATCGGACATCAGAGCTTGATCGACATTGTCGAGCCGGCGCAGCAGGTCGTGATATTGCGCGGCCGGGATCCGGCCATGATCCGAGCCAGCGACCCGTTCGGCGGCCTGGCTGATATGCGCCGCGCGCAGATGCAGCCGATGCGCTTCGGCCGACGTGATCGCGTTGGCCTGCCTGGCATCAGTGATGCCCTGGTCGACGCCCTGTATCTGCTCGATCAGGCCGGTCACGCGCGGACCGGTCATGTCGGTCGGGTCGCTGGCGTCGAGGGCGCCCTTGTGATGATGTCCGGCGGCATAGGCGCCGGCGAGCGGAACGGCGATCAGAAGTGTCGTAAGGGCTGCAGTCCTGAGAGTCTTCAAAGAACGCATGATGTGCGTCTCCTCCTGCTTTGGAAGGGGGTAAGCGCTTTCGCTCCGCCTTCCCGACGCGGACCGTCGGGTTCCGTCGCGTCGCGATGGGAGGCATCGCCGGCGGTTCTCGGCCCTGCGCGGCAAATTAGGAGCCCGGAAACGTGAAGTGTAATTAAAAAAAGATAATGTTTTCAGGCCTTGCCGAGGCTGCCTTGCGCCCTAGAGTTGAGACGTCGAACAAATTCGCGTGACAAAAAATCACCGTTCGGTGAGCTTCAGTTCAATGCGGCGGTTCTTGTTGCGGGCCTCTTCGGTGTCGGCGGGGTCGAGCGGCTGGAATTCACCGAAGCCGGCGGCGACCAGCCGGTTGGCGGGCACGCCATTCTCGATCAGGAACTTGACCACCGAGGTCGAGCGCGCCGTCGACAGCTCCCAATTGTCGCGGTAGCGGCCGGTGCCCGACAGCGGCTTGTTGTCGGTGTGGCCGTCGACGCGCAGCACCCAGTTGATCTCCGGCGGAATTTCCTTTTGCAGTTCGATGATGGCGTCGGCGAGCTTCTTCATCTCGACCTTACCGGCATCGTTGATCACTTCGGAGCCGGTCGGAAACAGCACTTCCGACTGGAAGACGAAGCGGTCGCCGACGATGCGGATGTTCTCGCGGTCGGCGAGGATTTCGCGCAACCGGCCGAAGAAGTCGGAGCGGTAGCGGTTCAGCTCCTGCACGCGCTGCGCCAGCGCGACGTTCAGCCGACGGCCGAGATCGGCGATCTTGGTGTTGGAATCGCGGTCGCGGGTTTCAGAGACGTTGAGGGCGTCCTCGAGCGCGCCGATCTGCTTGCGCAACGCCGCGATCTGCTGGTTGAGGATCTCGACCTGGCTCAGCGCCTGCTGGCTGATCTGGCGCTGGTTGTCGAGTTCGCCGCCCAGTTGAGCCGCACGCTGGTTGGCGGCGTCGCCGGCACCTGCACCTTGCGCCAGCAATTGCTCCAGCCGGCTCTTCTCGGCTTCCGCCGCCGACAGCGAGGCTTGCAGATTGGCCAGCGAATCATCCTTGTCCTGCGCCGTCGATCGCTCCAGCGCCAGCAACTGCGTCAGTTCGTTGATCTGCGAGTTGAGGCGCGAGAGCACGGTGTCCTTGCCGGAGAGTTCGCGGCCGAGCAGGAACTGCGCCAGCACGAAGACGGTGAGCAGGAACATGATGGCGAGCAACAGCGTCGACAGTGCGTCGACGAAGCCCGGCCAATAGTCGATGCGGCGGTCGGTGCGACGGCCCCTGGCGAGCGCCATGCTAGTGCACCCCGGGCTTCTTCAGGGCGTCGGCGATCTTTTCCAGCGTGTTGCGCATCGCCTTCTGCTCGTCCGACTGCGCCTCGACCCAGTCGCGCATGATCTGCTGTTCCGAGCGCATGTTCTTGACCAGGCCGGAAATGCCGTCGGCGAGATTGGCCATGGCGGTGGCGACGCGCGGATTGGAGCCGCCGCCGTTTTCCTGCATGCTGCGCAGCCGCTCCGACAAAAGGCGGATCTCGTCGGAAGGCTCGTTCTTGGCCGGATCGGCAACGACGATGTCGGAGGAGAGATCGGTGACCGAGGACAGCCAGTTTTCAAGCTCGGTGTAGAAGCGGGTCTGGGCGCGGCCAGCCTGCAGGTCGAGGAAGCCGAGCACCAGCGAACCGGAAAGGCCGAACAGCGAGGACGAGAAGGCCGTGCCCATGCCGGCCAGCGGCGCCGACAGGCCCTGTTTCAACGATTCGAGCACGGCGGCGGCGTCGCCGGTGCCGGGATCGAGCGATTCGATGGTCTCGCGGATCGAGCCGATGGTGTTCAAAAGACCCCAGAAGGTGCCGAGCAGGCCGAGGAATACCAGCAGGCCGACGAGGTAGCGCGAGGTGTCGCGGCTTTCGTCGAGGCGGGTGGCGATCGAATCCAGCATGGTGCGCATCGAGGAGGTCGAGAAGGCGACCGTCGAGGAACGGCCGATCATCGCCTTCATCGGCGCCAGCAGCACCGGTTCGGTGGTTTCGGAGCCGGCGCGGAAGGAATTGACCCAGCGCACTTCGCGAAACAGCCGTCCGACCTGGGCGAAGGCCAGCAGGATGCCGACCGCCAGCACACCGATGATAAGGCCGTTGAGGCCCGGATTGGTGGTGAAGGCGCTGGAGATCTGGCGTGTGAGGATGGCGGCGATGAAGGCGACGATGACCAGGAAGATGACCATGGTCAGGAGGAAGACCTGTGGGCTCGACAGCTTGTGCGGATCGTACATCAGGACATCAGAGCGCCTGCCCACGCCGAAAGATCTGAGAAAAGCCATCCGTGCCCCGTTTCCGATGCTCTTTATTTGCCTTGACGCAATTCCGAACGGGAAACCGCTCACACTTTCCCGGAATTACTCCAGTGCCGCCGATCACGTAATTCGCGACTCTAAACGGAATTGTGACCAAATTGAATGGCGCTTGGCAATATTGCCCGACAGATCGGGCCGCGCTCCGCCTTTCAGAGGCGGTTGATAACCAGGCAGTCGACCATGGCGGCAAGATGCAGTCCGGCACCGGTGATGACGAAGCCATGCCAGACGGCATTTTGGAAGCGCAGCCCCTTCCAGGCGAAGAAGATGACGCCGCAGGAATAGACGATGCCGCCGGCGACGATCAGCGCGATCGACGTTGTCGGCAATGTCGCGACCAGCGGCTTGACCAGAACGATGCCGCTCCAGCCGATGGCGAGATAGAAGACTATGGCCAGGCGGTCGAAGCGGCCGGGCAGAAATACTTTTATGGCGATACCGGTCACAGCCGCGGTCCAGACTAGGACAATCATCGGCAGCGCCAACGGCGAGCCGTCGAGCTGGGCCAGAAAGGGCGTGTAGGTACCGGCGATCAGAAGGTAGATCGCTGCATGGTCGAAGCGCCGCAAGATCCATTTTGCCGGCGATGTCACCGGCCACAGATTGTAGGTGAGCGACACCGACAGCACGGTCAGCAGCGATACCACATAGAAGGCGACGGCGATGTATTCGCCCGGACCGGCATGGAAAGCGGCTAGCGCCAGCAAGGTCGAGCCTGCCGCTATCGCCAGCACGATGCCGACCGCATGGACGATTCCGTCGGCGATCATCTCCGCACGCGAATAGTGCCAACGCCCGACAAAGGGGATATCGATTGGCGTTTCTGGCGGGGATAGTGGCGGCATGCGCGAAGGTCCTTCGTCCCCCTATCTGGGCGGTCGCCGGGCAGTATTTCAAGCTTTGGTTGCGGTTTTGCGACTGCGGCGCTTCAGCGCGCCGAGATCGGCTTCTTCACCGCCTTGAGCAGCGCGCGCTGGATGACCTCGTTGCCGGCAACGACCGAGCCGGCGTTGAGCATGTCCTGGCCGCCATCCGTGTCGGAGACGAAGCCGCCGGCTTCGCGGACCAAGAGCAGCCCGGCGGCGATGTCCCAGGCCGACAGGCCGGTTTCCCAGAAGCCGTCCATGCGGCCGGCGGCGACATAGGCGAGATCGAGCGCGGCCGAACCCAGGCGGCGCACGCCGGAGACCTCGGCCATCACATTGCGCAGCTCGACCAGGAAATTGCCGTGCTGGCCGCGGCCGAGATGCGGGATGCCGCAGCCGATCACGCAGTCGGTGAGCTTGATACGGCCGGCAACGCGCAGCCGGCGATCGTTCATGAAAGCGCCGCCGCCGCGCTCGGCGGTGTAGAGCTCGTCCATCGCCGGATTGTAGATGACGGCGGCGACGAGCTGACCCTGGCGCTCGAGCGCGATCGAGATGGAAAAGATCGGAATGCCATGCAGGAAATTGGTGGTGCCGTCGAGCGGGTCGACGATCCAGCGGTGCTGGTCGTCGTCGCCTTCGACCGCGCCGCGCTCTTCCATCAGGAAGGCATAGCCCGGCCGCGCCTTCGACAGTTCGGCAAACAGGATGTCCTCGGCTTTGCGGTCGGCCTGGCTGACATAGTCGCCTGGCCCCTTCATCGACACCTGCAGGTTCTGCACCTCGCCGAAGTCGCGCGACAGCGAGCGGCCGGCCTTCATGGCGGCCTGGACCATGACGTTGAGAAGTGCTGAGCGTGCCATCGTATTTCTTCCTGCTGCTGCGCCTTAAGATCAGTCTGCGCGGCGCATGTAGGTGAGTTCGTTGGTGTCGACGACGATGCGTTCGCCGGCGCCGATGAATGGCGGCACCAGCACGCGGATGCCGTTTTCCAGCACCGCCGGCTTGTAGGAAGACGCCGCCGTCTGGCCCTTCACCACCGGGTCGGCCTCGGTGATGGTCAGCGTCACCTGGTCGGGCAGCGAGATGCCGATCGGCCTGTCCTCATAGAGCTGGACGGTCACCATCATGCCGTCCTGCAGGAAAGCGGCGCGATCGCCGACGAAATCCTTCGCCAGTTCGAGCTGCTCGTAGCTCTGGGTGTCCATGAACACCAGCGCGTCGTCCTGTGCGTAGAGGAAGGAAAAATCCTTCAGATCGAGCCGGATCTGCTCGACGGTCTCAGCCGAACGGAAGCGTTCGTTGAGCTTGGTGCCGTTGATCAGGTTCTTCAGTTCGACCTGGTTGTAGGCGCCGCCCTTGCCGGGCTTGACGGTGTTGGTCTTGACCGCCACCCAGAGGCCGCCATCGTGCTCGATGACATAGCCGGGACGGATTTCGTTGCCATTGATCTTGGCCATGATGATGTTGATCCGGGAATGAGATGGTCGCTGGACAAGCGATTTCGGGCTCCCAAGACCACAAAACACCCGAAGAGGCAAGGGAGCGGGGGATGCAAGGCACGCTCAGGGCAGGCGGTTGGCCTTCTGCAATGCCTGCTTGGTCTGGTCGTCGGTCAGCCCTTGCAGGAAATCGTCCATCTCCGGATCGATAAGGCCGGCGCGGCGGGCGACCACGTACCAGGCCCCGGCCAGGATCAGGTCGGGATCGGTGCCGATGCCGCCCATATAGAGCTTTGCCAGACGGTTCTGGGCGGCGACGTTGCCGCCTTCCGCTGCCTGCTTCATCCAGTTGAAGCCGGATTTCAGGTCGCGAAAACCACCGCGGCCCTCGATCATCCAGGCGGCAAGATCGATCTGCGCGGTGTCGTAGTTCTGCCTTGCGGCCTGCGCCAGCAGGCGGCGTGCCTGGGCATCGTCGTGCGGCTTGCCGCCGACGCCATTGGCATAGACCTGCGCCATCGCATACTGGGCGTCGGCAAGGCCGGTCTCCGCGGCGCGCTCATAATAGGGCACGGCCCTGGCGATGCCGGCATCGCCCGGATCCTGCTGCACAAGCAGCTGCGCGAAGTTGAACTGCGCCAGGCGATTGCCGGCTTCGGCGGCGGCCTGCATCAGGGCGTAGGCTCCCTTCTCGTCCTTCTTGACGTAGCGTCCGTCGAGCAGCATCAGCGCGTACTGGAACTGCGATTCCGGGATGCCCTGTTCGGCGGCCTGCGCATACCATTTGGCGGCCTCCGCCGGGTTGAGCGGCACACCCAGCCCGCGCGACAGGATCTCGGCCACCAGCGTTTGTGCCGCCGGGTCGCCATTCTGGGCCCGTACCAACGCCAGATTGTAGGCGGTCTTGTAGAGGCCGCGCTGGAAAGCGCCATAGGCCGGGTCCGCCGGCTTGGCGCCGAAACGCTCGGGATTGATGGCGTCGGCCGAGGGCAGCGGCGCGGTCGTCGCGGGCTGCGGCAGCGGGGTGTCGATCGGCTTGTCGACATGAACGCCAGAACCCGTGGCGCCGGTGTTTGGGGCGCCGGCCTTTGCGGCAGCCGCATCGGCGGGCTTCGCATCCGGTGCGCTGATGTCGGGTGCGCTGGTATCGGGCCTGGGCTGCGGCAGCGGAATGGGTTCCGCCGCCATCGCCGCCCCGCTCATCAAGGCCGCAACGAAAACCGCGATAGCAAGTCCTGGTCGGCGCACGTCAGTCCTCGAAGCGCGGCGCGGTTTCGTCGAGCAGCGCATTGGCGGCAGCAATCGCCGCTTTCGGATCGGCGCCGTCGGCGAAGACAGCGCTGGACAATGCCACGAATTCGGCGCCGGTGTCCGCCACTGCCTCAACCGAGGCCAGGTCCGACCCGGCCATGACGATGCAAGGGATCTGGATCATGTCGGCCCACCAGCGGCCGAGTGACAGATTGCGCGGATGCGGCTCCGGCTTGTTGTCGTAACCGAAGCGGCCGAAGAAGATGTAGTCGGGCCTGGTTTCGCCGAGTTCCAGCGCGTCGTCGCGGGTCTTGGCGCCGCCGGCGCCGACCATCATCTTTCCCTCGAAGTGCTCGATGGTCTCGGCGAGTGCGTCCTTGGAGACCTCGACATGAATGCCGTCGGCCTGGACGCGGCCGGCAATGCGGGTGTCGCCGGCGATGATGACGGCGATACCGGCCGCCTGCGCCACAGGCACGATCTGTTCGGCAAAGGCCTGGAAGGCAGCCTCGTCCATGCCGTTTTCAGGCAGGATCAGCGAAGCGACGTCGCCGCCCTCAAAGGCCGCCGCAATGCGCTCGGCCGGTGCGTCCTTGGGCGCGATCAGCACGATGCGGCAGCGGTTGGGGGGTGTTGCGTCGTTCATTGGCTTTCGATCCGGGATTTCGCCTATGCCGGGCGAAGATGGTTGCAATGCGGCATAGAGCAAAGCTCCCGCCTTGAACAGGCGGGCGAGGATCGATGCGATGGCTTGGTTTACGATCGCCGGCGAGCGGCCGGTCTGCGTCTCATTTGACGGCTTGCGGGCTTTCGACCGGCGGTTTGGCTTTCCACAATGTCCAGCCGAGGTTCATGCCGGCTGCCGCGATCAGGATGGCGGCGGCGCCGACGAGCTGGGCCGGATGCAGCCGGTGGCCGAACGCAATGACATCGACCAGGATCGCCACGACAGGATAGATGAAGGACAGCGATCCCTGCAGGTGTGTCGGCAGTTTCTGGATGGCGCCATACATCAATATGTACACCAGGCCGGTGTGGACGACGCCGAGCGTGACCAGCATGGCCCAGCTCCAACTGTCGGCGGGCAAATGGGAGAGGTTGGCAAAGGGCGTCAGCATGACGACGCCGACGCAGACCTGGATCAGCGCGATAAGATGCGGTGGGGTCCCCTTCAGCTTCTTGGCGACGATGGCCGCGACCGCCCAGAAGAAGGCTGCGCCAAGCGCCATGACGATGCCGGTGACATAATCGGTGCCGACGATGCCGGAACCGGCATCGGGCCCTGTCTGCACGATCAACAGCATGCCGGCGAAGGCGATGCCGAGCCAGGTCAGCTTGGTCAGGGTCAGCCGCTCGCCGAAGAACAGCGCGCCGAAACCGACCAGCATGAATGGCTGGGTGTTGTAGACTGCCGTGGCGATCGAGATCGAGGCGCGGGAAAACGCGCTGAACAGCAACAGCCAATTGATGACGATGGCCGCGCCGCCGAGCGCGGCGATGGCAAGAATGCGCAATGTCAGCCTGCCGCGCAGCAGCCCAAGTGCTGAACAGGTGATGAGCAGCGCCACCGCACCGAAGGCGCAGCGCCAGAACACCACGTCCATGACGGGCTGGCCCGACATGACGACGAACCAGCCGATCGTGCCGATGATTGTCATCGCCGCCGTCATCTCGATCGTGCCGCGCACCGTGCTGTCCATGACAATACCTCTGATATCTGTTTGAGGCTGGATAATCTCATGCGATCCTGAGGGTTTATATGCCTTATGAAAGGTGATATGCGGGCATGGCCTAATTTAATAAGGCGATCTTTGCCTTTTGCGAGAGAATGAAAATGCTGGACGATCTGGACAGAAAGCTTCTCGACATCCTGGTCAAGGATTCCCGGACATCATTGAAGGAACTGGCGCAGCAGGTCGGGCTGTCGTCGCCCAGCGTGTCCGAGCGGCTGCGGCGGCTCGAGGAGCGCGGGGTCATCCGCGCCTTCACTGTCGAGATCGACCCGGAGGCGCTGGGCTATCCGCTGCAGGCGATCGTGCGTATCCGGCCATTGCCGGGCAAGTTGCATATCGTGCAGCAGCTGATCGAAGAGATCCCCGAGTTCGGCGAATGCGACAAGGTCACCGGCGACGATTGTTTCGTGGCGCGACTTTATGTGCGTTCGATGAGCGAGCTCGACAAGCTGCTCGACCGCATCGCCGACAAGGCCGAAACCAGCACCGCCATCATCAAGGCGCAGCCGATCCGGCGCCGCCCGCCGCCGATGGGGAATGCTTAGAGTTCCAGCTTGTAGCCGATGTGACTGGCCTTGAAGCCGAGCCGGTCATAGAAGCGGTGCGCGTCGTGGCGGCTCTTGTTGGTGGTCAGCTGGACAATTTTGCAGCCGCGTGCGCGGCATTGTTCGACCGCCCATTCCAGCAGGCGCTGTCCCAGCCTTTCACCGCGCCGGTCGGCGGCGACGCGGACAGCCTCGATCTGGCCGCGCCAGGCGCCCTGCAGCGACAGGCCGGCAAGATAGCTGATCTGCAGCGTGCCGATGACGCGGCCGCCGTCCGTCATCACGGCCAGAAACAGGTTGGGGTCGGCGTTCACAGCCGCAAAGGCGTCACGATAGGCTTTGGCCAGCGGTTCGCTTGCGTCTTCGCGGCTGCGGCCGAGCGGATCGTCCGCAAGCATGGCGACGATGGCCGGCAGGTCAATTTCCTCGGCGCGGCGGATCTGGACTTCGCTCATTTTCGAAACCTCATGCGGGGACGGCGCCTTATGCATCGACGGCAATCGTGCCGCAAATCCGACGCCGGTGCCTTACGCCCAATTGATCGCCACAGCCGGCATTTTCATGGTCGCGGTGCACGGGTTTCTGGGCTATTGCAGGGCCAGTCTTCCCTCCAGCCTCCCTCACTTCATGTCAGGTCTGCTCGCCGATCCGTGGTTCTATGCCGCCGCCATTCCGGCGGTGATCCTTGTCGGTCTGTCGAAAGGTGGCTTCGGCGGCGCTGTCGGCTTTGTCGGCGTGCCTTTGATGGCGCTGGCCATGCCGCCGGTGCAGGCGGCCGCCATCCTGCTGCCGATCCTGTGCCTGATGGACATCGTTTCGGTGTGGACGTGGTGGGGCGTCCATGACCGCAAGATGCTGGTCGACATGATGCCGGGTGCGGTGATCGGCATAGGGTTGGGCTGGCTGACGGCAGCGCTCGTCACCGAAGAGATGGTGCGGCTGATCGTTGGTGCCGTCGCGCTCATCTTCGTGCTGCGCTGGCTCTATCTGCAGTTCCGCCATGGTTCCGACCATGCGGCGGCGCCAAACCGCATCGCCGCCGCCTTCTGGGGCACCGTCGCCGGCTTCACCAGCTTCGTCGCCCATGTCGGCGGCCCGCCCTTTCAGGTCTATGCGCTGCCGATCCGGCTCGATCCGAAAGTGCTGTCGGGGACATCGGCGATTTTCTTTGCGGCCACGAACGCGCTGAAGCTGATCCCTTATTTCGCGCTCGGCCAGTTCGACACCGCCAATCTGACGGCGTGCGCCGTGCTGATGCCGCTGGCACCGCTGGCCACCATTGCCGGCGCCTGGCTGGTACGGCGCATGCGGCCGGAGATCTTTTATCCCTTCACCTACGCGACCGTGGCCGTGGTCGCGGTCAAGCTGCTGTGGGACGGGATCGCCGGCCTGCTGTAAAGCAGCGCGAGGCGGCCGTACGGTCGCCTACATATTCTCGGTGTTAGACAGCGCTCGGCACGAGACGGCGACTGCCGCCAAAGGCCAGTGCGGCGCCGGCGATGACGACCAAAATCATGCCGGCGAGAATGCCGATGTCGTGCTCGGTCGGTTTGAGCACCATGTCCGCGACCACGACCAGCATCACTGCATAGTCGAAGCGTGCCACGCTCATCATGCGCTGGCCCATGGCAAGGACAGCAGGTGACATTCCCTCCTTGGCGACCACCGCTCCCATGCGCTCGCCGATTGGTTTGAAGACGAACATGCCGATCGAAAAGGTCGTGGCATAGCCGACGAGACCGATGAAAATCCACAAATCTGCGAATCCCACCCAGAAGCTGCACATGATCAGGCCGAAGATCAGCGTCAGCATCGACATCGGTGCGAAAAACCTGCCGCCCAGTTGTCCGCTGGCACGGATCGCCTGCAGCTTTTCCTCGATGTTGCCGGCGCGCTCGGCAAGCATGCCGAGCAGGAACAGCACGAACCCACCTCCGACCCACAAAATGGCTGTGACGACGTGGAGGAATTTGACGATCGAATACCAGTCCATAGGTTACTCCTGGGCAGTTCCGGTGGGTTGCGGCGGCACGGATTTGTGCGCGACGGTGTGAGGAGCGGGCGTTTAGCGCAACGCGTGTTTCGGAACGATGTCGCGTCGGCGCGCCAGTCTGTTACCGCGGTTTGATCATTCATTTTGGTCGCAAGCCGCGGCGACGGGCGGCTGTCATGGCAAAAGAGGACAGGTTCTGCGGCATGATCCTGAAACGTCCCGAGATTAAGCCGCTCGCGACCGACGTTCCATTCTGGCCGCGCGCGATCGGACCAAGTCTGCGGCAATCAACCAGGGCATCCCATGCAAGGCGTAGCACGAAATTTCTTCACCCTGGCCGTCATCTACGCGCTGTGCGGCATGGCTTTGGGCCTGCATATGGCGATCACCAATGACCATGGGCAGATGCCGACCCACGCACACACCATGGTGACGGGCTGGCTGATGTCGGCGGTGTTCGCTTTCTTCTATCATTTGTTCCCGGCCATCGGGCAAAAGACGATTGCTGTCATCCATTTCTGGCTGACGGCAGTCAGCGGCATCGCGCTGATGATCGGGCTCTATTTTGAACTTGCGGGCCATCCGGAGATCGAGCCGGTACTGACCTCTTCCTCGATCGGTTTTTATGCGGGAATGCTGTTGTTCGCCTTCATTTCCTTGCCGGCGATCTGGAAGAAGGCTGGAGCAAGCTGACGATCAGGTTCTGAGGGCCGTTGTGCTGATACGGCACAGAACGGCAGCGGTCGATCAAGAAATATCCGCTCCGTTAAGGATTCATTAAGCTTTACAGGTGTTTACTATGCCCGTCCAGTTATCTGGATTCTTACCGAGTGGTTGGAGCCACTTCGTTTGACGCCTCCCTGTTAAACTCCTGAGAGCCGCCTTATCCGCGGCTCTTTTTTTATCCGCATTTTGGGCTGCCTCGCGCCCATCCGCCGGCGTTAACCGTTTGTTAAACATGTGCTTGCCTTCAACGGCGGCGAAGCGCATTTTCAAGCTTCAGTCATCTAGGGTGCCGGCGTGACGGCGAAGAAGCCGAATCAGCCGACGGGGTAGTGCAGGGGCGTATCGATGAACGAGCCTTCGAAGGGCATCGCGAAAACCATCAAACTGGCGGAACGCCGGGTTTTCTCCCAATCCTTCAAACCGCTTTACCAGGAAGGCATGGGCCTGGTTGAGCAAGCAGCCGAATATCTCGACGGCAAGGGCCGGGCCGAGGCCAAAAAGTTGTCCCGGCTGGCGGCGACGCTCTATGCGGCCGAATCGATGCGGCTGACCACCAGGCTGATGCAGGTTGCCTCCTGGCTGCTTTTGCAGCGGGCGGCAAACTCCGGTGAGATGACCCGCGACCAGGTTGCTTCGGAAAAATCCAAGGTTCGCCTCGACACCGCGTCGGCGCATGACGAGGCGGTCGGCTGGAACGAACTGCCGAAGGATTTCCTCGATCTCGTGACACGCTCGCTGCGCCTCCAGGCTCTGGTGCGCCGCATGGACGAGGAGATCTATGGCGGCGCGTTTACCGAGACGCCGTCCGCCGTCCGCCGCGTCAATCCGGTTTCCGACCAGATCACGCTGCTCAACACGGCTTTCGCCCGGGGTTAAAACGCCTCCCGTTTCCGGTTTGTTCACATTTCGCTGGCATCGCTGTCCGCCGGAGGTAAACTTGGCGGATGGGGGAAGCGATTCGCATCATCGGTATCGACCCGGGGCTGAGGCGCACCGGCTGGGGCATCGTCGAAAGCCTCGGCAATTCGCTGCGCTTCGTCGGCTCCGGCACCGTGCGATCCGACGACAAGGCGGCGCTTGCGACACGGCTTTGTCAGTTGCATGACGGGCTGGCCGAGATCCTGCACGCTGCCATGCCGCAGGAGGCGGCCGTCGAGCAAACCTTTGTCAACAAGGATGCGGTAGCGACGCTGAAGCTCGGTCAGGCGCGCGGCATCGCCATGCTGGTGCCGGCGCGCGCCGGCCTTGTCGTCGCCGAATATGCCCCCAATGCCGTCAAAAAGGCGGTGATCGGCGTTGGCCATGGCGACAAGAAGCAGATCCACATGATGGTGAAGGTGCTGTTGCCGAAAGCCACTTTCGACACCGAACATGCCGCCGACGCACTGGCCATCGCCATCTGCCACGCGCATCACCGGCAAAGCGTCGCCTACAGGATGGCGGCGTTGGCATCATGAAAGGCTATTGAGCATGATAGGCAAGCTCAAGGGCACGCTGGACGAGATCGACGAGGATTTCTGCCTCGTCGACGTGCATGGCGTCGGCTATGTCGCTTATTGCTCGGCGCGCACTCTGGCCTCGCTGCCTTCGCCGGGCGAAGCGGTGGTGCTGTTCATCGAGACCTATGTGCGCGAGGACATGATCCGGCTTTACGGCTTTCAGTCGATACTGGAGCGTGAATGGTTCCGGCTCTTGATGACCAATGTACAGGGCGTCGGCGCCAAGGTGGCGCTGGCGATCCTGTCGACATTGGCGCCGGCCGACCTCGCCAACGCGATCGCACTGCGCGACATCGCCATGGTCAGCCGCGCGCCCGGGGTTGGCAAGAAGGTGGCCGAGCGCATCGTCACCGAATTGAAGAACAAGGCGCCGGCCTATGCCGGAACCGCCTCCGGCACGATCGGCCTGAAGCAGGAACTCGGCGAGGGTGTCGCACCGGCGCCGATCACCGACGCCGTCTCGGCCCTGGTCAATCTCGGCTATTCGCGCGACACGGCAGCCAATGCGGTGGCGGCGGCGCTGAAGACGGCGGGCGAGGATGCAGATGCCTCGAAGCTCATTCGCTTCGGGCTGAAGGAACTGGCGCGGTGAGCGGTTGCTTGCCCCCTCCTTTACCCTGTGCGAGGAAGGCGGCATGAGCCTTTCCCCTCGCCTCATTGCCCCGGAAAAGCGCGGCGAGGATGCCGAGCAGACTTTGCGGCCGCAGACGCTCGCCGATTTCGTCGGCCAGGCGGCGGTCAGGGCCAATCTCAAAGTCTTCATCGAGGCAGCCAAGGGCCGCAGCGAGGCGCTCGACCATGTGCTGTTCGTCGGGCCGCCGGGGCTTGGCAAGACGACGCTGGCGCAGATCATGGCGCGCGAGCTCGGGGTCAATTTCCGTTCGACCTCGGGGCCGGTGATCGCCAAGGCCGGTGACCTCGCGGCGCTGCTCACCAATCTCGAAGACCGCGATGTGCTGTTCATTGACGAGATCCACCGGCTCAATCCGGCGGTGGAGGAAATCCTCTATCCGGCGATGGAGGATTTCCAGCTCGACCTGATCATCGGCGAAGGCCCGGCGGCGCGCTCGGTCAAGATCGACCTTGCCCGCTTCACCCTGGTTGCCGCCACCACCCGGCTCGGCCTTTTGACCAATCCGCTGCGCGACCGTTTCGGCATTCCGGTCAGGCTCAATTTCTATTCCGTCGAGGAACTGGAGCAGATCGTGCGCCGCGGCGCCCGCATCCTGCAAATGCCGCTCGGCGACGACGGTGCGCTGGAGATCGCGCGCCGCGCCCGCGGCACGCCGCGCATCGCCGGCCGGCTGCTGCGCCGGGTGCGCGATTTCGCCTCCGTTGCTGGTGACGGCCATGTCGACAGGCAGATTGCCGATGAAGCCCTCACCCGCCTGGAGGTCGACGCGCTCGGCCTTGACGCGCTCGACCGCCGCTATCTCTCGATGATTGCCCGCAATTTCGGCGGCGGACCGGTCGGCATCGAGACCATCGCCGCCGGCCTGTCCGAGCCGCGCGACGCCATCGAGGACATTATCGAGCCCTATCTGATCCAGCAGGGTTTCATCCAGCGCACGCCGCGCGGCCGCGTGCTGACCGGCAATGCCTGGCGCCATCTCGGCCTCGACGCGCCGAAGGATCTGGCCCAGCAGCAGATCAACCTGTTCCAGGAAGAGTAACGGAGATTTGTCCTCCGGAACGGATCGTCTGCGCAGAATCTCCTCAAGACTGCCAGCGTGAAGGCGCATTCCTCGATTTTATCGTGCGTCTTAATGTCGGCGCGGAACCGCTCCGATCAGGGTCGGAGCGGGGAAAGTGATCACCAGACGCGGGTTCCTGAAATTCGTCGGGGGTTCGTTCCTCTCGCTGGCTTCGCTCAGTGCCTATGCGGTCGGCATCGAGCCGATGCTGTTGACGCATGTGAAGCGCTATCAGCTGACGCCGCCGCATTGGCCAGCAGGGCTGAAGCTGCGCGCCGTCGTGCTTTCCGACATCCATGCCTGCCACCCCTGGATGACGCCGGAGCGGATCGCTTCGCTCGCCGCCGAGGCGAATGCGCTCAAGCCGGATGTGATCCTCATGCTTGGCGACTATCCGGCTGGCACTCGAATAGTGACGGGCTGGGTGGATGCCTCGGAATGGGCGCCGGCACTTTCCGGCCTCAAGGCGCCACTGGGCGTCTGGTCGATCCTCGGCAACCATGACTGGTGGGAAGATCGTACCGCCCAAAGGGTTGGCGCCGGACCGACGATTTCACGCAAAGCGCTGGAGACCGTCGGCATTCCGGTGCTGGAAAACGATGTCGTACGCCTGGAAAAGGACGGGCACGGCTTCTGGCTCGCCGGTCTTGCCGATCAGTTGGCGTTGCTCCCCGGCCGGGCCTGGGACCGCAGTCACTTCAAGGGCCTGGACGATCTCGACGGCACGCTGGCCAAAGTCAGCGACCAGGCGCCCATCATCCTGCTCGCCCACGAGCCCGACATTTTTCCGAAAGTGCCGGGGCGGGTTTCGCTGACGCTGTCAGGCCACACCCATGGCGGGCAGGTCCGGCTGTTCGGCTATTCGCCGGTGGTGCCGTCCCGCTTCGGCAATCGTTTCGCTTATGGGCATGTCGTCGAGAATGACCGCAACCTGATTGTGTCGGGTGGACTCGGCTTCAGCATCGCACCGGTGCGGTTCGGCATGCGCCCGGAGATCCTGCAGATCGATCTTGGTTCCACATAGACCTCGCCTTCAGTGAAGCGACCGGATTGCATCCATCACAGCAGGTTCGGCCTTTTCGCCGTTGAAAGCGTCGACGATGCCGAAGGCGCCACCAAAACTCCACACCGACCATGAGAAGCCATGCGCCTCGGCGCGCGCGATCATGTCCTTGACATAGGCGGCGCGGTATTGCGGCGGCATGACATAGGGGTTGCCATACTCCTGGCGGATCATGCCGAACTCGCCCAGCGTGATGTTTTCCGGCTTTATGCTGTTGGCCTTGGCCCAGGCCTCGACCTTTTCGAACGGCGCATCCATGACGCCGAGCAGCTTTTCGTCCGTGTCCATGCTGGCCACCTGCTCGTCGAGATAGGCGAGCAGGCCGCTTCGCCTGGTCCATGGCGCCTCAGCCTTCATCTTGGCGCGGATCGCGTCCAGTTTTGCATCGAACTCGGCGCGCGGCACCGCGGTCAGCGGGTAGGGCAGGCCGGTGACATAGGGAATGAAATCGCCGGCCCAGGTCGCGCCCTGATGTGTCAGCAGGAAAGGGTCGTAGGAGTGGAAGGTCCAGATGATGTTGTCGTCGGGGATCGTCTTCGGGTCTATCCTGACCAGCGTGGCCGCATTGGAATAGCAGGCGCCGGTCAGGATCAGTGTCAGCCTGGTGGCGGAGGCGCGCGCGGCCGCGAACAATTTCTGCTGGCGCTCGGGCCACAGGCTGGTGCCGTCGCTGTCGCAATCGATGATCGGCTCGTTCATCGGCTCGAAAGCGACCTGCGTCGGGTCCTCAGTGGCAAGCGTGCGCGCCATTTTGCGGATGACCTCGACATAGGCGTCGAAAATGGCGGGATCGTCCATCACCTGGCCCATGCCGATCTCGCGGCCGCCACCGGCGGGGGTGAGGTGCATGTCGACGATCACTTTCAGGCCGGCGCGGTTGATCATGCGGGCCGAGTCCCGCACGCTGGCATAAAGGTCGTCGCGCAGCGCCAGCGTCTGGTCCGATATAAACGGTGAAGGATCGACCGGCATGCGCAGGAAGTCGAAACCGGCGGCCTTCAGCGCCTTGAGGTCATCCTCGTTGAGGAACTTGCGCCATTCCGGATAGGGCAGGATCGCCTTCGGGTCGTTCCATTTGTCTTCGCCGACCCAGGTCGTCCATTGGTCGAGGTTGAGGCCGCGCTTCATCGAAAAGCTCGCGGCGTGGCCGGGCAGAACGGACGCCGCCAGCACAAGCAGCGCCGCCATCAAGGTCTTGATCATCGCCTTCAACAGTGCCATCCGGTTTGCTGCGCTGGTGATTTTGGCAGGACAGGTGCCCCGCCAGGGGCAAAAAGGAAAGCGCGATGGACGATCATGGTGAATCGGCGGCACTCACTGCCGGGCTTTCCGGCGCGCTGACGGAATTCGGCCATCGGCTGATGGCACGGGTCTATTATGCCGACACCGATTTCTCCGGCGTTGTCTATCATGCGCGCTATCTCGAATTCTTCGAGCGCGGCCGCTCGGACTATCTAAGGCTCGCCGGCGTCCATCACACCGAACTTCACCAAGGCAAGCACGGTGAAAGGATCGTCTGGGTGGTGCGGCGCATGGAGATCGATTTTCGTTCGCCCGCCCGCATGGACGATATCCTGACCATCGACACTCGCACCGAAGACATTTCCGGCGCCCGCATTGTCATGGCGCAGCAATTGAAACGCGGGACAGAGGTTTTGGTCGAGGCAAAAGTCCAGGCGGCGATCATCGGCGAGAACGGCAGGCCGAAACGCTTTCCGAAAGAATGGATCGCTGCCTTTCTACCAAGAGCAGGCTGATATCCAGCCGGCCGGCCCGCAACGAACGGCTGATAGGCGGCGCATTTTGATGGGACAACATGCCTGCCGGCGCGTCGGGGCGCGGCAATGCGCCGCGTCTTATTTCCTAACCCATCCTTAACCATAACGGTTCATGAAGAGATTGGTGAAGATTGGAAGAATCCGAGCGCCTTCCTTTCACCAATATTTGCCCTGAAAAGGCCGCTAACGGTGCATTTTGGGGTAATCCGCAAGCCTTGCGCGAACGGACCACAAGGGATGCCCATGGGCCAGCCGCCAGCGATGCCCGGAAAATCTTAAGGACTTGAACGATGGAAAATATCGCACTCGCCGACCCGGCAGCGCATTTGTCGATTTGGGCGCTGTTCATGCAGGCCGGCTGGGTGGTCAAGCTGGTCATGATCGGTCTGCTCTGCGCTTCGATCTGGACCTGGGCGATCATCGTCGACAAGCTGGTCAGCTATGCCCGCATGCGGCTGTCGCTCAACCGCTTCGAACAGGTGTTCTGGTCGGGACAGTCGCTGGAGGAGCTTTACCGCACCCTCGCCGATCGCAAGACCACCGGCATGGGCGCGATCTTTGTCGCCGCCATGCGCGAATGGAAGAAGAGCTTCGAGAAGGGCGCCAAATCGCCGCTCGGCCTGCAGACCCGCATCGACAAGGCGATGGATCTGGCGCTGACGCGCGAGATGGAGCGGCTGGAGGGACGGCTCGGCTTCCTCGCCACCACCGGTTCGGCGGCCCCCTTCATCGGCCTGTTCGGCACCGTCATCGGCATCATGACCTCGTTCCAGTCCATTGCCGCGTCCAAGAACACCAGCTTGTCGGTGGTCGCGCCCGGCATCGCCGAGGCGCTGCTGGCGACGGCCATCGGCCTGCTCGCCGCCATTCCGGCCGTTATCGCCTACAACAAGCTGTCATCGGACGCGAACAAGATCGCGGTGCGCATGGAAGGGTTCTCGGATGAGTTCTCCGCCATACTCTCGCGCCAAATCGATGAAAAAGTAGCGCCGAAGGCCTGAGGAGCAGCAAGATGGGTATGTCGGTAGGCATCTCGGGACGCGGCGGGCGCGGCCACAGGCGGCGCGGCCGTCATCACGCGCTGATGTCGGAAATTAACGTCACGCCGATGGTCGACGTGATGCTGGTGCTGTTGATCATCTTCATGGTCGCGGCGCCGATGCTGACGGTCGGCGTGCCGGTCGACCTGCCGGAGACGAAGGCCAAGGAGATGAACGCCGACACCCAGCCGATCATGGTTACGCTCGACGCCACCGGCAAGGTTTTCCTGCAGGAGACCGAAATCCCGCGGGAGGAACTGGTCGCCAAGCTGCAGGCGATTTCCAAGACCGGTTACGAAGAGCGCATCTTCATCCGCGGCGACAAGGCTACGAACTATGGCGCTGCGATGGAGGTGATGGCCCTCATCCAGGCAGCCGGCTACAAGAACATCGGCCTGATTTCACTGCAGCAACAGGATCAGTAGCGCTAAGATGCGGACCGGCCTCACCACATCGGTGATCTTGCATACGGTAGCGTTGGCCTTCGGGCTGTTCACGCTGTCGTCGCCGCCTGCCATGCCCGCGTCCGATGCTGAATCGGTCTCGGTCGCTATCGTCCCCATGGAGGCCGTCGCACAGACGCTGCAGGGCGACAAGAAAGCGGTGATGCGCGAAAAGCCGGCGCCGAAGCCGACCAAGCGTCCCGATATCGTGCCCGAGGCACAGAAGATCGGTGAGAACAGCGTCGATACCGATAAGCCGGTGACGGACGAGGCCAAGCCGAAGCCGGTGGACCTGGCGTCTGCTCCGCCGCCAGCGCCGACGCCGACCGAGAAGCCGAAGACCGAGGACGCGCCGAAGCCGAAGGATGAGCCGAAGCCGACCCCAGCGACGGAAGTGGCGCCGGTGCCGCAGCCGAAGGAAGAGGTCAAGCCCGAGCCGGTCAAGCAGACGGAACCGAAACCGACGCCGGCCAAGCAGCCTGCGCCAGCGCCACAACCGGACACGACCGCCGCCATCGAGCCGAAGCCCGAGGTCAAGCCCGACGCGGTCGCCGAGGCCATATCGGAACAGCAGCCTCCGGAGGAGGCGCAGCTGCCGAATTCCGCACCCGCGCCCGAAGCGCGGCCGAAGCCGCAGCCGGCGCAGGCTGAAAGCGCCAAAGCGCCGGATCGCAAGGATGCCGACAAGCCGGTCAAGGAAGCCTCGTCCAAGCCGAAGTCCGAGGACAAGCAGTTCAACGCTGACGAGATTTCAGCTCTCCTCGACAAGCAGAAGCCATCCGGCGGCGGCGCCAAGCGCTCGACGCAGCAGGCGTCGCTCGGCGCCGACAAGACCCAGGGCCAGAAGCTGTCGCAAAGCGAAATGGGCGCTTTGTCGGATCAGCTCGGCGGTTGCTGGACCCTTCCCGTGGGGCTCGAGGGTTCGGAAAACTTCGTCGCCGTGGTTCTGTTCAACCTCGACGCCTCCGGCAAGCTCGATGGCCGGCCGACCGTCGAGAAATCGAGCGGAAACCAGCAGTTCGACGAGAGTGCGGTGCGTGCCGTCCAGAAATGCAACATGGCCGGCCTGCAGGTTCCTGCCGGCAAGCAGGATATCTGGGCCCAGGTTCGAGTCACTTTCGATCCCAGAGAGATGCTTGGGCTTTAAGTCTGGCGTCCACAAAATCAGTTAAGAGAAGCGAGACGACATGAAATCCATCCTCAAGCCGCTCCTGACGATTGCAGCCATGGCGCTGGGCATGACTGCCGTTGCCACCTTGCCGGCGCGAGCACTCGTCGAGATCAACGTCAACAAGGGCAATGTCGAGCCGTTGCCGATCGCGATCACCGATTTTCAAGGTGAGATTGGCGCCCAGATCTCCGATATCGTCAGCGCCGATCTGAAACGCTCCGGTCTGTTCGCACCGATCGACAAGAGCGCCTTCATCGAGAAGATCGCCAATCCGGATGCGCAGCCGCGCTTCGACGACTGGAAGGTGATCAACGCGCAGGCGCTGGTAACCGGCAGCGTTGGCAAGGAGGCGGACGGCCGCATCCGCGCCCAGTACCGGTTGTGGGACACTTTTGCCGGCCAGCAGATGTCCGGCGAGCAGTTCTTCGCCAACGACGCCAACACCAGGCGCGTCGCCCACATAATCGCCGACGCGATCTATGAGAGGCTGACCGGAGAGAAAGGCTATTTCGATACCCGCGTCGTCTTCATCGACGAATCCGGCGCCAAGAATGCGCGCAAGAAGCGGCTCGCCATCATGGACCAGGACGGCGCCAACGTCCGCTATCTCTCGGACGGCAAGTCGATCGTGCTGACGCCGCGTTTCTCGCCGAACCGGCAGGAAATCACCTATATGTCGTACGAAAGCGGCCAGCCGCGGGTCTATCTGCTGCAGATCGAGACCGGGCAGCGCGAGCTGGTCGGCAACTTTCCCGGCATGACCTTTGCGCCGCGCTTTTCGCCCGATGGCCAGAAGGTGATCATGAGCCTGCTGCGCGATGACGGCAATTCCAACATCTTCGCCATGGATCTGCGCAGCCGCTCGACCACCAGGCTGACCAACTCGACCGCCATCGACACCTCGCCGTCCTATTCGCCCGACGGCAGCAAGGTGGTGTTCACCTCCGACCGTGGCGGCCGCGCGCAGATCTATGTGATGGGCGCCGACGGTTCGGGCCAGACCCGCATCTCGTTTGGTGACGGCGTCTATTCGACGCCTGTGTGGTCGCCGCGCGGCGACCTCGTCGCCTTCACCAAGCAGACCGGCGGCGAATTCCAGATCGGCGTCATGAAGACCGACGGCTCTGGCGAGCGCATCCTGTCTTCCGGCTTCCAGCAGGAAGGGCCGACCTGGGCGCCCAACGGCCGCGTGCTGATGTTCTTCCGTGACTCCGCCGGTGGCCCAAAACTGGTTTCCGTCGATCTCACCGGCCGCAACGAACAGTCGATCCCGACCGCGAACTTCGCTTCCGATCCGGCCTGGTCGCCGCTGCTCGAATAAACCAAGTTTTGGCCCAGCCTTCGCTTGCCACGTTGCAACTTGGCAACAGTGCCCTAAAAGCCCCGTTTTGGGGCTTTTTTCACGCCGAAGTCGCCTTTTGGCCGCATTTCCGCCTACGGTCCGCGACCATTGTGGCACGAGGTTGTTCGGCTGCGGACGGGCGGCTGAAACCAAATTTTAACCGTGTTTCTTGAATGCCGGTTAACCCAAACGTGGTTACTGGGTGATCAACGAAATCACTCGAAATACGAAGGAGAGGCGGCATGGGCCGTATCGCAGCACTTACCAGAAACCCGGCGATGATTGCGCTGATCGCGATGCTCGCCATCACCGGTTGCGCCTCGAAGAAGACCCCGAACAGCGCCGCCGACCTCGGTCTCAATGGCGCGGGTGCCGCAACGCCCGGCTCGGCGCAGGACTTCACGGTCAACATTGGCGACCGCATCTTCTTCGATACGGATTCGTCCTCGATCCGCGCCGATGCACAGACGACGCTGTCGCGCCAGGCGCAGTGGCTCAACCAGTACAAGCAGTATGCCATCGTCGTCGAAGGCCACGCCGATGAGCGCGGCACGCGCGAATACAATCTGGCGCTTGGCGCCCGCCGCGCCGCCGCCACCCGCGACTTCCTGGTCGCCAGGGGTGTTTCGGCAAGCCGCCTGAAGACGATTTCCTACGGCAAGGAACGTCCGGTCGCGGTTTGCGACGACATCTCCTGCTGGTCGCAGAATCGCCGCGCCGTCACCACGCTCTCCGGCGCCGGCTCCTGATAGGCAAGATGGCGGCACCTTTAGTCGCATAATTGCAACACCTCCATGCGAAAGGCGGCCATTGGCCGCCTTTTTCAGTTCCAGTCCCGGAAACAAAATTGGGAAACAAAATTTGGCCGAAGTCTCGCCTCCTGCTAAGAGCCGAGGGCGCCTGGCTGGTTCCACTGTGATTGGAAGGCGCGAACAGACTCACGAATTACACGGCGAGAGGCACATGCATTTCAGATCGGTCTTGAGCGGCACGCTTGCGCTGCTGCTCGTATCAGGCTTCGCGGCTACTGCGAGCGGCACCGGACAACCCGCGGATAGCGGCTTTTCCTTCCATCTGCCGACGCTCGGCATTTTCGGCAAGAAAGAGAAGCCGGAGCAGCAACAGATCGCACAGCAGCAGGACGGCACCACCGCCGCCAGCCTCGAAGAACAGCTGCGGCAGATGAACGGCAAGATCGAGGAACTCAATTTCCAGGTCCTGCAGATGCAGGAACAGATGCGCAAGCAGCAGGAAGACAACGAGTTCCGCTTCCAGCAGCTGGAAGGCGGCTCCAGCGGGCAGCCGCCGGCGCAGAAGAAATCAGAGGCGGCGCCGCAGGATGGCGATACCGGCAACAGCGTCGCCGAGGCCCCGGGAAGCCAAGCGCCGGCCGAGTCGGGTGCACAACCGGATGGCGGCCAGAGCGTCGGCGAAGTCATCGTCGAATCGCAGACCGGCGATCCCGGCAAGGTGATCACCGGCACTCCGCCGAAGACGTTCGGCACCATCACTGTCGACAAGAACGGCAATGTGGTCGACGCCGGCGGCAATACGCAGGCGACCGCGCCGGCGGAAAGTGCGGCTCCCGCAGCCGAGGCGCCGGCGACCGGTCTCAAGACCGGCAAATCCGACGGCACGGTGGTGGCGGCGCTGCCTGCCACGAACAACCCGGAAGAGATCTACCGCAACTCCTACCAGTTCATCCTGTCGGGCGATTACAGCACCGCCGAGCAGGGTTTTCGCGACCATATCGCCCGCTTCCCCAAGGACGCCAAGGCGGCGGACGCGCACTACTGGCTGGGCGAGTCCCTGCTTGGCCAGCAGAAATACCACGACGCGGCCGAGGTTTTCCTCTCCGCCAGCAAGGACTATCCAAAGGCCAAGAAGGCGCCCGACATGCTTTTGAAGCTCGGCGTGTCGCTGGTCGGCCTCAAGCAGAAGGATGTCGCCTGCGCCACCTTCGGCGAGATCGGCAAGCGTTATCCCGATATTTCGGCCGCGCTCAAGGAACGCGTCAAACAGGAAAGGGCGCTGGCGGCGTGCTAGTCCCCTTGCATGTTGGCGTCCGGGGACCAGTTTTGGGCGACATGCATTGATGCTCGATACCGAGCCTGACCTTTCGGATTTTTCAACGATCAACTTTTCCAACGGCGCTGTTGCAGCCGTGTCCGGCGGCAGCGACTCGACCGCCCTCCTTCTTCTCCTTAAAGCTCACCTCGACCGCAGCGCCCCGACAGCCAGGCTGCTGGCGGTGACGATCGACCACGGTTTGCGTCCGGAAGCGGCGGCGGAAGCACGCGCCGTTGCCAAGCTCTGTGCCGAGCGCGGTATCGCGCACCGCATACTTAGCTGGTCCGGCGACAAGCCGTCGACCGGCCTGCCCGCGGCGGCGCGCGAGGCACGCTACCGGCTGCTGGCCGAGGCCGCGCAGGCGCAGGGCATCGGTGTGATCGCGACCGGCCACACCGCTGACGACCAGGCCGAGACCGTGCTGATGCGAGCCGCGCGGAATGATGGCCACGAGCTTGGTGAAACGGCAGGCCGCGGGCTCGCCGGCATGGCGCCGGCCACCCTCTATGACTGGCGGATCTGGATCACGCGGCCGCTGCTCGGCGTACGGCGCGCGGCATTGCGGGCCTTCCTGCGGCGCGAAAATGTCGGCTGGACGGAGGACCCGACCAACACGGATGCGCATTTCGAACGGCCGCGCATTCGCGCCGTGCTCGGCGAAGACCGGGGCGGCCGGCGTTTTGCCGAGGCGATCGGCCTGGCCAGGCGTGCCGCTGCCGAGCGCGAGCAACTCGGCCGCCGCGCCGCCGTGCTGATCCGGGAATTTGCCAGCCAGCCAGCACCGGGTCTCATCCGCCTCGAACCCGGTTTCGCCAACGCAGACGACACGCAAGCCGCGGTCTATGGGCTGCGTGTCCTGCTGGCGGCGACGGGCGGTGTCGCCCTGTTGCCGGACCAGGCGCGTAGTGAAGCGCTGTTCGAGCAAATGCAGGCCGGGCCGCTTTGCGCCACATTGTCGCGGACGGTCGTCGATACCAGGCGCACCGGCATCTTCCTGTACCGTGAATCGCGCGACCTGCCTGCTGCCGCACCGTTGGCGGTCGGACTCTGGGACGGTCGCAGGCGGATCACCGACGCAGAGGCGATCACATTGGGCGACAGTTCTGGTGCATTGTTGATCGCGCCGCTCGGCGCGGCCGCCGCGGCCAAACGGAGTGCCGGGAATGGCGCGCCAGCAAGCCTTGTCCGTGCCGCTTTGGCTGCGGAACCGGCGCTGTGGCGCGGCGGCGAATGCCTTGGTTTTGCAGGCGATGTAACAACGGCACCGGCAATCGCCCTCAGCCCGGCCGTCGCGCCTTTTGCACGCTTCCTGCCCAGCTTCGATCTGGCGCTGGCCGGGGCCGTCGCCGAACTGACCGGCGCGCCGCCGGTCCCGACCTTGCCTTCCAGCCGCCACAGTGCCGGTTGATGGTGGCGCGAAAGCTTAACCCAGACGTGCTGTTATGCTTGGCAAGGGGAGGCGCTCTCCCTATGTTAGGCCCAAGTTTCCTCTCATACGCGTGCCCCACAGGGTACCCACGGGACAATTGATGAATCCGAATTATCGCAACCTCGCGCTCTGGGCGATCATAGCGGTCCTGCTTATCGCTCTCTTCAATCTGTTCCAGACGCCGCAGACGCGCGGAGCCTCGCAAGACGTTCCCTACTCGCAATTCCTGCAAGAGGTTGCGGCCGGCCGGGTCAAGACGGTGACCATCGCCGGCGACCGCATCATGGGCACCTACACCGACAACGCGAATGGCTTTCAGACCTATTCGCCCGGCGATCCGCAGTTGGTCTCGCGGCTTCAGGACAAGAACGTCGTCATCAATGCGCGTCCTGAATCGGACGGTTCCACCTCGCTGTTCAGCTATCTCATCTCTTACCTGCCGATGATCCTGATCCTCGGCGTGTGGATATTCTTCATGCGCCAGATGCAGTCCGGCTCCGGGCGCGCCATGGGCTTCGGCAAGTCGAAGGCCAAGCTTCTGACCGAGGCGCATGGCCGTGTCACCTTCCAGGATGTCGCCGGCGTCGACGAGGCCAAGGAAGATCTGGAAGAGATCGTCGAGTTCCTGCGCGATCCGCAGAAGTTCCAGCGCCTGGGCGGCAAGATTCCGCGCGGCGTGCTGCTCGTCGGTCCTCCCGGCACCGGCAAGACGCTGCTCGCCCGTTCGGTTGCCGGTGAAGCCAATGTGCCCTTCTTCACCATTTCGGGTTCGGACTTCGTCGAGATGTTCGTCGGCGTCGGCGCGTCCCGTGTCCGCGATATGTTCGACCAGGCCAAGAAGAACGCGCCCTGCATCATCTTCATCGACGAAATCGACGCCGTCGGCCGCCATCGCGGCGCCGGCCTTGGCGGCGGCAATGACGAGCGCGAGCAGACGCTGAACCAGCTGCTGGTCGAGATGGACGGTTTCGAGTCCAACGAGAGCATCATCCTGATCGCCGCCACCAACAGGCCCGACGTGCTCGATCCGGCGCTGTTGCGTCCGGGCCGCTTCGACCGCCAGGTGGTGGTGCCGAACCCCGACATCGTCGGCCGCGAGAAGATCCTCAAGGTGCATGTGCGCAACGTGCCGTTGGCGCCCAATGTCGACCTCAAGGTGGTCGCGCGTGGCACGCCGGGCTTTTCCGGCGCCGATCTGATGAACCTGGTCAACGAATCCGCTCTGATGGCGGCGCGCCGCAACAAGCGCCTCGTCACCATGGCCGAATTCGAGGACGCCAAGGACAAGATCATGATGGGCGCCGAGCGCCGCTCGTCGGCCATGACCCAGGCCGAGAAGGAGCTCACCGCTTACCACGAGGCCGGCCACGCCATACTGGCGCTCAACGTGCCGTCCGCCGATCCGCTGCACAAGGCGACCATCATCCCGCGCGGCCGTGCGCTCGGCATGGTCATGCAGCTGCCGGAAGGCGACCGCTATTCGATGAGCTACAAGTACATGGTCTCGCGGCTTGCCATTATGATGGGTGGCCGCGTCGCCGAGGAGTTCAAGTTCGGCAAGGAGAACATCACTTCGGGCGCTTCCTCCGACATCGAGCAGGCGACCAAGCTGGCGCGCGCCATGGTTACGCGCTGGGGCTTCTCGGACAAGCTCGGCCATGTCGCCTATGGCGACAACCAGGAAGAGGTTTTCCTCGGCCATTCGGTAGCGCGCACGCAGAACATCTCGGAAGAGACCGCGCAGATCATCGACGCCGAAGTGCGCCGGCTGATCGACGAGGCCTATGTCTCGGCCAAGTCCATCCTGACCAAGAAGAAGAAGGAATGGATTGCGCTGGCACAGGGCCTGCTCGAATACGAGACGCTTTCGGGCGAGGAGATCAAGCAGTTGATCGCCGGGCAGAAGCCCGCACGCGACCTCGGCGACGACACACCGCCAAGCCGTGGTTCAGCGGTGCCGAAGTCCGGCCGCCGCAAGAAGGGCCCAGAGCCCGAAGGCGGCATGGAGCCTCAGCCGTCTAGCTGAGCTGAAATCACTCGATTCAAGAAAACGCCGCGGCTTCAATCCGCGGCGTTTTGCTATTCAGGGTTGGTCAAAGAGCGTGCGGTGCGATTGCACTGGCTCTGCCGGGGCGCACACCGTCAGACCGGCCAGCATGTTGCTTGCCCCATCTGGCCAGCGGGATCAGGGCATTGTCCAGCTCGATGCCGAATTCGGTGATCGAGTATTCGACCCGGGGCGGCACTTCGGGGAAGACTTCGCGGTGAACGATGCCGTCAGCCTCCATCTCGCGCAGCTGTTGGATCAGCATCTTTTCGCTGATGTCAGGCACCAGCCGCTTCAACTCACCGAATCGGGCCGGCGCCTTGTGAATCTGCCAGAGCAGTAACGCCTTCCATTTGCCGCTGATGACCTCCAGCGCCGGCCCCAATCCGCAACTATCTGGCTGTTTCTTTCCCATGTTTCATCCAATTCTGAGCAATCGGTGGGTAGCTTACATTTTTGTCGGTACTTGAGAAAAACCAAGCCGGTCCATAGCTTCAAACCAGCTCGCCGGCATCGGCGAACACCACAACATCATATCGGTACCTGGCTTCGACCTGCAAAGGCCGTCGGTGGCCGGATTTTGTCAAAAAAGGGATGGATCATGACACGATACGCAAACAAGAAGGCCGTTGTCATCGGCGGGACGCACGGCATGGGGCTCGCCGTCGCCGAAGCTCTGATCGAAGGCGGCGCCGAGGTCCTGGTCACCGGCCGCGACCAGCGCAACATCGAGGCCGCCCGCGGAGAGCTGTTTTCGCGAGCTCATGTCGTGCGGTCCGATATCAGCGACATGGCCGATATCGTCACGCTCGGTGCCGAAGTGGGGCAGAAGCTCGGCCAGATCGACTTCCTTCACATCAATGCCGGGGTGGCCAATCTCGAACCCGTGGGAGCGGGTCACCGAGGACAGCTACGACCGCGCCTTCAACATCAATACCAAGGGCGCCTTTTTCACCGTGCAGCGCCTGCTGCCGCTCATCAGGGATGGCGGCGCCATCGTCTTCACCTCGTCGATCGCTGACGAATCCGGCACTGGCGGCATGAGCGTCTATTCCGGCTCGAAGGCGGCACTTCGCGCCTTCGCCAAGGTGCTCGCCGCGGAGCTCCTGCCGCGCCTGATCCGGGTGAATGTCGTCAGTCCCGGTTTCATCGATACGCCGACCATGGGAGTGGCCGGCGCATCCGCGGAAGAACGGGCAGCCTTCATGAGCATAGGCGATGCGGTCACCCCCATGAAGCGTCATGGCACGGTCGAGGAGGTGGCGCGTGCAGTACTGTTCCTGGCGTTCGACGCGACCTTCACCACGGGCGCGCGGCTGACCGTCGACGGTGGCCTCGGCCAGGACCTGAGCCCGTTGCCGGCATAACCGCGCAACCAAACGAAGGAGAGCCAAATGAGCGAAATAACTGTAATCGGCCTTGGCGCCATGGGTACGGCGCTTGCCGAAGCCTTTCTGAACCGGGGTTATTCGGTGACGGTGTGGAACCGTTCTCCGGCAAAGGCTGAGGCTTTGGCAGCCAAGGGTGCCATCGCGGCCGTGAGTGTCGAGGAAGCCGTCAGGTCGAGTCCGCTGATCGTGACGTGCCTGCTTGTCTATGACACTGTTCGTGAGGCGCTCGGCCCCGTAGCGGCTGCTTTGTCGGGTCGCACAGTGGTCAACCTCACCAACGGCACGCCCGAGCAGGCGCGCGAGATGTCCGACTGGGCGGTAAGCCACGGCGCCGACTATATCGATGGCGGCATCATGGCGGTGCCGCCGATGATCGGCGGGCCGCACGCCTTGATCCTCTACAGCGGCTCGAGCCAGGCGTTCGACGCCTGTTCAGGGCAGCTCGGAGCGCTCGGCACCAGCAAATATCTCGGTGAGGATGCTGGCCTCGCGCCGCTCTACGATATCTCGCTTCTGACCGGCATGTACGGAATGTTCGCGGGCACTTTGCAAGCGTTGGCATTGACGGGCGCGGCCGGGATCCCTGCCGGCGCGTTCATGCCACTGCTGGCCTCCTGGCTCCAGGCGATGCAAGGCCTGCTGCCGAAATGGGCGGAACAGATCGACAGTGGCGATCACACCAGCGATGTCGTTTCCAATCTGGGCATGCAGGCTGATGCCTATGTCAATCTGATCGACGCCAGCAGGTCCGCTGATGTCAGCACGGAACTCGTCCTGCCGATGCAAAGCCTGATGAAGCGCGGGGTGGCTGCCGGCCAGGCCAATGCCGATCTTTCAAGCCTGGTCGCGCTCCTGCGGCTCTCGAAACAAGGCGCTTGAGGCTGGCAAGACCTCAACAAAAGCCCGCCAACCATGAGGTTGGCGGGCTTTTCGATCTTCAAACGCTGCTGGCCGATCAGCTCTTCAGCTTGGCATTGCAGAGGCTGTAATAGCCGCCGCCCTTCTGGATCCAGCGAAGGCCGTTCAACGTACCTGCGTCCTTGTTGCCGTGGTAACCCTGCAGGCAGGTCTTCATCCGTGCCTTCGCGGGCTTTTCGGTCTTGAACTCGGCGGCGAGGGTGGTCGGGAATGTCACGCCCGCCGGCGCTAAAGCGGGGGCGACCGCCGCGCTGGTTTCCGTCTTCGGCTGCGGCTCGGTTTTGACCGTATCCGCGCTGGCACTCTCCGCAGCTGACGTCGCGCACTTCTCCGTGCGGAAAGCGGTCCAATCCATGCCGTTCAGAGTGCCGCCTTCCTTGGCTGTGCGATAGGCCTCGCCGCATTCCTTCATCGTCAGTGCGCTTGCAGGGGCGACGCTCCAAGCAACCCATGCCGTCACAGCCAATGCCGCCAATTTCAATCTGGACATAAGACCCTCCTGGTTGACAAAAAGTTCGACGTCCTTTTGTATACTGTTTGTTCCGTATATGTTCAATTGGAATCTTTGCGTACCAACCGATAAGTCTGGCGGTGGGCAGTGTGGGCGAATAGATGATGCCGACAGCTTTCGCGATATGTAGACGCGAGCAAAGCCGGGCGTCTTCGAGCGCAACAAAAAGGCCCGCGCATGCTGCGATGCGCGGGCCTTTGTCTGGAGAATATGGCTACGCGATCAGCTCTTCAGCTTGGCATTGCAGAGGCTGTAGAAGCCGCCGCCCTTCTGGATCCAGCGCAGGCCATTCAGCGTGTTGGCATCCTTGTTGGCGTAGTAGAGCTCGAGGCAGGTATGCATGCGGCCCTTGGCCGGCGTCTCGCTGGCGTATTTCTTCGAGATCGCGGTCGGGAACTTCACGCCCTTGGGAGCGGTGACCGAGGGCTTCTCGGGCTCGCTGGTATAAGTCGCCTCGCTCGGAGCCGGGACGGTGTCGTCGTCATCGGCGCCGGCGCCGCATTCGGCCTTGCGGAAGTCGTTCCACTTCTTGCCGCCCAGCGTGTTGGCAGACTTGGCCGCCTGATACTTGGCGCTGCAATCGGCCATGCTCAGGCCCTTGCCGCTGCTGTCGGCAGCTGCCTTGGTCGTGGCCTTGGCCGGTGCTGCCACAGCGCTGACGCCGGCGGCGCATTCGGTCTTGCGGAAGTCGTTCCACTTCATGCCGTTGAGCGTGCCAGCGGCCTTTGCCGCCTGGTATTTGGCGCTGCATTCCTTGGCCGTCAGGCCCTTGGCGTCATCGTCGGCTGCGGTTGCAGCCTTGGTCGTGGCCTTGGCGGGTTCTGCCGTGGCGCTGGCGCCGGCGGCGCATTCGGTCTTGCGGAAATCGTTCCACTTCACGCCGTTGAGCGTGCCGGCAGCCTTCGCAGCCTGGTATTTGGCGCTGCATTCCTTGGCCGTCAGGCCCGTGGCGCCGTCGTCGGCGGCAGCAGCGGCCTTGGTCGTCTCCGCCTTGGCCGCGGCCGCCTTCTTGGCCGGCTTGGCGGTCTCGGTGGTGGCGGCCGCGTCGGTGCCGCATTCGGCCTTACGGAACTGGTTCCAGGTCTGTCCGTTCAGCGTGCCGCCGTCTTTGGCGGCATTATACTTGGTACTGCACTCGGCCATGGTAAGCGCGTTGGCGGGCGCCGCCATGAACAAGGTTGCGACGGCAAGACCCGTCAAAGTTGCAAGTCGATGGATGAGCATGGCGTTTCTCCCGTTGCTGCGCCGATGGTGTCCCTTTGGTGAATCAATAGCTCTCAACGCTAGGCTGCGCCGGATGCTAACTCAGGCCGAGACCCTCGCAAAGCGCGTCCTCCCGACAAGGTGATGAAATCATTGCGATCTGTGGCCTCGAAAAGAAGGGTTGCCGGACAACCTGCGCCGAGCGGCTTAGTGTGACTGCTATATTGCGGCAAGACCGTGTCACGGTTTTAGGTTGTGGAAACACTTGAACAGATCGCTACAATGATTTTCTAAGGATTGGTAACATACGATCATACATTGTGATGATTTGTGGTGCCCAATTTTGTGGCATTACGGGCAGCTGAAAAACCGACGGGGATTCTGGCTATCATGGCAGGGCACTATTTCGGCACCGACGGCATTCGCGGGCGCGCCAACAAATTTCCGATGACGGCCGAGATCGCGATGCGGGTCGGCATGGCCGCCGGCCTGTCGTTCCAGCGCGGCAGCCACCGCCACCGCGTCGTGCTCGGCAAGGACACGCGGCTGTCCGGCTACATGATCGAGAATGCGATGGTGGCCGGCCTTTGTGCCGCCGGCATGGATGTCTTCCTGCTCGGCCCGATTCCGACGCCGGCGGTGGCCATGCTGGTGCGCTCGCTGCGCGCCGATATCGGCGTCATGATCTCGGCCTCGCACAATCCCTACTTCGATAACGGCATCAAGCTGTTTGGGCCTGATGGCTACAAGCTCTCCGACGAGATCGAGGAGCGGATCGAGAGCATGCTCGACAAGGACATCGAGCTGGCGCTCGCCGATTCCGACGGGCTCGGGCGCGCCAAGCGTGTCGACGGCGTGCATGACCGCTACATCGAATTCGCCAAGCGTACGCTGCCGCGCTCGATGTCGCTGTCGGGTCTCAGGATCGTCGTCGACTGCGCCAATGGCGCCGCCTACAAGGTGGCGCCGGCCGCCCTTTGGGAATTGGGCGCCGAGGTCATTGCCATCAATGTCGAGCCGAACGGCTTCAACATCAACAAGGAATGCGGCTCGACCCATCCGGCCGGCCTGCAGAAGAAGGTGCATGAAGTGCGCGCCGACATCGGCATCGCGCTCGACGGCGATGCCGACCGCGTCGTCATCGTCGACGAGAACGGCACGATCGTCGACGGCGACCAGATCATGGCGCTGATTGCCGAATCCTGGCATCAGAACGGGCGGCTCGCCGGCGGCGGCGTCGTCTCGACGGTGATGTCCAATCTCGGCCTCGAACGCTTTCTCGGCGACATGAAGCTACAGCTGCACCGCACCAAGGTCGGCGACCGCTATGTCGTCGAACATATGCGCGCGCATGGGTTGAATGTCGGCGGCGAGCAATCGGGCCACATCGTGCTGTCCGATTTCTCGACCACCGGCGACGGGCTCGTCTCGGCGCTGCAGGTTCTCGCCTGCATCAAGCGGCAGAACCGCCCGGTGAGCGAATTGTCGAAGAAGTTCGAGCCGGTGCCGCAGCTGTTGAAGAATGTCCGCATCGCCGGCGGCAAGCCGCTTGAGGAAGCCCCGGTCAAGGCGGCGATCGAAGATGCCCGCAACCGTCTCGGCAGGGCCGGTCGACTGGTCATCCGGCCCTCCGGCACCGAGCCGCTGATCCGCGTCATGGCCGAGGGCGACGACCCGCAGCTGGTCGAAGCCGTGGTCAACGACATCGTCGACATCATCTCGGAAACGCGCAGCGCCGCCTGATCGCACCGCCTCCAGCGGCAGGCGCGAACTGCCGGCTCGAAGACCTCAAGGCCCGCCTCCAGGCGGGCTTTTTGTTTCGGGCAGGGTGGCCCCAGCATGATGCCGGCAGAGACTGTTTGCTAAAATATCGAGAATTCTTGGTTAATCGACAGGGTTAAACGCGTTTTAACTTTTGCAATTCATTATCCACAACTGAGGTCAATCATATTCGGGCGGGTTGGATTTTCCCGACGGTTCTCAGGGGTGACAAGCATGTTCAATACAGCAAAAATGGCTCTCCTTGCCGCGCTGTTCGCAGGCGTGGCCGGGCCGGTTTTCGCCGCCGATCTGGCGGAACCGCCGGTGGTCGAGGAAGCGCCTCCGCCGGTTGCCTATGAGCCGCCCGCCGATTTCGGTGGCTGGTACATCCGCGGCGACATCGACTATCATAAGTCGGATTTGCGCGGCATCGACTATATCACCTACGGGCCGCCTCCCGGCAGCAATGTTTTCGATTCCGGCGAGCTTAAGGGCGGCTTCTCACTCGGCGCCGGCATTGGCTACAAGATCAACGATCATTTCCGTACCGACCTGACAGCCGACTATTGGTTCGCTTCGGACTTCAACGGATCAACCAACGATGGCGTTACGACATCGGTCGAAGTGTCGAAAATGAGCGCATTGCTGCTCTTGGCCAACGCCTATTACGATATCGGCACCTGGCACGGCATCACGCCTTATGTTGGCGCTGGCATCGGCGGCGCGCACGTTAAATGGGATACCGTCCACGACCCGAACACAACCGAGACCAACCCCGGGTCGAAGAATTGGCGCTTTGCCTACGCGCTCATGGCCGGCGCGTCCTATTGCCTTACCGACAGGGTGATCCTGGATGCCGGCTATCGCTACTCTCACATTGAGGGAGGCCGCATGTTCGACTTCGACGTGAGCAGTTCCGGGCCCGGCTTCGACCATGGCATCAACACACATGAGGTACGCGGCGGTCTGCGCTATCAGTTCGGCGGCAATAATGGTTGCACATCGCCGGAACCCTACGTTCCGGAGCCGATCTACACCAAGTAGTCGCTTCGAAATCCTGGAATTCGCGAACCGCCCGGTTATGCCGGGCGGTTTTCGTTTGGCGATTGCGGTGCATTTCCATCCGCCGCCTGCGCTAAAGAAAGCCTGCCGAAATCAATTCGGTAACGCCGCGTTATCCTTAACCCGCACTTAACCACTATGGTTAACAATGCCTACTGAAACGGCGCTTGCAATCAAATGACGCGCGCCAATTTCAGGAGCCGGGGACCCATGAATTTCAAATCGCTGACAGCGCCGGCGCTCGCCGCACTCGTGCTTGCTCCGCTGACGCCGGCGCAGGCCGCAGACTACGATCCGCCAGTCTATGTCGATCAGGCGCCGGACTATCAACCGGTCGAGGTCGGTTCGGGCTGGTACCTGCGCGGCGACGTCTCCTATCTGGCGCAGAAGAGCTACCAGGATCAGGATTTCACCTTCGCGCCGGCGAGCTTCAGCGAAAAGCAGGATCCCGCCTTTGCCAGCATCGGCTTCGGTTATCATTTCAACGACTATCTGCGCGCCGATATCAATCTCGGCTATCTGCCGGGCAACAAGGTTGGCATCCACTATGACGACACCGCGACCGTGATACCGCCGGCCACGGCAACGGTGGCGTCGGCGTCCCTGGAGAATTATTCCCTGTCGGGGATGGTCAATGGCTATGTCGATCTTGGCACCTATGTCGGGATCACACCTTATTTGGGTGCCGGCATCGGGCTGGTCCGGAGCAAATACAAGCTGTCGGCGAGTTACTTCACCGACAATGTCGACCCTACTGATGATTTCGTCCGGAGCGACAACAAGACCCAGTATGCCTTGGCCTATACGCTGGATGCGGGCCTGGCCTATCAGGTGACCAAGAATGTTTCCGTCGATCTCGGCTATCAGTATTTTTCGGCGCCGGATGCCGAATATGTCACGGCCGCGAGCCTGACGTCGTATCCGATCCGAAAGGGCATCAGCAATCATCAGGTCAAACTCGGGCTGCGCTACGACCTCTGGTAGGCTGGCGATAGACACGAAGCCTGACGGCGGATCTTTTCGATCCGCCGTTTGCGTTTGGGCTCACGACATCCTGATCGCGGATCGCTTGTATCTTGTCCGCGACAAAAACTTTCCTCTTGACGCCTGATGGCTGAACGCATATCGCCGTCCGTGGGCCACCCCTCCCCAACGAGGGGCCACTATCTGGAAGGATAGACCACGATGACGACGCATACGAAGCCCGGACTCCGTCCGGCAAACCCCAATTTCTCCTCAGGTCCCTGCGCAAAACGCCCCGGCTGGTCGGTCGAGGCGCTGAAGAACGCTGCGCTCGGCCGTTCCCACCGCGCCAAGATCGGCAAGACCAAGCTCGAACAGGCGATCGAGCTGACGCGGGAAATTCTCCAGGTCCCAGCGGACTACCGCATCGGCATCGTGCCGGCGTCGGACACCGGTGCCGTCGAGATGGCGCTGTGGTCGCTGCTTGGCGAGCGCGGCGTCGACATGGTCGCCTGGGAAAGCTTTGGCTCCGGCTGGGTGACCGATGTCGTCAAGCAGCTGAAGCTCGCCGATACCAGAAAGATCGAAGCGGGCTATGGCGAGCTGCCTGATCTGGCGAAGATCGATTTCGACCGCGACGTGGTCTTCACCTGGAACGGCACGACCTCAGGCGTTCGGGTGCCGAACGGCGATTTCGTTCCGGCCGACCGCAAAGGGTTGACGATCTGCGACGCGACCTCGGCCGCCTTCGCCCAGAGGCTCGATTTCCAGAAGCTGGATGTCGTCACCTTCTCCTGGCAGAAAGTGTTGGGCGGCGAGGGCGCGCACGGCATGCTGATCCTCAGCCCGCGCGCCGTCGAGCGGCTGGAAACCTACAAGCCGGCGTGGCCGCTGCCAAAGATCTTCCGCCTGACGTCGGGCGGCAAGCTGATCGAAGGCATCTTCAAAGGCGAGACCATCAACACGCCGTCTATGCTGTGCGTCGAGGATTATCTCGACGCGCTCAATTGGGCGAAGTCGATCGGCGGTCTCGACGCGTTGATTGCCAGAGCGGATGCCAACGCCGCTGTGCTCGACGGCTTTGTCGACAGATCCTCATGGCTCGGCCATCTCGCAGTCGATGCGGCGACAAGGTCCAACACTTCCGTGTGTCTGTCCTTCACCGACGCTCAAGTCGCGGCACTCGATGCCGACGGACAGGCGGCTTTCGCCAAGGCGATCGTCTCGGTGCTCGACAAGGAAGGCGTTGCCTATGACATCGGCTCCTATCGCGACGCCCCGCCCGGCCTGCGCATCTGGTGTGGCGCGACGGTCGAGACAGCCGACCTCGAAGCGCTGCTGCCCTGGCTCGACTGGGCCTTTGCCGCGCAGAAGGCGTCGCTGAAAGCGGCGGCCTGAGATTTCTTGCGGCGGCCTTCGGGCCGCCCATTCCCACGGATCAAGTTCCATTTGAAGGAGGTCGCCATGGCGCCCCGCGTTCTCGTCTCAGACAAACTCTCCACCACCGCCGTGCAGATATTCAAAGACCGCGGCATCGAGGTCGACTACCTGCCCGATCTCGGCAAGGACAAGGAAAAACTGCTTGAAGTCATCGACCAATATGACGGTCTTGCCATCCGCTCGGCGACCAAGGTCACCGAAAAGCTGATCAACGCCGCCACCAGGCTGAAGGTCGTGGGCCGTGCCGGCATCGGCGTCGACAATGTCGACATCCCGGCGGCGAGCCGCAAGGGCATCATCGTGATGAACACGCCCTTCGGCAATTCGATCACCACCGCCGAGCATGCGGTGGCGATGATCTTCGCACTGGCCCGCCAGATTCCGGAGGCCAACGCCTCCACCCATGCCGGCAAATGGGAAAAGAACCGCTTCATGGGCATCGAGATCACCGGCAAGACGCTGGGTGTCATCGGCTGCGGTAACATCGGGTCGATCGTCGCCACGCGCGGCGTCGGGCTGAAGATGCATGTCATTGCCTTCGACCCGTTCCTGTCGGACAGCCGCGCCGAGGAGCTCGGCGTCGAAAAAGTAGAGCTCGACGAGCTGTTCGCCCGCGCCGACTTCATCACCTTGCATACGCCGCTGACCGACAAGACGCGCAACATTATCGACGCCGCCGCGATCGCCAAGATGAAGACCGGCGTGCGCATCATCAATTGTGCGCGTGGCGGGCTGATCGTCGAGGCCGATCTGGTCGCGGCGCTGAAGAGCGGCAAGGTGGCAGGCGCCGGCATCGACGTGTTCGAGGTCGAACCGGCGGAGAACCACGAATTGTTCGGTATGGAGAATGTCGTGGCAACGCCGCATCTTGGCGCTTCGACCACCGAAGCGCAGGAGAATGTCGCGCTGCATGTCGCCGAGCAGATGTCGGACTACCTGATCAAGGGTGCCATTTCCAACGCCATCAACATGCCGTCGATCACCGCCGAGGAAGCGCCGCGGCTGAAGCCTTTCGTCAAGCTGGCCGAAGTGCTCGGCGCCTTCGTCGGCCAGGTCACCGAAGATCCGATCAAGGAGGTTGAGATCCTGTTCGACGGCTCGACCGCGACGATGAACACACGGGCGCTGATCAGTGCGACGCTCGCCGGACTGATCCGACCGCAGGTCGCCGACGTCAACATGGTGTCGGCGCCGATCATGGTGAAGGAACGCGGCATCATCGTTGCCGAGGTCAAGCGCGACAAGTCGGGCGTGTTCGACGGCTACATTAAGCTGACGGTCAAGACCGAGCACATGACGCGCTCGATCGCCGGCACCTGCTTCTCCGACGGCAAGCCGCGGTTCATCCAGATCAAGGGCATCAATCTCGACGCCGAGGTCGGCCAGCACATGCTCTACACAACCAATGCCGATGCGCCCGGCATTATCGGCCTGCTGGGCACGGTGTGCGGCGAGAACGGCGTCAACATCGCCAATTTCCAGCTGGGACGTAAC
Organism: Mesorhizobium sp. P2_B5; assembly: GCF_056404775.1. Classification (NCBI taxonomy): domain Bacteria; kingdom Pseudomonadati; phylum Pseudomonadota; class Alphaproteobacteria; order Hyphomicrobiales; family Phyllobacteriaceae; genus Mesorhizobium; species Mesorhizobium sp. P2_B5. Next base: position 269,222 of record NZ_JBFUDJ010000001.1, on the reverse strand, counting down.
CGGCCAGGCGGCGACGCGATTGCGCTGCTCTATCTCGATGCGCCGTTCCCGGAGAATGTGCTGGAACAGGTCAAGGCGCACAAGTCGATCGACTCGGCCAAACGGCTGCAGTTCGACGTCAACGCGATGTGATCCTGACGTAGCGACGGTATCGAAGGCGCGGGCTTTGTTGGGCGCAATCCCAAGGGAAAGCGCTGCGCGCTTTTCCCGGGAAAACCGGTTCCCACTTTCCTGGGATTGCTCTAGTCCGCGCCTTCTTCGCTTAAGACCAGCGGCAGGTCCGCCATCTTGCGCCCGCTATATTCGGCGAGCGAGATGCCGCCCAGCACCAGGACGAGCGCCAGCGCCTGATAGAGCTGGAATGTCTCGCCGACGATCAGCACCGACAGCAGCGTGCCGAAGATCGGCACCAGGTTGATGAACAGGCCGGCCCGGTTGGCGCCGATCAGTTCGTTGCCCCTGATGTAGAGGATCTGCGAAATGACCGAGGCGCCGACCGCGGTGTAGACAATGATCAGCCAGCCGCTGATATCGGGGACGATGACCTTGCCAGCCGCGGCTTCCCACAGGACAAAAGGCAGCGAGGTGATCAACGCTGCGATCGACAGCGCCAGCATCAGGCTTTGCCAGCGCATCTCCGGTTTCAGCCGCAGCCCGACCGAGTAGCCGCTGTAGAGGATGACGGCGATCAGCATGATGGCGTCGCCGAAATTGAGTTCCAGCGTCAGCAGCCGGCGCGGGTCGCCGTGGCAGGCGGTCAGCACCACGCCCGCTATGGTCAGCACGACGCCGGCGACCTGCGCCCAGTTCACCCGCAAGCGGAAAAAGATGAAATTGGCGACGATGATCAGGATCGGCATCGCCGCCTGTTCGATCGAGACGTTGATCGCGGTCGTATAGTTGAGCGCCGTGTAGAAGATGGTGTTGAACAAGGTGAAGCCGCAGGCGCCAAGCGCGCCGAGCAGCAGCCAGTGTTTTCGCACCACCGGCCAGTCTTCGCGGATCGTGCGCCAGCCGATCGGCAACATAATCGCAACCGCCAGCACCCAGCGCAGGAAGACCAGCATCATCGGCGAGACATGGTCGACCGCCAGCTTGCCGGCGACGGAATTGCCGCCCCACAGCAAGGTGGTGACCAGCAGGAACAGGTAGGCGCGTCGATGCATTGGGGGATTCCGGCCGCCGCAGGAGTTGCGGCGTTTGCCGGCCTATTGCCCCCGCCAGTCCAAGTAAATGATGTCAAAGCCGAAAATTGTTGTGCCTCAGGGCATTTTCGGCGGCAAAGAAAGGTCGCACTTGCGAGGTCTTGACGCTATAGAGGCCTGTCGTTTCGAACCATATCCAGGCCGCCAGGGCGGCATCTCAAGGGAAAAGAAACATGGCCAATGTGGTGGTCGTCGGCTCGCAATGGGGCGACGAAGGCAAGGGCAAGATCGTCGACTGGTTGTCGGAGCGCGCCGACGTGGTCGTGCGCTTCCAGGGTGGCCACAATGCCGGCCACACGCTGGTCGTCGACGGTAAGGTCTACAAACTGTCGCTGCTGCCGTCGGGCGTGGTGCGGCAAGGCAAGCTGTCGATCATCGGCAACGGCGTCGTCTTCGACCCGCACGCCTTTGTCGCTGAAGTGGCAAAACTCAAGGCGCAAGGCGTCGACGTGACGCCGGACCGCCTGAAAATAGCCGAAAACACCGCGCTTATCCTGTCGCTGCACCGGGAGCTGGACGGATTCCGCGAGGACGCCGCGTCCAATTCCGGCACAAAGATTGGCACGACCCGTCGTGGCATCGGCCCCGCCTATGAGGACAAGGTGGGCCGGCGCGCGGTTCGGGTGATGGATCTGGCGGATTTGGAAACGCTGCCCCTCAAGGTCGACAGGCTGTTGACGCATCACAATGCGCTGCGTCGCGGGCTTGGCCATGGCGAAGTCACCCATGAGGCGATCATGACCGAGCTGACCTCGGTCGCCGATGAGATCCTGCCCTATATGGACCGCGTCTGGAAAATCCTCGACGACAAGCGCCGCGCCGGCGAGCGCATCCTGTTCGAGGGCGCGCAAGGCACGTTGCTCGACATCGACCACGGCACCTACCCGTTCGTCACCTCGTCCAACACCGTCGCCGGCCAGGCCGCGGCCGGTTCGGGCGTCGGCCCGGGCGCCATCGGCTATGTCCTCGGCATCACCAAGGCCTATACGACGCGTGTCGGCGAAGGCCCGTTCCCGACCGAACAGAAGAACGAGATCGGCGAATTCCTTGGCACGCGCGGCCACGAATTCGGCGTCGTCACCGGCCGCAAGCGCCGCTGCGGCTGGTTCGACGCCGTGCTGGTGCGCCAGGCCGTCGCCGTCAACGGCATCAAGGGCATCGCGCTGACCAAGCTCGACGTGCTCGATGGTCTGGACGAGATCAAGGTCTGCACCGGTTACCGGCTCGACGGTGAAATGATCGACTATCTGCCGGCCAGCCAGGGCGCGCAGGCGCGCGTCGAGCCGGTCTACGAGACGCTCGAGGGCTGGAAAGGCACCACCGCCGGCGCGCGCAGCTGGAACGACCTTCCGGCGCAGGCCGTCAAATATGTCCGCTACATCGAGGAGCTCATCGGCGCACCGGTTGCGCTCCTTTCCACCAGCCCGGAGCGGGACGACACAATACTTGTGACCGATCCGTTTCAAGACTAGTTTTCTGAAGCCTTTCCGGGCATCGCGGCTGATTTGCGGGGGCCGGCGCGGAAACAAAATACAGGTCGACTGAAGCATGGCAGATTTCGTTGCTATTCTGAAAAGGGCGCTCGACAAGCACGGCGACGAGACGCCCGAAAAGCGTACGCGCATTTATGACAGCGTTCGTACCATGCTGGCGAAGAAGCTTGCGGACTATTCGCCGCCGCTGGCCACCGAAGCCATAACCACGCAGAAACGCTCCCTGGAAGACGCTATTGCAAGTGTCGAGCGCGACTATGCCAAACCGGCGCCGGCATCCGATCCGCTGGCTGAGCTCGAGCACATCTTCTCCTCGATCGATCGCAACAAGAACCAGTCCAGTCATGTCAAGCCACCAGTCACGCCTGCACCCGCGCCGGCATGGCAGCCGGCGAAACCTGTGCAGCCGACACCGGTTGCTCGGACGGAGCCGAGCTGGCAGAGGCCCGCACCGACACCGCCGCCTGCGGCGCGTGCCGAAACCGTCAACGAGCAAGCCGCGGAGCTGGACGCCGACGACGATAGCGCCGATGTGTTTGCCAATAACGAGCAGCCGGCCGCTGACACGTTCCAGCGCCTGCGCCCGGCCGAGCGCAAGCGCAGCTATGGCGGGCTGATCGCCGCTGTTGTCGCGCTGCTGGTGGTCGCTGGCGGCGGCTACGGCATCTGGCTGAACAAGGATGCGTTTGGCTCGATGTTCGGTGTCGGCGACACCAAGACAGTCTCGACCGAACCGCTGGTGAAGCCGGCGCCGGCCAAGCCCGCGGCCGAGGCGCCCGCACCGGCAGCTGCCGGCGAGGGAACGAAATTCACGCAGCGCCTTACGCCCGAAGGCGGTGAGACCGACCCCGGTCCCGCGGCCGGCCAAAGCGGCATTGGCGAGGGCGAATCCGTCGCCGCGCTGACCACGCCACCGCCTCCGGCTCCGGCACCTGCGGCTCCGGCCCCTGCGGCGCCAGCGCCGGCGACCCCAGCGCCCGGCGATACCGCAGCCACGGTGGCGCCCGCAACGCCGGCGCCTGACGCTTCCGCCACGCCACCGGCAACGCCGCCAGCCGATGGCGCCGCGCCGCCGGCCAATGGGGCAGCACCGGCTGATGCCGCGGCCACGCCGCCAGCGCCCGCAACCGGCACGCCGCCCGCGGCACCGACGGCCGCCGCTCCGGAGCCAACCGTTGCGGTCGGCCAGAAGGCGATCTTCTATGAGGAACGCACCTCGACCGCGCAGGGCTCGGCCGAACCCGGGAGCATCGTCTGGTCCCTGGTGCAGGAATCGCCCGGCGGGGACCTGCCGCCGGAACCGGCGATTCGCGCCGAAGCGAGCATTCCCGGCAAGGACATCCAACTGCGCATGACCATCCGCCGCAACACCGACCAGACGCTGCCGGCCAGCCACATCATCGAGATGATCTTCCTGACACCCGAGGGCTTTGACGGCGGCGGCGTCGACAACATCCTGCGCGTTGCCATGAAGAGCTCGGAGCAGGATGCCGGCAGCCCGCTGATCGGCATCCCGGCCAAGATCGCCGACGGCTTCTTCCTGGTGGCGCTCAACGACACCAAGGCCGACGAGGACGCCAATCTGACCTTGCTTCGCGGCCAGGACTGGATCGACGTGCCGGTCGTCTACAAGACCGGACGCCGGGCGCTGCTGACCATGGAAAAGGGCATCCCCGGCGAGAAGGTGTTCGACGAGGCGCTGAAGGCCTGGCAGGCGAAGACGGCGGGCTGATGGGGCAGCGTTAAAGCTGCCTGCTCTTTCCCCGAGCGGCGAGCGGGCCTAGCTCAAAACGGGCGATGCTTGGCTGGCGGCAGCCCGTTTCGCCTGACGTAGTCGTTCCAGCTTTCGATGGCATCCTTGTTTTCTTCTTGCCATCGGCGTGTCTTTTCCGCAGCGATCGCCTTTGCAAGGCCGGTCTCGGCGGCGTGACCGATGTCGATCCCCAAGGCCCTCGCTTCTTCGATCAATCGGAGGTCAATGGAAAGTTTGAGCGGTTTTCACGACGACTGAGCATCAGCCATTTGAACAGCCCTATCCATACCTACGGACAAGAGCATGGCAGCTCGCTTGAAAGACTGCAAGCTCACCCCTCCATCTCTTCGCGCAGCATTTCCAGTTCCAGCCACTCTTCCTCGAGTGCTGCCAGCGTGGCGCGTTCCTTGTCGAGGGCGGCGATGGTCTTCTGGAATGAGGCGGGGTCGCGCTCGTAATAGGCGGGATCGGCGATGTTGTTCTCCAGCCGCGAGATCGAGGCCGCCACCGCTTCGATCTTCTTCGGCAGCGATTCCAGCGCGAACTTCTGCTTGAACGACAGTTTTTTCGCCGGCCCTTTTGGAGGTGCCAGCTCGCCTTTGCCAGGTGCGGGGGCGTCACCGGTTTCGGCTCTGGCGCGCGCCTTGCGATCGTCGAGCCTGGTGCCGCCGCGCTGCGCCAGCATGTCGGAATAGCCGCCGGCATATTCGATCCAGCGGCCGCCACCGTCCGGCGCGATGATGCTGGTCACAGTACGGTCGAGAAAATCGCGGTCGTGGCTGACCAGGATGACAGTGCCGGCAAAACCGGCGACCAGTTCCTGCAGAAGCTCCAGCGTCTCCATGTCGAGATCGTTGGTCGGCTCATCAAGAACCAGAAGGTTCGCCGGCCGCGCCAAAACGCGCGCCAAGAGCAGACGCGCCCGCTCGCCGCCGGACAGCTCGCGCACCGGCGTGCGCGCCTGTTCCGGCTTGAACAGGAAATCCTTCATGTAGGAAACGACATGGCGCTGCTCGCCATTGATGACGAGGTTTTCGCCGCGCCCGTCGGTGAGGTATTGCGCCAGCGTCTCGGCTGGGTCTACCGACTCGCGCTTCTGGTCGAGCGTGGCGATTTCCAGATTGGTACCGAGCCGCACCGAACCCACATCCGGCTTCATCTCGCCGATCAGCATCTTCAGCAGCGTCGTCTTGCCGGCGCCGTTCGGTCCGACCAGGCCGACGCGATCGCCGCGCTGGATGCGGGTCGAGAAGCCCTTGACCACCGTGAGGTCGCCAAAGCTCTTCTCGATGTTCTTCGCCTCAATCACCAGCTTGCCGGATTCGGCGGCGTCGCTGGCCACCATGGTGGCCGAGCCTTCGACGCCGCGATGGCCGCGAAAACGCTGGCGCATGGTCTGGAGTTCGCCGAGGCGGCGCATGTTGCGCTTGCGCCGTGCTGTCACGCCGTAGCGCAGCCAGTGCTCCTCGCGCACGATCTGACGGCCAAGCTTGTGCTGCTCACGCTCTTCTTCTTCCAGCACAAGGTCGCGCCATTCCTCGAAATGGCCAAAACCCTTGTCGAGGCGGCGGGTCTGGCCGCGGTCGAGCCAGACGGTGGCGCGCGAGACGCGTTCGAGGAAGCGACGGTCGTGCGAGATGACGATCAGCGCCGACGAGGTGCGGACAAGCTCCTCTTCCAGCCATTCGATGACAGACAGATCGAGATGGTTGGTCGGCTCATCAAGCAGCAGAATATCTGGCTCCGGCGCCATGACGCGGGCAAGAGCGGCGCGGCGCGCCTCGCCGCCGGAGAGGTCGTTGGGGTTTTCCGTGCCGGCGAGGCCGAGATGCTCCATCAGATAGGTGGCGCGGTAGGGATCGTCGGCAGGCCCGAGCCCGGCCTCGACATAGGCGCGCACATTGGCAAAGCCCTCCATGTCGGGCATTTGCGGGAGATAGCGCACCGTCGCCGAAGGCTGGCGGAACACCTCGCCGTCCTGCGGCTCGATCAGCCCGGCGGCGATCTTGAGAAGAGTCGACTTGCCGGAGCCGTTGCGGCCGACCAGCGCAATCTTGTCGCCGGCGGATGCGGTGAGTTCAGCGCCGTCGAGCAGCGGCGTGCCGCCGAAGGTCAGTCTTATCCCGTCGAGGTTGAGAAGGGGCGGGGCCATGTCAGCTTTCAGGCAAGGGATAGGGATGAGCGAGCAGCAGTGCGCGGCCATGGCCAAGTGCGATTTCGAGCCGGCCCCCGGTCTTCTCTGACTTGACCTCGTTGGAGATGGTGAGCGACGAGCCGAAGGCAACCTCGACATGGTCGAGCGGCCATTTGGCGCCGGACACGGTAAGGCCCGAAAGATCGGAAAAGCCGAGCACGGAAAACAACGTGCCGTCGGCGTAATCGAAGTCGGCCTTGCCCGGCAGCAAGGGCACCCCCTCCTGCGCGCCGCTGGTCAACAGCACTTTTGTGCCGGTCTCGGCCAGCCGCAGGCTGAGCGCCAGATGAAGGTACGCATGGTCGGCGCGCTTGCCACCGAAAGCGCCGGCCAGCACCAGGCTGGTGGCGCCGCGCTCCAGTGCGGCGGCGATGGCCAGCTCGCCGTCGGTCTTGTCCTTTTCGGGCGGAAATACCTGGCGCGGCACAGCGGCGAGATCTGCAGGAAGGTCCGCCGGCACGGAATCGAAGTCGCCGACCCATAGCTCCGGCAGCAGGCCGAGCAGTCGGGCATGGCCGATGCCGGCGTCCGCGGCGATGACGCGCGTGCCTTCGACCTGGCGGTCGAGCCGCGGCGTGCGGACGAGATCGCCGCCAAGCAGGATGGTGAATGTGCTCATATCCGGTGGCCCTTACCAGCCCCGCCGGCGAAACGGAAGGCCGAGACCCACCACCGCCGGCAAAGTTCCGCTTGCGTGGCACCTTGGCCGGGCCTATGTGTCGAAACGCTCTAACGGGGTGCCGGACGCGATCTTCGCGGACCGGCTGAGAGGCAGTCTCGCCAACCCGCTGAACCTGATCCGGTTTGTACCGGCGGAGGGATTAGACGCTTCGGACAGACCGACGCCTCAATTCCTTTCAACACGAATGAAGGAGGCGCCGATGCGCATGATTTTGTCCCGTCTTGTCCCAGCCCTGGGTCTTGCTGTTTCACTTCTGGCAAGCCCTGCGTCCGCGCAGGACAGACTCACCATCTACACCTACGAGAGCTTCACCGCCGACTGGGGTCCAGGCCCTGCTGTGAAGAAGGAGTTCGAGGCCGAATGCGGCTGCAGCGTCGACTTCGTCTCGGTCGCCGACGGCGTCGCGCTGCTCAACCGCGTCAAGCTGGAGGGGGCATCGACCAAAGCCGATATCGTGCTTGGCCTAGACACCAATCTGACCGACGAAGCCAAGGCCTCCGGCCTGTTTGTCCCGCATGGCGCGGTGGCTGAAAACAGCGTGCCGGGCGGCTGGAGTGACGATACTTTCGTCCCCTACGACTATGGCTATTTCGCTGTCGTCTATGACACCGAGAAGCTGAAGAGCCCACCGAAGAGTCTCAAGGAATTGGTTGAGGGCAATGCCGAAGACAAGATCGTCATCCAGGATCCGCGCACGTCGACGCCGGGCCTTGGCCTGCTTTTGTGGGTGAAGTCGGTTTATGGCGACAAGGCGCCGGAAGCCTGGGCCAAGCTCAAGCCAAAGGTGCTGACGGTGACGCCGGGCTGGAGCGAAGCCTATGGCCTGTTCACCAAGGGCGAGGCGCCGATGGTGCTGTCCTACACGACGTCGCCGGCCTATCACATGGTCGCCGAAAACACCGAGCGCTACCAGGCGGCGTCTTTCGAGGAAGGCGAGTATCTGCAGATCGAGGTCGCCGGCATCACCACCACGGGTGCGAAGAACCCGCTGGCGGCAAAGTTTCTCGCCTTCATGACCGGGCCGAAATTCCAGAATGTCATTCCGGAGACCAACTGGATGTTCCCGGCGGGGAAAACCGACAAGCCGCTCAATCCGGCCTTCGACAAACTGGTCAAGCCGGCGAAGACGCTGCTGTTCAGCCCGGAAGAGGTTGCGGCCAACCGCAAGGCTTGGGTCGATGAGTGGCTGGCGGTGATGAGCAAATGACGGCGGTCTTCACCCTCCCCCTTGTGGGGAGGGTCGATCCGCGAAGCGGAGCGGGGCGGGGGTAGCGACGTTGAACCCAGCCTCACCCCCACCCCGGTTCGCGGACACCGCTTCGCGGCATCCGCGCCCCGACCCTCCCCACAAGGGGGAGGGTGGAAGGCGCGACTCTGACCCCCGCATCGCCGCCGGCATCGTTGCGCTCGGCGCAATAGCGCTGCTGATCGGCGGCGCCTTTGCCGGCCTCATCCTCGAAGGCGCGCACGACCTCCGCGGTGCTGCGTCCGCCTTCGATCTCTATCTCCTGCGTGTCGTCCGCTTCACGCTCTGGCAGTCAGTCCTTTCGACGCTGCTTTCCGTCGTGCCGGCGCTGTTTGTGGCGCGTGCTCTGTCGCGGCATCCGCGCTTCTTTGGCCGCGGTTTCATCCTGCAACTGTTCACCGTGCCGCTGGCACTGCCGGCCATTGTCGCGGCGCTGGGCATACTGGCGCTCTATGGCCGGGCCGGCTACTTCGCCGCGATCGGTGGCCAAAGCTGGCCCGATATCTATGGCCTGTCGGGCATCCTCGTCGCTCATGTCTTCTTCAATCTGCCGCTGGCAACACGGCTGTTCCTTGAGGCACTGGGCACGGTGCCTGCCGATCAATGGCGGCTGGCAAGCCAGCTCGGCATGGGGGCGAGACCAGCCTTCCGGTTGATCGAATGGCCGGTGCTGCGATCGGCTCTGCCGGGCATCGCCGGCCTTGTCTTCATGCTTTGCATCACCTCCTTCACCATCGTGCTCATCCTCGGCGGCGGGCCGGCGGCGACGACGCTGGAGGTCGCAATCTACCAAGCGCTGCGCTTCGACTTCGATCCCGCGCGGGCAGTCACACTGACATTGCTGCAAATTGCGCTGACCTTTGCCGTCGTGCTGGCGCTGACGCGGCTTGGCGCCAATGTGACCGGGGATGCGAACCTGCCTGTGGCGCGGCGCCGCTATCTCTCGGCCGGCCCGGTCGAAACGGCGCTTAATGTCGTATTGATCGCGCTCGCTCTGCTGTTCGTAGCCGGGCCGATGGCGGCAACCGTCGCATCAGGCCTTGGCGCCGATCTCAGCCGGCTGGCTGGCGAGAGCGCGGTGCGCCAGGCGACGCTGACCAGCGCCTGTCTCAGCCTGCTGGCGGCGCTGCTTTCGGTGTCGCTATCGCTGTCGCTGATCATGGCACGCCGGGCGCTGTCCCTGCACCGCCGTGGCGGCGCCCGCTCGCTGCTCGAACATGCCACCGACACCGGCGCCGGTTTTGTCCTCGTCGTGCCGCCCATCGTCATCGGCGCCGGCTGGTTTCTCCTGCTGCGCACGGTCGCCGATGTCTTTGCCATCGCGCCCGTCATGGTCGTCACCGTCAACGCGGTGATGGCGATGCCCTTCGCCATCCGCGCGATGCGTCCGGCCTATGATGCGGCAAGCGAGCGCCACGAAAAGCTGTGCGCACAGCTCGGCATTTCGGGCTGGAGCCGGCTGCGGCTGGTCGACTGGCCGTCGCTGCGGCGGCCGCTGGCCACCGGCTTTGCCTTCGCCATGGCGCTGTCGCTCGGCGATCTTGGCGTCATCGCACTGTTCGGCAGCGATTCAGTGCAGACATTGCCTTATCTCCTCTTGGCGCGCATGGGCAGCTACCGCACAGCCGACGCCGCCGGGCTGGCTTTGCTGCTCGGGGCGGTCTGCCTGGCTCTGGTGGTCGCCGCGGATTGGTTGGGACGAGGAGAAAAATCGTGACTTCCGCCATGGAAAAAGGCGCGGTCGTGCGGCTGGACAAGGTCTCGTTCAGCTATGGCGAGGCGCCGTTCCTGTTCGATGTCGAATTCGCTGCCTCGAAAATCACCGCCATCATGGGGGCGAGCGGTTCGGGAAAGTCGACCCTGCTCAACCTGGTGGCCGGCTTCGAGACGCCGCAATCCGGCCGCGTTCTGATCGGCGGCGCCGATGTCGGCGCTTCCGCACCATCGGCACGACCGGTGTCGATGGTGTTCCAGGAAAACAATCTGTTTGCCCATCTCTCGGTCGAGAAGAATGTCGGCCTCGGCCGCTCACCGTCGCTTAGTTTGACGCAAACCGATCGCGCGGCAATTGCCGAGGCGCTCGAGCGTGTCGGCCTTGCCGGCAAGGAAAAGCGGCTGCCGCGCGAGCTCTCCGGCGGCGAACGGCAGCGCGTGGCACTCGCCCGCGTTCTGGTGCGCGACCGGCCGGTGCTGTTGCTCGACGAGCCGTTCGCTTCGCTTGGGCCCGCACTGCGCGACGACATGCTCGACCTCGTGGCCGGCGTCCATGCCGAGCGGGCGATGACGGTGTTGTTCGTCACGCATCAGCCGGAAGACGCGCGCCGCATCGGAGAGCAGATGGTTTTTCTGGACAATGGCAGGGTTGCCTCAACGGGATCTGCCGCCGATTTTTTCGACGGCACTGGTCCTGAAGCGTTTCGGCGCTATATCGGCGCAAGTTCGGGCGGATCACGCGATATTGCCCGGAAGCGGACATAATTTACGACCAAACCGGCTACAGGTGATGTGGCGCTTGCTTGCCATGGTCCAACTGATGTGGCTAGGTCCGCCCAGTATTGGTCCGGCACGAGCCGTGATTTGCCCCCTACAGCGCCGCATCCATCCGGGTGTGTAAAACGCTGTAGGTTTTTTGATTTGTGCAGGATTGCCACCGAGAATTCGATTTTCGCTGGCGCGGACCCCTGGGTCCAGGTCATGCGCCGAGAGCTGAAGGGACGCCGTGCTGTCGACCGGCACTGACACTTTGAGACGCAGGCCGCTGGCGCGCTTCCTCGCGCTGGCCGGCCTTGCCGTGGCGCTGGCCAGTTGCCAGATGTTCACGCCTCCGGAAGTGCAGGAATCCGGTTTCCAGCCTTCCGACAAGCCGATCACGGTCGACAATGTCGCCGCCAACAGCAAGCTCGCCGAACTGGCGAAGGCGCAGCATCCACGCATCCTCGCGACGTATGGCGGCGAATATTCCGATCCCAAGCTCGAGCGCATGGTGGCCAAAGTCGTCGGCAGCCTGACCGTGGTGTCGGCCAATCCGACCCAGACCTATCGCATCACCATCCTCAATTCGCCGAACGTCAACGCCTTCGCGCTGCCGGGCGGCTATCTCTATGTCACCCGCGGCCTCCTGGCGCTGGCCAATGATTCGGCCGAACTCGCCGCCGTCATTGCGCATGAGATGGGCCACGTCACCGCCAACCATGGCCTGCAGCGCCAGCAGCTCGAGGCCGAGGAAGGCCTAGCGACCAAGGTGGTTTCCGACGTGCTCGGCGACAGTCCGACCGCCAAGGCGGCCCTGATCCGCGGCAAGCTGAGGCTGGCGCAGTTCTCGCGCAACCAGGAGCTGGAGGCCGACGCCATCGGCATCAAGTCGGTCGGCGAAGCCGGCTACGATCCCTATGCCGCCGGCCGCTTCCTGCAGTCGATGTCGGCCTATACCGATTTCCGCTCGATCAGCGGCGCCACTGATGCCAGCCTCGACTTCCTGGCCACGCACCCCAACACGCCGCAGCGCATCGATCTGGCGCAGCGCCACGCCCGCCAGTTCGGCGCGCCGGGCGTCGGTACGCGTGACCGCGATTCCTTCCTGGCTGGCATTGACGGCCTGCTCTATGGCGATACGCCGGAAGAGGGCTATGTGCGCGGCCAGACCTTCCTGCATCCGGGCCTCGGCGTGTCGTTCACCGTGCCGGACGGTTTCATCATCGATAATACGGCCGCGGCGGTGACGGCGACCGGCCCCGGCGACATGGCGGTCCGCTTCGACGGCGTGTCGATCGACAAGGATCGGGCGCTGACCGACTATATCAGAAGCGGCTGGGTGGCCGGTCTCGACGAGACCAGCGTGCGCCAGGAGACGATCAACGGCAACGAGGCGGCGACCGCGCATGCCGGCGCCGATGGCTGGCAGTTCGACATTGCGGTGATCCGCGCCGGCGGCCAAGTCTACCGGCTTTTGACGGCGGCGCCCTCGGCCAGCACTACGCTGGATCCGGTGGCGCGCTCGGTCAGCGGCTCGTTCCGCATCCTGAGTGCGGCCGAGAAGGCGGCGCTGAAGCCACTGCATATCCGTGTCGTTACCGTTCAGGCGGGCCAGACCATGGGTTCGCTGTCGGCGCAAATGGTCGGCGTCGACCGCAAGCTCGATCTGTTCAGGGTGCTCAACGCGATGTCGCCGGGCGCCTCGGTTTCGGCCGGCGACAAGGTCAAGATCGTCACGGACAAGTAGCGCAGTCCGGCTTCGATGGGGCCTGCCCGTGCGAAGCAGGGCTGCGGTCACTGCCACTCTCAGAGGTTGCTGTCGGTGTTCGTGCCGGTATCGGTACCGCTGTCAGTGCCTTCGCTACTGGTGTTCTCACCACCACCGGGATTTGAAGCACGGCGCTCGGAACCATCACCGTTGTTGCCGCTCCAGGCCGCCCGGCCGGTTTGCGGCACGGGTTTCGGGGTCTTCGGTCTTGGCGCGGGTATGGGAACCACCTTTATTTTCGTGATGATTTTCGGGGGCCGGACCTTGCACGCCGGAATCGCCAAGGCGACCCGCTTCGGGGTGCTGAGAACACCCAGGGAATACATCTGCTGCCGCTCCATTCCGGCTCTGAAGAAGGCGAGCGCGCGGTCCGGATCAGTTGGAACACCATTGCGACCTTCCATGAAGATCGATGCGAGATCGTTCATGGCATCGATATGCCCCATCGCCGCCGATTTGAGCAGCAAGTCCAACCCCTTGGCGGCATCGCGCTGGACGCCGCGCCCATTGAACAGGGTGCGTCCCCACGCGGTCATGGCGTAGGGGTCACCCTTTTCGGATGCTTCTGAATAGAAGCGGTTGGCCTGTTCGGGATCCGCGGCCGTCCCTATTCCCGACGAGACGATGGAGCCGAGCGCGAAAACCGCGCGGACGTATCCCTTGTCGGCGGCCTGCTGGATTGCCTGCCTGGCCTCATTGACCTTGCCCGAGGCCAGCAACGCCCGTCCGAGTTGGTAACGGAAGCGGGCAATCTCTGGATAGGCCTTCACCGAGGCCTGGCAGAGCTCAACCGCGTCGTCGCCAATCTCGTTCGCCAACCGGCCCGGGACAATGCCTTGCAGGTCGAGAGGTTCGCCAGCCGCTCGATCGCAGGGATCGACGCTTGGCGACAGTTTCAGCGTCGCCGTCTTCGATGTATTGTCGGCGCGGATCTGAAAGCCGATCTCGACCGGCGTCGCGGAGCCGATCTGCGCCTCGTAGCGCAATTTGTCGACATCGTCGGCCATCAGGCTCGATTGAGGCGACAGGATGCGGTCCGGCAGGGACAGTGTCCCGGTTGCCGGATAGCTTGCAAGCTTCAAGCTGATCGACGGATCCTTGGTCGGGAAATCCAGCTTGAGCGGAATCGGACCGACGCCGACGGGGATTTCGATGTCGCGGTTTTCGATCGCTTCGGCGGCGCCGGCGATACGAATGCCGCGCTCAACCACCGCCTGCTTTTGCTCGGCGGCGATTGAGGCCATGAGTTGCTTGCCTTCAGCGCCCGCGCCGTTTCTGATCCGCAACAGCAGAACGCCCTGGGATTCGCCACCCCACTCGTTGTGCGTGGTGTAGGCCAGCGTTTCCACCTGTTCCTGCCCACCCGCCAATGCGGGGGCGTCCATGCGCAGACGCGGGAGGTCGGTACCCTCGATCCTTTCGCCCATGGCCAAGGGCTTGCCATCAAGTGTCAGCCGTCCGAGTGTCGGCAGGCTGTCGATGCTGACGCTGACCGCGCCACCGTCGACGTCAACTGGCGCCGGCAGATCGAGCGCTACTGGCCCGACGCCGGACGGCACGATTTTCTCCAGTACCGGCGGCAGCGCCGGGCGGTTGGCGCGGGGCATCAGAAAGACATCGTCGAGAAGCGAGGAATTTTCCCATGGAACCTGCTTGCCACCGGTTGCCTTGACCACATCGCGGCGCACGGCGGCCATGACAGCCCTGATCTCCTGGTTCGGCGCCAACGCACGACGGGAGAAGGCGGAGGAAAATGGGCTGAGATTGCCGCTCCCGTCATAGGCAACGGCTCCCGGCTCGGTGGCAAAGGCGATCAGCGCGTTCTCAGAACCCTTCACCTGCGCCAATCCGCTGCCGCTGGCGACGATCAGCTGGTCGCGAAGCCAATAGTTCTTACGCGGAAAAGGATTGTTGCGGCAGGCGTCGAGGATGATTACCTGGATTTTCGATTTCGAGCGCATTTGCTGCAGCATGTCATCGAGCTTGATTGCCTGAACTTCCACGTCGGCCGCATCCTTAAGTGTGGCGTCGACCGGGATGAGAAAGTTCTCGCCGCCGATCTGGAAGCCGTGGCCCGAATAATAGACCACCGCGAGATCGGCACCGTCCGCCGCCGCCAGATAGGTGCGGAAACGCTCCTCCAACTGAAGCCTGGTCAAATCCTTGGCGACGAAAACGTCGAAGCCGGCCGTCCGGAACGTGCCTGCAATGTCTCCGGCGTCCTTGTCCGGGTTCTTGAGCGCCGGAAGTTCACGGTATTCGGAATTGCCGATCACAAGAGCAACCCTTCGATCGGCGCTGGCCTCGAAAGTCGTCAGGGTCACAAGGATCAAAGCTGCAAGAAACACGCAGAGTCGCGACATGGCAAATCCTCATCCGCTATGATCTGGTGAACCCCAACAGACACCCTGCCGCTCAGCAGGTCTGTTAAAGAATTCACAATCTGCGAATGAGAGGCGAGGAAATCTGATGTGCTGGTCTTATGTGCTGATCGGAAAATCTTAATACTGCTGCCAGCCGGGAATTTCAGGCTGCCTGCGTCTGAAATTCCGGGTTCTGCTTGACCAGCGCGACCTTCAGCTTTTCCATGGCGCGGGCCTCGATCTGGCGGACACGCTCCTTGGAAATGCCGAGCGTCTCGCCGAGCGCTTCCAGCGTAGCGCCCTCGTCGGTCAGCCGGCGTTCCTCGATGATCCTGAGTTCGCGGGCATTGAGCGCGCCAAGCGCTGCTCTCAGCCAGAGCAGGCGGCGTTCGAAATCGATGGTGTCGCTGGCGACTTCGTCCGGCAGCGGATCGTCCGAAATCAGGAAGTCCATGCGCTCGGTGGTGCCGCTGTCGTCGGCGAGCGGCGCGTTGAGCGAAGAGTCAGGCGCGGAAAGCCTGGAATCCATCATCGCCACGTCGGCCTCGGAGACGCCGAGCGCTACCGAGACTTCGCGATAGAGCGTGGCGTTGGAGATCGGCTCGGCGCCATTGGCCAGCCGGGCGCGCAAGCGCCGCAGATTGAAGAACAGCGCCTTTTGTGCCGAAGAGGTGCCGCCGCGCACGATCGACCAGTTGCGCAGGATGTAGTCCTGCATCGAGGCGCGGATCCACCAGGTCGCATAGGTCGAGAAGCGCACCTCGCGCTCCGGCTCGAAGCGCGCCGCCGCTTCCAGCAGCCCGACATGGCCTTCCTGGACCAGATCGCCGAGCGGCAGTCCGTAGTGGCGGAATTTCGAAGCCATGGAGATGACCAGCCGCATATGCGCGACGGTGATCTGGTGCAGCGCCTGCTGGTCCTGATCTTCCTTCCAGCGCAAGGCGAGAACATGTTCCTCGTCGCGCTCGAGATAGGGGGCCTTCATCGCCGCGCGGACCATGGTCCGTCCTGCCGTGTCTTCGATCATGTCGCGCTCCTGCTCCCGGACATTTTCGGACGGCCTGGCGGCCGCTGGCTCTATCTTGACGCAATCCCGGACGGAAAACCGGTTTCCCACTTTTCCTGGAATTGCTTTGGGTCTGGCGCAGCTAGGGTTCTTGAAATGGAAACGCAGCGCCCTACAACAGGGCATGAACGTGCCACACCGGGGATTGGTTCCGCCGCCGATGGTGGTTGTTTTATGCTATCCGACAGCGCGCGCCGACAGCACAAAAAACGGGGCGATCGGCACCAATCTGAGTTACTTTGAGAATCTGATTTCTGGATCGCCATTTTTTTGAAATCTGGTTCCTTATTTTGCGGCTCTCTATCTGTCAGTTTCCGGCTCTCACAAGCGCCGGACACCGGCCAAGGACGGGATCACAGAAAAATGAAATGGCTCAATTCGCTCATCGTCGCCGGAACGCTGCAGGTTCTGGCTGTCACAGCCGGCCACGCCGGCGCCAACCTCGACCAGATCAAGCATGCCGGCACCATCAAGGTTGGCACCGAAGGCACCTACGCACCCTTCACCTACCATAATGATGCCGGCGCGCTGGTCGGCTTCGACGTCGAGATCGCCAAGGCGATCGGCGACAAGCTCGGCGTGAAAGTCGAGTTCCTCGAAGGCAAATGGGACGGGCTGATCGCTGGTCTCGACGCCAACCGCTACGACGCCGTCATCAACGAGGTCGGCATCACCGACGCACGCAAGGCCAAGTACGACTTCTCCGATCCGTACATCGCTTCCAAGGCGGTGCTGATCGTGCGCGGCGACGACACCGCCATCAAGACCTTTGCCGATCTCAAGGGCAAGAAGGCGGCGCAGTCGCTGACCTCGAATTTCGGCAAGCTCGCCGAGACCAACGGCGCCGAACTCGTCGGCACCGATGGCTTCGACCAGTCGATCCAGCTTTTGCTCACCGGTCGCGCCGATGCCACCATCAATGACAGCCTGTCCTTCCTCGACTTCAAGAAGCACAAGCCCGACGCCAATGTGAAGATCGCCGCGCAGGAAGAAAACGCCGACTATTCCGGCGTCATCGTGCGCAAGGGCGATCCGGAGCTAGTGGCCGCGATCAACAAGGCGCTGGCCGACATCAAGGCCGACGGCACCTACAAGAAGATCGCCGACACCTATTTCGGCCAGGACGTGTCACAGTAACGAAGGTCTCCGGCGGTTTGCCGGCAATGACACAATATAGCGGCGGGCCGTCTTTGATGGCTCGCCGTTTTTCGCATGATATGACAACCGCACAATCGCACTGCCGGACCGGTCTAGACGGCATTTGCAAGGAGAGGAGCCGCTCGTGCCGCACTGGCTGCAACTGATGCTGGACTCGTTGCCGACGCTGTTGTGGGCGGCGCTGATCTTCACCGTGCCGCTGACTCTTCTGTCGTTTGCGCTCGGCCTGTTCGTCGGCCTGGTTGTCGCCCTGGTGCGGCTGTTCGGGCCGAAGCCGCTGGTCGCCGTGGTGCGCTTCTATGTCTGGATCTTTCGCGGCACGCCGCTTCTGGTGCAGCTGTTCCTGATCTTCTACGGCCTGCCCTCGGTCGGCATATTGCTCGATGCCTTTCCGGCGGCGCTGATCGGTTTCACCCTCAACATCGGCGCCTACAGTTCGGAAATCATTCGCGCGGTGATCGGCTCGGTGCCGAAGGGCCAGTGGGAGGCAGCCTATTCGATCGGGATGACCTGGAGCCAGGCGATGCGGCGCACCATCCTGCCGCAAGCCGGCCGGGTCGCGGTGCCACCGCTGTCCAACACCTTCATCTCGCTGGTCAAGGATACGTCGCTCGCCGCCGCCATCACCGTGCCGGAAATGTTCCAGGCAGCGCAGCGCATCGTCGCCACCACCTATGAGCCGCTGATCCTGTATGTCGAGGCGGCGATCCTTTATCTGGCAATGAGCTCGGTGCTGTCTGCCCTGCAGACGCGGCTGGAGGAACGGCTCAACCGTTACGGCGGCTTCCTGGAGGCGCGCTCATGATCGGCCTCACCGACATCGAAAAGCGCTTCGGCGACAATCTCGTGTTGAAGGGCGTAACGGTCACCATCGCCGAAGGCAGCGTCACCGCGCTGGTCGGTCCGTCCGGCGGGGGAAAGAGCACGCTGCTGCGCTGCATCAACCTCCTGGAGATCCCGACCTCGGGCACGGTGCGCGTCGGCGACGAGACGCTGGAATTCCGTCCCGGCATCAAGATCCCCAGTCGGGACATCCAGCGCCTGCGGCTGCAGACCGGCATGGTGTTCCAGAATTTCCAGCTGTTCCCGCACCGCACCGCCATCGAGAACGTCATGGAAGGGCTGGTGACAGTGCTGAAATGGCCAACGGCAAAGGCGCGTGAGCGGGCGCTGGCGCTGCTCGAGAAGGTCGGCATGGCGCACAAGGCCGATGCATGGCCGGTGACTCTGTCGGGCGGCCAACAGCAGCGCGTGGCGATTGCCCGCGCGCTGGCGCCGTCGCCCAAGGTGCTGCTCTGCGACGAGCCGACCTCGGCGCTCGATCCTGAGCTGGCACAGGAAGTCGTCGACGTGCTGGGAAAACTCGCCAGCGAAGGCACGACAATGGTGATGGCGACGCACGACCTGCGCCTCGCCTCGAAGATCGCTCAAGAAGTGGTGTTTCTCGACGCTGGCGTGGTCGTCGAGAAGGGGCCGTCCGCCCTGGTGTTCAGCAATCCGGAGCGCGAACGGACGAAGCGCTTTATCGCAACACTGAAGCAGGAAGCGGCGAAGGAAGCCGGCGGCTGAGCCCTCTGCCCTCCCCTTGTGGGGAGGTCGGACCGAAGGTCCGGGTGGGGGGCCGTGCCGCACCTCAGGCCCAAAAACAAAAAACCCGGCGCGAGGCCGGGTTTTTCATGAATTCAAATGTGAAAGCGATCAGGCAGCTTCTTCCTGTTCGGATTCCTCATTGTCGGCCTTGGCGCCGCGCTTAGGGCCCTTGTTGAGGTTGACCTCGATCAGGCGCACGGCTTCGGTTTCCGACATGCGGTTAACTGCGGCGATCTCACGGGCCATGCGGTCGAGTGCCGCCTCATAGAGCTGACGCTCGGAATAGGACTGCTCCGGCTGGTTGTCGGCGCGGTAGAGGTCGCGCACGACTTCCGAGATCGAGATCAGATCGCCCGAATTGATCTTGGCATCATATTCCTGGGCGCGGCGCGACCACATGGTGCGCTTGACCCGGGCGCGACCCTGCACGACCTTCAGCGCGCGCTCGACATAATCCTCCTCCGACAGCTTGCGCATGCCGATGGAGGTCGCCTTGGCGACCGGCACTTTCAGCCGCATCTTATCCTTCTGGAAGTCGATGACGAACAGTTCCAGCTTGTGGCCCGCAACTTCCTGCTCGTCGATCGAGACGATCTGGCCGACGCCGTGCGCCGGATAGACGATGTACTCGCCGGTCTTGAAACCGTGACGTGCCGCGGTGGACTTCTTCTGCGGGGTGATCGTTGCCATTACGCCCTGAACTCCTTGTTGTGGCACCGGCGGCCTGCCGGTCCGAACGCGTGCGATCGGGGACGCCGATCGTTAGCCGCACAACAGATGAACCCATCGGAAAAAGCCGGGACCGGCAAACCGCATACATAGCGACTGCCTAGCCCAGATCGCTCTGGTCCGATTGGGGATTTCACCTTTCAGTGATTTGGGGCGCTTGCGCCATAAATCGACGTTGTGTCACCGGCATGTTTCAGCAGATGTAGCACAAAAAGTAGGAAGAATCAAGGTTTTGCTGCAAACGCGAAGGTCGAGCGACATCACCGCCTGTCAAGGCCGTTGATGTATGATGCGCGTTACGCCGCGTTATGACGGCCAAGTCGGCCGTAGCATCAGTCGCCTTCGCCTGGCTCAGCGGAGAAATATTTCTCGAACTTGCCGGCCTCGCCGTCGAAGGTCTTGGCGTCTGCCGGAGGCTCCTTCTTGGCGGTGATGTTGGGCCACTTCTCGGCGTATTCGGTGTTGACCTGCAGCCATTTGTCGAGACCCGGCTCGGTGTCGGGCTTGATCGCATCGGCCGGGCATTCCGGTTCGCAGACGCCGCAGTCGATGCACTCGTCGGGATGTATGACGAGCATGTTCTCGCCTTCGTAGAAGCAGTCGACCGGACAGACCTCGATGCAGTCCATGTACTTGCATTTAATGCAGTTGTCGGTCACGACATAGGTCATTGGTCGGCTCCGGGACGTCCCGTTCTTGCTAGGCTTTTTTGGTGAGGTAACGCCTTTGCCTGCCGCTTGCAAGGGCGGCCATGCCTGGCGGCACCGGCGCTTCCGAAATGGAATTGCAGATCGCCGGCATGGCGAAGAGCGCCAAGGCTTCAGTCTTCGCCGAACAGCCGGTCGGTTTGCCTGCGTTCTTTCTTGGTCGGACGGCCGCTGCCGGCCTCGCGCAGCGCGGGAATGGCATCGGCAACAGCCTCGCCTTTCGGCGCCGGCGGCGGTGACAGATCCTCATAGAGCGTGCGCGCTTCCTCGGCAGGGCCGCGTCGCACACCTGTAGCCAGCACCTTCCAGACGAAGATGCGGCGCTCATGCGTGATGGTCAAAACATCGCCGGCCTTCACCAGATCCGAGGCCTGCGCTGCTTTGTCGCTGTTGATGCGGACGCGTCCGGCGACGACAAGCTTGGCGGCCAGCGAGCGCGATTTCACCGCACGCGAAAAGAACAGCCATTTGTCGATGCGCTGGCGACCCTCAGCAACCATCGAACCGTGCCGTGCCTACTTCTTCAGCTGGTCGCGCAAGGCGGCGAGCTTGGCGAAGGGTGAGTCCGGATCGAAGCGCACCGGCCGTTCCTCCCGCGGCTTGGCCTGGAAGGCCGGCTTGCCGCCCTGCGGACCGCCTTTGCCTTCCGGCCTGCCGCCCTTCCAGTCAGGCCGGCCTTCGCGACGCTCGCCTTGCGGCTTGCCATCGCGGCGCTGTTCGCCTTCGGCCTGCGGCTTGGGCTTGAACTTCGAGCGGTCGAAGCGCGGCTTGGCGGCACCGTCGCGCTGGTCGCGCCGGCCCTGATAGGCCGGCCGTTCGCCCGGTGCCGGCTGTCCGCCGGCAGCGTCGGCAGGCGCACCGGTGCGAGCAGCCTGGCCGTTGCGCGGGCGATTGTCCCGGCGGTTTTCGTGACGATGACGCGGGCGCTGCTCGAAACGGCCCTGCCGCCACAACAGGATCGGTTTTGGTTCTTCAGCCTCTGGCGCGGCTTGGCTTGCTTCACCCTCCCCCTCGTGGGGAGGGTCGGCGCGCAGCGCCGGGGTGGGGTCAGCGCCGGCGTCGCCGCTTGCATCTTCAGCGTCGGCGGCGTCAGCACGACCTGCTTCGTCAGCGCCGTCACCCCCACCCGCGTCGCTTCGCGCCGCGACTCCCCCCATCGAGGGGGAGGTAAGGGCGTCGGCGCCTTCGGTGACAGTGACGTCGGCGAAAGCTTCTGTAACGGGCGGGACTTCTTCCGCGATTTCCGCGGGAGCTTCGATTTGCTCTTCAGAACCAGCCTCCGCTGCCGGTTGGGCGACGGACTCTGCGGTATCCTCTGACGTAACTTCTGCGGCGGTAGCTTCAACAGCCGCATCCGGCTCCACACCCTCGGCCGGTGCTTCGGTGACAGCATCCGCTGCGGCGGCTTCCGCCGCAGCCTTTGCAGCCGCTTCCGCCAGCTTTGCCGCAGCCGCTTCCCGCGCCGCATTGTCCTGCGCTTCGAGCCGCGCCTTCACCTCTGCAGGCGGCTTCGGCTCGGCGCGGTAGCCGAGACCCTTCAGGATCTCTTCCATGTCGTCGGTGGTGGCGCCGAGGATCGACATCATCGGCGGCGTCACCATGAAGGACTGGCCGTCATAGGCGCCATCCGGGCGCTGGCCAAGGCCGGGCTTCCAGTTGGTCGCGGGGCGGATCAGGTCGGCCAGCCGTTCCAGAATGTCGATGCGCACAGCGCGGCGGCCGAGATTGCGGTAGCCGGCGAGCTTGTAGAAGGTCTTGTCGAAAGCCGGGTCGATGACCACCGAGGTGCGGCCGGAGGCCAGCGCGTGCACCACGTCGCCGAAGCCGGGCTTGTCCTTGCCGTCATTCTTCAGCGCCCACAAAAGCGTAATCAGGCCGGCGGGTGCGGGCTTGATCAGCGCCGGCACGAAGACGTGGTAGGCGCCAAAACGCACACCGAGCCGGCGCAGGGCAGCGCGTCCCTCCTGGTCGAGCGACTTCATCTCTTCGGCGATGTCGCGGCGGTTGATGAGGCCGAAATGCTCGACGAGCTGGAAGGCGATGCCACGGCCGATGCCGGTGATCTGCTCGGCATTCTTCAAGTCGACCAGCGGCTTCAGCAGCGACTCGATCTGGAAATTGACGAAACGCTCGGCGCGCGCAGCAACCTTGTCGCGGGCGGGGCCGGTCAGCTGCTCGTCTGCCAAAAGCACCAGGCGCGGCTTCAGCGCGTCCTCGCCGGCAACCAGCGTGCCGATCGGCGCGCCGATCCAGCGCAGCGTGCCGTCGGAGCCGAGCGCCAGGTCGCCATTGGCGCAGGCGCCGAAGCGTTCGGCGCGCGCCTCGAACTCAGCGGCAAGCGCCTTTTGCGCCGCCGTGCGCACGGCCTTGGCGTCTTCGCCGCCGGCGCTCTGGTCGGCGGTGAAGCGGAACCCTTGCAACTCGCCGACATGATGGCCTTCGACAAGGACGGTTCCGGTAGGACTGATTTCGGCTTCAGGCATTGTATTTTCTCTAAGGCGCCGCATGAGGACGGAAGTCCTGCGGTCTACAAACCGTTTCGTCAACCGCTCATGCAGCGCATCCGACAATCTGTCTTCGATTTCGCGCGTCTTTTCCTGCCAGTGTGCCTGATCGGCCAGCCAGCCGGGCCGGTTGGACACAAATGTCCAGGTGCGGATCTGGGCAATACGGTGCGACAGCGTGTCGATATCGCCTTCGGTCGTATCAGCCCGGCGCACCTGCTCGGCCATGTAGTTCTCGTCGACATGGCCGTGTTTGGCGAGGTCTGTGTAGATCGAGGCGATGAGGTCGGAGTGCTGGGCCGGCGCGATCTTGCGGTAGTCCGGCAAGGCACAGGCTTCCCACAGCAGCGCCACGCGCTTGGCATTGGTGGCGAGCGCGCGGATGTCCTCGTCGCGGGAGAGATGCTCGAGCGCCTGCGCATCGACCGCCGGCAGCGCCCGCGTCAGGCCTTCGACCGGCGCATTGATCTCGATCGAGCGCTTCAGTGCGTCGAGGCTGGCGAAATCGAAATGCGCGGTGCGCCACTGCAGTACCTTCACCGGGTCGAACTCATGACCCTCGATGCGCTTGACCAGTTCCTCGTCCAGCGGATCGACCTGGCCGGTGACGCCGAATGTGCCGTCACGCAAATGCCGGCCGGCGCGGCCGGCAATCTGGCCGAGCTCGGCCGCTGTCAGATTGCGGTACTGGTAGCCGTCGAATTTGCGGTTCTGGGCAAAGGCGACATGGTCGAGATCGAGGTTGAGACCCATGCCGATGGCGTCGGTGGCAACGAGATAATCGACGTCGCCCGCCTGGAACATTGCCACCTGGGCGTTGCGGGTGCGTGGGCTGAGGGCGCCGAGCACGACGGCAGCGCCGCCCTGCTGGCGGCGGATCAGTTCGCCGATGGCGTAGACCTCGTCGGCGGAGAAGGCGACGATGGCGGTGCGACGCGGCAGGCGGGTCAATTTCTTCGAGCCGGCATAGGCGAGGTGCGACAGCCGCGGCCGCGTCACCACCGAAACGCCCTTCAGCAGGCGCTGCAGAATGCCATGCATGGTGGCGGCACCAAGCAGCAGCGTTTCCTGGCGGCCGCGCAGATGCAGGATGCGATCGGTGAAGATGTGGCCGCGTTCGAGGTCGCCGGCAAGCTGCACCTCGTCGATGGCGACGAAGGCGGCGTCGGTCTCGCGCGGCATGGCCTCGACGGTACAGACCGAATATTTCGCGCCGGGCGGCTGGATTTTTTCCTCGCCGGTGATCAGCGCCACCTTGTGGGCGCCGACCTTTTCGCAGACGCGGGCGTAGACTTCTCGCGCCAGCAGCCGCAGCGGCAGGCCGATGATGCCACTCTCATGCGCGACCATGCGCTCGATGGCGAGATGGGTCTTGCCGGTGTTGGTCGGACCCAGCACGGCGGTCACGTCGCGGCCCGACAGGATCAGCGGCTCGGTGTGTTTCGGCTGGATGTTCATCGGCCCGGAAATGAGGCTTTCTGCATCGTGTTGTCGGGAGCGCGCCTCGCATGGCGCGTATGACACGCGACACATAGGGATTTCGGGCGCGAAGCGAAAGCGGAATGTTCCGGCCGTCAGTTCGGGAGTCTCGTTCGAGGTCCGGATTCGCTCCCGATTAACAGTTGGAACGAGTCTGGAACGAATCGGCTACGAATCAGTGACTCCAGCAGATTCAGCTTTTGTTCACGGCTACATGTGGATTTTGCGACCGGGAGTCTCACCACATGCTGAATCCATTGAACTGGCCCGATTCATGCAGGGCGGGCTTTGCCATTAACCTTCGCCAGCGAAGAATGGCCACTGCTCAGCTGTCGTTGGCCAAGGTTATGAAATTATTATCTTTTCTTAACCAGCTTTAACCATTTGGCAGAGCTTTTCGGCCTTCGCCATTAACGTTTCGGTCAAAGCCGGAACGAATCGGCGACGAATCAGCGATGGGCGGGTTTTCCCGATTTGTTCACCCCAATATGTTGTGTTATCCACAGCTTGCCCACCGAGAATTCACAGCTTGTGAAGCGGGTTTCACACAGCCTGAGCCGGCGCCGTTAATCTTTGCGTGCCGGAACGGGGCAGTGCCGACATGGAAGCCTGAGAGCGTTGCCTGTCGACGACGAAAAAACGGGCGCGAGCCGGCCCGTTTTTTCTCTCAGGCGAAATGCTGTCGCTCAGGCGAAGTACTGGCCGCCATTGGCGGTGATGGTCGAGCCGGTGATGAAGCCGGCGTCCTCGGAGGCGAGGAAGACGACGCAGCGCGCGATCTCTTCCGGTTCGCCGAGGCGGCCGACCGGGATCTGCGGCAGGATGCGCTCGTTGAGCACCTTCTCGTCGATCGCTTTGACCATCTCGGTGGCGATGTAGCCGGGGCAGATGACGTTGACGGTGATGCCCGCGCGAGCGCCTTCCTGGGCAAGCGCCTTGGAGAAGCCGATGTCGCCGGCCTTGGCGGCGGAATAGTTGACCTGGCCGGCCTGGCCCTTCTGGCCGTTGATCGAGGAGATGGTGATGACGCGGCCGAACTTGCGGTCGCGCATGCCGCCCCACAGCGGATGCGTCATGTTGAAGACGCCGGAGAGGTTGGTGTCGATGACTTCTTTCCACTGCTCGCGCGTCAGTCTGTGGAACATGGCGTCGCGGGTGATGCCGGCATTGTTGACCAGCACCGAGACCGGGCCGAGATCGGCCTCGACCTGTTTGATCCCGGCGGCGCAGGCATCGTAGTCGGCGACCGACCATTTGTAGGTCTTAATGCCGGTTTCCCCGCTGAACTTCCCCGCAGCCTCGTCATTGCCGGCATAGTTGGCGGCAACCGTGTAACCCGCATTCTTCAGGCCGATCGAAATGGCGGCGCCGATGCCGCGTGATCCACCGGTGACGAGCGCTACTTTGGTCATGAAGTTCCTCCTCCCTAAAGTTTTTGGTGAATGGTCAATTTGGTGAATGGTCAATAGTGAATGGTGAATGGCGAGCGATGTGCCGCCTTCGACCATTCACCATTGCCTATTCACCATTCACTCTTTTCACAGCGCTTCCACGCACAAGGCGACGCCCATGCCGCCGCCGATGCAGAGCGTGGCGAGGCCCTTCTTGGCGCCGCGGCGGCGCATCTCGAAAACCAGCGTGTTGAAGACGCGCGCGCCGGAGGCGCCGATCGGATGGCCGATGGCAATCGCCCCGCCATTGACGTTGACGATCGACGGATCCCAGCCCATGCCCTTGTTGACAGCACAGGCCTGCGCGGCGAAGGCCTCATTGGCCTCGACAAGGTCGAGATCCTTGACCGACCAGCCGGCCTTCTCCAGCGCCCGCTTCGAAGCGGGAATAGGTCCGGTGCCCATGATCGCCGGATCGACGCCAGCGGTCGCCCATGACGCGATGCGCACCAGCGGGGTGATGCCGCGCCGCGATGCTTCGGCCTCGGTCATCAGCAGCGCGCCGGCAGCGCCGTCATTGATGCCGGAAGCGTTGGCAGCGGTCACCGTGCCGTCCTTGTCGAAGGCCGGCTTCAGCTTGGTCATGGCGTCGATGGTGGCGCCGTGGCGGATGTATTCGTCCTGGTCGACAATGGTGTCGCCCTTCCTGCCCTTGATGGTGACGGCGACGATCTCGTCCTTGAACTTGCCGGCCTTCTGTGCGGCCTCGGCCTTGTTCTGCGAGGCCAGCGCGAACTGGTCCTGGTCGTCACGGGTGATCTGGAACTGGCGGGCGACGTTCTCGGCGGTGTTGCCCATGTGGTAGCCATTGAAGGCGTCCCACAGGCCGTCCTTGATCATGGTGTCGATCATCTTGTAGTCGCCCATCTTGACGCCGGCGCGCAGGTGCTCGGCGTGCGGCGACAGCGACATCGATTCCTGGCCGCCGGCGATGATTACCTTGGCGTCGCCGGTGGCGATCTGCTGCATGCCGAGCGCGATGGCGCGCAAGCCCGAACCGCAAACCTGGTTGAGGCCCCAGGCGGTGGTCTCCTTGGGCAGGCCGGCATTGATCGACGCCTGGCGGGCTGGGTTCTGGCCCTGGGCTGCCGTCAGCACCTGGCCGAGAATGACCTCGTCGACTTCGCCCGGCTCGACGCCGGCGCGCGACAAAAGCTCCTTGATGACCACGGCGCCAAGCTCATGCGCCGGGGTGGCGGCGAAGGCGCCGTTGAAGGAGCCGACAGCGGTGCGCGCGGCACTGGCGACGACGATTGAATTGGCATCGGACATGTTTCTCTCCAGACTTCGAGGTCGTATTCTCTAGTTGTTGGGACTTTTCTTGCCCGTTCCACACCCCAAGTCAAACCGGAAATGGGCATGCCGGCCCTGCGCCGC
This sequence comes from Mesorhizobium sp. P2_B5, assembly GCF_056404775.1. NCBI lineage: Bacteria > Pseudomonadati > Pseudomonadota > Alphaproteobacteria > Hyphomicrobiales > Phyllobacteriaceae > Mesorhizobium > Mesorhizobium sp. P2_B5. The sequence continues at coordinate 241,985 of NZ_JBFUDJ010000001.1, read as the reverse complement.
AAGCAGGGCACGAGCGGCCGGCGCGGTCGCCGGGCCTTTGCTGCGCAGCATATTTAGCCTGCCATGCAGCATTAAATGATGCCGCACTGCACAAACCGCTTGGAATTATGGAGCTTTTGCGCATATCCTTAAAAATGGCGCAATCGTTACCGGCGGCTTACTCAGGCACGCCGGTGTCCCCGGGAGGATGCTGATGGCCGCGAAAGACGACCCAATCATTATCAAGAAATATGCCAACCGCCGTCTCTACAACACCGGCACCAGCACCTATGTGACGCTCGAGGACCTGGCCGAAATGGTCAAGAAGGGCGAGGAGTTCACTGTGCAGGACGCCAAGACCGGCGACGACATCACCCATCCGGTGCTGACCCAGATCATCTTCGAGCTGGAGAACAAGGACGGGCAGAACATGCTGCCGATCCCGTTCCTGCGCCAGCTGATCGCGTTCTACGGCGACCAGATGCAGATGATCGTGCCGAGCTTCCTCGAACAGTCGATGATCGCCTTCTCCAAGGAGCAGGAGCGCTTTCGCGAGCAGATGAAGGGCGCCATCGGCAAGTCGCCGCTGGATGTGATGAAGATCGCCACGCCGATCAAGGCGCTGGAAGAGCAGACGCGGCGCAACATGGAAATGTTCCAGAACGCCATGCGCCTGTTCACGCCGTTCCCGCCAGCCGCCTCGAATGGCACTGCCGCGGCTGCGCCCGAGCCGGCCCGCAAGGAAGCGCCGGAAAAGAGCGGCGACGACCTTCAGGAGTTGAAGGAACAGATCGCCGCCATGCAGCGCAAGCTCGACACGATGTCGTAAGACGGGCGCGGCCTGGCCTGACCGGCCCTACCGGTCGGGGCCTTGCCCTCACGGGTCGATTTTCAGCTGCCACGATTCCCAGATCTCGTCGGGCTGCCCGCTGAGTGAGCGGTAGAAGGCCTTCGCCGGCATGTTGGATTTCAGCACCGTCCATTTGATGGCGGACGCGCCGATGCCGGCGGCGTATTGGCAAAGCTGTTCAACAAGCGCATGGCCGACCGCCATGCCGCGCGCTGCCTCGGCGACGTAGAGTTCCTTAAGCCAGACAACCGGCTTCAGGTCGTAGGTCCACGGGATGATGTAGTGGACGGCGATGCCGACGATCACGTTCTCTCGCTCTGCCACGAGCACGCCGAACCGGGGCGATGGCCCCAGCCCGTGTTCGACAAGGTCCGCTTCGGTGAGGCGGAACTTGTCGTCATAGCCCTCGAAGATGGCCAGCGCCCGCATAAGCGCGAGCACCGCGCCGACATCCTGCCGTCCGAACGGACGGACCATAATCGCCGCCATCTGCCTGCTTTCCCTTGTCTTCAAGATCGACCATATCGCGTGCGCGCTCCCGCGCCAGCCTGGTGCTGAACCAAGGCTCATGCGTGCAAGACGCCTGGCTCCTTGCCGGAAGTGAAGGGGAGTTCCTCGTCCTGCCAACCGGTTATGCCGCCGATCATGATCTTCACGGGACGACCGAGGCTCGCCAGCTTGAACGCCGCCCGATCCGCGCCATTGCAATGCGGTCCCGCGCAATAGACGACGAACAGCGTCTCTACCGGCCACTCTGCCATCCGTTCGGCCGATATTTCGCGGTGCGGCAGACGCAGCGCGCCCGGCACGTGCCGGCGTTCATAGGCTTCCGGCGAACCGACCACATGCAAAAGGACAAAATCTTGATCGCCGCTGCGCAGCGCCGCGGCGACGTCGGAACAGTCGGTCTCGACGGAAAGCCGGCGCAGGAAATGGTCCCGGGTGATTTCCGGCGATGCCGCCGGAATGTCTGTCACGTAGCTCATTCGCGTATCTCCATTGCTGATGCGTTGGAGATAAAGCAGGAAGCAGAGCGATTGCAGCTGGCAGCTTTGCCATATATCGTCAAGATCATGCCAAATATGCCTTCCGCAAATCCGCGCCCTGCGAACCCTCTCGTCGTTGCCATTGCCTATGACGGTCTGTGCACGTTCGAGTTTGGCGTGGCGGTTGAGATCTTCGCCTTGCCCAGGCCGGAAATGGGAACGGATTGGTACCGTTTTGCCGTTGCCGGAATCGATGCCGGAGAAATGCGCGCGCTGGGCGGCGTGCGCATCGTTGCCGACGGCGGGGCTGATCTGATCGGCCAGGCCGACACGGTGATCGTGCCTGGCTGGCGCGGATCGGAGGCGCCGGTGCCGCCGGCGCTGATCGAGGCGCTTCGCAAGGCGAACGAGCGCGGCGCCCGCATTCTTTCGATCTGCTCGGGCGTGTTCGTGCTTGCCGCCGCGGGCCTGCTTGCCGGCAAAAGGGCGACAACGCATTGGCGCTATAGCGATAAGCTGACGGAGATGTACCCAGACATCACCGTGGTTCCAGATGTTTTGTACATCGATGAGGGAAATGTCCTGACATCGGCCGGCAGTGCCGCGGGCATCGACCTTTGCCTGCATCTGGTGCGGCGCGATTTCGGTACCAAAGCGGCAAACATGGTAGCGCGTCGTCTGGTGGTGCCGCCGCACCGTGACGGCGGCCAGGCGCAGTATGTCGAGAGTTCCGTTCCCGAGCCGCATGAGCGCAGCCGGCTCGGGCCTTTGATCGACAGAATGCGCGCGGATATTTCCGCCGACTATCCCGTCGCCGTCCTGGCCGAACTAGCCGGGATGAGCGAGCGGACATTTCTGCGCCGGTTCGCGGCCGCAACCGGCGTTACGCCGGCGCGCTGGCTGCTCTCGGAACGGCTTTCGCGGGCGCGCACGCTGTTGGAAGACACCGCCATGCCGATCGAGCGGATTGCCGAGACCGCCGGCTTCGGCGCGGCAGGCACGTTGCGGCATCATTTTCGTCAGCAGTTCGCCACGACGCCCGTCGCGTACCGTGCGCGGTTCGGGAGCACTTCCAGGTCGGGCTGAGGGGGTTCTATTTTACGCAATTCCGGACGGAAACCGCTTCACACTTTTCCTGGAATTGTTCAGGTCAAAGACCCTTCATAGCGGCCACGCGGCCTGATGATGCTGCCGCTCATGATCTGCTCGACCGTATGCGCGGCCCAGCCGACGCTGCGCCCAAGCGCAAACAGCTGGAATGGCGCATCGCGCGGCAGGCCGAAACTACGCGTCAGCGCGGCCAGGGCGAAATCGATGTTCGGGTGCGTGCCGGTCGCGGCGATAGCGGCCTTTTCCAACTGTTGCAGCGTCTCGTCGACAGGGACGACTGCCAAGAGTGCTGCAGCACGGGGGTCGCCATCGGGATAGAGCGGATGGCTGAATGCCGGCAAGGGCCGGTCGTGGCCGAGCCAGCGCCGGATCGCCGCCTCGGCGCCGTGCCGAGCCGCATCCTCCGCCAGCTGCATCACCGCTTCGCCGGCGCCGCCGTGGCGCGGGCCGGTCAGCGTCGCCAGGCCCGCCAGCAGGCATGCGGCGGGCGAGGCGCCGGTCGAGGCCGCGACGCGGGCAGTGAAGGTCGATGCGTTGAGTTCATGATCGGCAAGCAGGACAAGGGCGCAACGGATCGCTTCCGCGCCGATATCGTCCGCCGACCAGCCCCGCGCCAGACGCCGATGCATAGGCGCCGTGCCGCCCGCGGCGCCTAGCGATTGCGCCAGCGCCCCTATTGTGTGCGCGGCCTCGGTACACAGCGAGGCGGCGCTGCGTCCAAGCGACGGCCGCCCCTGGCTGGCAAGCATGGCAAGCTGCGCAAAAGCCGAAGCGCGACCGGCTGGAGGAGGCGCCTCAGACGATGGTGTTTTGAAAGCCACCGGTTCGGGCAGGGCCCAGAGCAGAGCGGCGGTTTCCTCCAGCGTGGCGGATTTGGACAGCGCGACGGCATCCTGCCCCCGGTAGATGAGGCGACCGTGCACAACGGTCGAAATCGCCGTTGCGATCGACGGCTCGCCCCAGGCGATCGCGCTCTCGGCGATGGCCGAGGGACTGCGGCCGCGCGCCCGCCGGGTGGCAAGTGCGGCGATGTCGTCAAGGCGATACTGGCTGCGGCGCGGGTCGGTCTCATCGGGCCGCATGCCGATGCGGCCACGGCTGACATAGGCGTAGAGCGTCTGCGGCCGGACCTTGAGCCTTTCCAGCGCCTCTTCCCGCGACAGCCATTCGGACATTTTGACCCCTGATATTGATTATATTGATCAAGATTGATGAGCGCGTGGTCAACCTTTATATCTCGCCGAGCAAAGCTGCAAGGAGATGAGACATGGCAAACGGGCTCGATGATGTGGTGGCGGCGGAGACGGTGCTCTCCGATGTCGATGGCATCGGCGGCCATCTGACGATAAGGGGCCATGCCTTGCCGGAATTGGCCGGCCGCTGGCGCTACGCGCAGGTGGTTCGCCTGCTGCTAGACGGTTTCTTCGACGATCTGCCCAGCGATGCGGAACTGGCGGCAAGACTGGGCGAAGCTCGCGTCGAGGTGTTCGAGCGGCTCAAACCTTCGCTGCCGCTTCTGTCGCCGCTTGACGTCTACAGCGCCATGCGCGCCGGCATGGCGCTGCTGCCGGACGGCGAGACGCTAGCGGACGCGTTGCGGCTGATCGCGGCGCCCACGGTGCTGACGCCGGCCCTGCTGCGCTTCAAGCGCGGCGAGCAGCCGATCGCACCGGACGCCAAGGCCGATCATGCAGCCGACATGTTGCGAATGCTCAAGGGGGCGGTCCCGTCGCCGGCTTTGACAAAGGCGCTCGACACCTATCTGGTGACCGTCTGCGACCACGGCCTCAATGCCTCGACTTTTGCTACCCGCGTCGTCGCTTCGACGCAGGCCGGGCTGACATCTTCTGTTTTGGCCGGGCTAGGCGCGCTCAAGGGGCCGCTGCATGGCGGCGCCCCCGGCCCGGTGATCGAGATGCTCGATGCAATCCAGGCGCATGGCGATGCCGCCACCTGGCTGCGCGACGAAGTCCAGCATGGCGAGCGCATTATGGGCTTCGGCCATCGCATCTACCGCGTGCGCGATCCGCGCGCCGATGTGCTGAAAGCGGTGGTGCGGCGACTTGGCGGTGAAGGCGATACCGGCCGCCGGCTGGCCTTTGCCGAAAAGGTCGAGCAGACCGCGCTCGAGGTGCTTCGCATCGCCAAGCCGCAGCGCTCACTGCAGACCAATGTCGAGTTCTACACCGCGCTGGTGCTGGAGGCGGCGGGCTTTCCGCCAGCGGCGTTCAGCAATGTCTTTGCCGCCGGGCGCGTCGCAGGTTGGATCGCGCATGCGCGCGAACAGCAGACTACGGGCCGGCTGATCCGGCCGCAGTCGCGCTATGTCGGGCCGGGGCCGAAGCTTGTTGCCTGAGGCTCCAGGCCTATTTCGGAAGAACATGGCCTCTCCGCCTCACGGCGGAGAGGCTTTTCTTTTATGACCAAAATTTCATGTGATCACGCGACCGTGTTCGTGTTCTTGCCTCGGCCATCCCTTATATGCTGCACTGCAACATAAGTCCGCTGCAGTCGAACCCGCCCGATTCCCGGGCGGGATAAGGCAGCAGCGACCAAACCGATACAGGAACGCCATGACGAAGAACGGCAAGGCGGAGGAAACCAAGAAGATCAACATCGCGCTGCAGGGCGGCGGCTCGCACGGGGCTTTCTCCTGGGGCGTGCTCGACCGGCTGCTGGAGGATGGCAGGCTCGACATTGCAGCGGTGTCCGGCACCAGCGCCGGCGCCATGAATGCGGTGGCGCTGGCCGACGGGTTTGTGCGCGGCGGCGTCGACGGCGCGCGGCAGAAGCTCGACGATTTCTGGCGCGCGGTGGCGGCGAAGGGCCGGTTCAGCCCGGTGCAGCGCATGCCCTGGGACGTCGCCTGGGGCAACTGGTCGATCGAGAACACGCCCGGCTATTTCTTCTTCGACACCATGTCGCGGGTATTTTCGCCCTATGTCGCCAATCCGCTCGGCCTCAACCCGCTGCGCGACGTGGTCGAACAGGAGATTGATTTCGGTAATGTGCGCGCCTGCAAGTCGATGGAACTGTTCATCTCGGCGACCAATGTCGAGACCGGACAGTTGCGGGTCTTTTCCGACGGCGAGATCGATCTCGACACGGTGATGGCCTCGGCCTGCCTGCCGCAATTGTTCCGCGCCGTCGAGATCAAGGGCGTGCCCTATTGGGATGGCGGCTATGGCGGCAATCCGGCGCTTTATCCGTTCTTCAAGACGGCGGCGACCGAGGACGTGCTTCTGGTGCAGATCAATCCGGTGGTGCGCGAAGGGACGCCGAAGAGCGCCAACGAAATCCAGAATCGCATCGACGAGATCACCTTCAATGCCGGACTTTTGCGTGAATTCCGCTCGATCGCCTTCGTCAAGGAACTGATCGCCGCCGGCCGCCTGCCGCGTGGCGAATACCGCGACATCCGCATGCATCGCATCGATGCCGACGAGGCGTTCAAGGATCTGTCGGCGTCGTCGAAGGTCAATGCCGAATGGGCCTTCCTGACCTATCTGCGCGATCTTGGCCGCATAGCGGCGAGCGACTGGCTGGAAGAGAACTACGAGGCTGTCGGCAACCGCCCGACACTCGATCTTTCCGGCGAACTCGACGACGGCTTCAAGCCGGTGCGCGGGCCGGCGCCGGGTCGGCGGGTCAAGGAATTCCTCGCCGCGCGCAAGAAGCCCGAGGCAGAGCGCCGTCAGGCCTGAAGGGCGAGGTCGATCACCTTGACCAGCGCGGCCGCGGCCGTGCGCTGTTCGTCCGGGTCGCTGATGCGCGCCTTCATGCCTTCCAGCCCGTCAAGCAGCATGTCGGCGAGCAGCCGCGCCGACAGGCCCTTGGCCGCCAGGTCGGTGCCGTTGCGCCTGGCCTCGTTCTCGATCGCCATGCCGATATGCGCGCCAAGGCCGTCGCGCCAGCAGCCGACGAGATCGGCAAGGCTCGACTTCATGTCGAGCAGCTCGGCGCCGTGTGGCGAGGCAATGACGGTGCGCATCATCGAGATCAGCGCTTCGTCGATCGCTTGCGTCGCCCGCTCGGCGAAGGTGCCATCGCGGGCCAGCGCCATTTTTGCCGCCTCGACCGAGCGCGACAAAATCATCATCGCTATGGCGCGAAAAATGTCGGTCTTGTTCTTGAACAGCAGATAGAGCGCGGGCCGCGACATGTCGGCGGCACGCGCAATGTCGTCCATGGTGGTGCGCGAAAAACCATAGGCCAGGAACACCTTCAAGGCGCCGTCCAGGATGCGGACGCGCCTGGGGTCTGTGGTGGTGATGTCTTCGATCTGATTCACGGCTGCGACACTATCTGCGGAACCTCTATTGACAAAATTACGAAATTTGTCAACGTGTAAGGGCGAGATGGCAGTCGACCATTTCGCCCGGGCTATGGACGACAACGAAGGGTATCCCCATGCGCCTCACAGTCGACGGCCAGTCGTTCGACATCGATGCCGATCCCGAAATGCCGCTGCTGTGGGCACTGCGCGATCTCATCGGCAAGACCGGGCCGAAATTCGGCTGTGGCATCGCCGCCTGTGGCGCCTGCACGGTGCATGTCGACGGCCAGCCGGTGCGTTCCTGCTCACTGCCGGTCGGCCAGGCGACAGGCGCCATCACCACCATCGAGGGCATCGGCACGCCCGGCAAGCTGCATCCGGTGCAGCAGGCCTGGCTGGAGGAGCAGGTCGCGCAATGCGGCTATTGCCAGGCCGGCCAGATCATGAGCGCGGTGGCGTTGCTCGACGAAGTCGCCGATCCGACTGACGCCGACATCGACAATGCCATGGGTGGCAATCTCTGCCGCTGCGGCACCTATCCGAAGATCCGCGCCGCCATCAAGAAGGCGGCCGTCCTCAAGACGGCGAGGCTCTGATCATGGCCAGTGTCGGAAAGATCGCGCGGCGCAGCTTTCTCATCGGCGCGGCCGCCATCGCCGGTGGCGTCGCCGTCGGCTATTACTACTACCGCAAGCCCTATCCGAACCCGCTGCAGGGCGATCTCGCCGCTGGCGAGGCGACTTTCAATCCCTATGTGAAAATCGGCGCCGACAACACGATCACCATCGTCGCGCCGCGCGCCGAGATGGGACAAGGCATCTCGACCACACTTGCCGTCATGGTCGCCGAAGAGCTCGATGTCGGCCTCGACCAGGTCAAGGTCGAACACGGCCCGGCCTCCTACGCCTATTACAATGCGGCGATCCTGGAAGAGGGCGGCCCGTTCGCTTTCTTCGACGAGAGCATGACCGCGGAGGCGGTGCGTTCTGGTCTCGGCGTGGTCGGCAAATTCCTCGCTTTGCAAGGCACCGGCGGCTCGGCCTCGACGCGCGATGGTTTCAACAAGATGCGGCAGGCGGGCGCTGCCGCGCGGCAGATGCTGATCGCGGCGGCGGCGCAGAAGCTTGGCGTCGCTGCTGCCGATCTGGAAACGGCCAACGGTTCAATCCTGCACAAGGCCTCAGGCAAGTCGTTGACCTATGGCGAAGTGGCCGTCAGTGCTGCCGCGATGGCGCCACCGGCCGAAGTCCGGCTCAAGGACAAAGCCGATTGGAAACTGCTGGGCAAGCCGCAAAAGCGGATCGACATGCTTGCCAAGGTCACCGGCGCGCCGATCTTCGGCATCGACGTCAGCCTGCCGGACATGGTCTACGGCACGGTGAAGATGAGCCCGCGCTTTTGGTCGAAGCCGGTCAGCGCTGACCTCGCCAAGGCCGGAAAGATGCCCGGTGTGATCAAGATCGTGCCGCTCGAAACCAACTATGGCCACGGCTTCGGCATCATCGCCGAAAACACCTGGGCGGCGTTCAAGGCGGCGGAAGCGATCGACGCGCGATGGGCCAATGCCGAATATCCGCCGGACAGCGCAGCGATTGCCGGGGTGCTGAAGCAGGCGCTTGGCGCCGAGGGGTCGGCGATGCGCGACAATGGTGATGTCGCCAGGGCCTTTGCCGGCGCACCGCCCGAAAAAATCATCGAGGCCGACTATGCCGTGCCCTATCTGGCGCATGCAACGATGGAGCCGATGAATGCGACGGCACGGCTGAAGGACGGCGTGCTCGACATCTGGTGCGGCAACCAGGCGCCGACCCTGGTGCGCCAGCTCTGCGCCAACGTCCTCGGCATCGAGCAGGACAAGGTAACGGTCCACACCACTTTCATGGGTGGCGGCTTCGGCCGCCGAGTCGAGATGGACTATGCGCTGTGCGCGGCGCTGATGGCGAAAGCGGCCGAGGGACGGCCGGTCAAGGTGACGTGGACGCGCGAAGAGGACATGCGCCACGACGCCTATCGGCCGGCGGCTGTCGGCAAGTTCCGGGCGCGGCTCGGCGATGACGGCCTGCCGGTCGCCGTCGACATGACGATCGCTTCGCCATCGGTGATCGCCGGCACCTTGCGCCGGCTGTTCCCTTCGATATCTCCGATCGGGCCAGACAAGACCATCGTCGATGGCGCCTACGACCAGCCCTACACCATCCCGAATTACCGGGTGAGCGCCATTGCCGCCCCGGTCACCATCCCTGTCGGCTCATGGCGCTCGGTCGGCAGTTCGATCAACGGCTTCTTCCACGAAGGATTTCTGGACGAAATCGCGGTGGCCGGAAAGACCGACCCGGTCGCGTTGCGCAAGACATTGATGGCCGCCTATCCGGCGGCGGTGGCGGTGGTGGAGAAGGTCGCCGCGATGGCGAAGTGGGATGAGGCGCTGCCGCCCGGCAAGGCCAGGGGTATGGCCTTCTCGCTGTCCTTCGGCAGTTGGGTCGGCGAGATCGTCCAAGTCGCCGACACGCCCGCCGGCATCCGCATCGAGAAGATGTGGATCGCCGCCGATGTCGGTACCGCGCTCGACCCAGGCATCATCGAGGCACAGCTTATCTCGGCCGCCATTTACGGGCTGTCGGCGGCCATGGGTCAGGAAATCACCTTCGCCGACGGCATGGTCGAACAGTCGAATTTTCACGACTTCGATGCCATGCGCATTTTTCAGTGCCCGGCCTTCGAAGTCGCGATATTGGAGAATTTCCACAAGATGGGCGGCGTCGGCGAGATCGGCACACCGCCGGCGGCGCCGGCACTGGCCAACGCCATTTTCGCGCTTACCGGCAAACGCATCCGGACGCTGCCGCTGTCGAAGGCGGTGGCCTTCGCATGAAAAAGCTCCTCATCATCCTGACGTCTGTTGCCACCCTGTTGTCAGCGGCGCTCTTTGCAACCGCACAAGAAAGCCAGACACCGGCGCCGATTGCGGTCGACACCGCCAAAGGCTTGCCCGAATGGGACAAGATCTACGCGGTGTTCTCGCATCCGCGCTGCGCCGACTGTCATGTCGCCGACGACCGGCCGCGCTGGTCCGGCGCTCATTATGGCGGCACGCGCGTTCATGCCTTCAACGTCCAGCGTGGCGCCGACGGCTCCGGCTCCGGCAATCCGGGCCTGCGCTGCACCACATGTCATTTCGCCAGCAATTCCAGTGCATTGCACGGACCGCCCGGTGCCGAGAACTGGCATCTGGCGCCCGCCGAGATGGTCTGGTTTGGCAAATCCTCGGCGGAAATCTGCGCCGAGATCAAGGATCGCAACCGCAATGGCGACCGCAGCCTGGAGGATGTTGCGCTGCATGTGCGCGACGACAAACTGGTCGCCTGGGGCTGGGCGCCAGGTGCCGGTCGTGAGCCGGCGCCCGGCTCGGCCGAAGCGACCTATCAAGCAATCGAGAACTGGATGGCGGCAGGCGCGCCGTGTCCCTGACGCAATGATCGCGCAACTTTTGTGACTATATTGCGCTGCAACTTTGATGTAGAAGCGCGGGTCGCCGTTCACGGCAAATTGAACACGGCCCAGTGCGCACCCATATCGGCGACGCGCCCGAGTTGAAAGACGCGGAAGCTCCTACAAGACGGCCCTCTGTTAGAAAACGATTTGGCCGAACCCCGCAGTGGAAAAACAATGATGCCGAAAATCAGGTTTCACAAGCTTGCCGCTATTGTTGTGCTCATCGGTTTCGCCGCCTGGATGGGCACAGGCGCGTTCTCGTCCGTCGGTAGCGCCGCCGTCGAAGGCGCGGCCAAGAGAGGCGATCAGGCGAAGCCAGGCGATCAGGCCAAGGCGCCGGATGCAGCCAAGGCCAAGGCCGCAGAGGCCGAGCCCAAGGCGCCGCTGCGCACCGTCGCGGTGGTTACGCCGCCGCGCAAGACCTATTCCCGCGCCATCCGCATTTCCGGACTGACCGAGGCTGACAAGCGGGCGGTGCTGGGGACGCGCGTTGCCGGTGTCATCGACAAGTTGCCAGTCAAGCAGGGCCAGCACGTCAAGACCGGCGATCTGGTGCTGATGCTGGCGGCGGAAGAAAAGATCTCGATGGTCGACAACGCCAAGCAATTGGTTGTGCAGCGCCAGGCCGAGTTGGACGCAGCTCTGAGACTGATGAAGTCAGGCAATTTGCCGAAGCTGCAGCTCGACACCGCGCGCTCGAACCTGACCTCCGCGCAGTCGCTGCTGGAAACGGCACAGGCCCTACTCGAGCGCAATGAGGTGAGGGCGCCTTTCGACGGCGTTATCGACCGGGTGCCGGTGGAACTTGGCAGCTCCATCATGGAGGGCGGCGAGGTGGCGACCATCCTCAAGCTCGATCCGGTGATTGCGCGCGGCGAAATCAGCGAACGCGACCTTGGCTACCTCAAGCTCGGCGACAAGGCCACTGTCCGGCTGGTCAGTGGCCAGACCGTTGAAGGCACCGTGCGCTACATCAGCCGCGACGCTTCGTCGGCAACCCGCACCTTCCGCATCGAGATTGCCGTTCCCAATGCCGACGGCGCGGTGCCGGCCGGCATGACGGCCGAGATTTCGCTCAGTGCGCAGCCGACCGACGCCGTCATGCTACCGCGCTCGGTAGTGACGCTCGGCGACAAGGGGGACCTCGGCATCCGCGCCGTCGACAAGGACAACAAGGTGGTGTTCTTCCCGATCGACCTGGTCGACGATTCACCTGGAGGCCTCGTGCTTGGCGGCATTCCCGCCGATGCCCGCGTCATCGTCGCCGGCCAGGAGCTGGTCAAAGAAGGCGACGTCGTCAAGCCGGTCGAGGCCGACCAGGCGACCATCCAGAAACTGTTGGGCGAAGCGACAACGCAGTAGTGCCGGGATTTCCCCCCGGGAGGGGACAACCGGCTGCAAACGCGGCTCCTGAAATCTTGAGAACAGGCGTTAGCCATGGATATCGTCAAACTCGCGATCAACAATGCCCGGCTGACCATTTCGGTCCTGGTGTTCCTGCTGCTGGCGGGCTGGGTTGCCTATGAGTCGACGCCGAAGGAAGCGGAACCCGACGTTCCGATTCCGATGATGTATGTCAGCCTGGTCTATCAGGGCATTTCGCCGGAGGATTCCGAGCGCCTTCTGCTGCGGCCGATGGAAAGCAAGCTGAAGAGCCTGAAGGGCCTCAAGGAAATGCGCTCGGCCGCCTTCCAGGGCGGCGGCTATGTGCTGGTCGAGTTCCAGCCGCAGACCAATCTGGCGACCGCGCTGCAGGACACGCGCTCCAAGGTGCAAGACGGCAAGGCCGACCTGCCGCAGGCCGCCGAAGAGCCTGTCGTCACCGAGGTCAACATTTCCGAATTCCCGGTGCTGGTGGTGACGTTGTCGGGCGAATTGCCCGAGCGCGTGCTGACGGCCGCCGCGCGCGAATTGCGCGACCGCATCGAGGAAGTGCCGGGCGTTCTCGAAGGCTCTCTGCAAGGTTCGCGCGACGACCTCGTCGAAGTCGTCATCGATCCGATGAAGCTGTCGTCCTATGGCCTGCAGCTCGACCAGCTGATCGGCGCGGTCGGCGCCTCCAACAGCCTGGTCGCGGCCGGCAACATCGAAGGCTCGGAAGGCAAATACGCGGTCAAGGTGCCGTCGCTGATCGAGACGCCCGAGGATGTCGCGTCGCTGCCGGTGGTCGCCGGACCCAATGCCGTTGTCCAGGCCAAGGACATCGCCACGGTGCGTTCGACCTTCGCCGATGCCGAGACGATCACCCGCCTCAACGGCAAGCCGGCCATCGCCATCGAAGTCAAGAAGCGCATCGGCGCCAATCTGATCGACACGCTGGCCAAGGTGCGGGAAGTGTCCGACGCCTACGTCAAGACCATGCCGGAAGGCATGAATATCACCTACACGCAGGACAAGTCGGTCTTCGTCAACCAGCTGCTGGGCGACCTGCAGAACCATGTGATGATCGCCGTCATCCTGGTGTTCATCGTCATCCTCTATGCGTTGTCGGGCCGCGCCTCGCTGCTGATCGGCCTTGCCATTCCGTCATCCTTCCTGATCGGCATCCTGCTGCTTGCGATGATGGGCTACACGATCAACATGATCGTGCTGTTCAGCCTCATCCTGGCGGTCGGCATGCTGGTCGACGACGCCATCATCGTCACCGAATTCGCCGAACGGCGCATGGGCGAAGGCATGCCGAAGGCCGAAGCCTTCGCGCTCGCCGCCAAGCGCATGGCCGGTCCGGTCATCGCCGCGACGATGACGCGCATCGCGGCGTTTTCGCCGCTGCTGTTCTGGCCCGGCATCATCGGCGACTTCATGAAATACATGCCGATCACGCTGATCGTGACGCTGTCGGCCTCGATGCTCTACGCGCTGGTGTTCGCGCCGACGCTTGGTGCGATCTTCGCCAAGGCGCCGGAGCATCACGAGGGCGACAATCGCGACGGCTGGTACATGGCGCTGGTCAAGCAGGCGGTGCGCTTCCCCATCACCGTGCTGGTGCTCACCGCCGTGCTTTTGACCGGCGTCGGCTTCGCCTATTCGAAATATGGCGCCGGCGTCGAGTTCTTCCCCAGCGTCGAGCCCGATTACGGCCTGCTCTATGTGCATGCCCGCGGCAATCTTTCGTTGACCGAAATGGATACGGCAACCAAGATCGCCGAAAACCGGCTGCTCGGCTGGCCCGGCGTGAAATCGGTCTATACCCGTGTAGGCAAGACGCAGGGCGGCGGCCAGGACGTGCCCGAAGATGTCGTCGGCGTCATCCAGTATGAGTTCATCGACTGGCGCGAGCGGAAATCGGCGAACCACATCCTGGACGAGTTGCGCGCCGTCATGGCCGGCATTCCCGGCGTCGATGTCGAGGTGCGCGTGCCGGAGGCAGGTCCGCCCACCGGCAAGGCGATCCAGCTCCGGCTTTCGGCCATCGATCCCAAGGGGCTCGACGACCAGGCCCGCGCCGTTGCGGCGCGCATCGCCAAGGTGCCCGGCGTCATCGATATTTCCGACGGTCTGCCGCCGCCCGGCGTCGACTGGGCGCTCGAGGTCGACCGCGCCAAGGCGGCGCAGTATGGCATCAGCCCGACCTCGGTCGGCACCGTGGTGCAGTTGGTGACCAACGGCTTGAAGCTGTCGGAATACCGGCCGGCCGGCGCCGACGATGCAGTCGACATCCGGCTGCGCCTGCCGGAGGACCGGCGCACGCTGTCGACGCTCGACGAGCTCAGGGTGCAGACCTCGCAAGGCTCGGTGCCGATCTCGAACTTCGTCGTGCGCAAGCCGGAGCCGACGGTCGGCATCCTCAACCGCATCGACGGCGCCCGCACCGTGGTGGTGCAGGCCAACGTCGCCGCCGGCACGCAGGTTGCGGCGGTGCAGGCGGAGGTGGCCAAGGCGGTCACCGACATGAAGCTCGACAGCGGCATACGCTGGAAGCTCGCCGGCTCGAACGAGGACAGCGCCGAAGCCAGCGCCTTCCTCGGCAAGGCCTTTGGCGCGGCGATCTTCCTGATCTTCCTGGTGCTCTTGATGCAGTTCAACAAGTTCACCAGCGTGCTTCTGGTGCTGTCCTGCGTGGTCATGGCGACGATCGGCGTGTTCCTGGGCCTGCTTCTGACAGGCGAGGCGTTCGGCATCGTCATGTCGGGCATCGGCGTCATCGCGCTGGCCGGCGTGGTGGTGAACAACAACATCGTTTTGATCGACACCTATGACCGGCTGCGTGAGGAAGGCTGGGACAAGATGGAGGCGGTGCTGCAGACGTGCCGCGAGCGCGCCCGCCCGGTCGTGCTGACGGCGGTGTCGGCCATTCTCGGCGTGCTGCCGATCGCCTTCGGCCTTGGGCTCGAAATCTTCCACCACGAGACGACGATCAACGCGCCGTCGACGCAATGGTGGATTTCGCTGTCCTCGGCGATCGTCTTCGGCCTGTCCTTCGCTACTTTGCTGACGCTGGTGGTGACGCCATCCATGCTGATGATCTTCACGCGCAGCAAGAACAGCCGCTTCTATGCGTTCTTCCGCAGGATATCCGGCCGCGACAAGAAACCCGATGCCCCCTCGAGTCCGAAACCGGGCCCGCTCGACGAGCCGGCAATCGCCTTCCCGAAAGCCGCCGAATAAGCCAGCTTCGGACAGTCGGACAAAAGGCCGTCCGGAACAACCGGGCGGCCTTTTGCATTGTCCCATCATATCCGCATTTCGCGGCGAGGGATTCTTAATGACCGTCAGCACCATCCTCATCATTGTTTTGATCCTGATCCTGATCGGCGCCGTGCCGACCTGGCCGCACTCGCGCTCCTGGGGTTATGGCCCCTCGGGCATCGCCGGCATCGTCCTAGTGGTGCTGCTGATCCTGGTGCTGATGGGCAGGATTTGATTGGAGGCAATCGCGGTAGCGGGTCTCTATGCAGCTAAGCCGGAGGCAGCATGGTTCGCTGCAGACGACAAGCACGCGCTACGCCCCCTTGGCCGGGTAGCTCCCTTGCGTATACGCTGTCCGCGGGACAATCATCGAGGGAGCCATCGAGGTGAACGCAGACGCCGCCAGCCCGCCAAGGCCTCTCGCCGAGATCGCCAGCTATCACGCCCATATCTACTATGACGGGCCGGCCGAGCGGCAGCATGCTGAATGGCTGCGCCTGCGCATCGGCGAACGTTTCCGCGTGCGGCTGGGAAATTGGCGCGACGAGCCGGTCGGCCCGCACGAGCAGGCCATGTACCAGGTCTCCTTCGCCACCGAGATTTTCGCTACGCTGGTTCCATGGCTGATGCTGAACCACGGTGGTCTCAGCATCCTCATCCACCCCAACACCACCAACCCCAAGCGCGACCATTTGGTCGACCCGATCTGGATCGGCCGACCGCTGGGGGTGCATGGCGAGGTGCTGGGCGAGGAGGATGAGGCGGAAGAGGCGCTGGAGGTGAATACCGAGCCGACGCTGGGGGCTTAGGGATAGGCAGCATTCGGCGTGGAACGGCTCGGCCTCGGACGGCATTCGCCGAGGGGCTGACGGCCTTGGCTGCGACGGCACCGGTTCCGCGCTGAACCGCGACTGATAAGCCATAGGTCCCAACAGATTCCAGAGGGTGGAAAAATTTCGATCCATCACTCACTTGAATGAACCATTTGTCGCCTACACCCCATACATTGAGAGAACCGGGTCGATAAACGTGTTGTAGGAAGCCAGGGGGCTGCGCGGTGAATCTGAGCGAAGACGAAGCGCGGCTTGCTGAACGCTATCGCCTTCTTTGCAGCCAGAACCATGCGTCTTCAGGTTATAACCTGGTCGCCCTGATCGCCCTGCTTGCAGGCGGCGTGTTTATCGTCACCGCGCTATTCTTTGGTGGCGGAGAGGAAGGCGACCCTCTCTTCATACTCGGTGTCGGCTTATGCTGTCTTATCGGTGGCGGCGGCCTTTGGTTCCATAGGCGCCAGGCCGAAAAGCGCCGCTGGAAGGAAATCAAGTCGATCATTCACAGGTTTCGCAGTCGCGGGCTTGGCGTCCAGTTGAACGGCCAAGTGCATCGCCTGTTCGGATAGCAATGCAGCAGCGCGTTACAGAGGATCTGGGCCACGCAACGCTGCGGTATCTTAAGGCTGAATGAGCACGGCCGTTCTACTGCGCCGTGTTGTGTGCCTTGAACGCCGCGCGAAGGCTTAGCGCCTCCGGGCTGGTACTGCCCAGCTTGGTGTCCCCGTTCTGTGATCCCCACGCATAGGCAAAATCAAACACGGGATTGGGTGAGTAAACGGCCCAGCGCGCGAATATCTGGTTCGCCTGGTCTGGTGTCGGTAGTTCATAAACGTCCATGGACGCGCCGGTATAGGTCTTCCATTTGCCGCCGCCGAAGGCTTGGAACACAGGCACAATTCTGTCGATCGGGATGCCGGCAGCAACGGCCGCCTCGACCGTCCGGTCGATGAAATCCAAATCGAAAGCCTTGCCGCGTACGGGATATGGATCAAGACCGAAGAAATCGATTCCGGTGTTGGCCGGATTAAACGTGTTCATAAAACCGGGGGCTTCGAAAGACCCCATGTCCATAAGGGTGATAAACGTCACCGCTCCTGGGACATTGGCCTTTATCCACTCGGCTTCGGCCTTGAGCGCCGCCGGGCTAACTGCCGGAGGATGATATTTGCCGGTGATATCCGGCTCATCACAGAGGCGAAAACCAAACAGCCTCGGGTTGCCTATAAAGGGCTTTACCTTCGCGATAAAGCGCGGCGTCACTCCGCCGGATTCGTCCAGCCATATCAGTCCCTTCATTCCCGCAGGCAGGGCATTGAGCTGCTCGACATATTGTACGTCAGCGAGGTTGAAGCCTGCGGTCACGATTGCAGCTCCTGAGCCGCCAGAGGTGTAATGAAGGGTCTTGTCGTGCTCTTCAGCGGACAGGGTGGATTGGCCGTAAATCAATATGATGAGCAATGCCGATACGCACAGCTTGCTCATGCGTATGAGCGTTGGTGGCAGCGTTGTTGGCATGGCACGTGCCTATTTTCTGGTCCGCGCGGGTGGGGACGCCGAGGAATGCCTGCAGGTTGAGCTCAGCGGCAGGCCTAAATTATCCAGCAATTCGTCCCGCATCGTTCGCCTTATAGTCTGTGTGAACGAACCCGGCTTCATCTGTTCGGTCGATGGCTCAACTTCGAGCGACTCCTGCCCTTCCAAGACAAAGTTTGTGCTAGCCATCTGGCTTCGCCTCTCATGGGCGCAGGCGATGAATGGCACGACAAACAGATCGGCGCGCAGAGCAGGTCATGTACAAGATCACTTTCGCGACCGGGACTGCAGTACGGTCAAGCCGTCGGCGCTGCGCTGCGCCGCTCAAGCGCGGTCTTGCGGATGATTTCCGCGATCTCCGGGCTGCTGCTGCACAGCATCTGGAAATCCACCGCGTGCAGCGACAGGAGGGAGACCGCCGTTGCGGCGCTGACGGTCGCCATACGCGGTTCGCCGCTGATCAGCGCCATCTCGCCGAAGAAGGCGCCAGGGCCAAGCTCCACCGGGTTCGGCGTCGCGACGGTGACGCGACCCTCCACGACGAAGAACATTCGATCACCGGGCTCGCCAACGCGGCAGATCACGGCGCCTGCCGGCACCGTGCGAGGTCTTAACGCGGCCACGATCTCGACCAGCACGGCCGGGCCGAGCTTCTGAAACAACGGCACGCCGGCGACCAATTGCCAATTGCGGACGAATTCCCCGCGACGAACTTCCTGATAGAAGCCCGTGGCAAGAATGCCGGCCCAGAGCGCGAAGATGCCGATGCCGCTCATCATGACCGCCCCGGCTAGGACGCGGCCGGCGAAGCTCTGCGGAATTTCGTCGCCATAGCCGGTGGTGGACAGCGTGACCACCGCCCACCACATTGACTGGGGGATGCTGCCGAACTGTTCCGGTTGGATGTCGCGCTCGATGAGATAGCCCGCGAGCGCGACACCGAACAGGACGACGCCGAACAGCGTGGTGACACCGATCAGGTTGCGCGCTTCGTTGGCCAGCACCCTGCCCAGCACCGGGAAGAAGGTCGAGTCGCGCAGCGGTTTCAGCAGCCAGACAGCACAGTAGAGGCTCCAGTCGGGCGTGCGGATGAACAGAAATGCGGCGAGTGGAACCAGGACCGCGAGCACATCGATGGCGATTTCGGCCGCGCTGTCCCGTGCGTCTCCCGCCCGGCGCTTGAGCAGCGTTGCGGCCATCTGCAGAAGATAGGCGCCCCAAATGACAGCGAGCAGGGCAACCAGGGCCAGTCTGGTTCGTCCCGAAATGTTCGGTGACGTGAGCGCAGCCACCGCCAGGAGCCCGGGCGCAGCCAGCGCCGCGTTCAGCGGCGCGTAAATTCTCAGGAAAGGCAGTACCGACATTTTATGCCCACAAGCGGTGACTACCCTGCAGAATAGGATGGCTTCAAGGCAAGCGCAAAGATGCTTGCTTCGGCTGCGATGCGCATCACCAACGCTGTGATAAAATCCACGCCGGAACCGTGCTAGGATGCCTGCCGCACGCGACTTGGCGTGCTTCACATTGGCCAGGAACGATTGTCATGCTCAATCCGATTTCCATCATGGCCGACCGGCTCGGCGACCATCTGTCGGAACTCTATCTGCAGTATTTCTCGCATCGCAATTCGGAGTATGCGGCCTACATAGGCGGCGCGGCCCGCCTTGTCCTGGAGCGCATCGGCAATTCGAACGCCCTCTATCACAACATCGAGCACACGCTGATGGTTACGCTCGCCGGCCAGCAGATCATCCGCGGCCGGCTGCTTTCGGAATCCCTGACCCCCGACGACTGGCTGCACTACACCTGCGCGCTGCTGGTCCACGACATCGGCATGGTGCACGGCATATGCCCGGGCGACACCGACGACAGCTTCGTCATCAACGAGGCCGGCGAGCGCCATACGCCACCGCGCGGCGCCTCCGACGCGGTGCTTGCGCCCTATCATATCGAGCGCGCCAAGATCTATGCGCGCCAACGCTTTGGGTCCTCGAAGTTCGTCGACGAGGAGCGCATTGTCGCGGCGATCGAGATGACGCGCTTTCCGGTGCCGGACGATCCGGCCTACCAGGCCACCAACACCGAGCCGGCGCTGGTCAGGGCCGCGGATCTGATCGGCCAGCTCGCTGATCCCTTCTACCACCGCAAGCTGCCGGCGCTGTTTGCCGAGTTCTCCGAGACCGGGATGGTGGAAAAGCTCGGCTGCAAGACCGCCGCCGATCTCGGCGCCATCTTCAGCGATTTCTTCACGCTGAAGGTCGAGCCCTATATTGGCGACGCGATCCGCTATCTGGAGTTGACGACCGAAGGCAAGCAGTGGGTCGCCAACCTCCACAGCAACCTCTTCCAGTCCGGACACCGCCCTGCCAGGATCGGCCCGTTCCCCGGCGTGCTGCAGCCGGCGAGCCTTTCAGTGGTGACTTAAGCGCCGGGGGTTGTTTCCTTTCCGCCGGTTCCGGCTGGCAGAACGCCGGCGCCGAGGTGCCTTACCCCCAATTGGCACGACAAACAGCTCGGCCCGCGTGAGCAGGCCATGGGCCAGGTCCCCTTCGCGACCATTGCGGATTGTTATACTGGTTCCCAGAAGCAGACGTCATAATTCCTTCGAATTGTCCGAGAGCCTCGGGCAGGGGCGCTTGATAGACGTCAGACTCGTTTCTCCCACGTGATGATCTGTGTTGGTGCCGGGGTGTGGGCCGATGCAACGCCGGAAAGCGGCGTCACGATCACTCCCGAGTCAGAGATCTTCGACGGCTTGGGTTTCGATGAATTCCATATCCTGCGTCGCCCTCGCCGCGGCCAGCCCGTTCGTGATCTTCCGCAGTTGGTGGAGATGTCGAAGATCAGACCTGCTGTCGATGAAAAATCTCGATCGGGTGCTTCTACGCGGTTCAATTCAGAACTGTCACCGGCTTTATCTGTATCTGATCTGCTGATACATAACCCGTGTGACGAGTGCGGGCCATATGTCGAATGAAATCATGGTTGTCGATCCGCTTGAGCGGCTCGACTTGTTGAAGAGCCTTGCGAGCGAGGTCCGGGTCCGGATTCTCGATCTGCTGCACCGCAAGGGGCCGAAAAACGTCAATCAGGTGGCCGAAGAACTGGGTCTTCCGCAATCGACAATTTCCGCAAACATCCAGGTTCTTGTCGATGTCGGTTTGATCGAGACGAAATCACAGAAGGCGCGCAAGGGAAGCCAGAAGGTCTGCTATTCGACCTTCTCCGAGTTGGTTGTCATCTTTAAGGACCGCACCCCGGCGCAGGATCTCGGCGTCATAGAAGTGGCGATGCCGCTTGGACTCTACACAAGATGCGAAGTTTCCGCCCCCTGCGGCCTGTGTTCAAAGGACGGCGTCATCGGACTTCTCGATGTGCCCGACACCTTCCTCGATCCTGACCGTATGCGGGCTGGGCTGCTGTGGTTCACGCGCGGCTTCGTCGAATACCAGTTTCCCAACAATGCGACGCTTGCCAATGCCAAAGTCGGCGGGTTGGAGCTGGCGATGGAGCTTTCGTCCGAGGTGCCGGGCACCTCGAAGGATTGGCCATCGGACATCACGGTCGCGATTAACGGACACGAGATAGATACCTGGACGGCGCCGGCCGACTATGGCGACAAGCGCGGCAAGCATACGCCCGGCTGGTGGAAGCTAGCCGGATCGCAGTATGGCGACCTCGTACACTGGCGCGTCACGAATAACGGCACCTATCGCGGCGATGACAAGGTTTCCAAATGCTCGCTGGCTGATCTGGAACTCGAGCGGCACCGCTCGATCCGGATACGAATCGGCGTGAGGGAAGATGCGCGTCACCCAGGCGGCATAAACATCTTCGGCAGCGGCTTCGGCAATTACAGCAACGACATCGTTCTGCGCCTGCTCAAGGCTTGAGAGCATACTGGACCCTTGACGGGCGGATGAACTCCGCCCTTAACTGACCCGCGACCCGGATACAAACCGGAAAGTCGGATTGATAGTCCGCAGTGGGAGGAATCATGAAAGCCAGAGTCACGGCGAACGCGGCCTACGCCGTCGCGGATATCGACAAACGTCTTTACGGTTCGTTTCTCGAGCATCTTGGCCGGGCGGTCTATACGGGCATCTATGAGCCCGGACATCCGCAAGCGGACGCAGAGGGGATGCGCAAGGACGTGATCGAGTTGGTGCGTGCGCTCGACACTCCGATCTGCCGTTACCCGGGTGGCAACTTCGTGTCCGCCTACAATTGGGAAGACGGCATAGGCCCAAAGGAGAACCGCCCGCGGCGCCTCGATCTTGCGTGGCGCACCACGGAGCCGAACCTGGTTGGAATCCACGAATTCGCCGACTGGGCCGAAAAAGCCGGCACCGAGATGATGCTTGCGGTCAATCTCGGTTCCCGCGGCCTCGACGAGGCGCGGGCCTTCGTTGAATATGTCAACCACCCGGGCGGCAGCTACTGGTCCGACCTGAGGGCCAAGAATGGACGCACGCAGCCCTGGAACTGCCGCCTCTGGTGTCTCGGCAATGAAATGGATGGTCCCTGGCAGGTCGGCCACAAGTCGGCGAGCGAATACGGCCATCTCGCCAACGAGACCGCCAAGGCGCTGCGCGGCCTCGACCCGACAGTGGAACTGGTCGTCTGCGGCTCGTCGCATTCCAATATGCCGACCTATCCGCAGTGGGAAGCAACAGTGTTGGAGGCGACCTACGAGCAGGTCGATTACATCTCTCTCCACATGTATTTCGAGAATTACGAGAAGAATACGGCCGAATATTTGGCTCTTCCAGCCAAGCTCGACCGCTACATTGGCACGGTCGCGGGCATCATCGACTACGTGAAGGCCAAGACCCGCTCGAAGCGGGACGTGAAAATCTCCTTCGACGAGTGGAACGTCTGGTACCATCAGCGCAAGCTGGACGCCGAGCGTATGCGCGCCTGGGACTGGCCGGAAGCGCCCAGGCTTTTGGAAGACATCTACAATTTCGAGGACGTGCTGCAGGTCGGCTGCATCATCAACACCTTCATCCGACGGTCGGATATTGTTCGCATCGCCTGCATTGCGCAGCTGGTGAACGTTATCGCGCCGATCATGACCGATCCCGGCGGCGGCGCCTGGCGGCAGACGATCTACTGGCCTTTCATGCTGGCCTCCAAGCATGGCCGCGGCACCGCGCTGCAGCTCGCGGTCGAGGTGCCTACCTATGACGCGGCCGCGGCCGACAAGGTGCCATGGCTCGACATTGCAGGCGTGCATGATTCGAACGCCGGCACGCTGACCTTCTTCGCAATCAACCGGCATGGGTCCGAGACGATAGAGGCCGACGTCGCCCTCGAGCGGTTCGCCGCCAAGTCCATCGAGCATACGATCATTCGTCATGACGATCTCGAGGCCTGCAACACCAAGGACGCGCCGGACAACGTATCACCGGTCAAAGGCAACGGGGCAGCGCTCAGCAGCAAGGGAATGACGTTGAACTTGCCGCCGCACTCTTACTCGATGGTGCGTGTGACACTTTGAGTTAATATCCGACTATCAGATATATACCGTAAAATCCGTTGCAGGGGGGTTGGTTTGGTGTAGCATTGAAACGTTCAAGGCGGATCTAACCGCCGTACTCGGGAGGAAGCTGAGATGAACTTTCGCAGGATAATGGCCATAGCGGTGGTTGCGGCCGGAGGATTTTGGGCCGTCGCGGCCCAGGCCGAAGAAACCGTCATATGGTGGGATTTCCTCGGCGGCGGTGACGGTGTGCGCATGAAGCAGATGATCACCGACTTCAACACCGCCCACGCTGGCAAGATCAAGATCGACGCCACGACGCTGGAGTGGGGCACGCCCTTCTACGCGAAGGTGCAGACCTCGGCCGCGGTCGGAGAGGCGCCAGACGTCATGACCTATCATGCCAGCCGCATCCCCTTGGCGGTGAGCCAGGATATTCTCGAAGAAATCACCGCCGACGATATGAGCAAGATGGGCCTCTCGGCCTCGGACTTTGCCCAGACGACGATGGGCGCCGTGACGGTCGACGGCAAGCAGTACGCAGTGCCGCTCGATACCCATCCAATCGTCCTGTACTACAATCGCGCCCTCCTGAAGAAGGCAGGCGTGCTCGGCGACGACGGTCGTCCCGTGGGCATGGGCAACAAGGAGGAATTCACCGCGACACTGCAGAAGTTGAAGGACGCCGGCGTCGAGTTCCCGCTGGGCAGCGTCACCGCCGACGGCAACTTCATGTACCGCACCCTTTACTCGCTGGTGTGCCAGCAAGGTGGCGAGCTTCTGACGGGCAACGAGTTCCTCGCCGGCGACAACGCTGAAAAGCTGGCGAAAGCGTTAGCGGTTCTGCAAGGGTGGACGAAAGCTGGGCTGCAGTCGACCTATACGGACTATCCCGCAACCGTCGCCCTATTCACCTCGGGCAAGGCCGCAATGATGATCAACGGCGTCTGGGAAGTTCCTACGATGACCGACCTCGCCAAGCAAGGCAAGCTGTTCGACTGGGGCGCCGTCGAAATCCCGGTGATCTTCGACAAGCCATGCACCTATGCGGACAGCCACTCGTTCGCGATCCCGAAGAACAAGGGCAAGGAGATCACCCCTGAAAAGCGTGCCACCGTTCTCGAGGTGATCTCATGGATGGACAAGCACTCGCTTTTCTGGGCCACGGCAGGCCACATCCCGGCCTACAGGCCGGTCACCGAGACGGCGGAATACAAGGCAATGGAGCCCAATGCGACCTACTCGACGCTGACGGCCAACATGATCTTCGATCCGAAGTCGCCGAAGGCTGGTGTCGCCGGGCCGATCTTCGACATCATGTCCAATTATTTCGTGCCGACCCTCAATGGAGAGATGGACCCGGGCGAGGCGGTGAAATCCATCAAGGAAGAGCTGAACAGCATGTAGGACTCAAAGGCTGGGACCGCCCCGCCCAGGGCGGTCCCAGCCATATTTGAGGAAGAGCCATGCTTCGCAACTCCCGAACTGAACGTCTTGTCGCGCTGGTGCTGGTCGCTCCCTTCCTTGCGATCTACTTGCTGGCGTTCGTCTATCCGACGGTTCAGATGTTTCGCATCTCCTTCACCGATGCGCCGCTGATCGGCGAGGGTCGGTGGGTTGGTCTCGACAACTACCTGCGGCTCGACAACGACCCGATGTTTCGGCGCGCGGTCTGGAACACCGCTTACTTCGTGCTGATGACGGTCGTCCCGGGAACACTCATCGCCCTGTTGATCGCGCTTGGCGTGTCCCGCCTCAAGGGCCGGTTCCAGGCGACCGTGCTGGCGCTGTTCTTCCTGCCCTACATCCTGCCGGTGTCCGTGGTCTATTTGATCTGGGACTGGACGCTGAATTTCCAGTTCGGGATTGCGATGCATGTGCTGGACTGGCTGGGAATCCCGCGCGTACCTGTCTTTAAGTCGCGCGCCTGGTTCCTGCCGGCGGTGGCCGGGGTGACGATCTGGTGGACCGCAGGTTTCTCGATCCTCCTCTTCCTCGCCGGACTACGGTCCATACCAGTGGAGATCTACGAAGCCGCGGCGCTCGACAACTCGACGCGATGGACCACGTTCCGGCGTATCACCTGGCCACTGCTTTGGCCGATCACCTCGCTGGTATTGACCATCCAACTCATCCTGCAGCTCAAGATCTTCGATCAGGTCTATCTGTTCTCGATCGGCGGCCGGCCGAACGACAATATGGTGCTCGTCTACTACGTCTTCCAGAAGGCCTTCCAGCAGAACCAGGGAGGCAGGGCTGCGGCTGTCGCCGTCACCCTCTTCGTGCTTGTGGTCGTCGTCTCGGTCCTGCAATTCCAACTGCTCCGGCTCGCCGAGAGGCGGCGCCGATGAACGCCATGGCTGCGCAGCGCTGGACCTTTTGGGGCGGGATAATCACGGCACTGACGCTCGTCTGGGCCATCCTATGGGCATTCCCGCTTTATTGGGGTGTGATCTCATCGCTCAAACCGGACGACGAAGTCGTCCGGCCTTACATCGAACTCTGGCCGGAGACGCCGACGCTGGAGAACTATATTTCCGCCGTGACCACCACACAGATCGGCACCTGGTACGTCAATTCGGTGGCGGTCGCGGTCGGCGTAACGATCATCACCATCTTCATCTCGATGCTGTGCGGCTACGCGATCTCCCAGTTGCGGTTCCCGGGGCGGATCGCGCTATGGTGGCTGATCCTCGCCTCCTTCATGGTGCCAACTTCTGCGCTGATCATCAATCATTTCGTGCTGGTCGCCAACCTTGGCCTGCTCAACAGCTGGGCTGGAATCATGCTGCCGCAGCTCATCCATCCCGTCATCATCATCGTGTACAAGCAATTCTTCGATCAGGTCCCGAAGGACTTCCGTGAGGCCGCGGTCATGGACAATGCGTCTGAATTCGGGATCCTCTTCAAAATCTACGTGCCGATGAACTGGGGGGTAACGACGGCGCTGTCGATCGTCTGCTTCATCTGGACGTGGAACGCGTTCTTGTGGCCGTTCCTCTCTGTTACCCGCACCGAGATGATGACGATCACCGTCGGCATCACGCAGGTCAATGACGCCTTCGGCGTCTACTACGCGCGCCAGCTGTCGGCAGCTGTACTGGCCGGCCTTCCCGTGGCACTGGCCTACCTCTTCTTCCAACGCCGAGTAACCGAAGCGATAACGCTCTCGGCCGGTATCAAGGGCTAGCCTCGGCCCGCAAGCGAAGCGCAACCCCAGGGGGCACGACCCCGGTCGGCAGATTCAGGCCCGGTCAGCGCGCGTGCCAGGTCGATCCGTCCGCGGCGAAAAGATGGAGGGCGGCGGTGTCGAACTTCAGCCGAACGGCGTCGCCCGGTTTGACGCTCGAGAGCCCGCGATCCTGTGCTGTAACCTGCGTCCCATCAGCGAGCCGCGCATAGACGAGCGTTCGCTCGCCAAGGCGCTCGACAACCGTGGCCGTGGCGGATGTTTCACTGCCCTCGGAGACGACAGTCAGCGACTCCGGCCGCACTCCCAGTTCGCGCCAATCCATGTTGACCGGCGCGCCGGGAAGGTCGACGAGCGATCCATCCGTCAAGCGCGCCTTGAGCCTGTCGCCTGAGCCTGAAACCGTAACAGGTAGAATGTTCATCGCTGGAGACCCGACGAAGGTCGCGACGAATCGCGATGCCGGACGTGCATAGACCTCGTCGGGTCTTCCCATCTGCTCTATCCGGCAATCGTTGAGGATCACAATACGGTCGGCGAGGGTCATCGCTTCCACCTGGTCGTGGGTGACGTAGATCATCGTCGACTTCAAACGCTGATGCAGTTCGGCAAGCTCGACGCGTGTACGAGCTCGAAGCGCCGCGTCCAGATTGGAGAGTGGCTCGTCGAACAGGAATGCCTTGGGCTCCTTGACGATCGCACGCCCGATGGCCACGCGCTGGCGCTGCCCGCCGGAGAGCTGCGACGGCCGCCGGTGGAGCAACGCTTCGATCTCCAAGATACGCGCAGCCTCAGCGATCCGTTGGCGTATAACATCCGGCGCGACCCGAATGTTCCTCAGCCCAAAGGCCATGTTCTCCGCGACTGTCATATGTGGGTAAAGCGCATAGTTCTGGAAGACCATCGCAACGTTGCGCCTGCCCGGCGCCAGGTTCTCCGAGCGCACCCCGTCGATCGTCAGCGTGCCCTCGTCAATGCTTTCGAGACCGGCGATCATCCGGAGCAGCGTCGTCTTGCCAGAACCGGACGGGCCGAGAAACACGACCAGCTCTCCTGACTCAATGTCCAGGCTAACCTCGCGGATCACTTCGACTGCGCCAAAGTGCTTTGAAACGCCCGACAGCGCGATTCCCGTCATGCCTGCGATCCTTCTTTCCTCCATAATTTCGGATAAATACCCGATGTCAAGGAACGTGGGGAGCTACGGCACAAGGTTTCCAAGCTATCTTGCCAAAAGCCGACCGTCTGCAGTCGGTCCCATTCACGACGCTTCGAGACCTTGATGCTAGGCTATAGTGGCCCCAACATTACCCCCCCAGAAAGCTGATGCGTCCGAACGACAGGACGGAGGCACTCCCCAGTCCGCCGAGCACGCGTGGTGCTCCCGGCACTAAGGTGCCGGGAGCGGTATTGTCACTTCACGAGTGCGGCCTTTTCGATCACCGCGGCGACTTCCTTCGCGTGGACGACGAGGGAGGCATGGCTGCCGGCGACCTCCGTCGTCTGGGCCTTCATCCTGTCGGCGAATATCTTCTGGACCTCGGGTGCGATGACCTTGTCCTTCGTGCTGATCACATAGAACGTCGGCTTGTCGTGCCAGGCTGCCTTGTCGACGGGAGCCTCGAACGCCGTGTGGTTCAACGGGAGCTGATGGTTTGCCAGGGATTCGGCGATCTCCGGAGGAAGGTCAGCCGCGACAGCCGAAGGAAACACTTTGGGGTCGATATAGAGGTTGCCCTTTTCGTCGGGATGAATTGCCGCGCCGCCTTCGGTTGCCGGACCGCTCTTGGCCAAGCTCGCCAGAGATTCTCCCACGTCGGGCGCGAATGCGGAGACGTAGACGAGCGCCGAGACGTTCGGATCGTCACCTGCCTGCGTGATGACCACACCGCCCCAGGAGTGGCCAACGAGAACCGTCTTGCCCTTCTGTTTGGCGAGCGCCTGTTTGGTGGCATCGACGTCGGCTGCGAGGGATGTGAGCGGGTTTTCGACCAGCGTTACGTTGTAGCCCTTCTTCGTGAGGATATCGGCAACCGGCTGCCAACTCGTCTGGTCGACGAAAGCGCCATGGACGAGCACGATATTGTGCGCCGCCCCCTTGGGCAGTTGAGCTGATTGGGCGGGGGCGGCAAACGTTGCTCCGGCCATGAGGACAGCGGCGACGGAGAGTAGAAGATTTCGCATTCATTGCTCCTGTTGGGATGACGGACGACGGGGGTCCGGGGAAGGGCAGGCGTGTCGGCAAGAGTCGCGGTTCTCCCATCTGCCGTTTGGGCGATGGTTCGCCGCGCGACCCGTTAGCTCGACTTGCGACCAAGTAGTACGTGGAGCATTTGGACGTTAGGCCTCAATCGTCCGAATATTGTGTCTGACCGTCCGTCGTATTAACAGCGGCAGGATGGACATCCTCGCCCAAGTGCTCGATCGCGTTCGGCTCGGCGGAACTCTGCTGTTCCACTTCGAACTAGGCCATCCATGGAATCTGGCATTGCCGGCGCGCCCCTACGCCCTGTTCCATTATCTCAGCCGGGGCTCAGCTACCCTTGCGCTCGACCAGGGACGAGAACTCCACATGAGCGCGGGCGACTTTGTCGTCATCACACGCGGCGAGCCTCACATGATTTATTCGGATCGCCGGACGAAGCCGTTACCGATCCTGGACCTCGATCGACTGCCCGGACGTCTTGGCGTCGTTCGTCATGGCGGCAACGCGGAACCGCTCTCGACGATGATCTGTGGCAATTTCACCGTGGAGCGGCCCTCGCGCGGCAGCGTGTTGGAACTGCTGCCGCCCCTGCTTCTCCTGAGGCCGACGGAAGACGGCGGATGGCTCGAGGCTATACTGCAACGCATGGTGAGCGAGTCGGCGCTTGCGCGCCCCGGCCAGGACGTCGCCCTCTCACGACTGACGGAAGTGCTCTTCGTCGAGGTGCTGCGAAGCTGGATCAAGTCTCTCGCTTCCGGAGAAGGCGGGTGGCTGGGGGCGATGGCGGACCCGCACATAGGACCGGCGCTTCAG
Organism: Mesorhizobium sp. P2_B5; assembly: GCF_056404775.1. Classification (NCBI taxonomy): domain Bacteria; kingdom Pseudomonadati; phylum Pseudomonadota; class Alphaproteobacteria; order Hyphomicrobiales; family Phyllobacteriaceae; genus Mesorhizobium; species Mesorhizobium sp. P2_B5. Next base: position 212,603 of record NZ_JBFUDJ010000001.1, on the reverse strand, counting down.
TTGATCCACGAACGACCGGATCAACCCTGGACCCTTAGCGACCTGGGGCAGCGCGTGGGGCTCGGTCGCTCGGCGTTCTCAGCTCGCTTCACCAACCTCGTCGGCCAATCCATGTACCGCTATCTGATCGCACGCCGGATGTCGGAGGCTGCGTTTCTGCTCGAAACAAGCGACGAGGGGATTGCACGGATTGCGACCCGTGTCGGCTACGAGACCGCGGCCGCGTTTTCGAAGCTGTTCCATCGACATCATGGCCTGTCGCCCGGCCGGTATCGAGCAGTTCGCCGGTCTGACGGTGGCCGAAGGCAAGGGGGCGTGCTGGAAGCAGAAGTCGCGGACTGACCTCGACCAAGCTTGCTTCTGGAAGGTCTGGCGATGGGCGGCGGGGGCTCCGGCAGGATGAGGCGGAAGAGGCGCTGGAGGTGGATACGGAGCCGACGCTTGGGGGTGTAGAGGCCTCGGCGAAGTGCGCCGTTCGGCCTCATAGTAGCATTCGCCCTGCAATTCAGGTCAGGCAGGTACGGCCGGCCACTTTGCGCTTCATATCGGCCATCGAAGCGAGCTCTGCCGCCGCCTGAAAGCAGGAGCGGCAACCACGCTGGACGTCGCAGGTGCGCCTCATGTCAGCCGACGAGGGAGGCAGTTGCTCGATCCGGCAGCCGCCCTTTGCGGCAACCAATGCCAGCGCAACCGAACTGAACGCGGTTCGCGAAGCGTCGCATTAGACGGCATGCGACGCCAAGGACATGCCGGATTTCGAGCATTGGGGCGCCGAATTCCATCACCGAGTATTCGCGTGCTGCCGCGACGACCTCCTTAAAGAGATCCGCAACCGCTTGCACGCCATTCGGAATCAATCGCCCTGGTTCGAAATGAAGAAGTGCTCGTTCTCGGAGGAACGCCGCCGGAGGTATTGCGACGAGCACCAGGCAATCCTGGATTGTCTGGTTCGCCGCGCTCTGGAATGTGCGAAAAATGCGATGCTGGCGCAGCTGAAAACCGTCGAACGAAATCTACTGGGGCGGTAAGCCGGCGCATCGCCGCAGACCTGCAGCAAGAGGCCGCTGAGCCCGCAGTGCGGACGCCGCTCGGCTCGCGCTGGTAGTAGGGCGGCTGGACGACCGCGCCCCCGCCCCCCGGGTTCATGGCAGGCGAGTGCGGTCCCGATTGTAGGGCACCATCAGGCGACGGCGGCCAACTTCGCCTAACCTGCGCCTAGCCCCCTACCGAAGCTGCTCCTTACCTTCCGATTTGCGACGCGACCGACATCATCGCCTCAGAGTTCGGGCGGGCGCCCAAGCCGCCATCGAAAACCTCGGAGAACGTCCAGCGAACGACGCCGTTGCGGTCGAGCAGGAACTGGCCCATGAGCTGGCCCACGCCGGTCGCCATCATTTGCTGGTCCGCTTCAGTGATATCGTAATTGTCTTTTTTGTTCAGATAATCGAGCGTGGCAAACGGATCCATCGGCTCAGGCATTTCGCCCGGCACGTTGAGCCGTATCGCCTTCACATCGCTCATTGAGACCTTGTGCGGCCATGCGCTCTCACCCTCGGTGATCTGCATATTGGGGAGCCCAAAAGCGCGGTGAGAAGCTCGCTCAGGATCAGACGCCGCGAGCAGAGCCGGCATCGGATGATAACGGAGATAAAGGCGTGCCCGTTCGATCGGCGTGTTCACCACCGTCAGGGTTTCGATGCCCTTTGCGTTAAGGGCTGGTGTGAGCAGCGAAACCGTCGCGATATGACGCCTGCAAAAAGGACAATGGAGACCTCGATACAATCCGACCAGCACCGGCTTCTCGCCGCGGAAATCGTCGATAGCTATCTTGCCCTCGCGAGTAATCGCGTCGAGCACGAAATTGGGCGCCGTTTCGCCAAGTTGCAGCGGGCCTATGTCGAGACGTTCTGACATGCTGATCCCTCCTAGCGGGCCAATCGACAACAGATGTGCGGGCGGGTGGCTTGAGCCCATGTTGCGGCACATACGTCCTTGGGCCTGCTGAAATGGCGGTCGGCCTAGGACGGCTTCGACAATCCATTCATAGCACGGAGGGCACCGCTTTTACACTAGATGGCGCCCCACGAACGCTGCACCTCCTCGGGCAGACGATCCCACAGCCAACTGCTGGGCCTCGTCACTCCATAACTCATTTCAAGTGCGCACCCACAACGATGACCTCATTGTTCGCATCGCGAATGGCAGCAAACGGTACTAGAGGGCCTGTCAGCTTTGCGCCGCATGTCGGCCATAGAGGCGAATCTCGCCGCGCCCGGAAGCAGACACTGCAATTGACCACGCTGAAGGTCGTGGTCGTGCCAGAGCCTGCAAAGGCGCAACTCGGTACACGAGGGCGAACATTCCGCAGCGGAAACAACTTGAAGAAACGCTTCGCGACCCATAGCATGCCCAGCCATGGTGAAATCTGATCGGGAGGTCAGTGAGATCGGTCGGGTTTTTGAGCCAGTGCAAGGTAGGGAGGACAATAATTATGGCTTCCGAAGTACAGGCAAACAACGGCGTTAACGTAGAGGCGCTGCTCGGCGCACGCGAAGCGCTTACCAACGCCCCGGAGGCGGCGCAGTTCAAGTGGCGCGCGGCCTGCGAATGGAAGGATGGCACCCACAGCCACTCGTCGGTCGAGAGCTTCTACGGTCTCGGCGAGGATCAGCATCGCAAGACCACCTTCACATTCGACGCAGACCATCCGGAGGTCTTCGCTTCCCAGGACAAGGGCGCCACGCCCGTCGAATACGTGCTGGTCGGACTGGCGAGTTGCCTGACCGCTGGCATCGCCGCGGTTGCCCAGAACCGGAACATCCAGTTAAAGTCGGTGAAGGCGACCATCGAAGGCGACATGGATCTCGCCGGAATACTCGGCATCGACAGCGACGTGCGCAACGGCTTCAGCGGCATCACGGTGAAATACAACATCGACGCCGACGCCAAGCGCGAGGACATCGAGGCTATCGTCGCTCAGTCGCAGAAGCGGTCGGCGGTCTATGACATTGTCACCAATCCGACGAACGTCACGGTCGTGGTGAACTGAAAGGCGCTTCGAACCGTAGACTCTCCTGATGAGAGGGTGCGATTAGTTCCGTCACTACAGTGATCGTCGGCGCGGGGCACGCGGGGCTCGCTATGAGCCGCTGCCTGGCGGAGCGCTCTATCGACCATGTGCTGCTGGAGCGCGGCGAGATCGCCAATACCTGGCGCACCGAGCGATGGGATTCACTGCGGCTGCTCACCCCGAACTGGCAGAGCCGGCTGCCGGGCTTCCGCTATGACGGTGACGATCCCGACGGCTACCGGACGATGCCTGAGGTGATCGATTTCCTCGGGAACTATGCCAAGGCGATCTCGGCTCCGGTCAGAACCCACACGACCGTTACCTCGGTTCGCAGCGACGGGGCGGGATATCTTGTGCGCACGGACGGCGGCGAGTGGCGGTGTCGGACCGTCGTGCTGGCGTCGGGCGCGTGCAACATCGCGCGCCTGCCCGACGTCGCCAGCCGCGTGCCGCCGTCGGTCGCCATGCTGACGGCACAGTCCTACCGCAATCCGCGTCAGGTCGCCGACGGTGGCGTGATGGTGGTGGGCGCGTCGTCGAGCGGCACCCAGATCGCACAGGAGCTGCAGCGTTCGGGGCGTCAAGTGACCCTGTCGGTGGGCGAGCACATCCGGGCGCCCCGCGTCTATCGCGGCAAGGACCTCGAATGGTGGATGGACGCCGCCGGCGTGCTCGACGAGCGTTACGACGAGGTGGACGACATCAAGCGGGCGCGACGGGTTCCTTCGCTGCAGCTTGCCGGCACTCCCGACCGCACCACCCTCGACCTCAATGCGCTCGACGACCTCGGCGTCCGGCTCATCGGTCGTCTTGCCGGCATCACCGAAGACGGCAAGGCCCAGTTTGCGGGGTCGTTGCGCAACATGTGCGCGCTTTCCGACCTCAAGATGGCCCGGCTGCTCGACCTCATCGACGAATGGGCGCGCGCCAACGGCCTGGACGCTACGGTCGGGCCGCCGGATCGCCCGCCGCCGACCCGTGTCGAGGACAACCCGCCGCTCGGCCTCGATCTTGCCGGAGGCGCTATCAGGACGATCATCTGGGCCACCGGCTACCGGCCGGACTACTCCTGGCTGGAACTGCCGGTCCTCGACCGCAAGGGCCACGTCCGTCACGACGGCGGTGTAGTGGAACATCCGGGCCTGTACCTGATGGGGACGCAGTTTCTGCGCCGCCGCAAGTCTTCGCTGATCGACGGCGCTGGCGACGACGCGCGTGATCTCAGCGATCATCTGGCTTCTTACCTCAGGCAAAATTCAACCGGCTAGGGGCGTGGACTCATTGGCACGCAGCCATAGCCGTATCGATGCCGACAGGATGAACGCAAGGGGAGTTACCAACTGGGATCATCCCGACCTTCGAGATTATCGTCTGGGGCGACCTGCGGCTGGCGACGGGGACCGGCGTAAGGGGCCACGTAGGCCATGTTGAGTGCATCGCCCACCAAACTGAACATGGCGTCAAGCGATGCGCCGATTTCGAGCCTCGGAAAGCTTGGCCGTGGCAGTTTAAGGCGGCGGATGGTGATCGGGGCGGTTGTGGACATGTCGGTCATGGTGTCCTCCTGTGACGATGAGAATGACACCGCTACCCACTCAGGTCCTGGGCCCGGACCTGAAGAGTCCTGAACAGCCCTGAAGTTCGCCTTCAGGATCATCTTGGATTATCCTGCCCGCGAGGGATGGGTTCTTGGCCAATGGACTTGGAGTTTGGGAACTACCGCCTGAAACGTGCCGAACGGCTGCTGCTGGGGCCGAAGGGGCCGGTGGAGCTTTCGGCTCGCTCCTTCGACATTCTCGCCATGTTGCTCGAGAGGCCGGACGAGGTGGTCGGAAAGACGGAACTCTTCGATGCGGTCTGGCCGGGCCTGGTGGTGGAGGAGAACACGCTGCAGGTCCATATTTCGGCGCTGCGCAAGGCGCTCGATGCCGGCATGATCATGACGGTGCACGGCCGGGGCTACAAATATGCGGGACCGAGGCCAGTCGCGGGGTTATCGGCCGCGCCAGTTGTAGGTGAGGCTTCGTCGCCGACCAAACCGTCCATCGCCGTCCTTCCCTTCGCCAATTTGAGCGGCGATGCGGCGCAGGATATTTTCTGCGAAGGATTGGCGCTCAACATCATCGCCAGCCTCGGGCGCTTTCACGAGTTGTTCGTCATCGACAGGTTTTCCACCCTGGCCTACCGGAACCGGTCGGTGACATCGGCTGAGGCCGCGCGTGAACTTTCGGTTCGCTATATTCTGGAGGGAAGTGTTCAGAAGGCTGGGGATCGCATCCGCGTCTCGGTCCAACTTGTCGACGGAGCCGAGAGCCGGCAGCTTTGGACCGAGACCTATGACCGGCAACTGACGGATATCTTCTCGGTCCAGGACGAAATCACCGGGACGATCATCGGCACGCTTGCGTCCGGCTATGGCGGCAGGCTCGGCAAGGCCTGGCGTGACCGAAGCAAGTCCGCCGGACTCGAGAGTTTCGTCGCCCTGGACCATCTCCAGCGCGCCATTGATGCCTGTCGTTTCAGCAAGGAAGGAGAGAGCCTTGCCAGGGAGCATCTGACCAGGGCAATCGAATGTGATCCGAGACTCGCCAAGGCCTATAGCAAAATGGCAATGAGTCACACGGTCGACGCCTGTTGCGGCTGGGCCGACGACTATGATGTTTCGATGGAACTGGCCCGCCAATGGGCAGTGGAGGCGATTGCCTGCGACGACGGCGATTCCTGGTCCTATTGGGCTTTCGCTAACTATCATTTGTATACATTGAATCATGGCGTGGCACTTGAGGCCTTCCGGAAGGCCCTCGAATGCAATCCCAACGACGCCGACGTGACGACCGACTACGCTCTTTGCCTGAGCTATGCGGGCAGGGCGGAAGAGGGCATCGAGCACGCACGAAAGGCCATGCGCCTCAATCCGTTTCACTATGAATGGTACACTTCCCAACTGGGCCAGATCTATTTCGATGCTCGCCAATACGACAAGGCCATCGCCACCTTCGCCAGCCTGCGATCGCTGGATAGCGCCATCATGCGCATCTATCAGGCCGCCAGCTTCGCGGCCGCCGGGTACCAGCAGCAGGCCCAGAAATCGGTGAAACGCGCTCTCGAACTCGATGTCGGCGCCACGCTGGAAAAATGGACCGATCCGAAGCTCGCGCCCTATAGCGATGCCACTTACCTTGAGCACTTCTGCAAGAATCTCCGCAATGCCGGCCTGCCGGAGCGAGCCGCACCGCAGTCGCTTTCGGAACGAAGCGTACATCCCACGAGCAGCGTTTAGAGAACCGGATTATGAACACGCGGGCAGCGTACTCATAGATTCAGCATGTCCGCTTAGCGCCGCTGAAAGCTGTCTTTAGAGCGCTAAGTTCGAATTGCCGACATCGGGCCATTCGAATTCCGCACACTAAAGCGCAGCCTTTGAACGCTCAAACACGGAGCTGGTCATCGGCCACACCTCCTCCGGCGCGGAGGAACGGCCGCAGCGGGCAAACGCGAGCCAGCGGTGAGCTCCACTGCCTCGTTAGACGAGACGATGCTCTGGCACCCTCTCATGTCTTCGGATACTCGCTTAAGTGCCGGATCTTAAGCTCGCGCGGAGTTTCCGAACCGCGCTGGATCAGGAGACCCACCTCGTCCCCGAGCGAGTGCTTGCGGATCGCAACCTGAACGTCCCAGAAGCCGCGCACCTGTTGGCCATCAACCGCGAGGACTAGTTCTCCCCCTAGCACTCCGGCCCGCGCCAGCTGGCTATCCGGCTTGGGAGTTTGGAGGACGAAAGCGGGCGGCTCCGACTCGATCGGGACTTCAGAAGGCCAGGGAAGACCAGGCCGAGATGCAGCCGCATCGCGCCAGGCGGTGGTCAGTGTTTGGGTGCCATAGTCCACGCAGCCGCAGGCACCGAGACCGCACATGGGGCAGAGACATGCGCAGTGAAGCCCGTCCTGGGCGAGCTGCCGGGCCACAACCCCTGGCAGCAGCTGCGCCGTGGATAGTGCAGCGTCGGCATGCGCCTTCAGATGCTTCGGCGCGATTTCTCTGAGACGCGGCTCATAGAGCCGAAGCGCCACCTCGAACAGCATCGCGTAGCCGAGTGCGCAATTGTGGAACGCTAGGGATAGGTCCCGCAGTGCCTCGGCGAGTGCGTTGGACTGCCGCAATACGGACAGAGGGCTCGTTATCTCGCCACTCGGCTCGGCCGGACCGGACTCCTTGAGGTAGGCAGCAAGCTCATCGCAGTGCAGCTGCACCATCGGTCGGAGGCGCTCAATGGCGGCAAGGGTATCGGGGTGCCCGGCGGACAATTGCTGCGCTCGCTCAAGCCTTCCTGCCACTTCACCCTCATTCGCGACGAGTTCTGTCACGGTACGGCGGATTAACTGGAACCTCAGATCGGCTGTCATTCCCTGATCCTCCCTGTGCCTTTCGGAGTAGTAGGCAATCCATACAGCGATGGCTTTGCCTCCCGGATGGAACTTGATCAATGCGCTACGAACTCAACGATCACGAATGGGCCGCCATCAAGCCGATGCTGCCGAACAAGCCGCGCGGCGTTCCAAGGGTGAATGACCGCCGCGTCCTCAACGGCATCTTTTGGGTCCTACCTAGGCGTCGCCCAAAGCCCCAGAAACGTGAAGGACGAGCCTCTAGCATCCAGGACACTTGATGACGTTAGCGTTCGCAGTTCCGGCGAAAGCGGACCTAACTGGCGACAATCAGGTTTTGCAGTTGCTCCCGGTCAGCCTGCGACCACTGTTTCGGGTCTTCGCCGTGGGCGACTTCAGCGTGAAGTTCGACGTGCTTCATTACCTCTGACGCGCTCTCTGCCGTGAAGCTCGCCGGGCACGCTTCCATCCCCGGATAGTCCCTGCACCGATACGTGTACGGCATCGCTGCCTCCGTATATTAGAGAACGCTTTAGGAAAGCGAGGGAACGCGAGTTTTGTCAATATGCCTTTCTAAGCCGTAGCAGTTTTGCGCGCAGGGGATGCAGTGCGGCGGCTGGAAGACAGATTGCTAGAGTGGCGGGGCAACGGGCTTCAGGTCGGCGAACTCTTTGGTCACATCGCTGGTCGAACATGGCTATCCGGGCAGCCCAGCGCATTGGCTGACTTCCTGGCTAGGAGCAGCATCGGTCCTCGACCGCAAGGGCTACGTCCGTCACGACGGCGGTGTAGTGGAACATCCGGGCCTGTACCTGATGGGGACGCAGTTTCTGCGCCGCCGCAAGTCTCTCTGATCGACGGCGCCGGCGACGACGCGCGTGATCTCAGCGATCATCTGGCATCGTACCTCCAGGCAAAGTACTATCGCCTAGCCAACGCAGGCCCGTAGCAGCAGTTGCACAAGATACCCTCGATTCAGGGCAGCGGGATCGGCTTGTCGCTGAGTGTGCGCAAGTAGGCGATCAGGTTGACCCGTTCGGTGTCGTCCGGGACACCAGGAGTCTCCATCTTGACGCCCGGCGTGGTGAGCATGGGCCCGAAGAGATATCTGTTCAGGTCCTCGTACGTCCATACACCCTCCCAGCCCAGCAACGTGTCGGAGTAACGCATATTTGCCACAGATGCCTTGTCGCGGCCGACGACGCTCCACAAGTTCGGTCCTATTTTATTCCCTCCTTGTGGCTCGGCGTTGTGGCAATTGGTACACCGGCCGGTGAAGTAGGTTCGCCCTTTCTCGACATCGGCAGAAGCCAACTTCATTGAGATTGGGGCTGGTATTGGCAAGACGACGCCGTGCGACAAGAGATAGTCGGCAACTTCGCGTTGCCCCCTGCTTTTTGCCAGATGGAGCGGTGTCTTGCCGTCCATTGTCTTCGCATTCACGTCTGCGCCGGCCTCGACCAGTGCCTTCACGCAGTCGAAACAATCGAGAGCGACGGCGACATGAAGGGCGAATTCGCCACCACGGTTGGTATTTGGATCTGCGTCCCGCTCCAGCAACAGCTTTAACAGATCGATCTTACCTGGCCCGACAGCCGCCATCAGCGGGGGACCCCCAGTCGTCTGGGCGTTGACGTCCGCCCCACGCTCTATGAGCAGTTTTGCCGCTTCGATGTGGCCCATCCAGACCGCAAGATAGAGCGGCGTTGCAGTTCCATCACTCTCATCTATACCGGCGCCTGCATCGAGCGCCGCCGTGATCGCCGCGACATCGCCCGCCATGGCGGCGTCGTGAATGTCGGCGGCATGCGATACAATCGGTGCAAGCAGCAGTGGAATGAAGAGCAAGGGCATGCGCATTTGGCATCTCCCAAGGCAAACTGCGGTGTGTCACGCTTTCAAGCCGACAAAAGTACCACGACTGCCTGATCGTAGCCACTTCCAACCAGTGCCTAACAGATTGTGGAAGCCCCCCCGAGAGAATGAAAGTTTTCAGCAAGGCCGGCCATGTCCTTGCTGGCCGTCTGGTAACGGGCCGTAAGGTCTCATCCGGATCGTGAGCGCATGTTGCGCCAGACGTCCGCTTTGAGAGCGAAAACAACGCCGAATTCTGCGCCCCTGCAGTCATATTCCCAAATGCAGCTTTGGCTTCCAGAAGGGGCGGAACAACTCAATCTTGGGACAGCGGTTCATCACCACTTTCAAGCCCGCTTCCTCCGCCAACTGGGCGGCAGCGTCATCGCGCACCCCAATCTGACCCCACAGAACCTTGGCATTGATTGCGATGGCCTCCTGTGCAACTTCCAACAGGTCTTCGGAGCGGCGAAAAACCTCAACCATGTCCACAGGCCGGTCGATGGCCGCTAGTGACGCGTACACCTTAAGCCCTCGAATCTCATCCAGACCGGGACTGGGGTTGACCGGGATCATGTCGTAGCCGACTTCGTGCAGCACCCTGAGTACCCCATAGGAAAATTTGGTCTTATCGGGGCTGGCCCCCACCATCGCGATGGTTTTGACCGATTTCAGAATGTCTTGCAGATAAGCCTCCGAATAGGGCTCATCATGATTCATATGGGTCATTTCTTTGCTTCCAACGGGGTCGCAATATCGGCTTTCAATTCATGAGCGGCCAGCGGGTCAAGGAAGGGGTTGCGATAGAGCTTGTCGTGGCTCTCAACGCCGACCTCCAGCGTGCAGTCGCTCATAGGGCGGGCGACGCAGAGGATTATATAGCCATTGTTGATCTGACGGTTGTTCAGCGCTCGCTGCGCTTTTTGATCGACTTTGCCGCTGATTATTTTGGCTGCACAGGTTATGCAGCCGCCATACTTGCACCCATACGGCAGATCCACGCCCTGCTCGCGCAAGCTTTGCAAGAGGGGCTTGCGGTGATCGACGTCAAAGGCCGCACCGCCTTGATTGGCGAGAGTGATGGTGAAGCTGGTCATACCCAGATGTCGCTCGTGCAATCACCGCCGGGATAACGGGTTTCGTGGCAGCGGCTTGGTCCATTCGGTTCCTTACCAAAATCAACAACGAATAGCGGATCGATTTCCATGCCGCCGTTTTCCGTATCGCAATTGACCATTAGCATGCATCCGCCATTGGTGCGGATTTCCGGATAGAACTGATTGTCCCAGGTCGAGAAGAGTGAGGTCGTCACATAGAGGCGCTTGCCGTCGAGGCTGAGCTGTATCATCTGAGGCCCGCCAGTCACTTTCACGCCATTGACCTCAGGCGCACGGCCGAGAAGTCCGCCCATCCACACTTGTCCGGTAAGCTTGGCGTTGTGAGGGTCCGAGATGTCGTATTGACGAATGTCGCCATGCAACCAGTTGCACAGATAGAGGTATCTATCGTCCATGCTGAGCAGAATGACCGAGATCACGCCCGGTATTGGTATCGGCCATTCGGGATGCGGCTCATTGCCGACATCGACAATTTTTTCCCATTGCCAGTCACCCGCCGCGTCCTTCCACCAATGGATGATATTTGCAGAAAGGGCCGCGCCAACAAAGCCGTGACTGCTGTCGGGGTTATGATGGAATCGCACTTCCAGTGGGATCAAGCCATCTTCACCGAGATAGAATGTTTGCTTTGGCTCCTTCTTTTCAAAATCCCACAAATGGATCTCTCGGCCATATTTCAGATGACCAACCTCTTCCAGGTCAAAGCCAGGCATGAAGGTATTGGGCGCGGCCCATTCCGAGCTGACCATTACGTTGTGTCGCGGCTGGTACCAGAAATCATAACCAAACTTGATACTGCCCATGGAGTTTTCCCAGCGGCCGACAACCTCGAACTCCTTGCTGAGTTGCAAATAGCCGCCGGGGGCATTGCCCTGGGCGTCACCAAGCATGGAAACGATGATGTCCGAGCCGAGGCAATGCACCGTATGTGGCGCCGACAGGTTGGTCCTGGCTTTGATTTCAGCGCCGTCTATCACCTTGAACAGTGTCGGGCTGCGCGGATCGGTACCACAATCGACAATATGCAGATTTGACGAGCGCACACCTGGCACGATCAGATATTTCCGCTCCATGCTAGCATCGCCATGGCACGACGAACAGGCATTCCAGCCCGAGTGATGAAGCTCATCGCCAATGCCCGGCATCTGCAGACGCGAAATCACCTGGCTGTAGGTCGAACTCTCCGGGTCCACATCGATGGTGCACAGATAGTCCGGCTTCTGAATGCCCGTGCCGGTGTAGATGGCAATCGTATAGAGCAGCTTTTCGCGAGGTGCCGTCATCGCCTCGGCTGGAGAAGCATAGCCCGGTCCACAGCAATGATTGGTCATGGGTACTTCCCTTTGAACAGATCACTGGCCAGCCCCAACGGGGTCGAGTTGCAATGTTAGTGCATGCTTGGCATTGGCGCTATGGCCGGGGTGGCTTGTGAAGTGCGCACGTGATGTACAACTTGGCGACAGAGCCCCCGTGGGACGCCACGTATTGACCGCCCGAGGGTTATTGAGAACCCTTGCAGTGGCCCGGCGCTTAGAGGTCCGCTTCTGGCCTTCCGAGCCTCGAAGCCGCCGGAAGAGTCTAACACCTCGGTCCCAGGCCAATTTCCGCCTGCTGCGCTCCACGTTATTGCAAGACGTTCAAATTTGAGCTTCCGCACTCATGCTTTGTCGAGAGAATCTGCTGTAATCATTTAAACCTTCTGCGTCGTAATTTTTAGCCGTTCTGAATCGCCGCAGCGACGATGACGACGAAATAGGAGAACGCAATGACTCGCAATCACGTTGAACGTCTTGAAGAGTTTAGGGAAATCCTGGTCGCAACTCGACGCGAAGGAGTCCGTAACGTGCACCATACTCGCGACGCAATGCGGGCAAGTGGCTTTCAGATCGGGGACAGCGATGGCTCCAGCTACGGAGCCGAGCTGAAGGCGCTCCAAGAGGAAATCGAGGCAGTAGATCGCGCCATCGAAGAAGAGAAGCGGTTGGCCTTGGCCCTCGAGAGCGCGGCTCAATCCCGCCGACCGACTAAACCGAGAATTGTGAAGCGAGCATAGGGTCAGGTACGGCCCTTTGGCGCGTGTCGCGTCGATCGCCTGCGGTCTGGTGTCGGGCTTCCCGCCGCCGTGGCGGTGCAGCCGACGGTGACGGTGGAGACCACCGCGATCAGGGCTGAGAATGCAAGCAACTGATGGGGAAGTGAGCGGCGAACCGCTCTACGGCAGCGTTTGATACGGCAAGGCCCGCGAGGGGCCTTGTTGCGTTCCGGCAAGTTACGGTGAATGGCCGCCTCGCGCCTCATGTCCGCCACTGATGGCTCCTTCGTCGTCTCCCGAAAGCAGGCATTGGGCTCAGGCGGCATGATGTTCGGGTTTGACCCAAACATTCAAAACCCGGTCCTAGACAGGCTGTCTCCCCTGGTGGATCATGCGTGGGTAGGCAAGCCAGGGGCGCCACCATGGACGTCGGAGGTTGGCTGCGGAGGCTTGGCCTTGAACAGTATGAGGCCTCCTTCCGCGAGAATGAGATCGACGACACGGTCCTGCCGAGGTTGACGGCCGAGGACTTGAAGGATCTTGGTGTCGGATTTGTCGGACATCGTCGTAAGCTGCTCGACGCCATCGCAGCCTTGCGCGCTCAAGTAAGCGCACCAACATCGCTGTTATCCGATGCGCCTCAGGCAATCGACAACGCCGCGAAAGACACCGCCGAGCGCCGCCAAGTCACCGTGATGTTCTCGGACCTTGTCGGCTCGACTGCACTCTCCGCGCGAATGGACCCTGAGGATTTGCGTGAGGTGATTGCGGCCTATCAGAAGTGCGTTGCCGAGGCCGTGCGTCGCTTTGGTGGGTTTGTGGCTAAATACATGGGCGACGGCGTGCTGGTGTATTTTGGCTATCCGAAAGCGCATGAGGACGACGCAGAGCGAGCCGTGCGCGCGGGGCTGGCGGTCGTTGATTCGATCGCAAGGCTCGCGACCCCGGCACAAGCGGCGCTGGCGATACGTGTCGGCATCGCAACGGGGCTGGTGGTGGTGGGCGACCTCATCGGCGAAGGAGCGGCGCAGGAGGAAGCGGTGGTCGGCGAATCGCCAAACTTAGCGGCCCGGCTGCAAGCATTGGCGGCGCCCGGCCAGATCGTGATCCCACTCGCGACGCGCCAACTACTCGGTGGGCTGTTCGAGTTCGCCGACCTGGGCCTGCACGATCTGAAAGGGTTCGACGCCCCGATCCGCGCGTGGCGCGTGCTTCGCGAGAGTACCGCCGAGACCCGGTTCGAAGCGCGCGCGACGAGCGGCCTCGCCCCCACAGTTGGGCGCGAGCACGAGCTTGCTCTGCTTGCGGAGCTCTGGGGCAAGGCCGCGTCCGGCGAGGGGCAGGTGGTCCTGCTCTCCGGCGAGCCCGGCATCGGCAAGTCGCACCTGATTCAGGCGCTCCGCAAGCGCCTGCGGGACCGGCCGCACATCCGCATCCGCTGCCAGTGCTCACCGTTCCACGCAAATAGCGCCCTTCGCCCTTCGATTGTCCAGCTCACCCGCGCGGCTGGCTTCCATCCAGACGATTCGCCGAGCGTAAAACTCGACAAGCTAGAGCGTCTCTTGGCACGGTCCACAGACAAGGTCCGGGAAGTCGCCCCTTTGTTGTCGGCGTTTCTTTCGCTTCCGGTAGGCACCCGCTACGCACCCCTGAACCTCAGCCCTCAGCGCCAGAAGGAGCTGATCCTCGATGCTCTGGCCCGGCAGCTTATTGGCTTAGCGGCCCGCCAGCCCGTACTGATGGTTTTCGAGGATATCCACTGGATTGATCCAACTTCGCTAGAGCTTCTCGACCGATTGGTCCAGCAGATCCCCCGCCTTGCAGTACTGGCGATCTTCAGTTTCCGCCCTGAGTTCGAGCCGCGGTGGATCGACCACCCGCAGGTCACCTCGCTCACGCTGAACCGCTTAAGCCGCCGACAGGGCGTGGCCCTGGTGGAGCGGTTGACCGGGGGCAAGGCGCTGCCGGGCGGGTTGCTCGAGCAGATGGTGGCCAAGACCGACGGCGTGCCCCTGTTCCTCGAGGAGGTGACCAAGGCCGTAATTGAATCTGACGTGCTGACCGATGAAGGCGACCGCTACACACTCTCGGGCCCGCTGCCACCGTTGGCGATCCCTGCAACCCTGCAGGATTCTCTGCTGGCGCGGCTAGATCGGCTAATGACGCCAGCGCGGGAGGTCGCCCAGATTGGCGCCGCCATCGGCCGCGAATTTTCTTATGAGCTGCTGGCGGCGGTCGCGCAGCGCGAGGAACGGGAACTGCAGGGCGCCCTCGACCAACTAATCAGCGCCGAACTCGTGATCGCGCGCGGTCGGCCGCCGCACGCGACGTTCATCTTCAAGCACGCATTGGTGGGAGATGCCGCCTATTCCACCTTGCTGCGCAGTCGCCGCCAGCAGCTGCACACCCGGATCGCCCACGCGCTCGAGCAGCATTTCGGCGAGGTCGTCGAACACGAGCCCGAGATCGTGGCTCAGCACTATACGGCTGCAGGCCTCTCCCTTCAGGCCATCAGCTATTGGCAGCGCGCGGGAGAGAGCGCCAACGACCGTTCGGCCAACGATGAGGCCCAGAGCCATCTGCAGAAAGCGCTGAACTTAATCGAAACGCTCCCCGCGGGCCCGGAGCGCAAGCGACGGGAGCTCGCAGCGCTAACGGTGCTGGGCCGCGTGCTCACCGCCAAGAATGGCTACGCAAATGCCGAGGTCGAGCCGATTTATTCTCGCGCGCGCCGCCTTTGCGAGGTGATGCCAGAAGATGCGGTTGTCTTCCCGGTTCTGCTCGGCCTGGCCATCTACTCGGCCACGCGCGCCGAACTCACGGCGGCGCACGAGCTGAGCGGACGGCTTCTCGACCTTGCCCTGCAGAGTAACGATCCCGTGTGGGTGGTCGAAGCCCATTATGCTCGGGGGGTCAGCTGTTCTTGGCGCGGCGACTTCAGGGAGGCACGGAAACATCTAGAGCTGGCCTCCGAAGCGTATCGCCCACAGCGACATCGAGCTCATCTCGCCCTCTACGGCCAGGATCCCGGACCGATTTGCTTATGTCGTGGGTCAGCGGTGCTTTGGCACCTCGGCTACCCCGACCAGGCGCTGACCCGGATGGAAGACGCCCTTGTCTTGGCCGAACGATTGGCGCACCCCTTCAGCCGCGCTTACGTGCTGGTATGGGCAGCGTGGTTACGAATTTTCCGACGCGAGGTGGCCGAAGCCGAGGAGCGGATCGACCGAGCGCTCACTTTCGCGACCGAGCAGGCGTATCCCTTCTGGGTTTCCATGGCCGCCCAGCAGAAGGGATGGCTCTCGGCGAAGCAGGGCCAGAAGGAGCGAGCGATCGCCCAAATTGAGGATAGCCTGGCCCGGATGCAGGCCGTCGGAACGCAAGTGACGCAGGCGTACACGATGGGATTCCTCGGGGAGGTGCTCGGGAGTGTCAATCGCGCGTCGGACGGCGTGCGCCTGATCGATCGGGCTCTCGACCAGGTGAGCCGGACCCGCGAGCAGTGGTGCGACGCCGAATTGCTGCGGCTCCGAGGTGCTATATTGGCTGCCGCGGAACCAAGCGATTGCCAGGAGGCTGAAATCTCGTTCCGCCAAGCGATCGAACGGTCTCGCAAGCAAGGTGCCAAATCCTGGGAGCTGCGCGCCGCCACATCGCTTGCGCGCCTTTTGGCCGAACAGGGCAAGCGCGCCGAGGCGCACGACCTGCTCGCGCCGACCTACGGCTGGTTCACCGAAGGCTTCGACACGATCGATTTGAAAGAGGCTAAGACCTTGCTCGACAAGCTGCGGGCATGATGACGCACATGCTAGACATGCAATGTCCGGTCCAGGCGCAAAACAGCCGCCGATGTGCTGGGCGCGAAGGTCGGCTTTCAGTTCAATCGGCCCAAAAGCGGTTCTTCCGCTCTCGGCCCAACCACGACGTTCGAGGCCTTGATGCTAGCCGATGGCGGGGCGGTCCCGTCACCCCCCTGCCAATCTTGGCAGCAGAAATATCTCTGCGCCCTGCGGTAGTTCCTTCGACCACGTATCGCGATAGATCGTGCCGTCGATCGCCACCGCGATGCCCTTCTCGATCCAGGGCTCGATGCCGGGATACTGTTCAGCCAGTTTCCTGAACAGCTCCCTGATATCCTTGGCCTCGACCTCGACCTTGCTCTGGCCGCCGGCGAGCTGGCCGAGGGCGCCCCAGAGCGTGACTTCGACCATTGCCAGACCTCGCTCTAACCTCCCCGTTCCGCCTCGATCGCGGCGAGAACCCGTGGCGGCGACATCGGGATGTGGGTCATGCGCACGCCGGCGGCATTCGACATCGCATTGGCGATCGCCGCCAGCGGCGGCACGATCGAGGTTTCGCCGACGCCCCGCACGCCATAGGGGTGGTTGGGGTTGGGGATCTCGAGGATCTGGGTGTCGATCATCGGCAGGTCCGAGCAGACCGGGATGCGGTAGTCGAGGAAGCCGGCGTTCTGGAGACGCCCGTCCTTGCCGTAGATATATTCCTCGTTGAGCGCCCAGCCGATGCCTTGCGCGGCGCCGCCCTGGTATTGTCCCTCGACATAGGTCGGGTGCACCGCCTTGCCGGCATCCTGGATCACCGTGTAGCGGATCACGCGCGCGGCACCCGTCTCGGGGTCGACCTCGATGTCGCAGATATGGGTGGCGAAGGAGACGCCGGCGCCGTCGGCGACGAGCTCGCTGTGGCCGGCGATCGGGCCGCCGGTCTTGCCGGAAGCGGCGGCGATCTCCTTGAGCGAGAGTGCTGCAAGGTTGCCGTATTTCTCGCCCTTGGCGATGGCGTGGCCGTTTTCCCAGACTACGTCGTCGACCGGGATGTCCCACATCTGCGCGGCGCGGTCGCGCAGGATCTTGATCGCGTTGCGGGCGGCCGAGATCGTCGCCATCGAGGACGAGAAGGTGCCGCGGCTGCCGTCGGTCATGTCGTTGTAACCGAGGGAAGACGTGTCGGCGACAACAGCCTTGACCTGCTCATAGGCAATGCCGAGTTCCTCCGCCGCCACCAGTGACAGCGACGCGCGCGAGCCGCCGACGTCGACGGTGCCGACGGCCAGCGAGACCGAGCCGTCCATGCCGATGTTGAGGTCGGTGCAGGTCTGGCCGCCGAAGTTGAACCAGAAGCCGCAGGCCATGCCGCGGCCCTGGTTTTTGGCCAGCGGCGCCTTCATGTGCGGATGGGTCTTCGCCGCCTCCAGCGTCGGGCCGATGCCGATCGGGCCGTAGACCGGGCCGTAGGAGGATCTCGTGCCTTCCTGCGCGGCGTTCTTGATGCGGAACTCGACCGGATCCATGCCGAGCTCCTTGGCCAGCTCGTCGACGGCACTTTCCACGGCGAACGCCGCCATCGGAGCCGAGGGTGCGCGATAGGCCGCCGTCTTCGGCCGGTTGACCAGCACTTCGAAGCCCACGGTCTTGACGTTATCGAGCTTGTAGCAGGCAAACGCCGTCATGGCGCCGATCTCGGCCCAGGTGCCGGCATAGGGGCCGCTGGAATAGCGCAGTGTCGCCTCGGCGGCGGTGATGGTGCCGTCCTTGCGGGCGCCGATCTTCACGTCGATCGAGGTCGCGCTGGTCGGGCCCGAGGCGCGGAACACCTCGTCGCGGGTCATCACCAGTTTCACCGGCCGGCCTGCCTTGCGCGACAAAGCCAGCGCCACCGGTTCAGCCCAGACATGGGTCTTGCCGCCGAAGCCGCCGCCGATCTCCGACGAGGTGACGCGCAGCTTCGAGGCTTCCAGCCCGAGCAGCTGGGCGCAGTGCTGGCGGTAGACGAAATGTCCTTGCGTGCAGACCCAGAGGTCCGCGGTGCCGTCGGACGAGACGTTCGCCACGCAGGCATGCGGCTCGATATAGCCTTGATGCGTCTGCTCGGTCTTGAACGAGCGCTCGACGATGAAATCGGCATGTCCGAAACCCTGATGGACATCGCCATGGCCGAACTGGCTGCGCTTGGTGACGTTGGACGGTTTTTTCGGCTTTTCCTCGAGGCCCTCGGTGAAGATCGTGTCGTTGATCAGCGGGGCGGTGTGCTTCATCGCCTCGTCGACATCGGTGACATGCGGCAAAAGCTCGTAGTCGACCTCGATGAGCTTCAGCGCCTGCCGCGCCGTGCGGGCATCGACAGCCGCGACCGCGGCCACGGCGTGGCCGTCATAGAGCGCCTTGCTGCGCGCCATGCAGTTGTCGAGGACGTCATACATGGCGGCATCGCCATCGGTGAGGTCCGGCAGGTCGGCGGCGGTGATCACCGCTTTCACGCCGGCCAGCTTTTCGGCTTTCGAGGTGTCGATCTTCAGGATCTTCGCGTGGGCATGCGGGCTGCGCAGAACACGCCCGACCAGCTGCCCCGCCATGTTGAAGTCGGCGCCGTAGCGCGCACGTCCCGTCACCTTGTCGATGCCGTCGGGCCGGATAGGGCGGGTGCCGACGGATGCGAATTTGCGGCCTGAAAAGCGCGGATCGAAATTCATGGCTTACGCTCCCTTCATCACATTAGCCGCGTCCTGGACGGCGCGCACGATCTTGTCGTAGCCGGTGCAGCGGCAGAGATTGCCGGCGAGGCCGAAGCGGATCTCCTCTTCGGTCGGATCGGGGTTCTTGGCCAGAAGGTCCTTCGCCGCGATCAAAAAACCCGGCGTGCAGATGCCGCATTGCAGGGCCGCATGCTCGAGGAACTTCTGCTGCAGCGTGTGCAGCTGGTCGCCATGCGCCATGCCCTCGACGGTCTCGACAATTCGGCCCTCGGCTTCCGCGCCGAGCACCAGGCACGAGCAGACCAGCCGGTTGTCGAGGATAATGCTGCAGGCGCCGCAGTCGCCGGTGCCGCAGCCTTCCTTGGCGCCGGTCAGCCCGAGCCGGTCGCGCAGGACGTCGAGCAACGTCTCGTCGGGTTGGCAAAGGTACTCGACGTGATCGCCATTGATTGTCGTTGAAACTGCTACACCGGCCATCATTTGCCTCCTGCACGTGTATAGGCGGTCGTCGCGGCACGTCTGGCCAGCACGCCCGCAACTTTTCGCCTGAACTCGATGGTGCCGCGCTTGTCGTCGATGGGCCGGCAGGCCCCCGCGCAGACCTTGGCGAGCCGCTCGAGCGCTGCTTCATCGAGCTTCCGGCCGATAAGGGCCTCGGCAGCCTCCTCGACCAGAAGCACTGTCGGGGCCGCGGCGCCCAGCGCCACGCGGGCGGCTGTGATGACACCATGTTCGTCGAGCGTCAGGTTCACGCCGGCGCTGACCACGGCGATGTCCATCTCGGTGCGTGGAATGAACCGGAGATAGGCATCGCCCGAACGCGGCGCTTGGCTGTCGAGCAGGATCGCCTCGATGATCTCGCCTTTGCCCAGCGATGTCTTTCCAGGCCCGATCGGCACCGCCTCCACGGCAATCGTGCGCTTGCCGGAAGGACCGGCAAGCACTGCCTTTGCGCCGGCCGCCACCAAAGCCGGTACGCTGTCGGCGGCCGGCGAGGCGTTGCAGAGATTACCGGTTATCGTACAACGGCCCTGGACCTGCTTCGAGCCGATCAGCTTTGCCGCTTCGACGACGCCGGGCCAAGCCTTCTTCAGCGCTGAGTTTTCTCCCAGCACCGCGCAGGGAACAGCCGCGCCGATGCTGAAGCCGTCGGCCGTCTCCCGGATCTCGCTCAAGCCTTCGATTGCCTTGATGTCGACGATCAGGTCGGGCTCGACGAAGCCGCCCTTCATCCTCACCAGGAGGTCGCTGCCTCCGGCAAGAATGGCTGATGTGCCGGAAGCGCCGGCCAGCAGGCCAACGGCATCTTCGATTGAAAGCGGACGTATGTAACGCATCGTCTCCCCTTGGTCATCGTGATCTCGCCGACCGTTATAAACAGTCTCCTCACAATGACCATCCGGTTGCTCATTTCCGCGATTGGGCCAGGTGCGAGTTGGGTTCCATGCCAAGCGTGGCTGACGCCCTACACTGTATGCCTACGCTGCATCTTTTGCACGAGGGGCGGTGATGCCGATGTCATCGAGCGCCTCTGCCACAGCCTGATTCAGCGGGGTGTGCGGAATCTCGCCGATGATGCCTTCCAGCCGGTCGGACACGAGCCGGTGCGGTTCGAAGCGGAGATAAGACATCGAGACGATCTCGCGCCACATCGCCACGAACGGGCTGCCGGCGCGCAGCACCCACCAGGGCATGAAGGTCAGCTTCAGCGGACAGCCCAGTGCCTTCTCGGCGGCTTCCTTGATGTCCATGTCGGTGACGGCATGACCGGGGAAGTTGAGCGCTTCGTAGAAACCGAGCTTGCCCTGATTGCGCGCGAGCCCGACGAAGGCCACCGCGAAGTCCGGCAGATAGGCCCATTCATGCACGAGGTTGGCCGGGCCGGGCGCGGTGTAGACGCACTTGTTCATCTTGGCGGCGACGACCAGGTCGAACCACGATCCGCTGCCGGTGCCGCCGAAGAAATCGCCGGCCCGCAAAATGATGGTGCGGACCCGGCCGGCGTCGGCCTCGCGGCCAAATAGCGCTTCCATGGCGCAGCGGATGCGGCCCTTCTCGGTGGTCGGGCGGAACGGCGTGTCTTCGGTGACGACCTGAGGCATCGGCGAGCCATAGTTGTAGACGGTGCCGGGGAAGAGATGCAGCGCGCCGTTGGCATGGCAGGCGGCCATGACGTTTTCGGCCATCGGCAGGCATTTGCCCCAGTCGGTGTAGATCGGGTTGAGGCCGTTGAAGACGATGTCGACGCCCTCGGTGGCGCTGATCAGCGCCTCGCGGTCGAGCGCGTCGCCGGCAACGGCGGTGGCTCCCTCCAATTCGGTGGGCACTTTGCCTGTGCGGGTGACGGCGCGGACGTCGAAGCCGGCGTCAATGAAAGCCTTGCCAACCACGCGGCCGAGCCGGCCATTGGCGCCCAGAATTGCGATCTTGGTCATCTTTCGTCTCCGTGTTTGTGTTTGCAGGTCGAGTATGATGCCTCCACATTCGAATGAAAATTGACTACGGATGCAGTTTTGATATTCATAAATGAATGAATGAAATCGACTGGAACCTGATCAAGAGCTTCGTCACGGTGGCGGAAACCGGCAGCCTGTCGGCCGCGGCGCGAAAGCTGTCGGCCAGCCAGCCGACGCTTGGGCGCCACATCGGTGAGCTCGAACAGGCGCTCGGCGTCACCCTGTTCCGGCGCGGGCGGCGCGGCTATGCGCTGACGGAAGCCGGCGCCACGCTGTTCGAGCGCGGCAAGGCGGTGAGCGAGCAGGCAAGCGCCTTTTCGCTGCTGGCGCTGGGCTCGGTCGAGGCGATCGAAGGCACGGTGCGCATTGCCGCCAGCGAGGTGGTGGCCGCCTATGTGCTGCCGAAGATGACGGCGCGGCTCGGCATCGAGGAGCCCGGCATCGAGGTCGAGATCGTCGCCTCCAACCAGGTCGAGAACCTGCTAAGGCGCGATGCCGACATCGCCATCCGCATGGTCAAGCCGGCACAGAACGAGCTGACGGCGCGCAAGGTCTGCGACATTCCGCTCTGCTGCTGCGCGGCCAAATCCTATCTCGACCGGCGCGGCCGCCCGCTCAAGCCCGCCGACCTTGTCGACCATCCGCTGATCGGCTTCGACCGCAGCGACGAAATGATCCGCGGCTTTACCCAGTTCGGCATCCCGGTCACCCGTGGCAATTTTCGTTTCAGGACCGACAATCAGATCGTCCTGTGGGAGGCGTTGCGGGCGGGAAACGGCATTGGCCTCGGCCAGGAGCCGCTGGCCGACAGCGACCCATTGCTGGAAAAACTCCTGCCGGGCATGCCGTTGCCCAGCCTGCCGGTGTGGCTGGCCATGCATCGCGATGTGCGCACCAGCGTGCGCATCCGCCGCGTCGCCGATTTCCTCTACGAGGAGCTGAAGCGCTATTCGGCGGGAGCGGCCGCGAATTCGGCGCGGTGAGCGAGCCCGGCCATCAAGAGCACGACGATCAATAGCCCCGACATGGCGACAAAGATCGGCCCAAAGCTCAAATGCTCGGCGACGAAGCCGATCGCCGACGGCGCCACCAATATGCCGGAATAGCCCATTGTCGTGACCACGCTCATGCCGGTGCCCGACGACATGCCTTCCTGGTTGCCGCCGGCCGAAAAGATGATCGGCACCATGTTGGCGATGCCGAAGCCGCAGAGGGCAAAGGCCGCGATGGCGACCCAGGGCGAAGGCGACAGGCCGGCGATCAGCATGCCGGCGGCGGCGACAACCGCCGAGCCGCGCAGCGTCGCCACCGCGCCGAAGCGGTTGCGCACGCCGTCGCCGAAAAAGCGCATGATCGCCATGACGCCTGAGAAGGCGGCGTAGGCAAGACCGGCAATGGCGAGATCGGCGCCGAGTTCCTGCCGCAGATAAAGCGCCGCCCAGTCGAGCACCGCACCCTCGGAAATCATCGTCAGCAGCGCCATCAGCCCGACCAGATAGACCAGTGGATTGGACGGCAGCGCAAATTTATGATGCTCGGCGGCCTGCGGCTTGTCCTCGGCGATGAGGTAGCCGACCGCCACGGCTATGACGGCAAAAGCGATGACCGTGACGACAGCCGCATGGGCGAGATGGCCGTAAGTCTGGATGGCGTAACCGCCGAGACCGCCGCCGGCGAAACCGCCAAGGCTCCAGAAGCCATGCGACGACGACATGATGGCGCGGGACAGCCTTCTTTCCACCACCACGGCATTGGCGTTCATGGCGACATCCATGCCGCCGATCGAGCCGCCGAAGATGACCATGGCGGTCGCCGCCAGCGGCACGTTGGGCGCCAGCGCCACGACGAGCAGGCCGAGGCTGCCGCACAGGCCGAACCAGCGCAGCACGGTTCGTGAGCCATGCCTGGAGATCAGATGGCCGCACCAGCTCATGGCCGCGACCGCACCGACGCCGAACAACAGGATCAGCAGGCCGAGCGTGAATTTTGTGATGTCGAGCCGGGTCAGGAACACCGGAATCTGCGGCGCCCAGCTGCCAGTCAGGAAGCCGTTGGCGAGGAAGATGCTTGCTACGGCCCATCGCCCGTGAATGGCGCCCTGCATGGTGTTTTGCGCGTCCATGGGTTCGAATCCGGTCAAAAATGGCTTTGCGCGGCAAATTAGATCGATTCAATTTGCAGTCAAGCGCTGTGGTTGAGGAAATGCTTGGACCAAAGGGCCAATGGAGTCGGTACCGTTCGATGGACCATCAGACGTTGGAGATTGGCGAAAAACTCCCCATCCCTTCGTCATCCACGGGCGGAGCAAGGAGCGTAGCGACGCGGCGCAGACCCGAGGATCCATTCCGTGCCGTCTGTGCGATGCTACGGCGCAGAATCAGGCCTGGTGAGCGCAACCATCATTCTGAGCCGCTGTGTCCGTGCCGGCCCTCGCGGCATGGATCCTAGGGTTTCCGCGACGTCGCTGCTCCACCCTAGGGTGACGAAGTCGCGTAGGGCTCCGCCAATCGCGGGCGCGTGGACGCCTATAAGCGTTGCCCGCCGGGCGCTAATGATCCCTGGGTCGCCTCGCCTCGAACTCGGCCTTCTTGGCGTCCGAAGCCTCTGTCTGGTTCAGCGCCTGCCAGTCGGCATAGGGCATGCCGTAGACGATTTCGCGCGACTGATCCTTGCCGAGGTCGACGCCCTCGGCATTGGCGGCCTCGCGATACCAGTTCGACAGGCAGTTGCGGCAGAAGCCGGCGAGGTTCATCAGGTCGATGTTCTGGACGTCGCTGCGCTCGCGCAGATGGTCGACCAGCCGGCGGAAGGCGGCGGCCTCGAAATCGCGTTTCTGTTCGTCGCTGAGCTCGGTCATGTCTTGATCCTCACAGCGGCCCGGTGCGCGAGCCGAACATCTTCACGTCATGTATATCGGGACGACGATCGATGGCGTCAACGATCGGCGCCAGCCGTTCAGCCCACGCGATCGCACCCTTCTGATCAGCGATCAGGTCCTGACGGATCTCGATCAGCGCATGGGGAAAGCCGTTGACGATGGCGTGCTTGAACATGGTGTCGCCGCGCAGCGCGCCATCATAGGGTTCGTTGTCGCCGACGACGAGGTTTCTGTCCTGCGCCAGCATGTCGATCAGCGGCCGCGCCACGCGGTCGTCGAGGTCCCAAAGGATGCCGACATGCCAGGGCCTCGCAATGCCTTGCATGGCCGGCGTGAAGGAATGCACCGAGAAGATGAAAGGCGCTTTGCCTGAAGCCTGCGCCACCGAGGCGATCATGGCGCCGACCGCGTCGTGATAGGGCCGGTAGAAGCCGTCGAGCCGCCTTTCGCGTTCTTCCGGTGCCATCGGGTAGTTTCCCGGCACCACGGTGCCGTCATAGAGCTGACGGATCAGTGTCGGGTCGTCCTCGCCGCGATTGGGGTCGATCAGCAGGCGCGAATAATTGGCGATCACCGCCGGCACGTCGAGCGCTGCCGCCAGCTCGCGCGTCACCGTCTCGACGCCGATGTCGTAGGCGATGTGGCGCTCGAGTTCCGCCGCCGGCAGGCCGAGGCTGCCATACTCCTCCGGCAGGTCGCGCCGGGCATGGTCGGCGACAAGCACGATGCCTCGCTTGCGGTCGCCCTCGACAAGATCGAAAGGCGCGAAAACTGTGGATCGGGTCATTGGCTGAAAAGGTCTGTTCGCTGGCTTCCGGGGAGGGTGGTATCGTCATTCCACGAAGAGGACGCTGGCGCAATGCCGTTGTTTGGCCACGGTTTCTGCGAAAATCCGGTCACGCGCGGCAGATTGCGTGTCGGGGGCTTTTCTAAATCGATTGGAATTGGACAGAACGGCGCGTTGACATGCGCCCGGACTTTTCCGAAAAGGGGCGTTGAGAGATGCAGATGACGTTGTTGAGGGGTTTCGGGATGGGTTCCGCCGGCAGGCCGCGTGCGCGCAGCGCCTTTGCCGTGCCGCTCCTGACCTTGACCGTGGGGCTTACCGCGCTGGTCGCGGCCTCGCCCGCCCGGGCCGATTTCCGCGTCTGCAACGCCACGCAGAACCTGGTCGGCGTCGGCATCGGCTACCGCGCCAAGGCCGGCTGGATCACCGAGGGCTGGTGGCACATCGAAGGATCGAGCTGCAAGACGCTGATCGAAGGGCCGCTGTCATCAAGGTTTTACTATCTTTATGCAGAAGACGCCGAGCGTGGCGGGCGTTGGGATGGCCCGATCAACATGTGCGTGGCCGAAAAAGAGTTCAAGATCGCCGGCGTTACCGATTGCGTCGCCCGGGGCTTCCAGCGCGCCGGATTCCAGGAATATGACACGGGCGAGCAGGCAAGCTGGATGGTCCAGCTGACCGATGAGTCCACAACGGGAGGCGCACCAGCCGCCCCGGGAACAAACAGTCAATGAGACGTAGCCGCAAGGTCAAGATCCTCGCCACCATCGGTCCGGCCTCCTCGTCCGAGGAGATGCTGCAGAAGCTGTTCGAAGCCGGCGCCGATGTCTTCCGCATCAATATGAGCCACACCGACCATGAGCTGATGCGCACGCTGGTCGGTCGCATACGCGCCGTCGAGGAAAAGGTCGGCCGTCCGATCGGCATCCTGGCCGATCTGCAGGGGCCGAAGCTGCGCGTCGGCAAGTTCGCCAACGGCAAGGAGGTGCTGACGGCTGGCCAGACCTTCACGCTCGACAACAATCCCGAGCCCGGCAATTCGACCAGGGTCTACCTGCCACATCCCGAAATCCTGAGCTCGGTCGAGGCCGGCCACCGTCTGTTGATCGACGACGGCAAGCTGGAGCTCAAGGCTCTGAAGAGCGATGGCAAGTCGATCACCTGCACGGTGGTCGCCGGCACGACGATTTCCGACAAGAAGGGCGTCAGCCTGCCCGACACCGACCTGCCGGTCGGTGCGCTGACCGAGAAGGACCGTAAGGACCTCGATGCGGTGCTGGCGGCAAGCGTCGACTGGGTGGCGCTGTCCTTCGTGCAGCGGCCGGAAGATCTTGCCGAAGCCCGCAAGATCGCGCGCGGCCGGGCGCTGATCATGGCCAAGATCGAAAAGCCGCAGGCCGTCGCCCGGCTGGCCGAAATCATCGAATTGTCCGACGCGCTGATGGTCGCGCGCGGCGATCTCGGCGTGGAAATGCCGCTGGAAGCCGTGCCCGGCATCCAGAAGCAGATCACGCGCGCCGCGCGCCGTGCCGGCAAACCGGTTGTGGTCGCCACGCAGATGCTGGAATCGATGATCACCGCCCCGGTGCCGACCCGTGCCGAAGTGTCCGACGTATCGATTGCCGTGTTCGAGGGCGCCGACGCCATCATGCTTTCGGCCGAGTCGGCGGCCGGCGCCTATCCGGTCGAGGCGGTGGCGATGATGAACCGCATCGCCACCAAGGTCGAAACCGACCCGACCTATGCCGGCATCATCAACGCGCAGCGCTCGGAGCCGGAAGCGACCGGCGCCGACGCCATTTCGCTCGCCGCGCGCGAGATCGCCGAGACGCTGAAACTGTCGGCGATCATCACCTATACGGCGTCGGGCACCACCGGCCTTCGCGCCGCGCGCGAGCGGCCGCAAGTGCCGATCATCGCCCTGTCGCCGATCCTCAACACGGCGCGGCGGCTGTCGCTGCTGTGGGGCACACATTGCGTCGTCTCGCCCGATGCCGTTGATCTCGACGACATGGTCGACCGCGCCTGCCGCATTGCTTTCGAAGAGGGGTTTGGCCAGCCGGGCGATAGGGTCATCATCACGGCAGGCGTGCCGCTGAGGACGCCGGGTTCGACCAACATGTTGCGCATCGCCTATGTCGGATCGGACGCGCAGGTCAGCCGCAACATAGGCTGAGAGAGGCTTCAACGCGTCGCAGTTCGCAGCGCTCTTGCCGCGGCTTCGGCGTGATCAATGCGCCGAAGGAAGCGGCGAGCCCGGGGAACGGGGTCGTGCAGGTACTGGTCCGGACCCAGTATCTTTCGCCGGTTGAGTTCGACTGTGTCGAGAAGATCGAAATCGACCCTGGTGACTGAGCAGTGCCATCCGGGGCTGCAAGAAGCCCAGCCTCTTCTGTGGTGTTCCAGCAGCCGCTCACGGGCTGAGTAACCATGGTAGTCGAACGCGATCACGCCGTTGGTCACATAGATGTGGTTTCCGGAAAAGCCCTCGCCTGGAATGATCCGTTCGCCGTAAAATCCTTCCAGAGGAGGGTGCTCGAGAAAGGCGCCTGCGAGAATGGCGCAGCCGCCATGGCCGAAGAAGATGCGGTCCGGCAATGCCCATCGCTTCTCCGGGTTTTTCTTGATGCCGTGCTTCAGGACATACATGAGGCGATCAGGCCGGGGCGAGTTCCGCGTCGGGCACTGTGATGTCGGGGCATTGTCCCTCATTGTAGGCGTCGCCGGCGATCCGCGCCTCCACGGTTTTTGCCAGCGCCTGCAGGTCGACGTCCTTGCCGGCGACTTTCTCGATGGCGCCGACGACGAGGTCTGGTGCGATCCAGTCCGGCTTGTGGCCGAGATTGTGGACCCAGATCAGCTCGGCGCCCGGAATGTCCCTGACAAGGCCGACCGAATGGATCGAGGCATAGACCACCTTGTCACGATCGCCCGAGATGACGATCGTCGGCGCCTTGATGTCGCGGTAATGCGGCGCGGCCCTGAGCGCATAGTCGTAGAGGCCGGCGACATCGATGGCATTGGCGCGAAAAGCGCCGGGACGCAGCACCAGCGGGATCGAGGCGTTGCCGACATAGAAGTCCGGCACCTTGTTGGGCGAAAACACGCAAGCCGTGGCGCCGTTCATCTGCAGTGTGCCGGCCGGATAGGCCAATGTCTCCGAGAACAGCCAGCCAATGATGGGTGTGGCGGTCAGCTTGTAGTACCAGGCGGTCGCGCCGCCCGGCCAGGGGTGGCTGACCGGCGACAGGAAGACGAGGCCGAGCGTCTTGTCGGGGTGCTCGCGACCAAAGGCGGCGGTGACCACGCCGCCGAAGGAATGGCCGACGACGATCGCCTTGTGGATGCCGAGACGGTCCATCAGTTCGGCGATGGTGTTGGCCTGCGCCGACGGGCTCTCATTGTTGCCGGGACCTCGCCCCGACCAGCCGAAGCCCGGCCGGTCGATGAACACCATTTCGGCGCGGCCCTCGAGCAAAGGCCTGATCGGCAGCATTTGATCCCTAAGGTTGGCGCTGGCGCCATGGATGAAGACGATCGCCGGCAGCTCGGCATTTCGTGGCGCCGGCACGTGGACATAGTGGATGCGGGTGTCGTCAATGTCGGCAAATTCGCCGGCAGGCGGATTGCGCCACTCGATCAGCCATGCGCCGGCGCGGGTGACACCGGCAAGGGCAAAGACGAGCGCGAGGAGAAAGGCACAGGCGGCGTAGATGAGGTTCATGAGGAGAGGTACGGGGGTGGAGGGGGATAAGTTTTGGGCAGTAGGGCAGTAGGGCAGTAGGGCAGTAGGGCAGTAGGGCGAGCCATTCCCGGCACTTCACATACTGCCTTACTGCCCTACTGCCTTATTCCCCTGACTCAAATGCCTTCGCCGGCAAGCTCTTCCGACAGCGTCGCGACCTGGTCCTGAGCGCTGCGCATCATCGGGTAGATGGCCAGCACCTTCTGCCAGGCTTCGAGCGCCGATTGCTTGTGGCCGGTGGCGGCCATGATCTGCGCCAGGCCAGAAAGCGCGCCGAAATGGCGTGGTTCCAGCTGCAGCGTCTGGTCGATGTCGGACATCGATTTCCCGAAATTCCTCATCATGTAGTGCACGGTGGCGCGCCGGTTCCAGCCCTCGGCATATTTGGGCTGCAGGGTGACGACCTGGTCGAGGAAGTCGAGGGCGACGTCGAACTTCTGGTCATCCATCGCCTTTTGCGACCATTGCATCATCAGGTCGATCGAGGCGCTTCCGGACTGGAACCATTCGCCCCAGATGCGCCCGGCGATGCGCTCGGCAGCCTTTTCGTTGCGCTCGCGCTTCAGGTCGGCAAACAGCTGGTCGAGCCGGGCTTCCTTGGTCACAGCAACGGGCGGCGTCGTGGCGGCCGGTGGATCATCCGCTCGCGCCGCTGTGGCGCTGAACAGGAAAAAGGCCGAGAAAAATGCAAAAAGAATCCGCATCGTCCGAATCTAACCCCGGACGGCGGATCGTCAAACTGAAATTAGCGTGAAAGTGCCGGATCTCCGGCAAATAACATCACCGGGACGGAGGCAACAGCCTCCGGCCGAAAACTCAGCCCTGACGCGCCTTGTAGCGCGGAGCGGTCTTGTTGATGATGTAAATGCGGCCCTTGCGGCGAACCAGCTGGTTGTCGCGGTGACGCGCCTTCAACGCCTTGAGCGAATTCTTGATCTTCATGGTCTTGCCCGTCGGTCTGGGCCCTGTCCGGGCCGAATTATTAAGGCGCGCCAGAAGACGCGCCTTTGAACTTGCGTGGCTCATAAACGAGGAGCCTTGCCCGTGTCAACCGCAAGCGTGCCGCATAGAGGCTGAGAACGGCTTTGGCCATCAAATATCCGCCATCTCGGCTCGACGCCATTGCGCCGCCGAAGGCGGGCTGGAATGGTGCGGCGCCCGCAAGCTGATTTGGAGAGGTCCATGCGCCTGTTGTTTGTGTCCGCCTGCCTTTCCGTTCTGGCAGCGGCCTCCACCGCACAGGCGCAGGAATGCGACCGCAACGACGACAGCCAGCAGATGATGAACATCTGTGCCGGCGAGGACTATCAGGCGGCTGACGCCAAGCTCAACCAGGCCTACAAGGATCTGATCAGCCGCAACGACGACAAGAGCAGGAAGCTGCTGCAGGTCGCGCAGCGCGCCTGGATCGCCTTCCGCGACGCCGAATGCGCCTATACCACGACAGACAGCGAAGGCGGCTCCATCCATCCGATGGAGGTTTCGCAATGCCTGACCGAACTGACGGAGCAGCGCACCAAGCAGCTGACGTCCGGCGCCAATTGCCAGGAAGGCGACGCGAGTTGCGCCAACCCCGACGAAGACGGAGATCTGAACAACGAGCTGCAATAGGGTCCACGCCCCTCAGGCAAAGCGCGCGCGCTTTCCTGGAATTGCTCAGCTACGCCGGCTGATGCGCGTGAAATGGCCCATCTTGCGGCCTGGGCGGGCCTCCGCCTTGCCGTAGAGATGCAGCATCAGATCGGGCTCGGCGAGCAGAGCGGGTACGCGCAGGACGTCGTCGCCGATCAAATTCTCCATGACGCAGTTGGAATGCCGGCCGGGGTTGCCCAGCGGCAAGCCGGCAATGGCGCGGATATGCTGCTCGAACTGCGAAACGATGCAGGCAGCTTCCGTCCAGTGGCCGGAATTGTGCACGCGCGGCGCCATTTCGTTGGCCAGCAGCGAGCCATCGGCGAGGGCAAAGAACTCGACGCCGATGACGCCGACATAATCGAGGGCCGACAGGATCTTTGCCGCAGCAGCCGGTGCCGCCGCCGCCGTTTCCGGCCTGATCTGGGCCGGCAAAGTGGAAGTGTGCAGGATGCCGTCGCGGTGAACATTCTCGGCCGGATCGTAGGCGGCGACCGCGCCGTCCAGCCCGCGCGCGGCGATCACTGAAATCTCTCGCTCGAAAGCGATGAAGGATTCCAGGATCAGCGGCACATTGCCCATGGCCTCGCAGGTGCCGGCAAAGCCGCCCGTCTCCATGTTGCGGAAGACGCGCTGGCCCTTGCCGTCATAGCCCATGCGGCGGGTCTTCAAGATGCCGCTGCCCGAGAACTCTCTCAGCGCCGCCGTCAGCTCGTCGTCATTGTCGACGGCGCGGAAATCCGCGGTTTTTATGCCGATGCCGTTGAGAAATTGCTTCTCCGCCACCCGGTCCTGCGCCACTTCCAGCGCACGCGGCGGCGGATAGACCGGCACCTTGGCGGCAAGCGCGCTGGCAGCCGCCACCGGTACGTTCTCGAATTCATATGTGACGACGGCGCTGGCTGCTGCAAGTTCGGCAAGGGCGTCCGCATCGTCATAGGCGGCGGTGATCTGGCGGTTAGCGACCTGAGCCGCCGGGCAATCGGCCTGCGGCTCGAGGATAATTGTGCGGTAGCCGAGGCGCGCCGCGGCAACAGCCAGCATACGGCCGAGCTGGCCGCCGCCGATGATCCCGATGGTCGATCCCGCGGGCAGGCTCACGGCCCGTCCGTCGGTTCGGCGGCGACCTTGGCGGTCTGGGCGGCGCGCCAGGCATCCAGCCGGGCGGCGAGCCGCTCATCGTAGAGCGCCAGCACGGCGGCCGCCAGAAGGGCGGCGTTGGCGGCACCCGCCTTGCCGATGGCCAGCGTGCCGACAGGAATGCCGGCCGGCATCTGGACGATGGAGAGCAGCGAATCCTGGCCGGATAGCGCCTTGGATTCGACCGGCACGCCGAACACCGGCAGCGGTGTCATCGCCGCCGTCATGCCGGGCAGGTGCGCGGCACCGCCGGCGCCGGCAATGATCACCTTGTAGCCGGCCGCCTTGGCGCCCTTGGCGAAATCATAGAGCCGGTCGGGGGTACGGTGGGCGGAGACGATCAGCCGCTTGTGAGGGATGCCCAGCGCTTCCAGTGTTTCGGCAGCGTGGCGCATCGTCGCCCAGTCGGACTGGCTGCCCATGATGATGGCGACGTCGGCGCGGTGGTCGGTCAAGCGCATGCTCCCGGCGGCAAAGGCGCGCCTTAGCGGAATTCGGCATCGACGGCAAGGATGCGCGGCGCCTAGTGTCTTTTGGTGACATCAAAATCGGCCGTTAGATACGTTCGGCCTCCGGTGTCGAGACCAGCACGGCCGAAGCGGCGTTGGCAGCAGCAAGGGCCGGCCGCATGGCCTGTCCGCTGGCAAGGGCTGCGGCCAGCGCGCCGACGAATTCGTCGCCTGCGCCATGCGTGCTGACAACCTTGACCGGAATGGCAGGGAGCGCGAAGGCTTCGCCGCTCCGGTCACAACAGGCGACACCTTCGCCGCCCGCCGTGACAATTGCCGTGGGGCAGAGATCGACAAGGCGTCGCGCAGCCTGCGCCGCACCGTCGAGCGTTTCGACCACCGCCATGCCGGCCAGGAATTCGACCTCGATGGCGTTGACGATGAGGATGTCGACCAGCGCAATCAGATCATTGGAGAGTTTGCGGGCCGGAGCCGCGTTGAGCACGACCCGGCCGCCCCTCGTTTTCACCGCGCGCGCGGCGGCGATGTTGGCGGCCTCAGGCACTTCGTTCTGCAGCAGCAGCACCGCCGTCTGGGCCACCACTTCGGAAGCCGAGGCAATGTCGGCCTCGCCCAAAGTGAGGTTGCTGCCCGAGACGATCACTGCGCCGTAGTCGCCTTCTGCGTCGAAGATCGCGACGCTCATGCCGGAGACTGTATTTTGCGCGACACGCACACAGCTGTGGTCGACGCCGGCGCGCGTGAGATTGGCCAGCAGAGCCGAACCGAAATCATCGTCGCCGACTGCTCCTATCATCGCCGCGCGAACGCCAGCGCGTGCCGCCGAGATCGCTTGATTGCCGCCCTTGCCGCCGCATTTCGGGTGCCAGGCGTGACCGGTTACCGTCTCGCCCTTGCGTGGCCGGTCAGGCGCATCGACCATGATGTCGTAGTGCAAGCTGCCAAACACGGTGACCAGGGGCGAATTGCTCATGAGCCGCGTTCTTTTCGTTTTGATTTCACCGCCGACATGGTGCGGCCAAGATTGCGCTCCGCCGCCTGGTAATCGCGCTGCGCCACCGCTACGAACAGCGCGTCGAGTATATTGAGCTGTGCAATGCGTGCCGCCGCATTCTCTCCCATTAATGGCGAGCCCTGCGCGGTCGAACACAGCACGATGTCGGCTAGCCCAGCGAGTGGAGAACTGTCGTAGTTGGTGATGGCCAGAGTGCGCGCGCCATTCTTGCGGGCCAGCTGGATGGCGTCGATCACGGCCGACGTGTTGCCGGAATGCGAGAACCCGACGGCGATGTCGTCGGCGCCGAGCAGCGAGGCCGACATCAGCATCATGTGCGAATCGTCATAGACCGACGCGCGGATGCCGATCCGCAGGAATTTGTGCGAAACGTCGCGTGCGATCTGCGCCGAACCGCCGACGCCGTAGAAGTCGCGATTCCTTGCCCTGTAGAGCAAATCAGCAGCGCGATCGAACTCCGCGATATCAAGGATCGCCAGCGTCTCTTCCAGAGCCTGAATTGAGGTGCGGAACACTTTTTGCACGATTTCCGCGGGCCCGTCATCGGACGACAGTTCCTGGTGCATCTCCGCCGTCGGCAGGCGGCTGTATTCATAGACGGCGGTGCGGAACTCGCGATAACCGGAGAAGCCCAGCTTTTTGGCGATCTTGACCACCATCGCCTCGGACACGCCCGACTCCCCGGCGATCTCCTTCAGGGGAATGCTCTCGTCGAAGCGGCGCCGACCGAAGACGGTCTCCACCACCTTCGCTTCCAGCGGAGTGAGGTTCGGCATCATCATGCGGATGCGCGGACCTACCGCTTTCAGGTCCAGCCCACTCAGGCTCATATGTCCGGTCCGAGCATGATTTCCTGGATGATGGCCTGCGATGTCACCGCGTCCTGGCTGCTTATCGCGGCGGATAGACGGTTGTCGCGGTCAATCCGGTCGACGATGTGCAGCATGCGTTTGACGGTGGCGATGTTGACTTCGCATTCCTGCACCGGATCGAGCCCCGTCACGTCGGGGAACGTGTCGAAATAGATTGCGCCGGCGTAGCCGTCGCGCCGGATCTGGCGCAGCAGTTCGATGGTTTGCAGCGTGTGCACCGCGCCAACCATCAGGCCGTCGTCGCGCTTGGCGTAGCCATCGTTGAGATGCACGCCTAGCAGCTTGCTGTGGCGGGCGATCAGGGCGGCGGCAAAGGCCGGCTGCTCGTCGGCATAGAGCACATGGGCGAAATCGAGCGTGACGCCGAGATTGGGAAGGCCGACATCGCGGATTGCCAGCAATGTCGTCGCCGCATCCGGCATCAGGCTGTAGGAGCGGGGTTCATTGGGTTTGTATTCCAGGCTGATCTGGCAATCCGGATCATGCGCGGCGACTTCACGAATTCCTTCAATCTCGTGTTCCCACATCACCACATAATCCGCCTGGAAGGCGTAGTCGAAACCATCCTGGCCAAGCCACAGTGTCATCAGGTTGGCGCCGGCCTCGCGCGCAGCATCGATGCCGGCCTTGGTTATGTCGATGGCCTCGCGGCGCACCGCCGGATCGGGATTGGTGAAGGCGCCGAGCTTGAAAGCCGGATTGGAATAGTAGCGCATGGCGAAGCCGTTGATGCCAAGGCCGAGATCACGAAGCTTACGGGCGATTTCGGCAGGCTTTTCGCCGACATGGTCGGGAAAATTCAGATCGACGTCGGTCAACCCGGCAACCTTCGCGGCGCGCGCGGCCATCTGCATGAGCGACGGCTTCCCGGTGAGATCGGGCCACTCGGCCTGTGGGCGCGAGGCGAAGGAATTCAGGCGCGTGGCGAAACGATTGGCTGTCATGGTCGACCCTTTCGGCGACCACGACTTCACACGAACTAAGAATTTTGTAAAGTTTCAATTTGGTGTCACACCGCTGCCTTGCGGAAGCGGGCGACGAAATCGTCGAGTTCGGGGCGCTCCATGTCGGAGATCGCCCAGTAGGAGAAGGCGCCGTCGCCCCAGTGCACCATGGAGAAGCCGCCCGAGGAAACGTCTTTCGGTTGTGTGACGCGACCGCCTTGCTGCGGCTCGGCCACCAGCGTGATCAGGTGCTCGCGGTGGCGGTAGACCAGCGCCGGCACGGGACGGCCCGAGACCACCTCGACCCGGCCGCCGATCAGCGCGAAGCCATCCGTGGCAAGATCGGGCGCCGGCGGCGACACGCCGATGCGAGCATCGAGCCATGGTTTCACCGTGTGGCGGTCGGACGAGACGATGTCGATCGGGCTGGCGGCGAGCAGGCTGCGGCGATGGTCGCCGGCGATCTCTGCTGCGATGCGGTCCGATGCGGCATTGAACATCACCCATTGCGTGGCGCCGCTGGCCAGCACTGCGGTCATGACAATCGTCGCCGCGATGGCGCGCCAGTCGAAGGAGCCGAAGCGGCGCACCCTTGGCGATGGCCTCGCCTGGGACGGCCGCGTATCGGTCGCTCGCCGTTGCTGGGCTGCACCGGCGATCAATCCCGGCAGCAGCGTCGACGGTGCCTCGTCCTGCGGCCGTTGTGCCGATGCCGTACCGATCGCCGCGATGCTGGCCCGAAAGGCATCGCTGACATCGGGGCGCGGCAAGCGGCCGACCGCGCCTTGCAAGGCAAGGATGCGGGCATGCTCGGCGGCAAGCGTCGGATCGGCGGCGATGCGGCGTTCCACGGCAAGTGCGGCGGCCGCATCGAGTTCGCCATCAACCAGAGCGTGGATCATCAGCCTGATGCCTTCGGGATCGTTGGGCAGTCCGTCATCATGGGCGGTCATGGCGCTCTCCCCAGTTCGGACGCAAGCAGGCCGCGAGCCCGCGCCAGCCGTGACATCACCGTGCCGATCGGCACGCTGAGCATCGTCCCTATATCGCGGTAGCTGAGGCCGTTAATGTCGCGCAGCACCAGCGTCTCGCGGAACGGCTGCGGCAGCGCGGCGATCGCAGCTTCCAGCGCCGCCGTATCGGCCTTGGCGATCAGGCTCGCCTCCGGGCCGTCCTCGTCCGGCACACTCGTGCCGTGTGCGGCGGCCATCTCGTCGAGATCCCCGAGGTCGCCGACGGCCAGCATGCCGCGCGGCCGGTTGCGTGACATCCAGGTGTAGGCGGTGTTGCGCACGATGGTCAGCAGCCAGGCGCGCGGGTTGCCGCCTGCGTAGCCGGCTATGCCGGCATGCGCCTTGATGCAGGCGTCCTGCACGACATCTTCGGCGTCGGCGGCATTGCCGGTCAGCCAGCGCGCAAGCACAAGCGCGTCGCCGAGATGCGGCAGCACCACTTCGTTGAAGCGTTCGGCCAAGGCCCTCTCGCTCAAGGCAGCACCATGATCGGACACTCCAGGACGAACAGGCCTTGCGCTCTCAGCCAGTGCCGGTCTCGCCCTGCTTGTGCGGGCGAACCCCGCAGAAACAGGCAAAGCCGCCTGCAGTAGCGAAAGTGAATTCATCTGCGTCACCGGTGTCAAGCGCCATGGAAAGGGGACTGGTGACGCTCATGCGGTCCAGCGCATGACGACGGCTGGTGCCGTGGCCATGATCGCGATCCAAGTAATGATGCGGCATATCCGTCTCCTCAACGCCAGCGATGGCGTATGCCGAGAAGACCTGCTTTGACGGCGGTTTATTCCCGAAGCGTGCAAATCCGGCTGTTCACAGTCGCGTGATCAGCCGGTTGCATCGGCTTTGTCTGCCCTGGTTGGTGCTCAATCCGGCCAGCGCAAAGCACCCGACGAATCCTTTCGCGGCTGTTTCATCGCATCCGCCGGCCGCTCGGCCGCCGTCAGCACGGCGCGCAGGCGCTCGGCGACGATCTCGGCCTCGCCGGGGTGCAGATTGCACGGGTCGAGGAAGAAATGGCCGCGCTCGACCTCGTGGTTGCGCACGATGATCGGCGGCGAGCCTGCGGCAAGTGCCGAGGCAAGGCCGGCGGCGGTGAAGCGGCTTTCGGGCGAGACGAAGATCTGCAGCCGGTCAAGTGGATTGGCGGTCGGGTCGGGAATGATGTGGGCGGCGATGCCCGGTATCCCTTGCAGCGCACCCTTCCAGAGATTGAGCGCCGCTTCCTCGCGCCGGCGGATGCCGGCATGGTCGCGCTTTTCCCAGGCTTCCAGCGCCGCCATTGTGCCGGCAATGCTTTCCTTGCCGGCCTTCATGGCGCGGGCGACGCCGCGGTTCTGCAGATAGGCGGCGCGGACAAGATCCTTGCGGCCGGTGACGATGCCGCTGGTCGGCCCCGAGAGGAATTTGTGGCCGCTGTAGACGACGATGTCGGCGCCGCGCGCCAGGAAACTGCGCAGATCATATTCGGAAGCCGCGTCGACGATCACCGGCACGCCCCTGGCGTGGCAGATCTCGCAGAACTCCTCGAGGGAAAGCATGCCGTATTGCACGGTGTGGTGCGCCACGACGTAGAGCGCTGCCGCCGTGCGCTCGTTGATCGCCTCGCGCACATGGTAGTCCTGGGTGACGCTGACCGTGCCCGCCGGAATGACCTTGGCGCCGGCCACGCGGATCGACTGGTCGATCGGCGCGCCGTAGTTGACGATATGGCCAAGCTGAATGACGACTTCGGACTTCAGCCCTTCGGTGTCATCGGGCAGCCGTTCGATCGCCAGCAAATTGGTGCCGGTCATCGCCCCGGCGATCGCCATGGTGATGCCTGAGGCGCAGCAGGCGGTGATGAAGCCGGCCTCGCCGCCGGTCAGCCGGGCGGTGATCACGCTTGCGGCCCGCTGCAGATCGTCCATCTCCACCCATTGCGAGGCGATCTCGGCCATGGCGCTGATCGCTTCGGGAACGATGATCGAGGCGCCCAGCGTCGTCATCGTGCCGGAGACGTTGATGATCGGCCGCAGCCCCAGCCGTTCGCGGATCGTGGTGTTGGAGCCGGTGTCGGAATAGGTTTTCATGTTCAGCAAATCCCTTGGCTGTCAGGCAGCGATCTCGACGACCGCTTCGATTTCGACGGTGATGTTTCCAGGCAGCGAGCCGACGCCGATCGCCGAGCGGGCATGGCCGCCGATCTTGTCGAAGACGTTGGCGAACAGGTCTGAGCAGCCGTTGACCACCTTCGGGTGGTCGCTGAAGGTCGGCGTCGCATTGACGAAGCCGAGCAATTTGACGACGCGCACGATGCGGCCGAGATCGCCGGCGGCGGCATGCATGACGGCCAGCAGGTTGAGGCCCGTGAGTTGCGCATGCTCATAGGCCTGCTCGACGGTGACGTCGTCGCCGACCTTGCCGGTGCACAACGTGCCGTCGGCGCGCAGCGGCCCCTGACCTGAGAGAAAGATCAGCCGGCCGCTTTCGGCATGGGTGACGAAATTGGCGATCGGTGTCGGCGGCTCGGGCAGCGTCAGGCCGAGTTCGGCGAGCCGGATGTAAGGCGTCATGGAAGAATTCTCCTTGGGGCGGCTTCAGCCGCCCACGTCAGAACTGCGAGGCGCGGAACCGCGCCAGGAAAGTGCGCAGGCGCTCGTTGGTGGTCTCTTGGGCGAGAATTTCCTTCGGCGGGCCGACAGCGCTGACACCGCCATCGGCCATGAAGACGATGCGGCTTGAAGCGTCGCGGGCAAAGGCCATCTCGTGGGTGACCATCACCATGGTCATGCCGTCTTCGGCCAAGCTGCGCACAACGGCCAGCACCTCACCGACCAGTTCGGGATCAAGCGCGGAGGTGATCTCGTCGAGAAGCAGGATCTTCGGCTCCATGGCGACGGCGCGGGCAATGCCGACGCGCTGTTGCTGGCCTCCGGAGAGTTCCGCCGGCAGGCTGTCGGCCTTGTGGGCCAGGCCGACGCGGCCCAGCCAATGCTCGGCGATCTGGCGCGCCTCGGCCTTGCTCTTGCCGCGCACCTTGATGAGGCCGAGCATGATGTTGCCGGCGGCGGTGAGGTGCGGAAACAGGTTGAAGCTCTGGAACACCATGCCGGTCTCGGCGCGCATGGCGGCCAGGTCGCGCTCGCTGCGCCGCTGGCGCGCGCCGGCTTCGCGAAAACCGACCTCCTTGCCGTCGATACGGATCGAGCCTGAGTCATAGCTTTCGAGGAAGTTGACGCAGCGCAAAAGGGTCGTCTTGCCGCTGCCCGAAGGCCCGATGACGGTGACCACCTCGCCCTTCTCAACCTTGAGGCTGATCGAGCGCAGCACCTCGACCGAGCCGAAGGCTTTCGAGACCTCGGCAATATCGAGAAGCGCTGGAGTGTCGTTCGAGCTTGTGGCCATCGTGCTAGTCCCGGATGAAGGCGAAGCGCCGTTCCAGACGCCGGCTGGCGTAGGAAAGCGAATAATTGACGGCGAAATAGATCAAGGCGCCGAGGATATAGAGCGGCATCGCCTCATAGGTGCGGCCGATCACCTGGTTGATTGCCTGCATAAGGTCAGTGATGCCGAGCAGCGAGACCAGCGCGCTGCCCTTGACCGCATCGGTGACGCCGTTGATCCACGGCGGCAGGAAGCGGCGGAAGGCCTGGGGAAAGATGACGGAGGTGAGCCGCTGGCGAAAGGTCAGGCCGATCGCCATCGCCGCCTCGGACTGGCCTTTGGGAATGGAGCCGACGGCGCCGCGTACATACTCCACCACCTGCGCCGTCTTGAACAAGGTCAGCGCCAGCACCGCTGCCCAGAAGGATTCCAGATGCAGACCGGCCGCGGGCAGGCCGTAATAGACGAAGAACATCAGCACCAGGATCGGGATGCCGCGGATGGTGTCGGAGAAGATGCGCACCGCCCAGCGCAGTGGCGCCGGGCCGTAGACCAGGCCGACGCCGAGCGCGACGCCGGCAATCAGCGACAGCACCACGACCAGCAGCGATACCCACAGGGTCACGGCGAAACCCTGGGCGAGGAACGGCAAGGCGTAGAGGATTTGGCCAATCATGTCAGCGCGCCGTCCTGAACCGGCGCTCGACCAGCCGCAGCCCGAACAGCAGGGCGTAGCCGGTCACCAGATACATCGCCGTCGTCACCAGGTAGACCTCGACGATGCGGAAGGTGTTGAAGTTGATCCACTGGGCGCCATAAGTCAGTTCGGGCACGGAGATGACCGAGGCGATGGACGTGTCCTTGAACAGCGAGATGAAGGTGTTGGACAGCGCCGGCAAGGTGATGCGCAGCATCGTCGGCAGGCGCACGTGAACCAGCCGCTGCCAGGGCGTGAGCCCGATCGCCTTGCCGGCATCGAGCTGCCCGCGTGGCACAGCTTCGAGGCCGGAGCGGAACACCTCGACCAGATAGGCGCCGCTGTAGACCGACAGCGTCAGCACGAACGAGGTCGGCGCGTCGTAGGCGAGATCCACCACGGTCGGCACGCCGTAGAAGACGAGATAGACCAGCAGGATCAGCGGCACGTTGCGGATGAACTCGACATAAGCCGCGATGATGGCGCGCACCACGCGTCCGGCCGAGACGTACCAGACCGCCAGCACTAGGCCGATGACGATGCCGATGGCGATCGAGATGACGGCGAGCTCAAGGCTGAGCAGCAGGCCGCCCCATAGCTTGTCGAAATGCCGCCAGATCAGGTTGAAGTTGAGCGTGTAGCCCATGCGTCTCCCGCAATGCCGAGGAACGTCAAAGAAGAGGGTGGAAGGGTGCCGGGCACCCTTCCACAGGCTGCGTCAGATGACCGGGAAACCAGGATGCCGCGCCGGCGGCTCCAACCCGAAATAGTCCTTGAATGCCGCGTCGTAGAGCGCCGTTTCATGACCGAACATTGCGGTCGCGAAGGTCGTGTTGACGAAGGTCAGCCAGTCGAGATCGCCTTGCCGGAGCGCGGCGCCGTAAAGCATCGAGAACCAGCTCTTGCCGGCATCGAAATACTTGTCGGGATTGCGCGAGGCGAGCCAGCGGACCGTCGAGAGATCGACGGCGGCCGCGTCGACGCGCTTCGATTCCAGCGCCTGGAGCACATTGGCCTGGGTGTCGATCTGCATCACCTGCGACTGCGGCAGGACGAGATGGACGTTCTGCTCGGCATCAACGTTCTGCAGGATGGAAATCCGTGTCGCCGAACCGCCGGCGAGCAGCTTGTCGAATGTCTTGTTCTCGGCTGTCGGAAGCGTCAGCAGCGCGACACCCTCGACGTAGTACGGCCTGGAGAAGTTGATCAACTGCGAGCGCTGGGCAGTCATGGTCATGAACTGGATGGTGATGTCGACCTTGTTGGTGGTGACATTGGGGATGCGCTGCGCCGGGTCCTGCATGACGAACTCGACCTTGGTCGGGTCGTCGAAAAGACCCTTGGCCAGGATATGGCCCATGGTGATGTCCATGCCGACGAGTTCGCCGGCATCGTTCTCGAAATGCCAGGGCGCGTTGGTGCTGCCGGTGCCGACGATCAGCTTGCCACGCTCCAGAACGGTGCGCAGCAGGCTGTCCGGTGCAGCCTGTGCCGCCGCCTTCTGAACGTCGACCGAGGCGCCTGCGCCTATGACTCCGGCCGTGGCGAGCCCGGCCATTCCTAATTTCAGAAAATCACGTCTCTTGGATGTGTCGTTCACTGCGACCTCCTTTTCGTGTGTTCCCCTTTTTCAGGTCCATGCTCTTTTTTGCAATTTGTCTCTTACAAAAGACACATGTACCTTGTACAAGACAGATACTAACATCAGGAATCAGTAATGCAAGACGACATTGGCGTTAAAGATCGACCGGACTTCAGCCCGACCGAGGACAAGACCCCCGGCTCTCGCGAGAAGGGTCTCAACCGGGTGCTCGAGATATTTGAGTTCCTGCACACCACGCAGCGTGCGATCGGCATTGGCGACCTCGCCAAGGGCGTCAACGCGCCGCGTTCGACGACCTACACGCTGGTGCGCTCGCTGGTCGATGCGGGTCTCCTGGAGATGGAGGGCGACGGCAACAGGGTCTATTTCGGCAAGAAGCTCTATCTCTACGGAATGGACTATGTCCGGGGCAACGACCTGCTCCGCAGGGGCCGGCAGGAGGTCGACAATCTGTCACGCGAGACCGGCGAGACCTCCGAATTGTGCATGCTGCAAAGCGGCCGCTACACCATCGTCCATTCCAGCCCCGGCACCAGGCCGTTCCGCATCAGCTCGGCCACCGGCCTGCAGATCCCGCTGCCGTGGACGGCATCAGGGCGGCTGCTTCTGGCCGGGTTTGAGAGGGCTACTATCCAGGACATGGTGTCGGACGACGACCTTTTGCTGCCGGATGGCCGCAGGCTGCAGCTCGACGATTTCATCGCCGATATCGCGACGGCCAGGACGACCGGCTATTGCATCACCTCGGGGCTGGTCGACGCCTACACCAAATGCCTGGCCGCCCCGGTGTTTTCCGTCACAGGCAAGGTTGAGGCAACGATGTGCCTGGTGGTTCCGATCGACACCGCGAAGGAAAAGACCGACGAGCTTATTGCGCTGTTGCGTGAACGCGCCGCAAGGCTTTCGATCCCGGGGTAAGGGGTCAGGCTCCGAGGCTATCGCTCAGGCGATGATGTCCGGAATGATCTTGTCTTCCAGCGCCATCAGCCGGTCCTTGAGGAACAGTTTTTTCTTCTTCATGCGTTGGATCTGCAAGGGATCACAACCCATGGCGATCATCGCATTGATGGCCGCGTCGAAATCGGCATGCTCTTGTTTCAGCCGAGAAAATTCGAGGCGAATATCAGCCTGTTCCTGTTCGGACATTATCTACCGTCTGCACGTCTGCGGCGCCCAATGATGGGCCTGATTGGGCGGGACCGGCGGAGTTTTGTAGCCGGCGCGGAGCCAATACCACATTTCACATTGTCGTGGAATGCTACCACGCAGCATTCGACATCGCCGCCAGATGGTGGCAGAGTGTCATGGTGCCGTCACAGATGCGACCTGCGGTGGACGTGCCTTTGACGGCTGCAATCGAGGAAACCATGAAAGGGAGAACCAATCATGTCTCTTGCATCCCATCTTGATGAGTTGCAGCGGAAACACGGTGATATCGAACGCGAAATCGACGATGCGATGAACCATCCATCGGTCGACGACCTCGAAATCGTGAATCTCAAGCGACGCAAGCTGGCACTCAAGGACGAGATTGAAAAACTGAAGGCGAAACCGACGACACATTGACGCCCTTCCTGGATTAGACGCGCCGCCTAGGCGCGTATCCATCGCTCCGGTGGCGGCACGCCGCCGGAGGCTTGTTCTTGTTACTGATTCCGACACTGTTGGCCGGTCGACACCGTCTGTGACGGGTCGCCGCGCCACGGCGATTTGGCGGGCCGGCCCGCCTGTCGCCATTGACAAGCCATCTTTGCTCCTCCACCTCATGCCCGAACCTCAGCGCAATGCGCTGATAACTGTTTGAGCGTAGGTTTGCGCGTCAACGCGAACGCAGGTCGCTCAGGAGCTCAAGAGGCTGCCGGCATGACCGGATATTTTTCCTCCCCCTTTCCGCGCCGCACCTCGGTCGGCGTCGATGTCGGCGGTGTGACCGTCGGCGGCGACGCGCCGGTCGTCGTGCAGTCGATGACCAACACCGACACCGCCGATATCGACCAGACCGTCGCGCAGGTTGCGGCGCTGCACCGCGCCGGCTCGGAGATCGTGCGCATCACCGTCGACCGCGACGA
Organism: Mesorhizobium sp. P2_B5; assembly: GCF_056404775.1. Classification (NCBI taxonomy): domain Bacteria; kingdom Pseudomonadati; phylum Pseudomonadota; class Alphaproteobacteria; order Hyphomicrobiales; family Phyllobacteriaceae; genus Mesorhizobium; species Mesorhizobium sp. P2_B5. Next base: position 168,967 of record NZ_JBFUDJ010000001.1, on the reverse strand, counting down.
GAGTGCCGCCGCCGTGCCGCGCATCCGTGAGCGGCTCGAGCGGCTCGGCATCAATGTGCCGCTGGTCGGCGATTTCCACTATATCGGCCACAAGCTGCTCGCCGATCATCCGGCCTGCGCCGAGGCACTGGCCAAATACCGCATCAATCCGGGCAATGTCGGCTTCAAGGACAAGAAGGACCGCCAGTTCGCGGCGATCGTCGAAATGGCGATCAGATACGACAAGCCGGTGCGCATCGGCGTCAATTGGGGGTCGCTCGATCAGGAACTGCTCACCCGGCTGATGGACGAGAACCAGGCACAAGGCTTTCCGCTGACGGCGCAGGAGGTTACCCGCGAGGCGATCGTGCAGTCGGCGATCCTCTCGGCCGAAATGGCCGAAGAAATCGGGCTTGGCCGCGAAAAGATCATCCTGTCGGCCAAGGTCAGCGGCGTGCAGGATTTGATCGCCGTCTATACCGAGCTTGCGACCCGCTCCAACCATGCGCTGCATCTTGGCCTCACCGAAGCCGGCATGGGCTCCAAGGGCATCGTCGCCTCGTCGGCCGCCATGGGCATCCTTCTGCAGCAAGGCATTGGCGACACCATCCGCATTTCGCTGACACCGGAGCCTAACGGCGACCGCACGCGCGAGGTGCAGGTGTCGCAGGAGCTCTTGCAGACCATGGGCTTTCGCCAGTTCGTGCCGATCGTCGCCGCTTGCCCCGGCTGCGGCCGCACCACCTCCACCGTGTTCCAGGAGTTGGCGCAGAACATCCAGGCCGATTTGCGCAAGAACATGCCGGTGTGGCGCGGAAAATATCCCGGCGTCGAGAACCTCAAGGTCGCGGTGATGGGCTGCATCGTCAACGGCCCCGGCGAATCCAAGCATGCTGATATCGGCATATCGCTGCCCGGAACCGGCGAGACGCCGACGGCGCCGGTCTTCGTCGACGGCAAGAAATCGGCGACGCTGCGCGGTCCGTCGATCGCCGCCGATTTCGAGAAAATGGTCGCCGACTATATCGAGCAGCGGTTTGGACAGCACGGCAAGGCCGCAGCGGAATAGGCCGTGCGGGGGCTGTTTAAAGCCGCTGTGGTCCTGCTCTGCGGGCTGGGTTGCGCCGGACAGGCACTCGCCGATCCACCACAATCGCGCTCAGCGGCGAAACGGTTGATCGGCCGCGTTTGCGACCTGATCGAGACGCATGCCGAGCAGAACGGCCTGCCCAAGGATTACTTCGCCCGGCTGATCTGGAAGGAAAGCCGGTTTGATCCCAATGCGGTGAGCCCGGTGGGCGCTGAAGGCATCGCCCAGTTCATGCCGGGCACGGCCAAGATGCGCGGGCTGGCCGATCCCTTCAACATCGAGCAGGCGATCCCGGCCTCGGCAAAGTATCTGGGCGAAATGAAGCTCGCCTACGGCAATCTCGGCCTGGCTGCGGCCGCCTACAATGCTGGCGAGAACCGCGTGTCGCGTTGGCTTGGCTCCGGCGGTTTCCTGCCGATGGAGACCGAGAGTTATGTCTTCGATGTCATGGGTGAGCCGGTCGACAAGTTTTCCGACAGCGCCTACGCCGGAACGGTCGAGCCGCTCGATGCCAAGACCAGCTTTGCCGTCGCCTGCCGCAAGCTGCCGGTGATCATGTCCAGAACCGTGGCGATGGCATCGATCAATGTGAAGCCGTGGGGCGTGCAGGTGGCCGGCAATTTCCGCCGCGGTGCGGCGATCAATCAATGGCTGAGGGTGCGGAGCCGGTTTCCGGCGCTGCTGTCCGGGCATGATCCGGTGGTCAGCCGGGTGCGCACGCCGATCGGCCGGCGCGGCATTTATGCGGTCAGGATCGGTGTCGACGACCGCGCTGCGGCCAATGTCATCTGCCAAAAGCTGCAGAGCGTCGGCGGCGCCTGTATCGTCGTGCGCAACCGGTAGGCACGAGGGTGACGATATGACTGCCAAAATCGTCCTGCTCAATGGTGTCGGCAGCGCCGGCAAGAGTTCGATTGCCAGAGCCCTGCAGACGATCACCGCCACGCCCTTCCTGCATGTCCAGATGGATGCCTTCATCGACATGCTGCCGGAGGCGCTTCAGGATCATGCCGACGGGTTTTCCTTTGAGACCGTGTTGGAAGACGGCAAGCCGTCGGTGGTGATCAGGAGCGGGCCGGTCGGCGCGCGCGCCATGCATGGCATGCGCCACGCCATCGCCGCCATGGCCGGGCAAGGCAACAATCTCATCGTCGACGACGTGATCTTCAATGACGAGATAGCGGAGTATCGCGGGTTGCTGTCGGCTTTCGATTTGCATGTAGTCGGCGTCATGGCGCCGCTGGAGGTGCTGGAAGCGCGCGAGGCCGCGCGTGCCGACAGGCTGCCCGGCCTGGCGCGCTGGCAATATCACCGCGTCCACAAGGGTGTCGACTACGATCTCGAAGTCGACACCAGCCAACTCACGCCGCTCGAATGCGCCCGTCGCATCCAGCAGGAATTTACGCTATAGGCCGGCGCTGAAGTGGCCGGGCTTGCCTTGGCTCTGGTGAACGACAAGGCTAGTGCATGTTAGACGGCTACATAATCTGCGGCACGCCCAGAACCGGAAGCACTTTGCTGTGCGGCCTTCTGGCATCGACGAAGACAGCCGGCGATCCGCACTCGTTCTACCGGCGGCAGGACATAGCGGAATGGGCGGAAGAGTGGGGCCTGCCCAGTCGCGATACAATGAGCGCGCATGAATTCGATGTCGCCTATCTCGAAGCGGCAATCCGGGCCGGAACGGGCGGAACAGGTGTCTTCGGCCTGCGCCTGATGCGGGAAAATCTGGATGAGCTTTCGGCGATCCTCGACGGGATTTTCCCAGACTTGCCGTCGGACAAAGCGCGTTTCGAAAAGGCCTTCGGCCGTGTCCTCTACATCCACCTTTCGCGCGAGAACAAGCTCGCGCAGGCGGTCTCGCTGATCAAGGCTGAGCAGACCGGGCTTTGGCATATCGCGCCTGACGGAACCGAGATCGAAAGGGTCGCGCCGCCGCAGGAACCCCGATACGATTTCGAGCGAATCCAGCATGAGCTCGCCAAACTCGAAGCCTGTGACGTGGCCTGGAACACATGGTTTGCGGAGCAGGGGATAATGCCGCTGCGGATTGGCTATGAGCGGCTTTCAAGCGATCCGGCGGCTACGTTGATGGCCATCTGTGCAGCGCTCGGCGTTCAGGCGCCGAACGCGGAGGATGTGAAGCCTGGCGTCGCAAGGCTCTCGGACGCGACCAGCCTGGATTGGATAAGGCGCTATGGTCTGGACGCGGCCGTCTGAAGCAAATGCCATCGTCGACGGGGATGCGCCTGTCGCACGAAGGTGAAGATTTTCAAGTACAGGCGGCGGTATGACCGATCCCATCTACACCGATCCCGACTTCGTCCAGTTCTATGACATCGAAAATCAGGATCACCGTTCCGATTTTGACTGCTGCATCCGCCTTGCCGAAGATGCGGGCTCGGTCCTCGATCTCGGTTGCGGCACCGGTCAACTGGCCGCCGAAATGGCCAGGGGGCGCAGCGTTACTGGCGTCGATCCGGCGTCGGCCATGCTCGACGTTGCGCGCCACAGGATCGGCGGCGACAAGGTCGACTGGATCGAGGCAGACGCGCGAACGGTGCGGCTCGGGCGACGCTTCGACCTGGTGCTGCTGACCGGTCACGTGTTCCAGGTTTTTCTGACAGAAGACGACCAGCAGGCGGTGCTGCGCACCATCGCCGAACATCTCGCTCCGGGCGGGCGCTTCGTTTTCGACACCCGCAACGCCACCGCGAAGGCGTGGCTTGAATGGACGCCGCAGCGCTCCGAGCGGATGGTAGCGCATCCCGCTCTCGGTACCGTCAAGGCCTGGTATGATGCCGCATACGATGCCGCCACCGGCGTCGTGACCTATTCGACCTTCTATGAAATTCCAGGCGGCAGACCCGTTCTGAGTGCCGCATCGAGAATCGCATTTCCGAAGAAGGAAGATCTCGCCGGGATGCTGGACGAAGCCGGCCTGCTGGTGGAGCAATGGCTCGGCGGCTGGCAGGGCGAACCCTATGTCGACGCCTCGTCGGAAATCATTCCCATCGGCCGGTTACGCTGACGGATCAAGCCGTCTTCGCCGCCACCGTCTCGCTAAGCCATGTGCCGATCTTGCTGCCGAGGCGGTCGGGCGAAACGGGCTTGGGCAGATAGTCGTCCATGCCGGCCTCGATGCATTTGTCGCGGTCACCCTTCAGCGCGTGCGCGGTCACGCCGATGATCGGCGTATGGTTGCCGGTCCCCGCCTCCGCCGCCCGGATGGCGCGGGTCGCCTCATAGCCGTTCATCTCCGGCATGGAGACGTCCATCAGGATCAGCTTCGGCCGCAGCGCCCGGTACATCTCGACGGCGGTGCGGCCATTGCCGGCGATGCGGTAGCTGAGGCCAAGCCCATTGAGGATCTGGCCGAACACCAACTGGTTCACGTCATTGTCCTCGGCAATGAGGATGTCGATCGGGCCGTTCGGCGTGGTCATCGATTCGGGCACTGTGGCCGCAGGCATCACCGGACCGCGAATGACGGTGAAGGCCGGCGGCGCCACAGGTGCCGCCTGCGCAACCACGGGCTCGCGAATGAATTGGGCCTTGCCAATCTGGGCGCGGGCCTTCTGGATGACCGAGATGACGGTGCCGAGCAGGATGGCCGAGCGCGCCGGCTTGGTCAGATGCGCGGCAATGCCGAAATCGATGACCATCTTGCCGAAATCGACCTGGTCGACCGAAGTCAACAGCACCATCGGGATAGCGGAGAGACGGCTGTCGGCGGCGATCGCCTTGGCGACGTCGGCGCCGTTCATGCCGGGCATCTGGTAGTCGAGGATAATGCAGTCGACCGCCGCACCGAGCTGGCTGGCCCGATCGAGGAAGGCGAGGCCGACAGCGCCGCTTTCGGCAGCCGCGCAGTCGAAGCTCCAGCTTCTGAGCTGTTCCAGCAGGATCTCGCGGTTGACCGGGTTGTCGTCGATGACCAGCACGCGGGCGCCGGTGACGTCGACCGGCACGATCTCGTCGCGCGAGTCCTGCTGATGCGCAGGCAGCGGCACGGCGAACCAGAACACCGAGCCGCGGCCGATCTCGCTTTCGACGCCGATCTTGCCGCCCATCAGGTCGACGAGGCGGGCGGCAATGGCAAGGCCGAGGCCCGTGCCTTCATGGCGGCGCGTCGACGAGCCGTCGACCTGGGCGAATTTCTCGAACACGTTCTCCAGCTTCTCGGCCGGAATGCCGATGCCGGTGTCCTCGACGCGGACCTTGAGCTGGACCAGACCGTCGACCACCTCGCCGCCGACATCGATCAACACATGACCTTTTTCGGTGAACTTCACCGCGTTGCCGAGCAGATTGGTGACGATCTGGCGGAAGCGTCCGGCATCGCCGACGACATGGGCCGGCAGGCGCGGGTCGACACGCACGATCAGCTCGAGGTTCTTTTCGGCGACGCGCGCCGACACCAGCGTCGCCACGTCCTCGACCGCTTCGGCAAGCCGGAAGGGCGCCGGATCGAGCGTCAGCTGGCCGGCATTGATCTTAGAGAAATCGAGAATGTCGTTGATGATGGTAAGCAGCGCATTGCCGGATTTGACGATGACATCGGTGAAGGTTTTCTGGCGCGCGGTGAGGTCCGTCTTGGCAAGCAGCTCGGCCATGCCCAGCACGCCGTTCATCGGCGTGCGGATCTCGTGGCTCATATTGGCCAGGAATTCCGATTTGGCGCGGTCGGCCGCTTCGGCCTTGAACAAGGATGCGGCGGATTCGGTGAAAGCGCGGCGGATCGCCTTTTCCATCGGCCGGAAAATCCACAAGGCGGCAATGGCAAGAACCGCAAACAAAAGACCGCTTGCCCACAAAAGCAGCCGGTCGCTGGAGGCGTCGGCAAGATGGCGTTCGCCGTCCATGGCGGTGCGCACCCGCACCAGCATCGGCTGGACGAACAGATCGTTCTGGTTGAGGATTTCGCGCGAACTCCATTCGTCGGTCGTTTGCGCCGCCGACATCAGGTTGAAGTTGCGCACCATATCGCGCGACGACCAGAACAGGTCGCCGTTGACGGAAGCGGAGGAGAGTTCGTTGAGGGTCCTGGCCGACAGGCTCGGCTTGATCGCGGCAAGCTGGGCCGAGAGCGTTTCGATCTCGCCGGTCAGGCGTTGCGAATGGCCTCGCGCGGCGGCGGCAAGGCCGTCACGGGTTTCCGTGCGCCAGGCGGTGCTGGCGGTTTCGGCAAAACTGGAGGCATTGCGCAGATCGCGGGTGAAGACGACGAGATTGCTGCTCAGCGCGTCGACGTCGTGACGAAAGGAATTGACGCGGTTGAGCGCAAACATCACGGCGCCGGAGGCCAGCGCGAAGATCAGCAATCCCGAGATATAGCGGATCCGGATCGAACGGATGAAGAAAGAGTATTCCGGCATGCGCAACCCCAACACATACGCATCATTTTAATGGTCGGGATTACGCTTGATTTACATTAAAATTTCGTTCGCGCCGGATCCGTTGCATTCATATGTGCCAAGCACGGACTGGATGCGATATCCCGAACTCAGGCGTCCCTAGCCCGGTAGGCATCCGGAATGACGAAAACTTCGTCGGCGCGACCGTAGCCTCCGTCAGCGACTTCCTCGATCAGCACCATTGTGTAGGGGCGAACGCCTTCGCCGAAATACTCGACGAACATTTGCGTGGTCCTGTGAACGAGTTCTTCCTTTTGTGCCTTCGTCAGAGCGGCCTGCGGTGTCTTGAAGTTGGCAAACGGCATTTTCAGTTTCCTTCAGGTTGAATGCTGCTGGAGTGGATATAGATTGCCGTTTCAGTCCGGATAATCAGCCTCCTGTTGACAGCAGTATTCGGGTCAAGCGAACAATAGGCTATGGATCGACTCGATAGGATGCGGCTGTTCGTTCGCGTGGTGGAACGGCGCAATTTCACAGCGGCGGCGGCCGATCTCGGCCTGCCGCGTTCGACTGCCACCGAAGCAATCAAACAATTGGAGGATCATCTCGGCACGAGGCTCTTGGACCGGACCACGCGCCACGTCGCCACGACGCTGGACGGACAGGCCTATTACGAGCGCTGCCTCTCGATCCTGGGTGAAGTGGAGGATGCGGAGGCCGGATTCCGCAGCGCCGAACCGCGTGGCCTGTTGCGCATCGACGCGCATCCGCTGCTGACGCAGAAATTCCTGCTGCCGGAGTTGCCTGCATTCCTCGAACGCTATCCCCAGATCGATCTCCATATCGGCCAGGGCGACCGGCTGGTCGACCTGGTGCGCGAAGGTGTCGATTGCGTCATCCGTGCGGGCGAACCACAAGACAGCGCCATGATCATGCGACGGCTGGCAATGATCAGCGAAATCACCTGCGCCAGCCCGACCTATCTGGAGCGTCAGGGGAGGCCGGCGTCGCCTGACGCGCTGGGAGGCCACGAGGCCATCGGTTTCGTCTCCTCGCGCACGGGCGAAGTCCTGCCGCTGGAGTTCACGATCGGCACAAAGGTGCATCGCGTCACGCTGCCGGGCCGGGTGAAGGTCAACAATTCGGACACCGCAGCCGCGTTGGCGCGCCTGGGCTTCGGGCTTCTGCAAGCACCACGCTATCGACTCGAAAAAGATCTGGCGGACGGGACACTGGTCGAGGTGCTGCAGGATTTTCCGCCGACGCCGACGGCATTATCGGCGCTCTATCCGCAGAACCGGCAGCTTGCTCCCCGGCTACGCGCTTTCCTGGAATGGGCGTCCCGCATCTTCGCCGAGGCAAGGCTGTGAAGCTCGGATCGGCTTCATCGCTGCGTCAATCCCAGCTGTTGCGCAAAAAAAATCTGGCCTGATGTCACACCAGCCGATCCTGTCTCGTCATGAGAGCGTACCCAACAACAAGGACTGCAATCATGACCGCCAAAATTGACCTCTTCGCCGCCGCCCCTGCGCTGATCAAGCAATGGCAGCGCGCATCCACCGAACTCTCTGTCGCCGCCGGGCTCGAGCACAGCCTCAACGAGCTGGTCAAGCTTCGGGCGTCGCAGATCAATGGCTGCGCCAACTGCATCAATCTGCATGCGACCGAAGCGCGCGAGAATGGCGAGACCGAGCAGCGAATCTATCTGCTGCCGGCCTGGCGCGAGGCGCCCTGCTACAGCGATCGTGAGCGTGCCGCGCTCGGCTGGACCGATGCGCTCACGCGCCTCTCGGAAGGACAGGACCGCGAACGCGCCTATGCCGACCTGAAGGCGCACTTCACTGACGAGGAGCAGGTGAAGCTCACCGTGTTGATCAATATCATCAATGGCTGGAACCGCATCGCCGTCGGCTTCGGGCTTTACACTGACGCAGCAGCGATACGCTCCAGCGCCAAGGCGGCGGCCTGATGACGGAGGCCGCTCCTGAAGATACGGCAGCGGGCTTCGGCCCGCTGCGGCCGGAGCTGATGCGGGTCGCATACCGCATGCTCGGTTCGGTGACCGACGCCGAGGATGTCGTGCAGGAGGCCTTCATTCGCTGGATGGGAACCGACCGGTCGCAGGTGCGCGAGCCCGAAGCGTTCCTGCGCCGTACGGTGACGCGGCTTTGCCTCGACCAGCTCAAATCCGCGCGACGCCAGCGCGAGACCTATATCGGCCCTTGGCTGCCCGAACCGATCGTGGAAGAGGACGACCTGGAAGACGTCACCTTGCCGCTGATGCTGGTGCTGGAGCGGCTTTCGCCGCTGGAGCGGGCGGCCTTTCTGCTGCACGATGTGTTCGGGCTGGAATTCGAGGAGGTCGCGACCGCTATCGAGCGCGACTCCGCGGCCTGTCGCCAACTTGCCGCGCGTGCCCGCGCCCATGTCCGCCAGGCCCGGCCCCGCTTCAAGGTGGAGAAGCAGCGTGGCCTCGAGATCGCCGAGGCTTTCTTCACGGCATCGCGCAGCGGCGACATGCAGGCGCTCGGCGCGCTGTTGACGGAAGATGTCAGCGCCCATGCCGATGGCGGCGGCAAGCGTCCAGCAGCCATGCAGCCGCTGCTCGGCTTCGATGCCGTCATGAAGCAGTACGAGCAGGTGGCGGTCTGGTTGCGCGAGAACGGCTCGACGCTGGTGCGCGTCGGCTTCATCAATGGATTGCCAGGGTTCATCACGCTGGAAGCCGATGGCGAATTGCAGACGACCGCGCTCGACATCGAGGGTGGAAAGATCGCGGCCATCTATGTCATGCGCAATCCAGACAAGCTCCGGCATCTGCATTAGGTAGTAGACTCACAAGCGCGCAGCCACGGGCAGTCGGCAAACGACCTCATTCCGGCTATTGGTCACCTGCCAACAGGGCAAATAGAGGACATACAGTCACTGCACATGTGGTCAAACCACTTGGGAGCGGCAGCTCATGCATAGCGACCAGATGCGCATCGAAATCGACCTCGCACGAGACCTGATCCGCGATCAGTTCCCTCAGTACGAAGATCAGAAGATCGTGCCGCTCGTAACAGCAGGTACCGTCAACGCAATTTTCCGCATCGGCTCGAAGTACGCCGCACGCTTCCCCTTGCGATTGATGGACCAAACCCAATGCACCATCCTGCTGAGGGCGGAAGCGGCTGCGATGAGCGAACTGAAGGAATATTGCCCGTTTCCAACTCCTCAACCGATTGGGCTAGGCAGGCCGAGCCCAGCCTATCCCATGCCCTGGCTCGTACAGAGTTGGATAGAGGGCGAAACGGCGACGCCCAACGGGCTGAGCGGCTCAACAGCCTTCTCACTCGATCTTGCCCGTCTCGTGACCTCGCTTCGCAGGGGAGACGTGAAGGGGCGACGTTTCGATGGGCGAGGGCGAGGCGGGAACCTCTCAGATCATGATGATTGGATGGAGGTCTGCTTCTCCAATAGTGAAGACCTTCTCGACGTCGCGCGTCTCCGGCACCTATGGGCTGTCCTACGCGAACTGCCTCCTCCAGGTTCCGAGGTAATGAGCCATAAGGACCTCATCCCGGCAAACCTCTTGGTACAAGGGGAAAGTCTGGTCGGAGTTCTTGACGGTGGCAGCTTCGGCCCAGCCGATCCGGCGCTCGATCTCGTCGTTGCATGGCATCTGCTCGACCGTGCCCGTCGGGCAGCCTTTCGCGAAGCTATTCAGGCCGGTGAGTTGGAATGGAGGCGCGGCGCCGCATGGGCTTTCCAGCAGGCGATGGGTCTCGTTTGGTACTATCGGGTGACCAATCCGACCATGAGTGCTCTGGGGCGGAGCACGATCTCGCGTCTGCTTGAGGATCTCGCGGTCTAGTCCGCGAAATTCGGTTTCAGTATGGCCGTATCTGGCCGGTTCGTTCGCGAGCTGACCGACCGCTCCCACCAATCTCAGTTTGTTCGCGTTTATGGGTTCACGGCCTAGTCTAGGATGCCTTCCCACCCTCAGGTGTCTGGATCAGCCTGCGCGCCGCATCTGCTCCTGCCGCAAGGATGCGATCCGACAATTCCGTTCCTGCCACCGCGCGGGCCAGTTGAAGCGCTCCGATGAGGGTCGCAAAGACACCCAGCGCATCGCCTTCCGGGTCCTTGCCCTGCGGCAGCGCGGCAGACACCTGCCGCACCTGGGTCAGGAAGCGCTGGGTATAGACCTCGCGCGTTTCAGGCGGCTGGCGCGCGATCTCCGGCAGCAGCGCGGCGGACGCGCAGCCCTTGTCCGGATTGTCCCGGTGCTCGGCCGACAGATACGCCTGAATGGCCATTTCCGGACCGCCCGACGCCAACAACTCCTGAATTTGCTGCGACTGGGCATCCAGGGCCGCCGCCACGCTTTCGCGGATGAGCTCCGCCTTTGATTGGAAATGCGGATAGAAGGCTCCGTTCGTCAGCCCGGCGTCGCCCATGATGGTTGCCAGTCCCGACGCGGCGATGCCGTCACCCCGAAAACGCTGGGCGGCGACCTCCACGATCCGGCCGCGTGACGCGTCCTTCCGGCCTTTTTCGTAGCGCATGACTACGTTTCCTTTCTGTTATTGCATTATGAACATAATGTGATATTATGAGTGTAATTCAAATGGCGCTAGAAAGCTAGCCCTCACGATTTTGGAGCAGAAAATGAAAACGAATTCCGGAAAAACCGCTGTTGTGACCGGGGCCTCCTCGGGCATCGGCCACGCCACCGCCGAGGCCCTTGCACGGGCAGGATTTACCGTCTTCGGCACGAGCCGCCGCAAGGCCAGCAACGGCGCGGACGGGGTGACGATGCTGGCTTGCGACGTGACCGATGGTGACTCCGTCAGCGCCCTCGTCTCAACTGTGCTCGCGCAGACCGGCCGCATCGACCTCCTGGTCAACAATGCCGGTGTCGGCCTGCTGGGAGGCGCCGAGGAATCCTCGGTTGCACAGGTGCAGGCCCTGTTCGACGTCAATCTGTTCGGCGTCATCCAAATGACCAATGCGGTGTTGCCGTCGATGCGGCGGCGCGGCCAAGGGCGCATCATCAATATGGGTTCGATTCTGGGATTGGTACCCGCGCCATACTCAGCTCATTACTCGGCAGTCAAGCACGCGCTCGAAGGCTATTCGGAATCGCTCGACCACGAGGTGCGCGCCTTCAATATTCGCGTCTCGGTCATCGAACCGGCATTCGTCCGCACCGTCTTCGATCAAAACGGGATCGAGCCGGATTCCGTGTTGAAAGAATACGACTGGGCTCGCGCCGGGGTCGAGGCGCTGCTTCGCGATGTGATGCCCAAAGCCGATCGGCCGGAAGTTGTGGCGGATGTGGTCGTCAAGGCGGCGATCGATGCTCGTCCGCGACGGCGCTATACCGCGGGCAAGGCAGCGCGCCAGGTCAGCATGCTGCGCCGCTTTGCCCCTGCAGAGATATTCGACAAGAGCTTGCGCAAGCAGTTCCGCTTGCCGGTCTGAACCACAGCAAGGCGAAGGAGTTCACGCACATGAGACTGGCAACCACAACGCAATTGGTCAGGCGCCACAGCACCGAGGTGCCAAGCATGACATTCAATCAGTCGCCCCGTTCACGGGTATCGTTCCAGGACGCGCCAACGCGCTCTGTCGATGTCGGCGGCACAGCATTTGTTTACCGGGAACTCGGGCCCAGGACGGGCGTGCCGGTGATCCTGCTCAACCATCTGGCCGCTCAGCTGGACAATTTTGATCCACGCATCGTCGATGGCCTTGCCGCGACCCGGCGAGTGATTGCCTTCGACAATCGCGGCATCGGTGCTTCGGGTGGCAAAACGCCGTCAACCATTTCCGAGATGGCGCGGGATGCCGTTGCCTTTATCCGGGCGTTGGGGTTCGAGGAAGTCGATCTCTTCGGCTTCTCACTCGGCGGCTTCGTGGCGCAGGAGATTGTGCTGACTGAGCCCAAGCTTGTGCGCAAACTCATCCTGGCTGGCACTGGGCCGGCCGGTGGCCAAGGCATCGACAAGGTGACGCCGCTGACGATCGTGGACATGATCAAGGGCGCGCTGACTTTTCGGGATGCGAAATATTATCTTTTCTTCACAACGACGCCGAATGGGCGCCGCGCCGCGAAGGCATTTCTGGAGGGGCTGAAAGAGCGCCGGACCAATCGGGACAAGGCGATATCGCTGCGCGCGTTCGGCGCGCAACTCAAGGCGATCAAGGCCTATGGACTGCAGGCGCCGCAAGACCTGAGCGCCATCCGCATTCCCACTTTGGTTGCGAATGGCGATCAGGACAAGATGGTGCCGAGCAGCAATACGCACGATCTCGCCCGGCGAATCCCGGGGGCACAACTGGTGATCTACACGGATGCCGGGCACGGCGGGGTCTTCCAGAATTACGCCGATTTCGTCCCGAAAGCCCTTTCTTTCCTAGAGGCCTGACGCCTCCCCACAGGGCGGCTTTGCAGCGGAAACGCGTGGCTTGTTTCGCCCAGGAACACCAACAGACACTTTCAGAAAGTCACTGCCATGAAGGCGTTCGTTGTCGATAAATATAACAAGAAGGGCATTCTGCGGCTGGCCGAGATGCCGGAGCCGGAGCTGCTGAACAATGATGTCCTGGTCGAGGTCCATGCCGCAGGGGTGAACCTGCTGGATTCCAAAATCAGAACCGGCGAATTCAAGCTCATCCTGCCCTATCGCCGGCCCTTCATCCTGGGCCACGACGTGGCTGGGAGGGTTGTCAGGGTGGGCTCGAAAGTCCGCAAATTCAAACTCGGCGACGCTGTCTATGCGCGGCCGCGCGACGGTCGGATCGGGACATTTGCCGAATTCATCGCAATCGATGAAGCCGATGTGGCCCTGAAGCCCGCAAACCTCAGCATGGAAGAAGCGGCTTCAATCCCTCTGGTGGGTCTGACCGCCTGGCAAGCTCTCATCGAGAGGGCAGGGCTGAAGAAGGGCCAGAAGATCTTCATCCAGGCTGGCTCCGGCGGCGTGGGAACATTCGCCATCCAACTGGCCAAGCACCTCGGCGCGACCGTTGCGACAACGGCGAGCGCGGCGAGTGCCGACCTGGTCAAGGGTCTCGGCGCCGACGTCGTCGTCGACTACAAGAAAGACGACTTCGAGAGCGTCTTATCGGGCTACGACGTCGTCCTGAACAGCCAGGACGCCAAGACGCTTGAAAAATCCCTGAATGTGCTGAAGCCGGGCGGCAAGCTCATCTCCATTTCCGGTCCGCCGGATCCCGAATTTGCCAGGAAGCAGGGACTGAACGTGGTGCTAAGGCTCCTGCTGCGCCTGCTGAGCCGCGGTATCCGGACCAAAGCCAAGCGCCGAGGCGTGGGATTTTCGTTCCTGTTCATGTGGGCGCAAGGTGATCAGCTGAGCAAAATCACGTCCCTCATCGAAGATGGGGCGATCCGCCCGGTTGTCGACAGGGTCTTTCCCTTTGAAGCAACCAACGAGGCGCTGGCTTACGTCGAAACAGGACGTGCCAAGGGCAAGGTCGTCGTCAAGGTCAGATAGCGAGCCCACTCGCTTCGGGGCAATCAAGTGACCCCGGGCAAAGCAGCGCAAAACGGACAAATTCGAGAACGGTTTCAGCTATCCAATTGGCCAAGACGTCAGTTGTTGCGGATTGCCACGAAGCTTGCTGCTGCCTTCAGCAAGGCTGCCTGTTCGCCGTAAGGCTCAAGCAATTCATGCGCCTGCTTGACCAGGCCATGGAGCTGGCTGCGGGCCCAATTGGTGCCGTGCAGCGCCACCAGCGTCGCCTTGCCGGCGGCGGCGTCCTTGCCGGTCGCCTTGCCCATCTGGCTGGCATCGGCGGTCAGGTCGAGGAGATCGTCGGCAAGCTGGAAGGCAAGCCCGACCGCCGAGCCGAATTCGGCCAGCCGATCACGGTCCTGCGGAGCGGCGCCGGCAATGATGGCGCCGGCTTCGCAGGCGAAGCGGATCAGCGCGCCGGTCTTCATCGCCTGCAGCCGGATGATGCCGGCCTCGTCCGGCCGGCTGCGCTCGGCTTCGAGATCGAGCGTCTGGCCGCCGACCATGCCGCCGGCGCCGGCGGCACGGGCCAGCGCCAGCACAAGGGCTGCCCTGCGCTCCGCCGGCAAGGCCGTCGCCTCATCGGCGAGGATATCGAAGGCAAGCGTCAAAAGCCCGTCGCCGGCCAGGATGGCGGTGGCGTCGTCGAAGGCCTTGTGCACGGTCGGCTGGCCGCGGCGCAGATCGTCATCGTCCATAGCAGGCAGATCGTCATGGATCAGCGAATAGCAATGCACGCATTCGAGTGCCGCCGCCACGCGGAGTGCCGCCTCGCCATCGGCGCCAAAAAGAGCGGCACTTTCCATGACCAGGAAGGGGCGCAGCCGCTTGCCGCCGTTCAGCACGCCATGCCGCATGGCCGCCATCAGGCGCTCCGGCCGGGCGATCTCGCCGGCAAGCGTGCGGCCGTCAAGCAACAGCCTGAGCTCGGTCTCGATCGCCGCCGCCCGCACCAAAAGTGCGGCTTCAAAGGCCATTTGCTCGTCTTTCGTCATGGCCGGGAGCGGTAGCCGACACTCAGACGTTGCGCAAGAAGCCTCGCGCCATTATGCCGGAGGCGGGAGAGTGGCGCGGGTGGGGCGGCTTGACGGAACCGATCGTCGATCATGAAACCGAAGGGCTGGACATGGCGCGACCGAGGCGCGTGAACCGCGCCGGTCTGAAGCGCCTGGCACGGCGCTGCCTGGTCGTCGCCGCCGTGCTGGCGGCGATACCCATTGTGCTCACGTTCCTTTACCTGCCGTCCTTCGTGCATCCGATATCGACCTTGATGGTGAAGGACCTGGCGACGTTTTCCGGCTACGACCGGCGCTGGGTGTCGATCGACGATGTTTCGCCGGTGCTGGCCAATTCCGTGATCATGTCGGAGGATGGGCAGTTCTGCTTCCATCGCGGCATCGACCTTGGCGAGTTGCGCGGCGTCGTCGACGACGCGCTGGCCGGCGAGGCAACGCGCGGCGCCTCGACCATCACCATGCAGACGGTGAAGAACCTTTTCCTGTGGTCGCGGCCGCTAGGCTCGGTGCGCAAGGTGGTCGAACTGCCGCTGGCCGTTTATTTCGACGCGGTGATGTCGAAACGGCGGATCATGGAGATCTACCTCAACATCGCCGAGTGGGGACCGGGCATTTACGGCATCGAGGCGGCGGCGCAGCATCATTTCGGCGTTTCGGCAAAACGGCTGTCGCGGCGGCAGGCCGCCCTGCTCGCGGTCTCGCTGCCCAATCCGATCGCCCGCAATCCGGCCAAGCCCGGTCCGGGTCTGCGGCGGCTGGCGTCGCTGATCGAACGCCGCGCCGGTCGTTCCGGGGCCTATGTCGGGTGTTTGGACTAAGCTGCGCCGATATTCAGACGAGGCCGGCTTGACCTCAAATGCCGGCACACCTTGTGGTGCCGGCAAAAAAATTCGCCGCAGTGCTGGCCAAAACGGCGCAGGGCGTGTATAGGCACCCGACTTTCTCAGATTATGGCCCTGACGCGGCCCTTTAACGAGGGCTATCGGGGCATTTTGACCATGTAGTGGAGCATATCCATGGCCGTTCCGAAACGAAAAACCTCTCCGTCCAAGCGCGGCATGCGCCGCTCGGCCGACGCTCTCAAGGCCCCGACCTATGTCGAGGACAAGAATTCCGGCGAAATGCGCCGCCCGCACCACATCGACCTGAAGACCGGCATGTATCGCGGCCGCCAGGTTTTGACGCCCAAGGAAAGCTGAGACCAGCTTTTCGAAGGTTGAATACCAAAAGACCGGCCATTGGCCGGTCTTTTTGCGTTTGATGGCCGCCTGGCTGCTTCGCGCCGTTCTCTATGCCAAAGGCCGAACCGTCGCTGGCGATACACGCAGCCGTCGCGGTGCTGTATTGCGTTGCGTCGCCGCGATTGCGGCTGAAGCACGTGCCTGCACCGTTGGTGGGGCGACAGAGGAAACCGCATGACCAAGCTCACCACAGCGCCGCGCGATGTGTTTCAGACCTTCATGAATTTCCCGCTGGTCGAGGATCTCGATGCGCTGAAGGCCGATGTCGCCATCATCGGCATGCCTTACGGCAGTCCCTACACGATCGACGAGCTGATCAACGACCAGACCAACGCGCCGACCGCGGTTCGGCGCGCCTCGCAGCGCATCAGTCTCGGGCTCGACCGTTATGATTTCGACATTGGCGGGACCCTGTTCGACGGACAGGACGTCAAGGTGGTCGATGTCGGCGATGTCCCCGGCGATGCGGCCGGCGGCCACTACGGGCGGGCCGAAGCGGCGATCCGCAAGATCCGCGCCGCCGGCGCCTTGCCGATCACCATCGGCGGCGATCACGGTATTCCGATCCCGATCTTCCGTGCTCTCGACGGCGAAGGGCCGATCACCCTGGTGCAGATAGACGCCCATCTCGATTGGCGCGACAACGTCAACGGGGTCAGGGAAGGCTATTCCAGCCCCATCCGCCGCGCTTCGGAGATGGCGCATATCGCCGAGATTTTCCAGCTCGGCATCCGCGGACAGGGCAGCGCCAGACTTGAGGAGGTCGAGGCGGCCCGCGCCTACGGCTCCAACATCATCACCGCCGATGAATGGCAGGATATCGGAACGACGGCGCTGCTCAAGCGCATCCCGGATGGCGGCCGCTACTACCTGACCATCGACGCCGACGGTCTCGATCCCGCGGTGATGCCGGCAGTCGAAGGGCCGGCGCCTGGCGGCATCAGCTACCGGCAGACGATCGAGTTGATCAAAGGGCTGTTCGCCAAGGGGCGCGTCGTCGGCATGGACATCGTCGAGATCGCGCCGGCGCGCGACGTCAACGAGATCACATCGATGACCGCCGGCACTATCGTCCTCAACGCCATCGGCGCTGCCGTGCGCACCGGGCAGTTCAGGCGCTGAGCCGGGTGACACGGTTGTTGCACCCGGTCTTCGACCGTGTTCACGGCTGTTAGCGAAAAATCTTGACGGCGTGCTTGCGGGGCATTCTACAGAAGGTGCCCCCATTGTTTACGCAATTCCGGACCGCTCACACTTTCCTGGAATTGCTAGAGGAGACGCCTGATGTTCGGTGCCATCCCGCTGCTGATCGTGCCCTTCGTGGCCTACAATCTCGGACTCCTCGGAATATTCGGCAGTGGCGACGATCCGTGGGCCACCGAAATCTTCTCATTCCGCATGATGTCTGGCGGGGTGTTTTCGATGACGCTCGGCAACCTGATGGTGGTGATCGGGCTGATCTTCCTGTTCCTCGAAATGGTGAAATCGGTGCGCACCACGAACGCCTCGATCATGGACCATCTGTTGTCGACGCTGGTCTTCGTGGCGTTCCTGGTCGAGTTCCTGCTGGTGAAGGGCGCGGCGCACTCCGTCTTCTTCACGCTGATGGTGATCGCCCTGTTCGACGTGCTGGCCGGTTTCTCGGTCTCGATGCGGTCTGCGAGCCGGGATATCAACCTGAACTAGCCGAAGCCTCAGCCCGGGTCGGCGGTGAAGCCGGCGGCCTCGATGCCGGCAATGGCGGCGGCTTCGTCATTGTCCGACGTATCGCCCGAAATGCCGACGGCGCCGATGACGGCGCCTGTATGATCGCGGATCAAAACACCGCCGACGACCGGCAGGACGCGCCCGCCCGAGACGTCGGAAATGCCGGCGACGAGATGCGGCCGCTCCTTGGCGAAGGCCTCGACGCGGCGCGAGCCCATGCCGATGGCTAGCGCGCCATAGGCCTTGCCGGCCGACATTTGCGGGCGCAGGAACGAGGCGCCGTCCTGGCGCTGGAAGGCGACGAGATGAGCGCCGGCATCGAGCACGGAGACGCCGAGCGGCTTCAGCTTCAGCTCGGCGCCCTTGGCGAAAGCGGCGTCGATGATGTGCTTGGCCTTTTCGAGGGTCAGTGCGGTCATGGGTGTCTCCTGTTCAAAACGCGTCAATCATCGGCCTGACACGCGAGATGCGAAATCCCGGTTGCGGTTGAAATTGCTTCGCGTGGGAAAGCGGAATGGCAGGCGGGGGCGTGGCCGATATGCTCAGCCGCTTCCAGTCTGCCATCGACCATGGGAATCGTCAGGCGATTTTTTTCTTGGTCCGCGCCGGCTTCTTGACCGGGGCGGCAGGTGCGTTGGCGAGATCTTCGGCTTCCTTGGCAAGGCGCAATGCCCGGAGCTTGTTGGTCTTGGCCTGGCGAGCGTCGGCCTCGGCGACATACTCCGCCATCGCCTTTTGCCGCACCGTGGCTGCATCTTCCTGCTTCTTGAAACGCATATCTGCCCGGGCGCGGGCAGTATCCTTAGAGTTCTCAACCAAGAGCGTTATCCACCCATAAATTATGTTTTTCAGCCCCTTGATAGCAGAGCCGCCCCATAAATGGGAAAATAAGTTGGTCAGGAGGCGGCGGCCTGGCCGGCGCTCGACGCCTTGCGAGCGACCACCGCCTCGTATCCGGCCTGCAATGTGGCGCGGACGGAAGGCCGCCCCGCCGCTGCAACGGGCGTCCCCAGATGGTCGTGGCGCAACTCGTCCATGAACTGCTCCCACATTGGCGGACCGCCTTTTTCCAGGAGCTCGGCGCGGATCGAAAGTTCTTCGCTGACCGGCAGCCAGACGCGGCCCCAGGCGCCGAGATGGGCCATGATCGGCACCAACGTGATGGCCATTTCGGTCAGGCTGTAGATCGCCTTCTGCTTGTGCGAGGGGTCGTCGGCCTTGGTCAGCATGCCGAGTTCCATCAGCCGCTTCAGCCGGTCGGCCAGGATGTTGGAAGCGATGCCCTCGATCGAGCCGTTGAGCAGCTCGCGAAAGTGGCGTTTGCCGCCAAAAATCATGTCGCGCAGGATGATCAGGCTCCAGCGGTCGCCGAATACTTCCAGCGACAGATTGATCGGGCATCCCGAGCGGTGTTCGGTTTTCATCCGATTCTCCCCAAAAAACTGGTTGCATTATCGTATCGGTTTTATTATCGTGCAACCGATTGCAAAATGCAATCAGTTTGAAGCTTAAGCGAGGAGATTCCCATGACAAAGGCCGCAGCACCCGAAATCGTCTCCCAGGCGTTTGGCGACCCCCGGGATCCAGCCATGCTGCTGATCATGGGCGCCATGGCCTCGATGCTGTGGTGGCCGGAGGCGCTTTGCAAAAAACTTGCCGGCGAAGGCCGTTTCGTGATCCGCTACGACAACCGCGACACCGGCCTGTCGACCAAATATGCGCCGGGTGAACCGCCCTACACGTTCGACGACATGGCGGACGATGCCGTGCGCGTCCTCGACAGCCACGGCATCGGGAAGGCGCATGTGGTGGGGATGTCGATGGGCGGCATGATCGCGCAACGACTGGCGTTGAAACATCCCTCGCGTGTCATCACACTGACGGTGATCAGCAGTTCGCCGGTGGGCATCGACACATCGCATCTGCCGGGGACGACCGAGGCCTATATGGAGCACTCGGCCGACGGCGCCAAGGTCGACTGGTCGGACCGCGAGCAGGTGGTCGGCTTCGTCGTCAAGGACGCCCACGCCATCGCAAGCACCGCGCATCCGTTCGACGAGAAGGCGATGCGGGCATTCATCGAACAGGACTATGACCGATCCGGCGGTTTTTTGAGCGCGACCAACCATTTCATGCTGAAAGGCGGCGAGGATCTGACAGGGCGCCTGCACGAGATCAAGGCTCCGCTGCTCGTCATCCACGGGACGTCAGATCCGATCTTTCCAGTTGAGCATGGCGCGGCCCTTGCCGATGCCATCGCCGGCGCACGGCTTGTCCGCATCGAAGGCGGTGGCCACGAACTGCATCCCCAGGATTGGGACACGATTGCAGCAGCTATCATTGCCCATACCGAGCCCTGACAGAGGCTTGACAGGCTCCTCTGCGGAAAAGCCAGGTGACATTTCGGTGTCGTCAGGCAGTGTCAACGAATTCGAAAACAAGCGAGCAAAGCATGTCTCTGACGTTCCATTTTCATCCGCTGGCTTCGTTCTGCTGGAAGCCGCTGATCGCGTTCTATGAGAACGAGATCCCTTTCACGCCGGTCATCGTCGATCTCGGCGATGAGCAGTCGCGCGCGGCGTTCCTGAAAGTGTCTCCGACCGGCAAGATGCCGGCGCTGCGTGATGAAGCGCGCAAGCGCACGGTGCTGGAATCGACCATCGTCATCGAATATCTCGCCGCGCACTATCCAGGCCCGGTCGAACTCATCCCCGCAGACATCGATCTGGCGCTGGCCGTCCGCCAGGCCGACCGTTTCTATGATTTCTACGTCCAGGCGCCGATGCAAAAGATCGTCGGCGACAGGCTGCGGCCGCAGGACAACACCGATCCGTTCGGGGTCGAGGAGGCGCGCGCGCAACTGCGCAACGCCTACGCGATCGTCGAGGAGGAGATGCGCTCGAAAATCTGGGCGGCCGGCCACACCTTCACCATGGCCGACTGTGCGGCCTCGCCGGCGCTGTTCTACGCCAACAAGGTCGAGCCGTTCGGCGACAAATATCCGGCCGTGAAACGCTACCACGACCGCCTCCTCAAGAGGCCCTCTTTCGCCAGGGTGGTCGAGGAGGCGCAGCCCTATTTCAAGTTCTTTCCCTACAATAACGGCTGATCTGAACGATCTCGCCTATGGCGCGATCAGCTTCTCGCGCCCTTCCGGCTCCACCATCTTGAGCCGGGTTTCGGGTCCGTCGGCTTCGAGGATGACATAGCTGACATCGTCGCCGCCAACGAAGCTCAGCCCGGCGCTGGCGGTCGAGGCAGCGATCTTGACCGAGGGCTGGCCG
Organism: Mesorhizobium sp. P2_B5; assembly: GCF_056404775.1. NCBI lineage: Bacteria > Pseudomonadati > Pseudomonadota > Alphaproteobacteria > Hyphomicrobiales > Phyllobacteriaceae > Mesorhizobium > Mesorhizobium sp. P2_B5. Next base: position 147,767 of record NZ_JBFUDJ010000001.1, on the reverse strand, counting down.
TTTTCGGGGATCAGCCGGAACAGCACGGTCTCAGCCTCGCCTGCCGTCGCCGGCAGGATCGAAATGCTGGAGCGCAGCCGGCCTTCGCTGTCGACGATCTCAAGCCCGCTGCCGCGCAAGATGCCGGTGCCGTCCTGCGCTTTGGCCGGGAGAACCTGCATCAAGGCGGTGGCGACGACCAAAACCAGATTAACCGCAGTCACGGCACCAAGAAGCGTTTCGCGTCGCATCGGTGGTCCTCCTGTCGTAAGGCAAGGCAAGGACCGGCTGTATTTTCCGCGTCGCGCCCGGCCTATGCTTCCCAGAACTGGTCTAGCCAAATATTGAGCTTGAGGAAGCCGGCACTGCTGACCGTATAGACCCGCCTCGTGCCTTCGGCCTTGGCCTGAACCAGACCGGCGTCCAGCAAAACTTTCAAATGCTGGGACACGGCCGGGCGAGAGACTGGCAGGCCCGAAGCCAGTTCGTTGACGGTTTTCGGGCCGCGCCGGAGCTCTTCCAGGAGATAGCGCCGGTTGGGATCGGCAATCGCCATGAAGGCGTCAGAAAAGATCATGCCTATACTTGTGGGGCAAAGTTTTTCAAATCTCAACCGTCAGCTTCCGCTTTTCTGAGCCGCAATGCTTCAGGGGTGACCGAGCGGTCGGCCGGCTGGGTCTTGAAGGCATCGCGGTCTTCGATCGGCACCGGCGCGCGGCGGCTGATGCGCAGCAGCGTGTAGGCGGCGAGGCTGAGATGCGCCAGAGCGGTGGCCAGGAACAGGCCTTCGGGGCGGAACCAGCCCATCAGGGCGGCGGCAAGCAAGGGCCCAATCATGGTGCCGAACCCGTACAAAAGCAGCAGGCCGCCCGAGACCTTGACGAAATCCTCGGCGCGCGCGTGGTCGTTGGCATGCGCCACCGCGATCGAATAGAGCGTGTAGGCAAAGGCGCCATAGGCGGCGGTGAGCACAATGACGAGAACCGAGGAGTGCGGTTCGAACAGGAAGATCAGGATGGCGAACAGTGCGGCGCCGAAAGCGGCGCCTGCCAGCACGAAACGACGGTCGGTCTTGTCGGAGAGGCGCCCGGCCGGAAGCTGCATGGCGGCACCGGCAACAACCACAAGGCTCATCATCAACGCGATCTCGGCCGTGGAAATGCCGATACGGGCGCCATAGACGGCGCCCAGCGTGCCCCAGGCGCCGTTGGCGATGCCGACCAACAGGCAGGCGACCGCCGACACCGGTGAGTTGGCATAAAGCCCTTTGACGTCGAGCTTGACGTCCTGCAACGGCTTGGGAGACGAGGCCGATGACACCGCAGTCGGGATCAGCGACAGGCAGAACAATATGCCGGTGATCATGAACAGCGATGCCGATTTGACGTCGCCGCCGGCAACGATCATCTGGCCGCCCATGATCGAGGCATAGGTGACCATCATGTAGAGGCCGAAGACGGTGCCGCGGTTCTCATTGGTGGCCTTTTCGTTCAGCCAGCTTTCGATGACCATGAAGGCGCCGGCCATGGTGAAGCCGGTGAAGGCGCGCAGCAGGATCCAGACATATTCGTCGATGATCAGGCCGGTGAGTAGGGCGACGATGGCGCCCGACGCGGCAAAGGCGCCGAACGCCCTGACATGCCCGGCGCGGCGCACCAGCCGCGGTGCGAAGAAGCAGCCGGTGACGAAGCCGCCGGCCCAGGCGGTGCCCATCAGGCCGAGCGATGCGGTGGAAAACCCTTCGATCTGGCCGCGCAACGGCAGCAGCAGGCCGTGCAATCCCGAAGCCGCGAGCAGGAAAGCAGTGCCGCGAAGCAGCGAGAGGATCGGTCTGTAACTTGCAAACATTGTTTGATCCGGCTGGAGGGGCGTGTCATTTCTGAAGACGGGAGCAGCTCTGAAGACAGGCGCATTCGGGCTTTTCGGCGGCGGATGCTCCGACGTCGAAACCAACGCGAAAACTAGCCGCGGCGAAACAGGGCTTCGGCCGCCGATTTGGTGCTGCCCTTGGTCTGCAATTCGGCTTCCAGCCGGGCGATCTCGTCGCGCAGGATGCCGATCCGCTCGGTCAGGTCACCGACCGAAAGCAGCGACAGATCCTGTCCGATCTCATGCGGCCTGGATTTCTTTTTGGGTTCGTCGTCGAAGATCGCCATCGTCGCTCCTCCCTGATTCAGCATTTGGCCGATCCAGCATCGGCCTGATTCAGCATTTGCCTGATCCGGCAATCAGCATACATAGGGCAGGGGTGCTGATGCAAACAGTCGGCAAGAAACTGGCAGCCGGCGACAGACCGGCAGGATCGGGATGGAAAATTTCATGGCGAGCGGACATAAAATTCCGACCAGGATGACGGCCATTGCAATTTCGCAACCGGGCGGACCGCGGGTGCTGAAACCGGAAACGCGCGACGTGCCGGTGCCCGGCCCCGGCGAAATCCTGATCCGGGTGCGTGCGGCCGGCGTCAACCGGCCCGACGTGCAGCAGCGCAAGGGCGCCTATCCGCCACCGCCCGGCGCCTCGGACCTGCCCGGCCTCGAGGCATCGGGCGAAGTGGCAGCCCTTGGCGACGAGATTTCGCGCTGGCGCCTCGGCGACCGGGTCTGCGCGCTGACGCCTGGCGGTGGTTATGCCGAATATGTCAAGGTTCATGCCGGCAGCGTGCTGCCGCTGCCTGCCGGCTTCACCCATACAGAAGCGGCCGCCGTGCCGGAAAACTATTTCACCGTCTGGCACAATGTGTTCGAGCGCGGCGGCCTGAAGAAAGGCGAGACATTGCTCGTGCATGGCGGCTCGTCCGGCATAGGTACCACGGCGATCCAGTTGGCGTCGGCCTTCGGCGCCTATGTCGTCACCACCGCCGGCAGCAAGGAGAAGTGCGACGCCTGCCTGAAGCTCGGCGCCGACCGGGCGATCAACTACCGCGAGGAGGATTTTGTCACCGCTGTCAAGGATGCCACCGGCGGCAAGGGCGCCGACGTCATTCTCGACATGGTCGGCGGCGACTATGTCGCGCGCAACTATGAGGCGGCGGCGGTCGAGGGCCGGATTGTCCAGATCGCCGTCCAGGCCGGCGCGGTGGCGAGCGCCGATTTTTCAAAAATCATGGTCAAGCGGCTGACCCATACCGGCTCGACGCTGCGGCCCCGCACGGTCGAGTTCAAGGCAGCGATCGCTGCAGCGCTCGAAGCGCAGGTGTGGCCGCTGCTCGGCACACGCAAAGTGTCGCCGGTCATGGACATGATCTTCCCGCTGGCCGACGCCTGGCGCGCGCATGAGCGCATGGAAGAGGGCGAGCATATAGGCAAGATCGTTCTCGACGTCGGCTAGGGCATATCGATGTTCAGGTGAGGCCGGTCTGCAAATGATGGCGTCCTGCGCTTCCGGTGCTCACGTACAAAAAGTACGCTCCGCTCCGGTTCTCGGACGCCACCATTTTCGACTCGGCCTGACCTGAATCTCGACACGCCCTGGGCGTTTATCCGCTGCTAGCAAGATGAACAGAACCTTAATGGTGCAATGCAGCATTTGCATTGCGGCTATGCAAAGACGTCTGTTCAATTCGTGTGCAGCACTGCCTATCTAAGCGTCATCGAAACAATTTGATCCAACAACTGGAGGAATACCATGAACCCGATCCGCGCCTTCCGTAACTGGCGTATGTACAACGAAACCGTGCGCGAGCTGAACAAGCTCAACGCCCGTCAGCTCAGCGACCTCGGCATCAGCCGCGGCGACATCGAGCGGATTGCCCGCAAGGCCATCTAATTCGGAGCATGGCCGGTCGTAAGGCCTGGCCATGTGCTGGAAGCAAGAGCCGCAGCAGACGTTTACCGTCGCCGGTTCCGAGCCCGCTGGACCCTGTCCGGCGGGTTTTGTCGTTTTGGACCCTCTTTTTATGACTCGGCATCAACGATCGCCGAGGCCGAGGCTTTTCCGACCTCCACGCAGTCTGCGTCCGGCGGGCACCCTGCGCCAAAAACATTGCGAAACGGCGGCGGAGCGGTTATACAGGCCGCGAATTTCCCATTTTGGTGGCTCTAAACCACCGCCCGCGCGGGAACGCGGGCGAACGAGAAGGATTTTGGAAATGGCCAATACGCTGCTGATGCCCAAGGCGACCGCCGTCTGGCTGGTCGACAACACCGCGCTCTCCTTCGAGCAGATCGCGCAGTTTTGCGGACTGCATCCGCTCGAGGTCAAGGCGATCGCCGACGGCGAATCGGCGCAAGGCATCAAGGGCATGGACCCGATCATGACGGGACAGCTGACCCGCGACGAGATCGCGCGCGCCGAGAAGGATCCGAACCAGCGCCTGAAACTGTCCGACCCCAAGGTGCGGGTGCCGGAATCCAAGCGCAAAGGTCCGCGCTACACGCCGCTGTCGAAGCGCCAGGACCGACCCAATGCCATCCTGTGGCTGGTGCGCAACCACCCGGAATTGAAGGACGCGCAGATTTCCCGCCTGGTCGGTACGACCAAGTCGACAATCGAACAGATCCGCGAGCGCAAGCACTGGAACTCGGCCAATCTGCAGCCGATGGATCCGGTGACGCTGGGTCTCGCCTCGCAGATCGACCTCGACATGGAAGTCAACCGCGCCTCGCGCGGCCGCGAACAGGCGCAGCCGGTCGGTGACACGCTGCTGCCGGCGGCCCTGACCGAGCGGCTGGTGCCGGCGCCGGAGAAGCCGAAGGATGAGGATGCCGAGCTCGACGCCAATGCCGTGTTCGCCAAGCTCTCGGCGCTCAAGTCCAAGAACCCAGATTCGGATGCAGACGACGAGTGAGGAGAGGTCGGCCTTGGCCGGTCGATCGACAACGATTTGTCGATCGAAGCGACGAACGCCCGGAGCCATAGCGAAGGGCAGGTCTGTCAGCTTCGAGCAGCCCGGTCCGGCGTCATGCCGTAATCCTCGGAGCGTTCGACCGCGCGGTAGAAATCGGCAAGCTGCTTGCCGCGCTCCGGCTTGAAGATACGGCCGGCGATGACCACGGAGCCGATGCGGTCGATGCGGAAGGCGCGGAAATCGTCGCGCATCTCGCACCAGGCGACCAGCGTCCATACCTTGCCCCAGAACCATAGGCCGAGCGGACGGATATCGCGCCCGGTGCCGCGACCGGCCTCGTCGCGATAGTCGATGGTCAGCACCTGGCGCTTCTCGACGGCGCGCTCGATCAGGTCGATCGCCTCGCGGGCGGCGTCGCTCACCACCCACATCGGCGTGTGGATCTCGGTGCGGGCGATGCGGTCTTTCTCGGCGTCGGGCAGCACGGCGCCGATCTTGACCAGCGCCTCGTCGGCGGCACGCGCCATGGCCGCACCACCAAAGGCGCGCACCATGCGGGCGCCTGCGACCAGCGCGACGATCTCGTCACGAGTGAACATCAGCGGCGGAAGGTCGAAACCCTCCCTCATCATGTAGCCCACGCCCGCCTCGCCGTCGATCGGCACCCCGGTCGACTGCAGGTCGGCAATGTCGCGGTAGATAGTTCGCTCGGAAACCTCGAGCCAGGTGCCGAGCTTCTGGGCGGTGACCAGCCGGCCACCGCGCAGATGCTGCACGATCTGGAAGAGCCTGTCGGCACGGCGCATCGTATGGTCCCTCGGCTGCGTTTCTATGAATGTCGTGGTCCCCAAACCGGTTCCGGGCGACATCCATTATGGTTTCAATCCTTCGCGCTTGCGCTGCGCGGCAACGAATTCCGCGCCGAAGGACAGTTTCTTCGTCGTCGGCGCGTTGGTGTCGAGCACGCGCCAGAACGGCGCAATCGCTGACAATTCCATGCCGCGCTCGAGATCCTCGTTGGCGGCTTCTGCAACAGTGCGCAGATGATAGCCGATGGTGACCGGACATGTCACTTGCGCCCCGTGCTCGATGGCGAGAGCGGTGCGCAAGGCGCGGACGTCCATCTCGACGCCGTTGGGTATGGAGCGGATGAAATCATCGACCTGGCGGGCCGTCGGCACCAGCATCGGCTGACCCTCGACGACGTCACCTATCGTGCGCGGCGTCGGTTTCACGCCATTGATGCCCGGCGTGTTCAGCCTTTCGTTCCAGCTTTTCACCATTCATGTCTCCTGACACGTTTATGGCATGGTGCTCCTGACAGCATTCTGTCAGGAGCCTACAGCATCGTCGGTAGCGAGCACAAAAAAGGTTTGCGCCAGCCCGGGGCATCGCTGGCCGAGTTTCATGTCAATGATCTGGGCGTTGCAGGGGCCGCATCCAAGCATTGTCTTGAAAAAAGCCTCAGACCTCGCGAATGCGGCTGCGGCCCTCATACATATCGGGCCAGCCAATGTCCTTGCGGATGTCCGCCGGCAGGGAGTTCAAGAAGCGCTGGGTACGGACTTCATTGCGCATCGTGCGGATCTTGCCGACATAGTGCTGTACGCTGTTCAAAATACCAAAGCTGTTCATGACCGTCTCCTCTTCTCTGATGGAGACACTATCGCACACCCCTCCTGACAGCAGTCTGTCAGGAGCATGGCGGCATCCCGTGACTTTTTTTCACCCTGGAATCGTCGGCCAACGTCTGCGTCAAAAAAGGAAATTGCTTCCTGGTTGGTTGACAGCATGAACATCCGTCTGTATCTAACATAAGTGTTAAATAACAAGATGGTTAGATAGATGCAGCCCGACCCGCTTACCGCGACGTTCGCAGCCCTTGCCGATCCGACCCGCCGCGCCATCCTGGCAAGACTGACGACAGGCGAGGCGACCGTGACCGAGCTGGCCGAACCGTTCGATATCAGCGGCCCCGCCATATCGAGACATCTCAAGGTGTTGGCGCATGCCGGCCTGATAAGCCGCGGCCGCGATGCGCAGTGGCGGCCCTGCCGGCTCGAAGTCGACCGGCTGCAAGGCGTCGACCAATGGCTCCAGCATTACCGGCAGCTCTGGGATGGCCGCTTCGACCAGATGGATGACTATTTGCGAGCGCTGCAGAAAGGGGAAGACAAATGACTGACCTGGCAACTGACAGGCACGATGCACGCCAGCGGGCGCTGACGATTACCCGAGTCTTCGAGGCGCCACGGGCGCTTGTCTACAAGATGTGGACCGAGCCGCACCATATGAAACGCTGGTGGGGTCCGCGCGGCTACGCCACCTTGTCGGCGCAGGTAGATATGCGGTTGGGAGGCTTCTGGCGGGTCCATTCACGCAAATACGATGGCACTGAGGTGGCCGAACAGGGCGTGTTTCGCCAGATCGTCGAGGCCGAGCGGCTGGTCTTCACCCACGCCTGGGAAGAAGACGATGGCAGGCCCGGCCATGAAACTCTGGTGACGGTGACGTTCGCCGGCGACGGCGACAAGACGATCATGGTTTTCCACCAGGCCGAGTTCCTGACGATCGAAACCCGTGACGGCCACCTGCAGGGCTGGGGCGAGAGTTTCGACATGCTGAAGGAGTATCTGGGCAATGCGTGATGCCAGCACAAACATCCTGAGAATCGGCCGCTTCATCGCCTTGGCCGGGATCGTGCTGCCGCTGCTTTTGATCGGCGGTCTCAAATTCACCCAGACGGAGGTCGAAGCGCTCAAGCCGCTGATCGGTGGAACACCGTGGTTGGCATGGCTCTATCCGGCGTTCGGTGAGGCCGGTGCGTCGTATTTTCTTGGCATCGTCGAGATTGCGACGGCTTTGCTGCTCGTGGCTTCGCCGTGGGCGGCACGAGCAGGCGTTGCCGCAGGAGCGCTGGCGTCACTGACCTTTCTCACCACCTGTTCGATCATGTTGGCACTGCCGATCTGGGACCCTGCGCTGGGCTTCCCGGCGCTTGGCCCGCTCGGGTCGTTTCTGATCAAGGATGTTGCCTTGCTCGGCATCGCGGTCGTGGTGCTTGGCGAAAGTCTTGGCCGTCTCCGCTCCGCGTGAGGCGGGCCCAAACAAGAGGCGCATTTTTCTTGGCGGCAGAGACAGTACGCCAGCCTGTTGCCGTGTCGGGCGCCAGCCGCGAAGCCTAAGTGGCCGAGTTGGGTGCCGGGACGCCGCAGAGGCGGCTTCCGCGGCTGGCCGACGTCGCGCCGGCACGATAACAGGCACATTCGTGCATGTCACCTGCGGTTGCGGGGAGGATAAGGGCATCGACCAGACACCACAGGGGTGAGTTTCCGGAACGACGCTTTGACAGCCGTCCGCGATGCTGGTCAAAGGCAGCATGTCGAAACTGCTCGCCCTTGTCATCATCGGTATGATGGCCATTCAGCTGATCAAGCCGCTCGGCTGGCCGGGTCTAAAGCGGCGCGGCGATTTCTGGAAGCTGGCGCTGTTGGCCATGGCGGCCATCGCGCTGGCCGGCGCGCTGGGACACTGGACATAGAACCGGCCTGGGTCGAATCTCAACAGACCTCTCAGGCGGTGTTGTCGGCGAGCACCCATCCGACCAGATGTTCGGCCCAGGCGCGGTAGCCTGCTTCCGAGGCATGAAAACCATCGGAGGCAAAACCCACTTCCGGATTGGTGATAGGCAGCCGCGGGGCGGGTACGGCGCCGCGCTCGAAACAAAGGCGCTCGCCCATGCGGTTCATTTCCGTGGCGCGGATCTCAAGGATTTTGCCGAGCAGCGGCGGCATGGCCGGCGCACGGGTGAACTCCAGCACCGGCGACCAGACGACACGCGCCTCCGGCCATTTGGCCCGAAGTGCGTAGAGCAGGCCGCCGAACTCTTTCTTGAAGCGCGGCACGGAGTGGAAATTCTTGGTGTCGTTGGTGCCAATGGCGAGCACAATATGCGTCCATGGATCGGCCGACAGATTGGGCAGCACATGGTCGCGGATCTGCCCCGACGTTGCCGAGTTGAAGCCGGCGGCGCGCCAGCGCACAGCGTTGCCGGTGCGTTGCGCGATCATGACGGCAAGCTGCGCGGCCAGCCCGTCCTCGGAATTGCCGATGCCGACCGAGGCGGCCGAGGAATCGCCCAGCACCAGCAGCGAGATTGCCGGTGCCTTGCCCGATATCTCATGCATCACCGGTCCTTGTGCCGGCAACATGCGGGTGGTGCGGCGGCGCACGCCGAGCCCCTGCCAGACATAGACGGGGTAGGCGAGCCAGGTGAGGAGGGCCGGGAAGCGCATGGCGATACCGTTATAGATTGGCGGCAGGCTTAGCGCATGTTCGGGCTGAGGTGAACGCCTTCAATCGTCGCAGCAGTTCGGCTTGTCCGCGTGCCTGTCCTGATATTCGTCATGCAGCCGCACCCAGTCCATCAGGTTTTGATAGGGGCCATTTTCGTTGCGGCCTTTCGGCGTCATGTCGAGATAATCGTAAGTGCCGATCTGAGCCTCGCCGCCACGGGCGCGCGACGTGAAGGTGAGGAAGATGTCGCCGTTCTCGTTCTTGCAGAAAACGCTGGTGCCGGGAAGATCCTTCGATGTCCGTGGACGTGTCTCGAAATTGTAGGTGGTGTCGCCGGCGGCGATCTGCTTGTCGGTGAACGAGACCTGCATGTCGAAATTGAAATCCGAGGCGTAGGACGACACCCAGTCGAATTTCCAGCCCATGCGCTGCTTGTAAGGCAACAGCTCCGCCAGTGGCGCGCGCGCAACCACGACCAGAGACACGTCGTGATGCCTCAGATGCTGGTTGGCGCCGTCTATATGGTCGGCAAGGAACGAGCAACCTTCGCAGCGATGATCCGACCCTGGCGTCATCATGAAGTGATAGACGATGAGCTGGCTGCGGTTGGCGAACAGCTCCGCCAGGTTCTTCGGGCCTTGCTCTGTCTCGAAGACGTAATCTTTCCGGATCTTCAGCCAAGGCAATTCACGCCGCTCGGCGGCGATGCGCTCGCGAAACCGCGTCAGTTCCTTCTCGCGCGCCAGATGTGCCTTGTGCGCCTCGAACCAGTCTTCGCGCGAAACCACCTTGTTGCTAGGCATGAACTTCTCCCTGTCTGTCATCCCAAGGACGTTCGGAATGGGCAGGAACCGACATCGCCGTCAGCTTTTGCCGAAGGGGAGATAAGGATGGACAAGCTCCATCCCAAGCCCGTTCGCCATAAACAAAAACCCGGGCGCATCGGCCCGGGTTTGAATAAGACGGAAGGACCGCGCTCAGGCAGCTTGTTCGAGGCCAGCCTTCCATTTTCCCAGCGCCGCCAGATGGTTCATGTGGGCGCGATGGGTGAAGGCGGCCTGGCCGGCGGCGACGTTCGATGCCTTGCCGCTCCAGGCCTTTTGCGGGGCGGCCTGCAGGGCGCGGCCGTAGGAGAAGGTCAGCTTCCACGGATGCGGGCCGATGGCGTTGATGGCGTTTAGGTTGGCCGTCGCTTCCTCATCCGACTGTCCACCCGAGAGGAAAGCGATGCCGGGCACCGCAACCGGCACGGTTTCGCGGAAAAGCTTGATCGTCTTCTCTGCGATCTCCTCGGGGCTGTTCGTCTTGCCGGATTTCTTGCCTGATATGACCATGTTCGGCTTCAGGATGGTGCCTTCGAGCACGACGCGCGCCGCATGAAGCTCGTCATAGAGCTTGATCAGCGTCGCCTTCGAGACCGCGTAGCAGGTGTCGATGTCGTGGGCGCCGTCCATCAACACTTCCGGTTCGACGATCGGCACAATGCCGGCTTCCTGGCAAAGAGCGGCATAACGGGCCAGCGCATGGGCATTGGAGGCGATCGAATTGGCCGAAGGCACGCCCTTGCCGGTGTCGATGTCGATCACCGCGCGCCATTTGGCGAAGCGCGCGCCGAGCTTGTAATAATCGGCGAGGCGTTCACGCAGGCCGTCGAGGCCCTCGGTGATGGTGTCGCCGGGAAAGCCGGCCAGGGGCTTGGCGCCGGCGTCGACCTTGATGCCGGGAATGGCGCCCGATGCCTTGATGATTTCGACCAGCGGCGTGCCGTCGGCGGCCTTCTGGCGGATGGTTTCGTCATAGAGGATGACGCCGGAAATGTATTTGGTCATCGCGTCCTTGGCGCGAAACATCATCTCGCGGTAGTCGCGGCGGCTGTCGGCGGTCGATTCGACGCCGATGACGTCGAAGCGCTTCTTGATGGTGCCGGAGCTTTCATCGGCGGCCAGCAGGCCCTTGCCACCGCCCACGATCGCGGCGGCAATGTCTTCGAGACGTTCGCTCATTTTGCTTCTCCTGAAGGGGTCTGTTCCGCGCTTAACGGAAGTCTACCGCCAAAGGAATGGCATCGGAAAGCTCGAATCGATTGAAAGTTCCCGGCGCGTCATTTGGCGCCGTCGTTCCGGTCAGGCCGGCTTTTTCAGCACATCCACGCCGGGCAGTGGCTTGCCTTCCATCCATTCCAGGAAGGCGCCGCCGGCGGTCGAGACATAGGTGAAGTCGTCGGCGACGCCGGCATGGTTGAGTGCGGCCACCGTATCGCCGCCACCGGCGACCGAGACCAGCTTGCCGGCCGCGGTGCGGGCCGCCGCGTGCTTTGCCGCTGCCACCGTCGCATGGTCGAAAGGTTCGATCTCAAAGGCGCCGAGCGGGCCGTTCCAGACCAGCGTCGCGGCGCGGTCGATCCATTCGCCGATCGCCTTCACGGTCTTTTCGCCGACATCGAGGATCATGCCGTCGGCCGGCACGTCCGAGATGGCGACGGTCTCGCAGGCCGCGCCCGCCTTGAATTCCTTGGCGACGACGCCGTCGACCGGCAGGATGATGGCGCAGCCGGCTTCGGCAGCCTCGATCATGATCTGCTTGGCGGTCGGGGCAAGGTCGTGCTCGCACAGCGACTTGCCGACAGCGGTGCCGCGCGCGGCAAGGAAGGTGTTGGCCATGCCGCCGCCGATCACCAGCGCGTCGACCTTCTTCACCAGGTTCATCAACAGGTCGATCTTGGTCGACACCTTGGCGCCGCCGACAATGGCAACGACAGGGCGGACCGGATTGCCCAGACCTTTCTCCAGTGCCTCGAGTTCGGCCTGCATGGTGCGGCCGGCATAGGCAGGCAACAGCCGCGCCAGGCCTTCGGTCGAGGAGTGCGCCCGGTGCGCGGCCGAAAAGGCGTCGTTGACGAAAATGTCGCCATTGGCGGCAAGCCTTTCGGTGAAGGTCGGGTCGTTCTTTTCCTCGGTCTTGTAGAAGCGAGTGTTTTCGAGCAGCAGCACGTCGCCCTTGTTCATGGCGGCGACCGCACTTCCCGCCGTGTCGCCAACGCAATCCGAGGCAAAGCCAACGGGACGGCCGAGCACCTCGGCTGTGGCTTTGGCGATCGGCTCCAGCGAGAATTCGGGCGAGGGACCGTCCTTCGGCCGGCCGAAATGGGCGAGCAGGATGACCTTGGCGCCCTTGCCGGACAGTTCGGCGATGGTCGGCGCAATACGTTCGATGCGAGTGGCGTCGGTGACCTTGCCGTCGGCGACGGGCACATTGAGGTCGACCCGCACCAGCACGCGCTTGCCGCTGATATTGCCGATATCGTCGAGTGTCTTGAAGGCGGCCATGCTGGTTCCTTTCCGTGAAAATCGCCGGGACCATACCTCGCATCAATGACGATGCAAGGCTTGAGCCGGGATGGAAGCGAAAATTTGAGGGCTGGATCGAAGGCAGCGTAGACGATCGCCTTGTCAGCTCTCGGTCGTTGCCTTTTCCACCGTCGGCTCCGCGGCGGCGGGCTTCTCATCAGCTCGTACCTCGGCCACCTGCGTTTCCGTCGGCGTGCGCCAGTTGCGGATGAAGGCGGAGACGCGGTCGCCGATCTCGCCGGCGCTGAGGAACACCGGAACCCGCGCCACCGGCGCGGTCGGCTCGAAGGACAGTCCGAGGCCTGTGATCTTACCCTTGTCGTCGACGTCGCGGACGATCAGCTCGATCGGCCCGATCAGCACCCGGTCGGCATATTCGGCGTGGCCGCCGAGCCTTGCCGTCACCAGCGCGCCGACGGTGAGCTTCTGCTCGGCTTCGGTCAGGCCCGGCGTGTAGGCTGCTTCCAACTCGGCGGCGGAGCGCGCCGGATCGACGGCGAAGGCACCGAAGAAATCGGCATCCTCGGGGTCGACCACGGCGCGGCTGGCGAACAGCTTGTCGAGCAGGCGCGGATAGCGGTCAGGCACGAAGATATAGACCTGGTCGCCGGCAGCGAGCCGGCCCATGTCCTGGAAGCGCATCGAGCGGCCGTCGCGCAGCACCAGCGAGGGCCTGGCCCAGCGCGGGATGCGCTCGCCGCGCGCCACCGGGCTGCCGGGCGCGACGCGATAGGCGAGAAGCTCGTGATGGGCCGAGCCCGGTAGTTCGAGCTCGACCTTGTCCAGCGGACCGAGCCTCGCCGGCACGATCAGGCCGAGGCGGCGTGCCAGCGGCCCGACCGTCCAGCCCTGCACCACCAGCGAGACCAGCACGATGATGAAGGCGGTGTTGAAGATGACGCGGCCGTTCTCAAGCCCGCCGAGCAGCGGGGTGATGGCGAGCAGGATGGACACTGCGCCGCGCAGGCCGACCCAGGACACGAAGGCTACCTCGGGGCGCGGCAGGCGGAACGGGATCAGGCAGAGCCAGACTGCGACCGGGCGGGCGACAAACATCAGGAACAGGCCAAGCGCGATCGCCGGCAGCATGATGGCCGGGAACTGGGAGGGCGTCGCGAACAGGCCGAGGATCAGGAACATGATGATCTGCGCCAGCCACGACATGCCGTCCTGGAAGCGCTTGAGGATGGTAACGGCGCGGATGTCGGAATTGCCGGCAATCAGACCGGCGAGATAGACCGCCAGGAAGCCGGAGCCGCCGATGGCGCCGGCTGCGGCGAACACCATCAGCGACAAGGTCAGCACGAAGATCGGCAGCAGGCCGTGGTCGAGATTGAGCCGGTCGACGAGGCGTACGATGGCAAGGCCGCCAAGCACACCGACAATGGCGCCGAGGCCCATATTGAGCACGAAGCCGAGGAACAGATCGGTGACCAGCACATGGGTCTCGGGATTGGCGTGGGCGGCGATGACCTCGACCAGGGTGATGGTCAGGAAGATGGCGATCGGGTCGTTGGTGCCGGATTCAACTTCCAGCGTGGCGCGTACGCGCTCGCGCAAATTGATTTCGCCAGCGCGCAGCAGGAAAAACACCGCGGCCGCGTCGGTCGAGGCGACAGCGGCACCGAGCAGGAAGGATTCCAGCCAACTGAGGTCGAGCAGATAATAGGCGGCAGCGCCGAACAGGCCGGTGGTGATAAGCACGCCGAAGGTCGCCAGCGACAGCGCCGGCCCGGCGGCCTGGCGAAGCGCATTGAGCGGGGTGCCGAAACCGGAATCGAACAGGATGACGGCCAGCGCCAGTGAGCCGGCAAAATAAGCCACGCGCGCATTGTCGAATTCGATGCCGAGACCGTCAGTGCCGGTGGCAAGACCGATGCAGAGGAACAGAAGCAGCAGCGGAGCGCCGAAGCGGAAGGCGATCAGGCTCGAAAACGCGGCGGCGACGACGAGCGCTGTGCCGACCAGCGTGACGAGATAGATCGCATGCTCCATCCGTGACTTGCCCCTCGAATTCCTCTTCCTCCCGATTTACGGGAGAGTGGGGCGAAGGCATGGCCAGTGCAAGGCGGGAGGGTGGTTTTTTGCCCTATGCCGCTGATTTTCCGGCATTTGGCGGCTCAGCGCGCCTCTGACGAAAAACGCCCGGGCAAAGCCGGGCGTTTGAAGCTGTCAGACGTGGGTCTGCGATCAGGCGATGGTCTTGCCGAAGGCGACAGAGGTGTCGGCCATGCGGTTGGAGAAGCCCCACTCATTGTCGTACCAGGACAGCACCGAAACGAAGTTGCCGTCCATGACCTTGGTCTGGTCGAGCGCCATGATCGAGGAGCGCGGATCGTGGTTGAAGTCGATCGACACATTCGGGTGATGGGTGACGCCCAAAATGCCCTTGAGCTTGCCGTTGGAGGCGGCGATCACCGCTTCGTTGATTTCCTGCACGGTGGTGGCGCGCTTGGCGATGAACTTGAAGTCGACGACCGAGACGTTCGGGGTCGGCACTCGGATCGAGATGCCGTCGAGCTTGCCCTTGAGGTCGGGCAGCACCAGACCGATCGCCTTGGCCGCACCGGTCGAGGTCGGAATCTGCGACAGTGCGGCGGCGCGGGCGCGGTAGAGGTCCTTGTGCATGGTGTCCAGCGTCGGCTGGTCGCCTGTGTAGGAGTGGATCGTCGTCATCATGCCCTTTTCGATGCCGACGGCCTCGTGCAGCACAGCGGCCAGCGGCGCGAGGCAATTGGTGGTGCAGGACGCGTTCGAGATGACGATGTGGTCCTTGGTCAGCTTGTCGTGATTGATGCCGTAGACCACGGTGAGGTCAGCACCTTCGGCCGGCGCCGAGACGACGACGCGCTTGGCGCCGGCGGTCAAATGCGCGGCGGCTTTGTCGCGGGCGGTGAAGATGCCGGTGCATTCGAGTGCGATGTCGACGCCGAGATCCTTCCACGGCAACTGCGCCGGGTCCTTGATTGCCGTGACCTTGAATTTTTCCTTGCCGACGGTGATCTGGTCGCCATCGACGCTCACTTCGTGCGGGAAGCGACCATGGACGCTGTCATAGCGCAGCAGGTGGGCGTTGGTTTCGACCGGGCCGAGATCGTTGACGGCGACGACGTCGATGTCTTTGCGGCCGGACTCATGGATGGCGCGCAGGATGTTGCGGCCGATACGGCCAAATCCGTTGATGGCAACTCTGACGGTCATTTTACTCTCCCTGGGAGCTCGAAAGGCGGCAGATGGGTCCGCAGCTTCATAGCTGCGGATGGCACAAGAATCCAGCCGTAGAAGGCCGAATTTAAATCGATTAGGTTGGTCCAGTCCTGCGAAATCGCCTTTGCGGTTCGCGGGACTGACCGGGATCACTTGCTGTGCAAGTGACCCTGGATATTACTTGCTGTGCAGTCGGGCTTCCGCCGCCTTGGCCGCCGCTTCGGCGGTGATGCCGAAATGCGGGTAGAGCTGTTCGATGGTGCCGGAAGCGCCGAAGCCGTGCATGCCGATGAAGATGCCGTCGGAGCCGATCAGGTGATCCCAGCCCTGGCGGATGCCTGCCTCGATCGCCATCTTGATCGGCGCGTTGCCGATGGTCTTCTTGCGGTAGGCGTCGCTCTGCTGGTCGAACAGTTCGAAGCAAGGCACCGAGACGACGCGGGTCGGGTGGCCGTGCTTTTCCAGCAGGTCGCGGGCGCCGAGCGCAATCTCGACCTCGGAGCCGGTGGCGAAGATCGTCACTGCTGCCTCGCCGCTGGCTGCGGCCAGTTCATAAGCGCCTTGGCTGCTCAGGTTCTTGGCCGAGTATTCGGTACGCACCGTCGGCAGGTTCTGACGGGTCAACGCCAGGGTCGACGGCGTCTTTTCCGTTTCAATGGCGATCTGCCAGCATTCGGCGGTTTCCACCGCGTCGGCCGGACGGAAGACATTGTGGTTGGGGATGGCTCGCAGGGCCGCCAGATGCTCGACCGGCTGGTGGGTCGGGCCGTCTTCGCCGAGACCAATGGAATCATGGGTCATGACGAAGATCGAGCGGATGCCCATCAGCGACGCCAGCCGCATCGAGGGGCGGGCATAGTCGGAGAAGCACATGAAGGTGCCGCCATAGGCGATGAGGCCGCCATGCAGCGTCAGGCCGTTGAGCGCGGCGGCCATGCCATGTTCGCGGATGCCGTAGTGGACATAACGCTGGCCGTAATCGTCGGGCGTGATGTTCTTGGTCTGGCTGGTCTTGGTGTTGTTGGAGCCGGTGAGGTCGGCCGAGCCGCCGATGGTTTCGGGCACGGCGCCGTTGATGACTTCCAGCGCCATCTCCGACGATTTGCGGGTGGCGACCTTCGGCTTGTCGGCCGACAGCTTCTTCTTGTAGTCGGCGATGACGGCATCGAAGTTCGACGGCAGCTTGCCGGCGAGGCGGCGCTCGAACTCGGCTTTCAGCTCGGGCTTGGCCTTGGCAAGGCGGCCTTCCCAGTCGGTGCGCGGCTTGGCGCCGGCTTTGCCTGCGGTGCGCCAGGCGTCGAGGATGTCGGCCGGAATCTCGAAGGGCGGCGAGTCCCAATTGAAGAACTTGCGTGCACCGGCGATTTCGTCGGCGCCGAGCGGCGAGCCGTGCGCCTTGTTGGTGCCGGCCTTGGTCGGGGCGCCGAAGCCGATGGTCGTCTTGCAGGCGATCATCGTCGGCTTGTCGGAATGGCGGGCGGCTTCGATGGCATAGGCGATCGCTTCCGGGTCGGTGCCGTCAATGTGGCTGGCGTTCCAGCCGGAGGCCTGGAAGCGGGCGACCTGGTCGGTGTTGTCGGCGAGCGAGACCGGGCCGTCGATCGAGATGTTGTTGTTGTCCCAGAAGACGATCAGCTTGTTGAGCTTGAGGTGGCCGGCAAGTGCGATGGCTTCCTGCGAGACGCCTTCCATCAGGCAGCCATCGCCGGCCAGCACATAAGTGTAGTGGTTGACGAGGTCGTTGCCGAAGGCGGCGTTCATGATGCGCTCGCCGAGCGCGAAGCCGACCGAATTGGCGAGGCCCTGGCCGAGCGGGCCGGTCGTCGTCTCGATGCCGGTGGCGTGGCCGTATTCGGGATGGCCGGCGGTCTTGGAGCCCAGTTGGCGGAAATGCTTGATCTGGTCGATCGTCATGTCCTCGTAGCCGGTCAGGTGCAGCAGCGAATAGAGCAGCATCGAACCATGGCCAGCCGACAGGATGAAGCGGTCGCGGTCGGGCCAATGGGGGTTCTTCGGATCGTATTTCAGGAACTTCGTGAACAGCACGGTGGCGATGTCGGCGCAGCCCATGGGCAGCCCGGGATGGCCGGATTGGGCCTTTTCAACAGCGTCCATGGCGAGAAAACGGATCGCATTGGCCATCCGGTCATGTTGTTCACGCGACGTCATGGTACCTCCGGGGTGGGGATTTGCGGGCTTGGCAGAGCCCTGGAAAGGGTGCGCGACACATAGCAGGCGCGGGCTTTTAGTCAACAAATCGGCTGCACATTTGCCGGTCTTGTGATGCCGGCGGCAGGCCTACATTAGTGTTAGCAGGGGACAGTCGCGAGAGCTTTGTTGACGTTGCCTTCACCCGGTGCCTAATGTTTCCGGGATAACGCATTCTGAACGCGAGCGATTCGGTGATGGGCAGGGCACAGGACGAAGGCCATGACCGGGGAAACCACACTCAAGGAAGTCATCCACAGGCTGGGCAAGGCCATCGAGGGCCTGGAAAATGCCGTCGCGGCCAAGCTCGAGCATGAGCGCGACTACTCCGAAGCCGAGGCCGAAGTGCAGCGCATGAACGCCGACCGTTCCCGGCTGGCGCAGGAACTCGACAATTCCGAAGCCCGCGCCGAACGGCTGGAAGATGCCAACAAGGAAGTGTCCCGCCGCCTGGTGACCGCCATGGAAACCATCCGCGCGGTGCTGGACAGATAGGAGCTGCAGGCCATGGCACAGGTCACGGTTTCCATCGACGGCAAGCAGTACCGCATGGCTTGCGACGAGGGCCAGGAAGAGCACCTGATCGATCTCGCCGAACGCTTCGACCGTTATGTTTCGCATCTGAAGGATTCGTTTGGCGAGATCGGTGACCAGCGGCTGACGGTGATGGCCGGCATCATGGTGATGGACGAGCTGTCGGAGCTGCAGAAGCGCGTCAAGGGTATGGAGACCGAAGTGCAGACGCTGCGCAAGACGCGCGACGAGGCGCTGACCAAGGCCGACAAGAACGACACCGTGCTGACCAGCGCGCTCGGTGCGCTCGCCCAGCGCATGGAAGACCTGGCCACGTCGCTGGCGGTCAACAAGGCCTGAGCGCACCCTTTTCTCGCAGAAACGAAAGATTGTCGGGCCCAACATTGGGTCCGTAGCACGAAAGTGCTCGTTCCGCCGCCGACAAGAGTTTCCTATTATCTCCCAGCCGCGATTTATGCGCTAAGATGCGGCAATGCCGGAGCGTGGACGCCGCCTTGGTGCCGCTCCTAACGAAATCTGTTGCAGGGGAAATGTGCCATGAGCCTTCGTATCAACGACATCGCGCCCGACTTCACCGCCGAAACCACACAAGGGACGATCAATTTCCATGACTGGATCGGCGACGGCTGGGCGATCCTGTTCAGCCACCCGAAGAACTTCACCCCGGTGTGCACGACCGAGCTCGGCACGATGGCCGGGCTTGAGGGCGAGTTCAAAAAGCGCAACGTCAAAGTTATCGGCATTTCCGTCGATCCCGTTGCGAGCCACGACAAGTGGCAGGCCGACATCAAGACGGCGACCGGCCAGACGGTGAACTACCCACTGATCGGCGACAAGGACCTCAAAGTGGCCAAGCTCTATGACATGCTGCCGGCGGGCGCCGGCGAGACGTCGGAAGGCCGCACGCCGGCCGACAACGCCACGGTGCGCTCGGTCTACGTCATCGGACCGGACAAGAAGATCAAGCTGGTGCTGACCTATCCGATGACCACCGGCCGCAACTTCGACGAGATCCTGCGCGCCGTCGATTCCATGCAACTGACCGCCAAGCACCAGGTGGCGACGCCAGCGAACTGGAAGCAGGGCGAGGACGTCATCATCACAGCTGCCGTCTCCAATGAGGATGCGATCAAGCGCTTCGGCGCTTTTGACACGATCCTGCCCTATCTCAGGAAGACCAAGCAGCCGTCCGCCTAGGTTTTCTCGACCCGGGCGTTATCGATTTTTGTCCTGTTCTGGCAGGGTGTGCTTGACGGGTGCGCCTTGCTGGATGACCATGCTCCTGGTTCATTCCGGCAGAGAAAATCATTCCTGCCGGAGCGAGGGGCAGGGGGCCGGAAATTGGACGCAGCTTTGGCCAAGCCGCTGGTTAGCGGCTTCTACGACAAGCCGACCGGAGCCATACAGTATGTCGTCGCCGATCCGGCGACGAAGCGCTGCGCCATTATCGATCCGATCCTTGATTTCGACGAAAGGTCCGGCGCGACGGCGACGAAAAGCGCCGATGCCTTGCTGGATTTCATCCGGGCAAACGGACTGGAACTCGAATGGATCCTGGATACCCATCCGCATGCCGATCATTTCTCGGCGGCTCGTTATCTTCATGAGAAGACCGGAGCGCCGACGGCGATCGGCGACAGGATCGTCGAGGTCCAGAAACTGTGGAAGGCGATCTACAACTGGCCCGATTTTCCCGCCGACGGGTCGCAGTGGGACCGGCTGTTTGGGGAAGGCGAAACGTTCCTGATCGGCAGCCTTCCGGTCAAGGTGCTGCTCTCGCCGGGACATACGCTCGCCTCGATCACCTATGTCGTCGGCGATGCCGCCTTCATCCACGACACGCTGTTCATGCCGGATAGCGGCTCGGCAAGGGCAGACTTTCCTGGTGGCAGCGCGGCGCGGCTGTGGCGCTCGATCCAGGATATCCTGGCGCTGCCGGACGACACGCGCGTATTCGTTGGCCACGACTACCAGGAGGGTGGCCGCGAGCCGCGTTGGGAAAGCACGGTGGCGGAGCAGAGGGCGAAGAATATCCACCTCGTTGCTGCGCACACCGAGGCCGAATTCGTCGCCTTGCGTGAGGGGCGCGACAAGACATTGCCGATGCCGCGGCTGATCCTGCATGCGCTGCAGATCAACATGAACGGCGGACGGCTGCCGGAGCCGGAAGTCAATGGAAAGCGATATCTGAAGTTCCCGCTGGATGGGCTTTGAGAAATGTCGCGCGGCGTCGCGCTCAAGTCTCTTCTCCCCGTCACTATACGGGGAGAAGGTGGCGGCAGCCGGATGAGGGGCAGCGCCGACGTTTGTTGTGATCGCGCCGCTGCTCCTGTGGTTGGCAAACCCGAAATCTCGGCGCTGCCCCTCATTGTCCTGCCGGACATTTCTCCCCGTATAGTGACGGGGAGAAAGGGCTGTCGCGCCGGTTTCGCCATTCGCCAGCGGACACAAAAAAGGCGGCGCCGGTTTCCTGGCGCCGCCTTCGTGTCTTTCGTAACCGAACCCGACCTTAAGCCGCGGGCTGCGCCTCAATCGTGCGCAGGGCCTGCGTCTGGCGCTTGGCGGCGGCCTTGACCGCGTCCTGCACCTTCTCGAAGGCGCGCACCTCGATCTGGCGCACGCGCTCGCGGCTGATGTCGAACTCGGCCGACAGCTCTTCCAAGGTCAGCGGCTCTTCGGCGAGGCGACGCGCCTCGAAGATGCGCCGCTCGCGATCGTTGAGCACGGCAAGGGCGCCCGACAGCATGCCGCGCCGGTTTTCCAGCTCGTCCTGCTCGATCAGCATGTCTTCCTGGCTTTCGTGGTCGTCGACCAGCCAGTCCTGCCATTCGCCGGATTCGCCTTCGCTGGCGCGGATCGGCGCGTTGAGCGAGGCGTCACCCGACAGGCGGCGGTTCATCGACACGACTTCGGCTTCGGAGACGTTCAGCCTGGTGGCGATCTCGGTGATCTGTTCGGGCTTAAGGTCGCCATCGTCCAGCGCCTGGATCTTGCCCTTCACCTTGCGCAGGTTGAAGAACAGGCGTTTCTGATTGGCGGTCGTGCCCATCTTGACCAGGCTCCACGAACGCAGGATGTACTCCTGGATCGAGGCCTTGATCCACCACATGGCGTAGGTCGCGAGGCGGAAGCCACGCTCGGGTTCGAATTTCTTGACGGCCTGCATCAGGCCGACATTGCCTTCCGAGATCACCTCGCCGATCGGCAGGCCGTAGCCGCGATAGCCCATGGCGATCTTGGCGACGAGCCGAAGGTGGCTGGTGACGAGCTTGTGTGCAGCCGAAGTGTCTTCATGCTCGGCGTAACGCTTGGCGAGCATGTACTCTTCCTGCGGCTGAAGCATGGGAAAGCGGCGGATTTCTTCCAGGTAGCGGCTGAGGCCGCCTTCGCCGGAAACGATACTGGGTAGTGACTGGGCCATGATAGCGCCCCCTCTCTATTGGAGTGATGCCCCCGAAACGCGGCGGGCATATGACGCGAGCACCAAAAGGCTCGCCCGCGACAACCGATTTATATAGGAACAAAACCAGAAAAGACAGGCATTTGTTCAACACGAAACAGTGTGTCACGCCAAAGTGAACAATGCCGCTCAGGTTTTAGATGGCGGGTTCAGAGTGCGAAAGCCGCCGACGAGTTCCTCCATGTCCCTCGGTATCGGCGCCTCGAACCTCATCGGTAGATGGGTAGTCGGGTGACGAAATGCAAGGAGCCAGGCATGCAAAGCCTGCCGGGAAAATGCCTTGACCTGGCTTTTCAGCGGCGCGGGCAGCCGGTTGGCCTTGGTACGGAAGGCCTGGCCGTAATCGGGGTCGCCAATGACGGGATGGCCGATATGAGCCATGTGGACGCGGATCTGGTGGGTGCGGCCGGTCTCCAGCCGGCATTCGACCAGGCTGGCGGTGGCGAACTCCTGCTGGTTTTCGCCGAAACGCTCCTGCACGGTGAAATGGGTGACGGCGTGGCGGGCGTCGTCGCGGCCCTCCGGCACCACGGCGCGGCGCACCCGGTCGGCGGCGCGGCCGAGCGGCGCGTCGACCGTTCCCGTCGGCCGCGGCGGGATGCCCCAGACCAGCGCCAGATAGGCGCGTTCGAGGTCGCCGGTGCGGCCATGGTCGGCAAAGGCCTCCGACAGCGCCTTGTGGGCGCGGTCGGTCTTGGCCACCACCATGACGCCGCTGGTCTCCTTGTCAAGGCGATGGACGATGCCCGGGCGCCTGACGCCGCCAATGCCTGAGAGACTATCGCCGCAATGGTGGATCAGGGCGTTGACCAGTGTGCCGGTCCAGTTGCCGGCGCCGGGATGGACGACGAGCCCGGCCGGCTTGTTGATGACGATCAGCTCGTCGTCCTCATAAAGCACGTCGAGCGCGATGGCCTCGCCCTGCGGTTCGGCTGGTTCGGGTTCGGGCATGACGACCGACACGCGCTCGCCAGCGCTCATCTTGCGCTTGGTCTCGTCGACCGGTTTGCCGTCGATTGTGACAGCGCCCTGTTTAATCAGCATCTGCACGCGGCTGCGCGACATGTCAGGGCCGAGGCTCGCCGCCAGCCACTGGTCGAGGCGCTGGCCGGCCGCTTCCGCGCCGGCTTCGAGCACGGTTGGTTCCGCCTCTATGAATTGTCTGGTCTCTTCGCTATGAGCGCTCATCGAAAAAAGTTCCGGAATGTTCTGCCATGGCCCGGCCCGTTGCCGACGAAGAAGAAAAGCCGCTCGATCCCGAGATCGAAAAGGTGCGCGGCAGGCTCATCCGCTTCATGGCCATCAATCTCGGCCTGCTTTTGCTGGCCCTTATGGTGGTGATCGCGGCCATTGTCTACAAATCGCGCAAAGCGCCGCCCACAACCCCGCCGCTCGCCAACGATATTCCAGTACCGCCCGGCGAGCCGCTCGCGGCCGATATCGTGCTGCCGGTGGGAGCCAAGGTGATCAGCCAGGCGCTGTCGGGCAATCGCATCTCGATCGACGCCGAGCTTGCCGACGGCAGCCGCGCCATCTTCGTCTACGACATCGGCGAGCGCCGCATCATCGGCCGCTTTGCCATCCGCAACAAATGAGCCTGCAGGCATGACCGGGTTTGCAAACCATCGCCGGGTCGCGACCGTCACGCTCGTTGTCGGCAGTTACGATGAGGCGATCGCCTGGTATGTCGAACGGCTGGGCTTTCTGCTGACCGAAGACGTCGATCTCGGCGGCGGCAAGCGCTGGGTGACGGTGGCGCCGGCCAACGGACAGGGCGCCAGGCTGCTTCTGGCTGAAGCTGACGGCGAGGCACAAGAGAAGAGCATCGGCAACCAGACCGGCGGCCGCGTCTTCCTGTTCCTCGAAACCGACGATTTTGCCCGCGACCACAGAGCGATGCTGGACAAGGGCGTCGGCTTCCGCGAAGCGCCGCGCTTCGAGCCTTACGGCACGGTGGCGGTTTTCGCCGATCTCTACGGCAATCTGTGGGACCTGATCGAGCCGAAACGTCAGGTCTGAGCGGCCAATTCAGCCGTTTGTCCAAACCGCTCAAAGGCCGGTTGCTTTTTCCAAACCGTCAGCCTATATCGCCGGTTCTTGAACGCGCCCATCGTCTAGCGGTCAGGACACCGCCCTCTCACGGCGGGAACAGGGGTTCGATTCCCCTTGGGCGTACCAAGAATTTCAAGCACTTAGCTCTGCCCTGTCCAATTTTGTGCAAGTTTTGTGCGATATACGTACATGGACGGCAATTCTGCGCCGCGCCAAATTTGACGTTTGCGCAAACACTGTCATCTTGACAGAGCGGTTGGCAGTCAGGCAGCCGCAGAGGTTCGGTCAATCCTCTCCAAATCCCCGATGACGGCCCATCGTCATTAAATCGGCATTTGGAGTGCGGGAATGGCGATTGACAGTACGTTCTTGATCGACACCAGCTTTCTAGACGATCCCGATAGCTGCGTAGACTTCGATCCAGAAGATTGCGTGTCGCGGGATATGGCAAAGAGACTCATCAAAGAGTGGCTTTCCGGCCCCGGCTCGTTCCGTAGCTGATAGTACTGAAAGGGCACCCCGGATACGGGTGCCCTTCTCAGTCAAGGGAGGTTGATTTGAGCATTCCTGATGGAACAATTGAGCTCGATGCAGAGAACTACAGCCTTCTCGTCTCAATCTTTTCCCATTCGGAGACGCAGCGAAAATACATCGGCTCCAAGGGGACGTGCCGTTTCTGTGGGGAGACCGATCCGAAGAAATTCAAAAATGAGGCTCATACTTTTCCGCACTTCTTCGAAAGCGACAAGATCTTCAACCGGGATGAATGCGACAACTGCAACATTAACTTCGGTCGGAATGAAGGGGCGTTAGCGGAACGGGTAATGCCCTTCCTGACATTGGGAGGCATCAAGGGGAAGAGTGGAAAATCCCCTCAGACAGGACGATCGCTAGGCAGCGCAACCATCAGCGAGAGGCCGGGAACCCCTCGCTCAATTAGTTTCGCAATAAAAGGTCAGGATTTTGGCGACCACGTGTCCGTCGACCCGGCTACTGGGACCTTGAAGTTCAAGATGCCAATTCCACCCGCGAGGTATGTTCCGCTGCTGGCCTACAAAGCGTTGGCAAAGATGGGAGTGGCAATCCTACCCAAGGAACATCTAAAGCACTTCGAAAATCTGAGGGCATGGCTTGCTGGAAAAGATGAATTAGCGCCATCACCGAGAAGCTTTGAGGTGGTCACTTCATATGCAAACGTGATGAATCCAGCACCGATCATTCAGGGTGCTATTCTAACTCGATTGAACGATGATGCACACTTTCCGAAATATGTCTTCGTGTTCGTTGCTGGAGCGATGTGCTTTCAGATAACTCTCGAAACTGACGATGAGCACAATTCGGGAATTGTCCGCCCTTCTGGCGTGATCGGTCTCAAATGGCGAACCGTAATTGGCGACAACCTAGGTGCCCGTAAGATACAAATTGGTTTTCATCACCAGAAATCAGAGGACTGGTCTTCGCCCAATCTCGAAAGTCGAGCCCTGCAAGCTATCAATCTCGAAGTACAACTGTCCCAGGGATCTGCGATTCCCAAGTAGCTCGGGCCGGAAACCGTAGAGTCCATGCCCGAAGTGTGCCGGCGGCGCGACATGTGACACGATGTTGTGCTATGGTGTGTCCAAGTAGTTGCCAGTTTCGTTCAGACAGCCAAAGGGGCAGGCAATGGGATTCATCAAGGAACTATGGCGTGAATTTGTGGCCGCTTTTCAAGCGGGACGACAGGGCGGAGAGGTCGACCGGCAGTATCTCGAAGATCAGGAGATGCAGAAGCTCGCGGCAGCGTGGGGCAATGCCAAAACACTCGCTGAGCGGGAAGCTGCGGGCACCGAAGCTATTAAGTTCGCACTTCGTAGTCCGCCCCGCGAAGAAAAATAGCTACCGCAGCTTGTTTATCATCGTCGTGAACATGCCTGGGGTAGCGCCGGACTTCTTCTGCCGGTAACCCACCCCGTCATCGGATTCCAGAAAGCTGGTGACGATAGTCTCCACCGGAAACGCACCGTAGGCTGATTCAGCCATCACAACCGGCCCGCTGCCATCATCAGACGGCTGCACCGTGAACTTGTGACGCTTTTGAAGGATGTCGGACACGCCCTCCTGAAAGGCTGGCTTGACGCCCGCAGACGCGATGGCCGAGATCAGCGATGCCTCTACCGTCCGCTTAGCCTTGGTGATCTTGTCATCCCTTGCTTTGAGCGTTTTTAGCTCAGCATCGAGGCTCGCCATTTCCTCATAGAGCGCCCGTAGTTCATGGCCCTCCTCCGTGAGGCGAAATAGCTCGGGCTGATCGGGGTCTGCTTCGTACGCGCCCCTGAAGTCCTTCGGGACGTCCTCCAGTGAGTCCACCACAGGTGGGCAGGTGAAAGTGCCGTTCTCATCAATATGCGTTGCCATGGTCTATGCCGCCGCTGCTGCGCTGTAGATGGCCTGCAATTCCTCACGTGCCTTCTTGGCCGCTTCCGCAAGCGCTACGGCTGGCGAATTGGCCATGCTGTTGACGAAGCGAACGAATGACGTGCCTTGGCCCTCTGCAACCGACAGCGCCTTCTTTAGGCGGAAATGCCGCTCATACTCGGAGGGGAAGAATTCCTTGCGGTATCGGTGCCGCACGATCTCCAAGTATGCTGGCGACAAACCGCTCAAGTAGTGCGGCCAGCGCAGAACGGCACCAAGCACCGTCTTGTTCTGCGTCTTGAACGCACCGCTGATTGCCGCCTTGCGCTGCGCTTCCGTCATATTGTTCAGGAATGCGGCGCGGACTTCGGCTTCGGCGGCCGCTGTGGCTGGCAGCAGCGGCGGGGCGGCAGTGTCGCGCTCGAACTGCTCAAGCCCGCTGACGATCTTCGCCCGCGCGGCATCAAGCTTGGTTGCCACGGTCACGGATGCCTTGAGGGCGTGGCTGCGAACCTGCAGCAGCCCGGCTTCGGGGAGCTGGGTCCGATCCTTCATCGTAATCTCGGCGAGCTTGGCGATCCCCAGCGCTGTCTCGCGGGCCAGTTTGATGGATGCGGCGAGGTCGTCCAGATCGGGGTCTTCGACCTTCGTGCGTGTCAGACGGTCCACAACGTGAAACCGTTCAATCGATCGCTCATCGAGCGACATGGGTACATCAGTTGCCATGGTTCTTCTCCTTCAACCTATTTTCCAAGACGAGCAGCCCGTAACTGACCAGCGCAAGACACACCCCGGTCTCGATGAACCCAATGTCGGTAAACACCCGGCGGTTTACGGCCATCATGATCCTCGCTACGTCGCCGACACGGTCTCTGTAGACGCCGCGATCTTTATCGACCCTCACTTTGTCACCCGGGTTGAAGACGGGCCTTTCCAGCGTGACCAGCGCGTCCCGGTTGACGTGCCAACTTGAAAATGAGTTGAGCTTGGTCTTGCGTATCAGTCGCGCCATACGCGGACCGCCCGGATTTTGGGTAAGCCCGGCAACCACCCAGCGGAGTTCGCCTGCTCCAGCTTGTCCCAAGGGCACGATGTCGCCGATCTCGACGCCCATCAGATTTCCTCCGGGAGGGCGTCACGCCATTCAGCCTCGGGAGACACGTCCTTGCCACGCAACATGCAGAAGGCGACGCGCCAGCGAAGAGTCCATTCCGTGGTGCGGTCCTCGCGCCGTAACTTGATGAAGTTGCCGCGTTCGCCATGGATTGCGAACTGTTCGCCCGCCAACTCGTAAACGTCGCGTTTGTCGATGACCGTCTCTGTCGTCCAGCCCGGCGCTTCCAGTGGCAGCAGCGCGCAGAGTACATCGTCGCCATATTGTGTCGGGATAGGGCGCAGGATGAACATGTACCGTCCATCTTCAAGACCAACGACGCCTGCCAGTGTCAGGACGCTGAAAATGATCCACTGGTGGCCGTTTGGTGAATGGAAAACGTCGCCCGCTCGCATGTCGCCTCACATCGGAATTGCGGTTGTTTTGGTGACCGTCTGACGCCGGTTGCGGGCGATGACAGCCAGGCATCCGGCGACAGCATTCGCCACGTCGTCATGCCCATTTGGGTTGTGATCGATTGTCTCGCGGCCCCCGCTGGTCACGCGGCGCTGCATCCCGACGAGTTGCGATACCAGCTTGCCGTGGTCCAGCAGCTGGATCGAGCGGCTGTTGAGCATCGGCAAAAAGTTCAGGAAGAGTTCGCTCTTGTTGAGCGGCGACTTGATGTATCGGATGCCATACCGGTCAAAGGCATCCACGACCCACTGCGCGGCGTAGTTGTCGCCATAGACTGAGTCACAGCCGTATGACTTGAGTGTCTCGGCCGAGAATCGAGACTGAGGCGACAACGCCGGGGCATTCGATCGCCACAGTTCAAAAGGCTTTCGAATCTGCCGGCGTCGAGTTCATTGCCGAGAACGGCGGCGGCGCCGGGGTGCGGTTGAGGAAGCCGTGAAAGCGGTAGGCATGCCGAGTACTGAAAGCTGCTGCTGCCGGTGCAGCGGGCAGCCCTAAAAGGGGAAATATATGATGGACGACGATGTCTATGTACAAGCCTACCGGGACGGCGGGTTGAATGCAGTCAACAATCTTCTCAAGGAGCATTTCCCGGCCGACCGCGATCGGGTGTTGGTCATGGAAGGTCTTCAGGACACCGGCTGTTGGGCGATCACCTGGCATGAGAAGAAACACCCGGACGGCGGAATGTACCGCGATTTCGGACGTGTGAAGGCGTACCTCGGCGACGGGGACGAATAGGATCATCCGGCCGCTTCATGCCCTTTGGCGCCGGCCCCTATCGGCCGATATGCCTTCGCAATTGCCTTAGAGGGGCAGTCCAACGCCAACTCTTCGAGCGCTTGAGCGCCTCCATCTCCACCTTCAAAGCGTCCCTTTCTATCGCGAGAGCCTGTACTTCTGCCGCAAGAGCCTCCGCTCGGCCGTTATCTGGGGCAGCGGGCGGAGGTGGTGTGGGCGGCGGGTCGGGTCTAACCAGGTTTTCGAGACGGTCGACCGCAAGTCGGTTAACGGCGTCGGCTGCTGCTTCGCGAATGATTGCGGTCCAGCCATCGGGATCGACAGACATGATGTCCCAGAAGACCTTTTGTTCCAGGTGTCCTGTCGGAATGGCGACCCGCAGCGGCGCTGGATACCAGATCGATTTCTCACACGCGTTGATAAATCCCGTCAGCCTCGGATTCCCGGAGTCTCTGAGGTTTTTCCACTTAGCGGAGAAATGCAGGCACGTCGGGAGGCGAAGGTAGCGCACGGCGGCGAAGCCCTTGGTGAGCACGATGCGACGCCAGATCTCCCAGTCTCCCGCCCCGTTCACATCTTCTGGCCACACCGTCCGCTCCGCAAGAGCGCTGGCGCGATATACGACGCCTGAGGCCGCTATCGTGTTCCCTCTCGCCATGAATTGACGCCGCTCTTCGGGAAAAAACAGGTTGGTAAGATCAGGACCGCAAATGCCGTCGGTCGAGACCCAGAGGACCTGGCCGTAGACAAGTGCCACCGACGGATCGACGAACTGGCCGCGCATGAGGGCAAGATGATCCTGCATCATCAAGTCATCGTCGGCGGCGAAGGCTATCAATTCCCCGCGTGACGATCGAAGCGCCAGATTTCGATTGGCATAGCCAAAGTGAGGCGCCTTGGGGAAATCAAACCAACGAATGCGCGGGTCGGAAAAGCTCTTCACAACCGCTTCGGTCTCGGGTGCTGCGCCGTCGCCAACGACCAGAAGCTCGAACGATTGCTCCGTCTGCGCCAGCACCGACTGGATCGCATAGGCAAGAGAGTCGGGACGATTATGGGTCGGCATCAGGACGCTGAAGAGCGGCGGAGCGTCTACCATCCCTTGAGGCCGCCAAAGTCGACCGGGATCAAATCGGTATCCAGCGGCAGCCGGTATTTGTCGGGATTGGCGTGGTCATATTGCATTGTAGGAAAATTGATTGCCCTAACGTCCGTCGTGCCGATGTTGTGGTCCGCATGCCAGACGAATCTGGGAATATTCATCAGACGGGGCTGGGCTGAAGACAGAACAATCCGAAATACCTGTCCGCAAGTGCTCGACTCGGGCCTTGGGTCATACAAGACGACCTCCATTTCGCCATCGACAACGAAGTATCGATCCTCGTGAAGCTTGTGCAGCCCCCAACCCTTCACCGTTCCCGGTCGGATGGTAAACATGTAGCAAAAGACCAGCGGATCGGGGTGCCAATTCCAGCGGGTGTCGTAGATTTCGGTGACGCTTCCCCTGTCGTCGACGTGAGCGGTCATGTCGTGGAACGACAGGCCATCGGGAACCTTGGCAATCGGCTTGCCGGATCGAACCGTCTCCTGATCCTTCTGCGCGCCTGCCAACGTCTTTTCGAGAATACTCTGCGTCATAGGGCTCATCCAATCTAACTAGCTTTGGCGGTCCCTCTTATTGCCCTTCTTTCAACTGTCTTTCAACGGCAGTCGTGGAAGGCCACGTGACGATATGTGCACGAATGCCCGCGCCCGGCATGTCGCGTCCGTCCATTCGATTGAAGTTTCAGCCATCGGATCATTCTCACCTTTGAGAGTGACTATTCTGTGAAGCTTTGGCCAGTCTGTTGGTTCAGATGTCCGGCGCCAGCTGCCTGATCGTCCGCGACGTACGAGAGCACCAGATGCGTGCAGTGTTTCTCTGCCACGGCGGGAACAGTTGTTCGATTCCACTTTGGCGTACCAAACAACGGCTGGGCCGTTTCTTCCCTCCACAATTTCAGGCAAGCAGCCGTGCCTATCGCGTTCGACCGCGAGGGTCGGCGGCATCAGCGAAACCCGGCTAGTCCGTATGCCCGATGCACCCAATTTAAGTCAGGCCGCGACGCTTGAAAGCGTAGCAATCTCTGTTACTTGCGGTGCGGGGATAGCATCTGCCGCAACGCGGATTTGGGTCGGGTAAAGCAGGTATGAGTTCGGTGAAAATGACGTGCCCGCACTGCCACGGCAGCGGGAAGGTTTTCGATTGCTTGAAATGGCGTGAGTCGAAAGGGCACTGCTGCCCGCAAGGGACGCATCGAGCTGGCTGCCCGGGGCAGACCATGGCATGCGCCGAATGCGCGGGTCTCGGCATGTTGGCGGAAGCCCAGTTCAGAGCTGTCGCCTAGCGAATATCCTCTTAGCGAATATCCTGCAGCCTTGAAGGCTTGGCTCTCTTTCATCTTCACCGCCATGCGCCGGTCGACATCGTCGCTTCTGGCGCGTCGCTGCCAATTGCACTAGCATCATTGCACGACGCCGTTACGGCGCGCAGAACGCCGGGGAACGGATCGGGAAAAAGCCGCCAGGCATGCACATCCGCCGCGCGCATGGCGTGCGGCGATGGTATGATTTGGCAAGATCCAAGCTCGCCCAAGAAGGCGAGGGGTCGGCGGGGAGGAGACCGATGCAGAAACTGCAATCGCAGGGCGTCCATCACATCACGCTGGTCGGCGCTGGCCGCCAGACGTCGATCGATTTCTGGGAGGGCGTGCTCGGCATGCCGTTCATCTTCGAGCAGCCGAATCTCGACAAGGCCAGCGAAAGCCATCTCTATTTCGATCCCGGCGACGGAAGGCTGATCACCGTCTTCACCGACGAGAGCCGCACGCCGGTCCAGCGGCGCACGCCGACAGAGCCGGGCTGCGTCCACCACATCGCCTTTGCCGTGTCGCGCGTCACCTTTCTGCAGGCGGTCGCCCGGCTCGACGAGCGCGCCATCAAGCACAGCGGCGTCAAGGATCGCGGCTTCATGGACTCGATCTATTTCGAGGATCCGCTCGGCCTGTTGATCGAGCTGGCGTCCTACCGCTTCGAGCCGCCGGCGGGCTTCACCCATGCCGACGTCTTGATGCAGGCACACAAGCTGCGCGTCGCGCGCGGCGACTACAACATCGCTGAAGTGCATCTCGCCGACGCGATCCAGACGCTGGTCGAGTGGTCGCGCACGACCTTGTCGGACGACAGGACGCCGAAGAATCCATACTGACGGCCACAAAAAGGGGAGAACCATAATGGCAAAGACTGCAAAGAGCGCTGGGAAATCTGCGGCCAAGGCCGCGCCGAAAACCGCCGCCAAGCCGGCAGCAAAAGCGGCTGCCAAGCCTGCGGCGAAGGCATCCGCAAAGCCGGCTGCGAAAGACGCGGCGAAGCCGGCCGCCAAGAAGTCCGCGCCGAAGACGGCCAAGGCTGCGAAGAAGCCGGCCTTGAAGATCAGCATGCTGAAGCCGAGCGTCAACAACATGACCGTTCGGGTGTTTGCGCGCGCGGCCGGGTTCGACCCCGCCGAGACCGACGCCTGGGGCCACACGCGTTCGCCCGAATATATGGCACGCAATCCGGCGCATCTAACACCGATGATCGAGGACAAGGGTCTCCCCAGAGGCGTGCTGTGGGAAAGCTGCGCCATCATGCAGTATCTCGCCAACAAGCACGGGCTGGAGAAATTCTATCCCAAGGCGCCGGCCAAGCGGGCGATGGTCGACAGCGCCATGTTCTATCTGATCGGCACGCTCTATCCCTACGTGGCGCGCGCGACCTATCCGGCGCTCGGCTTCCCGCAATATGCCGGCGAGGTCGGCCACAGTGACGCCCATCCGGACAAGAAGTCCGAGGCGCAGAAGGCCGCGATGGCGGCAATTGCCGAGCCGCTGGAGGTGTTTCACTCCTTCTTCAGGGACGGCAAGCCGTTCATCGGCGGCAAGCACCCGTCGATCGCCGACATCCGCCTGGCATCGACGCTCGAATTCCTGGCCGTCATCGACTACCCACTGCCCAAATGGGCGAAGGAGTATGTCGCGGCAATCGAGAAGAAACTCGGCAAGGCCTATGCCGAGCCGGCAGGCGATGTCAGAGGCTATATCGCCTATGTGAAATCACAGGCCAACGCGCAAAGCTAAGGATTCGTTAACCAAAGCCCTGTCTATTGAGGGCAATCCACCCCGCGACCACGGATGTACTGGCGCCGAAGTGGAAGGAAAGGTCGGCGCAATGCCGGCCTTTTTGCTTTTCGCCGATGCGCTGTCAGGCGCGTCCCCGCGCTTCGCCATAAAGTCTGCCATCAGGCATATTGCCATTGCTGGCGTCGACCCTACCATCATCCCCTTGGCGGCCGAGATACGAGGAGCTTTGCGATGAAAGGCGTGGCGAGATTGTTTGCGGTTGTTGGTGCTGTGTTGGCCGGAGGCTACCCGACCAATGCCGCGTCGCTCGACACCATGACGGAGGTCGGCGATGCGATCCAGGCGTGCTGGACGCCGCCGACCGATGCTGGAAATGCGACCGTCACCTTGAGCTTCAGCTTCAAGCGTGACGGCACGCTGATCGGTCCGCCGCGGCCGACGGCGATCAAGGTCGATGGCGACGCCAATGCCAAGAAAGCGTTTGTCGACGCTGCGACCACGGCTCTGCAGAAATGTCTTCCCCTGAGCTTTTCGCCCAAGCTTGCACAAGGCGTAGCTGGCAATGTCTTCACCATGCAGTTCGCCTCGCCCAAGCAATAGCAAGCGGTAGAGCGTTTCACCGTTTCACAGAAACGGCGACCCGCTCTCTCGTTGTTTTGACGCAATTCCGGACGCTCACACTTTTCCTGGAATTGCTCTGATCAGTTGTGCCGGCGCCTTATGTCGACATGCCGTTGCAGGTCCGGTGTCTCGAAGACGTAGTCGGCCCAGGCGGATTCGGGAATCTGCCCGGCCAGATAGCATTCCAAAAGCAGGCTCTGTTCAGGGTCGAGCGCTCTCGGCGCCCGTTCATGGTCCAGTCCCAGCGAGTGGAACAGGTTCCTGGTCAGGCCAGAGACAGTGAAGTGAATAGACATCTTCGGTCTCCTTTGCCCGATACAACGCGACACAGCGGAGAAAGGTTTCAACCGCAAGGGCCGATAACGCGGGATTGATCGCGGTGGCGGCCCAGGCGCGTCGATGCCTCGCTTCGTCTCAATCTTGAAACAAAAGTATAATAGCGAATTTACAGGAGACGGCATAATACACTTGGCGTAAATACCTGGCTGTTGCTGGACTTTCTCTGAATTAGACTTGCCTTATATATTGAGACTCAATCGGCTGGAGCGGCTATCGGCTCCATAGGGTACAAGGACCAGGGGCGCCGATGATGCGTTTGTGGCCAGTCGGAATCTTTGCACTGGTGATGACGGCGACCGTCCTCGGAAGCTCGGCCTCCCTTGCCGATGCTTGCGCCGCACTCAGGGGCCAGATGGCGTCGTCCGGCCGCGGCGGCGGGATCAGCCCCGAGCTTGCGCAGCTGCGCCGCCAGCTTGCGGCGATCCAGGGCCTGGAGAGGCAACGCCGCTGCACGGCGCAAAGTGCGACGGGCGGCTTCTTCAACGCTTGCGCCGACCTCGCCAAAAGCCGCACCCAGGTGCAACGCCAGATCGCCGGCGCCGCGATTTCGGGCCGGGATACGTCCGGTCTGCAGGCCAGGCTCGTCGCGCTCGGCTGCGCGCCCGCCGCCAGGCAACAGAAACAGCGTCCGGCGGGCGCCATGATCGGCAGCAATTCGATGCTGTTTTGCGTTCGCCTGTCCGACGGCTATTTCTTCCCGGCGCCGAAATCGCAATTCGTGCAAGGCAACGATGTCAAGGAGATGGTCGATCAGTGCCGCTACATCTGCGACGATGCCGGCGTCGACCTGTACACGCTGGGCGACCCAAGCCTTGAAACCGAAGAGATGGTCGCGCTCGATACGCGCAAACCCTACAAGGACCTGCCGGCGGCTTTCAAATACCGCAACGACACGACTTTCAAAGCCTGTGACGTCAAGCGCTACTCCAGGCGTGTCGCCGAGTTGAGAGCGCGCACGGTTACGCCAGCCAATATCAGCAACGCCATCATTCCCCTGCCGTCGGCAAAGCCGGACCTCGTGACCGTTGCGCAAATCCCCCGGACCGACGGCTCTACCCCAGAGGCCACGGGCGCTGCCCAGCAGCAGTCGGTCGAAGCTTTGGCCGGCTCGCGGCCGGTCAGGATGGTCGGGCCGGCTTTCTTCCCGGCGGACTGAGCCGCGCGGCGCCGAAATGCCCTGTTTTATCCATGTCTTGATCCCAAAACCGCGGGCCGCTTTTGGGCGACATGCATCAGGCTATTCGCAGACCATCTTGTAGCGTTTGCCGGGTTGGCTGACATTCTTGCAGGTGAGCGGGTTGGCCGGTTCGGAAGTCATCGCGGGCGGGCTGGACCTGACGTGCCGTCTCGACGGAGCCGATGTCGTCTGTCGGCGCGCCGCCGGCCGGTACGGCTCCTGCGGCGGCGGTGTCGGAAACACGCCGGCTGCCGCCTGCATCTTGCTGGCCTCGGTCAGCGACGGATCGCGATCCCAGACCCGCCTGATATCGAGCGGCCTCGGGATCACAACCGTGCCGTCATAGCTGCGCGCGCAGCCGCTGCTGGCAAGCAGCGCCACGCCCAGGAAACAAGGCACGATCCAACCAGTCATCCGCAATACCCCTGCCGACTTATAGCCCGGCCGGGGTTCCGCCGACAACCGGCGGAATACCGCAGGGCAATGTGGGCTCTGGTTGGAGTTTGGATGCGTTATGGTTAGCGGATCATTAATGCTTCTCGGGCACATTTCGCCGGCGAACCGCTGAGGGGGTTCGGCCTTGGCTTTCGGGGTGGGAACGGAATGGCTGACGGGACTGTTGGAACACGCGGCGGACGCGGTTCCCGAGAGGGGGCTGTGAACGGCAAGGATACGTCCGTCGGGGGTTCACCCGAAGCGCCGCATGAGCCGGTCGAGGCCGGTTTGCATGGCGAGGACGATTCCGCCGGGGCTTCACCCGAAGCGCTGCGCGAGCTGTTCGAGGCCGCTTTGCGTGGCGAGGACACTCCTGGCGAGGATTCGCCCGAAGCGCTACGCCGGCTGGTCGAGATTGCTTTGTGTGGCGAGAACGCGTCCGCCGGGGCTTCACCCGAAGCGCTGCGCGAACTGGTCGAGGCCGGTGCTGACTGGGTCTGGGAGACCGACGCGGAACTGCGCTTTTCCTGGCTTTCAGAAAATTACCAGGCTGCCACCGGCATCGATCCCGCCAACATTCTTGGTCGCTTCCGCTTCGATTTCCTCAAGCAGATGGTGCATGGCAATCGACACGCCGCCGCACATCTGGAGGATCTGCAGGCGCATCGGCCGTTTCGCGACTTCGTTTATGAATTGAAGGGCGGCCGCCCCGGCTGCCGCTGGGTTTCGATCACCGGCTCGCCCCGTTTCGACGGCGAGGGCGAGTTTACCGGCTATCGCGGCATTGGCCGCAACGTCACGGCGCTGGCCGGCGCGCTGGACGACCTTCGGCAGGTGCCGCCAGCCGCAGACGAGAGCACGCAGCATCTTGCCGATCTCGAGCGGACGATGGATGCCATGCATATGGGCGTCGTGCTGCTCGACGCCAAGCTCGACACGCTCATTGTCAACAAGGCCTATCGCGACCTCTCAAGGATTCCCGATGGCGCCGTCACCGTCGGCGCGCCGTTCAGCCTCCTGATGGAGCTCAACCGCCGCAACGGCATCTATGGCGATCTCGACGAACAGCAGTGGCAGCATTACCTCGCCACCCGTATCGAGGAGATTCGCGCCGGCTCGGTTGCGCCGCGCGAGTTCACCCATGCCAATGGCCGCACCATGATGTTCTCGGTAACGGCGCTGTCCGGCGGCAAGCGGCTCCTGACCTATTACGACATCACCGAGCTGACGCTTCGCGACGCGGCGATCGAAAGCGCCAACGCCAGGACCGCCGAGACTTTCGCCAATCTGCG
The DNA here is from genome assembly GCF_056404775.1 of Mesorhizobium sp. P2_B5. Taxonomy (NCBI): domain Bacteria; kingdom Pseudomonadati; phylum Pseudomonadota; class Alphaproteobacteria; order Hyphomicrobiales; family Phyllobacteriaceae; genus Mesorhizobium; species Mesorhizobium sp. P2_B5. Next base: position 111,166 of record NZ_JBFUDJ010000001.1, on the reverse strand, counting down.
CACGATGGTCGACCAGATGCCGATCGGCGTGCTTGTCCTCGATGCGGACATGCGCACGGAGGTGATCAACCGCGCCTTCTATGATTTCTGGGAAATCGATCCCCGACGCGCCGGGATCGGCTGCGGCTTCCGCGAGCTGATGCAAGCCAGCCGCGATATGGACCCCTACGGCGCCGACGACGCCGAATGGCAGCGCCACATCGCCGAGCGCGAAGCAGAAATCTCGGCCGGCGTGGTGGGCTCTAGGCAATTGCCGCGCAATGACGGCCGTACGCTGATTGCATCGCTGGCGCCGCTCGCCGGCGGCAAAAGGCTGATCTCCTATGTCGATGTCACCGACATAAAGGACCGCGAGGCCGAACTCGCCGAGGCGCTCGAAAAATCACGGCTGGCCGAGGCGGTGATCAACGCCGTCGAGGACCCGATTTTCGTCAAGGACGACAATCTGCGCTTCGTCTTCGTCAACGAGGCGTTCTCGGCGCTGTTCGGACAGACGCCGCAAGCGATGCTGGGCAGGCCCGGCGGCGACTTCATGCCGGGGAAGGATGCCGCGCTGTTCGAAGACAGCGAACGCGCCGTGCTGGCGACCGGCACGCCTTATGAGATCGAGGAGAATTTCGAGGTCGAGGGCGCCAGGCGCTCGCGCATCGTGCGCAAGAACCGCGTCGGCATGCCAAGTGGCCGCAACTATGTCGCCGGCTTCCTATTCGACATCTCAGACATGAAGCGCCGCGAGACGGAAGCCGAGGACGCGCGCAAGAACCTTGCCACGGTGCTGGAATCGCTCCCCGCGGCCGTCATCATCTACGACCGCGACGACAAGTTCGTCTTCGCCAACCGCAAGCTGCAGGACACGCTGCCGGCGCTGGTGCCGGCATGGCAGCCCGGCAGCAGCTTCCGCGACGCGCTGGAACTGGGACATTCGGTCGGCTATTTCCGATCGAGCGGCGATCCCGAGATCGACAGACTCTATGACGGCGACCGCGACGTCTGGCTCAGTGCCATCCTCGCCCGCTACCACTTGCCGAACACCTCCTACGAGCGCCTCAATGCGGACGGCCGCTGGTACCAGGTCTACGATATGCGGACCGAGGACGGCACCTTCATCGGCGTGCGCGTCGACATTTCGGAGATCAAAAGCCGCGAAAAGGCGCTGCAGGAAAGCATGCGTCAGATCGACCTGTTCCGCCACGTCATGGACGAACTTCCGGTCGCCGCCTTCATCAAGGCGCAGGATCTGAGCATGGAATTCGTCAACAAGGCCTGGTGCGCGCTGACCGGCATCCCCAAGGAGGAGGTTATCGGCCGGACCGATCTCCAGCTTTTCAACATCGACGACGCCGAAACCTACACCCATGACGACACCGAGGTCGTCGTCACCGGCCGCGGTCGCGAGATCGAGGAGCCCGTTACCCATCGCGACGGCACGGTGCGGCAATTGATGACGCGCAAGAGCCGCCTGGTGGCGCTCGACGGGTCGGTGCACCTGGTCGGCTCCAGCACCGACATCACCGAGGTCAAGGCGCGCGAGCAGGCGCTGGAAGAAAGCATGCGCGAGAACGAGGTGTTCCGCAATCTCATCGACAATGTGCCGGTGTCGATCTACGCCAAGCGCTCGGACCTGCGCCAGTTCTACGTTAACAAGGGCTGGTGCGACCTGACCGGCCTGAGCAAGGAGGAGGCGATCGGCAAGACCGACGTCGAGATCTTCGGCGCGGACGGTGAGGCCTTCGTCGCCGGTGATATGGCCGTGCTGCGCACCGGCGAGACGCAGGAGATCGAGGAGACGGTGACGCTTGCCGACGGCAATGTGCGCCACCAGTTCGCGCGCAAGGGCGCAATGATCGCCTCCGACGGTTCGCTCTATCTCATCGGATCGACCACCGACATCACCGAATTGAAGATGCGCGAGGCCGAGCTGCGCGAGGCACGCCAGCGCGCCGTGCTCGCCGACCGCGCCAAGTCGGAATTCCTGGCCAATATGAGCCACGAGATCCGCACGCCGATGAACGGCGTGCTGGGCATGGCCGAGCTGCTCGCCAAATCCGACCTCGACACCAAGCAGAAGACGTTCACCGACATTATCGTCAAGTCGGGCAACGCGCTTTTGACCATCATCAACGACATCCTCGATTTCTCCAAGATCGATGCCGGCCAGCTCGTGCTCGACCCGGCGCCGTTCAACCTGCCCGAGGCGATCGAGGATGTGGCGACATTGGTGTCGACACGCGCCAAGGAGAAGGATCTCGAACTGATCGTGCGTGTCGAGCCGGGCCTGGAAAGCCTGTTCATCGGCGATGTCGGCCGCATAAGGCAGATCGTCACCAATCTGCTCGGCAATGCGGTGAAGTTCACCGACGAAGGCCATGTGCTGGTCGATGTCACCGGCGAGAGGGTTGTGGCCGGAACCAGGCTCACCATCTCGGTCACCGACACCGGCATCGGCATTCCGGAGGACAAGCTGAAGGCCGTCTTCGAAAAGTTCAATCAGGTCGATACCTCGTCGACCAGGCGCCACGAAGGCACCGGGCTCGGCCTTGCCATCACCTCGCGGCTGGTCGAGTTGATGGACGGCGAGATCGGCGTCGAGAGCGCCGAGGGCAAGGGCTCGACCTTCTGGTTCACCGTCACGCTGCCGAGGGCCGGCCAGCAGACGGTGCAGCGCATCATGCCCGTCGACGTCACTGGCGCGCGGGTGCTGATCGTCGACGATAACGCCGTCAACCGCTCGATCCTGACCGAGCAGATGGTGTCGTGGACGTTCGATTCCTGCGCCGCCGAAAGCGGTGCCGAAGGGCTGAAGGTGCTGGTCGCCGCGGCTGCCTATGGCGTGCCTGTCGACTGCGTCGTCCTCGACTACCAGATGCCGGGGATGAGCGGTGCCGAAATGGCGCGCATCGTGCGCAACACCGCAGGGCTGGCCGACACACCGATCATCATGCTGACCTCGGTCGACCAGTCGCTCGCCAACACCGGCTACCGCGACCTCGGCATCGACGCGCAGCTGATCAAGCCGGCGCGCTCCTCGGTGTTGCTGGAGACGCTGGTCGCGACCATCCAGCGCCATCGCCACGGCACGACAGGCCAGGCGCCGGAAGCCGCAAGCGGCGGTTCCGGCGAAGCGATGGTACAGCGGGTGTCGGCGCCGCCGGCACGCGCCGCGTCCGTGCGGGCGCAGTTGCATCCGCCGCCAGTGCGCGCCCGCGCCCGGGCCGGCGGCAACGAACGCGGGCTCGACATCCTCGTTGCCGAGGACAATGAGGTGAACCAGATGGTGTTCACTCAGATCCTCGGTGAAACCGGCTACAGTTTTGAGATCGTCGGCAACGGCCGCAAGGCGCTCGACGCTTTCGGCCGGCTCAATCCGCGCATGATCCTGATGGATGTCTCGATGCCGGAGATGAACGGGCTCGAAGCCACGGCCGCGATTCGCCGGCTGGAGCAAGAGAGCGGCACGCATGTCCCGATCGTCGGCGTCACCGCGCATGCCTTGAAGGGCGATCGCGAGCGCTGCCTGGAAGCCGGCATGGACGATTATCTGCCCAAGCCGATCAGTCCCAAGGCGCTGCTCGAAAAGGTCGAGCGCTGGGCCGGCATCGCGAGCGAAGCCCAGCGAGACGCCGGCTAGCTGACATCAGCGCCGGGATTCGGCGGTGCCGCGACGTCCAGGGATATGGTGCGATCGCACCATATCAAAGCTTGCGCCCAGTCGGGAAAATGGCGGCAACTCAACCGCTCATTCAGTTACGGGCGGGAGCAAGCGACCGCCGACAAAGAAACAGCGTCGAAATCTACCCCAACGGACCTGTTTTTGGCGATGGCTCGGCCAAGATACGCTCTGGCCACGGGCAACGCGCTCCCGTCCGGTTTTTCTTTCTCGGCATCGCGGCCTGCGATCCCCCGGGACAAATGCCGGCGCAAAATCCCGCAAGCTTATGATTCCAGCGGCAAACTGCGGCTCTCGCGGAGAGGCCGGGCGGTTGCGGTTTTCAGTGCGTCCATCCGACGTTACCGGGCTGACACGAAACTGTCATGCGACTGTAATAATCGAAGGCTATTGGCCTCAGCGGGCGCCGGCTGAAGAGGGCGCCGAGAGACCATCTTCCGAACAGGAGCAGGCCACATGAAGAAATTCCTCGTTACGGCATCGGCCGTGGCGGTAGCGTTCGCCGCATCGTCGGGTGTCGCCGCCGCGCGCGACCAGATCCAGGTCGCCGGTTCGTCGACCGTGCTACCCTACGCCAAGATCGTCGCCGAGCAGTTCGGCGAAACCTTCACCAACTTCAAGACCCCGGTGGTCGAGTCCGGCGGCAGCGGCGCCGGCATCAAGGAATTCTGCAAGGGCGTCGGCGAAGACACCATCGACATCGCCAACTCCTCGCGTCCGATCAAGAAGGACGAGCTGAAGTCCTGCGCCGACGCCGGCGTGAAGGAAGTCCAGGAAGTCCGCATCGGCTATGACGGCATCGTCTTCGCCACCGACATCAAGGGCCCGGATTGGGCGCTGGTTCCCGCCGACATCTACAAGGCGCTCGCCGCCAAGCTGGTCGTTGACGGCAAGCTCGTCGACAATCCGAACACCAAGTGGAACCAGGTCAACCCGAAGCTGCCCGACTGGGATATCGCCGCCTACATCCCCGGTGAAAAGCACGGCACCCGCGAAGTGTTCGAGACCAAGCTTCTCGACGCCGGCTGCGACAAGGCCGCCCTGAAGGCCGCCGGCGTTGCCGACGACAAGGAAATCGGCAAGACCTGCATCGCCATCCGCAAGGACGGCAAGGCTGTCGACATCGACGGCGACTACACCGAGACGCTCGCCCGCATCGACTCCAACAAGACCGGCGTCGGCGTGTTCGGCCTCGCCTTCTACGAGAACAATGCCGACAAGCTGAAGGTCGCCACCGTGGAAGGCATCGTGCCTTCGACCGAGACGATCGCGACCGGCAAGTATCCGGTCTCTCGCCCGCTGTTCTTCTACGTCAAGAAGGCGCATCTCGGCGTCGTTCCCGGTCTCAAGGAATATGTCGAGTTCTTCCTTGACGACCAGATGATCGGCCCGGAAAGCCCGCTCGCCCAGTACGGCCTGGTTTCGGCTCCGGATGCCGAACGTCAGGCGCAGCGCGACGCGTTCGCTGCCGGGAAGAGCATGTAATCAACGACTGGATCAGGGCGCGGACCAAATCCGCGCCCTGATTTCGCTGCATGCCGCAACGGCGGCGGCGATCTGAATTTTCCCTGGGGTGGGTGATGTCGTCCTTGCTCGTACTCGCCATAGTCATTGCCATCGGCGTGGTCGCCTTCGTGATCGGCCGCCAGCGCGCCGCGGCGCACGATACCGGCAAGGTCAAGCCGCATTCGCGCGCCCACTATCACGGCTGGTGGGCCTTTCTACTCGCCGTCCTGCCTGCCGTCCTGCTGCTCGCCGTCTGGGACATCGGCTCGTCCTTCTATCTTGACCGGCACATCCACGCCGCCCTGCCCGAGCGCACTGTCGACTCCAAGGTCGCCAGCGAAGCACTCGACGCCAGCCTGGTGAAGAGCCTCGCCAAGGGCCTGCGCCGGCTCGATGCCGGAACGCCGCTTCCCGCGACGTTCGCTGAATTGCAGCCGCTGCTCATCGCCAAGGGCGTGGCGCTGGCCAGCGACACGCAGGATTACATGATCCCGATCGCCGTCGAGGCGAACACGGTCCAGGATAGGCTCGGCCTGTTTGGCGCGGTGCTGACGCTTGCGCTGTCGATCGCCGGCGCCTTCTATGCGCTGCGGCAGATCGCGCCGCGCGCCAGGGCGCGCAACAATGTCGAGAGGCTGATGCTGTGGGGGCTGCTTGCTGCGTCGACCATCGCCATCCTGACCACGGTCGGCATCGTGCTGTCGATGCTGTTCCAGACCATCACCTTCTTCGAAAGCGTGTCGCCGATGAGCTTCTTCTTCGGCACCGTGTGGGATCCGCGTTTCGCCGCTGCCGGCTCCGGCGGCAGCCAGGGCCAGTTCGGCCTGATCCCGCTTCTCGCCGGCACGCTTTATATCGCCGCCGTCGCTCTTCTGGTGGCGGTGCCGGTCGGCTTGATGTCGGCGGTCTACATGGCCGAATATGCTTCGCCCAAGGTTCGTGCGGTGGTCAAGCCGGCGCTGGAATTGCTCGCCGGCATCCCGACCATCGTCTACGGCATCTTCGCCGTGGTCACGCTCGGGCCATCCCTGCGCGACCTGTCGGCGGCACTCACCGGCGGTTCGCCCTTCATCCAGGGCCAGAGCATCTTCACCGCCGGCCTGGTGATGGGCGTCATGCTGATCCCGGTCGTGTCCTCGCTGTCCGACGACATCATCACCGCGGTGCCGCGCGCCATGCGTGACGGCTCGCTTGGTCTGGGCGCGACGCGCTCGGAGACGATCAAGCGGGTGATCCTGCCGGCGGCACTTCCCGGCATCGTCGGCGCCATCCTGCTGACCGCGTCGCGCGCCATCGGCGAAACAATGATTGTCGTGCTGGCGGCGGGTGTCGCCGCCAATCTCACCGCCAATCCGTTCGAGGCGATGACGACCATCACCGTCAAGATCGTCAACCAGCTGACCGGCGACCTCGAGTTCAACTCGCCGCAGACGCTGGTCGCCTTCGCGCTCGGCCTGACGCTGTTCGCGCTGACACTGGTGATGAACATCGTCGCCCTCTACATCGTGCGCAAGTACCGGGAGCAGTACGAATGACCGACATTCCCCTGGACACGATGGCGGGCGCCGTTGCGCGTCCGCGCCGCGACATAGGGCTGAAGGCGCGCTACGCCGCTGAACGCCGTTTCCGCATCTACGGTGTGATTGCGATCTCGGTCGGCCTGGCCTTCCTGGCCATCATGCTGATCACCATCGTCTCGAAAGGCTACACCGCCTTCTGGCAGACGACGGTGACGCTGCCGATCAGCTTCGACGAGAAGGTGATCGATCCCTCCGGCAAGCGCGCCACCGATCCGAGCGTGCTGATCAAGGCGAACTATCCCAAGCTCGCCGACACCGCGCTGATGGCCAAGCTTGGCATCGACCCAAGCAACAAGCCGATGGTCATGAAGCTCAAGGGCTTCCTGTCGGAAGGCGCCCGCGTCCAGCTGCGCGACATCGTCGCCGCCGATCCGTCGGTGATCGGCACGACGCGCGACGTCAACATCCTGGCCGCGGCCAATCTCGACTCCGCCTTCAAGGGCCAGATCGACCTCGGCGTCGATGAAGCGCGCCGCAAGGTGTCCAACCAGCAGATCGACTGGATGAACAAACTCAAGGCCGACGGCGTGATGGCCGAGCATTTCAACACCGGTCTGTTCACCTATGGCGCCTCCAGCCGGCCCGAGACGTCAGGCATGGGCGTGGCGATCATCGGCTCGTTCTACATGATGGTGATCGTGCTGCTTTTGGCGCTGCCGATCGGCGTCGCGGCCTCGATCTATCTCGAGGAATTCGCCAAGAAGAACCGCTTCACCGACCTGATCGAAGTCAACATCAACAATCTTGCGGCGGTGCCGTCGATCGTCTTCGGTCTGCTCGGCCTTGCCGTGTTCATCAACTTCCTCGGGATGCCGCGCTCGGCCGCCTTTGTCGGTGGCCTGGTGCTGACATTGATGACGCTGCCGACCATCATCATCGCGACGCGCGCGGCCCTTGCCGCGGTGCCGCCGTCGATCCGCTCGGCAGCGCTTGGGCTTGGCGCCTCGAAGATGCAGATGGTGTTCCAGCACATACTGCCGCTTGCCGCTCCCGGCATCCTGACCGGCACGATTATCGGCCTGGCGCGTGCGCTCGGCGAGACAGCACCGCTGCTTCTGATCGGCATGGTCGCCTTCGTCGCCGACTATCCGAAGACACCCTTCGATCCGGCGACCGCCCTGCCGGTGCAGATCTACATGTGGGCAAACGAGGCCGAACGCGCTTTTGTCGAGCGCATGTCCGGCGCCATCATCATCCTGCTCGTCTTCCTCATGGCCATGAACATCACCGCGATCGTGCTTCGGCGCCGGTTCGAGCGGCGCTGGTAGAAAAAAGGCAATTTGGTATGAACATCATGACCGAACAGTCTCTTGAAAACGCAGTGGGCGATAAAATGAACGCCAAGTCGAACGAAGTCATCAAGATGCGCGGCGACAAGGTCGGCGTGTTCTACGGCGAGAAGCAGGCGCTGTTCGACGTCAATCTCGACGTCCGCCAGAACCAGGTGACGGCGCTGATCGGCCCGTCCGGCTGCGGCAAGTCGACCTTCCTGCGCTGCCTCAACCGCATGAACGACACCATCGATTCGGCGCGGGTGACCGGCAAGATCACGCTCGACGAGGACGACATCTATGACAAGAACATCGACGTCGTCGAACTCAGGGCGCGCGTCGGCATGGTGTTCCAGAAGCCCAATCCGTTCCCGAAGTCGATCTACGAGAACGTTGCCTACGGCCCGCGCATCCATGGGCTGGCCAAGCGCAAGTCCGACATGGACCAGATCGTCGAGTCGAGCTTGAAGAAGGCGGCGATCTGGAACGAGGTCAAGGACCGCCTGCAGGAGCCCGGCACCGGCCTGTCCGGCGGCCAGCAGCAGCGCCTGTGCATCGCGCGCGCCATTGCGGTGTCGCCGGAAGTAATCCTGATGGACGAACCCTGCTCGGCGCTCGACCCGATTGCCACCGCACGCGTCGAGGAGCTGATCGACGAGCTGCGCCAGAATTACACGATCGTCATCGTCACCCACTCGATGCAGCAGGCGGCGCGCGTGTCGCAGCGCACGGCGATGTTCCACCTCGGCTACCTGGTCGAGGAGGGCGCCACCGACAAGATGTTCACCAATCCCGACGACAAGCGCACCCAGGACTACATTACCGGCCGCTTCGGCTGAGCCGTCCAGCGGTTGAATTTTCAGGCACGAGGACCACGATCATGGGTGAACATACCGTCGCCTCCTTCGATGAAGAGTTGGGCCAGATCAGCAAGCTGATCCGCGACATGGGCGATCTGGCCGGGTCGATGGTCAGCGGCTCGACAAAAGCGCTGCTCAATTCCGACAATGCGCTGGCGCAGCGCGTCGTGTCCGACGACGCCATCATGGACGCGCGCCAGCGGGAACTCGACGATCGTGCCATCACGCTCATCGCCAAGCGCCAGCCGATGGCCAACGATCTGCGTGCCGTGGTCGGCTCGATCCGCATGGCCGGCGACCTCGAGCGCATCGGCGATCTCGCCAAGAACATCGCCAAGCGCGTTGGCACCGTGGGCCTCAGCGTCACGCCGCGCGACCTCTCGCATTCCATCGATGCGATGGCGCAGCTGGTGCTGATCCAGGTGCAAGGGGTGGTCGAGGAATATGCCGCCGCGGATGCCGCAGCCCTGGCGAAACTCAGGAATGAGGACGAACGTATCGACGTCAAATACACGTCGGTGTTTCGTGAACTCTTGACCTACATGATGGAAGACCCGCGCAACATCACCGCCTGCACGCATCTCCTGTTCTGCGCCAAGAATCTGGAGCGCATCGGCGATCATGTCACCAACATCGCTGAAAATGCGTATTATGTGCTGACCGGCCAGCAATTGCCCGCCAATCGCCCGAAGCAGGACGAGACGGCGATGGCCACTTCGGCCTGACAAGGGTGAACTGCTGATGATCGCGCCACGCATCATGGTCGTGGAGGACGAGGAGCCGCTGGGCGTTCTTCTCCGCTACAACCTCGAATCCGAAGGCTACCAGGTCGAGGTGGTGACGCGCGGCGATGAGGCCGAAATCCGGTTGCAGGAAAATGTGCCCGACCTTCTGGTGCTCGACTGGATGGTGCCGGCTGTGTCCGGCATCGAGCTCTGCCGCCGGCTGCGCATGCGGCCCGAGACCGAACGGCTGCCGATCATCATGCTGACCGCGCGTGGCGAGGAGAGCGACCGCGTGCGTGGCCTGTCCACCGGCGCCGACGACTATCTGGTCAAGCCGTTCTCGACACCGGAATTCATGGCGCGCGTGAAAGCGTTGCTGCGCCGCGCCAAGCCGGAAGTGCTGTCCAGCGTGCTCAAGGTCGGCGACATCGTGCTCGACCGTGAATCGCACCGCGTCTACCGCAAGAAGAGCGAAATCAGGCTCGGACCGACCGAGTTCCGCCTGCTCGAATTCATGATGCGCCATCCCGGCCGCGTGTTCTCGCGCAGCCAGCTGCTCGACAATGTCTGGGGCGAGACGATCTATATCGACGAGCGCACGGTCGACGTGCATGTCGGTCGACTGCGCAAGGCGGTCAATAATGGCCGCATGCCCGACGTCATCCGCACCATCCGCGGCGCCGGCTACGCCATCCGGGAAGATTAGGCGCGCCGCGCTGTTGCCGGCCCCTCAGGCGACATGCTTGCCCGCTTTCGCCTGAATCCCCGGTGCGAAAATCTCCTGGTCGACGAAGCCGAGCGCGCGCATGGCGCAGCCTTCGCGGATCAGCGGCAGTTCGTTGGGCTCGGTGTCGAAGGAGATCGATTTCGAGTGCTGGCCGCCGGCGGTCTGAGCAATCGCCTCGCGCAATGCCGGTTCGATCAGATCGAACGCGGCGGCGCTGACTCCGACCATGGCGACAGGTGCTGGATCGATCAGCGCGAACAGGCTGCCGAGGCCGAAGCCGAGCGCCTCGCCGGCCTTGCGGTAGGCTTCGCGCTCGGGGCCATCGGTCTCGCGGGCACGTGCGGCGAGCGCCCGCATGTCGGCGTCGCCGACATCGACCGGTTCGGCATCCTCGCTCATCATTTTGGCGCTGCGCCAGATGGCGTAGTTGCCGGCATAGGCCTCCACGCAGCCGCGCCGCCCGCAACGGCACAGCGCGCCGCCGGGCCGATGGATCATGTGGCCGAACTCGCCGCCCGACGAATGGGTGCCGGTGAACAATTCGCCCTTCAGCACCAGCCCCATGCCGATGCCATGCGAGAGCAGGATAGCGATGAAATTGTCGCGGTAGCGCTCAGGCTGGCGCCATTGCAGCGCCACCGCCATCATGTTGCAGTCGTTTTCCATGGTGGCCGGAATGCCGAACTCCGCTTCCAGTATGTCGGCGAAGGCAATGTCGGTCAGCGGCGTGATCGGCGACCACAGCATGGCGCGGGCCTGCGAATCGGTGATGCCCTGGATGCCCATGGCAATACGGGCGACGCTCTGGACATCGAGGTCGGGGTCCTCGATCCGGCGCCGGACAATCGCTACGCATTCGCCGATCAGCTCGTCGCGCGGCATGGTCAGCGTGTCCAGCCGACGCTGCTCCTCGGCGATCACATGGCCGGCATAGTCGATGACGGTGACGGAGAGGAAGTTCAGCGACAGCACCACGGTCATCACCGCGGCGGCTTCGGGGTTGAGCGCAAGGCCAACCTGCGGCCGGCCGCGCTTCAGCGCACCCGTCTCGCCGGGTTTGCTCTCGGCCAGGATGCCTTCGGCAATCAAATCCGAGGAGATCGCCGATATGGTCGAGTGGCTGAGGCCGGTGGTCGCCGCAATCTCGGTCCGCGACGGCTGGCCGGCCCGGCGCACGGCCGAAATCACCATCGCGCGGTTGCGACGGCGCAGATCATCGTGGCGGATTCCAACCGACATCGTTTTTGTTTTCCTCCCGGACCTCCTCGCGCCTCATGATAGTGGAGGCATTTGGTGGTACCAGCCAAATATTGGCAGAAGCAGGCGGCGCTGTCATTGTTTATTGCGAGTCTCGAAAAAATTCACAGAGGCCATCAGATTCCATCAGAATCGATGTTGACAGCGCCTCGCCGTTGGACCAGTATTTTTTCGAGGCTCGAAAAAATAGAGCCTCTGTGTGCCGGCCTTCGGGTCAGTTTTGTCGCGCCGTGCGCGGCGCAGGGAGGGTTATCATGAACAGATTTGCAGCCGCCATGCTGGCGGGTGTCGCCATGTCGCTGACGCTGGTGTCGGTCGCGCAGGCGAAGGACAAGGTCATCGGCGTGTCGTGGTCGAACTTCCAGGAAGAGCGCTGGAAGACCGACGAAGCGGCGATGAAGGCGGCGATCGAGGCGGCCGGCGACAAGTACATTTCCGCCGACGCGCAGTCCAATCCCGGCAAGCAGTTGACCGACGTCGAAAGCCTGATCTCGCAGGGCGCCAACTCGCTGATCATCCTGGCGCAGGACGCCTCGGCCATCGGCCCGGCGGTGCAGAAGGCGCTGGACGAAGGCATTCCAGTCGTCGGCTATGACCGCCTGATCGAGAACAAGGACGTCTTCTATCTGACCTTCGACAACAAGGAAGTCGGCCGCATGCAGGCCCGCGAAGTGTTCAAGGCGAAGCCCGAAGGCAACTATGTCTTCATCAAGGGCTCGGGTGCCGATCCGAATGCCGATTTCCTGTTCGCCGGCTCGATGGAAGTGCTCAAGGAAGCCATCGACTCGGGCAAGATCAAGAATGTCGGCGAGGCTTACACTGATGGCTGGCTGCCCGCCAACGCCCAGAAGAACATGGAACAGTTCCTGACCGCCAACGACAACAAGGTCGATGCGGTGGTTGCGGCCAACGACGGCACAGCCGGCGGCGTCGTCGCGGCGCTGACGGCGCAGGGCCTGGCCGGAACCGTTCCGGTCTCGGGCCAGGACGGCGACCATGCCGCGCTGAACCGCATCGCGCTCGGCACGCAGACCGTGTCGGTGTGGAAGGACGCGCGCGAGCTCGGCAAGAACGCCGCCGAGATCGCTTCGCAGCTGGCCGACGGCAAGAAGACGGGCGACATTGCCGGCGCCAAGGACTTCACCACGCCCGGCGGCAACACCGTCAAGTCGCTGTTCCTGACCCCGGTTGCCATCACCAAGGACAACCTCAACGTCGTCATCGACGCTGGCTGGATCAAGAAGGACGAAGTCTGCGCCGGCGTCACTGCCGGCAGCGTTGCAGCCTGCAACTAAAACCGGACCCTATCGGTTCGAAATCTCGGCGCCGCGGCCCAAAAGCCGCGGCGTTTCTCCAAGGGCTTCCGCTTCAAATGACCACGGAAAGCAAATAGCATCCATGTTCCGGCATCCGCGCCAGACGGCAAACCGGTGGGAGGATAGCATGACCGACACGACCTCTAATCAGCCGGTCGCCAGCACTGCTGCGGACCGGGCGCGCGCATCCGAGCTCAGCGCCGTCGGGCGGTTCCTCAAGGCTACCGAACTCGACACGCGCATGCTCGGCATGGTCGGCGCCCTGCTGGTCATCTGGGTCGGCATACACATCCTGTCGGGCGGGCTTTTCCTGACGCCGCGCAATCTGTGGAACCTGTCGGTGCAGACCTCCTCGGTCGCGATCATGGCGACCGGCATGGTGCTGGTCATCGTCATGCGCAACATCGACCTTTCGGTTGGCTCCGTCGAAGGCGTGATCGGTATGATCATGGGCGTGGCGCAGGCCGAATTCCTCATTCGCGTCATCGGCTTCCAGCTCGGAAATCCCTGGCTCTGGATCATCGCGCTGGCCGCCGGCGTGGTGCTTGGTCTGCTGATCGGCGCGTTCCAGGGCTTCATCATCGCCTATATGGAGGTTCCGGCTTTCATCGTGACGCTGGGCGGCCTACTGGTGTGGCGCGGTATGGCATGGCTGATCACCAGCGGGCGCACGGTCGCGCCGCTCGACGCCACCTTCCAGCTGATGGGTGGCGGACCACGCGGCTCGATCGGCGCTACCGCCAGCTGGATCGTCGGCATCGTCGCCTGTGCGGCGGTTGCCTTCGCGCTGCTCAATGGCCGCTCGCAGCGCAAGCGGTTCAGCTTTCCACTGCGCCCCGTGTGGGCTGAGGCCTTGCTTGGCGTGGTCGCTTGCGCGGCCATCCTCGGCGCCGTCTGGATCGCCAATTCCTATCCATGGCCGATCGGCATCGTGCGCCAGTATGCGCTGCAGAACGGCATCACCCTTCCCGAAGGCGGGCTGTTTATCGCGCATGGCATCGCCATACCGGTGCTGATGGCGGTGGCCACGGGCATCATCATGACCTTCATCACCAAGCGCACGCGTTTCGGCCGCTATGTCTTCGCCATTGGTGGCAATCCGGAAGCAGCAGAACTTGCCGGCATCAACACGCGCTGGGTGACCATGAAAGTGTTCATGATCATGGGCGTGCTGGCGGCGATCAGCGCGGCGATCTCGTCGGCCCGCCTCAACGCGTCGACCAACGCACTGGGCACGCTGGACGAGTTGCTGGTCATCGCCGCCGCCGTCATCGGTGGCACGTCGCTGGCCGGCGGCGCTGGAACGGTGATGGGCGCCATGCTCGGCGCGCTTCTGATGCAGTCGCTGCAATCCGGCATGGTGCTGCTCGGCATCGACTCGCCGCTGCAGAGCATCGTCGTCGGCGCCGTGCTGGTCATCGCCGTGTGGCTCGACACCGTCTACCGCAAGCGGGTCTAGGGGAGGAACGATCATGGAAAAAACTGCTCCCACGGGCACAGCGCTGATCGACATGCGCAACATCTCGATCGCCTTCGGCGGCATCCGCGCCGTCGACGATGCGTCCATCGATCTTTTCCCGGGCGAGGTCGTGGCGCTGCTCGGCCATAACGGCGCCGGCAAGTCGACGCTGATCAAGATCCTGTCGGGCGCCTACAAGCGCGACGCGGGCCAGATCTTCGTCAACGGCCAGGAGGCGGCGATCTCCAACCCGCGCGACGCCAAGAAATACGGCATCGAGACGATCTACCAGACGCTGGCGCTGGCCGACAATGTCGACGCCGCCGCCAACCTCTTCCTCGGCCGTGAGCTGATGACCGGCTGGGGCACGCTTGACGATGTCGCCATGGAAGCCGAGGCGCGCAAGGTCATGGGCCGGCTCAATCCGCGTTTCCAGCGCTTCAAGGAGCCGGTGATCAAGTTGTCGGGCGGCCAGCGCCAGTCGGTGGCGATCGCGCGCGCCATCCTGTTCAACGCCCGCATCCTGATCATGGACGAACCGACGGCCGCCCTTGGTCCGCAGGAAACGGCGCAGGTCGGTGAGCTGGTCATGCAGCTCAAGGCAGACGGCATCGGCATCTTCCTGATCAGCCACGACATCCACGACGTGTTCGAACTCGCCGACCGCGTCTGCGTGATGAAGAACGGCCAGGTCGTCGGCACCGCGCGCACCACCGATGTCACCCAGGACGAGGTGCTTGGCATGATCATCCTCGGCAAATGCCCACCCGGCGCCATTCCCGGACCGGGCGCGCTGAAGATCGCCGCCTGAGACGAGCGCCATCATCGGCCGACGGTCATCTTCTCCGATGCGCGATCGATAAGCCGGCTAATATCTGGAACGTGATGTGCCAGCTGTCACGATGGTTTGGCCTCGCCATTGTGTTGGCGCGGTGACATGCCATAAAGGTCCCAGATACATGGGCCGCAGCATCCTTTGAAGAAGTTTTTCCCCATCGTCGCCTTCATTGCCGTCGCGCTGATCAGCATGACGATGGCAGGCTTCGCCTACTTCGCCACCCAGGAGGCGGCGCGGATCAAATTCGAGGCGACGGCCGACGATGCGCTCAACCGTATCGAAAGCCGCATCGACCTGCATCTGTCGCTGCTGCGCTCGACGCAGGCGCTGTTCGACGCCCGCAATGGCGAGATTTCGCGTAGCGAATTCAAGGCCTTCTTCAGCGCGCTCGACGTCGACAGCAATTTCGCCGGCCTGCGCGGCATCGGTTATCTCAGGCTGGCCAAAGCCGGCGACGAAGCGGCGGTCGAGCGCGACATGTTGCGCGACCGTGGCGTGCCGCACGCTGTCTATCCGGACACGGCACAGTCCTGGCGCACCCCCGTCGTGCTGTTCGAGCCGCTCGATCCTGCCAACGAGTCGACCATCGGCTACGACATGTTCACCGAACCGGTGCGGCGCGAAGCGATCGAAAAGGCGATGGCCGATGACGCACAGCATGCAAGCGGCCTGGTTCAACTCGGCCAGGGCGCGGGCGCGGCACAGACCTTTACCGGCTTCCTGGTCTTCGTCAGGCTCAATGTCGAAACCGCGCCGGATGGCATTAACGCCTCCAGGTCGTCGACATCAGGCTTTCTCTACGCCGCTTTCCGCGCCCGCGACCTGTTCCAGACCGCGCTCAGCCGCACGCCGCTGCTGCCGGTCAACACCGAGGTCTATGACGGCAAGGTCGATGCCGACAATCTTCTGTTCCAGTCGGAAACGCCGCCGGTTGCGAGCTTTGGCGACAGGCTCTTGGTGACGCGCAAGATCATCGTCGCCGGCCGCCCGTGGACGGTGCTGTTTCGGCCGACCAGCGCTTTCTCGCAGCCGTCTTCGCGCGCCATTCCGGTGATGCTCGGCTTGTTCGGGTTGCTCCTGGCGGGCGCGATCGCGCTGGTGGCGCGCTATCAGGAGCGCGCCTATGACGCCAAGTCGCTGTTGCATGAGACGACGGAAAAGAGCCTGCTCGAAAAGGATCTGATGCTGCAGGAGATGAAGCATCGGATCAAGAATTCGATCACGCGGGTGCTGGCGATCGCGCGTCAGACGGCAGCGCACGCCACCGACGTAAAGGAGTTCTCCTCTTCCTTCTCGGCTCGCCTGCAGGCAATGGCGGCTTCCCAGGACATGCTGACACGCTCGCGCTGGCAGAAGGCCGACCTTGGCGATCTCTTGCGCATCGAGCTTGGCCAGGTGTTCGGCAAGGAGCTCCCGGACGGGATATTGTCAGGCCCTCAGGTGCTGCTCGACGAGACGACGACGCAGGCGCTTGGCCTGACCTTTCACGAACTGGCGACGAATGCGCTGAAATATGGCGAGGCCGGCAATTCGGTCGGCGCGCTTAAAGTGGACTGGTCGTTCCAAGGGCGCGGATCCGACAGGATGCTGGTTCTGAACTGGCGCGAGGCCGGGCAGAAGCAACTCGAAGCGCCGGCCAAGACCGGCTTCGGTACCAAGCTGATCGATCTCAATGTCACGCGCGAATTGCGCGGCACGATCAGTCGGGATTTTCGTGCCGACGGGCTTACGGTGGAAATTAGGATTCCGCCGCCTGATACACGCAAACAAACGGAGACCGGCTAACCGGTCTCCGTCTCGATCGTTTGACGCTTTGAAGCGGATCAGCAGCGAGCGGTGTAGAGCCGGCCGCGATTGTCGCGATACTGGCAATAGCCATTGCGCAGGTTGCGCACCAGCAGACCGGAACCGGCACCAACGGCTGCGCCGACGAGCGCACCCTTGCCGCCGCCAACCAAGCCGCCGACGCCGGCGCCTACCAACGTACCGACACCCACGTCCTGTTCGGTCGTGCTGCAGCCGCTGACGGCGACCACGGCAACCATGGCAATAATCAATTTCCGCATTGAGTCTCTCCTCACTTTCGTCCTCACTTTAGTAAGCTCGAGCCGCCATTTAGCATGAAATGGCGGCCTTTGCCCGCTCGATCTTATTGTTGGCCAAGATAGTCTTTTTCGCGGCGCGCCACGTTCGACGCGACCATGACGTTGGAAATCTGCAAGGATGCGTCAAGTGAACCGTCCGGGCGCACGTTCCAGACGATCTGGTCGTAGTCGTCCTCCAAGGCAGGATCGACGGCAAGGCATTTGGCGACGACATGCTGGGCCTGGCCCTGCACGTCGCCCATGGCAAAAGGCCGCTCGGCGGTGCATGCCTCCGCGGTTTCGAACACGCTGACCGGCACCGACAGTTCGCGGCATTCGGTCATGCTGTTCGAACAGCCGACAATCAGAAGCAAAGCAGCGATGTGTTCCACGGCGACAAGTCCTCTCGCCACAAGAACGGTCCACAGCCGTCAAAGTTCCTGTGATACAAGCTGGGGACGTTAATAATCGGCTGGCCAGGAGCCAGACCAGCCTTCAGCTCAGCCAGATTTGGGAGCAGCGTGAACCCGAAGCGAACGTGGCTCAGCCCAGCTGCGACGCCACGATCAGAACGATGGCGGCGACGAGCGCGACAGCGGCGAAACGAAGCAAGGGATGCCAGGCGTGCGGCGCAGGCGAGGCGAAAGCATCAGGATCCTGAAAGCCGCTCATCGAGACGCGGGCGGCCTGCTCCAGCCTGTTCATATCGGCAACCGTCAAGATCATTCCTCCCATAGTCGGGTAGCAGGCCACGGCGTCGGTTGAATCGGTCAAGAGCCGGCAATCTCTGGGTGCCTCAGCATCGGACTTTATGGTGAACAGCCGGTTAAGGAATCCGGCGCTCCGGGCTCTCTGTTTGACGCAATTCGGGACGGAATTGCTCTGAGGCAAAGCTGGCCGCTCACTCGGTTTCGAAATTGCCGTGCGGAACGACAAGCCGATATTCGAGGCGGTCGCCGGTGATTTCCAGCGTCGCCGTGCCGTTCAGCGATATCGGCACAACGCGTTCGAGAGCAACGCTGCCGAAGCGTTTCTCGGTGCGCCTGTTGTCATTGGCGACAATGGCCTCGACCCAGGTCAGCGACAAAGCCGGCTTATCAGCGGCCTCCGTGACGCTCGACAGATTGGCGGTTACCTCGACGAAGCCATCCGGCCGCGCCAAGGCGCCGTAACTGAATGAATTGACTGCGAGCTCGTGCATGGCCAGGCCGATATGAAGAGCGGCGTTGGGATTGAGGTAGGGATTGACGCCATTGAACCGCAGGCTCTGCGCGGGATCGGCGCCATAGCGCACGACCTGGCCACGGACTAGTTCGCGTAGTGCGGCACCCCGCCAGTTCGACGACGTCACCAGGTCCTGGGAGGAGGCCAGTGACTGCAGCCGACCGCGAAAGCGCGCCAGGAAATCGTCCGATGTCTCGGAATAACGGCTGGTCTGTGTGGCAATGCTCTGGATGATGGCCAACAGGTTCTTGGAGCGGTGACTGACCTCGCGCAGCAGCGTCTTCAACGTTTGTTCTCGGCGTTTCTGCTCGGTTGTCTCCACCATTGTGGTGACAACGCCTTGGACATCGCCGCCGTCGGCGCGATCGGCATCGACCCAGACTTGAAACCAGCGGATGCCTTCAGCAGTGGGAACGCTGAGCTCGAGGCGCTCAGGATTGCCGGAAGCGATGACATGGCGTCTGATGGTATCGATGTGGTCGGCCTGCGCCGGCGGCAGGATGCCGTTGCTGTCCGCAGTATCGGAAGCCCATGGCTCACGCATGTTGCGCGCCCACACGGTCTTCATTTCGCGGTCCTGGTACAGAACGGAAATGCCGGCATTATGCAGAGCATGGAGCAAGGCGCGGCCGAGCTGCATGCCGCTTTCAGCGGGGTGCAGGGCGATGACTTCGTCATTCCGCCCGCTTTCGCCTGTCTGTCCGCCTCTGGAACGCATCAGTCACCTGTCCACCCACTCAAGCTGAACGATTCACGCTGAAATCAGTTCCTGAAATAACCCCCAAAACAGGTCCGCCGGACGGTGTCCCGTTGAAGGATACCGCCCGGCGGTAGCTGGAAACCGTTTGAGGGGTGCGGCTTCCAGTGTTGGCTCGCTGCCGGTCTTACGACGCCCGCCTGAACAGGCCGGCCAGAAGCGAGATGACGAGGAAGGCGAGAAAGATGAAGAACAAGATTTGCGCGATGCCGGCGGAGGTGCCGGCGATACCGCCGAAACCAAGCGCGCCGGCGATGATCGCCACGACAAGAAATACGAGCGCCCAGTAGAGCATGATCCGTCTCCTTCCGATGCTGAGATAAAAACGTGGGTGGCTGGTGTTTGTTCCACCATTTGCCGAAAAAGACAGGCTTTGGAAGGGCCCGGACGCGAATTGATTCGGGGCACGCGAGCGCGACCACGCAAAGCGCGGCATGGAGCGACCGACAACTGGCGATCACCGGGTGGACGATCGCCAGTGCTTGGCAACGCCGGGATGCGGCGACGTTGGGGATTGTGTCAGGCGGCGGCCTTGGCCTGACGGTCGAAGAACAGCGCCTGGCTGATCAGCGCCTTGACCATGTCTGGGTTGAACGGCTTGGTGACGAGGAAAGCGGGTTCGGGCCGCTCGCCGGTCAGCAGACGCTCGGGGAAGGCGGTGATGAAGATCACCGGCACCGAAGTCGACGACAGGATTTCGTTGACGGCATCGATGCCCGAGCTGCCGTCGGCAAGCTGGATGTCGGCCAGCACCATCTTCGGCCTTGTCTTGCCGAACATCGCCACCGCCTCGGCATGGGTGCGGGCCGTGCCGACGACACGGTGGCCGAGGCTCTCGACCATTTCCTCGATATCCATGGCGATCAGCGGCTCGTCCTCGATGATCAACACGTCGGTCGCCACCTGGCGGGAGATCTCGTTGCTCGCCTGGGCCAGCAGTTCTGAGAATTCCCTGGCGTCGACATCGAGAATTTCAGCCGCCTCGTCCTCGCTAAAGCCTTCGACGGCGACCAGCAGGAAGGCCTGGCGGGGCCGTGGCGCAATGGCGTTCAGATTGGCGGCGGCGCGCTGCTCCCATGCCGATTGCGCATGCTCCTGCGGAACGCGGATGGCAATGGAGGTGAACAATTTTGCGAAAACCTTGTAGATCGCGATGCGGTCGTTCGACGCTTCGGGGAAGATGTCGACGTCGGCGATGATGGCTTCGAGCATCGCGGCGACCAGCGCATCGCCACTCTCCTGCGATCCCGAAACGGCGCGCGAGAAGCGGCGCAGGAACGGCAGGTGCGGAGCAATGGTTGCGGAAAGGCTCATGATAGACGTCTCCCTCAGATGACGTAATTGCATAGATTCCAGGTCAAGCTGATTGCAAGCCCCGGCAAACAACGCGGGTTTTGTGAAAAAGTTCCGAGGGTTGTGGAACGAATCTCCAAGGACGACGTTTGTGGTGCGATGGGCAACCAGACGAGGGGGCCGCTTTTGCGTTGTGTAACAGGGCGGCTAAGGCGCTGGAATTTAAGGGCGAAATGAGGACATGAATAAAGAAACACTGGCTGGCGCCGCTGACAGGCGCCGGGCCAATTCCGGTGACCCGCTCGGGGCGAATTCGGAAATCGGCCGCAAACTCAAACAATATTATGACGAGCTGGTCTCCGACAATGTGCCGGATCGCTTCGCCCAGTTGCTTAGGCAACTGGAACAGGCCGAACCCGCACAGAAGAAGGACTGAGGCATGGCAGCTGTCTCACAAGGGTTCAAGACCGATCTGCTCGGCTCGATCCCGAGCCTGCGGGCCTTTGCCGTGTCGCTGACGCAGAATGCCGACAAGGCCGACGATCTGGTGCAGGAGACGCTGGTCAAGGCCTGGGACAAGCATGAGAGCTTCCAGCCCGGCACCAACCTCAAGGCATGGCTGTTCACCATCCTGCGCAACGAGTTCTATTCGCAGATGCGCAAGCGCGGCCGCGAGGTGCAGGACAGCGACGGCATCATGACCGCCAGGCTCGCCGTTCATCCGGCCCAGCACGGCCAGCTCGACCTCAAGGATTTTCGCGGCGCGCTCGAGCAACTGCCCGAGGACCAGCGCGAAGCCATCATCCTCATCGGCGCTTCCGGCTTTTCCTATGAGGAGGCGGCCGAGATTTGCGGTTGCGCGGTCGGAACGATCAAGAGCCGGGTCAGTCGGGCTCGCACACGGCTGCAGGAGATCCTGAAAATCTCCGGCGAAGACGAATACGGCCCCGACGCCATCTCGTCGCAGGTTACCGGCTCAAACGCCGCCTGACAGCGGAGCCCGTTTGCGGGCTCGGGCTTTCGAGTACCGATCGAAGGCATTTCAGACTGGCGCGCGGCCGCAGGCCACCGCCAGCGCCCCGACGAGATCGTCTCCCGAATATGGCTTGGTTACCAGTCGTACGCCGGGGAAAGACGCCCTGATCTCGTCCGCGTCCGAATAGCCGGAGGCAAAGACGAAGGGCGTGCCCGCCTGGCGCAGTTGCGCGGCGAAGTCGAGCGTCGACGTTCCACTCAGCATCAGGTCGACGATAACGCCGTCGAACTTGTCGGCGATCGTCTGCTCGTCGATCTCTGCCAGGTCGCGGGCAATCACCACGTCGCCGGCGCCATGGTCGCGGCAAAGCTGCTCGACATCCATGGCGATCAGGAATTCATCCTCCAGGACAAGAATTCGCAATCCCTCAAGCAATGGGGGCACCTGGCAATCTCTCCTTGATTCTTGCGGCATCGGGCTCAGTGACTCCAGTCAACCGCATCGCGGACCTTGGGGGGAATGGCCAGTGGGCCTTAATCCGAAAAATTCGCTCGCCGGGTCTGCTCCAACGCCAGGCGAGCTTCGAATTCGCCTCACTGGAGTGCAGTGAGTCATGATCGCTATTTGCTATCCTGTCATTTAAAAAAGACATGCCCATCGCCGGCGTGGAACTGCGGCCCTTGCAAAGGCGTTGCAGTCAGTCTCTGTCAAAGGGGCATTCGAAGAGGGGTCGAAATGTCTGGCCAGAATGGTCGTTCCTTTTCCAGTCGCCAATATCCGTGCGAGAAGTGCCCGCTCCGGCCGTTGCAGGTGTTCCGGGACTTCGAGAAGCAGGAGCTTGCGTTCGTCAGCACGTTCAAGAAGGGCGAACTTGCCGTCGACAAAGGCGCGACCGTCCTCGTCGAAGGCAGCCACAGTGCTCATCTCTACACGGTGCTGTCGGGCTGGGCTTTCCGCTACAAATTGCTGTCGGACGGCCGCCGCCAGATTCTGAACTATTCGATGCCCGGCGATCTCATCGGCCTGCAGGGCAGCCTGCTTGGTGAGATGCAGCACTCGATCGAGGCGCTGTCGCCGATGCTGTTGTGCGTCTTCGAGCGCGAAAACCTGCACGAGCTCTACCGCAACCATCCGGGCCTTGCCTACGACATCACTTGGCTGGCATCGCGCGAGGAGCGCATGCTGGACGAGAATTTGCTCAGCATCGGTAGGCGCACGGCGCTCGAGCGCACCGCCTATCTCATCGCTTTCATCGCCAGCCGCGCGGCGATAGTCGGGCTCAACGGCAAGGCGCCAGTGCAAATCCCGATCACGCAGCAACACGTCGCCGATACGCTCGGCCTGTCTCTGGTCCACACCAACAAGACGATCCGCAAGCTGATCGACCGCAAGCTGATCGTCTGGCGCGACGGCGGTTGCGAAGTGGTCGACCGGGAGGCGCTGAAGGACCTCGCACGCTGGGAGGGCTTGAGCGAGGGCCGCCGGCCGCTGATCTGAGGCTGATCTGAGAGGGAAACGAGTCCGCCGGGCTGGACTCGCACAGGCAAACACCCTTTCATGGATATGGTCTCCGATTTCGGAACCTTGACGTGTGTGGGGCGTTTGAAATCAAGCAAACGCAAGGAGTTATAGAATGGCAACTGCCACAGGAAAAACCGCTGGCGAAACCCAGACGAACGCCGACCTCGAAGCCGATATCCGGCAGTTGAAGGCCGACATAGAAAAGCTGACCAAGCAATTGGCCAAGACCGGCGAGCATGGCTACGGAACGGCGCGGCGCGCTGCCGCCGAAGGCGTCGAGCAGTTGCGCGCCCAGGGTGAGGCTGCCTTCGACAGCCTGCGCGGCAACGCCAAGGACATCGAAGCCCAGATCACCGCCAATGTGCGCGAAAAGCCGGTGACGTCGCTGGCCATCGCAGCCGGCGTCGGCTTTCTGTTCGCGCTTCTCGCCCGGCGTTAGTTTTCGCTAGAGATGGGGACGCTGGCATCGTTGATTTCGGCTTTGGCCTCGGGCGAAGCCATTGCCGCCATGCGCCGCGCGCGCACGGCGGCAATCGTCTATGGGCTCGCCGCGGTTGCGGCTCTGTGCGGGCTCGGATTTCTCCTGGGGGCGGCCTATATCTGGGCCGCCGGCCGCTATGGCTCGATGGCGGCCTGCCTGGGCTTCGCGGCCGGCTTCCTGGTGCTTGCCGGGCTCATCCTGCTCATCCATCAACTGGCGGCCGGCACGCGCGCCCGTAGACGTGCGCGAAGGCGCAATGCCGACCTCAAGGCACTCGGCATCACGGCGGCCCTTGCCGTATTGCCGTCGCTGCTCAAGGGGAAAGGCGGCAAGGAACTTGTCCTCGGACCGATCATCGCGCTGGTGGCCTATGCCATCTACAAGGAAAACGTCAAACCGCGGCCGGGCGATCCGGACGACGAGGCCGAGTAGACCCGAACTCCCCCGACGCTTCAGCTCGGCAAATCTTCCAGAGGCATCGATATTTCCGCGAACACGCCTTCCCGACGGAACTCGTGCACAACCTCGCTGGACAAAACCTTAGCGAGGCTGCGGCGGATCAGGATCGAGCCGAATCCCTGGCGTTCCGGCGGCTGGACCTGCGGCCCACCGCTTTCGCGCCAGGTCAGCACAAGGCGGCGTGCGCCTTTCTTGCCCAGCGCCTTCCAGTCGACGTCGACCTTTCCCGAGCCCACCGACAGCGATCCGTATTGCAGCGCGTTGCTGGCCAGTTCGTGCATGATCAGGCCGAGCCCCACCGCCTGGTCGGGCGAAAGCAGCAGATCCGGGCCGGAAATCGCGATGCGCGGCTGTTCGGTCGAATCGAACGGCTTAACCTCTATCTGCATCAGTTCGCGGATGCCGATGCCGCGCCATTCGCGATCGGACAAGAGGTTATGGGCAGCCCCCAGCGCCTGCAGCCTGGCGCCGAAGGCTTCGAGGAATTCGCTTGGGCGGCGGGCGTGGCGAACGGTCTGCGTCGCCAGTGCCTGCACCGTCGCCAACGTGTTCTTGACCCGGTGGTTGAGCTCGCGCAACAACAGCCTTTGCCGCTCCTCACCGAGCTTGCGTTCCGAAATGTCGTAGTTGACACCGAAGATCAGCGTCGGTTTGCCTTCGCCGTCGCGCTCGATGACGCGGCCGCGGGTGGCTATCCAGCGCGGCGGATCGAAGCCCTTGACCCGGTATTCGCCGAAATAATCGTCGCTGCCGGTCAGGGCGTCGCGAAAGCGCGTCTCGGTCTGGTATACGTCGCGCGGGTCGATGGCGCCCAATATGTCGCGCGCCCGCAACCGGTTCGAGCGCGGCAGATTGAACAGTTCCGACAGGCGCACATCGCATTCGATCATGTCGGTGCGGATATCCCAGGCCCAGCTGGCAAGCGAGGCGGCATCGAGCGCGATGGCGCGGCGCTTTTCCTCCTGCGCCAAAGCTGCGGCGGCGATGGCGCCGCTGCGGGTGGCGTTTTTGAGCGTAAACAGGCTGGCGGCGAGACTGGCCAACGCCTTCAGTTGATCGAGTGCGGCAGAGGACGGAAAGTCATGCGGTTGCCGGTCGAGTACGCATACGGTGCCAATGCGCGCACCGGCCACCACCATGGGCGCGCCGACATAGAACCGCAGATGATGCTTACCGGTCACGAGCGGATTGGCGGCGAAGCGGGGATCGATGCTGGCATTGGTCACCACCATAGGCTCGTCGCCGGCGGCAATGGCGTGCGCGCAAAACGAGATGTCGGTGGCGGTCTCGGTCTCGTCCAGTCCGACACAGGACTTGAACCATTGTCGTTCGGTATCGAGCAACGTGACCAAGGCGATTGGCGCCTGCATCACGGCGGCGGCAAGACCGGTGATGTGATCGAAGTCGGGATCGGAGGCCGTGTCGATCGCGTCGAGCCCGTGCAGCACGGCAAGCCGCTCCGGCGCCGCCACGGCGCGGCGAACGTCGGCCGGCAGACCCTTCTCCACCTTCTTATCCACCAAGTCCCCTCGCTTGCAGGTCCCATCCGCAGTGCCGCGCGTTGTGCGCTGCCGTCGGGACCCGGAACTTTTGTAGCAAGCAATCGTTACCCGACCATGTTTCGCCAGACATGGCTTTGTCCGCCACGCCTGCAGTCGTATGATGGGAACGCCGCCAATGACCAAGATCATCCCTGAGAACAAGGCCCGCCAGGGGCGCTGGGGTTGGCATGGGCTGCGCATCCTGATCGCAGCGCTGCTCTTGGCCTTCATCGCCTGGGGCATCGCCGAGATTTATGGCGAAAAGATCGACAACAGCGCGCCCGCCAACCAGAGCGCGCCCGCCAGTCAGAGCCAGCCGGCCGGCGGCTAAAGCGCTCGCCGTCTTCGGCGCTCGCATCAGGCGGCCTTTGCCTGCGCAGCGCGCGCCGGCACCAGCACGTTCAAAGCACCGGGATGGATTTTGAATGTCGTTTCGCGCTCCAGCTTGACCAGTTCGCCGTCGATGACGGCGCCGAATTTTTTGCTTCCGGTGTGGATTTTCACGACTGCCTTGTCGGCCTGATGGATTTCGACATGGTCGCTGTCGCGCCACCTGCCGCGCGCCATGTCGAAGAGGGCCCTGGCCAGTTCGCCGCGCCGCCGTGCCACGGTGACATAGATGCCGAGCACGCCGCCGGCAGGATTGTCGGCATAGGGCAGGTGTCCCTCGCCGAACAGGTTGTTGGAGATGCCGATGCCGCTGATGCGGGTCACGATCTCGGCGTCGCCGACCGTCAATGTCACCTTCATGGCGGGCGGATTGTTGATCGTCGTCCAGGCGGCCTTTGCCGAAGCACGGATCTTTCCCAGTCGCGAGGCGAACTCCATGGAGTCGCGCAGCCTCACCATCCTGGCGTGCAGGCCGATGGAGAACTGATGCACGAAAGGTCGACCATTGGCGCTGGCGACGTCGATCGCGATGACCTCGCCATCGGCAAAGGAGGTCAGGGCTCCGTCGAGGGTCTGCGGAATGCCGAGGCCGCGGGCGAACAGGTTCATGGTCCCGGCTGGCAGGATAGCCAGCGTCTTCTTCGTGTTCATCAGCCGCGCCGCCGCCGCCGAAATGGTGCCGTCGCCGCCACCAGCCAGCACCACATCGATGCCGCGCCGCGATGCGACCTTGTCGAGCGCCGCGACAATGTCCTTGCCTTCGACGATCTCGATATCGACGGTGTGGCCAGCCGCCTCAAGCGTCTGGCGCATCCGGTCCGAAAAAGCGGAAACATCGGTCGTCCGCAAGGTGCCGCCGTCCCGGTTCAGCACCGCCGCAAATCGCATGCCCGCTCCGTATTCATTTTAGCGGCTGGAATGCCCAGCCGCAGGCTGAAACGGCGAAGCCTTACAAAGGTTCCATCGGCCGCCGGAAATGTCGGGCGATTCCACGGACTTGCCCGAGGTGTCCCGATGTCCCCGTTTTTTCGGAACAAGCGCCTTGTCACGACGTTGTGAACGCATTGGAGGCGCCGCTTTCGGTCTCCCGGCGACGGTTTGCCGGTTGCGGCGCGCACGAGATCACGCAAGAGGAGACTTAATCATGATCCGCACTCTTTTCGCGACGACCGCGCTCGCAACGCTGATCGCAACCGGTGCGTTTGCGCAGTCAACGACCGCCCCGCCGACGACCCCGGCGCCGGCGGAAGCCCCCGCCACCATCGCGCCGGCCGCGCAGCGGGCCGAGGGCGCCCTGATGACCAATGTTATCGGTGAATCCGTCTATAACGGCACCGCTGATGATGCGCAGAAGATCGGTGACGTCAGTGATGTGGTCTTCGATGAACACGGCCAGGCCAAATCCGCTATCATCGGCGTCGGCGGGTTCCTTGGTATCGGCAGCAAGAACGTCGCCTTCGACTACGGCAAGCTGCAATGGGTCGAGAAGAACGGCGACCGTTGGCTGGTCGCCGAGACGACAAAGGAAGCACTGACGGCGCTGCCGGACTTCGACCGCAAACCTTATGATCCGGCGCCTGCGCCTGCTTCCACCGACAGTGCGCAGAACGATCCGCAGAAGCCTGTCGACCTCAACGCCGCTCCGTCAGAGCCGGTGGTGAAACGCGCCGAAGGCAACCTTGCCACCAACATTGTCGGCGAGACCGTCTATAACGGCACCGCTGATGATGCCGAGAAGATCGGCGACGTCAACGACATCGTGCTGACCAAGGACGGCAAGGCGCAGTCCTTGGTAATCGGCGTCGGCGGCTTCCTCGGTATCGGCGAAAAGAACGTCACCTATGATTTCGCCAAGGCGCAGTGGGCGGAGAAGAATGGCGATCGCTGGCTGGTCGCCCAGACGACCAAGGAGGAATTGCAGGCACAGCCGGATTTCGACCGCAAGGTCTATGATCCAGTGCCGGTGACGACGATGTCCGACGCCGGGACACCCGCTGCCCCGGCAGCCACTGCGCCGCCTGCCGCACCGGCTGACACAGCGGCGCCGATGGACAAGACAGCCGAGGCTCCGGCGGCCGAGTCACCTGACGTGAAGGCCACCGACCCGACGCAGACCGCAGCCATCGACAAATCGACGCTGACCGAAATGCCAGTCGGCGAGATCAGGGGCGACGATCTGAAAGGCACGACCGTCTATGGCGCAAACGACGTCAAGGTCGGCGAGATCGGCGACGTTGTGCTGGCACCCGACAGCAAGCCGGATGCGGTGATCGTCGATGTCGGCGGCTTCCTCGGCATTGGCGCAAAGGAGGTCGCGATCGGCATGGACAAGCTCAAATTCATGACCGACAAGGACGGCAAGAAGTACCTCTACACCAACTTCACCAAGGAGCAGCTTCAGGCGCAGGCTGCCTACGACAAGGGCAGCTACGCCGAGAAGCGGGATGAGCAGCGGTTGATGATGCAGTAAAGGACGGGAGTAGGGCAGTACGGCAGTAGGGATAAAAATTAGGGAGCGCGACAGCGCCGCCTATCCCATACTTTTCCTACTGCCCTACTGCCCTACCCACATACCCAGCCACGCCATCCTCGGTCAGCTCTGCCAGCGCCAGCGACTGGTCGAGATGTTCGGCGCGCCAGGCAAGCAGACGTTCGGCAAATTCGAGCCGCGCGGCGAGGTAGGTCGGGTCGGCGGCAACATTGGCCAACTCGCCCGGATCCTTTTTCAGGTCGAACAGCAGCGGCGGCAAACCACCGCCGAAGTGTACGTATTTGAAGTCTTCCGTGCGGATGACGGCGAGGTTGCACAGACGCGAGGCGATGCCGAAGTGCCGCTCGGCTTCCCCTTCAGCAATGGAGCGGAAATCGAACTCCCAATGCGCGGCGTCGCGCCAATCCTTGGGCGGTTTACCTTCCAGGAACGGTTTCAGCGAGCGGCCGTCGAGATGCGGCTGGGCGTCGGCATCCAGCAGATCGAGCAAGGTCGGGAAGATGTCGACGGCCTCGGTGAAGCGATCGACGGTCGAGCCCGCCGCCTCGCCGCAGCGCGGGTCGCGGACGATCAGCGGGATGTGATAGCTGCCGTCAAAGAAACCCCCTTTGCCGAGCATGAAATGGTCGCCCATCATCTCTGCGTGGTCCGATGTCAGAATGACGATCGTGTCGTCCCAGGCTCCCTCCGTCTTGATCGCCTGCCAGATGCGGCCAAGCTGCGCGTCGACCTCCGAGATCATGCCGTAATAGATCGCGCGGATGGCGCGGATGTTGTCGTCCCCCCAGTCGCGCACCTTGCCGTCAGTGCCGGGGCGGAAGTTCTTACGCTTTTGCCGGCCGAGATCGTAGGCCAGATAGGGATGGCTTTCCGCCTCCGCCTGCCAGCTTTCGCCACGAGGGAAGGCCGGGCCGTCCGTGGGATCATACAGCGTGTTGTAAGGTTCGGGCACGATGAAGGGCGGATGCGGGCTGATGAAGGACACATGCGCGAACCAGGGCACATCCTGTTCGCCCAGCCAGCGGATGAATTCGCCGGCGAGGAAAGCCGTCGGTGTCTCGTCCCTGGAATAGACCGGCGGCGCGTTGGTCACACCGTCGCTTGCTTCCTCACCGAGGGGGCGATGGATGCCGGGAGAGCCGGCGCTGGTGTCGAGCCCGCGCGCCGTCAGCCATGACAACCACGGTTTCTGATGCTCGGGCAGGAACTGGCGCACGCTGAAGCCGGGCAGCACGCCCTCGTAGGTTTTCAGCCGGGGATCGTCCGGCGCCAACGTGCGCGGATCGGACGAGACGTCGGTGTAGCCGAACAGCGTCGGATCGTAACCGAGGGCGCGGGCCGAAAGCGCGATGTTGCCGTGGCGGGCGTCGAGCGGCGTGCCGTTGCGGCAGACGCGGTTGTTCATCTGGTAGAGGCCGGTGTATAGGCAAGCGCGTGCCGGCGAGCAGGGCGCCGCACCGCCGTAATGTCGCTTGAAAAGGACACCCTCGGCAGCCAGCGCATCGGCGTTCGGTGTCTTCACCGTGGGATGGCCGGCAGCCGACAGGCAATCGCCGCGCCACTGGTCGCAGGAGATCAGGAGGATGTTCGGACGTCTGCTTTTCGCGGCCAATAGCTGTATCCTGTCACGTCGGGAAGACGCTCAATGAACCGGATTCTGGCGGCGGCGCAAGACCGTCGGCTTTACGGAAATGGTGAACGAAATTTTTCTACTGTTCACGATTGGGATACAGTCCATTCTGAGTTTGCCGCCTTTGCCTTTGCCGGGCGGCCCCTCATATAGGCGTGGACAGCGGCGAGGGCCGCACAAACACCAAGGGAAGGAGCAAGACAATGCTCGACCAGATCAAGGGTTTGCATCACGTCACGTCAATGGCCGGCGATGCGCGCCAGAACAATGATTTCTTTACACACAAGCTCGGTCTGCGCCGGGTCAAGAAGACCGTCAACTTCGACGCGCCCGATGTCTATCACCTCTACTATGGCGACGAGCACGGCACGCCGGGCTCGGTGATGACCTATTTTCCGTTTCCAGACATTGCGAGGGGCCGCCACGGCGTCGGGGAGGTCGGCACCACAGCCTACTCCGTACCGGCGGGCACGCTTGGCTATTGGGAAAAGCGCTTTGCCGATGAAGGCGTCAGCGGTCTCTCGCGCGAAGAAACATTCGGCGAGAAGCGGCTTGCCTTCGCCGGTCCCGATGGCGATGGCTTCGCGCTGGTCGAAGACAAGGCCGACAGCCGCGCGCCGTGGTTGAAGGGCGGTGTTCCCGCCGACGAAGCGATCCGCGGCTTTCATTCGGTGTCGCTGCGCCTCAAGGATGGCGGCGCCACCGAGGAGCTGTTGAAGTTCATGGGTTACGAGCAGGTCGACAAATCAGGCAATGTCAGCCGGCTGGCGATGAAGAACGGCAACGGCGCCGATGTCGTCGACATCGAATCGCTGCCGACGGCTGGCTTCGCCAATCTCGGCGCCGGCTCGGTGCATCATGTCGCCTTCGCGGTGGAGAACCGCGCCAAGCAGCTCGAAGTGCGCAAGGCGCTGATCGATACGGGCTATGGCGTGACGCCGGTGATCGACCGCGACTATTTCTGGGCGATCTATTTCCGCACGCCGGGCGGTGTGTTGTTCGAAGTCGCCACCAATGAGCCGGGTTTCGACCGCGACGAGGACACTGCCCATCTCGGCGAGGCGCTGAAATTGCCGACGCAGCACCAGCATCTCAGGCCCTATCTCGAAGAACATCTGCAGAAGCTGGAAGGCTGAGACAATGAGCAAGGACGCTTACATTCATAAGGCGCTGCCGGGTTCGCCTGGCGGCCCGCTGCTCTTCGTCTTCCACGGTACCGGGGCGGACGAAAACCAGCTGCTGTCGCTGGGGCGCGACCTCGCGCCCCAGGCGACCATCGTGTCGCCGCGCGGCGATGTCTCTGAATATGGTGCTGCCCGCTTCTTCCGCCGCACCGGCGAGGGTGTCTACGACATGGACGACCTTGGCCGGGCGACCGCAAAGATGGCCGGCTTCATCAAGGCGCAGGTGGAAGCGGCAAAGCCGTCTTCCGTGCTCGGCCTCGGCTATTCCAACGGCGCCAACATACTGGCTTCCGTGATGTTCGCTGCGCCGGGTCTGTTCGATGCGGCGGTGCTGATGCATCCGCTGATTCCGTTCGAACCTGAGGTGAAAGGCAGCCTTGCCGGCCGTCGTATTCTGGTGACCGCCGGCAAGCGCGACCCGATCTGCCCGCCCAATCTGACGTCGCGGCTGGAAGCCTATTTGCGCGCCGATGGCGCCGATGTCACAGTGGAATGGCACGATGGCGGCCACGAGGTGCAGCCGAACGAGATCGAAGCGGCAAGGCGGCTTTTCGCTGGCGCGCCGGTTGAAGGAGCAAGCAATGCCTGACCAATTGCCTGAAATCGAACTGGAGGACCGCGGCTCGAAGGGCCGTTATGTCCTGCGTGGGCCGGGCGGCGCCGAGGCGGAGATGACCTTCACCAAGGTCGGCGAGCACCAGATCATCATCGACCACACCGAAGTGCCGGACGTGTTTCGCGGCCAGGGCGCCGGGCTTCGGCTCGTCACCCGCGCCGTCGAGGATGCGCGCGCAGCGGGCAAGAAAATCATCCCGCTTTGCCCCTTCGCCAATGCCCAGTTTCGCCGCCATCCGGAATGGGCCGATGTGCTGAAGCAATAGGGTGAGCAGCCGGTTCGCGAAGCGAATTCATCGTGCCGGTGGCACGATGAAAGGCTGGCGAACGGCGGGACGCTGCGAAGCAGCGGGGACCCGGCAGGTGGATCGGAGCCGCTCAGCCACAAGAGCGAACACGTCTCTGGCATTTGCGCAGTTCGGCCTTCTTGCCTAAGTACACAGTTCGCTGCGGTTCGTCCGCTCCTGCCAACTGACCGAATGGCTTCCTGATGACCGAATCCGATCTCGTCCCCGTCTTCGACGGCCACAACGACACGCTGCTGCGACTTTACCAGTCGAAGGACACAGACGTCGAAAAGCTGTTCGTCGAGGGAACGCAGGGCGGTCACATCGACTTGCCGCGCGCCAGGAAGGGCGGCTTTGCAGGCGGCATGTTCGCGATCTTCCCGCCACCGGTCGAGAAAAGCAAACGCTCTGCGGTGCCGCCGGCGCCGAGCGACAACGAGCCGCTGCCGCCGGAACTGCCGCGTGCTGATGCGCTGACGTCCACCATTGGCATGGCTTCGATCCTGTTTCGGCTGGAGCGGGCGGGAGCGCTGACCGTCTGCCGCAGCGCCGGTGACATTCGCGCGGCGATGGCGAAAGATTCGATCGCGGCGGTGTTCCACATCGAAGGCGTCGAGGCGATAGACCCCGAGCTCACGCTGCTCGACGTGCTCTATGAAGCCGGCCTGCGCTCGCTCGGCATCGTCTGGAGCCGTCCCAACGCCTTCGGCCATGGCGTGCCGTTCCGCTTTCCGTCGTCGCCCGACACCGGACCGGGACTGACCGATGCCGGCAAGGCGCTGGTCAAGGCCTGCAACCAGCTGAAGATCATGATCGACCTGTCGCATCTCAACGAAAAAGGCTTTCGCGATGTCGCCGCGCTCAGCGACGCGCCGCTGGTCGCCACCCATTCGAATGTGCATGCGCTCTGCACCCATTCGCGCAATTTGACCGACTGGCAGCTCGGCGCCATCCGCGAGACCGGCGGCATGGTCGGGCTCAACTTCGCCACCGGCTTCCTGCGCGAAGACGGCCGGATGAATTCAGACACCAGCCTCGACATCATGGTTCGCCATGTCGATTCGCTGCTGCAGGCGCTGGGCGAGGACGGCGTCGGTCTCGGCTCGGATTTTGATGGCGCCATGATCCCGGCGGTCATCGGCGACGTCGCCGGCCTGCCGAAGCTGATCGATGCGCTGGCCGCGCGCGGTTTCGGCCGGACGCTGATCGAGAAGATTGCCTATCGCAATTGGTTGAGCGTGCTGGAAAGGACGATCGGCTAGGCGCCCATGCGCTTCAGCCAGTCCTGGCCGGTGCCGCGATCCCTGATGATGGGCAGCGGGTTATCCGAATCCAGCCGCGCGCAGATGCGGTAGACCTCGAGCGTCTCGGCGCTCATTTCGCCGCGCTTGTAAAAGTACATGGCGGCGGCGTAGCGCGTGCGGCCCGACCATTTTTCGCCGAGCGGCGTGTTGACCAGTTGCCACTGTTCGGCGGCTTCCGCCTCATCATCAGGTTCGTCGGCCATGATCAGAAATCCGCCGGCGGATTGGCGGTGCGGCGGTCGAGTTTTATGAAGGGACGCGCCACCACCTTGGCCCGCTTCATCAGCTTCTGGTACTGCAGTTCGCGCCTGGCGTAGATCTCGACCCAGAGGTCTTCCACCATCGTATCACCGTGGGGGCGCGTAAGCGAAGCGATGGCGATGTTGCGCTTGGCCATCGGCGACCACATGGCGGCGCTGACCAGGCCTACCTCCTGGCTTTTCTTGTGGTAGACGATGGCGTGTTCGGCCGGGATGTTACCTTCGATCTCCAGCCCGACCAGCACGTAGCGCAGCCTACGCTTGGCGCGGGCTTCGAGGATGGCGCGGCGGCCGTTGAAATGGCCTTTTTCCAGATCGACCATGAAGCCGAGACCGATCTCGTCCGGCATGCGCAGGCGATCGGCGCGAATGGCATGCTCGGCGGTGGTGAAATCGGCATTGGCGACGATCAGCCCTGCCTCGAGGCGGGCGCGGTTGAGCGCGGTATAGCCGATGGCGCGGATGCCTCGCAGTTCGCCTGCGGTCATCAGCCGGTCCCACAGACTCAGCGCATTTTCAGCCGGTACGAACAGTTCGTAGCCGAGATCGCCGGTAAAGCCGGTGCGCGAGATGGTTACCGTGCCGCCATCATGCGGGAACTCGGCGAGGTCGAAGATTTTCAACGTCTCGACGCCGGCGAAACCGGCATCGCGCAGCACGGCGAAGGAGGTTGGTCCTTGCAGGGCGAGACCGGCGACGCTTTCGGTCTCTTCCTCGACCGCCACATCGAAGCCAATGGCGCTGTGGGGGAGGTGCCGTTCCTGTGAGCATAAGCGGAAGCGGGTCGGCGACAGCCGGAACAGCGTGCCGTCGTCGAGCACGAAACCCTCGTCATCGCACCAGGCGGTGTAGTGGACGCGGCCGGGCTTCAGCTTCGTCACATCGCGCAGCGTGACGCGATCGAGAAAGGCTTCGGCATCCAGGCCCTCGACGCGGTATTTCGTCATCGGCGAAATGTCGAACAAAGCTGCCTGGCTGCGAATGGCGAAATATTCGAGCTCTTCGTCCCACAGCGAATGCGGGGCGCGGTAGCCGGCCCAGTTGTACCAGTCCTGTGTCTTGGCCAGTGCATCGATGCGCGGCTGGAACGGCGTGCCGAGACGCAAGGTCCGGAAATGACCCTGTGCTGCGGCGCGGGCTTTTGACGGTTTGATGGTGGGTTGATGGTTCATGACAGCGATCCTTCGCGCCCCCCTCTGTCCTGCCGGACATCTCCCCCACGAGGGGGGAGATTGGCCGTCATCGCGGCTTTCGCCAATTGCCAACGTCTGAGGAATAAGCGGTTGCGCCGAAGCTGCTGATCTCCCCCCAAGTGGGGGAGATGTCCGGCAGGACAGAGGGGGGCGCCGTAGAGCGCGCCGTTTGTGATTTGCAAAATCATGCTCACCCCTTTATCGCGATGATGCGCTTCGCGGCGTTCAAGCCCGGCGCACCTGAAACACCGCCACCGGGATGCGAGCCGGCGCCGGCGAGGAACAGCCCTTCCACCGGCGTGTCGTAGCCCGACCAGCCGGAGACCGGTCGCGACATCAGCATCTGATCGGCCTGCAATTCGCCGTGGTGCCAATGGCCACCCGGCATGCGGTAGCGCGCCTCGATGTCGGCCGGTGTTAAAAGCTCTGTATGCAGCACTGATTTCCCGATGCCTGGCGCGTAGGTCTCAAGCTGCGTCATGATCGCCTTTAGGAATTTCGGCTTACCGACGTCCCAGCCCTCTTTCAGCGCATAGGGCGCATATTGCACCACCGCCGAGAGCACGCAGGCGCCGGCAGGTGCGAGCGATGGATCGGAGAGCGAGGGCAAAGTGATTTCCATCACCGGTTCGGCAGAGAATTCGCCGTATTTCGACGGGTTGAAGGCGCGTTCGACATGGTCGGGCGAAGGCGCGATGACCAGCCGGCCCTTATGGCCAGCGGCGTCGACGCCTGAAAACTGTGGCGGCCGGTCGAGCGCCAGATGGAGCTTGGCCGCATCGCCCTTCATGCGGATGTTCTTCACCTTGCGCACGAAGCCGGTGTCGATCTCGCGCGGCCAAACGAGGTCGAGCATGGTGGTGGCGGGATTGATGGCGGAGACGATGGTTCTGGCGTGCAGCATCTCGCCGCTGTCTAGCGCGACGCCGACGGCGCGGCCTTTCTCGACAATGATCCTGGCCACGGGTGCCGCCGTGCGGATGGTGACGCCGGCTTTCTCCGCCGCAGACCTTATGGCGATGATGACCGCGCCCATGCCGCCTTTGGGCAGCATCTGCGCGCCGGCCGCACCGCCGGTCTCGCCGGCCAGCCTATAGTAGAGGCCGAGCAGCGAGGTCGGCGATCGCGGGCCGAGATGGTTGCCCAGTGTGGCGTCGAAGGCGAGCAGGCCCTTCAGCCTGGTGTCGGCAAGCTGCTCATCGAGCAGGTCGGCGACGTTCATCAGGAGAACACGCAGGAAGTCGCGCATGTCTTCCTTGCCGAGTTTTTTCAACGCCAGAGCGGTCTGGCCGAGCGCCGCGGTCTCCTTGAGCGACATGCCGGCGAGATCGGGCGGGCGGCGGGAGAGGAATGGTTTCAATATGCCGGCATAGCGGAGCAACTGCGCGCGCAATTCCTTCCAGGCGGATTGCTCGGACGGAGTGGAACCGGTCAGCACTTCGCCATAGGCGCCATGCAGAACCAGCGGCGGGCCATCCTTCGACAAGGCAACGGACGGTATGAAGTCGCCGCGCGCGATTTGCAGCCCGTGCTTTTCCAGCTCCAGTGTTTTCACCACATCGGGGTGCAGGCGGTTGAGCACATGGGCGATCGAGGAGACGCGGAAGCCCGGCGCGAAGTCTTCGGTGCGCGCCGCGCCGCCGACATCGACGGCGGCTTCCAGCACTAATACCTTGCGGCCGGCCTTCGCCAGCGTCGCGGCGGCGACAAGCCCGTTGTGGCCGCCGCCAATGACGATTGCATCAAATGACGTCATGGGCCGGGCTCATATGCGAGGTCGATTTGGCGAGGTCGCGAAGGATCTCGGCTGCCGCATTGCGGCCGGGTGCGCCCATGACGCCGCCGCCGGGATGGGTCGAGGAGCCGCACATATAGAGCCCGCCGACCGGCGAACGATACTGCGCGTAGCCCGGCACCGGACGGTTGAACAGCAGCTGGTCGAAGGTCAGTTCGCCCTGAAAGATGTTGCCTTCGGTGAGGCCGACCTCGGCCTCGATCTCGCGCGGCGTGCGCACCTCCATGTGGACGATGCGGTCGCTGAAACCCGGCGAGTATTCAGCGATCTGCGCAATCACGCTTTCGGCAAAGCCGTCGCGGTCGGCATCGGTCCAGTCACGGCCGTTCACCTTGGGCGGCGCATATTGCACGAAGCAACTCATGAAGTGCTTGCCGGGCGGCGCCATCGTCGGGTCGAGCGTCGTCGGGATGACCATGTCGAGGAACGGATCGGCCGACCAGCGCCCGGCCTTCCAGTCGTCATAGGCGCGCTCCATGCGCTCCATCGAATCGGTGAAATGCATGTCGCCGCGATAGACCGGCGAATCCTTCGGCAACGCCGGAAATTCTGGCAGTGAGTCCAGCGCGATATTGACCTTTCCGGACGAACCGCGAATCTTGAAATTCCTGACCCGGCGCAGGAAGATGTCGGGCAGTTCCTTTTCCTCGACCAGTTTCAGGAAGGTGCGCTTCACGTCGGCGTTGGAGACGACGAGCTTGCCGTAAATCTCTTCGCCGCCGGCCAGCACCACGCCCTTCGCCTTGCCCCTGCCAACCAGCACATGGTCGACCTCGGCGCCGGTTCGGATGGTGCCTCCGCTAGCCTTGAACGAGGCGGCAAGCGCCTTGGTGACGGCGCCCATGCCGCCGCGTGCATAGCCCCAGGCGCCGACCGAGCCATCGACCTCGCCCATATAGTGGTGCAGCAGCACATAGGCCGTGCCGGGCGACATCGGCCCGAGCGCGGTGCCGATGATACCGGACAGAGCGAAGTTCGCCTTGATGACATCAGTCTCGAAATACTCGTCGAGGAATTCCGAGATCGACATGGTCCAGAAGCGCAGCGTCAGCGCCATTTCCTCGGCCGACAGGCCGGCGAATTTCTTGCCGAGATAGAGAAGTTCGCCGAGGTCGCGTGGCCGAAAACTGGTCGGGTCAGGGGCGGTGCGCATCAGCAGCGGCTGGATGAAGCGGCACTGCCGCGTCACGTCGCGCGAATAGCGATCGTAGGCTTCGGCGTCGCGCCTGGAGAAGCGGGCGAATTCGCGCCGGTGGGCGTCATGGTCGCGGTAGTTGGCGAGGTAGTCGCCGTCGCGGGTGAATACAGCGCCGCCTTCGTAGGAGATGACCTGCAGGCCGAAGCGCGGGAGTTCGAGGTCGCGCATGATTTCGGGGCGAAACAGCGAGCAGACATAGGAGCAGTTGGAGTAGAGGAAACCCGGCGTCAGCTCGCGGCTGGTGGCGGCGCCGCCGACCCAGTCGTTCTTCTCCACCACCAGCACGTCGAGCCCGGCGCGCTGCAGGTAGCAGGCGTTGACCAGGCCATTGTGTCCGCCGCCGATGATGATCGCATCCCAAGCTTTCATTCTGCCTCAGTCTTCTCTCTTTTTCGCAATTCCGGACGGAAAACCGCTCACACTTTTCCTGGAATTGCGTAGGCGATCCGCTGTTCATTTTTGCGTGGTCTGTTCCCGAATGCGCGGAATTTGGCATGGCAGCCGCCATTTTGTCCAGCCATATTGAATGAATGTTCAACAAATGGTCTTGCGTTTTCTCTGGTATGCGCTACGTTTTGCCGGCAATCGAACGTGTTGAATTCGGCTGACGGGACCGAGGTTCGATGATCGAAGCGGCAGATGCCGAGCCGGAATATGACGACACCGCCATCCGCTTCCTCGAGGCGCTGTGGGGCGAGGGGTATCTGTCGCCGGGCGGACCTGATGAGGTCGACCGAGTCGTCGAGGGGCTGTCGCTGAGCGGCAAGACCATCCTCGATATTGGCTGCGGCTCGGGCGGCATCGCGCTGCATCTGATCGAGCGCCACGGTGCCGCCCGTGCCACCGGCTTCGACATCGAGCGCCCGGTGATCGAGGCGGCGATGAAGCGCGCCGCCGCGCGCGAGCTTTCAGACCGCGCAAGCTTCATTCAGGCGCCGCCGGGGCCGCTGCCTTTTGCCGATGCTTCGTTCGATGTCGTCTTCTCCAAGGATGCGCTTTTGCATGTGCCCGACAAGGACGCGCTGTTTGCCGAAATCTTCCGCGTCCTGAAACAGGGCGGCGTCTTTGCCGCCTCCGACTGGTTGATCGGCCATGACGGCGAACCGTCACCTGACATGAAGGCCTATGTCGCGGCTGAGGGCCTGTCCTTCGCCATGGCGTCGCCGGCGCGCTATGCGCAGGCGATGCAGCGCGCCGGCTTTGCCGATGTGGTCGTTAAGGACCGCAATCCCTGGTATCGCGAGGTCGCGCGCGGCGAGCTGGAAAGGCTGAAAGGCCCGCTCTACGGGACCGTGGCGGCCGCGGTTGGGGCCGCCTATGTCGACAAGAACATACGAACCTGGGAAGCCATGCAGAAGGTGCTTGACAGTGGTGAGCACCGTCCCACTCATCTTCGCGGGTGGAAGCCGGCTATGGTGGGATAGCCGGCAATGTGGAGCATGACGGCACCGATGAAAGCTGCAGCGCGCGAAGAGCGATCCTCCGACACGTCTGGAAAAACCGAACCGGAAAAACGCGGCCGCAAGGCGTCGAAGGAGGTCAGGCAGCAGCAACTAATCGAGGCGACCATCGATTCGTTGGCCAAGCGCGGCTATGCGGAGACAACAATGGCCGATGTCGCCGATGGCGCCGGCCTGTCGCGCGGCATCGTCAACTTTCATTTCGAGAGCAAGGAGAAGCTGCTGATCGCCACGCTGCAGTATATGTATGACGAGTATTCGGCACATTGGCGTGCTGCCCTGCAGAAAGCCGGTGATGATCCCGCCCGCCAATTGCAGGTGCTGGTTTGGGCCGACTTCGACCGCTCGATCTGCAACAAGCGCAAGCTCGCCGCCTGGCTCGCCTTCTGGGGCGAGGCCAAGTCGCGGCCGGTCTATCAGGCGCTGAGCAGTTCCCGCGACGCGTATTACCAGCAGGTCTTCATCGATCTTTGCGCGACGCTCAAAGAGAGCGGTGGCTATGGCTATGAGCCGCAGGTGATGGCGCTGGCGCTGTCGGCCATGCTGGAAGGCCTGTGGCTGCGGCTGATGATGGGAACTGAAGACACCACGCGCGAAACCGCGCTGCAAGCGGCGAATGCCTTCCTCGCCGCGGCCTTTCCCAAGCACTACGGATAACCAGAAGCCGGCCAGTCGAGCCGGCGACGCAACGACAAGAGAGGATGGAACAGCAATGAAAAGACTAACCAGGCGTCTGACGCTGACATTGGCGCTGACGGCAACGCTTGCGGCTTCGGCCGCAGCGCTAGCGGTTGCCGCCGACAAGGACCTGATCGTGTTCGACTGGTCCGGCTATGAGGATCCGAGCTTCCACCCGAAATATGTCGAGAAGAACGGCGACTCGCCGACCTTCGCCTTCTTCGGCGATGAGGACGAAGCCTTCGAGAAGGTGCGCTCCGGCTTCAAAGCCGATCTTGGCCATCCCTGTTCGCAGAGCGTGACCAAATGGCGTGAAGCCGGACTGCTGCAGCCGCTCGACACGTCGAAGATCACCGGCTGGAAAGACCTCAATCCCGGCATCATGGCGATGAAGGATCTGGCCACCACCTCGGATGGCAAGGCGTGGTTCATGCCCTGGGACTGGGGCAATACCCAGGTCACCTACAACTCCGACAAGATCGACGCGAAGGATGTGCAGTCGCTAAAGGCCTTCGCCGATCCCAAGTTCAACGGCCGGGTCTCGATCGGCGACAATGTCGACGACGCCTATGCGCTGGCCAGCCTTGCCATCGGCCTCAAGGACTGGACCAAGATGACGGATGACCAGTTCAAGCAGGCTTCCGACTTCCTGCGCCAGGTGCACAAGAATGTCCGCTCCTATTGGGCCGACACCACCGATATCGTGCAACTCCTCTCCGGCGGCGAGGTTGACCTGGCCTGGGCGTGGAACGACGCGACGGTCCAGTCCGTGGCGGCCGGGGTGCCGATCAAGTCCAGGAAGGACACGGATGAAGGCATTTCGACCTGGGTCTGTGGCTATGTGCTATTCAAGGACGCGCCCGGCAACATCGACAAGGCCTATGACTATCTGAACGCCGTCAACGATCCGGAGACGGCCAAGGTGCTGGTCAAGGACTGGGGCTATGGCCAGGCCAACGCCAAGGGCATGGCCGGTGTCGACCAGGCGATCCTGAAGGAAAAGGGCTATGACGACGTGCAGAAATTCGTCGACAAGACGCTGTTCCAGTCGCCTCTGCCGTCCGACCTCAAGCTCAAGATGATCGCCGAATTCGAGAAGATCAAAGCGGGCTACTAAAGCCCGTCAGGCTTCATCCGTCTGCCCGCGATTGAGGCGGGCGGACGGTCTCGCCAAGGTCGCTGAAATTCCGTAACGTCGCCCGGCTGCTTTTAGCGATGAGGAGTTTCGCACCATGACTTCCATGCTTCGCCGCCTTGCCCTTGCCGGCGCCTTCGCATTGGGCGCCGGCGCCGTGCTGGCTTATGCCGAGGGCGGTGGCGACCTCGTCGTGTTCGACTGGTCGGGTTATGAGGATCCGCTGCTGCATCCCAACTACACCGCCAAATATGGCGCCGAGCCGACCTTCGCTTTCTTCGGCGACGAGGACGAAGCCTTCGAGAAGATGCGGGCCGGCTTTAAGGCCGACATCGCCCACCCCTGCTCGCAGAGCGTGACCAAATGGCGCGCGGCCGGCATTCTACAGCCGCTCGACACCTCCAGGATCGTCGGCTGGAAGGACCTCAATCCCGGCATCATGGCGATGAAGGATCTTGCCGTCACCGCCGACGGCAAGGCCTGGTTCATGCCGTTCGACTGGGGCAACACCTCGCTGCTCTATCGCACCGACAAGGTGACGGCGCAGGAGGCGCAATCACTGAGGATTTTTGCCGATCCTAAATTCAAGGGCCGCGTCACCATCGG
This sequence comes from Mesorhizobium sp. P2_B5, assembly GCF_056404775.1. Lineage (NCBI taxonomy): Bacteria > Pseudomonadati > Pseudomonadota > Alphaproteobacteria > Hyphomicrobiales > Phyllobacteriaceae > Mesorhizobium > Mesorhizobium sp. P2_B5. The sequence goes on along the minus strand of NZ_JBFUDJ010000001.1, from coordinate 69,398 downwards.
CGACAATGTCGACGATGCCTATGCGCTGGCAAGCCTGGTCCTCGGCCTCAAGGACTGGACCAAGATGACCGACGCGCAGTTCCAGGAGGCGTCCGCCTTCCTGCGCGACGTGCACAAGAACGTTCGCTTCTACTGGACCGACGACACCGATCTCAACCAGGCCTTTACGGGCAATGAGGTCGACCTCGTCTGGGGTTGGAACGAGACCTTCGTGACGCTCAAGGGCCAAGGCATGCCAATCGCCATGAACCGCGACACCAAGGAAGGCATTTCGACCTGGGTGTGCGGCTATGTGCTGATGAAGGATGCGCCTGGCAAGCTCGACCAGGCCTATGATTTCCTGAGCGCCGTCAACGCGCATGCCGTGTCCGACTATCTGGTCAAGACCTTCGGTTACGGTCACGGCAACAGCGCCGGCATGGCGGCGATCGACCATCAGGTGCTGATCGACCGCGGCTTCGACAATCTCGACAAGTTCCTCGACAAGACGCTGTTCCAGCAACCGGTGCCGCCCGAGCTCAAGCAGCGCATGGTCACGGAATTCGAGAAGATCAAGGCCGGCTATTGAGCGACAAGACTGAAAGAACCGACGTCGTTATCGTCGGCGCTGGTTTCACTGGCCTGTCGGCCGCGCTTGTGCTGAAGCAGGCTGACATCGATTTCGTGCTGCTCGAAGCGCGCGACCGTGTCGGCGGCAGGGTCGAAGCGGTTCGCAACGGGCTTGGCGAACGGATCGACAGCGGCGGTCAGTTTTTCTGCGAAGACATGCCGGAGGTGACGGCGCTGGCGGCGGCCCGCGGCAAGGCCTTCGTCGAGACCTATGTGGATGGCGATTTCATCACCCATCCGTCACTGTCGGTCGAACAGGCCGAGCGGACCTATTACGGCGCGATGGCGATCCGCGAGCGCATGAATGCGATCGAGCCGGACGATCCTGCGATCGCCGGCATGAGCGTTGCCACCTGGCTTGAACGCCAGCCTGATCCAGTCGATGCCAAGACGGCTTTCCGATCGGTGATCGAAGGCCTGTGGTGCCTGGCGATGGACAGAGTGCCGCTGTGGCACCTGATCGACAACGACCGGCGCATCACCAACGAGGTGCCGGAACTGCAATATTCGCTGCTCGATACCATGCAGTCGCTGGCCGAGGATTTGGCCGGCGATCTCGGCGACCGGGTGCGGCTCAACGAACCCGTTACGCGCGTCGAGCACGGGTCGCATGGCGTTCGTGTCGTCTCGGCCGGTAGCGTCATAGAGGCGCGAAAAGTGCTGGTCGCGCTTCCGCCGGCAACGGCCGCGAAGCTCGATTTCGCGCCGGCCTTGCCGTCGGTCCTCGAGAAGGCGCTTGGCGTCTGGGAAAGCGGCGCGGTGATCAAGATCGTGGTGCGCTATCCCAAGCCGTTCTGGCGGGATCGCGATCTGTGCGGCATGGTGATGTGGCGCGATTTGCCGGGCCTGTTCGCCTGTGACGCCAGCAAGGATATCGACCACGCCGCACTCGTCGTCTTCGTCGGCGGCCCGCTGGCACTGCGCTGGCGCCCACTGGACGATGCTTCGCTGCGCGCGGAAGTAACGGCAAGGCTGGTGAGCGCCCTTGGTCCGGACGCGGCCGACATTATCGATTTCAGCCAGCGCGACTGGATCCAAGACCGCTGGAGCGGCGGCGCCTACAGCGACCTCATTGTCGATGTGACGGCACGGGATGCCGAACACACGATCCGCGCCGGCGCGGCTCCTGTCCATTTCGCATCGTCGGAACTGTCGCCGTCCTTTCCGGGCTATGTCGAAGGTGCGATCGTGATGGGGCGGATCGCCGCCAAAGAGATCGTAACCGAGCTTCAGTCCGCCATAGCCACCAAAGCCTCGGGATCGTAGGCGAGGCGGATTGAGGTGCCGACCGGGATATCATCGGCGCCGAAATCATTGGTCTCGGTGACCGACAGCGGCCTTTCCAGTCCGGGTATCTCGACGATCAGGTGGGTGATCTCACCGAAATAGTGGCGTTCGACTACCTTGCCGGCGACCTCGAATTTGGCCGTCGCATTGTCCCACAGCACACGCAGGCGCTCCGGCCTGATGCCCAGCGTGGCGCGGCCGCCATTGCGCACGAAGGCCTTCGGCTTGTCGGTCCTGACGCGGCCGAAGCCCAGTGTGTCGACGACCAGCGAGGCGGCGTTCTCCTCGACGATCTCAGCCTTGACGAAATTCATGCCGCCGAGGAAGTCGGCGACCTGGCGGTTGACCGGCCGCTGGTAGATTTCCTTGGGCGAGGCGACCTGGGCGATCTTGCCGCCGAACATCACCGCGATGCGGTCGGACATTGCGAGCGCCTCATACTGGTCGTGGGTGACGAGCACGAAGGTGATGCCGACCGCCTGCTGCAGCCGGCGCAGCTCGACCTGCATCTGCTCGCGCAGCTTCTTGTCCAGCGCCGACAGCGGCTCGTCGAGCAGCAGCACCTTGGGCCGCATCACCAGCGCGCGGGCGAGCGCCACGCGTTGGCGCTGGCCGCCGGAAAGCTCGGTGGCGAGGCGCTTGCCGAGTCCAGTCAGCGACACCTGCGCCAGCGCCTCCTCGACGCGGCGCTTTTCTTCCGTTCCCCCCAGCTTCAGCCGTTTCAGCCCATAGGCGACATTCTGCTCGACATTGAGATGCGGGAAGATGGCATAGCTCTGGAACACCATGTTGGTCGGCCGGCGGTTGGCCGGGATGCCTTCCATCGACTGGCCGCCGACCGAGATCGAACCGCTGGTCGGGTTGTCGAAACCGGCAATCATGCGCAGCAGCGTTGTCTTGCCGCAGCCGGAGGGGCCGACCAGCGAAAAGAACTCGCCTTCCCTGATGGTCAGCGTTGCATCGTCAAGCGCCTTGAAGGCGCCGTAGCTGCGGGTGACGCTGCGGATCTCGATCATAGCACGCTCGGACTTTGTTCGATCCTTTTGGGGCCGTTCGGCCTGGATTGGCTCAGGCATAGAGGCCTCCCTCGTTCTGGGTGCGCTTGGCCGCACGGCGGCGCAGGACTTCGGCAACGGTCATCAAGACAAAGGAGGCAACCAAGAGCAGCGTGCCCAGCGCCAGCACGCCCGGCAGCTTGGCGGCGAAGCGCAACTGGCCCCAGATATAGATCGGCAGCGTCGTCTCGGTTCCGGTCAGGAAGAAGGCAATGACGAACTCGTCGAGCGAGATGGTGAAGCAGACGAGCAGGCTGGAAATGATCGCCGGCGCCACCATCGGCAGCGTCACCCGACGGAAGGTGCCGAAGGCGCTTTCGCCGAGATCGGCGGAGGCCTCTTCAAGGCTGCGGTCGAAGCCCTCGAAGCCTGCGGTCAGCACCGTCATCGAATAGGGAATGCAGATCAGGACATGGCCGAGCACGACGGTGAACAGCGACAGGCTGAGGCCCAGTTGCAGCATGACCAGCAGCATGGAGATGGCGAGGATGATTTCCGGCAGCACCAGCGGCGCCATGATCAGGCCGTTGATGGTGCGGCGGCCGGGATAGCGGTAGCGGGTGATGGAACGGGCGGCGAGGATACCGAGCAGCGTCGCCAGCACCGATGCCGAGACGCCGACGATCAGGCTGTTCCAGGCGGCATCAAGCAGTGCCGGCGTCTTGGGCAGGTCTTCGTACCATTTCAGCGTATAGCCGGTGAGGGGAAACTTCGGCGTCGGCGCGGTGTTGATCGAGAAGATCGGCAGGAAGATCACGGGCAGATAGAGAAAGACGATGTAGAGGAAGGCGTAGGCGGTCAGCCAGCCGCCGGCAAGGAGGCGCCGCATCGCCGTCATCGCGCCAGCCTCTGAATGGCGCGGATGATGAGCACCGTGGCGCCCGCCATCAGCGACACGACCAGCATGGTGGTGACCGAAAGTGCCGCGCCGAGCGGCCAGTTGGCGGCCTTGCCGAACTGCGCCTGGATGGCGTTGGCGATCATCACGCCATCCTTGCCGCCGACAAGCTTCGGGGTGACGTAATCGCCGACCGTCGGGATCATGACGATGAGTGCCGCCGAAATGACGCCCGGCGCCGACAGCGGCAGCGTCACCCGCAGGAAGGAGCGCAGCGGGCCGTCGCCGAGATCGGTGGCCGCCTCGACCAGCGTGCGGTCGACCTTCTCCAGCGAGACGAAGATCGGCAGGATGGCGAAGGCCGCCCAGGCATGGGTCAGCGTGATGATGACGGCGCTGGAATTGTAGAGCAGTGCTGTCGACGGTTCGTCGATGATGCCGAGGCCCATCAGACCGGAATTGAGCACGCCATTATAGCCGAGGATCACCTTCCACGACATCACGCGCAGCAGATAGCTGGTCCAGAACGGGATGGTGATCAGGAACAGCCACAGGCTCTTGTGGCGGCCGCCGTGGAAGGAAATGAAATAGGCGATCGGATAGGCGAGGATGACGGTAAAGAAGCTTACCGTCAGCGAGATGTAGAGCGAGCGCCAGAGGAGATCGCGGTAGATCGGCTCGGTCAGCGCGATGCGGTAGTTTTCCAGTGTAAAAGTGTGGTCGATGTCGAGGTAGTGCTGCGTCCAGAACGAATGGGCGAGCACCACCAGGATCGGCAGCACAAGCAGGATCAAAGCGTAGACGCAGGTCGGGCTGATCAGGGCAAAGCCCTGAACGGATTCGGACTGCAGAAGGGCGTTTCGCCTGGCCCGCGTCATGCCGAATACGGGCGACCCTTCGGCAGCCGCCGTCATTGCAGCGCTCCGGGCGTGATCTCGGTTGCTGGCTCGTGTCCCGCCATGATGCTCCCATTGACCGGGCCGGCTGCCTGTTCCCAATTTTTTGCGGAGCGCGATTTCTGGCCGCGCTCCAAGCTTGCCGGCTTTCTTTCATCATGAGCGCATCCGTGGATTGAAATCAAGCGCTATTTCTGCAATATTGATTGAACGGACATTCAAAATGAAGTGAAGAAAGCCCGCTTTTCAACGCTTGGCGCTTCGTTTCGTGTCCGGCGAAAATTACGCTCCAGACCTGCGAGGCAATGATGGCGGCTGCAAGAGACCTAAGAGCGATGGAGATGGCTGGTGACGACGATGCGGTCGAGTTGGCCAAGCGCCATCTTGTCCAGCCCTGGCCTTATGCCGGCTCGGTCGGCAATGAAGCACGCGCGCTGATCGGCGAAGGCGACGGCATCTACATCACCGATGTGACAGGCAAGCGGCTGATCGACGGACCGGCCGGCATGTGGTGCATCAATGTCGGCCACCGCCGCGAGGAACTGGCCCAGGTGATGTACGACCAGGCGATGATGCTGTCCTACAACACGCCCTGGTACACGATGAATGCGCCCTCGGCCGAACTCGCCAAGCGCATTGCCGATCATGCGCCGGGCGATCTCAGCCATACCTTCTTCACCACCGGCGGTTCGTCGGCTGTCGAGACGGCGCTGCGTTTCATGCAGTTCTACAACAATGTGCGCGGACGGCCGGAAAAGAAGCTGATCCTCAGCCGCGGCGGCGCCTATCACGGCTCGACCTATCTGTCGGCCTCGCTCAATGGCCGGCCGCGCGACCGCGACTGGATGGACGGCGCCGACGATCTGGTGGTCAAACTGTCCTCGCCCGACCCGTTCCGGCGGCCGAAAGGCATTGATATCGCCGCCTTCACCGATTTCCTGGTCGATCAGTTCCGCGACACGGTCGCCCGCGTCGGGCCTGAGAAGATCGGCGCTTTCGTCGGCGAGCCGGTGCAGGCATCGGGTGGCGTCGTCGTGCCGCCGGATGGCTATCTCAAGCGCATCCGCGAGATCTGCAGGGACAACGACATCCTCTATATCTCCGACGAGGTGGTGACCGGCTTCGGCCGGCTCGGCCATGTCTTTGCCTCTGGCGATGCGTTCGGCATCGACCCCGACATGATCATCTTCGCCAAGGGCGTCACCTCAGGCTATTTCCCGCTCGGCGGCGTCATCATCTCGGAGCGGCTGCTTCAGGAAATGCGCCGCTCCAACCATCCCGACGCGCTGTTCGGCCATGGCCTGACCTACACCAGCCATCCGATCGGCTGCGCCGTGGCGCTGAAGAACCTCGACATCCTCGAAGACAGCGTGCTTGCCCATACGCGCGAGGTCGCGCCCTATTTCCAGGCGCAGTTGAAGACGCTTGAGGAACTGCCGCTGGTCGGCGAAGTCCGCGGCATGGGTCTGATGGGCTGCGTCGAATGCGTCGCCGATCGCGAAAGCAAGGATCCGCTGCAACTCGACAAGGATGTCGGCAAGCGCATCGACGCGCACTGCCATGAACTCGGCCTTTTGGTGCGGCCGCTGATCAACATGTGCGTGATGTCGCCGCCGCTGATCATTACGCGCGCGCAGATCGACGACATGGTCGCCATCCTGCGTGAAGGCATTTCGCGGACCATGGATGATCTGAGGAAAGAAGGGGTTTGGCAGGGGTGATAGCGTTCCTCCCCCCGTTCTACGGGAGAGGATGCCGGCAGGCAGGTGAGGGGCGGCGCCGGCTTGCGAGACTTTGGTGCAGGCGCTTGCCGGGGTTAGGGTTCAGCAACCAATAGCGAGATGATGGCGCTGCCCCTCATCCGCCCTTCGGGCACCTTCTCCCCGTGAAACGGGGAGAAGGGAAAAAGCCCTACACCTGCGACCGCATGGCCTCGTTGAGGTTCCACATGTCCTTTTCCTCAGGTGCCGTCTCCAGGCCCAAAACCGGAATCTGCTTGCGCAGATGGTCGTGGTGGGTGCGCACGCCGTATTCGAGGTCGGAGAGATAAAAACCTTCGAAGGCGTCCGAGATCATGGACTCGTTCGACCACACGGAAAGCTGCACATCCTCGTTCATGGTGTCGCGGTCGATGCGATAGGCGAGATAGCGGGCCGCGGCCTGTTCGCGCGTCTCGTCGGGGTAGCGGTAGATGGCGCCGCGCAGCAGCGTCTGCCCGGTCGACAGCGGGAACTCCTGATAGAACTGCACCGATTCCGGCATGATCGACAGCGCGTTGTTGGGGAAGATGCCGTAATAGATCCAGGCCCTGCGCAGATGCTCCGGCAGATGCGACGCGTCGGGCGCAAGCTTGATGTATTCGCGCACGCTCCAGCGCCTTCCGGCATGCGGATTGTAGGTGGCGAAGGAGCGCGACACGCCGTTGATGAACGGCTCGTCGAAATAGGTCGCACCGTAGAGATCCTGCAGCGCCGGATGCGCCATGGCGACGTGGTAGCCTTCGTTGTCGACGTCGCGCACCGACTTCCAGTTAACCGGCGACTTCTGCGTCCAGATACCCCAGGACGGCATCATCTCGGCCACATTGTAGTGAGCCATCTCTGCTTCGATCGGCTTCAGCAGTTCGGCCACCGAAGGCTGTGGGCCGCCCTTGCGAAAGCGGATGAAGATAAAGCCCATCCAGACTTCGAGGTCGAGCGGCATCAGGCCGAATTCGGTCTTGTCGAGTTCGGGGAAGGAGCGCGGCCGGGCGGCGCCGCGCAGCGTGCCGTCTAGATTGTAGACCCAGCCGTGGAAGGGGCAGACCAGCGCGTTCTTGCAGGTGCCCTGGCTGTCGGCGACGACGCGGCTGCCGCGATGCCGGCACATATTGTTGAAGGCGCGCACGACGCCATCCTTGCCGCGCACGATCAGCGCCCGCTCGCCGACCACGTCCATGGTCAGATAGTCGCCGGCATTCGGCACGTCGGAGATATGGCCGGCGATCTGCCAATGATTTCGGAAGACGTATTCCTTCTCGAGTTCGAGAAGCGCGTCGGAATGATAAGCCCAGCCCGGCAGGCCCCGCCGGTCCCAATCATTGGGGATCGCCACGTCACGGAGGTGCGGGTTCATGGGAAGCTCTTCTTTTGTTGAATACTCATTCAATAAAATCATATTTTGCATTGAAATGCAATGGTTTGCGGAAATAATAGACTTTCAGAACAGATCAATAGAGTCGATCTGAAGCCACCGCGAGCGAAGAAAATCTCGGAAAATCCGGGCGTTAACCAGGGTCGTGAAATGGCCGTCCCGCATGTGGGTACGACGGTGCCGCACCGGCAAAACCGGGCCTCGCTCAAGACGAAAAATGCCTGCCGTCGCAAATTCAATCCGCAGTGTGAGCTTGTTCATAGTTCAACTGGCCAACAATAGGCTTTGCTGCGTTCACGGCCCGCCTGTCGTCAACGTTTTGATTGCGCGCATGAAACAGCACCGCAAACGAACCCTGCCGTCGGCACATGACCGGATTTGCCCGGACATGCCCGAATTTCTTGTTTCAAACCTGTTACGCGGGCAAGCCAAGCGCATCATTCGCCCGTTACCAGGTGCGCTTAGGTTCGTTTCATAAAAAAGCGAAGGGGAGCAACATGTATACGAAAGCCGAGATCGCCAGCAATGAACAGCGCGCCAGACTAGCACTGCGCCAGCGAGCCAGCGACCATCCGGTCGTGATGTTCTCGATGCTGGGCGCCTGCGCGCTTGCCGTCCTGTTCCTGACGCCGGCTTCCGGTCCGGCCTTCGCATCGCTCAACCCGCCGGCCAATGTCGTCGATGGCGCGCCGACCACCATCAAGACCGCCCGGCTGCCGGTGCCGGAAATCGATTTTGCCTGCAAGGGCCAGGCCTGGGGCGCCGAGAGCGCGGAGTGCCTGCGCGTCATCGCCGCCCAGTCCGGCGTGCACAAGGCGCGTGCCATCCGCATGATTGCCAACGCCGCGCCGCTGACCACGACACCCAACGTTTTTTGAACCTCCCGAGCGCTTCCTCCCGCGCTCCTTCCTGGCTCCCGCCGCCCTGCCGGTCGGGAGCCTCTTTTTTTTCCGGGCTAGGCGATATTCAGGTGAGGCCGGCCTGCGGATGGCGCTCCGCTCCGGTTCTCGGAAGCCGCCATTCTCGACTCGGCCTGACCTGAATCTCGACTGGCTCTGGGGTGGCCCCGGAAAGAAAAATCAGCCGGCGGCGGCGACCTGGTCAGCGATGGCGGAGAGGACGCCGCGGACGTCGAGCGTCGAGAACGGCTTTTCCAGGATCTGCGGCCGCTGTTGCGCCGGCAAGGCTTCGATCTCGGCCTTGGCGCCGATCAGGTCGCCGGTGACCAGCACGAAGCGTTTGGCGAGCGCCGACTTCTCGGCCAGCAGCTCGCGGTAGATGGCGATGCCGCTGATGCCGGGCATACGCAGGTCGGAAAAGACGATGTCGGGTGGCATGTGGTCACTCAGGGTTGTCGCCGCCGATGTCCAGACCGGCACGATCCGCGATTTGATGCCCATCAATTCCAGAATGTCGGAGAGCGAGCCGGCGACGTCGGGTTCGTCGTCGATGATCAGTGCGTGGCGCAAGCCGCTCGAACGGGCCGGGCTGTCGCCGACCGTGGCCGCACCGCTGCTGATCGCTGGCAGCTGGACGACAAAGCGCGCGCCGCGCGGCAGCACCTCCTCGAACCAGACATTGCCATTGTGCCGCTCGATGATCGACTTCGAGATCGACAGGCCGATGCCGGTGCCGACGCCAACCGGCTTGGTGGTGAAATAGGATTCGAAGATGCGGCCGCGGATCGCCTCCGGAATGCCCGGTCCATTGTCCTCGACCGAAAAGCCGGGATTGCCGCGGTCGCTGCGGAATGTCCGCACCTTGATCAGGCGGTCGCCGCCAATGCCGGCCAGAGCATGCTGGGAGTTGATCAGGAAATTGGCGGCCACCTGCGTCACGTGGTCGGCATCGGCCATCGCCAGCAGCGGGCCGGGCGCGAAATCGGTGTCGATGATGATGCCGCTCGAGCGCGCGCCATAGGCTGTCACTTCGAGTGCGGCGCGGATCACCTGGTTGAGATCGGTCTCGGCCTGGGCCGCCGGATGCAGGCGCACCATCGACAGGAAGCTCTTGACGATGCGGCCGCATCGCTCGGCGGCGGCGCGCACTTTCTCGGCGCGCACCTTGGTTTGCGGGTCGGTGGCGAATTCGTGCAGCAGCGTCGACTGCGCGACGACCACGGCGAGCGGGTTGTTGAGCTCGTGCGAAACGCCGGCCAGCAGCGAACCCATCGCCGCCATCTTCTCGTTCTGGTGCAGTTTCTCGCGTTGGCGGTTGATCTCTTCCTCGGCGCGCAGTTTGTCGCGCAGGTCGCGGATCGAGCCGAAGATGAGGTGGCGGTCGGCAACCCGCATCTCGGTCGCGGTCAGCTCGATGGGAAACACCTCACCGGCCGCATTCTGGGTCACCGTCTCCAGCCGCTGGCCGACCATCGGCGCGCCGCGGCCAGACATGTACTCGGCCCCCGACACGTAGCCCTTGCGATAATATTCCGGCACCACCGTATCGAGCAGGTCCTTGCCGAGAATGTCGCTGCGCTGGAAGCCGAACATCTTTTCGGCGGCCGGATTGAATTCGATGATCGAGCCGGTCTCGTCGATGACGATGATGGCGTCGAGCGAGGCCTGCAGCATGGTGCGGCGAATGACTTCGCTGGCATGGGCATCCGACGGCGACCGCTCGATGGCGTCGCCGATGGCAAGCGCGATGATGTGCAGCGCCGCCTCTTCCTCATCGGTCCACTCACGCTCATTGACGCAGTCATTGACCGCAAGCGTGCCCCACAGATGGCCGTGGGCGAACACCGACACCGACAGGAACGATTTGATGTGCTGCTTTTCGAAATCGGTCCTGAGGAAACCGTCGAGGTTGCGCGTGTGGCCGGCGAAGATCTTGCCTTGCCGTTCGTCCTCCGCAACCCGCTCCAGCAGCGGGTCGTTGTCGACGATCGATTGCATGATCACTGTCGGTGAGGCCAGCTCGCCGCCGAAGCGCGGGTCGATCCAGTAGGCGGCGACCGACTGGGCAAAACCCTGGCCGGGCAGCTCGCGCAGCCTGAACAGAATACCCCGCTGGCAGTGCATGGCGACGCACAGCGTCTCCAGGATGGTGTCCATCTCGCGCTGCCAGTCACCCGCTTCGCGCAGCCGGCGCACGACACGCACGGCCGCCATCGCGGCGCCCTGGCGAACGCCCTTCAGGTCCATGCGTGCTGGGTCAGCGGTCATGTCAGCCATCTATACAAGGCCGTGGGTGGTAGGGCTCTAGAACGGTGCACCCGTTCCATCTCTTTGTTCCGACGCAATTCCGGGCGGAAAACCGCTACGCACTTTTTTCCTTGAATTGCTAGTGTCCGTCGCCGGTCGGCAGCGAGAAGATATAGCCTTCGCCGCGCACCGTGCGCAAAAATTTTGGATTGGCCGGGTCGGCTTCGATCTTCTTGCGCAGCCGCATGATGCGGATGTCGACCGCACGCGACGATTCCGGGTCTTCGACGAAGCCGATCGCCTCGGAGATCGCCGCCCGCGTCAACAGCCGGTTGGCACGGGTCAGGAAAACCTCCAGCACGTCGAACTCGCTCTTGGCCATGTCGATGACGGTGCCGTTGGCGCCGGTGACAAGCCTGCCGTCGAGGTCAGCCTGGAATTGACCGAAGCTCAGCCGGCGCCCGCCATCGGCTTGCGCCTTCGCGGCCTGCGGCGGGCTCGGTTGCGGAACCCGGCGCAGCACGGAGCGGACACGGGCCAGCACCTCACGCAATTCATAGGGCTTGACGATGTAGTCGTCGGCGCCAAGCTCCAGCCCGACAATGCGGTCGAGCGCGGTGCCGGCAGCCGTGGCATAGATGATGCCGATCGGCATTTTCGAGCGCAGCCAGCGGCCGAGCGACAGGCCATCCTCGCCGGGCATGGCGATGTCGAGGATGGCCAGGTTGAACGCTTCGGTCTCCAGCAAGGTGCGCGCCTCGGCAGCGCTTCCGACCTGGGTCACATCGTAACCATTGGCGCCGAGATACTCGGCGACCGCGTCCCTGAGATCGGGCTCGTCCTCGACGATGACAATTCGTGCCCGCACTATGGCCTCGCTCCCGCTTTCAGCAGAAAGTAGATTGGGTATAAACATGATGTCCAGCACTCATATCCGGTTGCAGGGGCAGGGGAAGAAAATATGGCTGCACGATCCGTCATCGCGCTGATTTCCGTCGCCGATGTGGTGGCCGGCGATCTCGCCGACCATCTCGACCGGCGTGGCCATGACGTGCGCGAGGCGCGGCAGCCCTGGGAAGCCGAATCCCTGCTCTCGGCCGGAGGCATAGACGTCGTCATCGTCGGTGACAGCGTCAGCCAGGCGGAGGGGCGGGACCTGCTCAGGCGTTATGGCGGCGGCAAGAGCGTGGACGGGAAGGCCGGGCCCGATTTCATCCTGATCTGCCGACCGGCCGATCTGGTCGACAAGGTGCTGGCGCTCGAGCTTGGCGCCGCCGACGTCGTTGAAAGCCCGCTCAATGTCCGGGAGCTTGCCGCGCGCATTGGCGGCCTGCTGACGCGACGCGGCAGGTCTGCCCAGGAACTGATCGTGCTGGAAAATGCCACCGTCGATTTGCGGTCGGCCATCGTCATGCACCGCTCGGGTGCGGAAGAGCAGCTGTCGCCAGGCCAGGTGGCGTTGCTCAGGCTGTTTCTGGCCAGCCCGCGCAAGGTGCTGACGCGCGACGACATCATTGCGGCAGCGCCGGCGGAAAATGCCGATGCCTTCGACCGCTCGATCGATTCGCGCATCGTGCGGCTGCGCCGCAAGCTCGACACCGAAACCATCATCACCATACGCGGCGCCGGTTACCGGTTCGACCCGCCGACGCAGCGCGCCGACTGAGAGCAGTAAGGCTGGATTGTTACGCGGCTCGCCCAAAACCGCGGCGCAATTTTGGGCGGCATGCATAGGCGTTAGCGCACCACCAGAAGCGATGGTCCCGACGGCAATTCGCTGGCGACCACGATGTCGCTGGAAGCCTGCGCGCGGTCCTTCAGGAGAACTGTGGCGAGACCGGCAAAGCCGAGCAGGCCCTGTGCGTAGAGCAGTGCCGAAAGCACCGTGGCAGCAGATTTCGTCTTCATCGGTATCCCCAAAAATCAAAAACCGCGGGTGCTTCAGGATAAACCCGAAGTGCCCGCGCCGCCCACGGAGCCCCCCGCTGCGGCGCGGGCCTTCGGTCCTCTCGGCAGCAAGTTGCCGGAGGGGCCGCGCATCCACTTCAACCCAAGGCCGACCCGCCAGAAGGCCTTGAGGCGGTTGATGCGCAGACTGGAGACAATCCAGACCAAGGCTATGAACAGCGCGGCATGCAGCGTCGAAACCTCACCCGAATTCATGACCGCCAGTTTCGTCATCGGGGTGCCGGCTACTGTGCCGATGCCGCCGACAACAAATGCGGCAATGCTGATCCTGAAAAGCCAGGACAGGGTGGTCGATCTGATGCTCATTTTCGTTTCGCGCCGGCTGTTCTCGTTGGGGATGACTGTGCCGTTGGCCTGTAACCAGATCATGCCGCCCGGGCCGCGCTTTGTTGCAAGTCGGTTTCGAGGGTAGCTAAACTCCTTTCATATAAAGGATATTCGCACTTTCGTTGGTGGCTGGGGTCATGATCGAGAGTGAGCCGGGCAGACAGGAAGCACCCCTCGGCTCCTCCCTTGATCGACCCTTGCTTGTTAACCAGAGGAAACAGATTCGAAACACAAACGAGCATCAAGCGAAGTCAGCCAGAAACATGACGCAGGGATAAGGCGGTCATCGAATTGACGCTGGCCGGGCCGGCAAAAGGGGAGCCATCATGTACAGAGCCATTTCCGCCAAACTCATCAACGTCACCGTCGCCGCTGCCGGCGCCGCAATCCTGCTTGGCGCCGCCAACAGCGCCGCCCATGCTGCGGCAAACCAGATCGTGGCGCGTGTTTCGCTGTCGCAGCAGACCATGGAAGTGCTGGTCGACGGCCGGCCGACCTTCGCCTGGAAGGTCTCGACCGGCGACAGGGCGCATGTCACGCCGACCGGCTCGTTCAAGCCGACCCGCATGCATGAGATGTGGTACTCGAAGAAATACGATAACGCGCCGATGCCGCATTCGGTGTTCTTCAGCGGCGGCTACGCCGTGCATGCGACCAACGCCATCAAGCGGCTGGGACAGCCGGCATCGCATGGCTGCGTGCGGCTGCATCCCGACAATGCCGCCGACTTCTACCAGCTGGTTGAAACCTTCGGCCCGACCAACACCAGCATCGTCATCGTCAAGTAGCAGACTGCGGTTGGAGCGGTCGTGCGGCGCAGCTGCACAGCGAGCTCCCGCCTGAAGCTTCATTGAGCTTCGCGGTAATCAATCCAGTCAAAAAAGAGGCCGGATTTTTCCGGCCTCTTTGTTTGTTCGGCGGTGTCTTCGCAGTTCAGTCGACAGGCACCGGCATCAGATTCGGGTCCGGCTTCTCGGCATGATGCGGCAGGTCCTTGCTGGCGATGAAGGTGTAGAACATCGGCACCACGAACAGGGTGAACATGGTTCCGACCAGGATGCCGGTGAAGATCACCAGGCCCATCGAATAACGCGCCGCCGCACCCGCGCCGCTGGACACGATCAGCGGCACGACGCCGAGCGCCATTGCCGCCGTCGTCATCAGGATCGGCCGCAGGCGCACCTTGGCTGAGGCGATGATGGCCTCCCTTCGCGACATCTTGTGCTTCTCCCGTTGCTGGTTGGCGAACTCGACCAGGAGAATGCCGTGCTTGGTGATCAGGCCGATCAGTGTGATCAGGCCGACCTGCGTGTAGATGTTAAGCGTTCCAAGCCCCAGATTGAGCGGCACAATGGCGCCGAAGATCGACAGGGGCACCGCCATCATGATGATCAGCGGATCGCGGAAGCTTTCGAACTGCGCCGCCAGCACCAGGTAGATGACGATAACGGCGGCCGCGAACGCGATCAGGATCGTGTTGCCCTGTTCCTTCTCCTGCCGGGACTGGCCGGAATAATCGATGAAAAAGCTTTCGGGCAAGCTCTCCTTGGCAAGGTTCTCCAGGGTCTGCAGCCCGTCGCCCGTGGTGACGCCTGGAAGCGGCAGCGCTGATATCGTCGCCGAGTTCAGCTGGTTGAACTGCTCGATCGCGGCCGGCGAGGCGTTGGTCGAAATCTTTACCACCGCCGAAAGCGGCACCATCTCGCCGGTCACGCTGCGCACGAAATATTCGCCGAGCTTGTCGGGATTGTCGCGGAATTCCTGCGGCACTTGCGGGATGATGTCATAGCTGTTGGAGTCGCGGTCGAACTGCGCCACTTCGGCGCCGCCGACCAACAGCGTCAGCGTCTGGCCGATGTCGGCGATCGGCAGGTTGAGGGCGGCGGCGCGGTCGCGGTCGATGGTCACCGTCACCTGCGGCGCGTCAAAGGACATCGAGTTCTGCACGACGATGAAGCGGCCGGAGGCCTGCGCCTTGTTCTTGATCTGCTCGGCCGCCTCGTAGACCTCGGCCGAACCGCCGGTCGAGCGAACCACCATGGAGATCGGCAGGCCGCCGCCGGAGCCGGGCAGCGTCGGCGGCGCGAAGACGAAAGCCTCGACGCCGGCGACCTTGGCGAGACGTCCCTGGATGTCGGCCTGAAGCTCCTTTGAACTGCGCTGACGCTCGGCCCAATCCTTGAAGGCGAAGCCGACAAAGGCGCCGTTGGTCGCGCCGCCAAAGGCGACGGCGGAGAATTGCGCCCTGGTTTCAGGAATGTCCTTCACCAGGCCGAGGATCTGGTTGACATAGGTCTCGGTGTAGTCGGATGTCGCATAGCGCGGTGCCGTCACGATCGACAGCAGGAAGCCCTGGTCCTCTTCCGGCGCCAGTTCGCTTGAAGTCTTGGTGAACATGAAGCCGGTGAGCGCAACCAGCGCCACGACCATCAGCAGCGTCACCGGCCGATTTCTCAACGAGGCGGTGACCGCCCGCTCGTAGACGTGCTCGACACGGCTGAAGGTGCCGTCGACGATGCGCTGGAAGCGGCCGGGGGCGCCGGCCTTCAGCAGGCGCGCCGCCATCATCGGCGTGATGGTGACGGCAATGACGCCGGACAGCACCACCGATCCGGCCAGCGTCACCGCGAACTCGCGGAACAGCGCACCGGTCAGGCCGCCGGTGAAGGCCAGCGGCGCGAACACGGCGGCCAGCGTAATGGTCATGGCGACGATGGCGGAGAAAATCTCGCGCATGCCGTTGAAGGCGGCTTGCATCGGCGACATCTGGTCTTCCTCCATGTGGCGATGGATGTTCTCCACCACCACGATGGCGTCGTCGACGACAAGGCCGATGGCCAGCACCATGGCCAGCAGCGACAGAAGATTGATCGAATATCCCACCGCAAACAAAAGGAAGCAGACGCCGACCAGCGACAGCGGGATGGTCACGATCGGCATCATTACCGAGCGGAACGAACCGAGGAACAGCAGGATGACCACGATGACGATGGCAACCGCCTCGGCGATCGTCTTGAACACCTCGTCGATCGAAGCGCTGATCTGCTCGGTGGAATCGTAGACGACCTCGATGGTCATGCCTTTCGGCAGCGTGTCCTGGATCACCGGCACGATCTTGGTGATCGCCGCAGCTGTGGTCAGCGGGTTGGCGGCTGGCGTCGGGAAGATGGCGAGGAAGGTGCCGGGCTTGCCGTTGAAGCTCACCCTGGTGTCGGTGCTCTCCGCGCCGAGTTCGACGCGCGCGACGTCGCGCAACCGTACCACCTGGCCATCGACCGAACGCAGCGGCAGCTCGGCAAAGGCCTCCGGCGTCTGCAATGTCGAGCGCACGGTGATCGAGGACACGACATATTCGTTCTCGGTGTTGCCGGGCGCGGACAGGAAGTTGGAGTTGTTGATAGCGGTCAGCACTTCGGCCGCTGTAACGCCGCGCGCGGCGAGCTTGATCGGGTCGATCCAGACCCGCATCGAATATTCCTCGGCGCCGAAGATCTGCACGTCGGCGACGCCCTCCACCGTCGATATGCGCGGCCGCACCACCCGCTCGATATATTCGGTGAGCTGCTCCTTGCTCATGTTCGGATTTTGCATCGAAATGTACATCATCGCGAACTCTTGGCCCGTGCCCTTGACGATGACCGGGTCCTTCGAGGCATCAGGCAAGGTACCGCGCACGCCCTGCACCTTGGACAGCACCTCGGTCAGCGCGACATCGGGGTTGGAGCCGAGCTTCATCTGCACGACCACGGTGCTCGAAGACGGCCGGCTCGACGAGGTGACGTAGTCGATGTTTTCGGTTGAGGCCACGGCGCGCGCGATCGGCGCCGAAATGAAGCCCTGGATCAGGTCGGCACTGGCGCCGGGATAGGCGGTCGTGATGGTGATCGCCGTCTCGTCGACCTTGGGATATTGCCGGATCGACAGGTTGAAGATGCCCTGGAAACCCAGGAGCAGGATCATGCACGCCAGCACGGTGGAGAGCACCGGCCGGCGAATGAAGATGTCGGAAACGTTCATTGCTGAGCCTGCTGGTTCGCCGACTTGCTGGGGTCAATGGTGTTGTCGACAGCAACGGACATGCCGTTGAAGAGACGGTTTTGGCCGGCGGTGACGACTTCGTCACCGGCCTTGATGCCTTCCACGATCTCGACCATGCCGTCGTTGCGGCGGCCGGGCTTCACGAACACCTGCGACAGGACAAGCGCCGGCTTCTCCTCTTCAGCGGCCGGTTTGCCGGCGTCGGCAGCGGCGGGCTTGTCGGCGGCGTTGTCCGTGGACTTCGCCGCGTCGGCGGCGGGCTTGGCGGCTTCGGCCTGCGGCTTTGCGGCATCGTCGGCCGGTTTGTCGGCGGCCGGCTTCTGATCCTCGGCCTGTGCCGGCGGAGCCGCGCCCGCCTCGGCGGGCTTTGCCGGAACGACCACGAAGACGAAGTCGCCATACAGGCTCGACGTCAATGCCGTCTGCGGCAAGGACAGGATATTTTTTTCCTGCGGCAGCTCAACGCGAACCTGGACGAACTGGCCGGGCGTCAGCTTGCCATCAGGGTTGGCGACTTCGCCCCGGACGGACACCAGGCGGCTAGAAGCGTCGATCTTGGGGTCGATGCCGCGAATGGCGCCGGCAAACGGCATGTCGGCGCCGCCGCCGCTGCCGCCGAGGCCGAGCCGCACGGTCTGGCCGATCTTGAGCAGCGGCAGCTGCTGTTCGGGCACCGTGAAATCGACCCGCATAGTGTCCAGATCCTGCAAGGTCACCACTGCGTTGCCGGGCGAAAGATACTGGCCAAGGTCGATCTTGGGGATGCCGACGGTGCCAGCGAACGGCGCCGTCAGCTGCTTCTGGTCGAGCACCGCCTGCAGTTTGGCCACTTGGGCTTCGGTGGCTGCTGCGGTTGCACGTGCCGTGTCGAGCGTAGCCTCTGGATTAACGCCGCGCTTCTGCAGTTCGATGGCGCGCTCCAGCGCCGTCTGGACGACCGCCACTTGCGCCTTCGTTGCTTCGAGATCGGCGCGCTCGACGGCGTCGTCGAGCTGCAGCAGGACTGCGCCGTCGGCAACCTTCTGATTGGCGTGAAACAGGATCTCCTTGACGACGCCGCTGGTCTCGACGGTCAGGTCGACGCCGCGCACGGCGCGCACCGTGCCGATCGCCTCGACGCCCGGCGTCCAGTCGGAAGGCTTGGCGACAACCGTCGACACGGTCGTCGCCGGCGGCTTCATGGTGGCAAAATACTGTTTGATGGCGCTGTCACGGAACAGGTTGAAGCCGACGACGCCGACGCACACCAGAGCGAGCAGAAGCAGAATTGCTGTGATAGAGATGAAGCGCTTCACGAACTGACCCCTCGGCTGGTGTCCGGCAAAATAGTCGAATTTCGGGACACCTATCCACGGGCAGGTCCCGATTACAAATGGCGGCGAACTTACTGTACCGTCTGGACGGTCTTGTCAATTCCGCCTAGGCTCGTGTGGGGGAAGGGACCGATGAAGACCCGAAGGGCAAATTCGCGCGACAAGATACTCGCCGCCGCTGCCGACGTAGCACGCGAGGCCGGCCCCGGCAGCCTGTCGCTGGATGCCGTCGCCAGCCGCGCCGGCGTGTCGAAAGGCGGCTTGCTTTACAATTTTCCGACCAAGGCCAAATTGATGCAGGGCCTGGTGGAGAATTACCTGCGCGCCTTCGAACTGGCGCTGGAATCGGGCCGCGTCGCCGGCGCCAGCGGCGAGAGCCTGCTTGCCACCTATATCCGGCTCTCCGCGGCTGATTGCGAGGAACCGAAGCCGGCGGCCTCGTGGATGTTCTCGGCGATCGCCGAGGATCCGGATTTCCTGACGCCGATAAAAGCCTTCAAGTCGCAGCTTCTGCAGCGGCTGAAGAGCGAGACACCGGACCTCAAGACGCTGCTGGTCTGTTTTCTGGCCATCGAAGGGATGCGCAGCATGAACCTCTTCGATTCCGACGTGCTTTCTGCCGACGAACGCCGCTTGCTCGTATCGGCGCTGCTCGAGATTGCGGGATAGTTCCATCAGGGCGATGCAAGCGGGCGGGTCAAATTCCGGCGCTGCTGCGCCCCTTGCGCGATCGAAAAGACAATAGCCGTCACATCAGCTTCTTCGTCCAGCCATAGCGTCACCCGTGGTTCTTTGCTGCAGTGCAAACGGAGTGGGACGATGGTGGACGTTGTTTCTAGCGAGGCGGGTATTCCGAGACCGGACCACCCGCTCAATCGATCAGGCGGCGCGAAGTGGTTCCTGCCGGCCTTCGGCGTGCTGGTGCTCGTCGGTGTCATTTATGTCGGCTACGCGCTCAGTCAGGATCTGGCGGTGGCGAAGACCGTGCCGTGGATCCTGCTTGGCATTGCCTTGCTGATTGCGCTGGGCTTCGAGCGCCTCGCGCGTCGTGCGGTAGGTGATGATGACGTATTCGCGGTCGAAGAAGCGATACGGGCCGGGCGGGAAGGACGGGTTGGTCAGCGGCATCGCATAGGCGCGCTTCACGACATCGGCGATTTCCAAATTGCTCACCCATCGGTTCAGGAACGATCTTGCGGACGTGCAGGACGATTATGTTGCGCGGCAGCATGACAGTGCCATGTCGTGTCACTTCGATGCCAGCGCAAGGCGCGCGTGGAGGATCACAACATTGTAATCGCAATGACATATGGTCATGCCATTGTTATGTTGCGATGCACAAACCATCTGCGTCAAAGCTCCTCCCACCAGTCGCGAGATCTCCATGGGTTCCCTGTCTTCGAAGAATGCGCTCGTCACCGGCTCGACCAGCGGCATCGGCCTGGCCATTGCCCGCGCCTTTGCCGCCGAAGGCGCCAACGTCACCATCAACGGCCTCGGCGATGCCGCGGCGATCGAACAGGAGCGCGCCGGCATCGAGAAGGATTTTGGCGTCAAGTGCCGTTACTCCGGCGCCAACATGATGGACGGCTCGGCTGTGACCGCCATGGTGCACGAGGCTGAAGCTGCCTTCGGCAGCCTCGACATTCTGGTCAACAATGCCGGCATCCAGCACGTCGCGCCGATCGAGGAGTTTCCCGACGACAAGTGGGAAGCCATCATCCGCATCAATCTGCTGGCCGCCTTCTACGCGATCAAGGCCGTGGTGCCGGGCATGAAGGCGCGCAAATGGGGGCGCATCATCAACACCGCGTCGGCGCATGCGCTGGTCGCCTCGCCGTTCAAGTCGGCTTATGTCTCGGCCAAGCACGGCATTGCCGGCCTGACCAAGACTGTGGCGCTCGAAGTCGCTCAGGACGGCATCACCGTCAACGCCATCGCGCCTGGCTATGTCTGGACACCGCTGGTCGAAAAGCAGATCCCCGATACGATGAAGGCACGCGGCATGACCGAGGAGCAGGTCAAGCACGACGTGCTTCTGGCAGCGCAGCCGACCAAGGAATTCGTTACCGTCGAGGAGCTTGCCGCGCTGACGCTGTTCCTGTGCTCGGACGCGGCCAGGCAGATCACCGGCACGACCTTGCCGATGGATGGCGGCTGGACGGCGCAATAGGGCCGCCCCCGAGATCAACTCGCCACCACAGACTGCAGATTGACTCATCCCCCCGGGGGGGATAGTCGACTGGCATGACAGACAACACGCATCGGTCGCATCCCGCTATCGTAAAGCGTCTAAAGCGCGCGCAAGGCCACCTTGCGGCAGTGCTCTCCATGTTCGAAGCTCATCGTTCCTGTGTTGACCTCGCACAGCAACTCCATGCCGTGGAAAGCGCCATAAGCAGCGCCAAGCGAGAACTGATCCACGATCATATCGAACATTGCCTGACCGACACCGCCGCGGGCGGAGCGCACGACTCGCTGACGGAACTCAAGCAGTTGGCCAAGTATCTATGAGCGATCTCAGCAGGCGCACCCTCGACTGGTTAGGCTTCGGTTCGTACGGTCATGCCGGCCACGATCACGACCACCACGGTCCGCACAGCCATACACACGGCGTCATCGATGCAACCATCGCGACGACCGATCGGGGCATCTGGGCCATAAAATGGTCTTTTGTCATCCTGGCGGTCACGGCAGCAATGCAGATGGCCGTGGTGGTTGTCTCGGGCAGTGTGGCGCTTCTTGCCGACACCATTCACAATATTGGAGACGCAACCACTGCCATCCCCTTGTGGGTCGCCTTTATGCTGGCGAGGCGCAAGCCGTCATCAACCTTCACCTATGGACTGGGTCGGGTCGAAGACCTCGCCGGTATCGTCATCGTCCTGATCATTCTGTTCAGCGCCATCGTCGCGGGATACCAGGCTATCGAGCGCCTGATCCATCAGCAGGCAGTGACGCATCTTGGCTGGCTGACGGCGGCGGGTATCGTCGGCTTCCTCGGCAATGAGGCCGTCGCGGTGTTTCGCATCCGCATCGGCAGGGAAATCAACAGTGCGGCGCTCGTCGCTGACGGCTACCATGCCCGTACCGACGGGCTCACCAGCCTTGCCGTGGTCATTGGCGCTATCGGCGTCTGGCTCGGATTTCCGCTGGCCGACCCGATTATCGGGCTCCTCATCACGGTCGCCATTTTTGCTATCGTCTGGCAGTCGGCGCGCTCGGTGCTCACCCGTATGCTCGACGGCGTCGAGCCGGGTGTGATGGCCGAAATTCATCATGCTGGCGAGCATGTGCCAGGTGCTCACATCGTCGATGCCAAGGCCCGCTGGATTGGCCACAAGTTGCACGCCGACATCGCCATCGCTGCGGACGAAACGTTGCCACTCGCGGAAGCAAACAAGATCACGACAGCGCTGGAGAATGAACTGTTCGAACACATGCCTGCGCTCGCGACTGCCAACATCCGGTTTTCGAGCGAACATGACGCGCACGAGCATCCACATCCTCACGACCACAATCATGGCGAACACCGCGACCACCAACACTGACGTGCGCAGAAAACCACCCGCTTCTGCCGGTCCAGGCTGATGCTCCAGACGCTTGTCGAATTCCAGCGCACGATCTACCTGGCGCTCGCCGATCAGATAAAGCTGCTCTCGGCTGGCGGTGGCTGGCTTGCGTTCCTTGCCTTTCTGCCGATGGGCGTGCTGTTTGGTGCGGCGCATGCCCTGACGCCAGGACATAGCAAGGCCGTCCTGGCCACGTATCTGGCCGGTTCGGACGCGAAGGTTTCACGCGGCCTTCTGGTGTCACTGACGCTCTCCTTCACGCATGTGACGATAGCGGTGCTAATCGCGGCATTCTCGTTACCGCTGGTATTGATTGCCTTGGGAAGCGTCGGCCGGGCGCCGCTGCTGGAAGACGTCAGCCGTGGATTGCTTGGCCTGATCGGCGTCTGGATGTTGTGGCGCGCATTGAGCCACGGCCACCATCATAAGCATGAGGGCGAAGCCGTTGGGGTCATGGCCGGGCTGATTCCATGCCCGCTGACCCTGTTCGTGATGACCTTCGCGATATCCAGAAGCGTTCCGCTTGCCGGCATTCTGTTTGCGGTCACCATGATGGCCGGCGTGGCGCTGACCTTGTCCTGCGTGGCGGTGTTGTCGATCCTGTTTGGTGCATTTTTTCGACAGCCGGCCACGCTTGTTCGACATAGTATCCAGAAGCATCGAAGGTTTCGCCGGCCTCATTCTTGCTGGCGTGGCGGTTTGGCAAATTTCTTCGCGCTGAAGACGTTGAAACGAACAGCCGGTTATGGATTGACAAGCACGAAGGATCATTCCAGCATAGTGACAAGGGGTTCCCTTCGCGACGACCCCGTGAGGCGTCAGCCCAACGATCGCGTCCAAACTCTCCCTCTGGAGGTGGACGCCATGCCGTCAACAACCGCAATCACCGTAGCGCAACTCTCCCGCCTCGTCGGCCTGCCGGACGGGCCTGTCCTTGTCGATGTCCGCATCGACGAGGATTATGACGCCGATCCGCGCTTGCTTCCGGCCTCATCCCGGCGCGACTTCAAGACGGTTTCCACCTGGGCGGCCGAGTTCGCCGGACGCCACGTCGTCGTCATCTGTCAAAGGGGCCAAAAACTTTCGCAAGGCGTCGCTGCCTGGCTGCGCCATGAGGGCATCACTGCTGAATCCCTGGAAGGCGGTTTCGAGGCCTGGCTGGCGGCCAAGGGAATTCTGGTCAAGGCCGAGAAGATGCCGCGCGGCGACGACAAGGGCCGCACGGTCTGGGTGACGCGCGCCCGCCCCAAGGTCGACCGCATTGCTTGCCCATGGCTGATCCGCCGCTTCGTGGACCCCTCTGCGGTGTTCCTGTTCGTCGAACCCCCCGAAGTGCTGGCTGCCGCCGACCGTTTCGCGGCGATCCCCTTCGACATCGACGATGTGTTCTGGAGCCATCGCGGCGAGCGCTGCACCTTCGACACCATGATCGAGGAATTCGGGTTGCGGTCCGAAGCGCTGGATCGTCTTGCCTTGATCGTGCGTGCGGCCGACACGGCGCGCCTCGATCTCATACCGCAGGCGGCGGGGTTCCTCGCGGCATCGCTCGGCCTGTCGCGCATGTTCCGCGACGATCTCGAACAGCTCGAGGCCGGCATGCTGCTCTATGACGCGTTTTTCAGGTGGTGCCGCGACGCCACCGACGAAACCCACAACTGGCCGAGCGGGGGCAAAACATGAGCGCCGTTGCCGCTGGCGAAAAGGCTCATGGCGTCGATGCGCCCCCAGCGCCGACCTTCGGGCAAGCCACAAAACTGTGGGCGAAGATCGGCCTGCTCTCCTTCGGCGGACCGGCCGGACAGATCGCGCTGATGCACAAGGAACTGGTCGAGGAGCGGCGCTGGATCGGCGAGCAGCGTTTTTTGCATGCGCTCAATTATTGCATGCTGTTGCCCGGACCCGAGGCGCAGCAGCTGGCGATCTATATCGGCTGGCTGCTGCACCGGACCGCCGGCGGCCTCGTTGCCGGCATACTGTTCGTGCTGCCCGGCGCGTTGGTCATGTTGGGCCTCAGCATCTTCTACGTGCTCTACAATGATGCCCCTGTCATCGAGGCGCTGTTCTTCGGCATCAAGGCAGCGGTGCTGGCCGTCGTCGTCGAGGCGGTTATCCGCATCGGCAAACGGGCGCTCAAGAACCGGGTGATGGTGGCGATCGCTGTGGTCGCCTTCCTTGCCATCTATGTCGCCAGGCTGCCGTTTCCGCTGATCATCCTGTTTGCAGGGCTGACCGGCTGGATCGGCAATCGCCTGGCGCCTGCGCGTTTTTCCGGAGCAGCACACGGCAAGGACAATTTGCCCGATGTCAGAGGCGCGGTCGACCTGATGTTCGAGCGCGGCGAACTTGCCCATACCAGGCCGACGAAATGGCACGCGCCGCGCACCATCGCGATCTGGCTGCCGATCTGGCTTGGACCGGTCGTGCTGATCCTGGCGCTGACCGGTCCTGCCAGTGTGTGGACGCAGCTCGGCGGCTTCTTCAGCCTGATGGCGGTGGTCACCTTCGGCGGCGCCTATGCAGCGCTCTCCTACGTCGCACAGGCGGCCGTGACGTCATTCGGCTGGCTCACCCCCGGCGAAATGGTCGACGGCCTTGGCCTTGCCGAGACGACGCCGGGCCCGCTGATCCTCGTGCTGCAGTTCGTCGGCTTCGTCGCCGCCTACCGGCACGCCGGCACCATAAGCCCAGTCGTCGCCGGATCGCTTGGCGCATTGCTGACGCTCTGGGTGACGTTCGTGCCCTGCTTCTTCTGGATTTTTCTCGGCGCGCCCTACATCGAGGCGCTGCGCGGCAACAAGGCGCTGTCGGCGGCGCTGACCGCGATCACGGCGGCTGTCGTCGGCGTGGTGATGAACCTTGCTCTGTGGTTTGCGCTGCACGTCGTTTTCGGCGCGGTGCAACGTGTCGGCCTCGGGATGGAGGTGCCGGTGCTGTCGTCGCTGGACTGGCGCGCCGCACTGCTGGCGGCAGCCGCGATGGTCGCCATGCTGAAACTGAAGATCGGCATGCTGCCGACATTAGCCGGCTCAGCACTGGCCGGGCTGGCGCTGCTGGCCTTGCCTGCGTAGCGCTCGACGCAAGCAAAGCTCGACCAGCAATCATGCTCGACCACGCTCATTGTCAGGGCCGGATTTCCAACGTATTGCCGGGCCGATGCACAACGGCCGTGAGCGCTGGTGTGCGGATAAGTGCAATAACGTGGTGACGGGACAGGCATGAGCGCAATCAGGGTAGAAGGCCTCAGCAAGCGTTTCAATGAAACGACCGCACTGGACGCCGTCTCGCTGGATTTCCCGGCCGGCTCCTTCACCGCGCTGCTCGGTCCCTCGGGCTGCGGCAAGACCACCATGCTGCGGCTGATCGCCGGCTTCGAAGCGCCCAGCGAAGGCCGCGTACTGTTCGGTGA
This sequence comes from Mesorhizobium sp. P2_B5, assembly GCF_056404775.1. Lineage (NCBI taxonomy): Bacteria > Pseudomonadati > Pseudomonadota > Alphaproteobacteria > Hyphomicrobiales > Phyllobacteriaceae > Mesorhizobium > Mesorhizobium sp. P2_B5. The sequence goes on along the minus strand of NZ_JBFUDJ010000001.1, from coordinate 43,811 downwards.
GACGGTGGTGGCCGATCCGCAGAGGCAGGTGCCGCCGGAAGCGCGCGGCGTTGGTGTCGTCTTCCAGTCCTATGCGCTGTGGCCGCATATGGATGTGGCGGAAAACGTCGCCTATCCGCTGAAGGCCCGGCACGTCAAAAAGGCCGGCATCCCCGGCCGCGTCGGCGCGGTCCTTGATGTCGTCGGTCTCAGCAGCTTTGAAAAGCGCCGCATCGAGGAATTGTCCGGCGGCCAGCGCCAGCGCGTGGCATTGGCGCGCTGCCTCATCGCCGAGGCAAAAATCATCCTGTTCGACGAACCGTTGGCCAATCTCGACATGCATTTGCGCGCGTCGATGGTCGAGGCCTTCAGGGATATCCACCGCCGCACCGGCGCCACCATCGTCTACGTCACCCACGACCAGGCCGAGGCGCTGGCGCTTGCCGACCGCGTCGCAGTCCTGAGCCAGGGCATGGTACTGCAGGCGGCACCCCCGCAGGAGGTCTATCGCGCGCCGGCCAACGCAACCGTCGCCGGTTTCGTCGGCCGCGGAACCATCGTCTCGGGAACGGCGATCGGCCATGCCAATGGTGCCACGACGGTCGAAATATCAGGGCATCGCGTTGCCGCACGGAGTGCCGGCGCGCCGGCAGGCCCGTTGAAAATATTGCTGCGGCCGGAAGCGCTGCGGCTATCGTCGGCAGGCCTGCCGGCAACCGTGTTGGGCAGCATCTATCGCGGCCCGGTACATGAGGTGCGGCTGGCCTTGCCGACACAAGGGCAGGAGTTGCTGATCGACAGCACCGAGCCGGTTGCAGTGGGCGAGACGGTGCATGTGGCCGTCTCGGATGCCTGGGTGATCCCTAACGCCTAGAGTTATCGCCAGGGCAGCACGCCCGCCGGAAGTCGCCGCCCGAAGCGGTCGAGTACCAGCAGCAGGACAATGACGACGACGATCGTCGAGACGGCGATCGCCGCGGCCTGCGTTCCGAGGCCCGCCTCCTCGAGGCTGAACAGCACGACGCCCAGCGTCTCGTTGCCGCTCGACCAGAGCAGGGCCGAGACCGTCAGTTCGTTGAAGGCGCTCATGAACACCAGCAGCCCGCCGGCCACGGCAGCCGGCGCCGCCAGCGGCGTGGTGATCGTCATTAGCCGGCGAGGGACGCCGGCTCCCGACACCGCTGCCGCCTCGTCGAGGTCGCGCGGGATCTGGCCGACCGCAGTCGCCACCGGCTTCATGGCGAGGGTGAAGAACCGCATCGCATAGGCAATCAGGATGATCGCGGCGGTCGCATAGAGGCTGCCGATCAGCGGCAGCGGGCGCAGGAACAAAAGGATGCAGGCAATCGCAAGCACAACGCCGGGGACCGCATAGGGCAGATCGACGATGCCGCTCAACAGCCGCTGCCAGCGCCGGCCGAAACGTTCGAGCACGGCGGCCACCGGAATGACGCCGACGGCGAGGATCAGCGCAGCACTGCCGGCAAACAGCAAAGAGTTGCGGAAGGCGCGAACCGTCGAGACCTGGCGGACCATGACCTCGGCATAGTTGGACGCGGTCATCGTCTTCAGCCCGAGCGGCACGCCGAAGGACGGCACCAGCGACGTTGCCAAAAGCGCGCAGGCCGGCAGCACCAGCATGAGGCCGATCACCAGCCAGCCGAGGCCGGCGAGCGGCAGGCGGGCGGACCCTAGCGAAAAGCGCGCCGGCGTGCCGGCGGCAAAGCGGTGGCCGGCGCCACGCAGGGCCAGCGACTGGCAGGCGACGCCGGCCAGCGTCAGCATGGCGACCAGCACCGACAGCGCGGTGATCTGCGGCAGCACGCCCGGTCCGAAGCTCGACAGGTCCTGGTAGATCAGTGTCGGCAGGGTCAGATAGTTGACCGGCATGCCGAGCAGGGCCGGGATGCCGAAATTGCCGACACCGGAGACGAAGGCGAGGGCGGTGGCTGCCACTATGTAGGGGCGCACGACTGGCAGCACGATGGTCCACAGAACGAGAAGCGGCGTTGCGCCGGAAGCCCGCGCGGCCTCGACGAGATCACGCGGCACCCGCGACAGTCCGGCGCGCAGCGTGATGAAGACGATCGGCGCGTGCTGGACGGCATAGAGCAGGATGATGCCGTTGCGGCCGAGCATCGGGTTGGGGGTTCCGGGCGGCGGCGCCAGGCCAAACATGCCTAGCAGTGTGCTCGATGGGCCGAACAGATGCAGCCACGACAGTGCAGTGACCTGCGGCGCGATCATCAGGGGCAGCAGCAGCAGGAAGCCGAGCGGCTTGCGTCCCGGCAAGTCGGTCATGGTGACGGCGACGGCAAAAGGCGCGCCGAGGCAGACGGCGAACACGGCGCCGAAGATGGCGGTATCCAGCGTGTGCCACATCGCCCGCAAGGCGGCGGGTCTTAAGAGGCGGTCGGCGAAGGCGGCGAGATCGAGCTCACCGCCCGGTGCGATCGCCGCCACGAGCAGCCGCAGCATCGGCAACAGGCTGAGCAGAGCAATCGCCAGAAGCACCGCCAGCGAGGCCGCGCGGAAGCCGGCCTTGGCGCCCGATAGGGTTCCGTACCGGGCGGGCGCGGCCCGGTGTGTGGGGAGAATGTCCTGCGCCGATGTCACGTGGGCCGATGAGGCACTTACTGGCTCATCACGGCGCCGAACTTTTCCTTGTTGGCGGCGTCATTGGCAAGGGCGGCAGCGGCGTCATAGGTCAGCACCTTGATCGACGCGCGGTCGGGATAGCCGGCAGGCAGGGCGACGTCGGCGCGGGCCGGAATGTAGCCCATCTTGGCGGCGACTTCCTGGCCGTCCTTCGACAGAAGGAAATCGATGAAGGCCTTGGCGGCGTCGGTATCCTTGGCTGTCGACAGGATGGCGACCGGCTCGGTGACGGCCGAAACGCCTTCTTTGGGGAAGACAAACTCGACCGGCGCGCCCTTGGCCTTCTCGCGGATCGGCATGTAGTCGACGATCATGCCGAACAGCTTGTCGCCGCCGCTGACGGCCTTCAGCACATCGCCATTGCCGCCGCTTGCCTGGGCGCCGTTCTTGGCCAGCGCGCCGTAATAATCCCAGCCCTCCGGCAGATTGCCGGTCAGCGTTACCGTGTGGATCATCGCCGCACCCGAGGTCAGCGGGCTCGGCATGGCAATCAGGTCCTTGGCCTCCGGCTTGGTCAAATCTTCCCAGCTGGTCGGCACGAAAGGCGCCTTGGTGTTGTAGACGATGCCGGTGGTGATCAGCTTGGTCGAGAAATAGGTCTTGTCCTTGTCGTAGAGGGCAGCGTCGATGCCGGAGACGTCGGCGCCGGGATAGGCCAGCAGGCGGCCTTCCTTCTTCAGCCCTTCCATGGTCACGACATCGGCGATGAGCAGCACGTCGGCCTGCGGCTGGCCGGCTTCGATCTCGGCGCGCAGCTTGGCCAGAATCTTCGGCGTCCCATCGCGCACCCATTCGACCTTGATGCCCGGGTTCTTGGCCATGAAGGCATCCACGGTCCGCTGGGCGTCCGTGTTCGGCTGGCTGGTGTAGAGCACCAGCTTGCCGTCGGCAGCCGAAGCGCCCGAGGCGGCCGAGACCAGCAACATGGCGGCGAAAAGGATCTTGCGCATGGGAAACCTCAAAATGGATGAAATGAGCACCGGCCAAAACAGCACCGGACGGGGAGAGCGTTTTCCGTATCGCTGCAGGATAAACCTATTGTGACAGCGCGGTGGACGGCAAGAGCGCGGTGCGGGCGTATGACAGCACGCTTTTGCCGATCGGCCCGGGGTTTAGCGCGGCGGAGGGAAAGCAAGTGCGCTAAGGCTTCCGGCCGAAACATCTCAGCGTATCCCCCTCCGGAAAGGGGGTAACCGCAGCGATCGACGTGGTCGAGCCGACGGGTTCCGAAACCCAGGTCCATCTGACGATGGCCGGCGTGCCGGCGGTTGCCGTGTTTCGCGAAAGGATCAGCGCGCGTCCGGGTGAAACGCTTTATGTCGAACCCGATACCGCCAAGCTGAACCTGTTCGACGCGGAGAGCGGGCGAGCGCTGGTAAGCTGATTTGACGAGGTTAGCCGAGCTGTTTCAAAGTCGGTCCCGGATCGCGCAACGGGATATGACATGCTGGATTTTGATCGGATCGACAAGCTGATCGCCGGGGTGCCCCCGGCCTTGGCGCTTCGCGCCGGGCTGGATCTTGGCATCTTCACCCGGCTCGGCGGCAACGCGATGGCTGCCGACAGCCTTGGGGCGGCGCTCAAGGTCGAGCCCGATCGTCTGTCGCGGCTCCTCTACGCGCTCGCCAGCATCGCTCTCCTCGAAGTCGAGGATGGTCAATTTCGCAACGGAGCCGAAGCGTCGGAATTCCTCGACGCGTCCAAGCCGACCTATCGCGGCGGCGACCATGCGCTGCTGCGCGAGCTCTGGGGAGCCGACCTTTTGACCGCCGAGTCGTTGCGACAGAACCGTCCGGCTGCGCTGCACGACTTTTCCGAAGCGGGGCCTGAGTCCGCGGCGGCCTTCAGCCGCATGCTCGCACCGGGCGGGGTGATTTTCGGCCGAAATCTGGCCCGCGAGTTGGACCTGTCGGCGATCGGCTCGGTGATCGACATTGGCGGCGGCGCCGGGACCATTCTCGTCGGACTTCGCGAGCGGTGGCCGCACATTGCGGCGACGCTGATGGAACTGCCAACGGTCGCAGCGGTCGCGCCAGCCATCCTGTCGGAATACGGTGCCGACGACGTGGTCGTAGAAGAAGGCGACATAACTGTCGCGCCATCGATCGGTCGGCACGATCTGGCGATCCTGAAGGCCGTCGTCCAGGTCCTGCCGCCGGATCAGGCGCGTAGTTCGATTCTGAACGCCGCGCGTTGCCTTACACAAGGAGGCGAGATCGCAATTGCGGGGTGGGGTGTCGTCGATGACGACCGCCTCGGCCCGCCCGAGGGTGTCTTTCTCAATCTCACCTTCCTGAACCTCTATCGCGCAGGCGAATCGTACACCGAAGGTCAGTATCGCGCGTGGATGAGCGAGGCAGGATTTCGGGATATCTCGAGGTCGCGCCTGGCGGACGGCTGCACGTTGTTTCGTGCGCGCCTCGCGGGCTGATCGTGGCGGAATGGCTGGTTTTGGGCGCAAGGCTCTTCGAGGCGCGCGTCCCGTCGCCGTGGCTCTCAAAGCCAGCCCTGGATGGATCGTACAAAGTTCCCGAGGCGGCGTGAGCCGATCTTTCCCCTCACCGGGCAGCGCGGGGTATCGGCAGTCTTCTTCACGATGAGTTGTTTGGTACGCGAGATCTCTTGAAACTCTTGCGCGTAGGCGACCAGGAAGCCATCGACGGCGGACGTGGGACGTTCCCAATTGGCCTTGTCGTCCTTATAGTCAGTGTAGTCGTCCCAAATGAGCATGCCGCCAAGCTTGAGCATCCCCCATGCCAGGACGCTATCCATCATGACGCTTTCGCGCTCGTGACAGCCATCGACATAAACCAGGTCAAATTCCGCCCCTGCCTGGCGTAGCCTGATCAGCGCCGGCAGCGAGAAGTCGCGAATCTTCGTAACCCGATCGGCGTAGCGCTTCAAATTCCTGTCGAACCTTTTCTCCCGTTTGTGGAAGGGATCAACGCAGGTGATGACGGCCTTTCGCAAATAGCTGGCAAAGAAGAGCGCGGAGCGACCTTCCATGGAGCCAATTTCCAGAATCGAAAGCGGCGTGTCCCTTAGCGGTTCAAGAATGGGCATCCACGTCGACAGCTTGTTCGTCACGTAGTCGCGCTCGGCAAACGAAGCTGAAGCGTTGATGCGTTGCCAATCAAAATCCATTTCTGTCAGGCGCCCCTTCAGTGTGCCGGTGATAGTCGTTCCGGCCTCGCCGCACATTTGAACAATTTTGCGCCTTGAATCCATCCACTGTCTTCTCGATAGCTTCGTCGCAGACGGGCAGCAAATGTCATTTGATCGACAACAAAGTTCGCGATAGCGGCATATGACCTCTCCATGAAAACGATGTCCGCATTCATCGATTCTGGTGCGATATCTCCGACAACATGAGGCGCGGTCGCGACAATTGCGCCTGGCCCGTCGGACTACGTCGAATCGGAATGGAGTTCTTAGACATTCGTTTATCTATTCGTGGTTTCTAATAACATATGGCATTCAATGCGTTCACCTGGATGTGGTTTGTTTTCGGCCGCCTAAAACGCGCCGCGAACGGTAACGTTGCCATCACCTTTGCCTTCACCTTGCCGGTCGTCGTCGGTGGCGCGGGACTTGGTGTCGAGACCTCCCTCTGGTACTACAACAGTCTGAAGCTGCAGGCGGTGGCCGATGCCGCGGCCTATGCCGGTGCGCTCGAGAAAGTCGCGGGGTCCGACAACCCAACCATCATCGCCGCCGCGACGCAGTCGGCGACCTCGAACAATTTTGCCACGCCGGGCACGATCGAGGTCAACACGCCGCCATTGTCCGGCCCGAACACCGCGAAGAAGGCGGTGGAGGTCATCGTCAAGCAGAACCTCGATCGCTACTTCACGGCGATTTTCAACCAGGCGCCCGTTGCCGAACAGGCAAGGGCGGTGGCGCTGATCACCGACGCCTCCAAGGCCTGCGTGCTGGCGCTCAGTCCGTCGGCCGCCCAGGCTGCGCTCTTTTCCGGCAACACCACCGTCAACCTCACCGGCTGTTCGGTCATGTCGGACTCGATTGCCTCGGACGCCATAAAGACGCAGGGATCGGCTGTGCTCAACGCCGACTGCCTGATCACGGTCGGCGGCATGGTGCTGAACAATCCGGCGACCACGGTCTGCAAGTCCAACATCACCCAGGCGTTGCCCGCAGCCGATCCTTTCTCCAGCCTGGCGACTCCTGCGGCCAGCAACCCGTGCAAGAACGTCAACGGCAGCAAATCCTCGCAAACGCTCCAGCCTGGCACCTACTGCAGCGGCATGAGCCTCAGCGGCAACGTCACCCTGCAACCCGGCGTCTATGTCGTGCAGGGCAGTATGAAGGTCAACGCCAACGCGATCGTCGCGGGCAGCGGGGTAACCATCTTCATGGCAGGCAGCAACACCGTCAGCATGAACGGCAACGCCAAGGTGACGCTGAGCGCGCCGACATCCGGAACCTATTCCGGCGTGCTGTTCTACGGCGACAGGACCGGGACTGCGGCGCAGAGCACTTTCAACGGCACCGCGAACTCGCTTCTGACAGGCGCCATCTATTTCCCCAGGCAGCAGGTCAACTACCTTGGCAACTTCTCGGGGAGCGGCGGCTGCACTCAGGTCGTCGCGGACACCATCCAATGGTCCGGCAGTACGACCATCAAGCAGGACTGCACCAGCCTCGGGATGAAGGACATTCCGGCGACGCAGTCCGTTCAGCTTGTCGAGTAGCGGGATGGGTGGGCGGACCTTGCGCATTGTCCGGGACAAATCCGGGGTAGCTGCGGTGGAATTTTCCATGTTGCTGCCCGTCCTGTGCCTCGTCTGCTTCGGCATCGCCGACGGCTGGTCCTACGTGACGAGCTACCTGCAGATGCGCGCCGGCGTCAAAACCGCGGCCAATCTCGTGATGGCCGGCGCGTCCAATGACACGGGAACGCAGGCGGTCGCGTTTTCGAGCTGGAACAACAAGCCCGAGGACGCCGCGGTCGTGCTGGTCCGCTCTTATTTGTGCGGCACCACGGTCGTGGATGCGACCACCATTTGCGGCGGAACGAAGCTGCCGACCGTCTTCGTCCAGATAACGGCGACGGGCACCTGGGTGCCCCCGTTCAACTTCGGTGTCTTCCCGGACCCGCGCGCGATCACTCACCAGGAGGTGATCCGTGTCCGCTGAAAGGATCGGGTCCAGATGGCGCCGTGACTGTTCCGGCGGAGCAGGGCTGGAATTCGCCTTGATCGCGCCGATCCTGGTGATGCTTTTGTTCGGAATCTTCGCCTTCGGCTGGGCCATGAACGCCGTGTCGACCGTCCGCTATACGCTGGAGACCTCTTCTCGGGCGCTGCAACTGAACAACACGCTTTCGGAGAGCGACATCCAGGCCATCGCTACGGAGAAATTGGCGAACCTGGGTCTGCAGAACGTCGTTGTGACGATCGCGATCGACCCTGCCAGCGGCGGCTTCAAGATGGCGCATCTGACCGCCAGCTATGCCTTCGTCATCGCCTTCCCCTATTTCGACCAGTATCCGATAAATTACGCTACGACCGTCACCGTTCCGCTGGTTGCCAGCTAGGTTGCGGCCGGCTTTCGTTGAGTTGGCGGCGCCCAACTCAGGCCGTAACGGAACCACCGGGAGCCATAGCCGCCCCATCCGAGTTTGTACTTGCAAGGCGGTCAATTCCCTTCGTGGATGTAGCCCCTTAAAAGCCCGCTGCTGAAACCTCGGTGGTGGGCTTTTTCTCTATCGGACTAAAGTCTTGCTGCTTGCTTTCGAAGGTCTGATGTAACCGCTTTGGTTCTGTTCCTGTCCATTTGATGTTCCGAACTTTTTAGTGAACCCTCATACATTTTCGTCGGTCTGGATGATGCTACCCAGCCTTGGGTCAAGTGGCCCGAAGTCTCTGGGAGATGCTTCGCAACTTTCCGCACGTCGAACCGTACAGGTTGGAGGTCGCTTCTCGGCGAGCCTGCAGGGACAGAACCCACGGAAGACCGGGGACTTCAGTCTTAGTTGAGCAATGGCTGACGTGCCTATAAGTTGAGCTAAGTAGGCATGTGCTTGCGTACCTATTGAACCAAAGGGCCTAGCAACGAACTGCAATCGGCAGCATCCCTTCCTAGACAAAGTTCGTCGCGCCACAGGTCGCAAAGTCCAGCGTTAGGGATCACCCCTGCGCCGAATTCGACCTAGTAGAGGGCTCCCACCGTTCCTAGACGAAGGTTGGCCACCCCTCAGGGCTTTCGACGGTTTGGCAATTCAGACATCGGTGTGCTCGTCATCCAGTGCCAACGCATTTGCGGTGGATCAAAGCCGAGCTCACCCCTCGTGATTACAAATGCCATGAAAGATGGCCATTTGGGCCTGCTCGAATCGAGGCGGAATCCGATGAAGCTCATGGCAGCTGTCTACCTGGCGACCTACCCCGACGCGAACTCCCGGAAAATCGCGGCGAACGCGATCGCTCTCGCCAAGCAGATCGACACAGCGCTCCATGCTGTTGCCATTAATGTCGACATCCCCGACGTTTCGAACGCGCTGTCGACCTATCTGCTCGATCTTCCCTACAAGATACAAGAGGCTGAGGCGACCAGTCGCAAGCGTGGCAAGGATCTGCTCGAGGCAATTGTTCAAGAGGCCGCGCATGCGGGTGTGACCCTCAGTACGCAGGAGTTGACAGCACCACCGGCCTTGATGGGCGATGTTGCCGCGAAGCATTCGCGCTATTTCGATGTCTGCCTGGTCGGCTGGGCGCCGGACAACCAGGCGGCGCGAATGTTGGCCGAAGCGATCCTGTTCGGATCGGGTCGACCGACCCTGCTTCTTCCCGACTCCACGGATGTCGGGACCCTTGGACATGTCGTTATCGCCTGGGACGGCAGCCGGGTGGCCGCAAGAGCCATTGCCGACGCTCGGGCTTTTCTCGAACGTGCCTCCATGATCACCGTTGTGACCGTGACCGACGAAAAACCGCTTCCGGGACAGGGCATCGGCGAACGCCTTGCATTGGGCTTGAGGACGCGTGGTCTGGTGGCCGAGGCTGTCTCTATCCAGGCAGGGGACAGTTCAATCGGAACAGCGCTTCAGGAGCATGCTCTGAAGATCGGCGGCAACCTGCTTGTCATGGGCGGATACGGCCACTCTCGCGTCAGGGACTTCGTGCTTGGCGGTGCCACCGAAGGCATTCTCGGGGATCTGCGCCTGCCCGTCCTCCTGTCGCATTAGGTCGTCGCGAGATGAGAGGTGACACGGATCCTATCCTGCGTTTCCACGGCGCAGCCCACGGCGTCACCGGCTCATGTTATGAGATCGAGACGCCGCGCTGGCGGATTCTCGTTGACTGCGGCCTGTTCCAGGGATCGAAGTCCGAACGGGAATTGAACTACGGGGCGTTCCCGTTTCCACCGGATGCGATTGACGCTGTCATCCTGACGCACGCGCATATCGATCACAGCGGCCTTTTGCCGAAACTGGTCAAACAGGGCTTTTCTGGTCCCATCCATACGACCCGCGCCACCATCGATCTTTGCTCGGTCATGCTGCCGGACGCGGCGCATATCCAGGAAATGGAGGTCGAGCAGCTGAACCGTCGCAATGCGCAGCGCGGTCGCCCGCCCGTCGAGCCGATCTACGGTCTGCAGGATGCCGCCGCGTGCATGACACTGTTTCGCGCCTTGGAATATGGCGAATGGACCACCGTCGCCGATGGCCTTCGCGCCCGCTTCTGGAACGCGGGCCACCTGCTTGGTTCGGCATCGGTGGAGCTCGAGATCGACCGACATGATGCGCCGCTGCGCATGATATTTTCGGGCGACATCGGTCCAGGCCACAAGCTGCTTCAGACCGATCCCGAGGGCCCCTCCGACGTTGATTATCTGATCTGCGAGTCGACCTATGGCGACCGCGACCGGCCGGACGTTTCGCCCGAACAGCGGCGATCCCAGCTCGGTGACATCGTACGTGACGCCGCCCAGGCCGGCGGCCCGCTCATTATTCCGTCCTTTGCTGTCGAGAGGACGCAAGAACTGCTGGTCGACCTGTATTTGCTCATGAAAGCGGGGGAGGTGCCGTCAGCCCCGGTCTTCGTTGACTCGCCGCTGGCAACACGCGCCAGTGCGATTTTTGAGCGCCATGCCCATGAGATCGAAAAGGGTGACGTGCTACGCCTGGCCCTCAACTCGAAGGAGCTGCGCTTCACCGAGACGGTGGAACAGAGCAAGGCGATCAACCGTCTCACCGGCTTCTTTGTGGTGATCGCCGCCAGCGGCATGTGCGATGCGGGGCGTATCCGCCATCATCTCAAGGCCAATCTCTGGCGCCGGAACGCCACGGTGATGATGGCTGGATATCAGGCCCAAGGGTCGCTTGGCAGGATCCTGCTCGACGGCGCGCAGCGCGTGCGCATCCAGGGTGAGGAAGTCGAGGTCAAGGCACGTATCAGCCTGTTCGACCTCTATTCCGGCCACGCCGACGCCAGCGAACTGGTCGCCTGGCTCAAGGCCCGAACTCCGGTGAAGCAGCAGGTGTTCCTGACGCATGGAGAGGAAGCTGGACTCGACGGCCTGCGTGGAAGGCTTGCAGGATTGATACCCGACGACAAGATCATCATCCCGAGGCTGGACGATGCTTTCCAATTGACCCCCGGTCGTAGTTTGCCGGTCGAGGTCAACGAGCCCCGCCGTCTGAGGCCGGAAAAGATTGCCCGCCTCGACTGGCACAACGACCTTTCAAAGCTTCTCCTGGACGTAAACGAGGCGGTCAGCGCCGCGGCCGACGAACGGGGTCGCGCAGCAATCATCAGACGAATGCGACGAGCGCTCGACACCGGCGGCAGTAGCATCTGAGCAAGTGACGGAGCCTGACGGCGCACCCAAACAGCGCGCTGGCGATGGAAGAAGGCCTAAATGTCTCGAGCCACCTCATCGACCATTGCCTTGACCGGCCTCAGCGAGGCCGAAGCACGGGCTAGGCTTGTCACCGAAGGCTTCAACGAATTGCCCAGATCAAACCGTCGGACGCCGTTGCGCATTGCTGTCGATGTCATGCGCGAGCCGATGCTTGCCCTGCTGTTGGGTGGAGGCTGTGTTTACCTGCTTCTTGGCGATCTTCAGGAGGCGTTGATCCTGCTTGCATTTGCCACCTTGTCTGTGGGGATTACCATCGTCCAGGAGGCGCGGACCGAGCGTGTCCTCGAGGCGTTGCGCGACCTGACAAGTCCGCGCGCCCTGGTGATGCGCGATGGCGAACGCAAGCGGATTGCGGGTCGCGAGGTGGTGCGCGGCGATATTGTCGTGCTGGGCGAGGGGGATCGAGTTCCGGCCGATATCATGCTCATCCATAGCCGGGATATCCAGACCGATGAGTCCTTGCTGACAGGCGAGTCCGTTCCGGTACGCAAGATTGCGGCCAAAGAAGGCGATCTGCCGGCCGAACGCCGGCCGGGCGGTGACGACTTGCCTTTCGCATTTTCCGGATCACTCGTCGTTCGCGGTTCGGGCATCGGCGAAGTTCTGGCCACCGGTCCGCTCAGCCAAATCGGTGCGATTGGGCAATCGCTTAGTACCATGGAGACCGAAGCACCCCGCTTGCAGCGACAGACAAAACGTCTTGTCGGCATCTTCGCACTGGTCGGCGGGGCGGTCAGTGTTCTCGCGGTCGTGCTTTATGGCTTCTTGCGCGGCGGATGGCTTGATGCGGTGTTGGCGGGTATTGCGCTCGGCATGTCGATGCTGCCCGAGGAGTTTCCCATGGTGCTGACAATCTTCATGGCCATGGGCGCATGGCGCATCTCGCAGGCGCGCGTGCTCACTCGTCGTGCAGCAGCGATCGAGACGCTTGGATCGGCAACGGTCCTTTGCACCGACAAGACCGGAACGCTGACCGAAAACCGCATGACAATTGCAGAACTGAGAACGCCTGATAGCAAACTGTTTCGCCTGCTGAATAACTCAGACACAGAGATGCCGGCGGCATTTGGGGAGTTGGTCGAGATCGGCTTGCTTGCCAGTGCCGAGATACCCTTCGATCCAATGGAAAGGGCATTTCACAAACTCGCGCAGGAGCGATTGCCCAAGCGCGCAGACAGCGCTGATCGGAAACTGGCCCGCGCCTATGGGTTGCGCCCTGAACTGCTGGCAATGTCGAATGCCTGGCAATCGTCGGCTGGAGGCGGCGACTGCCTCATTGCCGCCAAAGGTTCGCCGGAGGCCATCGCGGCACTCTGCCGTCTACCTGCGGATCGTGTCGATTCGGTCAAGGATGTTGTGGACGCCATGGCAACGGAAGGACTGCGCGTCCTAGGCGTGGCGCGTTCCAGCCATGCTGGCGATCAATTGCCGGACAAGCAGACTGGTTTCGATTTCGAATTCATGGGCCTCGTCGGACTTGCCGATCCCCTGCGTTCAGGGGTTCCGGACGCGGTGAGCAATTGCCGCTCCGCCGGAATCAGAGTGATCATGATTACCGGGGACTATCCCGCGACCGCGAGAGCAATCGCCAGGCAGGCTGGACTCGATTTCAACGATGTCGTCACCGGTGAAGAGCTCAAGACACTGGATGCCGCAGCCCTGTCGGCGCGCGTGAAAACCGCAGCGGTGTTCGCGCGGATCATGCCCGAGCAGAAATTGGCAATCGTCAGAGCCTTGAAGGCCAATGGCGAGATTGTCGCCATGACGGGAGACGGCGTCAACGATGCTCCGTCGCTGAAAGCCGCAAACATTGGCATTGCCATGGGCGGTCGCGGCACGGATGTCGCGCGGGAGGCGTCGTCCATCGTCCTCCTCGACGACGATTTCGGGTCGATAGTCAAAGCCATCCGGCTGGGCCGCCGCATCTACGACAATCTGCGCAAGGCAATGGGCTTCATTCTTGCCGTGCACGTACCGATCGCCGGGCTGGCCCTGCTTCCATTGCTGTTTGGGCTTCCTATCCTGTTCGGGCCAATTCACATCGCCTTTCATGGTGATCGATCCGGTCTGCTCATTGGTCTTTGAAGCAGAAACCGAGGAAGATGACACGATGAAGCGTCCGCCGCGGGATCCGGAAGCGGCGCTCTTCTCGCGCTCGTTGATCGCATGGAGCGTTGTGCAAGGAATGCTGGCATTCGCGCTTGTCGCGGGCATCTTCCTCTTCGCCTTGCATTGGGGAATGCCGGAAGACAAGATTCGAGCCCTGACGTTCTTTTCGCTGGTGCTGACGATCGTTGGGCTGATTTTCGTCAACCGTACGTTCAGCGAGTCGCTGCTGACTGCGTTAATCCGGCCAAATCCATCGCTTGCTTTCGTCGTCGTGGTGGTTGCTGCAGCGCTGGGCGGGACGCTCCTATGGCCGCTCGCGAGTGGTCTCTTCCAGTTCGGACCGCTGCACCTGGACGACCTGGCTGTGACGTTTGCGGCCGGGGCGGCAGTGCTAATCTGCCTTGAGTTCCTGAAACATTTCTGGCGGGAGCGGCTGAAAACCTGATTACTGATGCAAGTCTGAGCGTGTTCCGACCAGCGCCGACGCCCAGCTTGATGCGCGCAGCGACGGTCGGGCCGAGCAATGATGAACCGAAAGGCGAACGATGCGTTGGTACCATGTCTGAGGCGCAATCCGCAGGCTTTCGCAAAATGAGCAACGGAGCCAAATCAGATGACCGAACATTCGGCAAAATCAGTCAACACCAAACGATTGTCCGAACAAGAGTTGCGCGACATTGACGCCTATTGGCGCGCTGCCAACTATCTGACGATCGGCCAGATCTACCTGCTCGACAATCCGCTGCTGCGCGAACCGTTGCGGCTGGAACACGTCAAGCCGCGCCTGCTCGGCCATTGGGGAACGTCGCCGGGATTGAGTTTCATCTATGCGCACCTCAATCGTGTCATCAGGCTCAGGGACGCAAATGTGATCTATGTCTGCGGCCCCGGACACGGCGGCCCGGCAATGGTGGCCAATACCTATCTCGAGGGCACCTACAGCGAGTTCAATCCGGATATATCGATGGATGAGCAAGGAATGCGCAAGCTGTTCCGGCAGTTCTCATTCCCCGGCGGCATCCCGAGCCATGCCGCGCCCGATGTGCCCGGCTCCATCCATGAAGGCGGCGAGTTGGGTTACTCGCTTTCGCACGCCTATGGCGCCGCCTTCGACAATCCGGATCTTGTGGTCGCCTGCGTGGTCGGAGACGGCGAGGCTGAAACGGGGCCACTGGCTGCCGCATGGCATTCCAACAAATTCCTCAACCCGGCGCGCGACGGGGCGGTGCTGCCGATCCTGCATCTGAACGGCTACAAGATCGCCAATCCAACCATTCTGGCCCGCATTCCCGAAGACGAATTGCGCGCGCTGTTTGCCGGCTACGGCTATGAGCCGTTGTTCGTGGAAGGCCACGAGCCAACCCTGATGCATGAGCGGATGGCGAGCGTGCTCGACGATGCGCTTGATCGGATCCATTCTATCCAGCATGCCGCACGCAACGGATCTGCGGTGACCGCGTCGCGACCGACATGGCCGATGATCGTGCTGCGCAGCCCCAAGGGCTGGACCGGCCCGAAAGAGGTCGACGGTCTGAAGACCGAGGGCTTCTGGCGCTCGCACCAGGTTCCCTTGTCGGGCCTTGCGGAAAACCCCGAGCATCTCAAGTTGCTCGAGGAGTGGCTGAGAAGCTACCGGCCCAAAGAGCTGTTCGACGCCACCGGCGCTCCGGTCTCTTCGATCCGTGCCACGGCACCCCAGGCAACGAAACGGATGAGCGCAAACCCGCACGCCAATGGCGGCCTGTTGCGCAGGTCTCTCGAACTGCCCGGATTGCATGACCACGCCATTGCGCTCGAGCACCCGGGCGCCATCAAGGCCGAGTCGACGCGGGTCATGGGCAGATTCCTGCGTGATGTCATGCAGTTGAACGAGGCCGCGAAGAACTTCCGGATCGTCGGCCCTGACGAGACTGCCTCGAACCGCCTTCAGGACGTGTTCGAAGTGACCGAGCGTGGCTGGATGGAAACGATCCTGCCCGAAGACGTTCATCTGGGGCGCGATGGCCGGGTTCTCGAAATCCTCTCCGAGCACACCTGCCAGGGCTGGCTGGAAGGCTACCTGCTCACCGGCCGCCATGGCCTGTTTTCCTGCTACGAGGCGTTCATTCACATCGTCGATTCCATGTTCAATCAGCATGCGAAATGGCTGGATGCCTGCCGCGATATCCCGTGGCGGCGACCGATCGCATCGCTGAATTATCTGTTGTCGAGCCATGTCTGGCATCAGGAACACAACGGCTTCAGCCATCAGGACCCTGGCTTCATCGACGTCGCTCTCAACAAGAAGGCCGATATCGTGCGGGTCTACCTGCCGCCGGACGCCAACACATTGCTCTGCGTAACCGATCATGTGTTGCAGACATGGAACCGTATCAACGTCATTGTCGCCGGAAAGCCGCCATCCTGGCAGTGGCTGTCAATGGACAGGGCAATCGTTCACTGCCGGGCAGGGATCGGCATCTGGGACTGGGCGTCAACGGACGACGGGGCTGAGCCCGACGTCGTGATGGCTTGCGCCGGCGACGTCCCGACCCTCGAAACGCTGGCCGCAGTGCAGATCCTCAGGCAACAGGTTCCAGATCTCCGGATCAGGGTTGTCAATGTCGTTGACCTGATGACTCTTCAGCCGAAGGAATACCATCCGCACGGCCTGTCGGACCGCGAGTTCGATGCGCTGTTCACCCCGGATAAACCCGTGATCTTTGCCTATCACGGCTATCCCTGGACCATCCATCGCCTAACCTATCGACGCACCAACCACGACAACATCCATGTGCGCGGCTACAATGAGGAGGGCACGACCACGACGCCCTTCGACATGACGGTGCTGAATGGCCTCGACCGCTTTCATATCGTCCAGAGCGTCCTCGACTGGGTGCCGCGCCTCAAGAGCGGTTGGGTCGCCTTAAAGCAGGCGATGGAAAGCAAGCTGCTTGAACACCGAGCCTATATTCGCGCCCATGGGCAGGATATGCCGGAGATCCTTGACTGGAAGTGGGGGCAGGATCCTGACGCAACGCCAAAGCCTTCAGATTGAGCGGTTGCCCGTATCCGAGCACATAGGGACGGCAAGGTGCCGGATGGCTTCATGACCGATGCGATTCTTGTCCTGAATGGTGGTTCTTCGAGCCTGAAGTTCGCCGTCTTCGAGCAACGCGGCGAGCTCCCGCTACTGCTGCGCGGCAATGTCTCCTCTCTCGGTCAACAACCGCGGCTGCGTGTCGAGGCCGCGGCCGGCAGGTCCATGATCGAAAAGAGCCTTGGCGAAGCCCCGATCGATATGGTCAAGGCGTTCGCGGCGGTTGCATCTGTGCTCGCAGAAAACGATCTCCTGCGCGGCATCGACAGGGTAGGGCACAGGATCGTTCACGGCGGGCATGACTTCACTGAAGCGACGCTGCTCGACGAACGCACGCTCGAAGCACTGCGCCTGCTAGAGCCCCTGGCGCCCATCCACCAACGGATCAATCTCGAGATTGTCGCGCTGGCTGCTGAACTCTTGCCGCGGGCCCTCCAGATCGGGTGCTTTGACACGGCGTTTCATTCGGCCCGGCCGGAGCTTGCCAAAATATACGGGTTGCCGCGCGCGATGACTGAGACGGGCATCGTTTCCTACGGCTTCCACGGTCTGTCGTACAGCCATATCGCTTCGAAGCTGCGTGACCGCTACGGCGCTCACGCCGGCGGCCGCACGATCGTCGCCCATCTCGGCAGCGGCGCCAGCCTGTGCGCCATGGACGCAGGACGAAGTATTGCCACGACGATGGGGTTTTCGACGCTGGACGGCCTCTTGATGAGCACGCGTTGCGGCGCACTCGACCCGGGGGTCATCCTCCACTTGCTGCAGGAACGGAGGCTTTCTGGGGAAGAACTGGTCACGCTTCTCTACGAGCAATCCGGCCTGCTCGGAGTGTCTGGAATATCTGGCGATATGCGGACGCTGATCGACTCAGACGATCCCGCCGCCGCCGAGGCTGTCGATCTCTTTGTCTACCGCATCGGACGCGAGATAGGATCGCTGGCCGCTGCCATGGGAGGATTGGACACGCTGGTGTTCACTGCCGGCATCGGCGAAAACGCGCCGTTGGTCCGGAAGAGGATCAGCGTTGCCGCTGTCTGGCTCGGAGTCGGTCTCGACGAGGAGAGAAACCGAGGAGGCGAGGAGGTGGTCAGCGCAGCGAATTCCCGCGTCGATGTCCTTGTCATTCCAGCGGATGAAGAAAGCGCTGTAGCCACCGAGATACTCGACTTTCGACCTGCCGCGTGCGAAACGGCCAAGGAGAGACCGCAGTAGCTACCCGGCTGATCGCGCCCCTAGCTCTCGTCGAACCAGGACAAGCGTCGCATCGTCGGGATCGGTGGTGACGGTGAAACCCATGTCGCGCTCGACCTCGATCGCAGCACGGTTTTCACGGCTCTCGATCGACTCGATCGCTTTGAGGCCGAGTTCTTCGGCATATTTCGCAACATAGGCGAGCAGCTCCCAGCCAACGCCCAGATGCTTGCGGTCCTGGCGAATGCATATCGCAACCTCGCCGTTTCGATCGGCTCGATCGCTTGCCAGCGTCGCAACCGCGATGAGCATCCCGTCGGTCGAGAATGCTAGAAAATTATGGATATGGGCGTCATCTGAACGCGTCATCGCGACCAGCCGTTCATGCGAGACTTCCTTCACAGCGCCGAGAAAGCGGAAGCGCAGGTCGTCAGCAGTCACATGAGTGAAGAACTCGGCCAGCGTTGGCTCATCTTCAGGGCGCGCGCGGCGCACTTCGAAGCGAAACCCGCTATGGGTGGTAAGTGTGTTGTTCGTGGTCATATGCGGACCTCTAAACCTGGGTTGTTCTGAAGCTGGGCGGATACAGCGAGCCGAGGGCTGAAAGGTCACGCCCGTTGCAAAGACGGTGGGGGAAGACAAGGCTTCCTTTGGCCTCTTCGCTATGCCTTGGTCATTCGCTCATGCAGTGAAGGGCGTCATGCTTGACGATTTCAATGCTGCGCAGGTTGAGCAGCCGGATGACGCCCTTGTCCTTCAGCCGGGTGAAGACCCGCGACACGGTCTC
This sequence comes from Mesorhizobium sp. P2_B5, assembly GCF_056404775.1. Lineage (NCBI taxonomy): Bacteria > Pseudomonadati > Pseudomonadota > Alphaproteobacteria > Hyphomicrobiales > Phyllobacteriaceae > Mesorhizobium > Mesorhizobium sp. P2_B5. The sequence continues at coordinate 25,116 of NZ_JBFUDJ010000001.1, read as the reverse complement.
GATGGTGAGGCCGAGATAGTCGCCGATGTCCATGCGCGACATTGGCAGTTCGACCTGCCGCAATCCGCCTTGCCGCTCCGCCATATCCACGAGGAAAGCGGCTACGCGTTCGATAGCGTTCTGGCGGCCGAGCACCAGGAGGTGCTCCTGCGCCCTCGTCAGGCCCTTCAGCGCCAAGGGCAGCAGCTGGCGCGACATGTCCGCCCCGGCAGTGAGCCTTAGGACGCGGACAGCGGTGGCGTTGATTGCCTCCGCAAAGAAATGATGTGTCGTGTCAGCCTCGAAGCCGAATGTCTCTCCGGCAAGGTGAAAGGCGCTGATCTGCCGGCGACCGTCGGCAAGCAGGCGGTAGATGCGCACGGCGCCGAACTCGACCTGATAGAAGGCCCCAGCCCTCTCACCCTGGGCATAGATTTCCGCGCCGGCGGGAAAAAAGCTGACCGGCTGCAGCGGTGCCGGGTCGAACGCGTCCGGCAGGCTTGGCTGAGCAGAATGCGACGGCAATGAAATTCTGGAGGCGGTGTAAGCGTGCATGGCTGTTTTCCCGGTTGTTCCGTGACACAGCAATCGCGCGAATCCGCGGGTCGCGAAATTCGGTTTTGTCCCTACGGGAAACTACCTAGTCGGGCGGATTGTTGATCTACATCAAGTGTCCAGGCGCGCCGGTCGCTTAAGTCCTCCTTCGCTTTGGGCGGTAGCAATAGGGAGCCGTTTCGAAATCTTGCATCGGAACGGCTGGGTAGGCAGCGATGTATCTTCCGCAATTCCTGGTCGGAATGTTTGTCACCTCGACCATCGTCGCGGTGTGGACCTACGCGGCAACGGGCTCGGTCTGGACAGCACTGGGTTGGGCGATTTTCGCCTTGGTCGTTCTGCAGGTCGGATACGTCGTCTTTGTCATACGCCTGGTTTCCAAAGACGCGACGGCAGACGCTAAAGCAGGCTCGGCGTCACTCAGCCATGTTGCGCCACCCCAAAGAGACGGCACGTTGCTTTAGTCGTCCCCAATGATCGCGACGCAGCCGTATCAAATCACTCGCGGCAGGCGCCTTGCCATTCTTTGCCAAACTCTGGGACAAGGTTGAATGCGCATTGCAATCCTGTCTGACATCCATGCCAATCGCGAGGCGTTCGACGCGGTCATGGAAGCTGTTCACGAACGCGGCAGTCCAGACGAGTTGGTATTGCTGGGAGATCTGGTCGGCTACGGTCCCGATCCCGTCTATGTGATCGAGAAGGCCGCCGATCTGATGGCCGACGGCGCGCTTTGCATCTTGGGCAACCACGACGAAGCTGTGGCGCTGAACCGAGGCAACATGACTGAGAACGCGCGGTTCGCCGTCCAGTGGACTCGCGAACGCATCGCTCCGGCACATCTTGATTTCCTGGCGCGATTGCCGCTCTCGCTGCAATCCGAAGACCGCCTGTATGTGCACGCAAGTGCGGAGCGACCGGGGAAGTGGCTCTATATACGCGACCTGGATGCAGCGGAACGCTGCCTCTCGGCAAGCGAGGCCCGCTTCGTTTTCTGCGGCCACACCCACATTCCCGCCATCTACTACGCGCTGCCCGGTCGCCGGCCGATGCATTTTCAGCCGCACGACAATGTGGCTGCACCCCTGTCGGAGATGAGGCGGCACCTGGTGATCGCCGGCGCGGTCGGCCAACCGCGCGACGGCAACCCGGCGGCGTGTTTTGTTCTTGTCGACACGCAGCGGCAAGAGGTCACGATGGTTCGTGTTCCCTATGATCACGAAGAAACAGCCCGCAAGATCCACGCCGCCGGCCTGCCAGGATGGCTTGGCATGCGGTTGAAGATCGGCCGCTAGGCTTCAAGGAGATCTATATGATGCGACGGGTTGAGGCAGGCGCAGTCATCGATGGTTTCGAGCTGGTCGAAAAGCTTCCCTCCGGCGGCATGGCTTCGCTTTGGCGGGCGACCAACCCGCGGTACGATTTTCCGCTTGTGCTGAAGATCCCTTTTCTCGACCCGGGCGCGGATGTTTCCGTCATCCTCGGTTTCGAGGTGGAGGAGCTGATCCTGAAACGCCTGTCGGGACCACATGTGGCGCGTTTCGCTGCATCCGGCAGCTTGGCGCAGGTTCCCTACATAGCCATGGAGTTCGTGGCCGGCACTGGGCTGGCGGATATCGTCGGCAACGCGCCGCTGCCTATGGACGAGGTGGCAAGGATCGGCATCGAGATAGCGACGGCGCTCGCTGCTTTGCACCGGCAGAAAGTCGTTCATCTCGATCTCAAGCCAGAGAACGTCATTCTCGCCAAGCGCGGCGCGGTGCTCCTCGACTTCGGGCTCGCTCGGCATGCGGAGCTTCCCGATCTTCTCGGCGCGGAAAGCTCAGTGCCGATGGGCACCGCCGCCTATATTTCGCCGGAACAGGTGCTCGGGGAGCGGTCCGATCCTGCAAGTGACCTGTTCGCACTGGGTTGCATCCTCTATCAACTGGCTACGGGCGAGGAGCCGTTCGGGCGGCCGGCGACTTTCGCGGGGATGAAGCGCAGGCTCTATCACGCCCCCAGATCGCCACGAGATATCAACGAGACCATTCCGCAGTGGCTGGAAGCCATCATTCTGCGATGCATGGAAGTGGACAGATCTCGACGATATGTCGAGGCGGCGCAAATTATCTCCGATCTCAGAAACCCCGACCAGGTCGTGGTTGCCAGGCGTAAGCCCCGGGACGAAGGGGTGTGGGCTGCGATCACGAGGCTGTTTCACAAAACGGATGACAGAACGCGTGTCGGCAGGCCGACCTCGTCGAAGACACAGGCCGGACCGTCAATTGTTCTCGCGGCAGTCGACCTGGCCAATGGCGGCGATGCGCTGGCGGGCGAGGTTCGCAACGAAACCGCCCGCGTGCTGGCCTCGCGGGAGGATTCGTGGCTGGCCTGCGTGACGGTCCTGAAGACCGAAATCATCGGCGAGACGCCGGCGACCGACGAAACAGGGCGCTCGGTCTATTTGAAGCGGCTCGTCGCTCTCAAGGATTGGGCCCATCCACTGCATCTGCCGGAAGACCGCATCAGCTATCATGTGCTGGAGGCGGTCAGCCCCGCCGATGCGATCCTCAACTATGCAAAGCACAATGACGTCGGACACATCGTTGTCGGGGCACGTGCGTCTTCCGCCATTCGCCGGCACCTAGGTAGCGTTTCGACCAAGGTGGTAGCGGAGGCGCTTTGCTCGGTTTCGGTGGTCCGATTGAAGGCAGTCGAGGAACAAGGGCGTCGGTGAGCCTCGGCGTGCAAGGATCCGCCGGGCCGCCGTCCTCAGTTTGATAGCAGTCGATTGCTTGCTTCCTGTTTCAGCAGGGAGCGTGTCATGCCTCCGAAGGCCCATTCCCGGGATCCGGCTGTGACCATAGCCGCCCGCAACCACAAGTCCTGCATCCATCGCACGGGCGAGTTCGGCAACGGCTTCGCAGGGGTCTGCATTGCCGACGCCTATAATCTCCGATCTTGCCTTGATCCCATGCCTCGCCAGAAACCGAACAACGTCTTCGGCACTTTCGCGCGCGTTTCTCTGGTCTTGTTCCTCGATCGTCGCCACGAGCACATGTTGTGCGCCTGTCAAGAGGGGCAATGCATCGCTGACTGCGCGCCGTGCCTCGCGCGTGTCCTTCCAGGCGACACGAACATTCTTTGGGTTGAGCGGAGCAAGGTTTTCGGCCGCAATCAGTACCGGCCGGCCCGCCGAAAGCGACAAACTACCGGCATCGACGACACGGTGGCGATCGCTGGCGACGCCCTTTGCCGGCGCTCCTGTGACGATGAGGTCGGCGGCGCGGGCATGCATCGCGAGCAGACCTGTCGGGTCTCCGATATCCTCGCACCAGGAAGCCCTGTCCCCGACAATGCGGAGGAATTCTTCCCGCATGATCTTTAGGCGATCCTCGATTTCCGCCCTGCGTTGACGCATTATCTCCGCCGCTGCAGCGGCGCCATTGTCTCCCGAGACAAACACATAGGCATCCGCCGCGGCGAAACCGATCAGTATGGCATCGAACCGTTACGCCAATTCCTGGGCATAGAGCGTGCGCGAAGCCGCCGGAGAATCGATGTCCAGCTGAACAATAATGGTTTTGAAGATCATTTTTGATGCCTCCGAAGCTGCTTGTCGCACGGTCATTTGAGGTCCGATCAGGGAACGTCGTGATCGCCAGCCGCTCCGCCTGCCGCGGCGGCGCAACCGTCATCGTCATGGGCAGGGAGCGCTGGCCTGGAACCAGGTACCGAGTTCACCCCTGACAAGTTCAACAGCGTCTTCGAGCCTGCCGATGGCTGCAAATCTGCCTGTTGCTTCAGCGAACTCGATTGCAGCGCTGACCTTCGGCCCCATCGATCCTGCCGGAAAGTCCCGTCCGGATATCTCCTTAGGCGTCACCCGCCGGAGCGCGCGAGCGCCGGCTGTTCCGTAGTCGACATAGACCGCATCGACATCGGTGAGCATCAGCAGCATGTCGGCCTTTAATTGACGCGCGAGAAGCGAGCTTGCCAGATCCTTGTCGATGACGGCCTCCACGCCGCAAAGACTGCCATCATCCCGGGCTATCACGGGAACACCGCCGCCGCCGGTGCAGATGACGATCACGCCGCGCTCGACGAGGAAGGAGATCACTGAAGCTTCCAGGATCACCACCGGCTTGGGCGAAGGCACGACGCGGCGCCATTTGTCGCCATCGGGCGCTATCTGCCAGTCGCGCTCGCTGGCAAGCCTATGTGCGGTTGCCTCATCGTAGACCGGGCCGATCGGCTTCGTCGGGTGAGCGAAAGCCGGATCGCGCGGATCGACCTTCACCTGTGTCAGCAGGGTCGCGAAGAGCTTGTCTTTGAGAAGGTTGCCGAGCTCCTGCTCAATGACGTAGCCGATCATCCCCGCGCTTTCGGCGCCAAGCACGTCGAGTGGAAATGTGCGGCCATCCGAGGTTGCCGCTGCCTGCAGGGCCAGGAGTCCCACCTGCGGACCGTTGCCGTGTGTGACCACAATCGAATGCCCTTCGCTGACGAGTTGGGCCAGCACTGACGCAGCGCGCACGATGTTGGCGCGCTGGTTCCCGGCCGTCATCGGTTCTCCACGGCGCAAGAGTGCGTTTCCGCCGAGCGCAACGACGACAAGCATCTCAGTTGCCGATCGTGGCGACGAGCAGGGCTTTGATCGTGTGCATCCGGTTTTCGGCCTGGTCGAAGACGATCGAAGCCCCCGACTCGAACACCTCGTCGGTGACCTCCATGCAGTCGATGCCGTACTCCTTCGCGATGAAGGCGCCAATCTCGGTATCGGTGTCGTGGAATGCAGGCAGGCAATGCATGAATTTGACATGAGGGTTGCCGGCGGCCGCCATCACCTCCCTGGTGATGCGGTAGGGTGTCAAAAGACGAATACGCTCGGCCCAGCCCGATTTGTCCTCGCCCATCGACATCCATACGTCGGTGTAGATGAAATCAGCATCCTGCACGCACCCCGTCACGTCCTCGTCGAGCCGGAAGCGGCCGCCGCTACGCTGCGCCAGGTCCCGGATATGGTCGCAGAATTCCTCGTCCGGCCAAAGCTCCTTCGGTGAAGCGATGCGCATGTCGATGCCAACCTTGGCAGCTCCGAGTGCCAGCGACAGCGCGACATTGTCCCGACCCTCACCGACGAACGTGACGGTCATGTCCGAGAGATGCTTGTGCGTGAATTCACGCATGGTCATGAGGTCGGCGAGAATCTGCGTCGGATGCGCCTCGTCGGTGAGACCGTTGTAGACAGGTACGCCGGCATGCGTGGCCAGCAATTCGGCCTGGTGCTGGCCAAAGCCGCGATACTCGATTGCGTCGTACATCCGGCCGAGCACGCGGGCGGTGTCCTTCATGGATTCCTTGTGGCCGATATGGCTGCCGGTAGGGCCGAAATAAGTGACGTGAGCGCCCTGGTCATAGGCCGCTACTTCGAACCCGGTGCGTGTGCGCGTCGAATCCTTTTCGAAGATCAGAGCAATGTTCTTTCTGACAAGACGCGGGATCTCGTGACCGGCGAGCTTGGCCGCCTTGAGGTCGGCGGCGAGCTTCAGGAGAAAGCGGATCTCGTCGGCGGTGAGATCGTCCAGGGTCAGGACGGAGCGTCCGTGAAGATTGATCGACATCGAGATTTCCTTTCGGGTCAAATCGGGTCGCGGACGATGGGACAGGTCATGCAGTGACCGCCGCCACGGCCGCGGCTAAGTTCGGCGCCCTCGACCGTGATCACTTCAATTCCGGCACGGCGCAGCAGCGTGTTGGTGTAGACGTTACGGTCGTAGCCGATGACCACGCCGGGCTCGACCGCCACGACATTGTTGCCGTCATCCCATTGTTCGCGTTCGGCTTCGTAGCGGTCGCCACCGGTGGCAATGATCCGCAGCGATTTCAGTCCAAGGGCTTCGGCAACCACAGCCGTGAACGGTTTTGCCTCATCGGTGACCTCGACCGCCGCCTCTCCATCGCCCGGCCGCAGCGAGAAGGTGCGCAGCCGGTCGACTACCGGCGGATACAAGGTGACGAGGTCGCGATCGCAGAAGGTGAAGACGGTGTCGAGATGCATGAAACTGCGGTCCCGCGGCATCAACGCGGCGATCACGCGCGTCGCCTCGCCGGAGGCGAACAGGTTGCGTGCGAGGTCACCCACGGCTTGCGGCGTGGTGCGCTCCCCCATGCCGACGAGAACCGTTCCACCCCCGATCGGCATGACGTCGCCACCTTCAAGGCTGGTACCTGCTCCCAAGTCCGGCGACACGAAAGGAACACCACTGTCGCGAAAGCGGGGATGGAAGCGGTAGGCGGCGTCGACATTGGCCGCTTCCGGGCGCCTGGCGGGCCAATACATGGAATTGACGGAGACAGAGCCATAGATCCAGCAGGAGCTGTCGCGGGTGAACAGCTGGTTTGGCAGTGGCGGCAGCACGAAGTCCTGCGGGGCGAGCGTCCTTCCGGTAAGGCCTTTCGGCTCGAAAGGAAGCTCCGCCCTGGCAATGCCCCCGACAAGGTAAGACGAAAGCAGCTCTGACGGCATCTCGTTGAGCCAGCCGCGCAACTCGTCGACCATGTCGAGCCCGACGACTCCGGGATGAACCCGGCGGTCAAGAAGCCAGTCGCGGGCCTCGGCCAGGCTCATTGTCTGAGCCAGGAGTTCCCCGAAGGAATGCACCAGCACGCCGCGCTCGCGCAGCGCATCGACGAAGACATCGTGTTCCTGGCGGGCCCGCTTGACCCACAACACGTCGTCGAAGAGCAGCGCCTTGCAGTTTTCCGGTGTCAGCCTGCGCAGGCTGAGGTCAGGACGGTGGACCATCACCTCGCGCAGACGACCGACTTCGGAATGAACACCCAGCTTCGTCATCGAACCAATCCTTCAAAGCGGGCTAACGGCGCCGGTCCACATCTCGTAAACGGCGAGGGTGGCGACGGCGACGAGGGCTACGGCAAGTGTCGCTTCAACAGGATGAAACACGCGCTGATTGGATTCGCGGCGCGCCCAGACGTAGAAGATGATGCCGGGCGCATAGAGGATCGCGCACATGAACAGGTACGCCGGCCCGGCGGCATAGACGAGCCACAGCCCGTAGACCGTTGCCAGCAATCCGGCAAAAAGCGGCCCGACGCGCTGCTCGCCACCCTCGTAGCTCTCGCCGGTCAGCGCAAGCTTGGCCGCGTAGGCTCCGGAAAAGATGTAAGGAACCAGGATTGCGGCCGACGCAATGTAGAACAATGCCTGATACGTGCTCTGCGCGAAAAGCGTGATCACCAGAAAGGCCTGGACAAGCAGATTGGTGACTAGAAGCGAGATCGAGGGCACGCCGCGTTCGCTTTCGCGGCCGAAGAATTTCGGCATGGTGCCGTCCTTGGCGGCGGCATGCGGAATTTCGGCCGCAAGCAGCGTCCAACTGAGGAAGGCGCCGATCACCGAGACGACCAGCGCGATGTTGATGAGGATAGCGCCCCAAGGCCCGACAACCGCCTCCAGCACGCCCGCCATTGAGGGGTTCTTCAGCGCGGCGAGTTCAGGCTGGTTCAGGATCCCGAGCGACAGCAGCGACACCAGGGCGTAGAGCGCGAGACAGGTGAAGAAGCCGAGAACCGTCGCCGTGGCGATGTCCTTGCGGCGCTCGGCACGGCCGGAGAAGACGCTGGCCCCCTCGATGCCGATGAACACCCACAGCGTCACCAGCATCGTGCTTTTTACCTGCGCGGTGATCGAGCCGAGACTGGCGTTGCCCAGACCGTTGAAGTCGAGCGACCAGACCTGCAATTTGAAGGCGACGGCAACAACCCCGACGAACAGGACGATCGGAGCAATCTTTGCAACCGTGACGATGAGGTTCACAACAGCGGCCTGCCGGATGCCGGCGAGAACCAGGACGTGGATCAGCCACAGCAGGATCGATGCGCCGAGCACCGCCTGCCAGGTGTTTCCATCGCCAAAAGCCGGAAAGAAATAGGACAGGGCGCTGAACACGATCACTGCGTAGGAAACGTTGCCGACCCAGGCGCTGATCCAGTAGCCCCAGGCGCTGTTGAAGCCGATGAAGGGGCCGAAGCCGGCCTTGGCGTAAGCATAGGGCCCGGCATCGAGCTCGGGCTTGCGGGTCGCAAGCGACTGATAGACGAAAACCAGCGCCAGCATGCCGACCGCGGTGATGGCCCAGCCAATCAGGATTGCGAGGGGACCAGCACCGGCCGCCATGTTCTGCGGCAGGCTGAACACGCCGGAGCCGACCATGGAACCGATCACTAATGCGGTCAGGGAACCCAGTCGAAGTTTCGTTGGCGCCGCAGCCGCCACTTTCGGAACAGGGATGTTGAAATCGGCCGTAGTCATGATGCTCTCCCAGATTTGAAGGCTCTGATGGGAGGCAGTGAACAGGAGGACAGATCTGTCAGCTTTGATGCCGGTCAAAAGAAAGGTTGATTTCCAAAGCTGCAAATTTAGGTCACCCACCCGACCATTTGATCCTCATCAACGCCCTCCCAACGCACCTCTCCATAATCGACCTTCAACCGAGCGAGCGCGGCCCGCTCCCAAGCAGAGGTGCAATCATGAACAATAATATCTTGAGGCAGGACATCATCGATGAACTGGAGTTCCAGCCGAGCATCGACGCGGCCAATATCGGAGTTACGGTCGACAACGGCGTGGTCACGCTGACCGGCCATGTATCGACCTATGCGCAGAAGGCAGCCACGGAGGAGGTGGTACGCCGCGTCAAAGGTGTGAAGGGTATCGCGCAGGAGATCGAAGTGCGGCCTGTCGGCAGCAATCTGACGGCCGACGACGAGATCGCCAAACGCGCCCTACACTCGATCAGCTGGAATACCGTCGTCCCCGACGGAGCGGTACAGGTCAGGGTCCAGAACGGCTGGGTGACACTCACCGGCAAGGTGGAGTGGCAGTATCAGAGATCCGCAGCGTTCGCCGCGATCCGATATCTGGCTGGCGTTCTCGGGGTACACAACAGCATCGAGGTGCTGCCGCATGCGACGGCGTCGGATGTGAAAAAGCGCATCGAAGACGCCTTGAAGCGCAGCGCGGAAGTCGAGTCGAAAGCGATAGAAGTCAGCGTGTCCGACGGCAAGGTAACCCTGAAAGGCAAGGTCAACAGCTGGGCCGAACGTCGCACAACAGAGCGGGCCGCCTGGGCTGTGCCTGGCGTACGCATGGTGGAAGACCACCTTACAATCGCGTGATGCGTCGAAACGTCAAAGGGAAGCGAGCATGACCTGCTTCCCTTGTTCCTTGCGGACAACGCAGGAGTTGTCATGAGAGCGATGATGCTCGAAAGCGTCGGCATGCCCTTGAAACTGGTCGACATGCCCGATCCCATAGCTGGGCCGGGTGAGATCAGGTTGAAAGTCGAGGCATGCGCTGTCTGTCGGACCGATCTGCATGTCATTGATGGTGACCTGCGTCATCCAAAATTGCCGCTCATTCCGGGTCACGAAATCGTCGGTATCATCGATTCTGTCGGTAAGGGCGCGGCGCGTTCCAGGATCGGACGCCGCGTTGGCGTGCCCTGGCTTGGACACACCTGCAGGCATTGTCCTTACTGTGTCGCAGAGAATGAAAATCTCTGCGATCAGCCAGATTTTACGGGCTATACGCGCGACGGCGGCTTCGCAAGCCATGTCATAGCTGATGCGCGTTTCGCCTTCGATCTGGACCCGGAGGCCGACCCCGTATCCCTGGCGCCGTTGCTTTGCGCTGGCCTGATCGGCTGGCGATGCCTGAAGAAGGCGGGGGACGGCAAGCGGCTCGGACTCTATGGTTTCGGCGCCGCCGCACACATCGTCGCCCAGATCGCCTCCTGGCAGGGTCGTGAGATCTTCGCTTTCGCTCGGCCGGGTGACGAGCAAGCACAGGTATTCGCACGCTCGCTCGGTGCGACCTGGGCAGGTGGGTCGGATGAATCACCGCCCAAGCACCTCGATGCCGCAATCATCTTCGCTCCTGTGGGTGACCTGGTGCCGATCGCGCTTGGTGCCGTCCGCAAGGGTGGCCGGGTGGTTTGCGGCGGCATTCACATGAGTGACATTCCGGCGATGGCCTACGAATTGCTCTGGGAAGAGCGCGAACTGGTGTCGGTCGCAAACCTGACGCGCCGCGACGCGGAAGAGTTCTTTCCCATTGCGAAGCGCGCGCAGGTTCGCACGCATACCAAGGTCTATCCGCTGGAACAGGCCAACCAGGCGTTGGACGATCTGAGGCAGGGACGATTGAGTGGCGCCGCGGTGCTGGTGCCGTGAATACTCAACAAGCTTTATCTGGCCCGTTCATCCAGCCGCGTCTGAGGAACCATAGCTGGTAAACAACGGAAGGCATGCCCATCGTCACCACGACGCGCGCAGAGCGGCCGCGAAGCAAACTCACTCATCAAAGCCAGCGGTCGTATGCGGATGCCCCTATTCCAGACGATACGATCAGTCGCCCCGTCTGCCGTGCTTACGCATATCCTCGATCCAGCGCGCCCGCTTGATTTCGTCGGCAAAGGTGAGGCCATATAGGCTCTCGCGAATTGGTTTGATTCCGGCGAAGCTCAACATGCTGCGCTCGAAAGCGCGCAGTCCGAAGGCGCCAAAGTACCAACGATAGAGCAGCACGGGCATCCCCATGGTCACGACGATGCGAGCCGAACGGCCGGCAAGCAGTCGCTTCGGGAAACCTTCTTTTTTGTACTCCATGGCAAATCCGGGCCTGAAGATGTGTTCGAGAAAACCCTTGAATAGCGCCGGCATGGTTCCATGCCAGAGCGGGAACAGAAACACCCAGTGTTCCGACCAGCGCATGTCCTCCCGCGGTTGCACCAGAGCAGGCGGCAACGCGCCGGTCTCGAAGTCCACCTGCGTGCGCATCAATGAAAACTCAAGCTTCCCGACCTCGATACGGCGAACCTCATGCCCCGCCGCGGTTGCGGCTTCGGCATAGGCGTCGGCCATCGCGTGCAGCAAGTGATGACCCGCCGAGTCCGGGTGGCCCTGGATGATTGCGATGCGCTTGGTCATTTGTCGCCCCCTGAAACAGGCTATCCATAGCGCGTTCCCTCGAGCAGTTTGTTGATCTTGCGCAAAGTCTGAAGGACGGATGTTCCTTCGACGTCATCGAAACCGGGGCGAGTAGGAGCAAAATGTGGCCATGTTCCATTTTCGCCGAACGCGGAAGCCCGGTGAGAGGCTATTCGCAGGCGTCCTCCCGGAGCATTGTCTGCACCCTTCCAGAGATATTGGCTTCGAGGCGTCAGGGCCGTTCAACCCTTGCCACCTGGTAGGTGTGCATGGCGCCGTTGCGCTCGATCGACACGTACTCACCGGTCACAAACCGTTCGTCGCCGAGATGGAAGCCAATCTCGTCGTCGCGGTCGCCTTCGGCATAGTCGAAATACCACTGCCCACCGGGCTTGCGCCTTAGCCGGCCGATCAGATCCTCCTCGCCGGTGCGAAAGCGACGAACACGGCAAGAGGCCCTGTGCGACTTCCACTCTTCCGCATCGATCCGGCCTTCGCCGGTCAATGGTGCCAGCACGTCGTAGCCTTCTTCGCGGTCGCCTCCCGGGTGGCCCTTTTCACGCGCGAGCAGCAGCCGGACATTGCGGAATTTCGGGGTGAGGTCCTTCAAACTGGTCATAGCGAACTCCTTTCACGGAGTTTCATAGAGCGGTGGCGGGACCTGGCCCTTGATCCGCATCAAAGAAGGCTCGAGAACCGCGTTTCAATCAAGGGCTGAGCAACAACATCGCGCAGGCGCCCACGATCGCGGCGATCAGGGTTGCGACGGCCAGTGGCAACCAGAACCTGACGGGACCGGCAAATATTGCGAGCGACAGGCGGCCGATCGCGTTTGCCGCAAGTGCCCCGAGCACTGCTTGGCCCACGGTGTCGACAGGCACCGAATGCTTGATCAGGCGCAGCGCGCTGAGCACCGAGACATCGACATCGAATGCGCCGGCCAGCGCCGAACTCGCCAGCAGACCGCGCCCACCGAATTGAGCGGCCAGCCCGGCACTTGCGGTCGCGACGATCGCAAAGAGTAAGGCGAAGAGCAGCAACGGGCCCAGTTCGAATGGATTGCGCGCGATAGCGCTGCCTTCGCCGTTCCCGCTGTCGCGAGTCAGCAGCAATGTTCCGCAGACAGCGAAGGCGAGCGCCGCGGCAATCGCTGGTATGGCGACCCAAACGAACACGCTTGGCTCTATGATCAAAACCACGGCGCAGACGCGGAGAACCGAAACCATTGCAGCCAGCGATGCCGCCCCGGCGAGCGGCAGCGGATTGCTCGCCGAGGCGGCGTTGCGGGCAAGCGCCAAGGTCACGGCGGTGGAGGAAACGATCGCACCGGCGAGCGAACTGACCAGCAGACCACGGGTATTTCCCAGAATGCGAACAGCCACATAGCCGGCGAACGATATGGAGGCCATCAGCACCGTCAGGAACCAGACTTCCCATGGATTGAAACCGCCCCACGGGTCCATCGTCCGGTTTGGCAGCAGGGGCAGAACGATCGCCGTCATCACGGCCAGGATCAGAGCTGAACGCAGTTCGATCCAGGTCAGTCGCTTCAAAAGACCGTGCAGGATCTCGCGGCTGGCCAGAATTGCCGCCAATGCCGCCCCACCGGCAGCAGCAGCCCGGTAGTCGCCGGCGACGGAGAGCGCGCCAAGGGCAAAAACGCCAAGACCAGCGATCACGCTCGTGACGCTGAAATCCTCGTCGTGGACAGCCTCGCGCGCCTTGTACCAGGCGAAAATTGCCGCAAAGGCGATGAAGCCGCCGACCAGCACGGATGCCGCGCCGAGCGCGTTGGCAAGTGCGGCGAGAACGCCGCCAAGCAAGCCGGATATGCCGAATGTCCGGATGCCGGCCGTGCGACTGCGATCGGGCGCATCCCGCTCTTGCCAGCCGCGCTCCAAGCCGACGAGCAGACCTATCGCGAGGGCCAGTCCCAGCCGGGCGATGAGCGGATCCATTGGCGCGGCGCCTCTCAGGCGGCGACCGTCGGCAGGCGGTCGCGAACCCACCTGACGATCTGGCCTGCCGTCATTGCGCCTGATGTGCGCGCGATTTCGCGCCCGCCATGAAAGAGGATCATGGTCGGGATGCTGCGAATGCCGAGCCTGGCCGCAACAGCCTGCTCATTCTCGGAATTGAGTTTGATCAGGCGGACATGCGGCTCCAGCTCACTTGCTGCTGCTGCATAGGCCGGCGCCATCATCTTGCAGGGGCCGCACCAGGGCGCCCATATGTCGACGACAACGGGCAGGCCGCTGCGCGCGATCTGATGATCGAAAGTCGCGGCGTCAACATCTTCAGGGTGACCCGAAAACAGCCTGTTACCGCACTTTCCACATTTCGCCGCCGTGGCATTGCGGGCCGGCGGCAGGCGGTTGACCCCACCGCATTTGCTGCAAACCACCAGATTCTGCTGTGCCATGACCGTTCACCGATTTTGCTGTGGTCCACTATGCACGCCCGAGACGTCCATCGCCAAGCGTGCGCAGAGCGTTGAGGATGACCGCCACGTCGATCGCCTCTTGAAGCAGCGCTCCGGCAACGGGGGTAATCTGTCCCATGGCCGCAGCAATCATTGCCAGCCCCGACAGCGCCAGCCCGGCGATGATGCTTTGCAAGGCAATCGCCCGCGTCCGCCGCGCGATCCGAACTGCATCGGCGACGGGCTGCAGCCTGTCGGTCAGCACGATGACGTCAGCTGCCTCGGAGGAGGCGGTGGCACCACGTGCGCCCATGGCGACACCGACCGTTGCCGCCGCCAGGGCAGGGGCGTCGTTGATGCCGTCGCCGACCATCATCGTCGGCGCCAAGGCTTTCTCGGATTCGACCGTCGCGACTTTTTCGGCAGGGGTCGCATCGGCGACAATGGCGTCGAGGTCGAGCCGGGCGGAGATGCGCTTGGCCGCCACGCCGTCGTCGCCTGTGAGCATAATCATGCGCGCAATGCCGGCTGAGCGCAGCTTGCCGAGTGTGTCGCGCGCATCGACACGCACGGCGTCCCCGAACGTGAAAATACCTGCAAGCTCTCCCGCGAGTGCGATAAAAACCCTGAGTACCGGCTCGTCCCGGTATTTTTCTTCGCCGCCTTTCGCCCAGCCGGGCAGCGGCTTGTCGGCGAGCACGAGAGCCCGCGATCCCGCCGCGATCGACATGTTGTCGACCTTGCCCTTCAGGCCTGCGCCGCGATGCTCGCGGACATCACGCGGATGCGAAGGCATCAACTGTCTGCCGCGCGCCGCCCGGATGATCGAGTCGGCGAGCACATGGTGCGAGGCCTGTTCCAGGGATGCCAACAACTGCAGCAATTGGTTCGCTTCACGGCCGGGTGCGGCTTCGATTTCGATGAGCTCGGCGCCGCCGATGGTCAAGGTTCCCGTCTTGTCGAAGATCGCGGTTCGGACTTGCGCAAGGGCCTCCAGAGCCGCGCTGCCTTTCATCAGGATACCTGCTCGCGCGGCGCGGGACACGCCGCCGATGAAGGCAACCGGTGCCGCAAGGATGAGCGGGCAAGGTGTCGCGACCACCAGCACGGCCAGCGCCCGGATTGGATCGCCGGAGATGTACCAGGCGGCACCGGAAACCAGCAAAGTGGCTGGCAGCAGGAACAGGGCGAAGCGGTCGGCCATACGGATGAACGGGGATTTCGCCGTCTGCGCCGCAGCCACCATGCGTACGATCGCGGCATAGGTGCTCTGCTCCGCCGAGGCAGAAGCCTGCATGCTGAAGGGCTCGCCCGCATTGATGGTGCCGCTGCGCAGCATATCGCCCGCTGTCCGCCGTTCCGGCAGCGGCTCACCGGTCACCGCCGACTCGTCGAGCGAGGCCGAAGCATCGAGCAGGATGCCGTCGACGGGAAGCAGTTCGCCGGCCCGAACCAAAAGCTCGTCGCCAACAGCAACATCTTCCACGGAGATGGTCTCTGTCCCCAGCGTTGACCTCCGGTGAGCGACACGCGGTGACCGGTCGGTCAATGCCTTGAGGTTCCGTTCCGCGCGGCCGCGGGCGAAATCCTCTAGCACAGTACCGCCGGCATACATGATCGCGACCACCACTGCTGCAAGGGCTTGTCCGAGCAAGAGTGCAGCGGACATCGAGACCAGCGCAATTGCATCGACGCCGAAGCGGCCAATCCAGAAATCGCGCAGAATGGAGAGGGCGAGAGCTGCCACCACTGGCAAGGTCGCCACCGTCCAGATCGTGTCGGCCTCAAAGGGGCCGAGCCCGGTTCGCCAGGTTCCGACTCCAACGGCGAGACCAAGGATGGCAATGACCAGCAATGCGCGCCGCAGAGCCGACTCGTTCATACAATGTCCCACAACCTTGATGGCCCTGGCGCTAGAGTTCGCGGACCATCTCTTCGAGCAGTCGCCGCACATCATTCGCGACCTGCGCAAGCTCGCGATTGCCGATAGCGCCCATTGAAGCGACCGGATCCACCGCTGCGACCTCCACCCTTCCCGGTCCGACCTCCGTGACGATGACATTGCAGGGCAGCATGGTTCCGATCTTGTCTTCGGCCTGAAGCGCCCGCCATGCGAAATGCGGATTGCACGCGCCCAGGATCACATAGGGCCTGAAATCTGCGCCAAGCTTGGCTTTCATGGTCTGCTGGACATCGATCGAGGTCAGAACGCCAAACCCCTTGCTTGCGAGCTTGTCGGTCACGTGGTCGATCGCCGCTGTGAACGGCATGGCGACGATCTTGCTGAAATAGTAACTCATCCGACTCTCCAATCGTTGATCGCTGCAGCTCGTCGCCACTTTGCGATCGACCTCGCGCAAGAGCTAATCGCGATAACCGGAGAACGCTTTGATCCAACGCAACGAACGGGCAAGATCGACTGGCGATGATCGCCAGGAACAGGAGACACTAGGGGTGACGATTCGAAATCTCGACCATGCGTTCGCTCCGAAGTCGGTTGCGGTCTTCGGCGCGTCGGTGCGTGACGGCTCGGTGGGCCGTGTCGTCTTCGACAACATCGTCAATGGCGGCTTTGCGGGCGAGATCTGGCCGGTCAACCCGAAATATTCGCAAGTGGCCGGTCGACGCTGCTATGCGAAGGCGGCCGACCTGCCGGGTGTTCCAGACCTTGGTGTCATCGTCACGCCGCCGGACACGGTTCCCGGCATCGTGCGCGAGCTCGGCGACAAGGGCACACGGTCGGCGGTCGTGATCACCGCCGGGCTTACGCGCGAGAACGGCCTGCGCCAGGCCATGCTCGACGCTGCCAAGCCCAATCTTTTCCGCATCATCGGGCCGAACACGGTCGGTCTGATGATCCCGCCTTTGAAGCTCAATGCCGGATTTGCGCATATGGCCGCCAAACCCGGCAACATCGCACTGCTGTCGCAATCCGGCGCAATTGCCACGTCGCTGATCGACTGGGCGGCGGACAACCATGTCGGATTCTCGCAAATCGTCTCCCTGGGTGACATGGCGGATGTCGACGTGGGAGATTGTCTCGACATGCTGGCGGGCGACATGCACACACGCGCCATCGTGATGTATCTCGAAACAATTCCAAATCCGCGCAAGTTCATCTCGGCCGCCCGTGCGGCGGCACGGGTCAAGCCGGTGATCGCGATCAAGTCGGGTCGGCACGAGCAATCGGCCAAAGCGGCCGCGACCCACACCGGCGCGCTTTCGGGGGCTGACCGTGTCGCAGAGGCGGCATTGCTGCGCGCAGGCATCCTGCGTGTCAAAGGCCTGACCGAGCTGTTTGATGCCGCTGAAACGATCGCCCGCTTCACTCCGCTCAAACGAGCCCGCGTCGGCATCGTCACCAATGGCGGCGGGGCAGGGGTATTGGCCATCGATCAACTCATCGACTGCAAAGGGGAATTGGCCGCGCTATCACCCGCCACCATCGAACGCCTGAATGCCGTATTGCCTCCAACATGGTCGCACGCCAATCCGGTCGACATCATCGGCGATGCCCCGCCAGAGCGTTACAAGGCCGCCGTCGAAGCTGTAGCGGCAGACCCCGGAACGGACGTTGTCCTGGTGATGAATTGTCCAACGGGGCTGGGTTCGGCGCTTGCCGCGGCAATCGCGGTGGCGGAACTCACAAGGGAAGGGATGATTGCCGGCAAACCGGTCCTGACCTGCTGGCTCGGTGAACACACCGCTCGCGCCGGACGGCAAATCCTTCAGGATGCCGGCATTGCCAGTTTTGAAACGCCGGCTGACGCGGCAACAGCCGTCTCCTACCTCAGCGAATGGTCGCGTGCCCAGCGGGCATTGATGCGCACGCCGTCGAGCCGCAGCGAGGACATCACGAGCGACAGGGAAGCCGTGCTCGCCATATTCAGGCAGGTCGCGAAGGAGGGGCGGCGAATGCTGACCGAGCCCGAAGCCAAGGCGGCAATTTCCGCTTACGGCATTCCGGTGCCCGAGACGATCGTCGCCAGATCTCCCGACGAAGCGGAAGCGGCGGCCGGCCAGCTCCTCAAGACGTCTGAACAGGTCGTCGTCAAGCTGCTGTCCAAGGCGATTTCGCACAAGTCGGACATTGGCGGTGTGGTGCTTGGCATAGCCACCGCAGCTGCCGCCGGCGAGGCTGCACGCTCAATCGAAGCGCGTGTGCGCAAGCACGCACCGCAAGCCGATATCGAAGGCTATGCCGTTCAGCCGATGGTGGTGCGAAAACAGGCGCAGGAACTCATCCTTGGCATGAGCTTGGATCCGATCTTCGGGCCGGCCATCCTGTTTGGAGCCGGCGGCGTCGCGGTCGAGGTTATGGATGATACATCGATCGCATTGCCACCGCTCGACGACGTTCTTGCCGGTGACCTGATCGCGCAAACGCGGATTGGCCGCCTGCTTGCCGGGTTCCGCGATCGCAAGCCGGCCGATCGGCAAGCGATCATCGCGGCCCTCAACGGCTTGTCGCAGATGACCGTCGACTTTCCGTGCCTCGTTTCGATGGATATCAATCCGCTGCTGGCCGACGCCGAGGGCGTGATTGCGCTCGACGCCCGCATCGAGATCGCGCCGGAACGGGTGGAAGAGGTGGGGCCGAACCCCGCTCTCGCCATCAGGCCTTATCCGTCGGGTTGGGAGAAGGCGTTTTCCGGTGGCGGCACGCACTATCACATCCGGCCGATCAAGCCGGCCGACATCGTGCTCTATCCCGAATTCCTTGCCAGGATTTCGCCTGACGATCTGCGCCTGCGTTTTCTGTCGCCGCGCAAAAGTTTCTCCGACCAGATGTTGAAGCGGCTCACCCAACTCGACTACGATCGCAACATGGCTTTCGTCGCTCTGGAGACGAGCACAGGATTGCTGGCGGGTATCAGCCGCCTGTCTTGCGATCCGGACCACGCTGTCGCCGAATACGCCTTGCTGGTGCGCACGGATTTGCAAGGTCACGGTCTGGGTTGGGAATTGCTCAAGCAAATCGTAGATTATGCAAAGGCCGATGGGATCGGCCGGATCGAAGGCATTGTGCTCAGCGAAAACACCAAGATGCTGGCCATGTGCCGCGAATTTGGCTTTTCGGTAACGCATCATCCAAGCGAACCCGGCCTCGTCGAGGCAATACTCGATCTGCGTTGAGGTCGATCACCTTGCCGTCATGAGGCTGTGCGCAGGATTTCGGAGGCGTCGCTATCGGAAAACCTTCTCAACTCCGCGACGATATCGGCAGGCTTCCGATCAGCGTCGACCTTGCGCCAGGTGGATTGAGTGGCCTTTCGCTGCAACTGTCGCGAGAGGATATCTATGGTGGCGTCGGAAGGACCCCCCTTGCGCTCGCTGACCCGTTGCCAGAGAACAAGCGGATCCGCTTCCAGCCAGAATCCAGAGCATGCGACGCCCCTGTCACTCGCCGCCTTCTCGATCCGATCGCGATCGGCAGGCCTGTCAAACACGGCATCAGTGACAACCGATCCACCCTCCGCGAGGATCAGGCCGGCCCGCCACGCCATTTCGCGGTAGACGCGGTCGGAGACTTCCGGCCGATAGGCTTTGTCCGGTAGCCGCGTTTCGGCCGGCACACCGTGCATGGCTTTGCGGATACGGTCGCTTTCGACGATGCGGGCGCCGGGCGGCACGCCGACATGGGCGGCGAACGCCTCTGCAACGGTCGTCTTGCCGGAACCGCTGAGGCCGCCGATGGCAACGAGACGCGGCGGGGTTTCCTGGAGAAATGTCCGGGCAAGGTCGAAATAGGATCTGGCCTCGACAGTCAGTTTGCCGGAATCGGCACTGCCTTCCTCGACCTGGGTTGCTGTGACGTGGGCGCGCACGGCAGCCCGCACCGCCATGAAAAAGGGCAGCAGGATGAACCCGTCCTCGTCGTCGGCTTCGTCGAGATAGCGGTTCATCACAAGGTTGGCGAGCTGCGGAAAACCGCGATGCCAAAGGTCCATCAGCAGGAAGGCAAGGTCGTACAGGACGTCGATACTGGCGATCTGGTCGTTGAATTCGATGCAATCGAAGAGGCGGGGCTCGCCGTCGAAAAGGCAGATATTGCGCAGATGCAGATCGCCGTGGCATCGGCGGACCTTGCCCGCGGCTTCCCGGCGGTCCAGCAATCCGGCATAGCGGGCAAGAGCGGTGCGGAAGGCTTCGGCAAAGGTCGTACTCTCTGCTTTTGTGAAAACATGGCTGGTGGCAAAGCCGCCCTCGTTGATGTCGAGCACGCCAGCCATGTTGGACGACCCGCTGCCATTGTGGACCGCCGCCGCGGCACGGTGATATCCCACGATCATGCGTGCTACGGCGGTCATCAGCGCTGGCGTCAGGTCTCCGGCGGTAGCCATCCGATCGAGGAGCCTCGACTGATCGAAGCGAACCATCTCGATCGCCGCATCGACCAGTCGGCCAGTGCCGTCAAAAGTCAGTTTGCCATTTGCTTCGCGTGTAATGTGACGCACACCCAGATAGAGGCCGGGCGCGGTCTTGGAGTTGAGTTCTACCTCTTTCTCGCAAGCGGCCAGCCTCAGTGCCGGCGTCGAGAAATCGACATAGGGGAGCTTCACTGCCCGCTTCATCTTGTAGGCGCGTTCGCCAGCCAGAAAAATACGCGAGATATGGGTCTCGATCGCCTCGACCGGCCCGGCCGCGGCGTATGAGGCAGGATCAAGCAGGAACGCGGTAACGGATTGCTGGTCATCAACGATCATGGACCGCCTCCTTGATGCTTGTGTCTTGCGGAGACCGTTTCCGCCATGTGCTCTCATTGCTGCAGTGTCTCGACATAACCAGCCAGGTCATGGATCCGTTCCCTGGTGACGATTTCCCCGGCGTTCGGGCCATATTTCTTCACGTCACCAGGAAGGAACTGGCGCCCCCAGACCGGCATGTCGCGATCCCCATGCTCCGGCACCATGGTGCGGCCGTCGATCATCGCGAAAACGCGCCAGTAGGGGAACGCGCCGCCATTGTCTCTCGAAAGCCGGGTCAGGTCAGCCGGCCGCTTCACCAATTCGTCGCCGAGCGGACCATCGCCCTTGCCTTCGGGACCATGGCAGACGGCACAGGAATTCATGTATTCCGCCTTGCCGTTGCCCAGCTCCTGAGCGGCGGCGGTATTGAAGGCCAAACCTGCGAGAGCCACCGCGATCAGAAATTTCATCTGCGTTTCCCCGACTGATTGGCGGAAGCCTACAGCCTTGGCTCGCGAGGACGTTGATACGGATCAAATGGGGCCGCACCCAAGGGATTGATTCAGCGCAATGAACGCACCGGCCTCTCCCGCCTAAGCTTCAGCAACGATTGAACCTTCACGCGGAAATGAGGAGTTATTGCCATGACTTTCAAGACACTGCTTACGGTTACCGGACCGAACCAGGGCGAGGGCGATCTGAAGCTCGCCGCCGGCCTGTGCGAACAGATCGGCGCTCATCTCTCCGTGCTCGTTCTTGAACTGGCCGCACCGCCCTCAGGCGGTGCGTATGCCGCCGTCGTCTCGCCAGCCTGGCTTGAGGAGCGTCAGGCCGAGGTAAAAAGGCTCAAGAAGCGAATCTCGGCAGTCGGCGCCTTTCTTTCGAAGAGCCCGGTATCGGCTGATCTGAGCGACGACTATCCCGATACGGCCTGGGCGGACGACGTCATCGGAAGGCGTGCCCGCTACGCCGATCTGACCATTCTCGGACCAGATCTGCTGACAAGCCATACGCTCAAGGATAAAGTCATCGAGGGCACGCTGTTCTCATCGGGAAAGCCCATTTTGCTCGTTCCCGAGGGTTCGCGCCCGACGCTGAAGCCGAAGCGCATCCTCGTTGCATGGGACGCCCGTCTTGAGTCATCGCGCGCCGTCCGCGAGTCTCTCGATATGCTGAAAGGCGCCGAAGAGGTTCACCTCGTAATTGTCGACCCGATCGAGGACGAGTTCCATCACGGCGCGGAACCCGGAGCCGATGCCGCGGCCTATCTTGCCCGGCATGGCGTGAAGGTTACCGTCGAACGGCTGCCGAGCGCGAACCATTCGGTTGCCGATGTCCTTCGCCAGCATGCCAGCGATGTTGCTGCAGAGTTGATGGTGATGGGGGCCTACGGTCATTCCCGGTTGCGCGAGCGAATTTTCGGCGGGGTCACCAAGTCAATGCTTGCGGGTCAATCGCTGCCGGTCTTGATGGCGCGATAGCAATTCAACGGTAAAGAAAAAGGGCCGGTGCAGATTGCGCCGGCCCTTTCATTTCATTTCTCGCAAGACTTGATGGGGCGACTACTCGCTTGCTTCTCGTCCGGACACCTGCTCGATCAGGATCCGAAAGAAAACGTGTGGTGCACTGTCGGCTGTAGGAGGAATGACGGGCTTGAGTGCGCCAGGTTCCCACCAGTCGGAATGCTTGCTCAACACCGACCAGGCATGGTCCCGCTGAAGCTTGTGGCCGATCTGGTCAGGCAATTCTTCGTACCGGCCGTCGGCAACGACGCTTCTCCATCCTCGGCCCTGGCCATGTTCGTCAATCTGGACGCACACCAAAGGATTGGCTCGCATCCATTCGATCTTCTTGCCCGGCATCGAAAACGCGTAAAGATGAGCGTCCGAATGAGCGTAGTAGAAGGGCACGATATATGGCTGCCCGTCCTTCGCGCATGCCAGGCGGCCAACACGGTTGGCCGTCAGGATTTTGGTGCATTCCAGAGCAGAAAGCGTGCGGATCTGCATCAGTGCGATCTCCTGTTCTTCACGGCTTTTGAACTAGGCCGGAAACGTGCCGCTGGCCAATTTTGTACAGCTGGGCAGCCCCGTCCATGGCGGAGACAACGTCGCTGTCAGAGAGCTGCGGGAACCGCAGATAGTGGTGGCCCAAGGTCCGGAACCGTGCTGGCTGACTAAGGCAGACCACACGGTCCGCTTCCTGTTCCAGCGCGGCGACCGTCTCTTGCGGTGAAACGGGAATTGCCACGACGATTTCCCTTGGTGACCGGCGCTTGAGGGCGCGGATCGCGATTTTCATGGTCGTACCGGTCGCGGCACCGTCATCGACGATGATCGCGGTCTTTCCCGCAATCGAGATCGGTGCGGTCTTCCCGCGATAGGCAGCGCGCCGGCGTTCGAGTTCTGGCCGCTCATTTGCAATCAAGACACGTAGTTCGCTTTCGTCGAGTCCATAGGTTTCGACAATCTCACGGTTCAAGACGACGTCGCCAGGGTCGCCATCGACGATTGCGGCAACAGCCAGCTCGGGATTGCCCGGGGCGCCGACCTTGCGGACGATAAGCAGATCAAGAGGAGCGCTGAGGGCCCTGGCCACTTCCACTGCGACAGGCACGCCGCCACGCGGCAATGCCAGCACGATGGGCTGGTGCAGTTGAAGCCTGCTAAGCTCCAGGCCAAGCTTCACTCCAGCCTCTTCCCGGTCGCGGAACATTGGTCAATCCACCGGCCACAGTTTTCGCAGCGACTTCTTCATCGAGTTTCTGACCTGTACGATCTCACCATGCGAAATGTGACGATCCAGGAGCTTGAATACCGCGTTGATGGCGACATTGAAGTCGATCTCGTCATCGTAGCCAAAACTGTTCCTGACGCTGAGAATGAAGTCCCGCTTCGTGCGTTCACACGCAGGCACAGATGGCTTCCAGCCTTCGAAGTAGATTCCACGAACCAGAACAGGCAGCTGCGCCGACAGATCGGCCATTTCCGCTTGAGACAACCAGTCGCGCACGGTGTGCAGAACGCATCTCAGGAGGCGGCAGGCGCTCGGTTCGCTCCAGGAGAGATCGCCGGCAAGTTCCCTGACCCATTGCTGCGCCTGCTGGGCAGCGTGCGTGAAGTCAGCGAAGGATGTGTGAGAATTATGGCCCATGATGAAGCTCCTCGACAATTTGAAGCTCATTGTCAGGCATCCGGACCCTTTGAGCATTGAGCGGGATCAAATTGCTGAAAAGCTGGACTGCGGCCGGCATCGACTTCCCGGGCGGCAGCGCTTGGTCGCCGCCTACCTTCAGCCGCCGGATTTCTGCACCAGCAGCGGAACAATCCGGTCGCTCTTGGCGACAGCGGGCCGGCCTGCCGAACCGTAGGGAATGCCGAGCGCATCCCAGGTCTCGACCAGTGCGTCCTGCAGTCCCGCAATCAGCGCATCGGAATGGAACGGCGTCGGCGTGATGCGCAGCCGCTCGGTACCGCGCGGCACGGTCGGATAGTTGATCGGCTGGATGTAGATGCCGTGCACGCCAAGCAGGCGGTCGCTGGCCATCTTGCAGGCCTCCGGGTCACCGACCAGCACCGGCACGATATGGGTGGGCGACTCCATTACCGGCAGGCCGGCGGCAGCGAGAACCTCCTTGGTCCGCGTCGCCTGGCGCTGCTGCGCGTCGCGCTCGACCTGCGAGCGCTTCAGGTGGCGGATCGAGGCGGTGGCGGCAGCGGCGATCGCCGGCGGCAGCGCCGTGGTGAAGATGAAGCCCGGCGCGTAGGAGCGCACCGCATCGATGATGGCGCTGTTGCCGGCGATATAGCCGCCGAGCGTGCCGAACGCCTTGGCGAGCGTGCCTTCGATGATGTCGATCCGGTCGGCCAAGCCTTCGCGCTCGGTGATGCCACCGCCGCGCGGTCCGTACATGCCGACGGCATGGACCTCGTCGACATAGGTCATGGCATTGTAGCGTTCGGCCAGTTCGACGATCTGCTTGATCGGCGCAATGTCGCCGTCCATCGAATAGACGCTCTCGAAGACGATCAGCTTGGCGCGCTCGCGGCCWGCCGCTTGCAAAAGGCTTTCGAGATGCGCGACGTCATTGTGGCGGAAAATCTTCTTTTCGGCGCCCGAGCGCCGCACGCCCTCGATCATCGAAGCGTGGTTCARCTCGTCCGAGATGATCAGGCAGTTGGGCAAMAGMCGCGCRATSGTCGAGATCGAGGCTTCGTTGGAGACGAAGCCGGAGGTGAAGACCAGGGCCGCTTCCTTGTCGTGCAGGTCGGCAAGTTCCACTTCGAGCTCGACCAGCGGGTTGCTGGTACCTGAAATGTTGCGGGTGCCGCCGGCGCCAGAGCCCATCTTGCCGGCCGCGTTCTGGAACGCGGCGATGACATCGGGATTCTGGCCCATGCCGAGATAGTCGTTGGAGCACCAGACGGTGATTTCCTCGGCGCGGCCATTGGAACGCCAGATGGCGCGGATGGCGCG